>NZ_VCHQ01000001.1 GCF_005860775.1 Klebsiella indica
GGTCCAGGTAGCGCTGACGATAGCGCGCTTCCTGATCCTGCAGGCCGTGGAATTTGTCCGGCAGCGGGCGCAGGGCTTTAGTCAGCAGACGCAGTTCGCTGCAATGGATGGAGAGTTCACCGGTTTTGGTTTTGAATAGCTTACCGCGCGCCGCGATGATGTCCCCGAGGTCCCATTTTTTGAACTGCTCGTTGTAGACCCCTTCCACCAGATCGTCACGGGCGATATACAGCTGAATGCGGCCGCCGACATCCTGTAGCGTCACAAAAGAGGCTTTCCCCATGATACGACAGGACATCATACGGCCAGCAACGGCAACTTCAACGTTCAGCGCTTCCAGCTCTTCGTTTTCTTTCGCATCGAACTCAGCGTGCAGTTGGTCAGAGGTGTGGTCACGACGAAAATCATTCGGGAACGGGATACCCTGCTCACGCAGTGCAGCCAGCTTTTCACGGCGGGCTTTCAGTTCATTATTGAGATCAAGTGCCTCATCGACACCTTGTACTTGTTGTTCAGACATATTGGTTCCTCATAACCCTGCTTGCAAGCTTGTTTCGATAATTGAACCAGTTCACTATCCGGCGAGATCTGTTTCTGGTGCCATTATTACGGAACAATCTTAACGAGACAGGTTTCACTTCTGGCTGATTTCACTCAACCATGGATTTATTATTTTTGTATTAATATTCAATACAATAAGTGATAATTCACGACAGTTCAGACCCCAGTTTTGAGTATTAACGCCTGCATCAGCATCCCGGTACTATGACGCCGTCTCCAGGACATTCCCGGATAGCCGTACCGTGTATACCCACGCGACAAGCAACGACGGTTAACAAAGCGAGAATGAACACGCCGACGCGCTGCTGCTCAGCGGTATCAACCCCCTGAACCGCATATCAGGCCGTCTCAGGAAAGCGATATACCACAGCGCGTGGTTGCAAATATGTTCTCCTTGCCCCTTGAAAAAAGGGAAGCGATAAACCACCTCCCTGTTAAACATCAATTATTTATTGTTCTCTTCTTTCAATACTTTGACAGTATATCGGCCATCTGCCTGACGATAGGCGCCGTGAATATCAGTTTCGAATCCCGGATAATGAGCACCGATTTCACACAGCATCTGCAGGAATTCCAGTACAGGGCGACTCTCTTCAGTAATCATTTCACCCGGCATAACCAACGGAACACCAGGTGGATACGGCAGGATCATATTCGCGTTGACGCGGCCCACCATCTCTTCGAGATAAACTTCTTCAGTCTGACCGTGCAACTCCTCCTGGAACGCGGCGTATGGCGTAATCATCATAGTTGGCAGTACCTCAAACGCGCGGAACATCAGATCCGGAAGGTTATGATGCGCAACCAGTCGGTGAATACGCTCCGCGAGTTCCTGAACACGTATATTTTCATAGAATTCAGGATCTTCCCGATACAGTGACGGCAACATGTTTTTCACCCGCAGGTTGAGATCGAACGCGCGTTTAAAATCGGTGAGCGCACGTAACAGACTCAGCGCTTTCGTTTTGTCGATACCGATACTGAACAGGAATAACAGGTTATACGGACCGGTTTTTTCCACCACGATGCCATGTTCGTCGAGATATTTCGCCACAATGCTGGCCGGGATCCCGAACGCATCCATAGTGCCATCTTTCTTCATCCCCGGAGTCAGCAGGGTGACTTTGATTGGGTCGAGATACATATGTTCGTTGTCGATGTTTTTAAAACCATGCCATGCGCTATCAGAACGTAACGGCCAACATTCAGGATCATCAATGTGTTCCGGCTGCCAGACGTCAAAGAACCAGCCTTCAGACTCGCCTTTCAGGCGTTTAATCTCTTTGCGGAATTTGATTGAACGCTCTATAGAACCGTTAATCAGGCGCTTACCGGCGTTGCCCTTCATCATTGCCGCAGCGGTTTCCGTGGAAGCCACTACACCATAATGCGGAGACGTGGTGGTATGCATCATGTAAGCTTCATTAAAGGTTTCTTCGTTAACATCACCTTTCACATGAATCATGGAAGCCTGAGAGAATGCCGCCAGCAGTTTGTGCGTGGACTGGGTTTCGTAAATCACTTTCCCTTCGACGCGGTCGCCGCTCATCCCACATTTACCTGCGTAAATTGGCGAGAAGTTGGTGTAAGGCACCCATGCAGAGTCAAAGTGAATAGATTTCACATCCAGGTTTTTTTTGATGTAATCAGTGTTGTACAGCAGGCCATCGTAAGTGGAATTCGTGATCACCGCATATACCGGCCAGGTGGCGTTTGGCGTCTCTTTCACGCGTTTAGCGATAGTCGCGTGCAAGAACTCACTCTGCGGAATGCCGCCAAGAATACCGTAAGCATTACGGGTAGGACGGAAGTAGATTGGCGTAATATCGCTCATCATCATTAGATGGGTCAACGATTTGTGGCAGTTGCGGTCAATCAACACGGTGCTACCCGCTGGCGCAGAGTACATTCCAACAATTTTATTGGCGGTAGAGGTGCCATTGGTCACCATGTAGCTGCGTTCCGCATTAAAAACGCGAGCGATATACTCTTCAGCTTCTTTGTGTGGGCCGCTGTGGTCCAATAAAGAACCCAGTTCGGAAACCGAAATCGAGATATCGGATTTCATGGTATTAGAACCAAAGAAATCGTAGAAAATGCTACCTACCGGGCTTTTCTGGAACGCGGTACCGCCCATATGGCCGGGAGTACAAAAGGTGTATTTGCCTTCACGTACATATTTAAACAGCGCTTTAGTCAGCGGCGGCAGAATTGTATTAATATACTCATCAGTATTTTGTTTTATTTTGCTGGCGATATCTTCCGCTGCACCTAACGCATATTCAAAAAAACGCACCTGCATACGCAAATCATTCAGGCTCACATCCAGCGTAGAGTAAGTATTAGCAAAGGCATACAATGGCATATATTCGTTCATTTTGCTGATATCTTCACACAACTCAAGATTATATTTATCCCAGTCAAAAATAACGCCACACAGTCGCGCATTGTTTTCAATAAGTTTCAATAAATCATCACGATCATTCGGATACACAATACGGAAATCAAGGTGTTCAAGCGCGCGATGCAATTCACGGATGGGCTCTTCTTTGAAGTAAACGCCCATGTGATTCATAATAGCAATAACGTTCATAGTCAAATCTCCGGATATAGAATCCCCCTCCCGCCACGTTGTGGCAGATTATGGAAAGGGCCTCAGGAATAGGGTTACTTTACTGATTAATGCGCGCTGGCAGCGTTGTTATCAGTGGAATTGTCGCTACTCTGGCGCTGATGCATTTTGCAACCGTAAAACATCAAGATAATCAGACTGACGATAAAAGTACCCGCCAGCTCAAAGGAACTTGCCCCCATTAGCGCGATAAAACAGAATACACAGCCCAGAATCGAGCAAATCAGGCTGACAAAGTTGCGAATGTTAATACCTTCAAAACGAATCAGATCAACACAGGAATAAAAATAAGGCAGCATGGTCAGTAACACCGCGATGCCGGTCAGCTCCCCGAATAAATCTGACGCTTTACCGCCAGTGGAATTCATCAGCGTAATAAGTACCATCAGCGCAGTCATTTTTACTCCCGCCAGCAGCAAGCCTTTTTTCGGAATACCGTTGCTATCGACTTCACCATATACCGCAGGGAAATTACCATCGTTAGCCGCACGCACGCCAGCCTGACCCACCAGCATCATCCATGAACCCAGAGATGTCAGGCAGGCGAAGGCGGTGAAAGCGGACACCATCGGTGCAGCCCAGCCGCCGAGTATGGTTGAAGCGCTGATGGCAAATGGCGCGCCGGATGCGGCCATCTTAGAGGCAGGATACATACCGACCATAACCTGAGTTGCGGCAATATAGACAATACCGGCCATCGCTGTACCCAGCATCGTAGCCAATGGCACGGTACGTTTCGGATTGCTCACCATGCCGGTACTGACCGCTGCCGATTCCACCCCCACAAAAGCCCACAGGCAGAGCAAGATACTTTTGATAACCGCGTGACTATCCGTAGCGTGAGAGGTATTCCAGTTCTCCTGATAAGTGGCAACATCAAACCAGTGCCAGCCGACAATCGCCGTCATCACAACCGGAATAAGTACCAGTACCAACCCAATCGTCGTCAATCGGCTAACCCATGTTCCGCCGAGCATATTAACAAAAGTAAAAATCCATACGATAGCAATACAGGCAATCCCTGCTGGCACTGGGTTATTTAACACAGGAAAGAATGTCGATAAATAAGAAACGGCGGTAATTCCGATAGCCAGGTTACCAATCCAGTTTGCATGATAATAAAGCACACCAGTTTGAAAACCGAATGCCGGTGATATTTCACCAGCATAAGCAATTGGCCCTCCCTGTTGTGGGTTTTTGGTCGCCAGACGGGCATAAACGTAAGCCAGTGACATTGCGCCAATAGTAGAAATCACCCATCCCCAGATAGAAATACCACCGATACTGGCCAGGTTTGCAGGTAATAGTGCAATACCGCTCCCCATCATATTACCGGCTACTACACCGGTACAGGCAAACAGCCCTATCTTCTTCGCTGAACTCATGTTTTCTTTTCTCCTACGTTTATTTGGAGGCACAGATCATGATGATAAATTTTTATTGATCCGACCAACTCCAAACCAGATTACGTCCGGATGAAAAATAAGTCATAAAGATAAAGTGAAATAATTAAAAACATCAAACAAATGATATATTGACCTTTTTCTCGTAACATATCAGGATGGCAAGTTGACATCATAAAAAGATAAATATTGTTTATTTACAGAAGGTTAAAAACACCATCACCTGTTGCGAAAATGTTGCAATTTCAAAAGATGAGCCAAGAAATAAAACAACCAGGTATATTATAAGAAACACAATATTAACCTCATTATGCTCAAAATAATGACCATGATGAGAATTTACTTATTCTGAAGCGAGAAAGTTATCGAGATAGGGTACTACGCGGGTAACCGAGGTCTGGAATACCGCATTTTCAATCCAGTAAAATGTATTCTCACCTGGACGTAAATTAAATGCTGTCAGATAGGCATCGGCAGCCTCCCGGTTCTGCCCTTTCATTTCATAGACTTTACCTAACAGCACATAGTTCATCCATGACATTTCCAGATCAATCCCGGCATTAATGGCCTGATAGGCTTCATCCACTTTTCCTTTGCTCAACATGTCTACTGTTTTAATTTGATAAAATATGGCCATATCTTTAATTACTGGCATATTCCCTACGCGACTTATTTCACTATAAAGATCAACCAACTGTTTATCGGTCAACGGCTGCTGTGAATGGCGTAATACATCCACCAGCGCTTTTTCTGCCCAGGCATAGGTAAAATCCGGAGACAGTTTATTCACATCATCAAGTAAACTACTGGCTCTTTTCAGTGAATCAACATCTCCGTTCATTAATAGTTGATGTGCCTGATAAAAATAAGTAAGGGCAATGCTCTGCGAAGGTTGAAATTGCCTTAACATCTCCTGCATACGTGCCGGCCACGGCTGCTTCAGCACCTCCGACAGGCTACTCAGCAGATCGTTCTGAATTGACAGTTGATTATCGCTAGTCACGAAATAGCGCTTGTCCATCATCGTCGAACCATCTGCGTTATCCACCACCTTAACCGACATAAAGCACTGCTGGGCGCGATAGTGACGTTGATTCACAAACTCAATGGTCAACGTTTTTCCGGAACTGCTCGGCTCATTAATGTTGTAGTTGGTTTTATCATGCACCATAAAGGTGGAGAAGGTATTTAGCGAAGTGGTAATCAGACTCCCTAACCCAATGGCATACGCGTGTTGAGACGACCAGTTGTTACAGGTATTGCCGGTGAGCAGATGAATATCAATATCACGCGGGTTAAGTAGTAATCGTGCCTTCGCAACGGGTGGACGTGATTCCAGAGTCGATAAAGCTACCAGCGCCACGCAACTCCCGAGCGCTAACAAAAAAAGTACCCAGACAATAAACGCGTTCACACGCGTGCATTTTTCCGATGTCGCATTTGGAATAGCATCTGACGCTGCGTCTACCGGTGGGGTGGAAAGGGACTCTGTTTCTACGGAAAAATTCTGCGTCAATGCTTCTCCGTCTTCCGTACACCAGATGACCGGCACCGTCAGTTTATAGCCGCGTTTAGGTACTGTAGCAATATATTCCAGTTTGCTATCATCACCATCTTTCAACGACTTGCGCAGTTCAGAAATACTCTGCGTCACGACGTGACTGGTGACAACGTTGCGAGTCCAGACATTATCAATAAGCTCATCACGACTCAGCACTTCGCCAGGGTGGCGAGCAAAAAAAACCAGAAGGTCGATTAAGCGCGGTTCGAGAGTGAGGTGACGCTCCTTACGGCTGATCTGATTAACAGAGGGAGTAACCAGCCATTCTCCAACGCGAACAACAGGTTGTTGCATAAACAAACGTCCAGGGACGGAAAAGAGTGGCGCGATGATAACACATTCCACCTACGTGATTATGATGGGGGTCATGACCTTGAAGGCGAGATATTGCTCTTCGTTTTTTACAATTCATAGTGATAGAGCTCAGAACATTCCCGGCCCTGGCAAAATAAACGCATTTGTTCCCACGATACTTCATCTCGTCACTGCTTCATGCTCCAATCCACTGATTTCAGGAAATGCTCATCACTCGTAACCGCTACCCTAATACCGCCTGAAATATGCCGTGAACACCACCTTATCTCCTGCGAATTTGTGACCGGGGCAAGGGTTAAGCGCAACAATCATCGCCGTTCTGTGGGGATATGCTATTTTTAAGTCGCCTGACAGAGAGCAGGCCGCCGAACAGATAACCGGAAATAGCGCCTCACCCGCAGCGGAAAGGAATGTCGACGATGATCTATAAATTAGTTAAGCAAATTGTGCACGATGACGTTTTGAGAAATAGCTTTATTGACCTCGCAATTAAAACCTTCGATCTCTCCTTTAAAGAGTGGTACCACAAAGGATACTGGACCGACGCCTATATTCCTTATGCCCTGGTGAACAACAATAAAGTGATTGCTAATGCCTCCGCCAATATTATCGATCTTGTCTGGCGGAACGAACCCCGACGCTATATTCAAATCGGTACCGTGATGACCGATGTGGATCATCGGAATAAGGGGCTGGCCGGGCAGCTCATCAGGCAGATTCTGGCGGACTGGCAGAATAAAGCCGACGCTTTTTTCTTGTTCGCCAACCCAACAACCGTTGATTTTTATCCACAATTCGGTTTCAGGCGCACAGATGAGCATCAATATATCCTGCCAGTAATGCCAACGGCGGGTGACTTTCGCAAGCTCGATATGGACCAGCCAGAAGAAGTCGCACTATTGCAGCGCTACTATCAAAAATCGAACCCCTTTTCACAATTGCGAATACAGCATAACTTCGGATTATTGATGTTCTACTGCTCCGCCTTTATGAAACACTTCGTCTATTTTTCTGAAAAGAATCAGGCTGTCGCAATAGCGATGCAGCACGGCCCGGCACTTATCTGTTTCGATATTTTTTGCGATAACGGCGGTTCCCTGGCAGGCATTATAAATGAACTCGCCGACGCGCATACCTATCAAGCTATTCTGGGTTTTACCCCAAAAGAAGGGCGGGCTGGCGAATATGAAAAAATAGAAGGTGAAGATATTTTATTTATCTACCCGCACAAAGAAAATATCTTCGCAGAGAATAAGCTAATGTTTCCGCTGTTATCCCACGCCTGACCCATGCCACCGCCGCCTCCTGGCGGCTGTACCCTCCTTCTCTGCGCCGACCACCCTGTGATGATTCAGCGCCATTTACACCATGAAAACGCGATATTATTCCGCCGCCAGCCACCGTTCAAACGCCTGTAACGCCAATTCGTTGATCCCATTTTCCGACGGCCTCACCAGACAAAAGCGCTTACTCAACCGATGGGATATCGGCCAGGGCGCCACTAATTGCCCATTTTCAAGTTCATTTTCGACATAAACATGCGGCACCAGCGCAACACCCTGCCCGGCGAGGGCAGCGGCAATCGCCATTTCGTGCAGATCGTAACGGACACCTTGTGCCGGATTATTCAACGTGATCCCTCTCTCATCAGCGTAGAGACGCCACGCATCGGGATTCTGCCGTCGGTGAATGCGCGGTAGCGCGCTCAACTTGCTGGCGAAATGGCCTCCGGTGAGTAACGCCGGATGACAGACCGGCACCAACCTTTCCTCAAACAGAAAACGCATACGCATCCCGGCCCACGCGGCGGGTGTAGCGCAACGGCATCCGGTACAAAAACGGATAAAAACGCCAACGCCGGAATAGCGCATTGCTTAACGTTCTGGAAAGTGTCTCTGAAGGAGAAATAAATATTTAAACGACGCGGCAGAAAACAGTGAAGATATTCATCGTTCTATACGGAAACGGAAAAGGTTACATTACTTTCTCAGGAGGTTCCTTGCCGGATATCCACTGTGCCGGTGAGCGCCGGGATTCATCGCCGCCTGCTGCACTTCTTCATTTATCTTCAATCGTAGATTGGTTGGCAAAAAATGGCGGTGTAGCATCGTACCGGCAAATTTTACCGTCTGTGAGTAAACAATTACCCTCACGCCACACCAGATAAAGCTGGCGATCGGCTGTTCCCTGGGCTGTTCCAGGCTCTCTTCCATACCTCCCCTCCCTGATGTTGTAAACAAAGAAACAGCGTTACTGTAATGCCACATTATGAAGATATTATGTGGTCAACTTGATGCATTTCTCATTTATCGTCAGTCGCAATAAAAACGCCGCTGTTCACTCTCGCTCATGCGGCGAGCGTCTCTTCATTCGGCGTAGCAGCCAGAGCAGTCCCAGCATAATGGCGAGATAGCCCATAACGTAAGTGCCTTGTTGTTTTCGCCCGGAAAGATCCGGGTCAGCGACCCATGCCAGAAATGCAGTGACATCCCTGGCGTACTGCGCCTCCGTTTCCGCTATCTGCGACGCCGGGTGCCATTTTATCTCGCCGTCGGAAAGCGGTTTCGGCATATTCATCACCCCACCTGGAAAATAGCGATTAGCTTTCATTTCAGGATCGTCAGGCAGGTAACCGGTTAATAGCGCAAAGACGTAATCCGCGCCCTGATCCGTATAGGGCAGAAAGGCATCAAACAAGAATTGCGGAAAACCACGATCGTAGGAACGGGCCCGGACGATATAGCTCAGGTCAACGGGTTCCGCGCCGTTATTGAAGTATCGCGCTTCCCGCTCATTGAGATAAGGCGAAATAAAGCTGTCATTTAGCGTCCCGTCCCGCTCCCCCACCTGGCCATCATCCTGAATCTCAGGGAACTGATAGCCGCTGGCGATACTTTTTGCCTCTTCAGGCGTGAGTTCAGGGCCGCCGGGCCGGGTCAGATTGCGAAAAGTAAGGTGTTTCATACCGTGGCAGGCACGACATTTCTCTTCATACACCTGCAGGCCGCGCCGCAGTTGTTGTTTATCATACTGGCCGACAATACCGCTAAAGCTCCAGTCCTGCCGTTCAGGCACCGCCTCTTTCGTACCGGTCGCGCCTGATGCCAAAAGAGATAAGCACAGAATGCTGAATACCAGTCGTTTCATTGTCAATCCTGCTTTTCGAGAAAACGACGACAGGGTAAAAGGATTAAAAACCAGGCAAACCAGATCAGCGTGGCAAGCTGAGATGCCGGGCGGATCCACCCCTCTTCATTACGGAAACCGTCAATCAGATCGGGGCCCACCAGCGCTTTTGACCCCAGCCAGCCTAAAAAACAGGCATTCATGACCCACAGCCAGAAGCCGCACTTCACCAGTTTGCTGTAATGGCGAAACCGCGCCCGCGAGGTATCAAGCCAGGGCAGGAAATAGAAAATCAGTATCGAACCGCACATCGCCGCCAGACCGGCAAATTCATTCGGGAAGCAGCGTAGCATTGAGAAGAAAGGGAGAAAGTACCATTCAGGCGCGACAATCGCCGGCGTCACCGTTGGATCGGCTGGAATAAAGTTGTCGGCGCTACTCAGGTAGTGCGGAGCAAAAAATAAAAACCAGGCAAAAAGCATCAAAAAAAGGGTGATTTTGATGGCATCGAGGTCGCTGATTTTGTAATCGAATAACAGGCTTCTCGACGCTTTCTCGCTGAACGTCTTTTTCATCGCCTGAGCGAATGCCGATTGCACGGTACGAATATGAAAAATCGTCGCCACAACAATCAGAAAGGGGAAAAGAAAGTGGAAAACAAAAAAACGCCCCAGCATCGGCGTTCCCGGCGTATGGCTTCCGAGCAACCAGGCGTAAAGCGTGCCCCCCACCAGCGGAATAGCCTGGACAAAACGAGTAATGACCGTGGCCGCCCAATAACTTTTTTGCCCCCAGATAAGACTGTAGCCGAGAAATGCGGTCATCATCAGCAGCACGTACAGCGTCACGCTAATCATCCACATGGTCACCCAGGGTTTGCGGTACACGCTGTAGTACATGCCGCGAAAAATATGCAGATAGCAGGCGAAGAATAACAGCGACGCGCCAATTGCGTGCATATTGCGCAACAGCTCGCCGTGGCGAACCGCACGCATAATATGAATAATGGAATCAAAGGCCAGTTCAGCCGTCGGCACGTAAAACATCGCCAGCACGATCCCCGTGAGGATCTGCACGCCAAGCATAACCAGCAGGATAGCGCCGACGGCAAAAACCCAGAGTCCGGCGACCGAGCGCGGAAAAGGGATACGCCAGCGCAGCGAATAGACCCGTTCACGCCCCATCTCAGGCTTCCTTCGCACCAATGCGCACGGTCTGGCCATCGGGATGAAACGCGTAATCCGGGATGGCCAGATTCGCCGTTGCCGGTCCGCGGGTTACGCGCCCGGAAGTATCAAACTCTGAACCGTGGCACGGGCAAACCCAGCCCTGCCCGCCCGGTCTGGCGTTGGGGACGCATCCGGCATGCGGACAGTATCCCTCAATCACCAGCCATTGAGGGTAACCGGCAGTCACCCGTTCGCTGTCAGCCTGGGGGGCGAGAAGCGTAGTGGGATCGACATCCCTGGCGGCGGCGATTTCCTCCGCCGTGCGATGATGAATAAGAATCAGCTTTCCCTGCCATACCCGCCGGAGGGTTTGCCCGGCGTCAATCCCCGCAAGAGAAACATCGATCGGTTCATTCTCACCGCGCGTTTTTTCATCCGGGCCTAAAGCAGAAACCAGCGGCCAGACGGCGGCGGCAACGCCTGCCGCTCCGACGAATGTTGTCATCCTGCACAGGCATTCCCGACGCTGCTCCTGAATGTCGTCATCTGCATGTTTGTTATCCGCCACCATGCACTCCTCCCTGCATATCGTGGGTTACTGTTTGTCGATACGTGCGTAAATGGCCTGGAAACGCTTATCGGCAATTCCCGGCGCCTTGAAAGCACGATAACTGTCTGGCAGAGAGGCATCGCCAACCTTAATCAGCATCACCATCCCCTGGGCGTAATGCGGCGTGCATTTGATGCCGTAAAATCCGGCATGGTCATATTTCACTTCGATCTCTTCATCAATTTTGCCGATAAACCCAGGGTAGCCAGCAGGAGACAGTTCTGCGATTGAAGCCGCGTTGTGGCTCTTGTGCTTGCGGATAAACTTCACCGTATCGCCGGGTTGGATCTCCAGGTAATCCGGCTCATAGACCATTGGCCCCGCCGCGCCACGATTTTTCATCAATACTTCGTGGGTTTGTGCGAAAGCGGAAGAGGCGATCGCCAGTAAACACAAAACTTTCAGACTCTGTTTGAGGTATTTCATCAGTTCTTCCTTAGCATTCATCTGGTCTCTGATAACGAATAAAGCAGCTTGCGCCATCCGGTTCGCGTTCAATGACGGTATCAATGCCGAACCAGGCGTTAATATTTTCGCGGGTAAAAACGGCGCATGGCGCTCCCTGCATCACCATGCGTCCGGACGTCATAACGAGGATGCGATCGCAAAACATCGCCGCATGATTCAGGTCATGCAGGGCGGCAATCACCGTGAGCTTTTCGCGTTTCAC
This sequence comes from Klebsiella indica, assembly GCF_005860775.1. Classification (GTDB taxonomy): domain Bacteria; phylum Pseudomonadota; class Gammaproteobacteria; order Enterobacterales; family Enterobacteriaceae; genus Klebsiella; species Klebsiella indica. The sequence continues at coordinate 12,048 of NZ_VCHQ01000001.1, forward strand.
CAGACTCAGCAGGCCAATCTGATGTTGAATATCAAGGTGGTTGGTGGGTTCATCCATCAACAGTAGCTGCGGCTGCTGGGCCAGCGCCCGGGCGATATGCAGACGCTGTTTTTCTCCGCCGGAAAAAGTATGCCAGCAGCGGTGCTGCAACGCCTGAAGCGCGACTTTTTCCAGCATCGTTTGCACGATGTCGTCATCTTTTTGAGACCACGGCGAGAGCAGGCTGAGCCAGGGCGTTCTCCCCAGCGAAACGGCCTGCAACGCGGTAAGACGTTCACTGGTCTCCGCCTGCTGCTCAACCAATGCCACCTTCTGCGCCAGATGACGACGCGAGTACTGTTGCAGTGCCTTTTGCTGCAGAGCAATCTGGCCGGAAGTGGGCTTCAGCAACCCCGCCAGCAATGAAATGAGGGACGTTTTACCCGAACCGTTGGGGCCGATGATACCGACAAACTCGCCTGGCGTGACGCTGAGCGAGACATCATCAACAATCATCTTGCCTTTCACCTGCCAGCGCAGATTGCGCGCTTCGATAACCGCATCAGCAGAGGTCTCAAAAGGGATTACCGCGTTCAGCGTCATTTGGCCCGGCCTCCTCTTATCAGGATGAGTGAAAACGCTGGCGCACCAACCAGCGCGGTGATCACGCCTATTGGTAGCACCTGGCCTGGCAATAAGGTGCGGGAAATAACGTCGGCGATGACAAGGAAAATGGCGCCGGTCAGCGCGCTGACCGGCAGCAGCCGATGGTGCTGATTGCCAACCAGCAGACGGGCGGCATGAGGGATCACCAGGCCAACAAAGCCAATCGCGCCGACAATAGAGACCATAATTGCCGTCATGCCGGTGACGGCGGCGATCAGCACCGCGCGGGTACGTTTTACCGGAATTCCCAGCGATGCGGCGGATTCCGCGCCAAAAGAGAAGGCATCAAGATGACGAGCATAAAAAAAACACAGCACAATGCCGATCAGCGCAGTGGGCACCGCCAGGACGACATCAGGCCAGCGCACGCCGCTGAGATTACCCAGTAACCAGAACATGATACCGCGGGCCTGCTCGGCGTTTGCCGAGCGGGTGATAATCAGTGAAGTCATCGCATTGAAAAGCTGCGAACTGGCGATCCCGGCCAGAATAATTTTGGTTGTGACGCCACCGCCCTGTCTGCCGCCAGCGGCCATCGCCAGCAGCGCAACGAACAGAAATGCAGTCAGTGCGCCAATAAAAGCCCCCAGGGACATGCTGACGATCCCGGCGCCAAGCCCGGTGAGCGCAATCAGCACCGCGCCAGTAGAGGCGCCGGCGGAAATACCCAGCAGATAAGGTTCGGCAAGCGCATTGCGCAGCAACGACTGAAGCACAACCCCGGATATGGCCAGGCAGGCGCCACAACTGGCAGAGACCAGCGCGCGCGTCAGGCGGTAGTTCCAGATAATTCCCGCATCCAGCGCATCGACAGGATAGCGGGCATCAAACAGACGATTTGCCAGCGTGCTGAGTACGTGCCCCCAGGGAATAAAGGTTTCGCCAATAGAAATCCCTGCCAGCAGGACGCAGCACATGAGCACGCTGACCCAAAGGGTGTGTCCACCGACTCTCACCGCAAGTTGACCGATAGCACGGCGCGTCCTGCGAGAATCACTGATCATTATCTGCATTCCTGATTACCTGAAATACGCGATGACCCGGAGCCTGCCTGACCCATCAGGCGATGTTATTTGCCCGTTTGGTCTTCGACAGCGATAACGCCAAATGCAGTGCCCTCCAGGACGACCCGCAGGGGGAGCGTCGGGAATCATCGGCGCGTACTGCCTGTACGTGCCGGATGTTCCGCTCTGTCCGTATCCAGACTGGCTGCGACAATTTGCGCCGTTAACCGGGCAGTAAGGCAAGACCAGGGGTAAAACGTCGCTTAATGAGCGGCCTGCGGATGCGCTAAGCCGTACTCAACCAGGGCGTCAGCCAGTTTTTCCACCCCATCAATGGTTCTAATCCCGGCGTTCATGGTTTGTACATCAATGACCGGCAGATGGTTTTCCTTCACCGCGGGAAGCAGGCTGGTGACGGGGTCAGATTTCAGATATTCCATTTTGACTTTCCAGTCATCAGCGGGGAAGCGGCGACGGCTCATTTCACCGAGCACAATGACGGAAGGATTGGCTTTAGCGATAGTTTCCCAGCCTACCGTGGGCCACTCTTCAGCGGAATCAATCACGTTTTTCACGCCCAGCGTTTTCGCGATCCATGCGGCCGGACCAAACTTCCCGGCGACATAAGGATCGAGCTGCAGGTCGGCACTGGAGAACCAGAAAACGACGGAAACGTTTTTATCCATTGCGGAAATTTTATTTTTGGCTGCCGCTTCCCGCGCCTTAAGGCTGGCAATCAGCGCATCGCCTTTATCCTGAACGTCGAAGATTTTCGCCAGATCGGCGATTTCCTGGTACACCATTGCGATATCAAACATGCTCTTACGTACACCGTCGCCGCCATCTTCGTTATCTTTTGCGCAGTCGGCTGGCGCGGTATAAACAGGCACTTTCAGTTCACTAAACTGCTCGTAAGATGCCACCGTCCCCGCCGGGCCGATTTGCCACTCAAACTGGCTGGCAACCAGATCCGGCTTTTTCGCAATGATCCCTTCAAAACTGGGAATGTTTTGTGCAATAACGGCAATTTTCTCATTTGCCGCTTTATACGCATCCGGTACCGGGCCAAACCAGAGCGAGGTTCCGACCACGCGGTCGGCCAGACCCAGTGAATAAAGAATTTCAGTGCTGTTCTGACCGACCGTTGCCACGCGCGTTGGCGCCTGATTGAAGGTAAGCTCGCGACCGCAGTTTTTAATCGTCAGAGGATATTCGGTTTTTGCCGCGCTGGCGAAACCGGCATTCAGAAACAGAACCGCGGCGCCCGTCATTGCCAGAAGCGTTTTTTTCGAAGTAAAAGAGGTAGAATTAGCGTGCATTATCATCGTCCCGTCGATGCCAGAAGGTTAACCTCTGGTCATGGTTATTTCATTCCATATAGCGGGAGGAGACATGAAAATAGATGACATTGAGTCGTGAACGCTTTTGAATGATATTATGTAAAAGATGCAAATATACCCGTTATAGTTCAAGTTGCCTGTATGTTGACTGCGCTCACTTGCCGCGTGATTCACGCCTGCGGCTTCACCTCTACGGGGCCAACGCAAGCGCCGTTCAAAACGGTTAACCGTTTGTCATGCAACTCGAATTATTTAGGGGAATAAGCTTTATTTCGCCAAATATCGTATACATAAATTCATCACAGTTTATGTCAAATAATTCATCCCATGGACCATCCCGTCCACTCAATGGCGTACAACCTGACAGCAGGTCTCCTGACTCGCGGCAATCAGAATATCAGCCTTCCCATAAAGCATACTTTACAGTGACCAGCGGTTAATTAACCGCACAAGGATATTCGCTATCCGCCTACAGTTGCGGGGGCAGTTATGGCATTGAACTGAATCATTCGCACCATATTCCAATTCAAAACATAATCCATCATACTTCAGGCAGCAGGTGTCCCGGATATTCACTCACCTCAGTCACTGACTTGAGTCAGTTCCCTGGGCGCAATCCTCTTACCCTGCCGCGCGAATAATTTAGGCTATAAAAATGTAATGAAGTGCTGTCGACAGCGACTCTAGCGACAATTGTTAATAAGGTCAACCGTATGATAAATAAATAAATAAAAACGTCATACAAACATCATTTTATATATAACTTACAATAAGTTAAAATAGACCGCTCTGGTATATGAGAATCACAATAAAAAGATAAATGAGAATTATATGATTATGATCAATTTAGAAATACTGAGCCGCTTAACTTAAAGGCGGGGTTCAAAGAACGACAAACGTCTCAGGAGAAAATTGCCCTTTAACCGGCAGGTCTGCGCTGAGAAACACATTCGGGATTAAAGATGTCCTGAGCGGCGGGCTGTATTACCCTGCCCACGCTGAAGAACAAATTCCAGGTCCTTAACAAGAAATACCTGAACCACAGGAATATCGATACGCGTCATCTCGCGCAGCGTAACGGGAATCATAATGCGCCAGGCTCAGAGTAGACAAGAATAGGGGAAAGAGATAATAACAACTCAGACGGGAAATACCGCTATCCGGAACGTCCCATTGCTTATGCATTTTCACCGCCCATCCCGGATCCCCCCGACGGCACTTATATGCCTCGTCTCTTTAACATTGCTGAACAGAACGCTTAATCGCATTCAACCTGATTTTGCGCTGGCCGCGAAGGGCTCAGGGGTGAAGCGGATCGCCGTGGCCAACGCGGATATAACGGGAAGTATGCCGGGTATATACCGCAATGTTCTCAGCGATATATACGCCAGCAAGTCGATTAATAGCTCAGCCTGAACGTGTAGGCATATTCCAGCCCAAGCTCAAAATCCCAGGGCAGAGGATGCAGAATAAGCTGCTCCCCCAGGATCTCGAACGGCACTGGGATCGGCTGCCCACGGCACAGTAACTCACAGGCGCCCGGCGTCATTCCTGACAGGATGCGTAAAGCAAAGTTGTGGGTAGGCCAGCGGGTGAGAATCAGGTAATCGTGGGCGCCTGCGCAGGTCAGAAAAGCGTGCTCATCGTCGTGCTGTAAGCGGGTACACATTTCGCTGCCATAAATCGCTTCGCCGTTTACCGCCATCCAACGACCGATGTCCCGTAACCGTTCCTGTTGTATAACCGGGATGCGGCCATCCGCAGTGGGGCCAACGTTTAACAGGAAGTTTCCCCCTTTAGCAACGATCCCGATGAGCTGGAGAATCAGTTGCTGTGATGTGCAATAATCTTCCAGTTGTTCCGCACGGTTATAACCGTAGGATTTGCCGATACCGCGACTCTCCTCCCACGGATGAAGCCTGCCGAAACCATCTTTATCGTTATACTCAGTACTGTAATAATCGCCATGTTCGCCCGGCATCTCTTTACAAAACCGATCGTTCACTACCACTTCGTCTTTATTCGGCGCATCGTTGTACAACCAGCACAGGAATTCTTTAGTCTGGCTATATTCTTCGCTAAAGTCCCACTCTCCGCCATCGGCGAAAATCAGGCTTGGCTGATAGTTGGTAACCAGCTCTTTTAACTGAGGAATAAGGATTTCATCCGGATAACGCGCCTCGGCAATACCAAACTTTTCGCGGTCGCGCTGAGGGATAAAAAAACCGCCTTCAGGGCGATGGCTTGAGTTGGTTTCCCATTCAACGCTGGAATAGTAGATCCCCATTTTTAGCCCGCTGTCACGGACGGCCCGGGTGATATCGCCGAGCAGATCGCGCTGCGGCCCGGTGTCGCCGCTGTTCCACCCTTTCTTATGGCGATTTTCAGTCGGCCACAGGCAGAAGCCGTCATGATGTTTTGTCGTCAGCACCACATATTTCGCCCCGGAGGATTTAAACAGTTCGGCCCAGGCCTCAGGCTCAAAAAGCTCAGCTTTAAAGAGCGGAGCAAAATCACGATAGAGAAAATCCGGGGCATAGTTTCTCTGGTGGAAATCATCATCATTATTGCGATACTGACCATAAACGCTGGCGTAATACCACTCGGCGTAAGATCCGAACAAGGCGTTATTAATTTTTCGCCATGAGGGAACGGAGTAAACCCCCCAGTGGATAAAAATGCCGAACCTGGCCTCGTTATACCACTGAGGTATCTCCCGGCTATCGAGGCTTGCCCAATCGGGCTGATAAGTTTTTTGGGTCATGGGTTGATGTTCCACGTTGTCCTTCGGTTCAGCGCCTGATGAATCAGGCGCTGTCAATATTTATTCCACAGAGACCTGTTCAAAGCGATGACCGCCAACCGGAGAGATCCTGTAACCTTTCACTTTATCGCTGATGGGTTCATACACCGTTGAATGGCCGATCATCACTGCCGGTACCTGCTGCGCCATCAGTTGCTGCGCCTGCTGATACAGTCGAACGCGCTGGTCATGATCCGGCTCGCTGCGCGCGGCATTAATCAGCGCTTCAAAGGATTTATCGCACCACCGCGAATAGTTCGCGCCGCCGTTCACTGCGGCGCAGCTAAAGAGCGGGCTAAAGAAATTATCCGGATCGCCATTATCACCTCCCCAGCCAATGAGTATCGTCTGGTGATCGCCCTGTGAGGCGCGTTTCAGATATTCACCCCATTCATAAGTGACGATTTTTGCCTGTACGCCAATAGCCGCCCAGTCAGCCTGAATCATTTCCGCCATCCGCCGTGCGTTCGGATTATAGGGGCGCTGGACCGGCATCGCCCAAATCTCGGTGCTGAAGCCATTGGCATAGCCCGCCTCGGCAAGCAATTTCCTGGCGTTGAGCGGATCGTAATCATGACTTTCGCGACCCGGCGCGTAGCCCCACATGGATGGCGGCAGCAAACTGTTGGCAATCTGGCCCGTGCCTTCATAAACCGCTTTGATAATATCGGGTTTGTTAATTGCCAGCGCCAGCGCCTGGCGAACTTTCAGGTTATCAAATGGCTTCTTCTCGACATTAAACGACAGATAGCCGGTGTTCAGGCCAGCCTGGCGCAGCAGAGTAATATGCGCCGCTTTACTGATGGCCGGAATATCCGCTGGATTTGGCGAGGTCATGATCTGACACTCATTTTTTTGTAGTTTAGCGAAACGTATCGACGCATCCGGCGTAATACTGAATACCAGACGATCGATTTTCGTTTTTCCGCCCCAGTAATCGGCAAAGGATTTATACAGGATACGTGAATCCTTCTGATACTGGACGAGCTGAAATGGCCCGGTTCCGATCGGCGCAAGATCGAGTTTCTCCGGTGTCCCCGCGCGCATCATTTTATCGGCATATTCCGCCGAGGTGATCGAGGCAAAACCCATTGCGATATCCGCAAGGAAAGGAACTTCAGGGTGAGCGAGGGTGAAAACCACCCGCCGATCGTCAAGTTTACGGACGCTGACGATCAGTTTATCCAACCCCATTCCCGTAAAATAGGGGTAGTTGCCGCCCGAGACCTTATGCCACTCAGAGGCCGTATCTTTCTGGCGCATAAAACTAAACACCACATCATCGGCATTGAAATCCCGGCTGGGGGTAAAATCCTTATTGCTTTGCCATTTCACATGTTCACGCAGGTAAAACGTGTAGGTTTTGCCATCAGGGCTGATCTCCCAGCGCTCCGCAAGGGAGGGGATCAGATCGGTGGTACCGTATTTAAAATCAATCAGTCGGTTGTATATGGGGTTAGCGCTGGCGTCATTGGTGACGCCGGTAGTATATAACTGCGGATTAAACCCCTCCGGCGACGCTTCAGAACAGTAAACCAGGGTTTTCGCCTGGGCTGCCGGAGTGACGGCGAGTGAAGCTAACAACGCGGGCAACATGAGCAGATAGTTTATTTTCCTCATATATCATCTCTTTTCGTCAGTTTTATAAGCGTCTTTGCGAGGCCGCATCGAATAACATCGCGCGCTGGTGATCCAGGGTAATAAAAATGGTCTCCCCCGCCCGCGCGCCGGATCGCCGGGTGGTAAACAGCATGATGTCATGGCCATATAACGTGCCGTGGATCAGTTCCGATAGCCCGGTAGGCTCCACTAATGACACCCGCAGCGGTAGCGCGTCCGCCCTATCCGCAGTGGCGAGGCTGATATTCTCAGGACGAATACCGTAAATCACCTCTCGCCCACTCTCTTGTGCCGCCCACTGTGGATTAAGCGGTAACCGGACGTCGTCGCCGATAGCAACGCCGCTGGCGCACGTCAGGCCGTTAATAAAATTCATGGGGGGCGAACCGATAAAGCTGGCGACAAATTTATTCGCCGGGGTGTCGTACAGCTCCAGCGGTGTGCCCACTTGTTGAATAACGCCATGATTAAGCACCACGATGCGATCGGCGAGCGTCATCGCTTCGACCTGATCGTGGGTGACGTAGACAATGGTGTTATTCATCTGCTGATGCAGTTTCTTAATTTCCACCCGCATCTGTCCGCGCAGTTGCGCATCAAGGTTCGACAGCGGTTCATCAAACAGAAACACCTGCGGTTGACGAACAATCGCCCTCCCCATGGCCACGCGCTGCCGCTGACCGCCGGAGAGCTCTTTTGGCCGTCGATCCAGCAAATGGCTGAGGCTGAGAATTTCCGCTGCCCGCCGTACCTTTTCGTCGATTTCGGCCCGCGGCCGCTTCTTAATTTCCAGGCTAAACCCCATATTGCGCGCCACGGTCAGGTGGGGATAAAGCGCATAGCTCTGAAACACCATCGAAATATCGCGATCTTTTGGCGGGACATCATTCATCAGCTTATTACCGATACGGATATCACCGCTGCTTGCCAGCTCCAGGCCAGCAATGGTGCGCAGTAACGTCGATTTTCCGCAGCCGGACGGACCGACCAGCACCACAAACTCACCATCCTGAATGGTGAGATTGATATCGCGTAAAACCTCGACGTTGCCATAGCATTTGTCGATTTGCGCCAGCGTAATTGCGGCCATTATTTACCCCTTAACCGCCCCTGCGGTGAGTCCCTGAACCAAATAGCGTTGAATAAAGGCAAAAAACAGACAGGCCGGGATCAGCGCCAGCACTGCCGCAGCCATCATGTCGCCCCAGGAAACCGCAAACTTAGAGACGAAGCTGAGCAACCCGACGGGGAAGGTCATCACCTCGTTCTTATTGATTAACATCAGAGAGAACAACAGTTCGCTCCAGGCCGCGGTAAAGACAAAACCCAGCGTTGCCGCCATACCCGGCAACGTGAGCGGCATCAGCACACGATACAGCGCCTGAAAGCGGGTACATCCTTCCAGCATCGCCGACTCTTCAAGATCTTTCGGAATAGCATCGAAAAACGACTGCATTAAAAACGTGGCGAAAGGAACATTAAACGCCGTATAGATGAGGATTAAGCCGGACAGGCTGTTGGTGAGCCCGAGCGGCGCCATAACGCGATAAATCGGCGCAATAATCATCACCAGCGGGAACATCTGGGTGAACAGCAGCAGCGCGGCGATGATCATTTTGCTGCGAAACTGAAAACGCGAAAACGCATAGCCAGCAGCGGCGGAGATCAACGTGGTCAGCAGCGCTGTCGCCAGCGAAACGATCAGGCTATTGCTGAAAAACGTCGGAAAATCACTCTCCGTGAGCACCTTCCTGAAGTGGCTCAGCGTCAGACCGCTCGGCAGCAGGGTCACTCCCTGACTGAACAACAGTGGGTCCGGGGTGACGGCAATTTTGATGATCCAGTAAAGTGGAAACAGAGCGAACAGCAGATATGCGGCAATGCTGAGGCGATGTCCGATGAGCGGTAACAGGCGCATGATTTCTCCTTACTTCAACAGTTGATGACGAATACGCAGCAATACCAGCGCATAGACGGTCATCAGCAGTAGCAGAAACACAGCCATCGCCGAGGCGTAGCCAAAATCAAGTTTGCGATAGGCAGTGGTAAAGATGTAGCTCGATAAAATGGCGGTGGAGCCCGCAGGTCCGCCATCGGTCATCACGACGATCAGGTCGGCAAAGTTGGCAATCCAGATAGTGCGCAGCATCACGGTGATGGCAATCATCGGCGCGAGGAACGGCAGCGTTACGCGACGAAACTGCTGCCAGCCGCTGGCCCCGTCCATTGCCGCCGCTTCATACAAATCTTGTGGAATAGATTGCAGCGCGGCCAGCAGGGTGATGGCAAAAAATGGAATACCGAACCAGACGTTGGCGATCACTGGCCCCCATATTGCCAGTTGCGGATCGGACAAAATGTTGTAGGGCTGGCTCAGGATGCCTGAATCGCTTAACCACTGCGGCAACGGCCCGACCACCGGATTGAACAACCATGACCATGTCAGCCCGGAGAGAAACGCCGGCACGGCCCAGGGCAAGAACACCAGCGCCTGCACCCAGCGCCGAAAGCGAAACTCGCGATTGAGCAACAGCGCCAGTAGCAGCCCGAAAAAGAACTGCAACAGTAGCGAGCTCAGCGTCCAGTTGAGGGTGTGACCAAGCGCTTTAAAAAAGCGCCGGTCATCGAGCATGGCGGAAAAGTTATCCCAGCCAACCCAACCGTTCTCCATCGGGTTAAGCAAGTTCATGCTCTGAAATGCATAGGAAATACCGATCGCCATAGGGACAAAAATAAATACGGCGATCAGTACCAGCCCCGGCGACAGATAGCACCAGGGCTCCAGCATTCTCGCCCATCGCTGGCGACGAGAACGCATGTTGCTGGCCGGCAATGACGTATCAAGCATCAGCATCGTTCCTCATGAAGGCCATTATTTCTGCGCAGCAAGCCATGCTTTCTGCTCTTTCGTGAGGTATTTCGCCCACGCCTTCACCATCGTTGCGGTGTCGTTCTCTCCCAGCAGAGTCTCCTGCGAGCTTTCTTTGACGATCACCGAGTTGAAATATCCCCAGCCTTTCAGATGGGTAGGCATGGTCAACGGCACATAATTCGGATCGTTCAGTTCTTTAAACCAACCGGAAAACTGGGGGGTTTTATAGAAGGGGTCCTGTTCAGCACCCTGATAAATGGGCAACGTGCCGACAAATTTCGCCCACGCCAGATTGTTCGTTTTATTACTGAGGAAGGCGATCAACGGCCAGGCGAGATCGTTCTGCTTGCCTTGTCTGAACATCGCCCATCCGGTGTAGCCAATCGTCGGGAAGGCTTTGCCCGATGGACCTACCGGCATTGGCGCGACGGCGAAATCATCTGCTGGCATGCTATTTTTGATGGCGATCAGCGCATCGGGATCTTGATCCAGCATGGCGCACTTGCCGGAATAGAAACCGGAGACGATCTCATTGAATCCCCAGTTAATACTGTCTTTTGGCGCCCCGCCTTGCTGATACATATCCACCAGAAGCTGTGCGCCTTTAATCGCCCCAGGCTGCGTTAACGTGCTGTTACCCTCTTTATCAAAAAACGCCGGTGAGCCGTTCATGGCCGTCATAAACATCATCCAGGCGTTGGTGCCGCCGACGCCGCCGCGCAGACAGTAACCGCTGATGCCGTGACCTAACGCGCTGATCCGTTTCGCATCGCTTGCAAACTCTTCCATGGTTTTCGGCGGCTCGCTCAGACCCGCCTCTCTGAACAGTTTCTTATTCCAGAACAGCGCCCGCATATAGAAGCCATAAGGGATCATGGTGGCCTTGCCGTTAGCGGCACGCGCCATCGCTAAGGTTTTAGCGGTAAGTTGTCCCGTGCCTTCCCAGCTTTTCATCCGTGGTTCAAGGTCCTCAAGCATGTTGTTGCTGGCGTAGAGGCCCTGCCAGGTATCAGGCATCTCCACCACATCCGGGATCTGACCGCTCTGTAACATCGTCCCGAGTTTCTCGAAAGCCTGCCCCCAGGGAAGCGAAATCAATTCGATTTCCGTACCAGGATGTTGCGCCTTATATTCATTGAGCATTTTCTGCAACAGCTCGGTACGCGGTGGGCTGGTGATCACTTCCACCACCGTCAGTTTGGCGGCCATGCTATTCAACGCCATGGTCAGTCCGGTTGCCAGAATCAGCGCTCTCAGCGTGAAGGGATGTGTCATTGCATTCTCTCCAGGGTGGTTTATGCGTGCGTTGCGGCGGTGAGGGCCTGTTGTAGATCGGCCCACAGATCCGCGGTATCTTCGAGACCGACTGAAATGCGGATCAGGCGGGGGGAAACGGCAAAATCAACAGCGGAATTAAACGCGCTGTCCTGATTGATAACGGAAATGGCCGGCATCACCAGGCTCTCAAATCCGCCCCAGCTCACTCCCATATGGAACAGTTGCAGGGCGTTGCACAGTTTCGGGATATCAATAGATTCCGCCACGGCAAATGAAAACAGCCCACTGTAGCCGCTCAGGGATGACCACGACGGCGGTTGCAGTCCGGGGTGATAAACCGCGGTCACCTGCGGGTGGGCCTGGAGATTTTTCGCCAGCGTCAGCGCGCTGCGATGATGTTGCTGCATGCGCAGCGGCAGGGTACGTAATCCGCGCAGTAGCAATGACGCTTCCTGGGCAGACAGTTTTCCCCCGAGATACGGGCTGATGTGGCGACTGATATTGGCGATGTGCTGCCGACTGGAAATCACCAGCCCCGCAACCACATCGCTATGGCCGCTGATGTATTTCGAGGCCGAATGCACCACGATATCGATCCCGCAGGCCAGAGGCTGCTGGAACAGCGGCGAAGCCCAGCTGTTATCAATAATGGTGGTCACCCCGGCGTCACGCGCCAGAGCAGAGAGTTGCTTAAGATTTTGTTCGCTCATCACCCAGCTTGCTGGGCTTTCCAGGTATAACAGACTGGCACCAGGCAACGCCGCGCGTATTGCCTCAGGATCGCCGCCATCAACAAACTCAGTGTCGATTCCAAAACGATGGCAGAAGCCGCGCAGGAAACGGTAAGTGTCAGGATAGACATGATTAATACAAACCACCTTTGCGCCAGGCGAGACAACGCTCAGAATCGCGTTGCTGATGGCCGCCATACCACTGCTAAACGCCAGACAGGCTTCACCGCCCTCCAGCGCCGCCACTTTATCCTGTAGCGCGACTACCGTCGGGTTATCGACGCGGGAGTAGAGTGGTTGATCGTTCTCGCCACGGAAACGCGCGATCATGCTGTCATAATCGCTGAAGGTGAAGAGCGATGATTGGTAAATCGGTGGGGATACAGCCCCTTTTTCATGGCGCAGATCATGGGTAAGCAGGGTTTGCTTCTCAAGCGGTTTAGCGTTTGGCATTAATCACATCCTTCATGTCGCGTTCAGTGATATCAAGAATCTGGTGGCAAATAGCCCGTGCCCCTTCGCTGTCGCGCTGACGAATGGCGTTGAAGAGCTCACGGTGCAGGGGTAAGGAGTCAGCAAACAGCGCCTGTTCAGGCGGCGACTCAAAAAAGGCGTGTAGCGAGTCGTAGACGCCGTTCAGCATCTGAAGCAGTAATGGGTTACCGGAGGCGCGATAAATGCTGGCGTGAAAGGCCCAGTCTTCCGCGCCCGCAGAACCGACCGCCATGTGTACGCGTTCCACCTCATCCAGCCGCCGCTCAATCTCGGCAAGATCCTCTGCGGTGGCGCGCTGAGCCGCCAGCACGCAGGATTCCGATTCGATAATACGGCGCACTTCCAGGGCGTGGAGCATATTGGTCGAGTCGTTTTTAAAGCGCAGTGAGAGAAAGCTATCGTTGATGCCAATATCCACCTGCAGGAAGGTACCGCTGCCTTTTTTGCGCAGGATAATTCCCAGCGCTTCCCAGCGTTTAAGCGCTTCACGTACCGTGTTGCGGCTTACGCCTAATTTCTCCGCCAGAATCCGTTCAGGCGGTAAACGGCTGCCAGTCTGGATGCCAGATTGCGCGATATAACGCGTCAACGCATCGAGAATCAACGTATCGCTCTGCGGTGTGGAAATAGGAGAAAGCGCTGCTGATGTGTTCATCGCCCTGCCTTAATTGGTCCAACATCTCTACCAATAGTTAAAGCAATAAGCAGGCCATATTTTTTATCATTGAATTTAAATGAGTTTTTTTATTCTGGATGATGAGTCTGGTTGTTTGTGGTGCAAATTAATCGGTTTTGCACCAGCGCAGATCCCGGCAAATGAGCGATTAACAGAGAAGCGTATGCCTGGCGCAGGCGACAGGGGAACAAGCGCGGCAATAATGGCCGCAACACGGATTAACGAGCCCGTCACGCGCAAACATCCGCGGGCCTGAGAGTGCACAACGGATGCGGCCTCGTACACCGGAACGGCGGTGCCGGCATATAAACGACCGCCGCTATAAAGATGAGACGGTTTGGTGCTACATGTAATGTTCAAACTGCCATGCAGCAACGGCCACCAGTACGAATAAGACAGCAAGGATAACGCCAGTCATCCGGCGGCGAGTATAGAACGCAATCCAGGCGGAGACGCCAATCAACGTCAAGGTCACCGGCCAACAGGCAATGGCGGTAAGGTAAGCAACTATCAGATAATCCTTAATCAAAACGCGCTCCTTTGATGGTTTTCCCGCCGTTTGGATCGCGGGATATGGTGATGGTACACCATCGCGCTAACGCGTTCCTTTATCTCTCCGTTAAATCAGTGCATCTGTACACCTTCTTGTGTATACCCGTCATACTTCAGAGGGTATGTGCGTTGACAATAACGCGGCCCATTTCTGGATCTCATCCCACAAGGTCCGTCAGGCGCTATTCAAAATGACTCATTGTCTTATTCTGCGACTCGAATTATTTAGGGTATAGATTACCCGTCTTCTCTGTTCATTAAAATAGAACGCGTTTATTTTTATGCTAACGACAGCTACAGGCCTCTTATATATATTGATATCAAATGGTGTTATTGGTGAGGCAGACCAATGATTGTTTAATATTACTCACTCTGGAGAATGAGATGAAAACATATGATAAGTTAACCTATGATTTTGATATCGCGTTAAAAAAACATGCTCCACGGGCTCAGCAGGTCAATATTTGCCTGGCGGAACATCCCGAAATATCGGGTAATGAACAACGTTCGTCAGAAGAACATATTCGTTTTTTAACAACGCTTGGGCTTACGGTTGAAAAAAACTATTGTGATATTCCCTATGCCTATTTCGCACATGTCGTTAAGAAGGCGAATGCTCAATATAAAATGGTAATTATTGCCGAATATGATGCTTTACCGGATATTGGTCATGCCTGCGGACACTGCGCCAGTGGGTCCATTTCATTACTCGCCGCTGCCGGGCTAAAAGAAATTGAGGATGCGTTAGATGTAGATATCGATATCATCGGCACACCTGATGAAGAATACACTGGTCAGAAAGTCCCCATGGTAGCAAAAGGTATTTTCGATAAATACGATTTTGCCATGATGATCCACATGGGCAGCGGCGTTTCAACGGCAAATTATCAGATTGTTTCGCTTAGCGCTTTCCGCGTTCGTTATCGTGGAGTCAGTTCTCATGCCGCCGCCGCGCCATTTCTCGGCAAAAATGCCCTTGATGCGGCAACACTGTTGATGACTTCCTGCGGACTCCTCCGCCAGCAACTGCGACCTGGGACGATCATGTCTTATTATGTGGTTAACGGCGGTACCGTCAGCAACTCAATTCCAGACTTTTGCGAACTTGAGTTTATATTACGACACGATCGCAAATCGTATTTACAGGAAATAAAAACAAAAGTTCTTAATTGCATTAAGGGCGCCGCCATAATGACGGATACGCAATATGAAATTGAATTTGTAGGCAATGAATTTGCGGACATGCCGTATTTAAAAACGGGCACTGATACAGTGTGTGAAGTTTTTAATGAACTGGGTATAAAAAACGAACCGACTATCCCGATCACCATCTCTACCGATATTGGTAATGTCGGCTATGCCTGTCCATCCATGCACCCCATTCTGGCCGTTTGTGAGCAAAACTATCCATTACATACCAAAGAACTGGCGGCCGAAATGATTAAACCGACTATCAATACCACTATTGAAAATGGTGGGAAAGTATTAGGGCATACTTTCCTGAAATTTATTACCGAAAAAGAACGTTTCACCACTATTCGTGCTGATTTTACGCTGGCAGTGACCGCCTAAAAGAAGATTGCAGCTAATCAATGGTAGAGACTATTACAATGAAACTTAAAGATATTATTAGGTTAATAGTATTAGGTATGTGTGGCGGAACTATTTATCTCCTGCCCTATATGAAGTATTATTTTTTTAACCAAATGGTAGAAAACACTGGAACATCCGGGCAAGCATTAGGTTATCTTGTCACCATATTTGCTGTAGCCTGCCTTTTCCTGTTACTTCCAGGTGGCATTCTGGCCGATCGTCTATCGAGTAAAAAGTGTATTTTCTGGTCACTTATTAGTACCACGCTATTAACGATAGTTTATGCATTTACCTATCGCTCCTATACATTTTCATTGATCATCTGGTTCCTGCTGGCTTTTAGTTCAATTTTCCTCGCCTGGCCGGCGATCATGAAAACCGTGCGCACGATTGGTGGAGAAAGGACCAGCACGGCATATAGCATTTACTATGCTTCTAATGGTTTGACTGGCGCGCTGGCGGGATATATCACAATCAAGGTTTATGGGATGCTCGCTGCCAGCGATGCAGCAACCGGATTCTTCTGGAGTATTATGGTTTCTGCTATCGCTAATGCCGCAGTAGCCTTCTTGTTGTTATATCTGTTGCGCGATATCAAAGAGACCATTGAGGGTAAAGGCGGCAAGCTACCAACATTACAAGACTCCTATTCAGTCATGAAGATGCCTGTAATCTGGCTAATTGCTATCGTGATGTTTTGTACCTATTCACTTTACGTGGGGATCACGTTCTTTACGCCTTATCTGACATCCGCCTTTGGTATCAGTGATGAAGTTTCCGGCACGCTCTCATTGGTACGCTCTTATATTTTTATGTCGCTCACGCCGCTCACCGGTATTATTGCCGATCGCTGGATGAAATCGACGTTAAAATGGTTCACGATCGCAGGTCCTGTCGCTATTGTTTGCCTGATCGCGGTTATTGCAATCGGTGATGATGCAGGCATGATAGTACCGGTAATGCTGTTGACGATGGTCGCAGCATTTTTCGTTTGTACCTTATATGCATCAATGTTCTCAATTATGTCGGAGTGCAAAATTCCGTTGTCGATCGCCGGTACGGCAATCGGGCTGGTATCGATTTTCTCCTATACACCGGATATCATTATCCAACCGCTCTTTGGCTATTTTGTTGATAATAAACAGTATTCATATATTTTCATTTCCCTTGCGGTGATGGGTATGTTGTCGCTCATGTCCTGTCTTCTGTTGTTGCGTCGCAAATCCCAGGAATTTCCTGAGGTCGTGACTCGCTAATCGCATAAAATAGTGAATAGCTCAGATAGCGCTCTTCCAGGTTGACGTTTATTCCAGAAATACGCGAAAAGCGCTGTCGTCTCAAGGACAAGTGGAGAAGGAAATGAAAACCAACCAGATTCAATATTTCTTAGCCATTATCGATCACGGAGGGATCCGGGCGGCAGCAAGATCATTAGCGATTTCGCAAAGTGCAGTCACAAAAGCGCTCTCAGAGCTTGAAGAAAAATGTGGTAGCCAATTAATCGTACGCCAGACCAGGGGAGGGATTAAATTAACCAATACGGCCAAACGTATTGAGCCCTATTTTCGCTCAATCCAGGCCAATATGAATTGGGCAAAGGCTGCGATTGATAATACCAAAACCGGCGATTATGGGGTATTGCGTGTTGGCGTCACACCCCTTATCGCCACCACGGTGCTCGACGAAGCTTATAAATGGTTTCGTTCGCGCTTTAGTCACGTTCAACTCCAGTTCACCGATGGCCTGCTCAGCAACATCACGCCAGCATTAAAATCCAGCAAAATGGATTACGCCATTGCGCTGCTGATGGAAGACTGGTTCTGGGATCAGGATCAAATAGCCGTTGAAGAACTCTTTAGCCTTCCGCAGGGATTTGTCGCACGAGAAAATCATCCTATATTCCAGTCCCGGGATCCTAAGATGACATTAAGCCATTATGAATGGCTGATAACCATTGACTCCTTCGAAGAAGCCGATAGTTTTATTAGTCAATGTATTGTCAATCAGGGGATTGAAAAACCTCTTTCAGTTATGCTGGTCGATACATTGATATGCTACAAACTATTGCAGAGTACAGATTGTATTGCCGTCGTACCGAAGGCGCTTTTTCAAAACGCCCCGGGATTCGTCCGTATGCGAGCGTTAGATTTATACCAGTCAGCGCCGTGTTTTTCCCTGCCAAACCTAAAACTGGTCCTCCTTCGTTCACCCGCTAAACCCGTAAACCATGCTGGTGAATTTTTAATTCACTGTATTATTTCTACAATAAAGGCGCGTTTTAATCCTGTGTAAATAATGCCGTTGTACTCCACCAGATTGACAGGCAGCACCGGGAAAAATCAGAGAAACCACGCCGATAAACTGACAGCGGCGCAACAAGCCTGACTCTGGCCGCTGTCACAGCAGATTGATAGCATAAGAATTTATCATTTCAACTGGCATTCTTTGCTGATTTCATTCTCAATATCGCGTTCTTTCGAATGTTCCACAAGTCTCTTAAATTTACGTTTAAGCTCAATACCGGACGACGTACAGTTTTTGGCGTCGGCAAGTCGTACAGCAGCACTGTATGCGTTATAGCATTGGTCAACATCTGAAACGTTCTTTTTACATTTACTAAAAATAATAAAAGTACTGTCGGGATGTTGTAACATTTCTTCTATTTCAGTATTAGTTTGCGCCTCACGGAGTATTTGGGGGAGAAACAAAACTGTAGCAATCACTATCAGTACTGCGCCAGTAGCCGCCATTAATTTAAATGCCAAACTGATTCTCCCATTAACGCAATATTTGTTTACGGTTAACCGTCACATGGACGTGTTCGTCACTCAAGCTCTTTCTGGCAAATGGCTATCATCGATGAAATGGCTTTATGCACATCGGGAGCATTGGGGGCATAATAAAAGTTCACACTGGTTTGTTTTCCGCCAAAGGATGAGATATCAACCCACGCCACATCTTCATCGTTAGCGTCCTGTAAATCGTAACGATCCGTTCCACCTGGCAAAGGATCATCCCTCATTAGCGACAGTTTCTGCGAGAGCGCCGCTGAGTACAGGCAATTTTCTACCGAGTGCTTTTGTCCTTTGAAATACACTGTTTTCAATTCCGGATGAATTCCAACGCGACCGGGATCCACGCAGCCACACAACATGATGGCCAGGATGCTTATAACAGCTTTATTCATCTACATAAATCTCCTTTGAATAAATGCCGCTCATACTAAACGCACATTCTTATACGTTACGTCAATAATATCCTGACACGGATTATTTTTTTGAACGGAAATACGACTGCCAGCCAGAGAAAAGCCGCCACCATAGTGGCTGGTGAAGGTTACAGCATTATCCGATAAAACAACCTAAGAGCCTGGCCCATTAGGACTATTTTGCTTGTCATTTTGAACCTGGGCAGTGCTCAGAATCCTCACGTACTACGTGTACGCTCCGGTTCTTCCGCGCTGGCCGTGTTCAAACTGGCTGCGCCAATAACGCCTGGTGGGATAGGCTCTAAACCAGGGTTATTTTTTCCCTCAGGTTGGAAGTGGTGGCTAATTGTCCATCAACGGTAATCACAATAGCGTCCATCCCCTCTATTTTATTGACCGTTTGTAAAATAGTTTTCGCATCCAGGCCAAATAGCTTCGTCGTGTAGACATCACAATCTATTGATTTATCAGAGATAATAGTTAAAGAAGCAATATTATTCTCCACTGGATAGCCGCTGCGGCTGTCAAAAATATGGTGGTATTTATTACCTTCGTGCTCGAAGGTCCTTTCATAGATCCCTGAAGTCACTACCGACTGATTTCTTACCTTGATCTTTGCAACACAGTGGCCTCTTGGCAGAAAGGGATTCTGTATCCCGACATCCCAATAGGAGCTTTTTTTAGGTGATTCTCCATAAACAAGCACATTGCCACCAATATCAATCATGGCGGAAACAGGATCTTTTTCTTTGAAGAAATCCATGATCTTATCGCTGAAATACCCTTTCGCGATGGCCCCCAAATCTATTTCAAGGCCCTCTTTGGCAAAAAACACCGATTTTTGCTCATCATCCAGGATGATATCTGCAGGATCCAGGCGCGTCAGAACCCGGTGGATCTCATGCTGGCTCGGGACGCTTGCTTCAGCAAAGCCAATCCGCCAAAGCTTAACCAGGGGGCCAATCGCAATGTTCAAAAAACTATTGGGTTCCAGACTATGATCTCTCCCTGTCTTGATCAATTCATACAAATCCGGATCCACAACGACCGGCTCTTTGGCCGCTGTGATTTTCAACGCAGACAATTGAGACAATTCGCTGTTGGCGCTAAAGACGTGCTCGTAATGCTTTAACATGTCACACGCCACTGCTAGCCACTTCTCAGCCTGATCCCCCTTAAAATAAAGGTGAATCCGGGTTCCCATAAGACCGATCGCTTTATTGGCCTCTGTCATGCATTCTCCTTCTCACGACGTGAGTATTGGGCGGTATCTTTATAACGCAGAAATGAATCAAGCAGATCCATATCAATCGCCGACAGTTCCCTGTTGCGGTTATGCGCGATGAAGTAATCTATGTTCAACTGGTCAACGGGCAGTTCATAGATATTATATTGTGAGGGGGAGGGTTCTATGGCCACACTTTCAGGGACAAAAGTAAGGCCCATACCGGCCATAGCAAGATTTTTCACCGTGGCTATTTCACTGCTTTCGACAATGATATTGGCCTTTATTTTATAAATACCCAGCAGGTGATCGATCTGCATTCTGATGGCCGATCCCTTAGACGTTAACACAAGCTTCTGTCTCAATAGGTCCTCTATGGCAATACTCCCTTCCGCAAGAGTGGCGGTCTCTTCCTGATAAAGCTCGCTGGAGCTGGGGATCACGGCATAATACCGATGCTTCCCCCAGGAAACGGCGCAAACAGCGGGAGCAAGACGACTTGAGTTTTGTCCAATCCAAAAGTCCACTTCACTCTTTAACAGCCTTTTCTCATTGTTTTCTGGTATATCTTCCACCAGCTCGATTTGACATTCGGGATAGAGGGCCAGAAATTTCGGCAAAAAAAGCGGGATCAGGTAAGTGCCGATACTGGGTAAGATACCGATTTTTATCGTCGTCTTCCCCCTATCCGTTATCACATTGATTTGCCTGCGCATATTGGAGTAAATCGTTTCGAGTGAACCGAGATAGTCATAATAAATCTTACCCTGCTCAGTTAAACGATAAGGCAGTTCATGGCGGTTGATAATCTGACAATTCAGTTCTGCTTCAATCCGTTTAATGACCTGAGTTAAATAAGGTTGGGATATATAGAGGGACTCGGCAGCCTTGCTGTAGTTGCTGAACTTAAGCAAAGCATCTATATAACATAAGGCACTTTGATTCTTATATTTTAACATTTTCTTCCCCTCCGGGCCCTTTACCCCAACATTATAACAAATTACTTATCATGTACTAATGAAGAGTTATTAGATAGCTTTTGTATACTGTGTTAAAACAATACTAGGATATTTTTTATGGTTATTACAGCACAGGAAACCTTTAATATGAACTACTTAGCAATTGTTGGCACCAATTCTAGTGTGTCAACAAACCGCATGTTGCTGCAATTTATGAAAGAACATTTTAAAGAAGAGGCGCGGATAGAACTCTGTGAAATCAAAGATCTTCCGGCATTTTATGAAGCCGAAGATGAGCAGATTCCTCAGGAAGTGGAAGCCTTGTCCGTTAAAATCCGTCAGGCTGATGGTGTGATCATCGCTACCCCCGAGTATGACCATACCATCACCGCAGCCTTAAAGAGCGCATTAGAATGGATCAGTTATACCAGTCAGGCGCTCACGGATAAGCCCGTCTTGATAGTGGGGGCTTCCCATGGCGCTCTCGGCTCGTCCCGCGCTCAGGCCCATCTTCGTCAAATTCTTGATTCCCCTGAATTATCCGCTCGACTTATGCCTGCCAGCGAATTCCTGTTAGGAAAATCACAAAGCGCCTTTGATGCAGGAGGCATTTTAATCAATAAAGCCAAGTTAGCTGAACTCGATGAGATTTTTAGAGAGTTTGTTCTGTTTACCGAACTTATTACAAAATTGTTATCAGACAGGTCAGTAATCAAAAAAGACAAAAAATTCGCCTGGCAAACTCAGGGGGCATAAGAGAAATGAAATTTACTGCAATTGTTGGAACCACGTCGCCAAAGTCCTATAACCGAATGCTGCTTCAGTTTATGAAAGCGCATTTTAAAGACAAAGCTGAAATTGAGCTGTTAGAAATCAACGAAGTCCCGATGTTTAACCAGGACTGCCCGTCTAACAATCCACAGCTCCTGGAGATTAATGAAAAAATAGTGGCAAGCGATGGCGTCATTATTGCCACACCAGAATATAACCACTCCATTCCTTCCAGCCTGAAAAGCGTTCTGGAATGGTTAAGCTACGAACTTCATCCTCTGGATAACAAGCCGGTTATGATTCTGGGCGCGTCGATCGATTATCAAGGCTCTTCTCGCGCTCAGTTGCACCTTCGGCAGATACTCGATGCGCCCGGGGTCAATGCCAATGTGATGCCTGGCTACGAATTCTTGCTGGGTAATGCCAATACGGCCTTTGACGAGAAGGGTCAGTTGAACAACGAAGGAACTATCGACTTTCTGGAAATCTGCTTCCTGAGATTCATGCGTTTTGCCAAAATCTCGAATCAATTAAATAAAGAAGAAGATTTTTCTTTCGTCCCTGGCACCTATGAAGTACATGCATCAGGCCATGGAGGCGCCCTTCCCATGAAGGTTTCCTTCAGTGAAAAGAAAATCGAAAGCATTTATATTGACACCGCCGGTGAGACAGAAGGTCTGGCTGACGTCGTGTTTGTGAGAATTCCTGACAAGATAATCGAGGGTCAGACCCTGAATGTGGATGCGCTCTCTGGCGCATCAGAGACAAGTCACGCGGTAATTGATGGTGTTGCCAAAGCCGTTAAACTGGCCGGTGTGAACCCTGACATCTTAAAGAAACGGCCAAAACCAGCCAGCAGTTTGAACCGTAGCGATGAAGAGTACACCTGTGATGTGGTTGTCGTTGGCGGAGGTGGCGCTGGCTTAAGCGCGGCGGCAACCGTCTTACAACAAGGCAAGCGTGCCATCGTTCTTGAAAAATACCCCGCGGTTGGCGGCAACACGATTCGTAGCGGTGGTCCAGTCAATGCTGCAGACCCTGAGTGGCAGAAGACATTTCAGGAAAATCCGGGCGAAAGACATACTATCGAGGCGCTGTTAAACACCGATGAACGTGATATTCACCAGGAGTATCTGGCTGATTTCAGAGCGCTGAAAGCCGAATTTGCTGCCTACCAGGCGCAATTTGGCGATAACAAAGGCTTTCTGTTTGACTCTCCGCTGCTGCACAGAATGCAGACTTACTTCGGTGGCAAGCGTACTGATCTTCAGGGAAACAGCATCTACGGCCAATACGACCTGGTTAAGATTCTGACCGACAGAGCCTTAGAGAGCGTTAAATGGCTTGAAGATATTGGTGTTGAATATAACAAAGAGATCGTTTTCGCTCCTGTTGGCGCACTATGGCGTCGAGGTCATAAACCGGTCAAAAAATATGGTACCGCCTTTATTCTGGCATTAAGCAAATACATTGAAGAGATGTCTGGCACCATTATTACCGATAGTCCGGCAAAAGAATTTCTCATCGAAAAGGGTGAAATTAAAGGGATTATCGCGACAGGTGTAAACGGACAAAAAATTACCGTTCATGCTAAAGCGGTGATTCTGGCCAGCGGTGGTTTTGGTGCAAATACCAGGATGCTGAAACAGTACAACACCTACTGGAGCCATATTGCTGACGACATCAAGACAACCAATTCCTACGCGATGACAGGTGACGGTATCCTTCTGGGTCAGTCAGTGGGCGCAGCCTTAACCGGCATGGGCTTCACCCAAATGATGCCGGTGGCCGACCCGAATACAGGCGAGCTCTTCAGTGGCCTTCAGGTACCACCAGAGAACTTCGTCATTGTAAATAAAGAGGGGAAACGTTTCATCAATGAATTTGCCGGGCGAGATGTTTTAACCAAAGCCGCACTGGCTGAAGGCGGCCTTTTCTATCTGATTGCTGATGATGAGATCAAGAAAACGGCTGCGAATACCAGTCAGGAGAAAATTGATCGCCAGGTTGAAGCCGGTACGCTCTTTAGGGCAGATACGCTGGAAGAACTGGCGCTTAATGTCGGCATGAACCCGGATGTACTCGTGGATACCATCAACAAATACAATCGCTATGTTGAAGCTGGTGAAGATCCTGAATTCCACAAAGATACGTTTAGCTTAAAGGTAGAAAAAGCGCCGTTCTATGCCACACCGAGGCAACCTGCTGTTCACCATACCATGGGCGGCCTGAAGATTGATGCCGCCACCAGGGTTCTGGATGAACACAACCAACCGATTAAGAACCTCTATGCTGCCGGCGAAGTCGCAGGGGGTATCCACGCCGGTAACCGCCTCGGTGGTAATGCACTGACTGACATTTTTACTTTTGGCCGAATTGCAGGCCAGACAGCGCTTGCAGAAATGAACTGACTTAGCGTGGGGTCGTCGTTAACCGGAGAGATTAACCCAACTTGGGTTAATCTCTTTTTAATGCGAAACATGAAAATATCCACCATATAACTGTGGATTTAGCAGACGAGAGTTGATGTGGTGATAATGAAAGAGTGACGATGCAACCCAATCACCTGACAGATCACGTGATGAAAATTGATGCGATTTTGGGAGATAACGACACCACTACGACGCCAGGAGGAAATCAGGCAGGCTTAAAACTTGCCTAATCTATTGATAACAAATGGTACGCCCTACAGGGTTCGAACCTGTGACCTACGGCTTAGAAGGCCGTTGCTCTATCCAGCTGAGCTAAGGGCGCATTGAGAAGTGGCAACTTCATGATATGCAATCGCCGGAATTATACGGTCCACGTCTGGTGAGTCAATGTATTTTGCCGTGAACCCCCGGTTGCCTGCGTAACCTGCCTGATTATACGGCGAAAGGCGTATAAAGTTTGTCCAACTCCATGTTTCTGCACGTTAACTTTAATTCTGTCTTAATGCGCTTTTTTTGTCCCTGTGACGATGCGGATAAAAACATTATTCATCACTCATTATGCCAAAGGAAGATAAAATCTTAAACGAAGACTGACAGCGAGGCTGGCTTCTGACAAAATATCGTCATCCCCCTTTCGTAAAGATACAGATGGAATCCTCTCTCTGATGGCAGCAAAAATTATTGACGGTAAAACGATTGCGCAGCAGGTACGCTCTGAAGTTGCGGAAAAAGTAAAGGCTCGCGTTGCGGCCGGAAAACGCGCACCAGGATTAGCCGTCGTACTGGTCGGCAGCAACCCGGCATCGCAGATTTATGTCGGCAGCAAGCGCAAAGCGTGTGAAGAGGTCGGCTTCGTCTCCCGCTCATACGATCTCCCGGAAACCACCAGTGAAGCAGAGTTACTGGAACTTATTGACACACTGAATGCCGATAACACTATTGATGGCATTCTGGTCCAGCTACCGCTCCCCGCCGGCATTGACAATGTCAAAGTTCTGGAACGCATTTCACCAGACAAAGACGTCGACGGTTTCCATCCTTATAACGTCGGCCGCCTGTGCCAGCGGGCGCCGCGCCTGCGTCCGTGCACCCCGCGCGGCATCGTCACCCTGCTTGAACGTTACAACATCGATACCTACGGTCTGAACGCGGTGGTCATAGGCGCATCCAACATCGTCGGACGCCCGATGAGTATGGAACTTCTGCTGGCGGGCTGCACCACTACCGTCACCCACCGCTTTACTAAAAACCTGCGTCATCATGTCGAACACGCCGACTTGCTGATCGTCGCCGTGGGCAAACCCGGCTTTATCCCGGGTGAGTGGATCAAAGAAGGCGCGATCGTGGTAGATGTCGGGATTAACCGCCTGGAAAACGGCAAAGTGGTTGGCGATGTGGTTTATGAAGACGCCGCCGCACGTGCGTCATACATCACGCCGGTCCCCGGCGGCGTTGGTCCGATGACCGTTGCCACTCTCATTCAGAACACGCTGCAGGCGTGCGAAGAGTACCACGATATTCAGGAGGCCTGAGATGGCGAATTTTTCTTTAGGCAAGCACCCGCACGTTGAACTGTGCGATCTGCTGAAGCTGGAAGGCTGGAGCGAAAGCGGCGCGCAGGCGAAAATCGCCATTGCTGACGGTCTGGTCAAAGTCGACGGCACGGTAGAAACCCGCAAACGCTGTAAAATCATCGCCGGGCAAACGGTCAGTTTTGAAGGTCAGAGCGTTACCGTTACCGCGTAAAAGCACTGGCGCCGCAACCCGGCGCCTTAACAATTATCCCCGTCCGACAAACGGCATTTTGTTCGCCATAATCGTCAGCTCCAGCACATTTGTCGTTGGCGGCAATGCCGCAATCATCTGAATCGCCGCCGCAACGTCAGCCACATCCATCATCGCCTCGGCCGCAATTGTCCCGTCTGCCTGATAAACGCCTTTACGCATTCGTGCAGATAGCTGCGTTTCGGCGTTGCCGACGTTAATCTGCCCACAGGCGATATTAAATTGTCGGCAATCGAGCGCGATGGATTTAGTCAGCCCGGTAATCGCGTGCTTCGAGGCGGTATAGGGTGCGCTGTACAGGCGTGGCGTAGTTGCAGAAATGGAGGCGTTATTAATAATACGTCCGCCCATCGGCTGCTGCTGTTTCATGATCTTGATAGCTTCTTTGGCGCAGAGGAAACTGGCATGCACGTTAAGATTAAATACCCGCTGCCACTCTTCAAACGGGATCTCTTCAATCGATTTAGCAGGGCTATTATTGCCTGCATTATTAAACAGCAGATCCAGACGGCCAAAATGTCGGCTGATACGCTGAAAAAGCGCCTCTACCTGCTGAGGGTCGGTCACATCGGCAGCAATTGGCACAAATCGTTCCGCGTCCAGCCCCTGAGCGCACTCGATAAGCGGCTGTTCGTTACGCGCCACCACGACCACCACGTAGTTCATCTGATACAGCGCTTTCGCCGCTGCATAGCCAATACCTTTACTTCCCCCGGTAACCAGCGCCACCTTCTGCATATCTCTTCTCCCTTATGATGTTCGTTTCACGCTAGCGCGTTAGCGGCTTTACGGGAATGGAAGAATGCAAAAATCAGGTGCGAAGATCTGTTCATTTGCCTGAATCGGGGCAAAAAAAGCCGGGGATAGCCCCGGCAAAAAAGAGAGAATACGGTTATTTACGGCGCCAGGTCGTCCCCTGCGGGCCATCTTCCAGCACTATACCCATTTCGTTGAGACGGTCACGTGCGGCATCCGCCGCCGCCCAGTCTTTCGCTTTACGCGCGTCCAGACGCTGCTGGATCAGCGACTCAATTTCCGCCACTTCACCGTCATCCGCCTGCGCGCCGCTCTGCAGGAAAGCGTCCGGATCCTGCTCCAGCAGGCCCAGCACCGAAGAGAGCTTACGCATATGCGCCGCCATGGCGTTAGCGGCGGCAACATCTTCAGTTTTCAGACGGTTCACTTCACGCGCCATATCGAACAGCACAGAATACGCTTCCGGGGTGTTGAAATCGTCGTTCATTGCGTCGATAAAGCGCGCTTCAAACGCCTCGCCACCGGCTGGCTCTGCGGTTTTATCGGTTCCGCGCAGCGCGGTATACAGACGCTCCAGCGCGGAGCGCGCCTGCTTTAAGTTCTCTTCGCTGTAGTTCAGCTGGCTGCGGTAGTGGCCGGACATCAGGAAGTAGCGAATGGTTTCCGCATCGTAATACTTCAGCACATCGCGCACGGTAAAGAAGTTGCCCAGCGATTTGGACATTTTCTCGCGATCAACCATCACCATCCCGGAGTGCATCCAGTAATTGACATACTCACCGTCGTGGGCGCAGGTGGACTGCGCGATTTCGTTTTCGTGATGCGGAAACATCAGATCCGAACCGCCGCCGTGAATATCAAAATGGTTGCCCAGTTGTTTGCAGTTCATCGCTGAACACTCAATGTGCCAGCCTGGACGCCCTGCTCCCCACG
The DNA here is from genome assembly GCF_005860775.1 of Klebsiella indica. Lineage (GTDB taxonomy): Bacteria > Pseudomonadota > Gammaproteobacteria > Enterobacterales > Enterobacteriaceae > Klebsiella > Klebsiella indica. The sequence goes on from NZ_VCHQ01000001.1 coordinate 39,726, forward strand.
GCGACGGCCAGCTCGGTTCGCCCTCTTTCGACATTTTCCACAATACGAAGTCCATCGGGTTATGTTTAACATCAACCACATCAACGCGAGCGCCCGCCTGCAACTGGTCGAGATCCTGACGCGACAGTTGACCGTAGTTCGGATCGGTCGGCACATCGAACATCACGTCGCCATTGTCGGCGACGTAAGCGTGGCCTTTAGCGAGCAGTTGCTCGGTGATCTCAATGATTTCCGCAATATGGTGGGTCGCACGCGGCTCCTGATCCGGGCGCAAAATATTCAGCGCGTCGAAGTCTTTATGCATCTCGGCAATCATGCGATCCACCAGAGCGACAAAACTTTCACCGTTTTCATTCGCACGTTTAATGATTTTATCGTCAATATCAGTGATATTACGTACATACTTCAGCTTATAGCCGAGAAAACGCAGGTAACGGGAAACGACATCAAACGAGACGAAGGTACGGCCGTGACCAATATGACAGAGGTCGTAAACGGTAATTCCACACACGTACATGCCGACTTCCCCGGCATGAATAGGTTTAAATTCCTCTTTTTGGCGCGTCAGTGTATTAAAAATTTTTAACATCGAAGATTCCATGTAGACGTGTGTGGATATAAGCCGCGTATTCTAACCTTAATTCAATCCTGAAGCAGCACACATTGCAAGGTGATCCAACTCCGCGGTTATGCTATAACACCCCACTATATCTCACCCGACACCGGGTGCAGGCACCACAATCATCGGAACAGGATGCAAAAATGGTTACTTTCCACACCAATCATGGCGATATCGTAATCAAGACGTTTGACGACAAAGCGCCGGAAACAGTTAAAAACTTCCTGGACTACTGTCGCGAAGGTTTCTACGATAACACCATTTTCCACCGTGTTATCAATGGCTTTATGATTCAGGGTGGCGGTTTTGAGCCGGGTATGAATCAAAAAACCACTAAATCTCCGATTCAGAACGAAGCCAACAACGGTCTGAAAAACACCCGCGGCACTCTGGCAATGGCCCGCACTCAGGCCCCACACTCCGCTACCGCTCAGTTCTTCATCAACGTCGCCGATAACGACTTCCTGAACTTCTCCGGCGAAAGCCTGCAGGGTTGGGGCTACTGCGTATTCGCAGAAGTCGTGGAAGGTATGGATGTTGTCGACAAAATCAAAGCGGTATCGACCGGCCGTAGCGGCATGCACCAGGATGTGCCGAAAGAAGATGTTGTGATCAAAAGCGTCACCGTCAGCGAGTAATTCGTGGCGACACTTTTTATTGCGGACCTGCATCTGCAAACGGAAGAACCGGCGATTACCGCCGGTTTTCTGCGCTTTTTACAGGGGGAAGCCCGCGAGGCGGACGCCCTGTATATCCTCGGCGACCTGTTTGAGGCCTGGATCGGCGATGACGATCCGAACCCGCTGCATCGGCAAATCGCCGCCTCCCTCAAAGCATTAGCCGACTGCGGCGTCCCCTGCTACTTCATCCACGGCAACCGCGATTTTCTCGTCGGCAAGCGATTTGCCCGCGAAAGCGCAATGACCCTGCTGCCGGAAGAACAGCTTCTCGATCTCTACGGGCGGAAAGTGCTGATTATGCACGGCGACACCCTGTGCACCGACGATGCGGGCTATCTGGCCTTTCGCGCAAAAGTCCACAATCCCTGGATCCAGCGCCTGTTTCTGGCTCTGCCGCTGTTTCTCCGCCGCCGTATCGCCGCCAGAATGCGCGCCGACAGCAAAGCGGCCAACAGCAGCAAGTCGCTGGAAATTATGGACGTAAATCCGCAGGCGGTAGTTGATATCATGGAGAAGCATCGCGTTCAGTGGCTGATTCACGGGCATACGCATCGCCCTGCCATTCATCAGTTACAAGCCAACGGCATAACCGCTTATCGTGTGGTGCTCGGCGCCTGGCATCACGAAGGCTCCATGGTCAAAGTGACGCCTGAAGATGTTGAGCTGATTTATTTTCCTTTTCAGGATGCGCCCCTGATTACCGAACCAAATTCCTCTCAAGCGCTGAATCCAGGATAAAAGCACTTGAGAGTGCATACTGATACCGTGAGGCTCTGTCACCTATCTTAGTTTCGTTACCCGACCATCCTCGTGATAACGCAATGGTGAATGCTGACGAACATAATTTTCAAATAAAGCATTCATCGATCCTACACTTTCAATATATCGCGCTTGTTGAATAATATGATAAAGAGAGTCAGCATGTTTAGATTCTTCATAATGCCAGTCAACCAGCGCAAGGGTGTAGTTTTTATTTTTATCAATAACGTTTTCATTAATTAACACATCACCAACTATTCGTTTATTTAATGGTCGTGTCGAGTCATAACTAAAGCGTATTCCCGACACCTGCTGAAAATACGTTTTTAATCCCGCTTCTAATAACGTCAGTAAATCTGCTCCCTTAATTTCAACCTTAACAATATCAAAGTCCTCGGTCAAAATATTAACCAGATCCTTTTTTGTTATTTCTCCGGGCCCCATTGAAGCACTAATTAAGGGGGCAAAAATAATAGCCGTGTCAGTTCCTGCTTTTTCACGAATCATATCACTGAGCATATTTCCCAGATTCGTCTCACGGCTTCTGACATCATAGCGATCGCCATTCAGTTTCTCACTGGCGTTTCCTATCACCTCAGAATAAGCAGTGTCTATTCGCGCATTGGCTTGTTGAACAATTTTATCAATAGATTGATCCTTTTTAACTAAAGAAGCTAACTGATGATTAATCAGAGCGGCTTGTTTATGATTAAGTTTCCCATCCACAAATTCCAGATTAACAATTCCAAGGTTATGTGTTCTATGACCCGTTTGCGCAATCAACACATCGTTGACAACCTGTCCCTTTTCCAGAGCGGTATGACTATGTCCATCAATAATTACATCAATACCCGCCACTTCCTCCGCTAATTTTTGCGAATGATTACGATCGGCTTTATTTAGCCCGAGATGAGATAGCGCAATAATCACATCTACCTTTTCAGCTTGTAAGCTTTGCACCATTTCTTTGGCGATCGCAACAGGATCAAGTAATTTCACACCCGCAATATTTTCCGGTCTTGCGGTAATCGTTTGGGTTGACACACCAAAAATGCCCACTTTAATGCCATCAATATCTTTAATAATAAAATTCCTGGTAAAATCCTGCCCGTTATCGTACTTAACATTTGCGGCCAGTAGTGGATAATTCAGCTTTTTCATCAATGTTTGCAAGCGGCTTTGGCCATAAATAAATTCATGATTTCCAATTACCGCAGCATCATACCCTACTTCATTCATAATATTGACAATAGTGTCACCCTTATCCATACTACAAATTAACTTCCCCTGAATAAAGTCACCACCATCGACAACCAGTACGTTACGATTAATTGTTTTAATCGTATCAACCAATGTTTTAATACGCGCAAAGCCAATGGCATTCTTATCTTCACTGACTCGACAATGTGTGTCATTGGTATGAATTATTGTCATTGTTTTATTGCGTTCACCCGCCCAACAAAAACAAGACGAAAACATTAACAGTAATGATAAAAGCATTCTCATATATTTAATCCTTAGTTTATTACTGACTCTCCCTAAAAAAATCGAGTCGCAGGGAAATGCTTCAGGTATATTCAAGAAATGAATAACACCAGAGACATTCCGCATAATAAAATCCGCCAGATTAATAAATTAACCTAGTCTATATATACGCCCCAATTTATTCAGGATACAAATCCATTATCGTGCATAGTCATTGTATACATTATCAGTCAGAATTTATCGTTGTTAACGACGCGTTGAGAATTCAGTCACGTATCCAGTCATGTAGTTATCTCCTTCGGCTCGCTGACCGTACTGGAGTTTGCGGTTTTATTATCGGGATCTAATTTTACGCGATTTATCTCTGTCTGTACGCGCCATATAAGAAACGCTTTACGCAAATACAAATGCTGATGATGAGCATTCCCATACTTTCCTGGGGCTGGTTTTTACCTTTTTTGCCAGCGCGACCACCGCTCATAACTGGCGTGTTTCATCAGATACAGATAAGACAAAAGACGGTTATCCGCGCGCACGCAACCGTTTTCCTGACCGCAAGATCATGCTATTCTCTGTGGCCTCTAAAGCAGTGTGAAACACACCCACAGGAGTTTTAAGACGCATGTCTTCCCGCAATAATTCGGCGCGTATCGCCATCGTGATGGGGTCCAAAAGCGACTGGGCTACCATGCAGTTTACCGCAGAAATCCTTGATGCCCTGAACGTTCCGTACCATGTCGAAGTAGTCTCAGCACACCGCACGCCCGATAAACTGTTCAGCTTCGCCGAAAACGCGGAAGAGAACGGTTTTCAGGTCATTATTGCTGGTGCGGGCGGCGCGGCGCATCTGCCGGGTATGATTGCGGCGAAAACGCTGGTGCCGGTTTTAGGCGTACCGGTACAAAGCGCGGCGCTGAGCGGCGTTGACAGCCTCTACTCCATCGTCCAGATGCCGCGCGGTATCCCGGTGGGCACGCTGGCGATCGGTAAAGCCGGCGCCGCCAATGCCGCCCTGCTGGCTGCGCAGATCCTCGCCCGGCACGATGCGGAACTGCACCAGCGCCTCAGCGCCTGGCGCCAGGCGCAAACCGATGAAGTACTGGATAACCCGGATCCGCGGGGTGCGGCATGAAACAAGTTTGCGTTCTCGGTAACGGCCAGCTAGGCCGAATGCTGCGCCAGGCTGGCGAACCGCTGGGTATTGCGGTCTGGCCGGTCGGTCTCGAAGCCGACCCGGAAGCGGTGCCGGTACAGCAAAGCGTGATTACCGCAGAGATTGAACGCTGGCCGGAAACGGCGCTGACCCGCGAGCTGGCGAGTCATTCCGCCTTCGTCAACCGCGACGTTTTTCCGGTTATCGCCGACCGTCTGACGCAAAAGCAGCTGTTCGATAAGCTGGCGCTCGCTACCGCGCCGTGGCAGCTTCTGGCGGAGAAAAGCGAGTGGCCGGCGGTATTCGCCCGTCTCGGCGAGCTGGCTATCGTTAAGCGCCGCGTCGGCGGCTATGATGGCCGCGGTCAGTGGCGTTTGCGGGAAAATGAAACCGCGCAGCTGCCGGATGATAACTACGGCGAGTGTATCGTTGAGCAGGGGATTAACTTCTCCGGCGAAGTATCGCTGGTCGGCGCACGCGCCCGGGACGGCAGCACGGTCTTCTATCCGCTGACCCGCAACCTGCATCAGGACGGTATTTTACGCGCCAGCGTTGCGTTTCCGCAGGCCAACGCCCGCCAGCAGGCGCAGGCGGAACAGATGCTGTCGGCGATTATGAATGCGCTTAACTACGTTGGCGTGATGGCGATGGAGTGTTTTGTCACCGCTGATGGTCTGCTGATTAACGAACTGGCGCCGCGCGTGCACAATAGCGGCCACTGGACGCAGAACGGCGCGTCCATCAGCCAGTTTGAGCTTCATCTGCGGGCGATTACCGATCTGCCGCTGCCGCCGCCGGTGGTCAACAGCCCGTCGGTGATGATCAACCTGATCGGTACCGATCTCAACTATGACTGGCTGAAGCTACCGCTGGTGCATCTGCACTGGTACGACAAAGAGGTGCGTCCGGGACGTAAAGTCGGCCACCTGAACCTGACCGACAGCGATACCGATCGCCTGAGCGCGACGCTGGAAGCGCTGAAGCCGCTGCTGCCGCCGGAATACGCCAGCGGTGTATTCTGGGCGCAGGCGCAGCTGGCGTAATCTGCGACCATCATCCCGGCTTGCGGCGCGTTGCGCCCTCGCCGGGTTATTCCTGCCCCCGAAAATCCCGACTCCCTGATGCTATTGAGCAATTCATCGTGAAAAATCAATCCGGCCTGCCTCTCACCGCGTACAATAGGCGGGTTATCGCGTCGAGCGACGCGTCTGAATTGATTAATGGCTTGTTTGAATAATGGAATTAGTGCAATCACCACAGAATATTCGACGGATTCTCGCCAGCGATACGCCGCTGATTGACGTACGCGCTCCGGTCGAGTTCCGGCAAAGTGCGATGCCTGCGGCAATCAATCTGCCGCTGATGGACGATGAGGAGCGCGCCGCCGTCGGCACCTGCTATAAACATCAGGGCCCGGAAGCCGCGATCGCGCTGGGTCATCAGTTGGTTAATGGCGAGATTCGCGCCCGCCGCCTTGCTGCCTGGAAAGACGCCTGCGCACGTTATCCGGAAGGCTACCTGTGCTGCGCGCGAGGCGGTCAGCGTTCGCATATCGTGCAGCGGTGGCTGAAGGAAGCGGGCGTTGATTATCCGCTAATCGTCGGCGGCTATAAGGCGCTGCGCCAGGCGGCGATTCAGCTCACCGAAGAGCTGGTACAGCGTCCTGTTGTGCTGATTGGCGGCTGTACCGGTAACGGTAAAACCCAGTTGGTCCGCGCTCAGCCTGACGGCATCGATCTCGAAGGCCATGCTCATCACCGCGGCTCCTCGTTTGGCTGTACCTTACAGGCGCAGTATCAACAGGCAACATTTGAAAACCATCTGGCCATCGCGATGCTCAAAAAGTCAGCGCAGCAGAGGCGATGGGTGCTGGAGGATGAGGGACATATGATCGGTGCCAATCATCTGCCAGAAAGCTTACGTATTCGCATGGATCGGTCGCCGCTGGCGGTAGTGGAAGATCCCTTTGAGATCCGCCTTGAACGTTTGCGCGAAGAGTATTTTACACGTATGCATCACGACTTTATTGCGGCATATGGCGAAGAGCAAGGCTGGCAGGCGTACAGCGACTATCTGCATCATGGCCTGTTTGCCATTCGCCGCCGTCTGGGATTACAGCGTTTTGCCCAGCTCACCGCCCGGCTCGACGAGGCGCTGGTCGAGCAGCAGCGTACCGCCAGCAACGAAGCGCATTTTAGCTGGCTGGTTCCTCTGCTGAACGAGTATTACGATCCGATGTACCGCTATCAGCTCGGCAAAAAAGCGGAGAAGATAGTGTTTCGCGGTAACTGGCGGGAGGTCGCCGCCTGGCTGGCGCAATAATCTCCCCCGTTGCCCTAATGCTGGTTAGTTAAGGGGCTGTCAGCCATTTTGATGGCTGGCTGAGCGGTTCCGTTAATCGGTGGTTCTGGCGAAAATGGCATTTTTCGTTTTCACCTGGTTTGGCTTAGTGGCCTGTTCCGTTCACTATAAATTTGCGGATATTCGTTATATCCACAGCGTGTGAACGGGCAGGGGGACGTTTCGCCCGTCCCCCTGCACCCCCGGCATTGCGCTGAAAACCTGCCGCTGCGCGGTCCGCTCCACTCCGGCTTCATCTGGCGGACCGGGCGGGACTCGACGTCCCTGTCTCGACCCGCCCTCTGGCCGCCGTCCTGGCGGCCAGTCCTGGATGCGCGCCTGCGTTCCCGCCAGGTTTCCTTGATGCGCCCACCCCCCTGCTGTGAGCCTGGGCTGAAACGGTTACTCCCCTGCGGCTGTGGGTTAAAATCTCCTGAGTTTTGCAACCGAATCGGGATTTCGCTTAAACCACCGAAAAAGCGACTCCTGTTACCTGGATTAAGACTCACGCCATACCCCGGCACAATAGCGGCAAATTACACGCAATCCCACTACTGAGTAAACTGGCGAAACAGCGCTTTGCCTTTTAGCAGACGCAATCCCAGCCAGCCGCCGCACAACGACAGCAGTATCGCCCCGCAGAGCGGCAGCATCACCCACAACCGCCAGTCGGGAGACCACGGAAAATCAAAAATTTTGCTTTGCAATAACGCCAGCGCCACTTCTGCGCCAATCGCCGCGACCACGCCGGAAACCACGCCCAGCAGGGCGAACTCTGCCCACAGCGTGGTGCGTAGCAAAGACTTACCGGCCCCCAGCGTACGCCAGACCATCAGTTCCTGATGACGCTGGCGCATCCCGACCTGCACCTGGGCCAGCAACAGCAAAATGCCGCAGGCGGTCACCAGCACAACCATCACCTCCAGGGCGCGGCTTACCTGGGTCAGCACCTGGCCAATCTGCTGCAAAATCGCGCCGATATCCAGCAGGCTGACGGTCGGAAACGCGCGGTTGAGCTGCGTCAGCATCCCGTTACCGTTATCCCAACGGAAGCTGGTTAACCAGCTTTGCGGCTGCCCGTCGAGCGCTCCTGGCGGGAAAATAAAGAAGAAGTTGGGGCGCAGGCTCTCCCAGTCCACTTTGCGCACGCTGGTCACTTTCGCGCTAAAATTCTGGGTATCCCCGGTAAAGGTCAGACTATCGCCGGGCTTCACCCCCAACCGCTGCGCCAGCCCCTCTTCAATCGAGACCTCGCCCGCTTTCGGCGGCCAGCTTCCGGCAACCAGCGGATTATGATCCGGGCGCTCTCGGCTCCAGGTAAGGTTTAACTCCCGGTTCAGCGCTTCGTCTTTATTGCCCTCCGTATCCTGACCATTAATTTGCGTCAGGCGGGCGCGAACGACCGGATAAAACTCAGTCGCCCGAGCCTGATGTTCGGCGAGGAAAGTTTTCACCTGCCCCACCTGTTCCGGCGCGATATTGATCAGGAAGTAATTGGGGCTTTCCGGCGGCAATTGCTGCTGCCAGCGGTCGAGCAGATCGCCGCGCAGCACCAGCAGCAGAGCCAGCAGCATAAAAGACAGCGAGAAAGCCGCCAGTTGGCTTAACGTCGACCACGGCTGGCGCAACAGACGATTCACCGCCAGACGCAGCGGCAGCGCGTTTAGCGTCACGCGTTTCAGTAACCACAGGACGCCCCACCCCGCCAGACCGCACAGCAGCGCCAGCACCACAGCGCCCGCCAGTACCGCCCACAATAAGGGACTGCCGCCCATCAGCAGCGCCAGTAGCCCAACGACTACCACGCACACCAGCGGAATATAGAACTTCAGCGGCCAGACATCGGCGACGACATCCTGGCGCAGCACCCGCAGCGGCAGCGTCGCCAGCAGAAGTCGATAAGGGCGCAACCCGACCAGCAGAGAAATCACCACCATCGCGCCAATCGCCCACAACCACGGCCAGCCGCTCGCCGCCGGAAGCGCCGTCGGCAGCACTGGCTTAAGCATCACCAGCAGAATATTTTCCAGCCCGACGCCCATCGCTCCGCCAGCCACCGCCGCCAGCGCCAGCAGCATCAGCCACTGGCCGGCAATCAGCTTACCCAACTGCGCCCGCCCGGCGCCGAGAGTTTTAAGGATCGCCACCCGATCGTAGCGACTGCGGCAGTAATGGCTCATCGCCACCGCTACCGCGGCCACCGCCAGTAGCAGGGTTAACAGCGCCGAAAGCAGCAAAAACTGCTGTGAGCGTTGCAGCGATTTGCCTAACGCGCTGTCGTCCTGCTGCAGGCCGATCCAGCGATGTTCCGGCCCCAGTTTCGGCAACAACCACTTTTCATAGTCCGCCAGTTGCTGCGCGGTTCCGGCATACTTATAGCGCCAGGAGACGCGGCTACCAGGCTGCACCGCGCCGGTTTTCGCCACATCCGCGGTGTTCATCATCAGCCGCGGCGCCATCCGGAAGGGGTTAAATCCGGCATCCGGCTCCTGAATCACCTCCCCGGCAATGCGCAGCGTAGCGTCGCCAACATCAAGGGTATCGCCGGTTTTCAGATTCAGCAACGCCATCAGGCGCGGGGCCAGCAGCACGGTTCCGGCCCGCGGTTTCAAGCCAGGCGGCTGGGTTTGCAACTGACCATACAGCGGATAGGCGTCGTCAACCGCCTTAACCTCTGCCAGTTGCGGCGTATCGCCGGAAAAGGTCATGGTCGCGAAATTCAGCTGTTGATCCACGGTTAAACCAAGGCGGCGGGCTTCGTCAATCCATGCCCCAGGGACTTCGCGCGAACTGCGCAGGGTACGGTCTCCGGCCATAAATTCCCGACTCTGCTGACTGAGCCCTTTCTCCATACGATCGCTTATCGATCCCAGTGCCAGCACGCAGGCCACCGCCAGACTCAGCGCCAGCCAGACAATCAGCAGCGACGGCGAGCGCCATTCGCGCCAGAACCAGCGGACAATCATGCTTCCTCCCGCAGTTGACCATCCACCAGCCGCAGCCGTCGGTCACAGCGCGCCGCCAGCAGCGGATCGTGGGTCACCAGAATCAGCGTGGTCCCGTGTTCGCGATTGAGCGAAAACAGCAGATCGGCGATTTTATCCCCGGTCTGCCGATCCAGATTACCGGTTGGTTCGTCGGCAAACAGCAGCGCCGGACGACCGTTAAACGCCCGTGCCAACGCAACCCGCTGCTGTTCGCCGCCGGAAAGCTGCACAGGTAAGTGATTCAGGCGTTTTCCCAACCCTAATTGCTCCAGCAATGCCCTGGCGCTGCTGCGGCTGAGTCTATCGCTCTCGCCGCGCAGCAGGGCCGGAAGTTCAACATTTTCCAGCGCATTGAGAGTCGGTATCAGCATAAAAGATTGAAACACAAAGCCAACGTGCTTAGCGCGCAGCTTCGCCCGCGCCTCTTCGTCCATCTGATGCAACGGCTGCCCGAGCAGCGAGACTTCACCGCTACTGCCATCGTCCAGCCCGGCGAGGATCGCCAGCAGCGTCGATTTACCGGAACCTGACTCGCCAATCAGCGCGATGGTCTGCCCTTGTTTGACAACCAGCTCAACTCCGGTAAGGATGGAAAGCAGATGCTCACCCTGACCGACGGACTTCTTAAGATGATGAACTTCAAGTATGTTTTCCGCTGGCATTTGCCTTTCCTGTTTCTGGTCCTGTTTACCTGCCGCGCGATGGCGGCCGATACGCTGTTGGTTCTCGGCGACAGTCTGAGCGCCGGTTATCGCATGGCGGGCAATACCGCCTGGCCTGCGCTGCTTAATGATAAGTGGCAGACCAAAACGTCGGTGATTAACGCCAGCATCAGCGGCGATACGTCGCAGCAGGGGCTGGCAAGGCTTCCGGGGCTACTTAAGCAGCATCAGCCGCGCTGGGTGCTGGTCGAGCTGGGCGGTAACGACGGGCTGCGCGGTTTCCCGCCGCAGCAGACGGAACAGACTCTGCGTACCATTATCCAGAATATCAAAGCGGCAAACGCTCAGCCGCTGCTGATGCAAATTCGCCTGCCCGCCAACTACGGCCGCCGTTATAATGAAGCCTTTAGCGCAATCTATCCGGCGCTGGCCAAAGAGTTCGATATTCCTCTGCTGCCCTTTTTTATGGAAGAGGTTTATCTGAAGCCCCAGTGGATGCAGGACGATGGCATTCACCCTAATCGCGACGCCCAGCCATTTATCGCCGACTGGATGGCGGCGCGTCTGGCTCCTTTAGTTAATCATGACTCCTGATAGCCGGGGGTCGTTTACAGGTAAAGTTATGCAAAAATCGGTTTTAGTTACAGGATGTTCCAGCGGAATAGGTCTTGAAAGCGCCCTTGATTTAAAACGCCAGGGCTTTAATGTGCTGGCAGCCTGCCGCAAAGCAGATGACGTTGCGCGAATGCAGGAGCTTGGCCTGACCGGCGTTTTGCTGGACCTTGACGATCCGCGCAGCGTTGAACGCGCCGCCGAGGAGGTTATCGCCCTGACCGACAATCGCCTGTACGGCCTGTTTAACAACGCGGGCTACGGCGTCTACGGCCCGCTGCCAACCATCAGCCGCCAGCAGATGGAACAGCAGTTTTCCGCCAATTTTTTCGGCGCGCATCAGCTAACGATGCGGCTGCTTCCGGCGATGGCGCCGCACGGTGAGGGGCGGATTGTAATGACGTCATCCGTGATGGGAATCATCTCCAGCCCGGGTCGCGGCGCCTATGCCGCCAGTAAATATGCGCTGGAAGCCTGGTCCGACGCGCTGCGCATGGAACTGCGCCACAGCGGAATTAAAGTCAGCCTGATTGAACCTGGGCCCATCCACACCCGTTTTACCAACAACGTCAACCAGACGCAGGCCGATAAGCCGGTGGAAAATCCCGGTATTGCCGCCCGCTTTACCCTCGGACCGGAAGCGGTGGTGGAAAAAGTGCGCCATGCATTTACCAGTGATAAGCCGAAACTGCGCTATCCGGTAACTCTGGTGACCCACGCGGTCATCCTGCTTAAACGCCTGTTGCCGACTCGCGTGATGGACAAAATTATTCAGGGATGAGTTGAAGCGCCGACCACAGCCCCCATATATTCATAAATACTGACTAAAGAGATTCGTTCATGTCCGCACAGAATATCGTCACTATTACCGAAGCCAACCTGCACCAGACACTGCAGCAGTCGGCCTCCGCACCGGTACTGTTCTATTTCTGGTCCGCGCGTAGCCAGCATTGCGAGAAGCTGACCCCGGTGCTGGAAAGCCTGGCCGCGCAGTACAACGGTCTGTTTACCCTGGCGAAGGTTGACTGCGATGCCGAGCAAATGCTGGCCTCGCAGTTTGGCCTGCGTGCGATTCCTACTGTTTACCTGTTCCAGAACGGCCAGCCGGTGGACGGATTCGAAGGCCCGCAGCCCGAAGACGCGGTCCGCGCGCTGTTGGATAAATACCTGCCGCGTGAAGAGGAACTGAAAGCACAGCAGGCGCAGGCGCTGATGGCGGAAGAGAAATACACCGAAGCGCTGCCGCTGCTGAAAGAAGCCTGGCAATTGTCGAATCAGGAGAGCCAGATTGGCCTTCTGCTGGCGGAAACGCTGATTGCTCTGCAGCGTTCCGATGAAGCGGAAACGGTGTTGAAAACCGTACCATTACAGGATCAGGATACTCATTATCAGGGGCTGGTGGCGCAAATTGAACTGCTCAGGAAAGCAGCCGATACACCGGAAATTCAGCAGTTGCAGCAGCAGGTGGAGCAGAATCCGGAAGACGCAATGCTGGCTTCCCAACTGGCATTGCAACTGCATCAGGTCGGGCGCAACGAAGAAGCGCTGGCGCTGCTGTTCAGCCACCTGCAAAAAGATTTAGGCGCGGGAAACGGCGAGGTGCGCAAGATGCTCCAGGAGATCCTCTCCGCGCTCGGCACCGGCGACGCGCTGGCGGCGAAGTACCGCCGCCAACTCTATTCCCTGCTGTACTGATCGCGAAAAACGTCGGTTGCGCGCCATCACCCCAGGCCTCTCCCCTGAAGGGAGAGGAAGAACTTATAGCCAGGGTAACGCTTACTCTCGTTTTTTCAATGACGTCACAATCAGTTGATGACGCGCATTAAAGAACTTCCTGTAGGTCAGATACCCGGCGATAATCGTCGACAGGCTGGCGGTGGATAAAAGCATAAACGTCACCATAATCTGATATTTTATCGCCTTCACCGGGTCAATTCCGGCAAAAATCAGCCCCGACATCATCCCCGGTAAGCTCACCAGACCAACCGTTTTCGCGGAATCAACCGTCGGAATCAACGCTGCCCGAATGCTATCCCGAATCAGCCTTGCGGAGGCTATTTTCGGCGTCGCGCCCAGACTTAACTTCTCCTGAATCTGCTGCTGCTCACTGCTGAAACGCTGCCCCATATTGTTGTAGCACAACCCCACCGCCACCATCGCGTTTCCGGCCACCATCCCGGCAATCGGGATCACCTGCATGGGCACAAAAGCAATCGACCCGGAAATAACCAGCACCGCCAGCGTTAGCCCAGCGCCAGTGGTTATTGCGATAAACGACGAGATAAACGCTTTATCGATATATTTACTACGCTTTTTCGCATTCCACGCGGCGTTAAAACAGATAAACAGCACCATCAACAACGTCAGCACCGCGTGATTTACATTAAAGATATATTTCAAAACGTAGCCGACAATAAGCAACTGCAAAATCGCCCGGCAAATACTCCAGATAATATCTTTTTCCAGCGCCAGTTTTTCCCGGTAGCTCACCACAATCGCCACCAGCACCAGTACCATGGATAACGCCAGCGATCCGTTGGTAATATTATGCCCGTTCATTTTTAACCTCGCGCGCGTTCCCGCCAGCAGGCTGTAGCGTCATCACATCATCCGCATGAGCTATCTCATTTTGATCGTGGGTCACCCACAGTACGGCAATATTTTTCTCGCTCGCGTAGCGATGAATAATCTCATTCACATTGTTTTTGTTATTTTCATCCAGTGCGCTGGTTATTTCATCAAGCAGCAGCACCTGCGGTAAAAATTGCAGATTGCGAATCAACGACACGCGCTGCTTTTCCCCGCCCGAAAGTTCAGCGATCGGTTTTTCCAGCAGATTTTCCGCCAGACCAAAGCGCTGTAGATCGGCCACCAGCGCTTTCGGGTCCGGCTGTTTATGACGGATTTGCCACGGAAAGATCAGATTGTCATACACCGAATCGCCGAACAGCGCCGGCGTTTGCGCACAGTAGGAAACCTGCTGGCGATAGGCTTCCGGCGATAGCGTGGTAATGTCTTTACCGGCGAAAAAAATCTTCCCGGAGGTGGGACTAAGCAGTGAAGCGATAACTTTTAATAAGGTGCTTTTCCCACAACCCGATGGCCCGGTAATCAATTTAAATTCCCCTGCCCTGAGCTGAAAATTGATCCCCGTGAAGATAACGGCATCGTCAGCCTGAAACCCCACATCCTCCAGCCGCAAAATAGCGTCACTTTCCGTCATTATTGTTCCTGTTTTTTTCCACAACGGTGCCAGTTTACTCCAGTTTCCTTTCACCGGGATGCGCAGAAAGATATACTCTGATGAGACACATGTCATTCTTTCGGCGCACTTACAGGCAACAAGACAGGAGGTTTTTGATGCTGATTGTTATCCCTATTCTTATTTTTGTTGCGTTAGTTATCGTTGGCGCGGCGGTGAAAATCGTCCCTCAGGGCTACCAGTGGACGGTTGAACGCTTCGGTCGCTATACGCAAACCCTCCAGCCCGGCATGAGCCTGGTGGTGCCGTTTATGGACCGCGTCGGACGCAAAATTAATATGATGGAGCAGGTGCTCGACATTCCTTCCCAGGAAGTGATCTCAAAAGATAACGCCAACGTGGCTATTGATGCCGTTTGTTTTATTCAGGTCATTGACGCGCCGAAAGCGGCGTATGAAGTCAGTAACCTTGAGCTGGCGATCATCAATCTGACGATGACCAACATCCGTACGGTTCTCGGGTCAATGGAGCTCGACGAAATGCTCTCTCAGCGCGACAGTATCAATACCCGCCTGCTACATATCGTCGATGAAGCCACCAATCCGTGGGGCATTAAAATCACCCGCATCGAGATTCGCGATGTTCGTCCACCGGCAGAACTCATTGACGCGATGAACGCCCAGATGAAAGCGGAACGAACCAAACGCGCCTATATTCTGGAAGCTGAAGGGATCCGCCAAGCGGAGATTGTCAAAGCTGAGGGGGAAAAACAGTCAAAAATCCTGAAAGCGGAAGGTGAACGCCAGTCCGCATTCCTGCAGGCGGAAGCGCGTGAACGTTCCGCCGAAGCGGAGGCCCGCGCCACCCAGATGGTTTCCGATGCGATAGCCTCCGGAGATATCCAGGCGGTGAACTACTTCGTCGCCCAGAAATACACTGAAGCGTTGCAGCAGATTGGTTCCGCGAATAACAGCAAAGTGGTCATGATGCCGCTTGACGCCAGCAGTCTGATGGGCTCAATCGCCGGGATTACCGAACTGATTAAGGACAGCGCCAGTGAGCGGAAAAAATCATGATTGAGATGATAATCGCCCATCCGCATATTTTCTGGCTCAGCCTCGGCGGGCTGCTGCTGGCGGCGGAAATGCTCGGCGGCAACGGCTATTTGCTATGGAGCGGTATCGCCGGGGTGATTACCGGCGTGTTGACCTGGATGCTGCCGTTTAGCTGGGAGTGGCAGGGCACGCTGTTCGCCGTGCTGACACTCCTGGCGGCCTGGCTGTGGTCACGCTGGCTGCGTAACCGTGTAAAACGCCAGAAACCGGCAGATGCGCAGCTCAATCAGCGTGGCCAACAGATGCTGGGGCGTCGCTTTACGCTGGAAAGCGCGCTGGTCAATGGTCGTGGGCATGTGCGCGTCGGCGACAGCTCATGGCCAGTCATTGCCGATGACGATCTCATGGTCGGCAGTAAAGTCGAAGTTGTCGCCGTCGAAGGAATTACGTTGCGGGTCAGAGAAATTCCCGTCAAACGCTAAACTTTTACCTTGCGATGACAGCAGCCGGAGAGATTATCGATTATCGGGCAATCCGCGCCGTCATCGCCGGGACAGGCATCCGCCAGCGCCAGTAGCTGAGCGCGCATACCTTGCAACTCGCTGATATGACGTTCAATTTCCGCCACTTTCTCCAGCGTCCGCCGCTTAACGTCGGCGCTGTGCCGCGAGGGATCGTTAAACAGAAATATCAGCTCGCGACACTCTTCCAGGGTAAACCCCACCTGACGCGCCTGCCGTAACAAAGTCAGTTCATCCAGATGCCGCTGGCTGTAGCTACGGTAACCATTTTCACTCCGTCGTGGCGGCGTCACCAGCCCTTTCTCTTCGTAAAAACGGATCGCTTTACTGGTCAGGCCGGTTTTTTTGGCTACATCGCTAATATTCATTTTTCCTCCTTGACCTTCCCCTTGCTGGAAGGTTTAACCTTGATAATACTCGATGAAAGAGTGGATCTGGTCAATCATTAACCGGAAAATTATTCAGGAGTTATTTATGTCTAACACTATCGACCTGGCGCTTGATGGCCTCTCCTGCGGCCACTGCGTCAAACGCGTAAAAGAAAGCCTGGAGCAACGCCCTGACGTTGAGCAGGCAGAGGTAACCATTACCGAAGCCCATGTCACGGGCAGCGCCAGCGCGGAAGCGCTGATTGATACCATTAAACAGGCTGGATACGGCGCGGCACTCAGCCACCCAAAGGCTAAACCGCTGGCAGAATCATCAACCCCGCCGGAAGCGCTGACAGCGGCCGCCCCTGAGCTTCCGGCAGCCCATGCCGAGGATGACAGTCAACAATTGTTAATCAACGGCATGAGTTGCGCCAGCTGTGTCTCCCGGGTACAAAACGCGCTTGCCGCGGTTCCGGGCGTCTCGCAGGCGCGGGTCAACCTGGCGGAACGCACTGCGCTGGTGATGGGCAGCGCGTCCGCCGCAGAATTAGTCCAGGCGGTGGAAAAAGCGGGCTATGGCGCCGAGGCCATCGAAGATGATCTCAAGCGCCGGGAACGTCAGCAGGAAACCGCCGTCGCCACCATGAAACGCTTCCGCTGGCAGGCCATCGTCGCTCTGCTGGTCGGTATCCCGGTGATGGGCTGGGGGATGATCGGCGACAATATGATGGTCAGCGACGCCAACCGTTCACTATGGCTGGTTATCGGCCTTATCACGCTGGCGGTAATGGTGTTTGCTGGCGGCCATTTCTACCGCAGCGCCTGGAAAAGCCTGAAAAACGGCGCCGCGACGATGGATACCCTCGTGGCGCTGGGCACCGGAGTCGCCTGGCTCTACTCAATAAGCGTCAACCTGTGGCCACAGTGGTTCCCGATGGAAGCCCGCCACCTCTATTATGAAGCCAGCGCGATGATTATCGGCCTGATCAACCTCGGCCATATGCTGGAAGCTCGCGCGCGTCAGCGTTCTTCCAAAGCGCTGGAAAAACTCCTCGATTTAACGCCGCCGTCAGCACGGGTCGTCACTGACAACGGTGAAAAAGATCTGCCATTGGCGGAAGTGCAGTCAGGGATGACGCTACGCCTGACCACCGGCGATCGTGTCCCGGTTGACGGCGTGATAAGCCAGGGCGAAGCCTGGTTTGATGAAGCGATGCTCACCGGCGAACCGGTGCCACAGCAAAAAGGCGATGGCGACACCATTCATGCCGGGACCGTGGTGCAGGACGGCAGCGTGCTGTTTACCGCCGGCGCCGTCGGCAGCCAGACCACCCTGGCGCGGATTATCCGCATGGTGCGCCAGGCGCAAAGCAGTAAGCCGGAAATTGGCCAACTGGCAGACAGAATCTCCGCCGTGTTCGTCCCGGCGGTGGTGGCGATTGCCCTGTTCAGCGCCGCTATCTGGTACTTTTTCGGCCCGGCACCGCAAATCGTTTATACCCTGGTAATCGCCACCACGGTACTGATTATCGCCTGCCCTTGTGCGCTGGGGCTGGCGACGCCAATGTCAATTATCTCCGGCGTCGGTCGCGCGGCGGAATATGGCGTACTGGTTCGCGATGCCGATGCGCTGCAACGTGCCAGTACCCTGGATACGTTAGTTTTTGATAAAACCGGTACGCTGACCGAAGGTAAACCCCAGGTGGTGGCGATAAAAACGTTCACCGCTATCGATGAAACCACCGCGCTGCGTCTGGCCGCGTCTCTGGAACAAGGCTCCAGCCACCCGCTGGCGCGGGCAATCCTCGATAAAGCCGCGGACGATCGACTGCCGACGGTGAATAACTTCCGCACGCTGCGCGGGCTGGGCGTCAGCGGCGAAACCGAAGGTCACAACCTGCTGCTCGGCAACCAGGCACTGCTTAATGAGTACAACGTGGCGAGCGCGGAACTAGAAAGCGAAATGACCGCCCAGGCTTCACAGGGCGCGACGCCGGTACTGCTGGCGATAGATGGTCAGGCGGCGGCGCTGTTCGCCATTCGCGATCCGCTACGGGAAGATAGCGTGGCGGCGTTAGCCAGACTGCATCGTCAGGGCTACCGCCTGGTTATGTTGACCGGGGATAACCCAACCACCGCCAACGCCATCGCCAAAGAAGCAGGCATCGATGAAGTGATTGCCGGGGTTCTGCCCGACGGTAAAGCCGATGCCATTAAGCGCCTGCAAAGCCAGGGGCATCAGGTAGCGATGGTCGGCGACGGTATCAACGATGCACCCGCGCTGGCTCAGGCCGATGTGGGTATCGCCATGGGCGGCGGGAGCGATGTCGCCATTGAAACCGCGGCTATCACGCTGATGCGCCACAGTCTGAACGGGGTCGCCGATGCGCTGGAAATATCAAAAGCGACGCTGCGTAACATGAAGCAGAATCTGATGGGGGCGTTTGTTTACAACTCTTTGGGTATTCCGATTGCCGCCGGGATCCTCTGGCCGCTGACCGGAACGCTACTTAATCCGGTGGTGGCTGGCGCGGCCATGGCGCTCTCCTCAATTACCGTGGTAAGCAACGCCAACCGACTGCTGCGCTTTAAGCCAAAATCATAGCGCTCAGCAGACAGCGATAACCCAGCTTCCCCGGTCAGCGACTGCGCTGCCGGGGCATCCCGTTCTTCAGCCGCGGTCAATAAGTTCTCTTGCGCCTCCGTTCCCTGCGCGCTAGCATGGTTCCCTTACATTACGGAGCACGTATGGGCCTGTTAAATCGAATAAAAATGCTGTGGCGAGCCGTCGCCGGTTCGTCTTATTCCTGGCCCGCGCTGGATATCACCCTTCCCGGCAAGCGCTATCTGCACCTGGTCGGCAGCATTCATATGGGCACCCGCGATATGTCGCCCCCCGTCCGGCTGTTGAAAAAGATCCGCCAGGCCGATGCGCTGATTGTCGAGGCCGATATTACCGGCAATGAGACGCCGTTCAGCAACCTTCCCGCTTATCCACCGCTCGCCGAACGCCTGAGCGAGGCTCAGTTTGCCGAACTGAAAACACGCGCTGAGGAAATGGGCCTGGCCATTACACTGCTCGACAGCCAACCGTTGTGGCAGGTGGCGATGGTATTACAGGCCACTCAGGCGCAAAAACTGGGGCTGAGAGCGCATTACGGTATTGATTATCAGCTGCTGATGGCGGCGCGTGAAAACAATATCAGAGTGATGGAGCTGGAAGGTGCCGATAACCAGATTGCCCTGCTGCGGGATCTGCCCGATGGCGGGCTGGCGCTGCTGGAGGATACCCTGACCCACTGGCGTACCAATGCCCGGCTGCTGCAGGTGATGATCGGCTGGTGGCTGGAACAACCGCCGTCAAACAATGCAACCGCGCTACCAACAACGTTTAGCCAATCGCTGTATGACGTCCTGATGCACCAGCGTAATCTGGCCTGGCGAGAAACGTTGCTGGCGCTGCCGCCGGGACGCTACGTGGTTGCCGTCGGCGCGCTGCATTTGTACGGTGAAGGGAATCTGCCGGATATGTTGACGTAAAAAAATGGCCAATATTTCTATTGGCCCGTCAAAGAGGAATTTCATCATTATTATTATCCCGGGGTTCTCACCCCGGATCGTCCGATTGTCGCTCAAAGTGACCATCACTGCCAACACTATTGCGCAAGATGATACTATTTTTTCGACCGCCGTCGGGCGTATGCTTATGCCACGTTAAATCGGTTGGTAAGAAGGATAACGATGACTCCCGCCGTAAAATTACTCGAAAAAAACAAAATCGCTTTTAACATCCACAGTTACGATCACGATCCAAACGAAACCAATTTTGGCGATGAGGTGGTACGTAAGCTGGGACTGAACGCCGATCAGGTCTATAAGACCTTGCTGGTAGCCGTCAACGGGGATATGAAACATCTGGCCGTCGCGGTCACCCCGGTGGCTGGCCAGTTAGATTTGAAAAAGGTGGCAAAAGCCCTGGGCGCCAAGAAAGTGGATATGGCAGACCCGATGGTGGCGCAGCGCGTCACCGGCTATCTGGTGGGCGGTATCAGCCCCCTCGGGCAGAAAAAGCGCCTGCCGACGGTCATTGACGCGCCTGCTCAGGAGTTTGCCACCATTTATATTTCCGGCGGCAAACGCGGGCTGGATATTGAACTGGCAGCCAGCGATCTGGCGAAGATCCTTGAGGCAAAATTCGCCGATATCGCACGGCGCGATTAGTCACTGTTTATCCGGCTCACTATCGGCAGAAAATCCCCGGAAATAGAGTATGGGCCCCTGTTCCCCCTTTCTGGAAGGGGGCTGGGGTGAGACATCGTTCCCGGATATCGTTCCCGGACATCCAGTTTCCCCGGTCAGCGCTGCGCCGCCGGGGAATTCCGCAAACATTACTGCCAGCTAACCTCGCCTTTCGGCTCATAGGCCGCCGCATCCAGCGGCGAGTTTTTCTGGATATACTCTTTTAACACCTCAGCATCAATGAAGCCGGTATTCACATAGCCGGGTTTGCTATCGATATGCGGATAACCATCGCCGCCAGTGGCGTTAAAACTCAGCGTCGCCATACGATAAGTTTTTTCCGGATCCACCGGTTCACCTTTAATTTTCAGATCGTTAAGTTTGCCGTTTTTGGCAACAAAACTAACGTTGGAAAACTGCGGATAGGCGCCGGAATCCGGCTTCATCTGCGCCACTGCGGTCAGATACTCCGTCACTTCCTTGCCGCTCATATCGACATACACCAGCACGTTACCGAAAGGTTGCACCTTCAGCACGTCTTTATAGGTAATATCACCCGCGTCAATCGAATCCCGCACCCCGCCGCCGCTCATGACCGCGAAATCGGCGTTACTACGCGCCATTTGCGCCGCCAGCAGCAGGCGCCCCATATTGGTTTGCACAAAGCGCACTTTACTCCGATCGCCTTCCAGATGCCCGTTCACACTACCGATTTTCACCTGTAGCTGCGCTTTGCCTTTGTTCTGGAAGGGCGTCAGCAGGGAAAGCATCTGTGGGTTTTCAGCGATTTGCGGAGTATAGAGGACGCGCTCGCTCTCGCCGTTGTCGTAGGTGATCTTTTTCTTCAGGTTGACCGGGATCAGTTGATAGTGCACCAGCTTCATTTCGCCATTGCGGAATTCAAAATCAGCGCGGCCAACATATTTCCCCCACTCATGGGCCTGCACGATCCAGATACCATTTTGCTTGTCTGGCGCGCACGGGCTACCCGGCACATAGTCCACCTGCTTCTTATTCTCAGACGCCATACATACCGGATCCTGAGAATGACCGCCAACAATCATCGCCAGCGAACCTGTCGGCAGACTACGCGCCATCTCAACGTCACCGGGCGCATTTGAACCGTGCTCGCCGTTGTCATAATGGCCCATATGCGTCGCCGCCAGAATGACATCCGGTTTTTCGTTCTGCTGCAGCTCCTGAATGACTAATCTGGCTTCTTCCGCTGGTTTACGAAATTCGATATCCGTAAAATACTCAGGATTACCAATTTTAGCCGTATCGTCAGTGGTCAGGCCGATGACCGCAATATTCAGCCCGCCGCGTTTAAACAGCACCCACGGCTTAAACAAGCGTTCGCCGGTGCTTTTCTGGTAAATATTGGCGGAGATAAACGGAAACTTCGCCCATTTCTCCTGCTGACGCAGTACGCTAAGCGGATTGTCAAACTCGTGATTGCCTACCGCCATCGCATCGTAGCCAATCAGGTTCATCCCGCGAAAATCAGGCTCAGCATCCTGTAAATCGGACTCCGGCACCCCGGTATTAATATCGCCGCCGGATAACAGCAGCACGCTGCCGCCCTCTGCGGCGACCTCTTTACGGATACTGTCCACCAGCGTTTTTTGCGCCGACAGGCCATATTCGCCGTAATCGCTGCGCCAGAAGTGGCCATGATGATCGTTAGTATGCAGGATGGTAATTTTGTAGGTTTTATCCTGCTCATAGGCCTGCGCTGACAGGCTCCCCAGCGATAATGCAGTAACTAGCGCCAGCGCGACGCCCTGCTTCATAAAGTGCATATTTCTCTCCCTGACTTAGTAACAAATGCCGAAAGTATAGCGAGTTAGCCGATTAGACAAATATGTTTTCAGAATTGCGACTTCCTTCAAACCTCAGAGGCAGGTATGTTAGGCAGATAATAATTCCACCTGCATCCTCTATAAAAAACCGTTAAGTGAACCTATGGCCATGAATCAGACCGCACAACCCTTACCCGGCCCTGCCACTGCGCCGCAAAAAGCACGTACTTCGTTTGGCATTCTCAGCGCAATCAGCCTCTCTCATTTGCTAAACGATATGATCCAGTCGTTAATTTTGGCGATCTACCCGCTGCTGCAGGCAGAGTTTTCCTTAACCTTCGTGCAGATCGGGATGATCACACTCACCTTTCAGTTGGCCTCGTCGCTCCTGCAACCCGTCGTCGGCTACCTGACCGACAAACATCCGATGCCGTGGTCGCTACCGGTAGGGATGTGTTTTACGCTGAGCGGTCTGGTGCTGCTGGCGATGTCCGGGAGCTTCGGAATGGTTCTGCTGGCCGCTGCACTGGTCGGTACCGGCTCGTCGGTCTTCCATCCTGAATCCTCGCGCGTGGCGCGCATGGCTTCAGGCGGACGCCATGGCCTCGCGCAGTCGATATTCCAGGTTGGCGGAAATTTTGGCAGTTCTTTAGGCCCGCTGCTCGCCGCGATTATTATCGCGCCATATGGCAAAGCTAACGTTGGCTGGTTCGTTCTCGCGGCGCTGCTGGCCATCGTGGTGCTGGCGCAAATCAGTCGCTGGTATGCCGCGCAGCATCGTATGAATAAAGGCAAACCAAAGGCGGTGATTGTCAATCCGCTGCCTAGAAACAAAGTAATTCTCGCCGTTTGCGTCCTGCTAATACTTATTTTCTCGAAATATTTCTATCTGGCGAGCATCAGCAGCTATTACACCTTTTATCTGATGCAAAAATTTGGATTATCCGTACAAAATGCCCAGATTCATCTGTTTGCCTTCCTGTTTGCGGTGGCCGCAGGAACGGTGATTGGCGGGCCTGTTGGCGACAAGATTGGCCGTAAATATGTTATTTGGGGCTCTATTCTCGGCGTAGCGCCATTTACCCTTGTTTTACCCTACGCCAGTCTGGAATGGACCGGTATTTTAACGGTGATTATTGGTTTTATCCTCGCGTCGGCCTTTTCCGCTATTCTGGTCTATGCTCAGGAGCTGCTGCCGGGCCGGATTGGCATGGTTTCTGGTCTGTTTTTCGGTTTCGCTTTTGGCATGGGCGGCCTTGGCGCCGCCGTACTGGGGCTTTTAGCTGACCATACGGGTATCGAACTGGTCTATAAAATCTGCGCTTTCCTGCCACTTCTCGGCATCCTGACGATATTTCTCCCTAATAACCATCAAAAGTCATGATTATCCGGCAGCCAAAGTGAAACTTTGGCTGCCACAATCTCTTACTCTACCGGCGTCATCCTGCATAACCTGCTGCCATTTTACGTTCTGTGCTTTTTTTCATGTCAATCCCATTTTTCTATAAAATTCAATAATTATTCATAAACAAAACAATCGGAATTGTCATAAACTATTACTCGGGCTTTTTGGTTTTATACCCTGAATCATTCGAGTCGCAGGGCAACTAACGCGGATAACCGTGTTTGAAGCGGGCAAACGCCACCTCAGAATGGCTGGCACCTCACCGTGGCGCAAAGGTCCTCAGGAGCTTGCTGGATATGGCCAGATCGCATTGGGGAGCCCCAGGAATCGGGCGAGTAATTGCCGACATCCATGCCAATTGAAGTATGACGGGTATCTATACCGAAAATGGATCAACTCACCACTGCAAGGAGACGGAATGCATCACGCCACCCCGCTTATTACCACCATTGTTGGCGGCCTTGTGCTCGCTTTTATACTCGGCATGATTGCCAATAAACTACGCATTTCTCCTCTGGTGGGATATCTGTTAGCGGGCGTTCTTGCAGGGCCATTCACCCCCGGTTTTGTCGCGGATACCAAACTTGCGCCGGAACTGGCCGAGCTTGGCGTGATCCTGCTGATGTTTGGCGTCGGCCTGCATTTCTCCTTAAAAGATTTGATGGCGGTAAAAGCCATCGCCATTCCTGGCGCAATCGCCCAGATAGCCGTGGCGACACTATTAGGCATGGCGCTCTCTACAATACTGGGCTGGTCGTTGATGATCGGTATCGTTTTTGGCCTCTGTCTTTCCACCGCCAGTACCGTGGTGCTGCTGCGCGCGCTGGAAGAACGTCAGCTTATTGATAGCCAGCGCGGGCAAATCGCTATCGGCTGGCTGATCGTTGAAGATCTGGTGATGGTGCTGACGCTGGTTCTGCTCCCCGCCGTCGCTGGCATGGCGGAGAAAGGCGATGTCGGTCTGGCTTCGCTGGCCGTCGACATGGGTATCACCATCGGTAAAGTCGTCGCTTTTATCGCGATAATGATGCTGGTGGGCCGCCGCCTGGTACCGTGGATTATGTCACGTAGCGCCGCAACCGGCTCTCGCGAGCTGTTTACGCTGTCGGTGCTGGCGCTGGCGCTTGGCATTGCCTTCGGCGCGGTTGAGCTGTTTGATGTCTCCTTCGCCCTGGGCGCCTTCTTCGCCGGCATGGTGCTCAATGAATCCGAACTCAGCCATCGCGCGGCCCACGATACTCTGCCTCTGCGCGATGCGTTCGCTGTGCTGTTCTTTGTTTCTGTGGGCATGTTGTTTGACCCGATGATTCTGGTGGAACAACCGCTGGCGGTACTGGGAACGCTGGCAATCATTATCTTTGGTAAATCAGCCGCCGCTTTCTTTCTGGTGCGAATGTTTGGCCACTCACCGCGTACTGCGCTGACGATCGCCGCCAGCCTGGCGCAAATCGGTGAATTCGCTTTTATCCTCGCAGGGCTGGGGATGATGCTGAATCTGCTGCCGCAGGCCGGGCAGAATCTGGTCCTTGCCGGCGCGATTATCTCAATCATGCTCAACCCGGTGTTATTCACTCTGCTGGAAAAATACCTCGATAAAACCGAAACGCTGGACGACCAGACGCTGGAAGAGGTGCTGGAAGAAGAGAAGCAGATCCCGGTTGATATTTGTAATCACGCGCTGCTGGTGGGTTTTGGTCGCGTTGGCAGCCTGCTCGGTGAAAAACTGATGTCCCAGGGAATACCACTGGTGGTTATCGAAACATCGCGTACGCGCGTAGATGAGCTTCGCGCCAGGGGAATTCGCGCGGTATTGGGTAATGCCGCCAACGAAGAGATTATGAATCTGGCGCATCTGGACTGCGCCCGCTGGCTGCTGCTAACCATCCCTAATGGCTACGAAGCCGGGGAAATCGTTGCTTCTGCGCGTGATAAGTGCCCGCATATCGAGATCATCGCCCGCGCCCATTATGACGATGAAGTGGAGTACATTGTTGAACGTGGGGCCAACCAGGTGGTGATGGGCGAGCGGGAAATTGCCCGCGCAATGCTGCAACTGCTTGAAACGCCGCCAGCAGGAGAGGTGGTGACGGGGTAAACGTCCCCCCTCCCTGGCCCGGTAAGCGTAACACCGCCGGGCAATACAACTTAACGATCCCAGTAAGCCTCTTCCAGGCTGTCTTCCCGTTCCGGCAGGCCGCGAGTCAGGCGCGGCGAATGCTGATTCAGTACCTGATAGCTTACACGGTTAGCATATTTACACACCTGCGCCAGGGATGAATAGGTCAGCCATTTGCATTTGTGCTTGCTGGAGTTTGGCACGTTATTACGGTGATAGTTGTTGGCGGTGACATCATGCAGCAGCGCCGCCAGCGCGCCGTCGCCCGCGCCGTTGGTATTCATGATCTTCTCCGGCCCGCCCATATACGGGGCAATATGCGAATAAATGCGCAGTGGATTAACGCAATCCTGATAACGCATCGCGCGGCTGAATTCATACTGGTTAAACTCGGCGATAGCCCCGGGCAGCAGCGGATGCTGCGTTTTTCGCTTCGCCTCATCCTCGGTAAAACTCGCCATATAAAGCCCGGCAGGCCCGGCGGTACACAGTACCAGATCCACCCACTCCAGCGCCTTATCGGCAGCCAGCAGTGGATCGGACAAGCCGGTCAGCGCTTCCGCTTCCTCTTCATTCATCGCCAGAATCGACACATGCTCCTTGAGGAACTGCTGCCACCAGTCCGGGTTATCGGCGATAACGTATTTGGTGCCCAGCGTCAGAACCACCGGCACATCGTGCTTTTTCGCATACTCAATGGCTTTCATCGTCGCGTCCGCCATCGGCTCGCCCGGTTTGCAGCGCACAAGATAAGACGTCAGCACCAGCGCGGAAGCGCCGGCGATAACGCTTTCCGGGATGCTGTCCGGGTGCAGTTTATTCATATGGCCAGGACTGATGGCAAAAGTACGCTCGCCGGAATCGCTAATCAGCGTAAAACAACGGCCAATCGCCCCATCCACGCCTTGCAGGTAGTTCAGATCGGTACGGCTGGAGGTATTACACAGATAACGGTAAGCATAACCGCCAATTTCAATATTGCGACACATCACGCCAAGCAGAACCGAGCGGTCATCCGCCAGCACCGAGTAGTTGTGCAACGTGTTGCCAATCGTGCCACCGGCAAACTGGTGGGTAATCAGATCATCGCGTACCAGCTCCTGATACAGCGCCTCGGCAACATCATCTTCAATCACCAGGGAGTGTCCGGCGCTCAGGCCGTAGCGTACGATAAACGCTTCATCCACTTTCGCTTCTATATCCACCAACGTTTGATCGATGCCGACGACCCAGGCGACGCTGGATTCATTGTCCGGCTGAATTTGTTTTAGCAGCGGATCGCGAGCGTTGACGGGAAAGTAGTGTTTGGATTTACGTTTACCGGGAAATTTCATAGTGGTGATTTATTGGCAGTGAACAAGCGGGGAATAGTAGCATACTCCCCTCACCACGCGCGATCAGCGATATTTCGCCGTCAGGTTGACCATCATTTCAATATGTGCGGAATCCGCATTAAGTGCCGGAATATATTCATATTTCTGCCCACCGGCGGTAAGAAAAATTTCCCGGTTCTGCACGGCGACCTCCTCCAGCGTTTCCAGACAATCAGCGGCAAATCCAGGACAAATAACCTGAATATGCCGGACCCCCTTCTCACCGAGCATTTTCAGCGTCTGGTCGGTGTAAGGCGTTAACCAGGGCTCCCGACCAAAACGCGACTGGAAGGTCATCATGACCTGTTCATGCGGCAGTCCGAGGGCTGAAACCAGTTCTCGGGTGGTATCACGACAACGCTGAGGATAGCTATCCCCTTGCCGGGCATAACGCTGCGGGATCCCATGATAGGAGAGCAGGAGTATATCCGGCTCACCATGCGTCACAAACGAAGCGCGAACGCTGGCGGCAAGCGCGTGAATATAATCCATATCATCAGCGTAATCGCGAATAAAAGAGATTCCGGGGATTGACCGTTTTTTGGCGAAAATACGTCCCAGTTCGTCCCAAACCGCCGCCACGGTAGAACAGGAGTACTGCGGATAGAGCGGCAGCACCACAATATGGTCAACCCCCTGCTCCAGCAGTTCATCCACTGCGCTTTCCAGCGACGGCGAACCGTAGCTCATCCCCAGCGCAACCGGCGTATCCGGCAGACATGCCGCCAGCGCCTGCTGTTGCTGACGACTGTAGACCATCAGCGGAGAGCCCTCCGCCATCCAGATAGACTGGTACAGCTTAGCCACCCGTGGCGCGCGCAGCGGCAATATCACGCCCCGCAGCAGCGGCCACCACAGCAGACGAGAAGTATCCACCACGCGTTGATCGCTTAAAAATTGCTTCAGATAGCGTTTAACCGCTTCAGGAGTTGGGGCATCGGGAGTGCCAAGGTTAGCCAGCAGGATACCGGTTTTCGTCTGATGCATTACCGCCTCTTATTGATTCAAATTGTTGATAATTGTAGCGGAAAAGCGAGGAAGAAAAACTAATTGCTGCGAGAGGTAAGATGAGAATTTGCCTGATGGCGCTGCGCTTATCAGGCCGACAAGAAAATCGTAGGCCGGATAGGGTGATTACACCGCCATCCGGCATTAACATTAACCGCGCTAAAACTTAACCGAGGATTTTTTCCAGTTCGGCACGCACTTCGGCTACTGCTTTGGTGCCATCGACTTTCGCATACTGCGTGTTGCCCGCTTCGGCTTCTTTCTGGTAGTAACCAATCAGCGGCGCCGTCATCTGATGATACTCAACCAGACGCTTACGCACGGTCTCTTCCTGATCGTCTTTACGGGTGGTCAGCGCTTCGCCGGTCACATCGTCTTTTCCTTCCACTTTCGGCGGATTGAATTTGATATGGTAAACACGACCTGACGCCGCGTGCACGCGACGGCCAACGATACGATCAACGATCAACTCGTCCGGCACATCGAATTCGAGAACATAATCAACCGCAATGCCCGCTTCTTTCATGGCGTCAGCCTGCGGAATCGTACGCGGGAAGCCATCCAGCAGGAAGCCGTTACGGCAATCTTGCTGAGTAATACGCTCTTTCACCAGGGCAATAACCAGTTCATCGGTTACCAGCTTACCGGCGTCCATGATGTCCTTTGCTTGTTTGCCCAGCTCGGAGCCTGATTTCACCGCGGCACGCAACATGTCGCCTGTGGAGATTTGCGGAATACCGTATTTCTCCATGATGAACTGAGCCTGAGTTCCTTTACCCGCGCCCGGAGCGCCAAGCAGAATGATACGCATTACGAAAATCCCCTTAAAGGTTGTCGATATTTTTTAAAAAAAGCGCTAAACGATACCACCATCACGCAACTCGCTCAAGGAAGGCGCCCGACGCTGAAACGGTTAACGGGATAAGAATAAGAAAAGAGCAGGTTTGAGAGGAATAAAATACCGAATGGCGGGCCTGAACAAACTGTAAAGCCGGACGGGACGCTCACGCGTCGCATCCGGCATCACGACGCCGCTATCAGGATACCAGCAACTGGTTCATACGGCGAATAAACTGGTTCGGATCTTCCAGCGTGCCGCGTTCAGCGAACAGCGCCTGATCTAACAGCAGTTCTACCCACTCTTTGAACTGCGTTTCATCCTGGGTATCCGCCGCGCGTTTCACCAGAACGTGATCCGGGTTGAGTTCGAAAATATATTTCACTTCCGGCACGGTCTGGCCCGCAGCGGCAAACAGTTTCGCCATCTGCGTGCCCATCTCATCCGCATCGGTGGTGACAATAGCCGGCGTATCAGTCAGGCGATGGGTCAGACGAACCTCTTTCACCCGCTCGCCCAGCAGTTTTTTCACCCGCTCAACGAACGGCTCAAGCGCTTTTTCCGCTTCTTTGGCGCTTTCATCAACTTCATCTGTCAGTTTATCCAGCGACTCATCGGCTTTCGCCACTGACTGGAACGGCTTACCGTCGAACTCGGTCAGATAGCTCATCATCCACTCGTCGATGCGATCGGAAAGCAGCAGAACCTCAATGCCTTTCTTACGCAGCAGTTCCAGATGCGGGCTGCTCTTCGCGGCGGCATAGCTGTCGGCAGTGATGTAATAGATCTTCTCCTGCCCTTCTTTCATGCGGGAGATATACTCTTCCAGAGAGACGGTTTGCGCAGAAGAATCCGTATGCGTGGAAGCAAAACGCATCAGCTTAGCGATAGTTTCCCGGTTAGCATGATCTTCCGCCGGGCCTTCTTTCAGCACCAGACCAAACTGCTGCCAGAAAGTCTGGTATTTTTCCGCATCGTCTTTCGCCAGTTTTTCCAGCATCTGCAGCGCGCGTTTGGTCAGTGCGGTGCGCAGGTTGCGGGTAACGGTGCTGTCCTGGAGGATTTCGCGGGAAACGTTCAGCGGCAGATCGTTGGAATCAATCAGACCACGCACGAAGCGCAGGTAGTTCGGCATGAACTGCTCGGCGTCGTCCATGATAAAGACGCGCTGTACGTACAGTTTCAGCCCATGTTTGTGATCGCGGTTCCACATATCCCACGGCGCCTGAGACGGGATGTACAGCAGGCTGGTGTACTCCTGCTTACCTTCCACGCGGTTGTGGCTCCAGGTCAGCGGGTCGGTATAGTCGTGAGCAATGTGTTTGTAAAACTCGTTATACTCGTCGTCTTTAATTTCCGACTTATTGCGGGTCCACAGCGCCTGGGCTTTGTTGATTTTCTCCCAGGAAATGACGGTTTCACCGTCAACCTCTTCGCGCTTTTCAATTTCAACCGGCAGCGCGATATGGTCAGAGTATTTGCTGATGATCGAACGCACGCGCCAGTCGTTGAGGAAATCATCTTCGCCTTCACGCAGGTGCAGCGTAATCTCGGTACCGCGATCGGCTTTGCTGATATCGGCAACGGTGTATTCTCCTTCCCCTGCGGATTCCCAGAATACGCCGTTTTCCGCGCTATCACCCGCCGCACGGGTGCGTACGGTCACTTTATCAGCGACAATAAACGCCGAATAGAAGCCGACGCCAAACTGGCCGATCAACTGGCTGTCTTTCGCCTGGTCAGACCCCATGGACTCAAGGAATGCTTTGGTGCCGGACTTGGCGATAGTACCGAGATGATCAATGACCTCATCACGGTTCATGCCGATACCGTTATCGGCGATGGTCAGCGTGCGGTTGTCTTTATCAAATGAAACACGCACGCGCAGCTCACCATCCCCCTCGTACAGATCCGGCTGGGACAGCGCGCGGAAACGCAGCTTATCGGCCGCATCAGAGGCGTTGGAAATCAGCTCACGCAGGAAAATTTCTTTATTGGAATAAAGAGAATGGATCATCAGGTGCAGAAGCTGTTTTACCTCTGACTGAAAACCACGAGTTTCTTGTCCTTTCATCTAAATCAACCTCAACAATGCCATTGTTAATGGTAAAAAAACCGTTGAGGGTGAGATGGGGACAAAAAGGGAAATTTTCAAGCGGAGGCCCCAAAAAGCACCTCCGTTTGGTTAAAAACGAATCTTGTGACGCCCGGCAAGGGAGTGGGACAACGTGGTGCCGTCGACCATTTCCAGCTCACCGCCCACCGGCACACCGTGAGCAATACGGCTGGCCTCCACGCCATATTGCGCGCAAAGCTCGGCAATAAAGTTGGCGGTCGCTTCTCCCTCCACCGTCGGGTTGGTGGCGAGGATCACTTCGCTGAGCGATTCTGACGCCAGACGCTGCTCCAGACGATCGAGACCGATATCATCCGGCCCGATGCCGTCAAGCGGCGACAGATGCCCCATCAGCACGAAGTAGCGCCCGGAATACTGGCCGGTCTGCTCAATGGCGTAGATGTCCGCCGGACTTTCTACCACACAGATCTGGCCATTTTCTTTACGTCGAGGATTACTGCAAATATTGCACACCTCTTGTTCAGTAAAGGTGCGGCAATCGGCGCAGTGACCAATTTCCGACATCGCCCGGGTGAGCGCCTGCGCCAGGCGCATCCCGCCGCTGCGGTCACGCTGCAGCAGGGTAAACGCCATGCGCTGCGCTGACTTCGGGCCAACGCCCGGCAGGCAACGCAGCGCTTCCATAAGCTGAGTTAGCAGCGGACTGGTCTGCATCAGAACGGCATCTTAAAGCCAGGCGGCAGTTGCATACCGGAAGAAACAGACGCCATCTTCTCTTTCTGGGTCTCTTCAATACGACGCGCCGCATCGTTGAACGCCGCAGCGACCAGATCTTCCAGCATCTCTTTGTCATCTTCCAGCAGGCTTGGGTCGATTTCCACGCGACGGCAGTTGTGGGCGCCATTAATGGTCACTTTCACCAGCCCCGCGCCAGACTCGCCGGTGACTTCCAGTCTGGCGATTTCTTCCTGCATCTGCTGCATCTTTTCTTGCATCTGCTGGGCTTGCTTCATCAGGTTACCCAGGCCGCCTTTTCCAAACATAAGCTCTCTCTCTTGATGGTTTACAATCGCAAGCCACGCTTACGATCAAATGGGGCGAATACTCTCTTCATCCAGTTCCGCGTCAAAGAATCGACGTAGCGTCTGAATGTTGTTATCCGCAACAATCGACTCACGCGCCTGCGCGAGTTTCTCTTCATAAATCGCCTGACGCCACTCCAGCGGCGTGCGCACCGCGGGATTATCATCTTCAACGATGGTCAGTTCAACCGTCGAGCCCGTTAGAGCACTCAATGCTTCCGCCAGCTTTTGCTGCGCGCCAGCAGAGTTGAGGTGTCGCTGCGCAGTCCGCAGATGCAGACAAATCGTATTGCCGTTCTCCTCTTTCCAGGCGTTTAACGCCACCTGTTCCACCAGCTTCGGCAGGGAGAGCTGGCTAATTTGCGCCGCCCACGGATCGCGTTCAATCGCTTCCGCGGCCAGTTTCGCCGCCAGTTCCGGCGTTTTCTCATGCTCCAGCGCCTTTTTCAGCGCTTTTGGCGTTGCCGCCTCTTCTTTTACTGCTTCGACAACCGTCGTCGCTTTCCAGCGATAGGCTTCTTTCTTCGCCGGCGCAGTTTCCAGAGCCGCTGCCGCCGGGCGCGCCTGCACGCGCTCGGTAATCGAACTCAGTCGTTCAAGCGCGGCGTTATTCACCGGCCGCGCGCGGGAAGCGGCTGCCGG
Source organism: Klebsiella indica (assembly GCF_005860775.1). Classification (GTDB taxonomy): domain Bacteria; phylum Pseudomonadota; class Gammaproteobacteria; order Enterobacterales; family Enterobacteriaceae; genus Klebsiella; species Klebsiella indica. The sequence goes on from NZ_VCHQ01000001.1 coordinate 72,754, forward strand.
TTCACTCTTTTTTGAGCGGGGCGCTCCCTGGCTGCGCTGTAGCTGGCTGCGGGCCGCCAGCACCTGGCTGGTGGTCTGCGGCAGATTCTGCGGCGGCTGTCCAACGGGTGCCGGGGCAACCTGCGCGACAGGGGCGGCCGGAGTAACCCGCGCCGGTGGCGTTTCCGGCTCCGGTAGCGGCAGGCGCGGATGAAAGGCCAGCGCGCGTAGCAGCGTCATTTCGACCCCCATTCTCCTGTCCGGCGCATAGGGCAACTCTTTACGGCCAATCAACAACGTTTGATAGTACAGCTGGACATCGCCTGGCGGCACCGTGCGCGCCAGCTCGCGCATCCGCAGTTCCACGACAGCCATATCGGTGCCCAGCGCCGAGGGCGAGAGCTGAACCATGGCAATACGGTGCAACAGGCTAAGCATCTCAACCAGTAAGGCTTCCCACTCCACGCCACGCGCGGCCGCCTCATTGACGCCGGCCATCACGCGCTCGCCGTCGGCGGCAACCAGCGCCTCAATCAGCGAAAGCGCCTGATCGTCGTCAAGAGTGCCAAGCATGGCGCTAACGGACTCGGTCGTCAGACGGCCGTCGCCGCTGGCGATTGCCTGGTCGGTCAGACTTAACGCATCGCGCAGGCTGCCGTCCGCCGCACGTGACAGTAATTGCAGCGCCCGCGGTTCAAAAGCAATCTGCTCCGCGCCGAGAATATGCTCCAGCTGATGGCGAATTTGCTCAACGTCCAGCGCCTTCAGATGGAACTGCAAACACCGGGAAAGAATGGTCACCGGCAGCTTTTGCGGATCAGTGGTCGCCAGCAGGAATTTAACGTGCGCGGGCGGCTCCTCCAGCGTTTTTAACAACGCGTTGAAGCTGTGGCGCGACAGCATGTGGACTTCATCGATCAGATAAACTTTGAAGCGACCGCGGGCTGGCGCGTACTGAACGTTATCCAGCAGGTCGCGGGTATCTTCGACTTTGGTGCGCGAGGCGGCGTCGATCTCAATCAGATCGACAAAGCGCCCCTGCTCGATTTCACGGCAGTTATCACAGACGCCGCACGGCGTGGCGGTAATACCGGTTTCGCAGTTTAGCCCTTTCGCCAGCAGACGGGCGATAGAGGTTTTACCGACGCCGCGGGTACCGGAAAAAAGATACGCGTGATGAATACGCCCTAACGACAAGCCGTTCGCCAGTGCGGTCAACACATGTTCCTGGCCGACAACGTCAGCAAAGGTTTGTGGGCGCCATTTACGGGCCAGGACCTGATAACTCATGGGCTAACTCTGAAACGCTGGAAGGTGGATACATAGGGGGAATGCTAACACAACCTCGCAAATACAGCGAGGTTGCCAGGTTAGATTCAGGCCTTATCGTGGCAGCCAGTCAGGTGACGGACAGCACGCAAAAGCCTGAGCGTACAGGTCATACGTGAGGATTTATTCGCTACGCTCACCCTTTTGGGTATTCAAAACGCAAATACGTTTTGTCAGGCCTGACCAGGGCCAAAATGGCAAATAAGGTAGCCTGAATCAGTGTCCCGGGAAAGGAACCAGACTATAGCTATTAATCTCCTGTTTCTCCAGACGCTGCTCGCCGCCCAGATCGAACAGATTGATAATAAAGGCCGCGTCATGCACTTCACCGCCCAGACGGCGGATCAGCTTCACGGTCGCTTCAATCGTGCCGCCGGTCGCCAGCAGATCGTCAACCACCAACACCTTATCGCCCGGTTTGATGGCATCGACGTGGATTTCCAGCTGGTCGGTGCCGTACTCCAGCTCATAGCTTTCAGCGATAGTTTCACGCGGCAACTTACCCGGCTTGCGTACCGGAACAAAACCGACGCCCAGCGCCAGCGCAACCGGTGCGCCAAACAGGAAACCACGCGCCTCGGTGCCCACCACTTTAGTAATACCCGCGTCTTTATAACGCTCGGACAGCAGATTAATGCTGAGCGCGTAAGCGTTCGGGTCTTCCAGCAAGCTGGTGACATCCCGGAAAAGGATGCCCGGCTTCGGGTAATCCTGGATGCTTTTGATGCTGTTCTTCAGATATTCAAGCTGCTGTGCAGTCGCGGTCATAAGTTTATGCCTGATTAAAACGGTATTACTCACGGGCATATCAGCCTGGCCAAAGAAACATTTGTTTAACCTTTGACCGGGTTTACCCGTACTCGAAAACGCCAGAATTTACTGTCTGTCTGCGTCAATTGCAACCATCATTATTGCGCATCAGCGCTTTTGTTGTTTTGCATCAACCACCGGAATACGCCACATAAATATCAGCAAACAGGCCAGAATAAGCAGCAGTAAAATGCGCACCCATGTAAGATGAACCAGCCACAGGGAAATGGCAAAGGTCAGCAGAATCATCGCCACCGCCCGCGGCTTAGCGCCTGGCGGCATCGCGCGGTATTTTTGCCAGTGACGCAGGTAGCCGCCAAACCATGAGCGATACAAAAGCCAATGGTGAAAGCGCGGCGACGAGCGGGCAAAACACCACGCAGCGAGCAGAATAAACGGCGTCGTTGGCAGTAAAGGTAAAAACAGGCCCAGCGTCCCCAGCACTACCGCCAGCCAGCCAATGATGATTAAAATAATTCGAGGCATAATGCGAATCGTTATCAAGATGATGAGGCTAATGTAGCACAGTTGTTTATCAGAGGAGGGAGACGTTATTTGAAAACGACCCGGCTTTTACATTCGCTGGAACATCAACTGGCGGATCTGGCAACACAGGTTGCGCCGCTGGCCAATCACACGACGCTCAGTCCACGGTTTGATCGCCAGTTGTTCCGTGCCCGTAGCACACAAATGCAGGCTTATCTTGATGAGGCTAAAGCGCACTTTAATGCGCTACAACAGGCGGTCGAGCGTCAGCAGCTACCGCAAGTCGCCTGGCTGTCGGAACGTCTCGTCGCCCAAATATCAGCGATCGGCCGGGAGACAGCCACCTGGTCATTACGCGCCTGGGACAGCGCTTCACCGATGCTTAATCGTTGGCAGCGCAGACGTATACAGCATCAGGAATACGAACGACGATTGCTGGCCATGAGAAACGATCGTCAGCGCCAGCTGACGCAAGCGACGAGTCCGGAAGAGCAGCATCGGCTGGCAAAAGAGGTGGAGATCTACGCCGGACGTTTAGCCCGCTGTCGCGATGCGCTGGAAAAAATTGAAGCCAGGCTGGCCCGCTTAACACGCTAACCGCAGGAGGTGATATGTCGCTGGAAAATGCGCCTGAGGAAGTCAAACTGGCGGTCGATTTAATTATGCTGCTTGAAGAGAATAAGATCCCGGCGCAAACCGTACTCGCCGCGCTGGAGATTGTTCGTCAGGACTATGAAAACAAAATAAAAAGCGCGGAATCCTCCTCGTAATAAACACAGAAGCCGTCAGTGGTCAGCGCATTAAGGGTGTCAATGTCGTTGTCAGGTGATGAGTGTTTTTGCCGGTGTAAACCTGAAAACGCGCAGCCACGCACGCCAACCCGAAGTATGGCTGAGTATAGAGAAGGCGGCGCGTCGGCCGCCCCTCACGACATCATTAGCCAATCACCGGAGAGGCATCGCCATCCTGGCCGTCACGCTTCACTTCTGTCACTTCATCGCCTTTTGCATTACGCAGATGAACCTCCAGTTGGTTGAAGGCGATATCGATATTATTCTCGCGACACAAACGGTCGATAGCGCGGTTAAGCTCATCCACCGCGTAGCTACGGTCGCGCAGTTCACGCACGTACAGGCGTAGTTCATGATCGAGCGTGCTGGCGCCGAAGGTAGTAAAGAAGACCGATGGCGCGGGCTCCTGCATCACTTTCGGATGCTCCTGAGCCGCCTTCAGTAGCACCGCTTTCACCTTATCGAGGTCCGAACCATAGGCCACGCCAAGACGGATCACCACGCGGGTTACGGTGTCGGAAAGCGACCAGTTGATCAAACGCTCCGTAACGAAAGCCTTATTGGGAATAATGACCTCTTTACGGTCAAAATCGGTGATGGTGGTGGCACGGATACGAATCTTACTGACGGTACCGGAAAACGTGCCAATGGTCACCGTATCGCCAATACGCACCGGGCGTTCAAACAAAATAATCAAACCAGAGACAAAGTTACCGAAAATTTCCTGTAAGCCGAAGCCAAGGCCAACCGACAGTGCCGCCGCCAGCCATTGCAATTTATCCCATGAGACGCCGAGTGAACCAAATACCGTCATCGCGCCAATCACAATAATGGCGTAGTTCAGGATAGTGGTAATTGCGTATGACGCCCCCTGGCGCATATTCAGCCGCGAGAGCACCAGCACTTCGAGCAAGCCAGGTAAGTTGCGAATCAGCGCCCAGGCCACCATCAAGGCGACAATGGCAAACAACAAACTGCCCATCGTGACGCTTTTCACGACATTACGCCCGGCCTCGGTCGCGTTGTAGTGCCACAGCGTAATGCTGTCGAGATAGGCGAAAACGGTGATGAGATCGGACCAGATTGCCCAGAACAGCACCGCAAACAGCGCGATCATCACCAGCATCGTAATACGCAGCGTCTGCTGGTTGACCTGCTCCAGAGCAATGGTGGGTTCTTCCTGCGGCTCAGCGCCCTCGGCCCCTTCTTTGACCAGGTGCTGACGGCGCGCCAGCGCGCGTCGCCAGGCAATACGCCGGGCGGCGACGCTCAAACCGCGCAGTACAGTCTGGTAAAGCAGATTCCACAGCATGACCAGATAAACGGTGTCAATCCAGCGGCCCGCGAGGCGCAGGGTGGTGTAGAAATAGCCTGTCGCCGTCAGCACCATAAGCGCGATAGGTACGATCGACAGTACAGTAACGATGATAAGGCGAAGGTTGTGGGACGCTTTATCGCGCCAGCTTTCCCGACATATCGGTAAAACAAGCACCGCAATCAGCAGCAGATTGAGGAAAATAACGCACTGCCCGATGACATCATCCATTAGATGCAGCGGCGACAGTTCCGACATGACTGACCAGAAGTTTAACGGCAGCAGAGCAAGGCTGACGCGGACAATCTGTCGCCGCCAGTGGCTGGTTAATCGTGACGGCATCGTAAAATGGTTTACCGCCACGCCGTCTTTTTCCAGCACCTTCCAGCACAGGCCAAATACCAGCCAGAAAAATGCCAGCTTTTTACTATAAGCCCAAAGCAAATCGCTGATATTTAGTTGCATTGTCAGCAAAATCAGGCCAATAGCCAGAATCAGCAGCACCACAGGTAATGCTCTGATCAGATCAATCAGAATCGCTTTCGGCGTATGGAGCTGGGTATCATTGCGCAGTTGCCCGACCTGCGATGCCAGTTTCGCCTGATACGCTTTTAGCCACTGCAGACGCCAGCGAATAAGCCCGGCAATCAGCAGCAGCGGCAAACCGGCAAGAAACGCGATAAAGACGGAAGGCCAGGCTTTTTCCCAGTTCACTTTAATTTTCATTGAGTTAAACTGGTCCTTCAGCGCTTCAGGGAACGCTTTAATCCATTCCCAGTCCATCGGTCGATTGCTGTTTACCCAAAAAATCTGCTGAGTCAGGATAGCTTTCAGGTTCGTCGAAACGCTGATTAACTGCTGCTGATTCACCTGCAGGTTAATCGCCATCATCAGTTGGTTACCCAGCTGTTTGTTCAACTGATCGAGCAGTTCCCGGCGCATATCAACAATTTCCAGAAGCGCATCGTGCACCTCGGGATTCACATCGCTACTATGACCGTCTTCCATCTTCGCGACAAACGCATCGCTCTGGAATAACGCATCACGCTGCTGATTAATCTCAAACTGTTCCAGACGCAGGTCGGCGATACGATTGGTCATATCGCCCAGTTCCTCTGCGGAAGGCAGGGTTTGCTGCTGTTGATAAAGAATACGCGACAGCAACAGGCTGCCTTTCAGCACGGAGATCTGCTCTTTAATATCGCGCTCCGATTGCAGCGCCCGATCGAGCCAGGTTTTCACTTTGATATTACGCTGGACCAGCTGATTACCGTCTTCCGTCGCCGAAATAAGCCTTTCGCTAAGTTGATGGTTTATATCCAGTTCTTGTTTCACCAGCGGGTTAGCCTGAATACGCGCGGTTTCATCCGGCGACGCCGCTTCCTGAGCGGTCTTTTCAGTGAGCGTCAAGCGCTTACTGTTAACCGCTTCCTGCAATAGCTGAAGCTGGTGCTCCAGACGGTTGCTGTTAGCGGTGACATAATCACGCTGTTTTTGCAGGGTATCCTGCAACACAGTGTTGCCCTCCAGGCTTTTGCGCTGTTGGTCTATCTGCGCATTCAGTAACGCCTGCTGCGCCAGCAGCAAATTTTGCTGACTGGGGCGTAACGCCTCCTCCCCTGCAGAGGTACCATTCAGGCGGTTACGGATCTGTTGCAACTGCTGCGACGCTGAATACATCGCATTTTGCACACGCTCCGGCTGCGTCTGCAGGGAGACTAACTGGCTGTTATAAGCCGCCAAATCGTTCTGCGCGTTTTGCAAATCATCCAGCATCTCAGAGACGCGCGACTCCAGCTGGCGCAGCGACAAGGTGCTCAACGTTTTACGCGTGGTTTCATCATCAGGCACATCACTCAATGCATTCAGGCTATTGATAGCCTGATTCATTTTTGCCGGCGCCTGCGCGACCTTCTGACGCAATTGTGCCGTTTCCGACTTTACGTGTTCAATTTTATCGAGGATTTCCAGGGTCTGGGTCAGATCTTGCTGAACCAGCTTGTCCTGCGCGGTCAGCTCTTTTTGCTTGTTCAACGTATTGAGCTGGCTCTGGACTTCAGATCGCTCAGGTAAATCAGCCGCAATCGCTTGATTAATGCGACTCAGGCTGACAAAAAAAATCAGGGTAATAATGAACGCAGACAGGGCGTTTCGCCAACGGATAGTGTGCAGCATAGTGTTAACATGAGTGGTTGCAAAAGCCGGAGAATACCGGGGATCGTCGCAGCGCGCAGAATAGCACTTCTGACACCGCGCGAATAGCGGCAGACAGCAGGAAAAATTCCCCCCCCTGTCTCGCCAGCCGGCTTAATCGCCTGAACCTTCAGGACACCGTAATGAAGGGCAAAATTGATACATTTCAAGCAGCGTGACGACATATTCCCGCGCTTCTTTTTGCAGATCGAATGCATTCGGCGCCAGCAGCCAGTTTTCCATCAGACCGGAAAGGTAGCTACGCATTAAAATCGCCGCCCGGCGGGTGCGCAAATTGTCCGGCAACAGTTTCGCCGCAATGCATTCCTTCAGCGTTTGTTCGATACGCTCGTAATTCTCAAGACATAGACTACGCTGTGCTTGTTGAAGCGTGACCATTTCACCCACGAATTCACATTTATGGAAGAGAATTTCCATCATCAACCGCCGACGTTTCTCTGTCACCGTTGCTTCAAGGATATACACTAAGATCTCGCGGACAACTGACAGTGGATCGTTGGGAAATTTTGCCCGATACTCAACTTCGAGATCATTAATATTTGCTTCTGAAAGTAACCATATTTCATTAAATAAATCTGATTTATTTTTGAAATGCCAGTAGATAGCACCCCTCGTCACCCCGGCGGCTTTTGCAATTGCCGCCAGCGAGGTAGAAGATACCCCTTGCTGCGAAAAGAGATGCAGGGCGGCATCAAGAATTTGTTGCCGGGTCTCAAGCGCCTGTTGTTTGGTTTTTCGTGCCATAGGTCGGTGAGTTTACAGAGGTTACGTTTACATGCATTTGTGAATGTATGTACCATAACGTGACCATAGAAAGCATGTACCATAGCATGACCATAATAGAAACACAGTAGTGGGTTTGTGGTCAGTTGAGCCACTGAACAATTTGAAATTGGACACTCGAGGTTTACATATGAACAAAAACAGAGGGTTTAGGCCTCTGGCGGTCGTTCTGATGCTCTCAGGCAGCTTAGCGCTAACAGGATGTGATGATAAACCGGCGCAGCAAGGAGCCCAGCAAATGCCGGAAGTCGGTGTTGTGACTCTCAAATCTGCTCCTCTACAAATCACTACAGAACTGCCAGGCCGTACCAGCGCCTACCGCGTTGCGGAAGTTCGTCCCCAGGTGAGCGGTATTATTCTCAAGCGTAACTTCATTGAAGGCAGTGATATCAAGGCAGGCGAGTCTCTTTATCAAATTGATCCAGCGACCTATCAGGCCACCTACGAAAGCGCGAAAGGCGATTTAGCAAAAGCGCAGGCAGCGGCGAATATAGACCGATTGACGGTTAAACGTTATCAAAAACTGTTAGGGACTAAATACATTAGCCAGCAGGATTACGATACCGCCGTGGCAACCGCTCAGCAGAGCGATGCCGCCGTCGTCGCCGCCAAGGCCGCAGTAGAAACCGCGCGCATCAATCTGGCGTACACCAAAGTCACCTCTCCGATTAGCGGCCGTATTGGCAAATCGACGGTGACGGAAGGCGCTCTGGTACAAAACGGCCAAACTACCGCGCTGGCGACTGTACAGCAGTTAGATCCTATCTATGTCGACGTGACCCAATCGAGCAATGATTTTCTGCGCCTGAAACAGGAACTGGCCAGCGGCCAGTTGCAGCAGGAAAACGGCAAAGCGAAAGTTGAGCTGGTCACGAGCGACGGTGTGAAATATCCGCAGGTCGGGACGCTGGAGTTCTCCGACGTCACCGTCGACCAGACGACCGGCTCTATTACACTACGCGCGATCTTCCCGAATCCTGATCACACCCTGTTGCCAGGTATGTTCGTCCGCGCACGCCTGGAAGAAGGCGTTAATCCTGATGCATTGCTGGTTCCTCAACAGGGCGTAACCCGAACCCCTCGTGGCGATGCGAGCGCGATGGTTGTTGGTGAAGGCGATAAAGTCGAGGTCCGCCAGATTACAACCACTCAGGCAATTGGCGATAAATGGCTGGTCACCAAAGGATTAAAAACGGGCGATCGCTTAATTGTCACCGGCCTGCAAAAAGTCAAACCAGGCGTACAGGTGAAAGCGCAGGAAGTCGTTTCTGACGATAAACAGCAAGCCGCAGGCAACGCTCAGTCAGAATAAACCAGGTCTTAACTTAAACAGGAGCCGTTAAGACATGTCTAATTTCTTTATCGATCGCCCTATCTTTGCGTGGGTGCTCGCCATCATTATCATGTTGGCAGGGGGGCTTGCGATCCTCAAACTGCCGGTTGCGCAATATCCAACGATTGCGCCGCCGGCGGTGACGATCTCCGCGACCTACCCTGGCGCAGATGCGAAAACCGTACAGGATACGGTAACGCAGGTTATCGAGCAGAACATGAACGGTATCGATAACCTGATGTACATGTCCTCAAACAGTGACTCCACAGGTACCGTGCAAATCACTCTGACATTCGAGTCCGGGACGAATGCCGATATCGCCCAGGTGCAGGTGCAGAACAAACTGCAACTGGCTATGCCGCTGCTGCCTCAGGAAGTTCAACAGCAGGGGGTTAGCGTTGAGAAGTCATCCAGTTCCTTCCTGATGGTCGTGGGCGTCATTAACACCAACGGCACCATGACCCAGGAAGATATCTCTGACTATGTTGCGGCGAACATGAAAGACGCGATCAGCCGTACGCCAGGGGTGGGTGACGTGCAACTGTTTGGTTCACAGTACGCGATGCGTATCTGGATGGACCCCATCAAGCTGAACAACTTCCAGCTTACCCCGGTGGATGTCATTAGCGCGATCACCGCGCAAAACGCTCAGGTCGCCGCCGGCCAACTTGGCGGTACGCCGCCAGTGAAAGGCCAGCAATTGAACGCCTCCATCATCGCGCAAACGCGTCTGACCTCAACGGAAGAGTTCGGTAAAATTCTGCTCAAAGTCAACCAGGATGGTTCTCAGGTTCGCCTGCGTGATGTCGCCAAAATTGAACTGGGCGGTGAAAGCTATGACGTCATTGCGAAATTCAACGGCCAGCCAGCGTCAGGTCTGGGGATCAAACTGGCGACCGGCGCGAACGCGCTGGATACCGCCAGCGCTATTCGGGCACAGTTGAAAAAGATGGAACCGTTCTTCCCCTCAGGGCTGAAGATCGTCTACCCGTATGACACCACGCCATTCGTGAAAATCTCAATTAACGAAGTGGTGAAAACACTGGCAGAAGCCATCATTCTCGTGTTCCTGGTCATGTACTTGTTCCTGCAAAACTTCCGCGCGACGTTAATTCCGACCATCGCCGTGCCGGTGGTGCTGTTAGGGACATTTGCCGTGCTTTCGGTATTCGGCTACTCGATAAACACGTTAACGATGTTCGCGATGGTGCTCGCCATCGGCCTGTTGGTGGATGACGCCATCGTGGTAGTAGAGAACGTCGAGCGTGTCATGTCCGAAGAGGGATTGCCGCCAAAAGAAGCCACGCGAAGATCGATGGGACAGATTCAGGGCGCGCTGGTGGGTATTGCGATGGTGTTGTCCGCGGTATTTATCCCGATGGCCTTCTTCGGCGGTTCTACCGGCGCTATCTATCGTCAGTTCTCCATCACCATTGTTTCCGCAATGGCGCTGTCAGTGCTGGTCGCTTTGATCCTGACCCCGGCCCTGTGCGCGACCATGCTTAAGCCGGTCGCGAAAGGCAGCCACGGCGCAACCAAAGGTTTCTTTGGCTGGTTCAACAACATGTTCGAGAAGAGTACACACCATTACACCGATAGCGTAGGCAATATCCTGCGTAGTACCGGTCGTTATCTGGTGCTGTATCTGATCATCGTTGTCGGGATGGCCTGGCTGTTTGTTCGTCTGCCCAGCTCGTTCCTGCCAGATGAAGATCAGGGGGTCTTTCTGAGCATGGCGCAGTTACCCGCCGGTGCGACCCAGGAGCGGACGCAGAAAGTTCTCGATGAGATGACCAACTACTATCTCACCAAAGAGAAAAACAACGTTAAATCTGTATTCGCCGTTAACGGCTTTGGTTTCGCAGGCCGTGGGCAAAACACCGGTATTGTCTTCGTCTCGTTGAAGGACTGGAGCCAGCGACCAGGTAAAGAGAACAAGGTTGATGCGATTACCGCCCGCGCCATGGGCTACTTCTCGCAGATTAAAGACGCGATGGTGTTCGCCTTTAACCTGCCTGCAATCGTCGAACTGGGTACCGCAACAGGTTTTGACTTCGAGTTAATTGACCAGGCCGGTCTGGGACATGAAAAACTGACCCAGGCGCGTAATCAGCTGTTTGGTATGGTCGCTCAGCATCCTGATGTATTGACCGGGGTGCGTCCGAACGGTATGGAAGATACCCCGCAATTCAAGATCGATATCGACCAGGAAAAAGCGCAGGCGCTGGGTGTTTCTATCAGCGATATTAACACAACGCTGGGCGCTGCATGGGGCGGTAGCTACGTCAACGATTTCATCGACCGCGGTCGTGTGAAAAAAGTTTACGTCATGTCGGAAGCCAAATATCGCATGCTGCCGGAGGATCTCGGTGACTGGTACGTACGCGGCAGCGACGGGCAAATGGTCCCCTTCTCCGCCTTCTCAACCTCTCACTGGGAGTACGGCTCACCGCGTCTGGAACGCTATAACGGTCTTCCTTCAATGGAAATCCTCGGCCAGGCGGCGCCCGGTAAGAGTACCGGTGAAGCGATGAATATGATGGAAGAACTGGCAAGTAAACTGCCTGCTGGTATCGGCTATGACTGGACCGGTATGTCCTATCAGGAACGTTTGTCAGGTAACCAGGCGCCTGCACTGTACGCGATCTCACTGATTGTCGTCTTCTTGTGTCTGGCGGCGCTGTACGAAAGCTGGTCTATTCCATTCTCGGTTATGCTGGTTGTGCCGTTAGGGGTTGTCGGTGCGCTGCTGGCCGCAAGCTCGCGCGGATTGACTAACGACGTTTACTTCCAGGTAGGTCTGCTCACTACCATTGGGCTGTCGGCGAAGAATGCGATCCTGATTGTTGAATTCGCCAAAGACCTGATGGATAAAGAGGGCAAAGGCCTGATTGAAGCGACGCTGGAAGCGGTGCGTATGCGTCTGCGACCAATCCTGATGACCTCTCTGGCGTTTATCCTGGGGGTCATGCCGCTGGTTATCAGTTCCGGTGCAGGCTCCGGTGCGCAGAATGCCGTTGGTACTGGCGTCATGGGTGGGATGGTGACCGCGACGGTTCTGGCCATTTTCTTCGTGCCGGTATTCTTCGTGGTGGTTCGTCGCCGCTTTAGCAAAAAAAGTGAAGATATTGAGCACAATCATACGATTGAACATCATTAATCTTACGCTAAGGGCTGCATCCGCAGCCCTTTTTTTGCTGCCCTTTTAAAGCGCACACATTGCCACTATTTATTTAAAAAAAAACAATATATAATATTTAATTATATGTTATATGATTTACACCTTAAATAATTCAAGTTTCTGGACAAAACGGCTAACCGTTTTAAACAGCGCTTACGTAGTAGCCCTGAAGACCGGATCATGCAGCAAGTAAGATAGCCTTATTGAGTTTCCAGTGATTCAAATGACAAACCGCTCAGTAACAGATTTCAACACTGTCTGCAACGGCCCTGTAAGGTGAGTCCCCGGGATAAGCCACATAACGCCCAGACAACACTTAAGCCACCGGCATTAAACGGACATATATGTCATTTTTCTCCAATATCGCTCTCTCTATACTCACCAGGAATATTCTCATTCATTGATACTGAGAATATCGGGTGAAGAGACGGCCAGAGCTTAAACATAAAAAACGCGGCGTTTTGATCTGCATAGCAAGGCTATAATCGTTACACGGTTCCCCAATGACGGTCGCTGTTTATGCCTTCAGGGATCGTAATGCCAGACGCTGGTGCCAGAGAGCACATCCAAAAGATAATCCTATGACCAGAAAGGCATTTATGCCGTACGCAGAACCCTGCGGCCTGATACAGAGAACCTGAATCGCGTCTCTGCCATGCAAAACCATCCGCTTCATACGAACAGTTGAGTTTGATGAAAATTCATCGGTACTTTTCTTAAAAAATAGATAAACTACAACGCGGGCATCCCTCAATAACATTGAAAACTGCCGGCTAACCTGATGAAATATAAGCTCACTCTTCCCTTTCCGCCCAGGTTAATGTCACGATATAATAAAAATCCGGGTGCCGTGATAAATGATAATTGTAATTTTTCGTAATAGCACGATGAAATGTTTTTAGGAGTGGATTATAATTAAAAAGTAAGATTACAATGTATGTGTCAGGTCTGTTAGTCGTGTTCATCCCACAACGGTGTTGATAGTCGTCGTTTAAACCACTTAAAAGGGGATGCGTTATGGACGAATACTCGCCAAAAAGGCATGATATTGCACAACTTAGATTTCTCTGTGAAACCCTGTATCATGATTGTCTTGCAAACCTGGAAGAAAGTAACCACGGTTGGGTTAATGATCCGACTTCGGCTATCAATCTTCAACTAAATGACTTGATCGAGCACATTGCCGCGTTCGCACTTAATTATAAAATTAAGTACGCTGAAGAGAATAAACTGGTAACCCAGCTTGACGAATACCTGGATGATACTTTCGTCCTGTTCAGCAACTACGGCATTAACACGGCCGATCTACAGAAATGGCGTAAATCGGGAAACCGGTTATTCCGTAGCTTTGTGAACGCCTGCCGGGAAAACCCGGTCAGTCTTTCTTGTTAGCATTATTACAATTAAAGGGTGAATTTATGTCCACTAAAACATTAACCAAAATAGACTATTTGATGCGTTTACGACGCTGTCAGACAATTGATACGCTGGAGCGTGTAATTGAAAAAAATAAATATGAACTTTCCGATAATGAACTGGCGGTATTTTACTCAGCGGCCGACCATCGCCTTGCTGAGTTGACGATGAATAAGCTGTACGACAAAATTCCTCCTTCAGTCTGGAAATTTATCCGCTAGTGCATTTCGAATGAAAGTTGAATGACCTTTACCGTAAACATCATCCCCTGATACAGATAATAAATGTGGAGTCATTCATATATGTTAGCCAACTCCGGTAATGAAACCGGTTTCATTATGTGCTGTGGCGGCATACGCAATCCATAAATAAAGCAGCCGCCGTGAAATGAACATCAGATGATCGTCGGTGAGAGCCATCTCGCTGGGGTGTTTTGCTGCGAGCCTTTCGCCTGCCTGCCAGGTGTCTTGTGGTACATTACAGTGATTCAGCCCCCGAAGAAGAAATGTTAAGGGAAACAGGCCCGGCGAGACGATGCGGAGCGCATTTATTGATAGTCCGCAACGATGATAACGACGCGAGTTCCTCAGAAAAATGACGCTCCCCGCCGCAGTCGACGGTAACTGTTATGCTTTTCTACAACCAATCTGTTACTTTCCCCTGTGTTTTGCGCAACATAAAATAACCTCAGGCTGGGCCAGACCAGGGTACATGGATGGGCTGCGCCATCCGCGGCCAACGCATATGCAACTTGCAGTGTGACTGGGTATAGCAGAATTTGAGGAATAAGATGACAGAAATACAGCAACTGCTGAAGAACACCATTGATGAGCTTAATATAAAGGAGAAACGCGACAACCGTCCGCGTTTTAGTATTAGCTTTATTCGTCATCACCCGTGGCTGTTTGTTGCCATGTACGCGGCTTTCCTGGCCACACTCGTTGTGATGATGCGTTCAGAAACGCTGGTAGACTCCGTGTGGCTGCTTATCGTCCTGTTCGTTCTGCTAAACGGTTTTTTCTTCTTTGATGTCTATCCCCGCTATCGCTACGAGGATATTGATGTACTGGACTTTCGCGTTTGCTACAACGGCGAATGGTACAACACCCGATTTGTTCCCAACCAGCTGATCGAGCGTATCCTGCAATCCCCCCGCGTCGCCGATAAACAAAAAACGCAGTTGCGGAAAATGATTGATACCAAAGGTGAGCTTTCATTCTACGATGTATTTTCTCTTACCCGCGACGGAACGGCCCAATAAGACGATTCAGCGTCCGCAACGCCGGAATAAAATGCGCGGCGGACGTATTACCGTAGCCCAAAACCAAGCCGCTTCTGGCGTTTTTCGCGTCAAGATAAAAACGGCTTAACGCTGCCAGATGACGGGCAATCGCCTGCCATAGCCTCCGGTTCTCCTTGCGTGTCGCCAGAGCCCAACAATACGCCCCCCTCTTCACGCAATAACTTGTCAAGGAGCCGACGCCAGATAAAAAGCGGGAAATAATTCACTGCAGGGACACCCGGCGTAAAGTGTAACGTTGGCGAGTCATGATGCGTGCCTGTCTATCATGTCTGCAAACGCTCAGAGAGCACGACAATCAGCTCTTCCTCGTTATCCTTTCCCAGTGATTTCAGCGCTGCAACATACGTTTCCTGATGGCTATGCCGCAGATATCCTTCGGTTGCTCCAGGGCGCTGTCGAGAGTATTGCGCGACGACCTCAGCCGCTTCGCCATAGCACGGCAATGGCAACCGAAGCCCAGTGGCTGCTGATGCGTTACGTGTTTGAAACTCTCGGCTATCGCCGCTACGAGTGGAAATGTAATAGCCTGAACGAGCCTTCTCGTCGGACGGCGCTGCGGCTGGGATTTCAGTACGAGGGGCGCTTTCGGCAGGCGCTGGTGGTAAAAGGCCACAATCGCGATACCGACTGGTTTTCCATTATCGATAGCGAGTGGCCGCGAATTGATAAAGCGATACGGCAATGGCTGGCCGCCGACAATTTCAGCGCCGACGGCCAACAGTTACGCAGACTGGAAAGTTTCCGTTAACGTCTTTTTTTACGTCCCTGCACGGCCTTAAAGCGGGGATTACTTTTGCAAATCACGTACAGCCGCCCTTTGCGCTTAACGATCTGGCAATCCGGGTGGCGCTGTTTGGCGCTGCGTAAGGAATTAAGTACCTGCATTATTTGCTCCTTTTCGCATCAAGAAAGCCACCGAAACGCTGGCGGAAGCGCGCGGTACTGCCTTCATTGTTGAACGTTTTCTGTTTGCCAGTGTAATAAGGATGCGATTTGGACGACACATCAATTGTTACATAGGGATACGTGACGCCTTCCAGTTCAATCTCACGTTCAGTTTTAATCGTTGAACCGACTTTAAAATACTCGTTGGCGCTGGTGTCATGAAAGACCACCGTGCGGTAGTGCGGATGAATATTGGGTTTCATCATGGCCTCAATAATATGTTATAACATAACAATAAAATACGCCAGACCGATACAAAGATCAACCATGACAACTCCGTGGGTAATAGAGAGTCGGCGGCACTGGCCGCCCTTCTCCGGATTAAGGATTTAACTGATGCGCCAGCACCCGTAGCTGCTCGGCAATAGATTGCAGGTTTTTACCAGATTCCGTTTTAGGCCCGCTAGAGTGGCGTACCACCAGACGAGCCGGGAGAATAGAAGATGTATGGGATGTCTCGTTATCGCCGCTATCAAGGATGCGACGCACGGCTTCTTTTCCCTGCAGATCAAGATCCAACGATACGGTTGTTAGCGCCGGATAAAAGAAAGAGCTTTCATAAGTATCATCGTAACCAATGACTGACTTTTCTCCCGGGATCGGTACCTGATGCTGATGAAACGCGCTCAGCACGCCAAGCGCCATCTGGTCATTGCCCACCAGAACCGCAGTAAAGTTTGGCGTTTCACGCAGCATTTGTAGCGCCCCCGCATAACCACTCTGCGCATCCCAGTTACCGCGAATCACCGTTACTGGCTGTAGCCCATAACTTTCCAGCGTCTCTATCCAGCTTTTCAAACGTAATCTTGCCGATACCGAGCTTTCAGGCCCGGCCAGTACGGCGATCTCCCGATGACCCATTTCATACAGGTATTTGACGCTGGCCCGGGTACCATCAGCCGGATTAAACGAAACGTTAAACACAGAACTATAGGGATCAACATCCAAAAAAAGACAGACGATATCATCGTTATCAACCGCAATTTTCTGTGCTTTTTCAGTCTCAAGCGGCACATTGATGATAACCTTATCTACCCGCTGGGACTTCAGTTCATTGATCGAATCCTGAATACTTTGGTTGACGCTCTCATCGATCATTGAAATAAGCACCTGATACCCTTCCATATTCGCATAGCGTTTCACCGCCGCAGCAACCTGGGACGGCGCATGCAATGCAAGGGAAGTCGTCACCAGACCCACGGTATGACTCCGCTTACCGACCAGTTGTTGTGCCAGACGATTAGGGACATACCGCAATTCTTTAATGGATTTCTCTACCTTACTGCGCGTGGCTTTGGATACATTAGCAGACTTATTGAGTACCCTGGACACGGTCTGATAGGAGACACCCGCATGGCGGGCAACATCTTCTAAGGTCGCGCTTTTAGACTTCATGGTCCGGTTCCTTATATTGTTATCCCTGGATTGTAACAGGGGCAATTTTAAAAAACGCCCATTGCAGCACTTCCTGAACAACAATCCTCACAAAAAGTATGACGTTCACAATACAACAAAATGTGAATAGACTCACTACCCGTAACAAAACCCGCTTATTTATTTGCAGTTAATCACACTATAGCGATCATCCATTTGCCTGGACTCTGATTTAGGACTTTTATGACACTTGTTATGTGAACGTAATACAAAAAATAAGAGGAATGACATGAACACTACGCTACGCACACTCTCCGTTGCGTTGGCCGCTGCGCTGATTTCACCATCCGTGTTTGCCGCTTCCGCTACAGTCCCGGGTATCGATTTTCATGGTTATCTGCGCGCCGGAGTTGGGGTCTCCGGTGACGGAAGTGAAGCCGAATGGCAAAAAAATAAACTGGGACGTCTGGGTAATGAATCCGATACCTATGGCGAGCTGGAGTTAGGTTCAGAAGTTTACAAAAAAGACGACGTCAGTTTTTATCTCGACAGCATGGTCAGCATGGTGTCTGATGGCTCTAACGATAACGAAACAACGCTGGATGATGATGCGCAGTTCGGCCTACGTCAGTTGAACCTGCAAATCAAAGGCCTGATTCCCGGCGATCCGAATGCCGTCATTTGGGGCGGTAAACGCTACTATCAGCGCCACGATCTCCACATCATCGACACCAAATACTGGAACATTTCCGGTTCCGGCGCGGGGATTGAAAATTACACATTCGGCCCAGGCGCCGTCTCATTTGCCTGGATCCGCGGAGACGCCAACGACGTTGACTATCGCGTCGATGGCGACAGCAACGTCAACATTAATTACCTCGATCTACGCTACGCAGGCTGGAAGCCCTGGTCCGGTTCATGGACAGAATTTGGTATCGATTATGCGATGCCGAACACCACCAAGAAGCAAGACACCTACGGCGGGCTATATGATGCTGAAAATGGCGTTATGCTGACCGGTGAAATCAGTCAGGATATGCTGGGCGGCTACAACAAGACGGTGTTGCAGTATGCGAATAAAGGGCTGGCGCAAAACATGGTCTCCCAGGGCGGCGGCTGGTATGACATGTGGCACTACGTTAATGACGCCACCGGCTATCGCGTGATCAATACGGGTTTAATCCCGATTACCGACAAATTCTCCGTTAACCATGTACTGACCTGGGGATCGGCGGATAACATTACTGAGTACACGGATAAAACGCGTATGATCTCGCTGGTGGCTCGCGGGCAATATCAGTTCACCGACTACGTGCGTCTGATTGGCGAAGTGGGCGGTTTTTACCAGAAAGATAGCTACAAGAACAATACCGATTACAAACAGGCAGGTGAAAAATACACCATTGCACTGGGTCTGGCGGATGGTCCAGACTTTATGTCACGCCCGGAACTGCGTATTTTCGCATCCTGGCTGAATGATTCTGAGAATGGTAAGCCGTTCGAAGATCAAACAGCCAACAATACGTGGAACTTTGGTGTCCAGGTAGAAGCCTGGTGGTAATGATATTTAAATCTGTTTTATCTCCCACTGTAAGGTCGTTAATTACCCTCCGGTAATCATTATTGCCATTGAATGCTTGCTATATTTTCGGGATAACCCATTATTGGGTTATCCCATTTTTTATTTACGGCTGGCAAAGTGTTCATCAAGTAATTGTCGCAAGGCATCAGACTGCTTCCCGAATATAGCATGTACCTGTTGCCCAAGAATAATTACACCAAGCGCCCCCTGCTGCTGCAAAGACCGGGAATCAATAACCGCCAGATTATTTACCGTAACCCGTAAACGGGTAATACAGGCATCAACATTAATAATGTTGCTCTCACCGCCAAAGGCCTGAATTAAATTTTCAATCTGTTGTTGTTCCGCATGACTCAACGGTTCCATCTTACGGGGTTGAGAAAAATAATTCAGAAAGGATTTCAAACTCACCATAACAGACTCCTGACAGACAGATAAAAAAACGCCTGCTCTCAGGGGCAGGCGCGGGTAAAGAAAAATTACGCGTTACGGCTAAGGACACGACAATCCCATGCATTTAACGTTAACGGCCCATTCAGCGCCGTCGCGGTAAGACTATCCTGATAGCCCTGCGGCAGGGTTACGCTATGCTGCTGTGCGCTGAAGTTTTGCAGGAATACGTACGTGGTTTCACCATCGGTACGCGCGGTCGCCACCACGCCTGGCGGGAATTCGACTTCAACCGCACGCGGCAGCGCCAGTTCTTCGCTGAGAGTGGCAAAGAGATCCCGCTGGAAGGCCAGATCGTTGCGCGAAGCCACATGCCAGGCCTTGCCCTTGCCGAAGTGGTTCACGGTGACCGCCGGTCTTCCTGCGTAAAAATCATCGCGGTAGGTCGCCAGCGGTTGCGCCGTTTCGGTATGAATCAGTTCACACAGATGGCGTACCTGATACGGTCCCTGCAATCCGCCTTCATTGCCAGCCAGGCCCTGCACAAGATTACGTTCACCATCATTCAGACAGTCGATCTCCTCCGCCCAGATACCCAGCAATTTACGTAGCGGGCCAGGGAAACCACCGAGATGGCACAGGTCCGATTCGTTAACAATCCCCGTCCAGTATGTTGTCACTAAATGGCCGCCGTTAGCCACAAACGCCTCGGCACGTTCGGCAAAGCCGTCGCGAACCATATATAACATCGGCGCAATGACCAGTTGATAAGCGCTCAGATCAACGTCAGCATCAATAATATCAACCGCGATACCCTGTTCCCAGAACGGACGGTAGTGCTCGTTGACGGTATTTTCATACTCCATGCCGAGATTACGCGGCCCCTGCGCATCATCCAGCGCCCAGCGGTTTTGCTGGTCGAAAATAATCGCGACTTTAGCCTCTGTTCTGCACCCCACCACGCCCTGGAGCTTGCTTAACATATCACCGAGTTTAGTGACTTCACGGCCCACGCGCGTGTCCAGATGGCCGACATGGTCGATAACCGCACCATGAAACTTCTCCACCGAACCGCGACTCTTGCGCCACTGAAAATACTGCACTGAATCAGCGCCGTGCGCCACCGCCTGCAGGGAAGAGAGAATATGCATTCCCGGCTTCTTCAGCTTACTGGTCGGCTGCCAGTTGGTCGTGCTCGGCGTGGATTCCATCAATACAAAAGGTTTCCCCCCTTTCAGGCTGCGCATCATGTCGTGATACATGGCGGTGTAGCAGGCCAGCGTGGTTTCGTCTTTATCACGGTGCCACATGGGATAACTGTCCCATGAGATAAAGTCCAGCGTCTGCGCCAGTTGCCAGTAGTCGTAATCGTAGAAATACTCCATGAAGTTGGTTGTGACCGGCAGGTCGGCATTCGCCGCTTTCAGCGGGGCGATTTCATGACGACAGAAGTCAGTCACCTGCGCGGTATTGAAACGATGCCAGTCAAGGTTGAGGCCATGAATTGAGATCTCCCCCTGCGGAGCCGGAGATTCAATCTGCGACCAGTCGCTATAAGTATGGCTCCAGAAAGTGCTCCACCAGGCATGATTGAGGTTATCCAGCGTTTTGTAGCGCGCTTGCAGCCAGTCGCGGAATCGCTGCTGGCACAGATCACAGTGGCACTCGCCGCCATATTCGTTGGAAATATGCCAGCCCAGTACCGCCGGATGATGAGAATAACGCTCTGCCAGCAGCGTATTGATTTTCAAGGTTTTCTCGCGATAAACCGGCGATGACATACAGTGATTATGACGTCCGCCGTGCAGCGCGGGTACGCGATCGCGGCCTACGCGCAGCACCTGAGGGTACTTTTGCGACATCCACGCCGGGCGCGCACCGCTTGGGGTGGCGAGAAACACATGAATGCCAGCGGCATACAATTTATCAAGAATATTATCCAGCCAGCCAAATTCAAATACGCCTTCCTGAGGTTCCAGTTTCGCCCAGCTAAATATTCCCACCGACATGACATTACATTTTGCCTGCTGCATCATGGCAATATCTTTATCAATAATATCGGGGTAGTTCTCCCACTGCTCCGGATTATAGTCGGCGCCATGCAATAGCGCATTGACCTTCGGGCTCAAAGGCGAAAATTTCTTCATAATAAACATCCTGAAATATAAAGCTGAATAATTAATTAAACACTTTCAATGATGGCAATGCTTTTCCCTGGCAATCAAATAGCGCCTGATTTTCCCGCGCATTACCCTCTTTCCACTCATCGTGGATATATTTCATACCGGCAGGCGTCGCCCAGGTATTTCCCGGTACGGCAATCCACGTCGGCTCCCAATAAAAAATACCTTTGCCCCGATGATCCGGAACATCAGCTACCGCCTGCATTAAGTCATGAATATAATTGTATTGCCCCTGGACGGTAGCAGGGTAACCCCCGGCCTTTTCCTCTTTTGCCTGAAAACTGTTTTCGGCGTTATCGCAGTTCTTCAGGGTATAAGCATACGCGGCTTCGACAACAATCACGTCTTTATGATAGCGCTGACTGATATCATCCATATTGGCTTTCAGCGCGCTAATCGGACCATTCCAGTAGGTGTACATCGACAGGCCGATAATGTCATAAGGCACATTGCGTTTGCTGATTTCATCAAACCACCAGCGGAAGGTGTCATTTTTGGTCCCTTCAGCCAGATGGAGCATGATTTTTACCTTCTCACCGTGAGTAAGATTTTCCTTCAGGCCGCTGATAGCGGCATTAAGCAGCCCTGCCAGACGATCGAACTCACCGCCGCCCTGCCCCCAGCTTTTTCCTTCCGGCCACAGTATGCCGCCATTGATTTCGTTGCCGATCTGCACCATATCCGGCAGTACGCCCTCCTGCTTAAAGCGCGCGATCGTGTCACGGGTATAGTCGTGGATCGCGGTTTTCAGCTGTGGATAATCCATTTTTTCCCAGGCTTTCGGTTTGAACTGTTTGCCTGGATCGGTCCAGAAATCACTGTAGTGAAAATCGAGCAGCAACTTCATCCCCTGGGCTTTTGCGCGCTTCGCCAGCGCCAGCGTCGTCGCCAGATCGTTATCCCCGCCGCCATAACGCTGGCCCTGAGCATCTTTAGGATCAACCCACAACCGCAGGCGAACATAATTCACACCATCAGCCTTCAGAATCGCGATCGGGTCTTCAGGCTGATTATTGTGGTTAAAGAACTTTGCGCCGTATTTTTCAGCATCCAGCAGCGTGGAGATATCCGCGCCTTTAATAAAATCGGCAGGCATGTTGCTAAACGGCCTGGTTTGCAGCGTCTCTTCCGCAAGCGTAGTGGCGGAAAATGAGCATGCCAGAGCAACAGCAAACCATACGGGAGGGAATTTTTTCATGGGATTATCCTTTTGTACTACCGGAGGTCAGACCGGAAACAAAGTATTTTTGGAGCGCCAGATACAAAATCGCGACCGGGACAGCAATCAGCACCGCTCCCGCCGCGTAGGTGGTATAGCTGGCCCCCATCTTCTGCGCGACCAGGTTATACAGGCCAATCGGCAGCGTGTACTTATCCGGCGTACGCAGGATGGTGCTGGAGAGAATGAAATCCCCCAGCGGGCCGGTGAACGAAAACAGCGCAACGACCGCCAGAATCGGCTTCGACAGCGGCATGATAATTTCGATAAAAATACGAAAACTGCTGGCGCCATCCATCCGCGCCGACTCGTCCAGATCTTTTGGGATCGCATCCAGATAACCTTTCATTAGCCAGGTATTCATCGGGATCATGCCGCCAACGTAGATCAGCACCAGCGCCAGGTGGCTGTTGATCAGCCCCAGCAGTTGCGAAAGAACAAAGATCGCAATCAGCGCTGAGAACTGCGGGATCATCTGCAATAGCAAAAACAGCATCAGCCCATTCTGTCGCCCTTTAAAACGAAAGCGGGAGAACGCATAGGCGGTGAAACTGACGCTGATTAACGTCAGCACCATGGTCATGAAACTGATCTTCATCGAATTCCAGTACCAGGTCAGATAATTCACATTACCGTTGAACAAATCCTCATAATGCTGAAACGACAGGTTTTCCGGGATTATTGATGTGCTCAGCAAACTATTCCCGGCGTTCAGCGACGCCCCTACCGTCCAGATCAGCGGATAAATAATGATCGTCGACACCAGGATGACCACCAGCCAGGTAAGTGACAGACGAATCCACTTTTCGCGTTTAATACTCGGTGCTTTAGCCATGTTGCTTCCCTTACGCCATATCGTCATTTTTAAAGGATTTAGTGGCGCGGAACTGCCACAACGCCAGACCGACGACAAAAATCGACAGCAGGATCGTAATGGTGGCCGCGATGGCGTATTGCGAAGACGACATCGTTAATTTGTAGATCCACGACACCAGAATATCCGTGCCGCCGGCATTAGACCCCGCCACCGCCGGGCCGCCGTTGTTGAACAGATAGATAATGTTGAAGTTGTTAAAATTGAAGGTGTATTGCGTGATGATGATCGGCGCAATGGAGTACAGCACCAGCGGCAGCGTAATGGTCCGCAGGCGGGTATATGCACTGGCGCCATCCATGGTGGCCGCTTCATAGAGATCGTCCGGGATCGCCTGCAGTACGCCGGTGGTCATGGCGAAAACAAACGGGAAGCCAAGCCAGGTCTGCATCATGATCAGCGCAGTCCTGGTCCAGAACGGGTCGGTCAGCCACGCCTTCGGACTAATATCCAGGAACGACAATATCGCGTTATTAATCACCCCGAATGAATCGTTGAACATCCCGGCAAAAACCAGAATCGTGACAAACCCTGGCACTGCCCACGGCAGGATAAAAATCGTGCGAATCATTGGTTTAAAGCGCAGATCTTTCTGGTTGACCAGAATCGCCAGCAGCACGCCGACGGTGCATTGCAACGTTGTCGCCAGCAGCGTCCATACGACCGTCCATTGCAGCACGTCAAAGAAGGTTGAGCGCCAGATGGACAGGGTAAAAATATTGATGAAATTTTTGAATCCCACCCAGTCCACCAGCTTCGCTGGCGGCGTGTGATAAAGGTTGTAGTTAGTAAACGCGATCGCGAAACCGAACAGAATCGGGAAAATGACGACAAACACCAGCAAAATAAAGCCAGGCGTGATCATCAGATAAGGAAAACCGTCGCTAAGCAGCATTTGATACTGTTTACGTACGCTATTCAGCGCCAGGCCTTCATCGCGTTTTTTGCCATTTACCCACGCATCACGCAGCGAGAGAAAATAGATAAGCAGACCGAAGGCGATAACCAGTACGCTGATGATCCCTTCCGCCAGCAGAAAAATAGAGTTATCCCGCGGCACCTCTTCACCTAAGGTGTATAACCCCCACAGGCCTTCGCTGAGAAAATCATAAAAAATGCGCATAAAACTGCTCAGCAGCGCCAGGAAGACAATCCCCTTCAGCCACTGGCGGTGATAAAACTGTCCAAAGCCCGGCACGATAGCCAGCAACAGGCCGCACCACGCATGGCGTCCCGCGCCACGCGCCTCGGCAATATTTTCGCTGGGATTGATAATCACACACCACTCCTTCTAAAAACGGGAGGCCCTCCTCCCGTTCTGTTACATCACCTGGTTACTGATTGCTGGCCTGCATCGCTTCGATTTGCATCTTGATCTGCTTCACTGCGCTATCAAGCGCCGCCTTCGGCTCCTGTTTACCGGTCAGGCTCAGCTCCAGCGCGGCATTGGCCGGCCCCCAGACTTCACCCATTTCCGGGATCCCCGGCATTGCCGTTGCCCGCGCAGACTGCACCGCCACCGCGCTGGCCTTTTCATCATTCTTAATCACCGGATCGTCGATCATCGATTTCAACGGCGGGATTTCGCCCGTGGCGATGTAACGCGCTTTCACATACTGCGGCTGGTTGATAAATTCGATGAACTTCTGCGCCAGCGCTTTATCTTTACTCCAGGTCGACACCACATAGCCTTTCACGCCGAGGAAGGAGCTCATTGGCTTGCCATCCGGCAGCATTGGCAGCGGAACAACGCCATAGTTAATCCCTGCCGCTTCATAGGGCTGGAAAGCCCACGGACCATTGATGACCGCCGCCGCTTTCTTCTCGGTAAACAGCGAGTCGATGGCATTCAGCCCGTTATCGCCGAGGATCCCTGCCGGGAAAACCTTATCGGTGTAGAATTTTTTCAGGAAGGTCACCGCTTCCACCGCGCCAGGCTTGTTCAGGCCAATATCCTGCGGGTTGAAACCGCCCTTATCGTTTTTGCCAAAGATATAACCGCCCATTGGGGCGATAACACCCCAGCTGTAGTAGATCTGGTCAAATTTCGCCAACAGGCCGTATTTGCCCGCATCACGCTGTTTTTTCGAATAGTCGAACCACGCCTGCAGGCTATCCAGCGGTTTGTCGATCAGGTCTTTGTTATAAATCAGTACCAGGGTTTCCACCGCTTTCGGCACGCCATAAAGCACGTTATCCATCCGGAAGGCGTTGATTGATGCCGGCGTAAAGGCCGCCTGCTTTGCTTTATCCATCGTCAAAGGAGACAGCAGCCCCTGGACAACCGCGCCACCTAACTGGTCATTAGGGATCACCAACACATCCGGCCCGATCCCTGCCGGTCCATCAAGACGCAGCTTTTCCAACTGCTGGGCGTAGGGCATCTCCTGTACGTTAACCTTGACGTTGAACTGCTTTTCAAAATCGCTCA
The DNA here is from genome assembly GCF_005860775.1 of Klebsiella indica. Lineage (GTDB taxonomy): Bacteria > Pseudomonadota > Gammaproteobacteria > Enterobacterales > Enterobacteriaceae > Klebsiella > Klebsiella indica. Next base: position 98,692 of record NZ_VCHQ01000001.1, read on the forward strand.
CCGCGGCTTTAATACCATCGGCTTTTTTAATGTCTTCCCAAACGTTTAGCTGTCCGGCCGCGTGCGCCTGCACGCTCGCGAGTTGCCCGGCAGTCAGGGCAGTAAGGATCAGTGCAGCAAGAGTGTTCTTTTTCATTATCAACCTCATGTGAAGGTATAACAATTTAATGGTTTTAATTGTGAAGTGTGACTTCGGTTAATCGCTTAATCAATTGAGAAATAGCGATTCATGAACAACAATCTCGTTATCTTTGATTTGTTATACGCTACGCTTTGAATACCAATAAAACCACTAAAAGCTGCCAGTTGTGTGATCATGATTACAGAAATGAAACTTCAATATAGGGCGCGAAAAATCTGGAAGTTATAGTCAGTGCATGATTTTAGTGTCGTTGAGCATCGTCAGGCTGAGTTGTTATACGTTATACAAAAAACAGTTTACAGTCCAAATCCCAACGGCAAACAACGGCTACTAACCTGGGGAATGTTGATGTCCAATATACGACTGAGGAATGTCACTAAACGGTTCGGCAGTACAGTGACGCTGCATCAGATAAACCTTGATATTGAAGATGGCGAATTTGCGGTATTCGTGGGCCCATCCGGCTGTGGTAAATCCACTCTCCTGCGGATGATCGCCGGGCTGGAAGAGGTCAGCGACGGTGAGGTGCTGATTGGCGATGAGGTGATGAATGACGTCGTTCCGGCACATCGCGGCGTCGCCATGGTATTCCAGTCCTATGCGCTCTATCCGCATATGACGGTGGCGGAAAATATGGGTTATGGTCTGAAGGTCAACAAAGTGCCAAAAGATGACATTCGCCGTCAGGTTGAAATGGTCGCAAAAACGCTGCAACTCTCTCATTTATTAGATCGTAAACCGAAACAACTTTCTGGTGGCCAGCGTCAACGCGTGGCAATTGGTCGCGCCATTGTGCGCAATCCGCGGGTGTTTATGTTTGACGAACCGCTCTCCAACCTTGATGCTGAACTGCGTGTTGAGATGCGTCTGCATATCGCCAAACTCCATCATGAACTCAAGACCACGATGGTTTATGTGACCCACGATCAGGTCGAAGCGATGACCCTGGCCGATAAAATCGTCGTGATGAACTACGGGAAAGTAGAGCAGACGGGTTCACCGATGTCGCTGTATTACAACCCGGTGAATAAGTTCGTCGCCGGATTTATCGGTTCGCCCAAAATGAACTTCCTGCCCGCAACGGTGACCGCCTGGCAACCCGATCAACTTAGCGTGAAGATGGCGCAAGACCACCATCTGACGCTCCATATCACCACATCACCGTTACAACCGGGTGCTTCCGTTACGCTTGGTATTCGTCCTGAACACCTTTCAACGGATGTAAATATTGGTACCGTTGTCGAGTTTCAATGTGAAGTCGTTGAGAGACTGGGCAACAATACCTATCTGTTCGGCCAGTGCTATGGCCACGATAACGTCAAAGTTCTGTTGCCCGGCGACGTTCATTTCCAGCCCTGGCAGAAAATCAGCGTTGCGTTTGACGATCGCTACTGCATGGTGTTCGACGAAAATGATCAACGGATTAGCGCCGATATCGCCGCACCTGATGCCCATTAAACGCAGTGTCTGATTATCGTGACTGCGCTTGAGCACAGGAATATGCGCCACGTATTCACAATACATAGCGACGGTAAGGAAGCACTTAATCTGGCGACCATCGCCGAAGGGAAAAAGCCAAAAACGGCGCAAGCGGCTCCGCGTTGGTCGGGCGCGCCGTCCCCGAAGACGGCTTTGCGATCAAAGACGCCGTGCGTCCCGTGGGTTGTCGGATCCGACGCCCCTGAACAACTCCGGACCTGATGCTATTTCAGATAGGATTTTATCACCTGCATCACCACGTCAAGGTCAGCTTCACGCTGGCCTTCTTCCGGCTCTTTAACCACATGGTCTGTTAAATGCCCCTGGATGACCTGCAGCATCATACCGTTAACCGCGCCGCGAATCGCCGCCAGCTGCTGCAAAACCTCTGCACACTCATGCTCCCGATTGAGCATTTTTTCCAGAGCGGTGCTTTGCCCCTGAATTTTCTTCAATCTGGTCAATAACATCTTCTTGTGACGAACGGTATGTGACATGACGCGATCCACGGTTTGATTAATAGGTCATTTTCACTGACAACACAGTATCCAATGAGAACAGCATAACACGCCCTACTCCCCCGGAGTATTTTTCTACTGGGGGGTAGTATTAGCGTACTGGGGGGGAGTAGTATACAGTCACGTTTGTCAAGGAACGCCATATGAACGATTTCACGTTACTGCTGCAACAGGGCAATGCCTGGCTGTTTATCCCCGGAGCGATTCTATTAGGTGCGCTGCATGGCCTTGAGCCCGGACACTCGAAAACCATGATGGCGGCATTTATTGTGGCAGTGCACGGCACGCTGAAACAGGCTGTACTTCTGGGCTTAGCGGCGACAGTGTCGCATACGGCGGTGGTCTGGCTGGTGGCAATGGCGGGGCTGTGGTTTGGCCGCGGCTGGAATGCGCAAACATCAGAACCCTGGTTTCAGTTGATCTCCGGGATACTCATCGTGTTAATTTCCTGCTGGATGCTGTGGCGTACCTGGCTGGTATCTCACTCGCATGAGCATGAGCATGAGCATGAGCATGAGCATGAGCATGAGCATGAGCATGAGCATGAGCATGAGCATGAGCATGAGCACCATCATCACGATCATCCGCATGGACACAATCCCCATACTCATCAACATCCGCTGATCGCCGCCGATCGCCAGCAGGATGCTCACCAGCGCGCGCACGCTGAAGAAATTAATCGTCGTTTTAACAGTCAGCGAGCCACCACCGGGCAGATTATGCTGTTCGGGCTAACGGGCGGGCTCATCCCCTGTCCGGCGTCAATTACCGTCCTGCTTATCTGCCTGCAACTGAAAAAATTCTCGCTGGGCGCCACCCTGGTGCTAAGTTTTAGCGTCGGGCTTGCGCTCACCTTAGTGGCCTCTGGAGCGATTGCCGCCCTGAGTCTCAGGCATGTCGCTAATCGTTGGCCCGGTCTGAACGCCCTGTCCCACAAAGCGCCATGGATTTCCGGCACGCTGATTATGGCGCTGGGCTTATATATGCTGTTTTATGGCTGGAATAACCTGTAGTTGCCTTCCCGGCATCAACAGGTTTTCCGGAGATTCGGCAGGTCAGCTTCTGTACCCGCTGACAGCGTAAAATCAGGAAACCGCCTCATCGGGTTTTGCCAGCGCTTTACCCGCTATGGGCTGGCGAAACCACGGCAGGCACAGTTGGATCAGCGGCCCAATCGTTAAAGCATAAAGCACGGTTCCCGGGCCAAAATTACCGCCCATCAGCCAGCCAATCAGCAGGACGGAAACTTCAATTACCGTACGAATGCCGCGCAACGACCAGCCGGTACGCGCATGCAGGCCCGTCATCAGGCCATCACGTGGCCCGGGGCCAAAACCTGCGCCAATATACATCCCCGTCGCCAGCGCATTGAGCACAATAGCCGCTACCAGCAACAGACTGCGTGCCACCAGCGATTCCAGCGGCGGCAACATCGCCAGAGTGGCATTTGCCGCCAGCCCCAGCACAATCACATTGCTCACCGTTCCCAGCCCCGGCATTTGGCGTAGCGGGATCCACAGCAGCAGCACTGCCGCCCCCGTCAGAATCATGACCGTACCGAAATCCAGACGGAACTGCTTGCCAATACCAAGGTGAAACACATCCCACGGATCGGCCCCCAGGCTGGCATGCACAAATAACGCGGTCGATACGCCATACAGAACCAGACCAATATAAAGCTGCAATAAACGACGGATCATTTTTCACCTCAGGACAATTGCGATCATCCACATCATCAGTAAAAATGGATTGATAATTAATGGCCAGTTTTTAAAAAGTGGATCGCTATGTCTGCTCGTCGCTTTGGTTCTCAGTCACTGGTACGCCTGCTCGGCAACTGGCAGGAATCTCACTCTCGTACACCGCTCTGGCGTCAACTGGCGGAAGCGTTACGCCTGCTGATCCTCGATGGCCGTCTGCCGCTGGAAACCCGTCTGCCCGGCGAGCGTGAACTGGCGGCATCCCTGAATATCAGCCGTACCACCGTTGCCAGCGCGCTCGGACAACTACGAGAAGAGGGCTACCTTTACAGCCGCCAGGGAAGCGGTTCGCGTATTGCCCTGCCGGAACGACCTATGGAGACGGCAGCGGAAAACCCGGCCCCGTTATCCATCAATTTGGCCGTCGCCGCGCTTAGCGCCGGGCCAGAGATTCATCAGGCCTACCGCCAGGCCCTCAAAATCATGCCGCAGCATTTAGCGAACACCGGTTACGATCAACAGGGGCTACCGCAGCTGCGCGCCGCAATCGCCAGCCGCTATAACCAACACGGCCTGCCGACACGTAGCGATGAAGTGATGATCGTCAATGGAGCGCTCAGCGGATTCGCGCTGGTGCTGCGTTTATTAACCGGGCCTGGGGATCGCGTCGTGGTGGATGCGCCAACTTACCCCATGGCCATTAGCGCGATTCAGGGGGCGCACTGCCGCCCGGTTGGCGTTGCGTTACCGCAGCAGGGCTGGGACTGCGACGGTTTAGCGGCAACGATTGCGCAAACGTCGCCACGGCTGGCCTGGCTGATGCCGGACTTCCATAACCCCACAGGTCGCTGTATGGACAACATCACCCGTCAGCGGGTAGCCAATATCGCCGCACAAACCCACACCACGCTGGTGGTGGACGAAACAATGATTGATTTATGGTATGACGCGCCACCGCCGCCGCCGCTGGCAACGTTCAATGTCGACGCACCGATAATCACTATCGGCTCTGCGGGGAAAAGTTTTTGGGGCGGCCTGCGCATCGGCTGGATCCGCGCCTCTTCGCGAACAATTGCCTCATTAATTCAGGCGCGCGACGCTCTCGATCTCGGCACGCCATTGCTGGAACAGCTAGCCTGCTGCTGGCTACTGGAAAACGAGCATTCCCTGTTGCCATTGCGACGAAACATGCTGGCAGCCCGCCGGGATATGTGCGGTGCGCTAATGGCGGAGTATTTTCCTCACTGGCGCTTCACGCCGCCGGAGGGCGGGCTCTCGTTTTGGGTTGAATTGCCGGAGATGCTGGCAACGATCTTCTCCGCGCGCGCGGAAAGTCACGGCATTCACATTGGGACAGGAACCCGATTTGGTCTGGCTGGCGCCTTTGACCGTTATTTGCGTTTACCTTTTACGCTGTCGGACGAAGAGCTGCGCAGGGCTTTTAATACCTTGCAGCCGATATGGCATAGCCTCACAGAACAGAAAACACATTTCCGCATCAGGAAAATCATCTAATAAAATGTCGACGGGCTGGTGCCAGCCCGTCAAAAATCATCATCGATGATACTTGCGAGATGTTTTTATAAAATTGCATTTCAACCTTGTCATCGAAAAATGTCAGTGCGATGACAAAAGCGAGATAATTCCATTAATGCTGGCGTGGGATTGGAAATCCCTTTAGCGAAATAATAAAGCCGTCTCCATCCTTTTTAATTTTAGCCCCTGTATCACACCAGTCGGAGGCAAGGCGAAAGAACTCATCACTACCAATATTCCAGTTCAAACGCACGTGTTTAACGTACCCGGAACGGAGCATGTCACAGGCTTCGCTATAATTACTGGCTGTAGAGAGTTGTTGTTTCATTTTTTCTTCTTCAGGATTTTGCGTAGTGCCTTGATTTCTTTAGGGGTTAACGGAGAGGTTTCCTCTTCGACATGCTGGTTATCGATATCTTCTTCTGAAACCGCCGGTTCATCTGCTGATTCTGCTACCTGAAAGGCTAACTGCAGCAGTTTTTCCGTGGCCGTTCCTAAGTTTTCGTTATTTTCTTCCGCATACTGACGGAGTTTTTCTTTTAACTCGCTATCAATTTTTACGTTCAGAACTACTGTGGTCATAATCACGCTTCCCGTGAAATAAAATCATCATAGAATTAATACACGAAGTTAACATGCTAATCCAGAGATATATTTTTAGCTTATACCCGACAACATTTTCCCATCAATAATCTGCACGTTATATATGACATTAAGATGACAATAAGATGTCATTTAAATTTCAAATTTATGACACTGGCGTCGTGTGGCCTTTTCTTCGCCAGACACGTCCACATGAACAGAAACAGCATGCATGACCGCAACGCTGTTCCCTACATAAAAATACATAACGATATTAAAACAGGCGCCACGTCGGAATAGCCAACAAAATCACAGGCCGCCCCGTGCAGCAAAGGGTAATAACTCACTGACGATGGCTGAAGGTGAAGAGATAGCGAGCATTCGTCTGGCGCGCCAACAGGCGCACCAGCGTCAAGCTACTCCACAGTGTCTTTACCTACCAGTACAGTGGTTAACAGGAAAGAAAGCAGCAGCGCGATCACCACGCCGGAGAGGGCAAAAACAAAATACGGGCCAATATACGCTGGCAGGCTAAAGATACTCGACAAAATATAGCCATACAGCCGGACCCCGAAGAAAGCAATAAATGCAGAGGCCAGCGAGCTTGCTACCGTCGCGGCAATAAACGCTTTTTTATAACGCGTCAGGACGCCAAACAACGCAGGCTCCGTAATGCCCAACAGTGCGGAGATTGCCGCCGATAGCGTCACCGTTTTGTCCTGACGGTTGTTACTTATCCGCCAGATAGCGAACGTCGACCCGGCAATCGCCATATTCGCCATAAACATCATCGGCATCAACATGTCATAGCCCTGCTCGCTAAAGTTTTGCAACGCAATGGGCGTCATTGCGTGATGCATACCGGTAAGAATAGCGATCGGCCGAATCGCCCCCACAACCAGCCCGGCAAAACTGGCTGAAATACCAAATAACCCCTGAATAAACAAGGCCAGCACTTTACCCAACCAGATCCCAATCGGCCCGATAACCACCAGTGCCGCCAGCGCCGCGAGAAACAGCGTCAGCGTCGGCGTGAAGACCGTCTTTAATACGTCCGGCATGATCCTGTCCACCCAGCGGTGAATATAACTCAACGCCAGAATGGAGAAAATCACCGGAATAACGCTTGCGGCATAGTTAAATACCGAAACCGGTATCGCGTTGAGTAACCAGAAGGCGCTCACCGCCCCTTCCTGATGCGACGCCAGCGCCTTTGCAGCATCGATCAGCGATGGATACATCAAACAGGCAGCCACTGCCGCCGCCAGATATTCATTGGTTTTGAAAATTTTCGCCGCCGATACGGCGAGGAAAAATGGCAGAAAATAAAAAACGCCACTGGCTATCAGGTCAATCACCACCACGGTATCGCTTTTCGCCGAGACCACATTCAGAGCAATCAACCCGGCCAGCAGGCCCTTTATCATCCCGGCACCGGCAATCGCTGGCACGATGGGACCAAACACCCCGGAAACCGTATCCATAAACAGCGATACCAGACTTTTGCGCCGTTGAATAGGCGTCTCGTTTTGCGGCGCTTTTCCCAGCACCGTCAGCATTTGCTCATACCAGCTATTTACCTTCGGTCCGATAACAATCTGAAACTGATCGCTTTGCAGTTGCGCGCCAAGCACGCCCGGTAGTGCCTTAATCGCGTGTTGATCAACTTTATTATCATCAACCAGATCAAAGCGTAAGCGCGTCATACAGTGCCAGACATTGTTGATATTATCCTGTCCGCCGACCAGACGAATAATATTAGTAATGGCTTCTTGCGTCCCCATAAATGCTCCTGCAGGAATATTGTCGTTTTAATATCTGCCCAAAAGGGTAGAGAAAGTCGACATTCAAAACAAACCAATAAAACATGAACTCCATCACAAATTACCATCAATAAGCCATAAAAAGCCCGATAAAAATAAAATTGGTATGGTTTTTAATTAAATTAAACAAAAATAACTTACCAAAATTTTTATTAAAAAAAGGTTTACCACAGTACAAAATTAAGGAGATGATAATACCCCTATCGGCACATCACTTCGCTGTAAAGGAGTCTCCCAGTGACGCCAACCATCATTCAAAATATCGAATGCTTTATCACTCGCCCGGACAGACATAACCTGATTACCGTGCGGGTTAGCACCGACAAAGGTCTTACTGGCCACGGCTGCGCAACCTTCCAGCAGCGTCCGCTGGCGGTCAAAACCATGGTTGATGAGTATCTGAAACCGCTGTTGATCGGGCGCGACGCGAATCATATCGAAGATCTCTGGCAGATGATGAACGTTAACGCCTACTGGCGAAACGGTCCGGTGATAAATAATGCGATATCCGGCGTGGATATGGCGCTGTGGGATATTAAAGGCCAACTGGCAGGCATGCCGCTTTATCAGTTGCTTGGCGGGCAATCCCGGGATGCCATTGCCGCCTACAGCCATGCCAGCGGTGAAACGCTGGAAGCGCTCTTTGCCCGCGTAGACCACCTGCGCGAACAAGGCTATCGTCATGTTCGCTGTCAGTTAGGTTTTTACGGCGGGACACCGACGCAACTGCATACTCCGGAAAACCCAACGCCCGGCGCCTGGTTCGATCAGCAAGAATATATGGACAATACCGTCGCCATGTTCAGGGCGCTACGGGAAAAGTATGGTTCTGGTCTGCAAATTTTGCATGATGTACACGAACGCCTCTTCCCGCAGCAGGCAATACAACTGGCGAAGCTGCTGGAGCCCTATCAGCCGTATTTTATTGAAGATATTTTGCCGCCGCAGCAGAGTGCCTGGCTTGAGCAAGTGCGTCAGCAAAGCTGTGTTCCGCTGGCGATGGGAGAGCTTTTTAATAACCCGGCGGAATGGCATGAACTGGTGGTAAACAGGCGCATCGATTTTATTCGCTGCCATATTTCGCAAATCGGCGGCATCACTCCGGCACTAAAACTGGCCGTGCTGTGCCAGGCCTTTGGTGTACGCCTTGCCTGGCATGGTCCTGGCGATATGTCTCCCATTGGGGTCGCGGTTAACACGCATCTGAATATTCATCTGCATAACGCGGCGATCCAGGAATACATTCCCTGTTCAGTGGAAACCAACAACGTTTTTCCCGGCGCGCCGGTGGCGAAAGACGGTTTTATCTATGCGCCGCAAACGCCGGGCATCGGCGTAACGTTCAATGCGGAGGAAGGCGCACGCTACCCGGTCGTTTACCGCCCGCACGAGTGGACGCAAAGCCGTCTGCCGGATGGCGCAATCCACACACCGTAATCAGGCCTCGCCCCGGCGGAAGGCGAGGTTTGCCCGGTTATGCGGAATCACATAGGTACAGGTGTAGTGGATATCAATGATATCGCTGATTTCATACACTCTACCCCCTTCCAGAATCCCGCGATTACTGATGTGCATAGCCGGGCTGCCTTTCTTGCAGCCCAGCAGCGCCGCCTGCTCACGACTGACAGCAACCGCACGATAGGTCGTCAGCATGTGCGAAATCTGATATCCCTTTCTCAGGACATACTGCTGCAATGAGCTCTCGATGATTTGCTGATTCAGATCGGCGAAATCCGCGGCAGGCATGCGCGATATTTCAATTTGCACAGCCTCTTCATCCACAAAGCGCAGCCGACAGAATTGCCAGATAAAACTGTCATCCGTCAGTCCAAAGATCTGTTGTTCATCGCGATCGGGACGTTTTTTATGCAGACTGACCAGCCGAAAGCGGATCTGATCGAAGCGTTTTTCAGTGATAGAATTGTAGACCAGCGGATTGTTGCGCGCCTGCTCGTTAATCCAGATCCCAGACCCTTGCACAACCCGCACGACGCCAATGCTGGCCAGCTTTTCAATCGCCTGACGAATGGTAAAACGGGAGACACCATACTCTTCCGCCAGCTGTCTTTCGGGAGGGAGTTTGCGCGGCCCGGATTCACTGCTTTGATAAATTTTGCTTAACAGATCCTGAGTGACAAACTCTTTTTTCTTCATCCTTATTCATTCCTGAACGAAATGCGTGTTATCGCATTTGAAGGTTTGTTTTCCCAGTATCAAACAGAGCAGGCCGTGCCGTAAAGCGCTGTCAACGCCCTGTTGCGCAGCGCGCAGAAAGTAACCAGATAATCCTCTGGATTTGCTATCTTTTAAACAGGCTTACTCATGGAGATAGCGCGATGAAAAAGCAATCCTGGCCCCTGCATGATGTGCGTCACTGGCTGGAACCCGGCCCGGTCGTGCTCGTCAGCAGCCACTGGCAGGGTAAAAACAATATTATGACGCTGGGCTGGCATACTATTCTCGAGTTCACTCCGTCATTGATAGGGTGCATGATCTCAGCCGGTAACCTCAGCTATGAGCGGATCCGCCAGAGCGGTGAGTGCGTGATCAACTTACCCGACGCACAGATGGCAGATATCGTCGCGGGAATTGGTAACTGCAGCGGCGACAGAATCGATAAGTTCGCTGAATTTGGGCTGACGGCGGAAAAAAGCGAGCGGGTTAGCGCCCCGTCCATTGCCGAATGTCACGGCAATTTCGAATGCCGTTTGTACGATGACGCGATGATCGATAGCTACAATTTCTTTATTTTTGAAGTGGTCGCCGCGCGGGTGAACCCCCAGCCGACTTGGCCGCAAACCCTGCACTACACCGGAGGTGGTCTGTTTCGCACGGATGGCGACATTATCGACCGCCAGGCATTATTTACCAAAGTATCCTGAGCGTTATTCGTCCGGCAAAGGGGATATTGGGCCACAGCGGCATCACTAAGTTCAGGGACCTGACAGCTTTTGAACTATGCAGGCGTCCGGGAAACGATCGCTATTTTGGTCATTCGCTACCCGCGATTGCCCATAAATGCGTGGGGCCCCTGAACGGTCTTATCATAACTGTTCCCGTCATACCTCTTCTGATAAAGCAGTTTGCGAGCCGAAGTGAGAGTGTTTCGCAAGCCAGAGGTAAATCGATGCCAGATCCAGGTCTGAATAACCATTATCTGCCGCATCGTCCCAGCAATCGGCAATTTTTGTCAGAATGGGGAGCTCGATTTCTCCTGCGGCATCAAGTGCCAGATTCGCATCTTTCAGCGCATGACTGAGCTGCATTTGCGGTGGGAAACGATTTTCCGCGATCATCTCCAGTTTAGCTTTCACATACGGTGCCGCCAGTGGCCCACCATCCAGCGCCTGCCAAAACTCAGCAGGGGTAAAACCTAATTTTGCCGCCAGTAAAGTACTCTCGGCAACGCCCTGCATCATCATAATCAGCCACGTATTGAGGACGAGCTTCATTTTTTGACTACTCCCTACACCTCCAAACCATTGAGTTCGCCGGGCAATCGCAGAAAACACGCACTCAACCGCCATACAACGCGTACGAGCGCCGCTGGCGAGCACCAGAATTTGCGCATTTTCTGCCGGTTTTTTAGTACCCGATACGGGGGCGTCGAGATAAGTCAGGGAAGGACGTAGTGATTCCAGCAGGTTTGCCGCCTCTTTGGTTTCCTCTACGCCAATAGTGCCCATTTGACAAAAGATAGCCCCATCCTGACACGCGGGTGCTATCTGTTGGATCACATTTAACGTCGCTTCTGCATTCGTCAGGACGGAAAGGATCACTTCCGCAGACTCGACTGCCTGCTGTGGTGTCGCATGACGGATGAGCCCACTGGCAAGCAAATCCTCACCTCGCGCTGGCGAACGGTTCCAGCCGTGGACGGTAAACCCATTTTTTAGCAAATTACTGGCAAACGCATGCCCCATGGCACCGAGTCCAAGGACGGCAACAACAGGTAAGTTCATGACATTTTCTCCTGCTTACATCAATGTAATTCCGTAGTGTTTCCGGTTATACCCTGATTAACGCTATGTAACTGGATTAGGTGAATACCACCATAACGGAGTGTAACATTATAAGGTATGGCGATTTATGCAAAACTGATTTCCATATTTTGACATATCGAACCTGTTAACAAAATGTATAATCACTTCGCGTTTTTAATATGAATAACCAATAACATATCGGGTTATTTACCCTGCTGCAATGCACCCGTATGTATGTGGCTAAAAACAGTATCAACACACTTCGTACCCACTCTCCCTGACGAGGAATGAATAATGAGTGATAACGCTCCCAAACGGTGCAATATCCTTGCGACCATCTTTTATAATTTTCTCAACCCGAACCTTATGGTTTTTTTATTGCCTGTGTCAAAGACAAGGCGCCTTAGTTCCCACGTCGCGCCATTAGGCATGTTGTTTTATACTGGCGGGATGTTGCCGCAAAAATACCAGGGTGGCGTATTCATCAGTAAGCACGGTAGCCGGGACCGTTCGCCGCTTAACGGTTATAACGTCAGTTTCATCGCATTTAAAGAAGGCAAGCCCGTTGGTAAACCTGAAAGTATTATTAGTGGCGTTGTCTCCGAAGATGAAAAAGAACTGTCTGGCGCACCCGTGGGGCTCGCACAGGACAATCAGGGCGCATTAATTATCGCCGATGATGTTGGCAATACTGTCTGGCGGGTAACCGCAAAATAATATCCGTTCTTATCATTCGGCTTCTCGCATTCAGGGAATGCCCTTTTTATACATCGCCAGTCACGCCAATAAATATCAGGACAGCCACGGACGAAAAAAATGATGAGCAATAAAGTCAAGTCGATTATTATTAAGCGCCTTCGCCATGAGTGGGTTACTGAACAGGCATTCATCATAAAAGAGACGTAAAATTCGATGAACCATTTAGCTGCAATCAGAACCTTTGTCAGCGCCGCGGACCTTAAAAGCTTTAGTGCTGCGGCCAAAGCATTAAATATCGAAGTATCAACTGCTTCCCGCCATATTTCTGATTTAGAAGAGTACTTACATGTCACGCTATTTAACCGGTCTACTCGTGGGTTAACGTTGACGGAAACAGGGGATTTTTTCTACTCACATGCTCAACAATTGTTACTACAGTGGGAAGAAGCGCGTCATTTAACGACCGCGCTGGATAAACACCCTTCCGGCCTGCTACGCATTAGCGTTCCCAGCACATTTGGCCGATTGCATGTTATGCCATTTGTTGATGAGTTTCTTCGCTTACACCCTAACGTTACGCTGGATATCAGCTTCAATGATGAAATACAAGATCTGATTGAATCCCGTATCGACTTAAGCATCCGTATTGGCGTATTGCCTGACTCATCCATTCATGCCCGAAGGCTGGCCTCACAAACGCGTTCAGCCTGGGCCAGCCCACAGTGGATTGCAAAGAACACCCCTTCAGCAACTCCCGGGACCAACAACGACAGGCAAGAAGAGATCGCTACTGTGATGTTTTCGCGACTGCATGGTTCAGGGTGGTTTACGCGTAAAGTCGGCTCAACGGACGCATGGCGACGGATACCTGTACATTATCGTCTCAGCGTCAGCGACAGCGCCGCAATGCTTTATGCCTGCTGCAATCATGCGGGAATTGCCATTTTACCGGACTGGTTGTCCCATGAAGCAGAGAGAAAAGGCGACATTCAACGGGTCTTTCCTGACTGGGAATTCAGTATGTTCCCTGCTGAAACCGCTATCTGGATACTCTATCCGCAGAAGCGAATATTGCCACGTAAGGTCCGAACCTTTATCGACTTTATGGTCGAAAAGGTGGGAATACCGCCCTACTGGGAGCGAAAGTAAGGGTATGACTTATGAGTCTGTTAACCACGTTAACCCAAAAACAGACAAAGGCATTCGTTAACCTGCATAAGGAGGGAAACCCCCGAATATCACGCTGATTTGCGGGAGACAGCAAACGGCATATCACTCGCCAATCAATGCAAAGAGACAAGCGTTTTAACCATTGAGGTGTCGTTAGCACAAATGGGTGGGGGCCCTGCCAGCTACATCCCGGCACACACGTCGTCTGCTCTGGCTGCTTCCTTCCGGACCTGACCTGGTAAACAGAGTAGCGTTGCGGGAGAACCAACAGGGCCCCCATTGAGAGCGCCAGTGACCTGACGCGCTGGCGCATTATCCCTGCTGGCCCGGTGAATTGCAAGCTACCGCCGATTAGCTGCTGGTTTATTGCACAAAGGAGAGAAATGAACACTGTAGAAACCCTTTGTCCGTACGCTCCGATACAGGCAAAGACGCCTTGAGGATATCGCGCGGCCAAAAGCCTGCGGCTTCATCCGCTATCTGTACAGGCGGTCATCTAACGCTTATTCTGAATCTTTCCGGCAACAGGATGTAGCATGAATTCTCACGATACTTTCCCCCAGCGGGTCTGGCAGATAGTGGCCTCGATTCCAGAAGGCTACGTTGCCACCTACGGCGATATTGCGCATCTGGCAGGTTCGCCGCGTGCGGCACGCCAGGTGGGAGGTGTGTTAAAGCGGCTGCCGGAAGGGTCCACGCTTCCCTGGCATCGCGTGGTTAACCGTCATGGCGTTATCTCCCTCACCGGCCCCGATCTACAGCGCCAACGCCAGGCGCTGTTGGCGGAGGGCGTACAGGTTTCCGGTAGTGGCCATATCGACCTGCAACACTATCGCTGGATTTATTAAAGGTAAATAAATGCCCCGGAGAGGGGCATGGTCGTGATTATTGCGCGGCAGGCACAGCGTCATTAGCCATTGGTACCGCCGTTTGCTGGACCGGTATCAAATGCAGATCGGCACGATTACCGCCCTGGTTAATCACTGTCTGCACCGTATCAGTGATAAACATCAACTGGCCATTAACGGTAATCGCGGCACTTAACAGAATGCGTGCGTTGGGCTTAATGTCCGCCGGGTTATAAGGCAATACAAAGTTAAACGGCGCCTGCTTTCCTTCCGTCCTGACCGCTTTTTGCGACAGGACGCGCGCGGGCGCATCAGTCAGGGACGCATCCGATAAGGTCACGGTCAATACAGCATCCGGCGGTAATGCCACGCGATGTCGAATGTTGATGGTCCCTGAGACATTAGGTTGTTGCTGCGAGGAGCTTAGAGAGGCAATGCCATAAGGATCGGGTGCCGCCGTCTGGTTCGCTGTATTGCTGCCGTGATTATTCGCACAGGCAGATAACGTCGCCGCCACGGCTAACGCGCTTAGCATATAGGCAATTTTCATTCTTTTCTCCTTTTTATCCCTTATATAACAGGAGCACATCCTGCCAGGATCAGGAACAGGACATGAGCATCGTGAATAAGTGTGGCACAGATCTCAGTTCTCTTCCTGGAAATGAGCCCATATTCAGATTCTTGCACCCATCGGACCACTTACGATTCCAGGTTATACTTTGCCTCAATAACGCGCTGCGCACGGCAGCCACCATTGATTGAGGGTCACTATGAGTCAGGCACTAACCAATCTGCTGGGATTATTAAATCTGGAAAAAATTGAAGAAGGGCTATTCCGCGGGCAGAGCGAGGATCTGGGATTGCGCCAGGTCTTTGGCGGCCAGGTGGTAGGTCAGGCACTCTATGCAGCCAAAGAGACCGTCCCGGCGGAACGTCTGGTTCACTCGTTCCACAGCTACTTTCTGCGTCCCGGGGACAGTCAGAAACCTATCGTCTATGACGTTGAAGTCCTGCGCGACGGTAATAGCTTTAGCGCCCGCCGGGTTGCGGCCATTCAGAACGGCAAGCCTATTTTCTATATGACCGCGTCTTTTCAGGCCCCGGAACCTGGCTACGAACATCAAAAAACGATGCCCACGGTGCCCGCCCCGGACACCTTACCCTCTGAAACGGATATCGCCCGTAAGCTGGCCCACCTCTTGCCACCGCAGGTTAAAGATAAATTTCTCTGCGATAAACCACTGGAAATTCGTCCGGTTGAATTTCATAACCCGCTGAAAGGCCACGTTGCAGAGCCAGCTCGCCAGGTATGGCTCCGCGCCAACGGGGCGGTGCCGGAAGATCGCCGTATTCACCAGTATCTGCTGGGCTACGCTTCTGACTTTAACTTCCTGCCTGTGGCGCTGCAGCCGCATGGCGTCGGTTTTCTGGAGCCAGGAATGCAGGTTGCCACTATCGATCACTCAATGTGGTTCCATCGCCCGTTCGACATCAACGAATGGCTGCTTTACAGCGTTGAAAGCACCTCCGCCTCTAGCGCGCGGGGTTTTGTCCGCGGTGAGTTCTACGCTCAGGATGGCACGCTGGTCGCATCGGCAGTGCAGGAAGGCGTGATACGTAACCGTAACGCATAAAAAAACAGAGCCTCCCTGGGGAGGCTCTGTTGTGCATGGAAATACGTTATTGATCAGGCATTGTAGGCGTTTTCGCCATGGCTGTTCACATCCAGACCTTCGCGTTCCTGGTCTTCCGGTACGCGCAAACCTACGGTCATATCGGCAACTTTGTAACCAATAAAGGCAACAACACCGGACCAGACGATAGTGAGCGCAATACTTTCCAGCTGTACCAGCACCTGATGGCCCATGGTCACACCTTCCGCATAACCCACGCCGCCCAGAGAGGCCGCAGCAAAGATACCGGTCAGGATACAACCGACAATACCGCAAACGCCGTGTACGCCGAACACATCGCACGGATCGTCAACACGCAACCAACGTTTCAGCACGGTTACGCCCCACAGACCCGCCAGGCCCGCCGCGATACCCACAATCAGAGAGGCGCCAACACCGATGTAGCCACACGCTGGAGTGATACCGACCAGGCCCGCAATGGCCCCGGAGCATGCGCCCAGCAGAGACGGTTTACCGCGAGTCGCCCACTCACCGAAGGTCCACGCCAGGATGGCCGCTGCCGTTGCTACTACGGTGTTGACGAAAGCCAGACCGGCAATTTCGTTCGCCGCGCTAGCTGAACCGGCGTTGAAGCCAAACCAGCCAACATAGAGAATAGCGGTACCGGTGAAGACCATCGGCAGATTATGCGGTTTGAACGCTTCTTTGCCAAAGCCAACGCGTTTGCCCATCATGTAGGCACCCACCAGTCCGGCAACCGCGGCGTTGATGTGTACAACCGTACCGCCCGCGAAATCAAGCGCGCCGTGCGTCGCCAGCAAGCCGCCGCCCCATACCATATGCGCAATCGGCACATAAGAGAGGGTCAACCATACCACCACGAAAATCAGCACCGCGGAGAAGCGGATACGTTCAGCCAGCGAACCGACAATCAGGCCGACGGTAATACAGGCGAAAGAGCCCTGGAAAGCAACATGAATATATTGATAGAAGCTGCCCATCAGCGCTTTTAACTCAATATTCTTCAGCAGTACCCAGTCGAAGTTGCCGAAGAAGCTACCGCCTGTGCTGAAAGCCAGGGTATAGCCATAAACCACCCACAACACGCAGACCAGAGCAAAGGTCACAATGACCTGGGTCAGCATAGAAAGAACGTTTTTACTGCGGATCAAGCCACCATAGAACAGCGCAATTCCCGGAATGGTCATAAAAAGCACCAGCGCGGTGCAAATCATCATAAAAGCGTTGTCGGCCTTATCAGCTACTGCCGGAGCGGCCATCGCCAGTCCCGGAAGAAGCGCCAGAGCTCCCAGACCTGTTTTCATTGTTGCTATCTTCATTGTTTCGTTCCCCATCACTGTGTGCTCTGAAATTTACAGTGCCGCTTCGTCAGATTCGCCGGTACGAATGCGAATGACGCGCTGCAGCTCGGCGACAAAGATTTTGCCGTCGCCAATCTTTCCGGTGTAAGCCGCTTTGCTAATGACATCAATGACTTCATCAAGCTGATCGTCAGCAATCGCAACGTCAATCTTCACTTTAGGAAGAAAATTAACGCTGTATTCGGCACCGCGATAAAGCTCCGCGTGGCCTTTCTGACGGCCGAACCCTTTAACTTCAGTGACCGTGAGGCCCTGAATACCCATTGAAGATAATGCTTCACGCACGTCTTCCAGTTTGAATGGTTTGATTACCACGGTAACCAGTTTCATAAGTCCCCTCCAGTCAGAATTCGGTAATGGCCGCAGCTAACACGCAGGGAATAAAGCAAAGGCTATGCCAGAAATGAAAAAGGGCCGCTAAGCGGCCCTTGAATGCGGAGGAAAAAGAGTAACTCTGCTGAAACGAAGCGGCAAAACGCCGCCACCAACTAAAATCGCACCATTTCAGTGCGCAATATGTGACATTCTTGCACCAGATTAAACCACAATGCAGAGGCTGCCTGCTTATAGTGCATCAGGCAATAAGCGACGCTTCCTGGGCGCTGGCCGCCAGCTCTTCGCCCGCTAATTGCAACTGATACATCTGCCAGTAACGGCCTTTAGCCGCCAGCAGTTGCTGATGGCTCCCGCGCTCTACGGCCTGACCGCGATGCAATACCAGAATCGTATCAGCCTCGACGATGGTCGATAAGCGGTGCGCAATCACCACCAGCGTCGTGTGCTCACGCACCCGCGCCAGCGCCTGCTGAATCGCCTGCTCGGTCCCGGAGTCAATATTGGCCGTCGCCTCATCAAGGATCAGCACCTGCGGCGTATCGACCAGCACGCGAGCCAGCGCCAGTAACTGCTTCTGACCGACAGAGAGGTTATTCCCCTGCTCGCCCAACTGCGTATAAAGCCCGCCATCCATTTCACGAGCCAGCCCTGCCAGTTGCACCGCTTCCAGCGCGTCCCAGACCTGAGCTTCGCTGATATCGCGGCCAAGCGTGACGTTAGCATAGAAGGTATCCGCCAGCACGACCGGATCCTGCTGCACCATCGCAATCCCCTGGCGTAGTGCACGGTGGCTTAATGAAGGAAGCGGACGACCATCGATACAAATCTCTCCCTGAGTTAACGGATAGTATCCCATCATCAGGCTCGCCAGAGTGCTTTTACCGCTACCGGTGTGGCCGACCAGCGCCACAAAACTGCGCGACGGGATAGTGAGATTGATGTCCTGCAACACCAGGCTATCGTCGCGATAGGCAAAAGAGAGATGTTCGATACTGATCTCTCCACTCCGCAGCGGTTCGTTATCCTCGCCCCAGGCCTGGCGCGGTTTGTCCATCAGTTCGAAGACCCGCTCCCCCGCGACGACCGCCTGCTGCAGCATCGACTGCTGAGTTGTCAACTCAATAAGCGGCTCGTTCAGGCGCCCAAGATAGCTAATAAAGGCGTACAGCACCCCGACCTCAATCATTCCGCTGCGACTAAAAGCAAACAGCATCAACAAACCGCAGAGAATTAATGAAGAGAATAAACTCAGCAACGGACGCAGCAGAAAGCCATCGAGGCGCAGCGTTTGCATACGCGCCAGATAGTGCGCGTAGCTGGCTTCACGCATCCGCTCGCCGAACCGCGCCTGCTGGCGGAACTGCTGAATAACCCCCATGCCGTTAATCACTTCATTAAAACCGTCGTTAATATCCGCCAGCCAACTGCGGACGCGTCTGACGATTGGCGTGCTGTAGCGCTGATAAATCATCATCACGCTCAGCACCGCGGGGAAGATGGCAATAGCCACCAGCGCCATCCGCCAGTCGAGGCTAAACATCGCCACCAGCATCGCGCCAATCAAAGCAGCGCTACGCAATACGGTAGCCACAACGGTGACGTACAGATCACGAATCACTTCCGTATCGTTAGTCACCCGTGAGATAAGCTGTCCGACCGGCTGGGTATCAAACTCGCTGAGCGGCTGACGCAGCGCGGCATCCATCACGTCGCTCCGCAACTGCTGCACCACGCCGACCGCGGCCCGATTAAACAGCAGTGCCTGACAGTAATGCAAAATTGCAGCAAGCATTTGCAAGCCAATGTAGGCGGCGGCGAGGCCGCACACTAACTTCAGCGGCAACGCATGTTTCGCGACCATGTTATCAATAAAGTAACTAATCAACAGCGGACCGCTCACTTCCGCTATCGCCGCAACCCACATGATGATAACCGCGATCATTAACGGTTTGCGCCACGGAGAACCATAAACCAACAGGCGCTTTAACGTCGGCCAGAGTTCAGTAAAACTACGCACCAGCGACCTCCTCTGGTTCTTGTGGCACATCATCCAGCGCCGCTTCCAGCTGTTGATAACGGTACATATCGCGATACCAGCCCGGCTGTGCGCTCAGAGCCTCATGGCGACCACGCTGGGCGACATGCCCATGCTGCATCACGAGGATCTCGCTGGCTTCCGTCAACGCCGACAGGCGATGGGCGCAGATGATCAGCGTCCGCCCCTCCCCCCACTGCGACAAATTATGCAAAATCTGGTGTTCCGTGCGGCCGTCCACCGCCGACAGCGCATCATCAAGAATCAGAATCTCCGCCTCCAGCAGTAGCGCGCGGGCAATGGAAATGCGCTGTTTCTGCCCGCCGGAAAGCATCACGCCGCGCTCACCGACTTCGGTGTTATATCCCTGCGGCAGACGCAGGATATCTTCATGCACGCAGGCAAGCCGCGCGACATGCTCAATTTGCGCCTGCGTCGCCTCCGGTTTGCCGAGCGCAATGTTTCTGGCGACAGTATCGGAAAACAAAAATGGCGTTTGGTTGACCACCGCCAGTCGGGCACGCCAGCTATCCAGTTGTAGCCGGGTCAGAGGAACATTGTGGAAGCGGATGTCACCTTCAGTCACGTCAAAATGACGCTGAAGCAATGCCAGTATAGTGCTCTTGCCGGAACCGGTCGGCCCGCAAATGCCCAGTCTCTGCCCGGGCTGCAGCGTAAAATTGACCTTTTCCAGAGCGGCACGATTGGCCTGTGAATAGATAAATTTATGAACAGCGAAGCTGAGTACACCCCGCCCTTCCGCCGCGGGTTCTCTGCCGTCGTTAACGACCGGCGCCTCTTCCAGCATGGTACG
The DNA here is from genome assembly GCF_005860775.1 of Klebsiella indica. Classification (GTDB taxonomy): domain Bacteria; phylum Pseudomonadota; class Gammaproteobacteria; order Enterobacterales; family Enterobacteriaceae; genus Klebsiella; species Klebsiella indica. The sequence goes on from NZ_VCHQ01000001.1 coordinate 119,373, forward strand.
AATCCGCGCATAGGCCGCGCTGCCGCGCTCGACGATGTTAAACATCCACGCCAGCGCCAGCATTGGCCAAATCATCAGGCCGAGATACATCACAAAGCTGGTAAGCTGCCCAAGGGTCATGCTGCCCTGCAAAACCATCCAACTACCGCCGCCGATCGCCAGCAGGTTGGCAGTACCTATGGCGAGATAAATCGTGGGATCAAAGCGGGCGTCAATGCGCGCCACGCGCATATTTTTCGCCCCGGTATCCGCGGCATCGGCGGCAAACTGCGCCGATTGCCGGTCTTCAAGGCCAAAGGCTTTGATCATGCGAATACTGGTCAGGCTCTCCTGAGTACGATCGTTCAGGCTGGAAAATGCCGCCTGCGCCACGCGAAAGCGCTCATGTAACACCTCGCCATTGCGCTTGATCGCCAGCGCCATAATTGGCATCGGCAGCAGCGACAGCAAGGTTAACTGCCAGCTGATCTGCGTCGACATCACAATCAGCACCGCACAGCCCATGACCATGGAATCCACCAGCGTCAACACCCCTTCGCCGGCAGCAAAAACCACCCGATCAACATCATTTGTTGCGCGGGCAATCAGATCGCCGGTACGGTGGCGCAGATAAAAAGCCGGATGCTGACGACTAAGCTGGCGATAGAAATCCTCGCGTAGCTCTATAGCCAGTTGATAAGAGGCGCCAAACAGCAGAACGCGCCAGACATAGCGCAGCAGATAGACCATCACCGCAATAACGATCAGCAGGACGATCCACATCCATACCTTTTCTGTGGTGTCGTGTTGTTTCGTGACGCCATCAACCACGATGCCCACCACTTTTGGCGGCACCAACTGGAGAATGGCAATGATAATCAGCAGAGTAACGGCGCCGAAATAACGGCGCCACTCCCGGCGAAAATACCAGCTAAGTTGAACAAATAATCGCAAGCGGTTAAATCCTGAATGTGTAATTCGTGGCGGCAGAAGCCGTTAATCAATAGGCAAGGCTGTGGTGTATTTTATCTGTTCCATCGCAAAACTCGAAGTGACATCCGAGAGCCCTGGCACGCTATTCACCAGACGTTTATAAAAATCATCGTAGCTCTTCATATCTGCCACCTGCACCCGCAGCAGATAGTCATACTCTCCCGCCATGCGCCAGAAGCCGAGAACCTCCGCCATCTGCTTGACCTCGCTGACAAAGCGGCAATACCAGTCGCTACTGTGATGCTGCGTCTTAATCAGCACAAAGGCCGTCAGCCCAAGCCCGACTTTTTCCGCATCCAGCAAGGCAACGCGCCCGCGAAGAATACCGTCGTCTTCCAGCCGCTTCAGACGCTTCCAGCAGGGCGTGGTGGTCAGATTAACGGCATCAGCCAGCGCCTGCAAAGAAAGGGTACAGTCATTTTGCAGCAGAGAAAGCAGCTTACGGTCTATTTTATCTAACATTGCGCACCTCGAGAGAAAAATTTACTCCGTTCATTGTAATTGAAAGGTTAAATGGCAACAATTTTTCCTTCTGTTTCCGCTAAGCTGGGCACAAAATGACAAACAGGAAATCAACATGAACAGCGCATGGGTAAAACACGCGATTAGCGAAATTAATGCCGATTATCAGCGTTCTGCCGACACGCATCTTATTCGTCTTGCGTTGCCGGCATTCCCCGGCATCCAGCTTTACCTGAAAGATGAAAGTACCCATCCGACCGGCAGTCTGAAGCATCGCCTGGCCCGCTCCCTGTTTCTCTATGGTTTGTGCAATGGCTGGATTAAAGAAGGAACGACAATTATCGAATCCTCTTCCGGTTCTACTGCTGTCTCTGAAGCATACTTCGCCCGTCTTTTAGGCCTGCCGTTTATCGCCGTTATGCCTTCCTGTACGGCGAGACGTAAAATTGAACAAATTGAGTTTTATGGTGGCCGCTGTCACTTTGTCGACAATGCCTGTGAAATCTATGCGGCTTCCGAAACGCTGGTACGCGAACTGAATGGTCATTATATGGATCAGTTTACCTTTGCCGAACGCGCTACCGACTGGCGTGGAAATAACAATATCGCCGACAGCATCTTCCGCCAGATGAGCCATGAACCTCACCCCCAGCCCTCCTGTATCGTCATGAGCGCAGGCACCGGCGGAACCTCGGCAACCATTGGCCGCTACATCCGCAGTCAGGGTTATGATACCCGGTTAATGGTGGTTGACCCGCAAAACTCGGTTTTTATGGACTACTGGCAGAGCCGCGATACCCGCCTCCGCAGCCCGGTCGGCAGCAAAATTGAGGGTATCGGCCGCCCACGCGTCGAACCTTCATTTATCCCCGATGTGGTCGATGAGATGCTTCGCGTGCCGGATGCCGCCAGCGTCGCCACCGCGCTGTGGCTGGAAACGCTGCTCGGACGTAAGGTCGGGGCATCAACCGGCACCAATATGTGGGGAGTGCTGCACCAGGCCGTTCGTATGCGTGAAGAGGGCAGTACCGGCTCAATTGTTACTCTGCTGTGTGATAGCGGCGAACGCTATCTGGAAAGCTACTACAACCCGCAGTGGGTCGCGGCCAATATTGGCGATGTCTCTCCGTGGCAGGCGCAAATCGCGGAAATGCTGCAGGTAAAATAGTGATCGTCTCCGTGCGGCAAAAGATTCCATCCGCACGCGCACGGTGGGTTTGATTCCACCTGCGCCGTGCTTCCTGGCTGCAACGTCGCGACAGAGCTGGTCGTCGCGTTCATCAGGCGCTACCATACGCCCATCATATTAACAGTCAGGAATTACCATGAAACGCGCCGTAGTTGTCTTCAGCGGAGGACAAGATTCGACGACCTGCCTGGTGCAGGCACTGCAACAGTATGACGAAGTGCATTGCGTCACTTTTGATTATGGCCAACGCCACCGCGCGGAGATTGACGTTGCCCGCGAGCTTGCGCTGAAACTGGGTGCGGTCGCTCACAAAGTGCTGGATGTCACCTTGCTTAATGAACTGGCCGTCAGCAGTCTGACGCGCGACAGCATTCCGGTACCGGACTACAAGCCGGACGCCAGCGGGATCCCCAACACCTTCGTACCCGGACGCAACATCCTGTTTTTAACGCTGACAGCAATTTATGCTTATCAGGTTAAAGCGGAAGCCATTATTACCGGCGTTTGCGAAACCGACTTTTCCGGCTACCCGGACTGCCGTGACGAGTTCGTGAAAGCGCTGCACCATGCGGTCAGCCTCGGAATGGCGAAAGATATTCGCTTTGAGACGCCGCTGATGTGGCTCAACAAAGCCGAGACCTGGGCATTAGCCGATTACTGGGGCCAGTTAGATCTGGTGCGCATCGAAACCCTGACCTGCTATAACGGCATTAAGGGAGACGGCTGTGGTCAATGTGCCGCCTGTAATCTGCGCGCCAACGGTCTGAACCATTATCTGGCGGATAAACCGACAGTGATGGCGGCAATGAAGCACAAAACCGGGTTAAAGTGATCGTTTTGCCGGATGGCGGTACACGCACCTTATCCGGCCTGGCGACATTCACCCGGGTCAATGTCGCCCGTAGGCCTGATAAGCGAAGCGCCATCAGGCAACTTTCCATTACTTCACCATCTGCTCCAGTTTCTCGCGCAACTCACCTTCCAGCGGCAAGGCTTTCTGCGCTTTCAAATCAATACAGACAAAAGTAATCTGCGCGTCCACCACAACCTGCCCTTCCGGCTCAAGCGTAATGACCTGGCTTAAAATGCCGCTCTTCCCGTTTAACTGCTGCACCTGGCTGGTGACAATCAGCAGATCGCTCAGCACGGCAGGGCGACGGTAGTTAATATTAATATTCACCACCACAAAGGCGATGTTGTGCGCGCTCATCCACTGGAAGCCCGAGCTGTTTTCCAGCCCCTCCCAGCGCGCCTCTTCGAGAAATTCCAGATAGCGCGCATTATTCACGTGCTGATAAACATCCAGATGATAGCCACGAACTTTGATTTGTGTCTGCATAGCGTAAATGCCTTGTCTTTAATTGTTGTATTGAGGTCAGAGGTCACACCACCTATGTGACCTCTTCAGTCTGGCAAATATTTACCACTGTGCAAACATACGCTGAAAAATTACAGCTTCAGGTGTGACAGATTTCTCTCCACCAGCGCGTTGCCCATACCAGGTACCTGTTTTAAATCATCCACGGTTTTAAATGGCCCATATTCTTCCCGGTAACTCACGATGGCCTGTGCCTTCTTCAGGCCAACGCCATTCAAAGCCCGCGACAGCTCTTCAGCGCTGGCACTATTAATACTGACCCGGTTCCCTTCCCGGTTGGTCGCGCTTAACGCCTCAGAAGCCTTCACCGGTGGCGACGGTACACTTTCTTTCGTTATTGACGGTGCCTTGCCAGCGGAAGGTGCCGCCTGTGCTATCTGGCTTCCCGCCGCACAAACCAGTACGGCAGCGGCAATAAGGGTTTTAACTCCTCGTTTCATGCTGTTATCTCCTTGTTTGTAGACAGCAGAGCCACGATATCGACGAGGGGAAAAGAGTACAAAAGGCAAAAAACAGAAATGGAAAAGGCCGCGAAAGCGGCCTTTGAGAATTACATCACGTTACTGGCTTTTACCAAGCAGACACGCAATTATTGTTGCTGATTGATGATGTCACCGAACTTAATTTTCGCGGCTTTACGCAGGTTACTCATCAACGCTTCGAAAGCGATCTGCGCATTATTCTGAGTGATCCCCTGAATCATCGTTTTTTTCTGCTCTTCGGGCATCGTACCCGCTTTCACGTCGTCCAGCGCCAACAGAACCACGTTACCCTGCATATCAGTGCCGACACCATAGCTCGGTTTGCCCGACTGCGGCAGCGGCAGTGCAAAGACAGACTGGCTCAGGGCGTCCTGACCGGTGCGTGACAGCGTCTGCGGCGCGCCAAAGGCCAGACCTGCGGCTTTCATCGCGTCGTCGCCTTTGCCCGCTTTCAGGGCCGTCAGCAGCTTATCAGCATCCAGCTTCGCCTGCTGCTCCGCCTTATTGTGCTTAACGATATCGCTTACCTGTGATTTGACGTCCGCCAGCGGTTTTACCGCTTCCGGTTTATGTTCGCTGATGCGCAGAACAAACGCACGGTCACCGTCAACGGTGATGATATCGGAGTTGCTGCCGGGCGCACCATTTTCACCAACCAGACCACCGTTGAAGATAGCGTCAGCAACCGGTTTGAAATTCAGCGCCGACGGCAGGTTATCACGACCAAACCAGCCGGTTTCAACAACTTTCAGGCCTGCAACCTGGGCGGCACTTGCCAGAGATTCGTTATCGTTGCTCGCCGCATCGCTGACTTTCTGCTGCAACGCATAGTAGGCGTCCAGCGCTTTTTCCTGTTTCACCTTCGCCGCGATCTCAGTACGAACCTCAGACAGCGGTTTAACTTTCGCCGCCTGAACGTCATCAAGACGCGCCACCAGGAAGCCAACCGAAGATTTAATGACGCCGGAGATCTGACCTTTTTCTTTCAGACCTGCGTTTTTCAGCTCAGGTACGGTTGCCGCATCGTCCAGCCACCCCATATCACCGCCGTTACGCGCAGAGATAATGTCGGTTGATTTTTCTTTCGCTAAAGTGGCAAAGTCAGCGCCTTTTTTCAGCGCATCAAGCACCGCCTGCGCATCCGCTTCGGTTTTGGTCTGGATGACGCTATAGCGCTTACGCTGCGGCTGAGTGAACTGATCCTGATGCTGGTCATACCATGCCTGAATTTCTTCGTCCGAAACGTTTTCCTGCATGTTCGTGGCATCCATCTCGATGTAGCTCACGCGGAACTGCTCAGGCGCCATAAAACGCGCTTGATTCTGCTGGTAATATGCGTTGATTTCATCGTCAGTGGCAGTTTGTTTCGCTGCCAGCACATTTACGTCGATAGTCGCTTCACGCACCACGCGCTGTTGTGAAACCAGCGCCACCAGTTGGTCAGACTCTCCCGGCAGCATAAAGTCGGTACCGGCAACAGCGTTAATCAGCTGCTGAGTCGTCAACTGATTGCGCAGGGCCTGCGCATACTGGTCCGTGGTCATCCCCATCTGATTAACGATACCGCTAAAGCGCTCGTTATCAAATTTACCGTTCGACTGAAAAGCCTGGGTCTGAAAGATAGCCTGCTTAACCTGCTCGTCACTGATGCTAAGGCCAAGTTTACGGGCATACTGGTCGAGCAGCGCCTCGTCAATCAGACGGTTCAGCACCTGTTGACGCATCGCTTTCATGTAATTTTCATTACCCGCCAGCTCCGAGAAGCGATCGCCAAGCTGCTGCTGCATACGATTACGCTCGCTGGCGACGGCATTTTCAAATTGGGTTCGACCAATTTCCTGGCCGTTCACTTTCGCGGCATAGTTGTTACTACCGCCAATCAGGTAACCACTCACCCCAGTCAAAATGAACGAGACGATAATGATACCGAAAATAATCTTAAGCACGACGCTATTGGCGGCCGTGCGTAGGTTGTCCATCATGGTGTAACAACGCTCCGCTGTAGATGACTTTTGCTCGCGCAGCATAGCATGCGATAGCCGCCGCGCGTGAGGACGTATTTTGACAAGAAAACGGGGTGATTGTCAGCCCACAACTGCGTATAAACTCACATAAAGTCGCATTCTGGCAAATAAAAAAGGCACATCTCGCGATGCGCCCTTGTACTTCGTCACAGACCCCAATGGGGAAATCGATCAGTTTACCGCGTCTTTCAGCGCTTTACCGGCACGGAAACCCGGTACTTTAGCGGCTGCAATAGTGATTTCTTTACCTGTTTGCGGATTGCGACCGGTACGGGCAGCGCGTTCTTTAACAGCAAAAGTACCAAACCCTACCAGCGCAACGTCATCCCCAGCCTGCAGAGATTCAGTAACAGAAGCGATTAAAGCATCTAACGCACGTCCAGCTGCGGCTTTAGAAATGTCCGCGCCGGCAGCAATTTTGTCAATCAGTTGAGATTTATTCACTGTTCTCTTCCTCTCTTTATAATTTATATCGCACCAGAATCCTTCGTGATGCGACCGCGCAGCAGTTATATCAGGACTGTCATGCCCTTACAACAGAGTTGTAATTGACCCCCCTGCCAGCAATCTAAGTTAGCGAGACAAAAAAAGGCTGGCAAGTACGAATTTACTTACCAGCCCTATTTTTCTTAGCGCTCTTTGCGCAAAATCACTATTTAACCGTGACAGCTTCCATACCAAACGGCGCGTTCTGCAACGCAAGTGTCAGAACTTCCTCGATTCGTTTCACCGGATGGATATCTAAATCGGCAATAACGTTTTCCGGAATTTCTTCAAGGTCACGCTTATTTTCATCAGGAATCAGAACAGTCTTAATGCCACCGCGATGTGCGGCAAGCAGTTTTTCCTTCAGACCACCAATAGGCAATACCTGGCCACGCAGGGTAATTTCCCCGGTCATTGCCACATCAGCGCGCACCGGATTGCCGGTCAGACAAGAAACCAGCGCGGTGCACATTGCAATACCGGCGCTTGGACCATCTTTCGGCGTCGCCCCTTCCGGTACGTGAACGTGAATATCACGTTTTTCGTAAAAGTCTGAGTTAATTCCCAGCTTGTCCGCCCGTGAACGCACCACGGTCAGCGCGGCCTGAATCGACTCCTGCATAACCTCGCCCAGTGAACCGGTATAAGTCAGCTTACCTTTACCCGGAACGCAGGCGGTTTCAATGGTCAGCAGATCGCCCCCCACTTCCGTCCATGCCAGGCCAGTGACCTGACCCACGCGGTTTTCGCTATCCGCGCGCCCATAGTCATAGCGCTGTACGCCGAGGTAGTCATGCAGATTGTCACCGTTAATCTCGATGTGTTTCAGCGACTTATCCAGCAGCAGCTGTTTCACCGCTTTGCGGCACAGTTTCGAAATTTCGCGTTCCAGACCACGCACGCCCGCTTCTCGGGTGTAGTAACGAATGATGCTGATAATCGCGCTATCGTCCACCGTCAGTTCACCTTTCTTCAGCGCATTACGCTCAATCTGTTTCGACAGCAGGTGACGTTTAGCGATGTTCAGCTTTTCATCCTCGGTATAGCCGGAGAGACGAATCACTTCCATACGGTCCAGCAGCGGCGCCGGGATGTTCATGGAGTTGGACGTCGCCACAAACATCACATCGCTGAGATCGTAATCCACTTCCAGATAGTGATCGTTAAAGGCCACGTTCTGTTCCGGATCCAAAACTTCCAGTAGCGCCGAGGCCGGATCGCCGCGCATATCCGACGACATTTTGTCGATCTCATCAAGCAGAAACAGCGGGTTTTTAACCCCCACTTTCGCCATTTTCTGGATCAGTTTGCCCGGCATCGAACCAATATAGGTCCGACGGTGACCGCGGATTTCCGCCTCATCGCGCACGCCGCCCAGCGCCATACGCACATACTTACGCCCGGTTGCTTTGGCGATGGACTGGCCCAGAGAGGTTTTACCCACGCCCGGAGGCCCTACCAGGCACAGAATCGGCCCTTTGAGCTTGTTAACACGACTCTGCACTGCGAGGTATTCAAGGATGCGATCTTTCACACGTTCCAGACCGTAATGGTCAGTATCAAGGATCTCCTGAGCCTGGCGCAGATCTTTTTTCACTTTACTGCGGGCATTCCACGGTACCTGAACCATCCAGTCGATGTAACCGCGAACGACGGTTGCTTCCGCCGACATCGGAGACATCATTTTCAGTTTTTGCAGTTCCGCTTCGGTTTTCTCTTTGGCCTCTTTCGGCATTTTTGCCGCATCGATCTTACGCTTCAGCGCTTCGTTCTCATCCGGCGCGTCATCCATCTCGCCGAGTTCTTTTTGAATGGCTTTCATTTGCTCATTCAGATAGTACTCGCGCTGAGATTTTTCCATCTGCTTTTTCACACGGTTGCGAATGCGCTTCTCAACCTGTAGCAGATCGATTTCTGATTCCATCATCGCCATCAGATATTCCAGACGCTCATTAACGTCGGACATTTCCAGAACGGACTGTTTGTCTGCCAGCTTCAGCGGCATATGTGCAGCGATGGTATCGGCCAGGCGTGCCGGATCGTCAATGCTATTCAGTGAGGTCAGCACTTCCGGCGGAATTTTTTTGTTCAGCTTGATGTAGCCTTCAAACTGGCTGATAGCAGTACGAACCAGCACTTCTTGCTCGCGTTCGTCAATCGTCGGCGATTCAAGATATTCCGCTTTGGCGGAAAAATGTTCGCCATTATCAGACAGCGCTGAAATACGCGCACGCTGCAAGCCTTCCACCAGCACTTTAACAGTACCGTCCGGCAGCTTCAGCATTTGCAAAATAGAGGCCACGGTCCCGACGGTGAAAAGATCGTTTACACCCGGCTCATCCGTCGACGCTTCTTTCTGCGCAACCAGCATGATTTTTTTATCATGGTCCATGGCCGCTTCGAGACAACGGATAGATTTTTCCCGCCCAACAAACAGGGGTATGACCATGTGCGGATAAACCACCACATCGCGCAACGGCAATACGGGGATTTCAATGCGTTCAGAACGCTCAGGATTCATAGAGCTCTCTCTTAGTTTAAAGTCCGCCAGGTAGACGACGACGCAATTCCATCACGCGCCGCCGTTAATATGTAAGCAGTATATGGGGATGTATTCCATACATTCAACGGCGGGAATGCAGGAAAAATAAAAGGGGAGATAAAATCCCCCCTTTTTGTTAACTGCTTGAGCGAACTGGCTAATTATTCACCAGAAGCCTGCTGTGCTTCCGGTTTGCCGTAAATCAGCAGCGGCTTGCTTTGTCCATCAATAACCGAAGCGTCGATGACCACTTTTTCGACATCTTCCATTGACGGCAGATCGTACATGGTATCAAGCAGCGCGGCTTCAACAATAGAACGCAGGCCACGTGCGCCGGTTTTACGCGCCATTGCTTTCTTAGCGATAGCGTCCAGCGCTTCGTCACGGAACTCCAGCTCGACCCCTTCCAGATTAAACAACGCCTGATACTGCTTGGTCAGCGCGTTTTTCGGCTCTTTGAGGATCTGAATCAACGCGTCTTCGCTCAGTTCGTTCAGGGTTGCCACCACCGGCAGACGACCAATAAACTCAGGAATCAAACCAAATTTGATCAGATCCTCCGGCTCAACCTGTGACAGCAGTTCGCCCTCGCTGGCTTTATCGGACTTAGCCTTAACCGTCGCGCCGAAACCAATACCAGAACCGGTTTCGACACGGTGGGAAATGACCTTATCCAGACCGGCAAACGCGCCGCCGCAGATAAACAGGATCTTAGAGGTGTCAACCTGCAGGAACTCCTGCTGCGGATGCTTGCGGCCCCCCTGCGGCGGAACCGCGGCCACGGTGCCTTCAATAAGCTTCAACAACGCCTGCTGGACGCCTTCGCCAGAAACATCGCGGGTGATCGACGGGTTATCCGATTTACGGGAAATTTTGTCAATCTCATCAATATAGACGATACCGCGCTGGGCTTTCTGTACGTCGTAATCACACTTCTGCAGCAGCTTCTGGATGATGTTTTCGACATCCTCACCCACATAACCCGCTTCGGTCAGCGTAGTCGCATCAGCCATGGTGAACGGAACATCCAGCAGACGCGCCAGCGTTTCCGCCAGTAACGTTTTACCGGAGCCGGTCGGCCCGATCAGCAAAATGTTGCTTTTGCCCAGTTCAACACCGTTGCTGGTATCACCGTTACGCAGGCGTTTATAGTGGTTATATACCGCCACTGCCAGCACTTTTTTCGCCGGTTCCTGACCGATAACGTAATCGTCCAGATGATGGCGAATTTCGTGCGGAGTCGGCAATGCGCTGCGCTCACGATGCGGCGCAACTTCTTTAATCTCTTCGCGAATGATGTCGTTACATAAATCAACACATTCGTCGCAGATATACACGGATGGCCCGGCGATTAGCTTACGCACTTCATGCTGGCTCTTGCCGCAAAAAGAGCAGTACAACAGTTTGCCCGAACCATCTTTGCGTTTATCTGTCATGAGTCCAAACCCCTTATTAAGTTCTTTGTGCCGCACACAACGACGCAAATGCCATTCTCAGGCGCAAACCGCGATAAGCGTTGTGCCGCCCTCCTTCAAACAAGTATAGCGGCCCCCTTGCGCCAGGGCATCAATTACGATGAGTCAAAATGGAGTCGACGAGGCCGTATTCCACTGATTCGGAGGCAGACAGGAAACGATCGCGCTCGGTATCACGCTCGATCTGCTCCAGAGATTGACCCGTATGGTGCGCCATCAGTTCATTCATGCGGCCTTTCACCTTCAGGATCTCACGGGCGTGGATTTCGATATCCGTCGCCTGACCCTGATAGCCGCCCAGCGGCTGATGAATCATCACGCGGGAGTTGGGCAGGCAGAAACGCTTACCTTTCGCCCCGGCCGTCAGCAGGAACGCCCCCATAGACGCCGCCTGGCCCATACAAATGGTGCTCACGTCAGGCTTAATGAATTGCATGGTGTCGTAGATTGACATCCCTGCGGTAATCACGCCGCCAGGAGAGTTAATGTACAGATAGATATCTTTTTCCGGGTTCTCCGCTTCCAGAAACAGCATCTGCGCCACGATCAGGTTCGCCATATGGTCTTCGACCTGGCCGGTCAGGAAAATGACGCGCTCCTTAAGCAGACGGGAGTAAATATCAAATGAACGTTCGCCGCGTGAGGTCTGTTCAATGACCATCGGCACCAGGGCCATATGGGGTGCAAAGTTATCTCGTTCGCCACTGTATGACATTTTCCGTCTCCTGGATTAATTTGAAAAAAACCGCTGCACTGATTGTAACCTTACGGACGGATTATCAGCCAGAATTTCTGCTGTCGGGCAGAAGTGCATAGATGCACGCTTCATTACGGCGCATGATTATGCCAATGCAGTTACCTTCCCCGGTTATGGGGATGGCGTTACCATAATTCAAGCATAACAATCTTTTGCTGTAACGCTATCACTGAAATTGCCTTTTCTCGCGCTTCCAGAGGCGATCATTGCCGTAAAAAAACCCGCGGCCTTTCGGCAACGGGTTTTGCTCAGACCTTAAACCTTGAGGCGAAATTACGCCTGCTGGTTCATCAGTTCGCTGAAAGAAGTCGCTTTTTCAGACACGTTAGCTTTCGCCAGCACGGCTTCAACAGCCTGCTCTTCCAGCGCGACATTGCGCATGTTGTCCATCAGCTCTTTGTTCTTGCTGTAGTACTCAACAACTTCTGTCGGATCTTCGTAAGCGGAAGCCATCTCTTCGATCAGACCTTTAACGCGCTCTTCGTCAGCTTTCAGCTCGTTAGTACGAATCACTTCGCCCAGCAGCAGACCAACAACAACGCGGCGTTTAGCCTGCTCTTCGAACAGCTCACGCGGCAGTTCCAGCGCTTGTTTCTCATTACCACCGAAACGCTGAGCAGCCTGACGACGCAGAACGTCGATTTCGCTATCGATCAGCGCCGCCGGAACGTCGATGTCGTTAGCTTTTACCAGACCATCAATAGCCTGGGACTTAACGCGGTTACGCACGGCGCCTTTCAGCTCGCGTTCCATGTTTTTACGCACTTCAGCGCGCAGACCCGCCACGGAACCATCTTCAACGCCGAAACGTTTGATGAATTCTTCGGTCAGTTCAGGCAGTTCGCGTTCTTCCACTTTCTTCAGGTTGATAACGAACTTCGCCGCTTTACCTTTCAGGTTTTCAGCGTGGTACTCTTCCGGGAAGGTCACGTCGATAGTGAACTCTTCGCCCGCTTTGTGACCTTTAATACCGTCTTCAAAGCCTGGGATCATACGCCCCTGGCCCATTGCCAGTACGAAGTCAGACGCTTTGCCGCCTTCGAACTCTTCGCCGTCTACAGAACCGGAGAAATCGATGGTGACCCGGTCTTCCGCGTCAACTTCGCCTTCTTTATCTTTCCAGTTAGCCTGCTGTTTGCGCAGAGTATCCAGCATGGTGTCAACGTCAGCGTCGGTGACTTCAACCAGCGGTTTTTCAACTTCGATCGCTTCCAGACCCTGCAGTTCAACTTCCGGATAAACCTCGAACTCTACCGCGTAGGTGAAATCTTCCCCCAGCTTGTATTCGCCCGGAACATAGTTCGGCGCGCCGGCCGGATTAATTTTTTCTTTAATGATCGCGTCAACGAAGTGACGGCTCATCAGGTCACCCAGCACGTCCTGGCGAACAGATGCGCCATAACGCTGAGCAACAATATTCATTGGCACTTTGCCTTTACGGAAGCCATCAATGCGAACTTTTTTCGCTACGTTGACCAGCTCGCTTTTGACAGCATTCTCGATGCTGTCAGCGGCGATAGTAATCGTTACACGGCGCCCTAGGCCCTGAGTGGTTTCAACTGAAACTTGCATCTTGTTACCTCAAAAAAATCACAGTGCTCGGTCAACTCTGGAATCGCGAGAAAGTTGCCTCGCAGAACCGGGATGCCTTCTTCAAATGAGAAACACATTCCCTGTCGTCAGAATCATCCCGAAGACATTCATAATAAAAGACGCGGCATTATAGCGGCATCACTTTGGTGAGTCGAGAACGGTTGTCACCCACTGCTGCGGCTTTTTTCACATTTCCCGCGCAAATTTGCCGGTAAAAATGCGCAATCAGCACATTTTCCAGGCAAAACAAAACGGCCCGCAGGCCGTTTTTGATAAATCTTCACGCAACATACTGGAAAAGCGCCAGCGGATGCAAATGTGATTTCTACGCGATGCTTCCGGCACCCCGACAAGGCGGAGAAGCAAAGACGGTATCCTGCAGTCCTTCCCACTCTTTTATTGTGTAAGTATGCAGCGCCAGGGCGTGCACGGTGCTTGATAGTTCCTCCGTCAACGTCCCATAAATCATACGGTGACGATTAAGAAAACGCTCGCCGAGGAAGCGCTCACTCACCAGCACCACTTTAAAATGACTTTCAGAGCCCGCAGGAACGTTGTGGCGATAGCTCTCATCCACGACTTCAAGATACATCGGGTCGAACGCTGCCCTAAGTTTTGCTTCGATCTGTTCACGTATCATCATGAATTTTCTCCTCCGACAACGCTGTATTGCCGCCATTCCCTTTAAATGTTAGCCGCTTTTACCGCTTCCATTAGGCGAAAACAACAAAAAATTAGCATTTCTCTGATATTTTCCGTCAAACGTATTGGGTTTACTGATTCTGCATCCCGGAAGACCTGCCTGGATCGCGATAATCACTGCGCCAGGGACAGAAAATGCACAAGACGATGAATTTACATACGTTGCTACTTCCCCTTGCCGTTGGCGATGTTATGATGGCGAGAATTTTCCTCAATTACCCCAAATAGTTCGTGCGGCAGGAAGGCAGCAAGAAAGCGCCCGGGAGCTTACTGAAGTCAGTGACCGGGAAAGTAAACGAAGCTAACCGCGCTGTCGCCTGAAGTATGGCGGGTATGACCACTTCATGCGTTGAGACCCTGAACATGTTTAAGAAAATTATTTTTCCTTTGGTCGCGCTGTTTATGCTGGCTGGATGCGCCACTCCACCGACCACCATTGATGTTTCACCGAAAATCACCCTGCCCCAGCAGGATCCAAGCCTGATGGGCGTGACCGTGAGCATTAACGGCGCCGATCAGCGGCCGGATCAGGCGCTGGCAAAAGTCACTCGCAATGATCAACTGGTTACGTTAACCGCCTCCCGCGATCTGCGTTTCCTGCTACAGGAAGTGCTTGAGAAACAGATGACCGCTCGCGGCTATATGATTGGCCCGAACGGCGCGGTTGACCTGCAGATTATCGTCAACAAACTGTACGCCGATGTTTCTCAGGGCAACTTGCGCTACAACATCGCCACCACAGCCGATATTGCGATTATCGCCACCGCCGCAAACGGTAACAAAATGACCAAAAATTATCGTGCAAACTACTCTGTTGATGGCGCATTCCAGGCCACTAACCAGAATATCGCCAATGCGGTTAATAGCGTCCTGACCGACACCATCGCCGATATGGCGCAGGACACCAGCATTCACGATTTCATCAAGCAAAACGCGCATTAATGAATCACAGACCTGGCCTCTGGCCAGGTCTGTGCGATACGCCATGTCCAATCACTACTTACGCATTTTCACGCAACCCAAATCGGCCATTTTGCTGATCCTCGGTTTCGCGTCCGGCTTACCGCTGGCCCTGACGTCAGGCACGCTGCAGGCATGGATGACCGTGGAAAATATCGATCTGAAAACGATTGGTTTTTTTTCGCTCGTCGGCCAGGCCTACGTCTTTAAGTTCCTCTGGTCGCCGCTGATGGATCGCTATACGCCGCCGTTTTGTGGTCGTCGTCGCGGCTGGCTGTTAGCCACCCAGTTCCTGCTGCTTATCGCGATTGCCGGAATGGGATTCCTCGAACCTGCCTCGCAATTACGCTGGATGGCCGCGCTGGCGGTCATCATCGCTTTCTGCTCCGCTTCTCAGGATATCGTCTTCGATGCGTGGAAAACCGATGTGCTGACAGCCGAAGAGCGCGGCGCCGGCGCGGCAATCAGCGTGCTGGGCTATCGCCTGGGCATGCTGGTTTCCGGCGGACTGGCCCTGTGGCTGGCGGACCGCTGGCTCGGCTGGCAGGGAATGTACTGGCTGATGGCCGCGCTGCTAATCCCCTGCATTATCGCCACCCTGCTGGCCCCGGAACCCAGCGACGTCATTCCGGTACCGAAGACGCTGGAGCAGGCCGTTGCCGCACCGTTGCGCGACTTTTTTGGCCGCAATAACGCCTGGCTCATTCTCTTGCTTATCGTCCTTTATAAGCTTGGCGACGCGTTTGCCATGAGTCTGACCACCACATTCCTGATTCGCGGCGTCGGTTTCGATGCGGGCGAAGTAGGAATGGTGAATAAAACGCTGGGCCTGTTCGCTACGATTGTCGGCGCGCTTTATGGCGGCGTGCTCATGCAGCGCCTGACGCTGTTCCGCGCGCTGTTCATTTTTGGTCTGTTGCAGGGAGTATCCAACGCCGGTTATTGGCTACTGTCGATTACCGATAAGCATCTCATCTCCATGGCAACGGCTGTCTTTTTCGAAAACCTGTGCGGCGGGATGGGCACCGCGGCATTTGTCGCGCTGCTGATGACCCTATGCAATAAATCCTTTTCCGCCACTCAGTTTGCGCTGCTCTCCGCCCTTTCCGCTGTCGGGCGCATTTACGTTGGCCCAATCGCCGGTTGGTTTGTTGAAGCCTACGGTTGGCCGACCTTCTATCTCTTCTCTGTGATTGCCGCCGTTCCGGGGATTTTGCTGCTGTTAATTTGTCGACGCACGCTGGAGTACACCCAGAAAACTGAAAATTTTATCCCCCGCACCCGCTTTCCCCAGACTTATACGCTGGCTTTACTTATCCTGGCAGTGGGCTGCCTGATGCTGGCGATATGGTTGCTGCTGCTGGTACTGAACGCGCTGAACTACACCGCCTTCGACTTCCTTGCAGGCCTGCTGGAAATCGCCGTACTCACCGCCGTTGGCGGTATTTTACTCGGCGCGCTCCTCGACTATCTGGCACTACGCAGAACGGAACTGATTTAAACCATTGCCCGGGCGTGAATAGACGTTGTAATTACGAAACGTAATTATAACGTCTTATTAACGTTTCAATATTTATCAGCCGTTATTTGTTGTTTTGTGCGCTTTCTATTTCTGGAAATTATTGACAATTTTTATTCGAATCTTTAAATAATTTAAGCGATTCAGCACAAATAATTGTATTTTGCGATTTTATTATGTCTCATGCTTGATAATTAATTGTTAATTATTTGTATTGTTTTTCCCGCAGTTATACTCATTACCTTATAAACCTTTTCTTTCTTATCCCTGTCGTTATCAATCCCGCGGAAATCAAGGTTTGCAAGTTATTATGTCACACTTAGTAACACATGTGACAAACCAGGCAAAAGTAGCTAACACAGTACAGACACTGCTCCAACGATGTTTACAGTAATGCAACCTTCCCGTAAAATGCCCGCACACTTTAAGCGCCACCAGATTCCGTGGAATTGAGGTCGTTCAATGAGACTTAGGAAATACAATAAAAGTTTGGGATGGATGTCATTAATCGCAGGTACTGTATTACTCAGTGGCTGCGATTCTGCACTCCTTGACCCAAAAGGACAGATTGGACTGGAGCAACGCTCTCTGATTCTGACGGCCTTTGGCCTGATGCTGATTGTCGTTATTCCAGCCGTCTTGATGGCAGTAGGATTTGCCTGGAAGTACCGTGCGAGCAATAAAGATGCGAAGTATAGCCCTAACTGGTCACACTCCAACAAAGTTGAAGCGGTGGTCTGGACAGTGCCTATTCTGATCATCCTGTTCCTGGCCGTTCTGACCTGGAAAACCACTCACGCATTAGAGCCGAGCAAACCGCTTGCTAACGATGAAAAACCGATCACCATCGAAGTCGTTTCGATGGACTGGAAATGGTTCTTCATCTATCCGGAGCAAGGTATTGCTACCGTCAACGAAATCGCCTTCCCGGCGAACGTCCCGGTACACTTCAAAGTGACCTCCAACTCCGTGATGAACTCGTTCTTTATCCCACGTTTAGGCAGCCAGATTTACGCAATGGCCGGGATGCAGACTCAACTGCACCTCATTGCGAACGAACCTGGTACTTACGACGGCATCTCCGCCAGCTATAGCGGCCCGGGCTTCTCTGGAATGAAGTTCAAAGCTATCGCTACGCCGGATCGTGCAACCTTCGATCAGTGGGTAGCGAAAGCCAAACAGTCTGCGAATGTCATGGATTCCATGGATGCGTTCGACAAACTGGCTGCGCCTAGCGAATACAACAAAGTGGAATACTTCTCTGACGTGAAACCGGATTTGTTTAAAGACGTTATTAACAAATTTATGTCTCACGGTAAGAGCATGGATATGTCCCAACCGGAAGGCGAGCACGCAGCGCATGAAGGGATGGAAGACATGGACATGAGCCACGCGGAAACCGCTCACTAAGGGGCCGAGGAAGAAAACGATGTTCGGAAAACTTACACTGGATGCAGTCCCCTACCATGAACCGATTATTATGGTTACGGTGGCTGCGATTATCATCGGGGGACTGGCGGTTCTCGCTGCCATCACTTACTTCGGTAAGTGGTCCTACCTTTGGAAAGAGTGGCTGACTTCGGTTGACCACAAACGGCTCGGTATCATGTACGTTATCGTCGCAATCGTCATGTTGCTGCGTGGCTTTGCCGATGCCATTATGATGCGTAGCCAGCAGGTGCTGGCCTCGGCCGGAGAAGCTGGCTTCCTGCCGCCTCACCACTACGATCAGATCTTTACCGCCCACGGCGTTATTATGATCTTCTTCGTCGCGATGCCGTTTGTTATCGGCCTGATGAACCTGGTGGTTCCACTGCAGCTCGGCGCGCGCGATGTTGCTTTCCCATTCCTTAACAACCTGAGCTTCTGGTTCACCGTTGTGGGCGTGATTCTGGTTAACCTTTCTCTGGGCGTTGGTGAATTCGCGCAGACCGGTTGGCTGGCCTATCCGCCGCTATCGGGAATCGAGTACAGTCCGGGCGTTGGCGTCGATTACTGGATCTGGGCTATCCAGCTATCCGGTATTGGTACCACGTTAACCGGTATTAACTTCTTTGTGACAATCATCAAGATGCGTGCCCCTGGCATGACGATGTTCAAGATGCCGGTATTTAGCTGGGCATCTCTGTGCGCCAACATCCTGATTATCGCCTCCTTCCCCATTCTGACCGTCACCGTCGCGCTGCTGACCCTGGACCGCTACCTGGGCACCCATTTCTTTACCAACGATATGGGTGGCAACATGATGATGTACATCAACCTGATTTGGGCCTGGGGTCACCCGGAAGTGTACATTCTGGTTCTGCCGGTATTCGGCGTCTTCTCCGAAATCGCGGCGACCTTCTCGCGTAAACGCCTGTTTGGCTATACCTCGCTGGTATGGGCAACAGTATGTATTACCGTGCTGTCGTTTATCGTTTGGCTGCACCACTTCTTTACTATGGGTGCGGGCGCGAACGTCAACGCCTTCTTCGGTATCACCACCATGATTATCGCGATCCCGACCGGGGTTAAGATCTTCAACTGGCTATTCACCATGTACCAGGGCCGCATCGTCTTCAACTCTGCAATGATGTGGACGATTGGCTTTATTGTGACCTTCTCGGTCGGTGGTATGACCGGCGTTCTGCTGGCGGTACCGGGCGCCGACTTCGTGCTGCACAACAGCCTGTTCCTGATCGCGCACTTCCATAACGTCATCATCGGCGGCGTGGTGTTCGGTTGCTTCGCGGGTCTGACCTACTGGTGGCCGAAAGCCTTTGGCTTCACGCTGAACGAGACCTGGGGCAAACGCGCTTTCTGGTTCTGGATTATCGGCTTCTTCGTGGCGTTTATGCCGCTGTATGTGCTGGGCTTTATGGGTATGACCCGTCGCCTGAGCCAGCAGATTGACCCGCAGTTCCACCCGATGCTGGTTGTTGCAGCCTGCGGCGCGGCGCTGATCGCTTGCGGTATCCTTTGCCAGTTGATTCAGTTCTACGTCTCTATCCGCGATCGCGAGCAGAACCGCGATCTGACCGGCGACCCATGGGGCGGCCGTACGCTGGAGTGGGCGACCTCTTCTCCTCCGCCGTTCTACAACTTCGCTATCGTTCCTCAGGTTCACGAGCGTGACGCCTTCTGGGAAATGAAAGAAAAAGGCGAAGCCTATAAAAAACCGGCAGGCTATGAAGAGATTCATATGCCGAAAAACAGCGGCGCGGGCATCGTTATTGCGGCTTTCGCAACGGTGTTTGGTTTCGCAATGATCTGGCACATCTGGTGGATGGCGATTGCAAGCTTCGCCGGAATCCTGGTGACCTGGATTATCAAGAGCTTTGACGAGGACGTGGATTACTACGTACCGGTTGCAGTAGTCGAAAAACTGGAAAATCAGCATTTCGATGAGATTAACAAAGCAGGGCTGAAATAATGGCAACTGATACTCTTGCGCATAATGCCCACGCGCATGAACACGGGCACCATGATACAGGACCGATGAAAGTCTTCGGCTTCTGGATCTACCTGATGAGCGACTGCATTATCTTCGCCTCTCTGTTCGCAACCTATGCCGTTCTGGTGAACGGCACAGCGGGCGGTCCGAGCGGTAAAGATATTTTCGAACTGCCGTTCGTTCTGGTTGAAACCGCACTGCTGCTGTTCAGCTCCATCACCTACGGCATGGCTGCGATTGCCATGTACAAAAACAACAAAAGCCAGGTGGTTTCCTGGCTGGCGCTGACCTTCCTCTTCGGGGCAGGGTTCATCGCGATGGAACTCTATGAATTCCATCACCTGATTGTTGAAGGTATGGGACCGAATCGTAGCGGCTTCCTGTCAGCGTTCTTCGCACTGGTCGGCACCCACGGTCTGCACGTAACCTCCGGTCTGATCTGGATGGCCGTATTGATGGTACAAGTTTCACGCCGTGGCCTGACCAGCACTAACCGCACCCGTATCATGTGCCTGAGCCTGTTCTGGCACTTCCTGGACGTCGTGTGGATCTGCGTGTTCTCGGTTGTTTATCTGATGGGGGCGATGTAATGAGTCATTCTACCGATCATAATGGCGCTTCTCACGGTAGCGTGAAGAGCTACATGACAGGCTTTATCCTGTCGATCATTCTGACGGTTATCCCGTTTGCAATGGTTATGAGTGGCTCCGCATCGCATGCGGCTATTCTGGGAACCATTCTGGTGACTGCGGTTGTGCAGATTATCGTGCACCTGGTGTACTTCCTGCATATGAACAGTAAATCAGACGAAGGTTGGAACCTGACCGCGTTTATCTTCACCGTAATCATCATTGCTATCGTAGTTGTCGGCTCCATCTGGATTATGTGGAACCTGAACTACAATATGATGATGCACTAAGAGCGGCGAGTATGTTTAAGCAATACCTGCAAGTAACGAAACCAGGCATCATTTTTGGCAACCTGATCTCCGTGATCGGCGGTTTCCTGCTGGCCTCCAAAGGCCACATCGACTATCCGCTGTTCATCTGGACGCTCCTCGGAGTATCCCTGGTGGTCGCCTCGGGTTGTGTTTTCAACAACTACATCGACCGTGATATCGATCGTAAGATGGAACGGACGAAAAACCGGGTGCTGGTCAAAGGGCTGATCTCGCCAGAAGCTTCGCTGGTATACGCCACCCTGCTGGGTATTGCTGGCTTCATGCTCCTGTGGTTTGGTGCCAATCCCCTGGCCTGCGGGCTTGGGGTGATGGGGTTCGTGGTTTATGTTGGTCTTTACAGCCTGTACATGAAACGCCACTCCGTCTACGGCACGCTGATTGGTTCTCTCTCTGGCGCTGCGCCGCCAGTGATTGGCTACTGCGCGGTGACCGGCGACTTTGACAGCGGCGCCGCCATTCTGCTGGCGATTTTCAGCCTGTGGCAAATGCCCCACTCCTACGCCATCGCGATTTTCCGCTTTAAGGATTATCAGGCGGCGAATATTCCGGTTCTGCCGGTGGTGAAGGGTATTTCAGTGGCCAAAAACCATATCACCCTCTACATCATCGGCTTCGCCGTCGCGACGCTGATGCTCTCTCTGGGCGGCTACGCCGGATATAAATATCTGGTGGTTGCGGCCGCAGTGAGCGTCTGGTGGCTCGGTATGGCGCTGCGTGGTTACAAAGTGGCGGACGATAAAGTCTGGGCGCGCAAACTGTTCGTCTTTTCTATCGTCGCCATTACCGCGCTGTCGGTAATGATGTCCGTCGATTTTATGGTGCCGGATTCACATAATTTGCTGGCTATGGTCAGATAAAACCGCACTCAGCAATCGCTCAGCAGCCTCCGCTCGTAAGACCGGAGGCTGTTTTTTTATAAAAACGACAGCATAACCAGATAGCGCCGCAGTGAATGTCTGCTCAGCGTCGTAAACAATGCTGCGCGGAGCGGTATACAGGACCGCGTCATCGCCTGCAATATTGCGCCTGATCCGCTCTCTCTTCTCTCCAGGACTACCCCGTCAGCATCGCCTGAGCGCTATAAAGCAAATCGAGATGATCGCGACACAATGCCTCAAGCGAGGTTCTTGATTGATGACTGGTTAAGCTCAGCGCGCCCCAGTAAATCCCGTCTCTGTCCGATAGCGGCACGGCCAGCACCAGCATGCCTATTTCAAACTCCTGCTCAATCGCCGCATATCCCTGGCGGCGAACCTGAGCGATTTTTTCCATTAGCGCGGCAACGTCAGTGACCGTATAGGGCGTGCGCTTTTCACGCCGAATCCGCTGCAGAACGGCTTCACACTCGGCTTCCGGTAGCGAGGCCAGCCAGAGTCGCCCCCCGGCCGTACAGTAAATCGGCACCCGCTCGCCCAGTCGCACTGATGTTGAGTTAAACGGCGTATGTTTACTACGAGCAATATAAACCAGCTCATCATCATCAATCATACCGACCGAAGCATGCTCTTCCGTGCGGCTGGCGATGTACTCCACGATTGGCCGCACCATGCGCGGAAACTGTGCCGAATCAACATACGCCTGCCCCAGGCGTAACGCTTTTGGCGTCAGCCAGTAATAGCGGCCATCAGTCTGCAAATAACGTTCATGCAGCAATGTAAGGAAAAACCGCCGTGCGGCGCTTTGCGTCAGCCCGCTCATTTTCGCCGCCTGCGGTACGGTAAGCCGCGGGAACGTTTTAGAGAAGAGCTGGATCAACGCCAGCCCCTTTTGTAAGCCGACGATCAGATCGCGGGAATGAATCTGGTTTTGCATAGTTGTTCACAGTTTTGCAACAATACAATCGATTTAACGCGATTATCGCAGTACTGGTGCGATTAACAACCAGTATGGCCGAATTCTGCGTTGTCGCTCTCAGCTTCCGCTGAAATACTTTCACAACATTCATTTAACAAATGAGGTTTGAAATGATCAGTGGATTCACTCAGGTCGTCGCCGTTATTGGCCACCCGATTAGCCAGGTTAAATCACCGGAGAACTTCAACCGCTACTTCGCTGAGCAACGGATGGATCGCGTCATGATCCCGGTCGATATCGCCCCGGAAGCCGTTGCCGACTACCTAAATGCGCTGCGAGGGTGGCACAACATGAGCGGCGTGCTGGTCACCGTCCCGCACAAGCAGCGCGCCGCCACGCTGGTCGATGAGTTAACTCCGCGAGCCCGACACCTGAATGCCGTCAATGTGATCCGTAAGCAGGCGGATGGCCGTTTACAGGGCGATATGCTTGATGGCGTCGGTTTTCAGCTTGCCGCAGAGGCGCATGGCTTTCACGCTGCAGGTAAAAAGGCGCTGCTTTCCGGCTGCGGCGGCGTCGGCAGCGCAATGGCGTGGGAGCTCTGCGAAGCGGGTATTAGCCAACTGGCGCTCTACGATCAGAATCCCGCCACTCAGCAGTTATTGCACAACCGGCTGGCAACCCATTTTCCGCATGTTCATCTCACAGACTTGCCCACGACGCTTGAGGATCTGGATTTAGTGATTAATGGTTCCCCGGCGGGAATGTCGGGTTTTGAGCCCTTACCGCTGCCGCAAGCGCTGCTGGAAACGCTACCGCCATCGATTCATGTCGCGGATGTCGTGACCGCGCCGGTGATAACCCCGCTCCTTGCCTTCGCCCGCGATCGTGGCTGCGTGATTCAGACCGGCCCGGAAATGGCGCTGGCACAGATGAAACTGCTGGGACAATTTATTGGCGTCATTCCGCAGGAACAAGGGGCGGCGGCATGAAAAGCTGGGATGTCATCGTTATCGGCAGCGGTGCCGCTGGCTTTGCCGCCGCGGTGACCGCCTGCTGTAAGGGGTTATCGGTACTAATGCTGGAAAAAGCCCCACAGTTTGGCGGCACTTCCGCCATTTCCGGCGGCGCGGTATGGATCCACGATAGCGATCAGGCGCGAAAATCAGCAAAAAGCGGCACCGCGCAGGCGATTGCCAGCTATCTGCGGACGATTATCGGCGAGTCGAACTATCGTCAGGATCTGGTGGATGCCTTTATCACCTCTGGCCGCGAGGCGCTGGCGTTTCTAGAAAAAGAGGGGGCGGTGAAATATAGCCTGCGTCCGCTCTCCCCGGATTATTACCCGGATGAACCCGGCGCCGTCGATGTTGGCCGGGCGCTGGAAGTGGTGGAGTATGACGGACGGGAGCTGGGAGAGCACTTTCGCGACCTGCGCTCTCCTCCGCCGGGGATGCTGCTGTTCGGCGGCATGATGGTTAATCGCGTTGATATCCAGCACTTTCTTGATATGCGCCGTTCACTGCGTTCGTTAGCGCACTGTAGCAAGCTGCTGCTGCGCTACGGCCGCGATCGCCTGAAACACCATCGCGGCACCCGGCTGGCGATGGGCAATGCGCTGATTGCCCGCATGGCGACTCTCGCCTTACGCAAAGGCATGACGCTCAGGCTCAACACCACAGTGCTGTCGCTGACCGAACAGCATGGCGAAGTGACTGGCGTCGAAATTGAGCATGATGGTCAAAAACAGACTCTCGCCGCCCGTTGCGGCGTGGTACTGGCGGCGGGGGGATTCGCCGCTGGCAAGCTGGCCGAACGCTATCGCCCTAAAACCCGCGAACACTATACCATGTCGCCCGTCACCAACGACGGTGCCGCACTGCGGCTTGGCGCAGGGGTCAATGCCTGTGAAGGTGAGGACAGGCCATCTAATTTTTTCTGGGCGCCCGTATCGGTGCTACGTCATCCCGATGGCTCGCAAGAGCGCTTTCCTCACCTCGTGACCGACCGCGCGAAACCCGGCGTTATCGCCGTCAACCAACGGGCAGTCCGCTTTGTTAATGAGTCAAACTCGTATCACCACTTTGCCAGCGCGATGCAAAGTCAGCCAGAAAATGCCCCCTGTTTTCTGATTTGCGATGCCCAGGCCATGAAGCGCTATGGCCTGGGTCTGGCGCGCCCCGCGCCGGTAAATAACGATGCGCTGATCAAGGCGGGCTATCTGCACAAGGCCTCGACCCTCGCCGAACTGGCGCAGCAGCTCGGCCTGGAGCCACAAACCCTCGTTGAGACGGTAAACCGCTATAACCGCACCGCCGCCGAAGGACATGACCCGGCATTCGCTAAAGGCGGCAACAGCTATAACCGCGCAATGGGCGACCCGGGCCACCAGCCGAACCCCTGCAACGCCGCGCTCACCTGCGCCCCGTTTTATGCCGTCACTCTTTATACCGGCGATCTCGGTACGTCGCGCGGGCTGGTCACCACCGCCGATGCGCAGGTCGTTAACCAACAGGGCCAACCCATTAAAGGGCTTTATGCCGTGGGTAACGATATGGACTCCATCATGGCCGGAACCTATCCCGGCCCGGGGATAACCCTCGGCCCGGCGCTGACTTTCGGCTACCTGGCAGCCAGTCATATGGCGCAACAACCCGCACTGTAACAGGAGAACACCATGATTTATGAAAAACGTACTTACACCATCAATCCGCTGAAAATGGCCGACTGGCTGGCGCTGTATAAAAGCGACGCTTACGCCGTTCAGACCGAACATCTCGGTAAACTCATCGGCTTCTTCTTTACCGAAATTGGTGTCGTCAATCAGGTGGTGCATATCTGGGCTTATGAAAGCCTTGACGATCGTCTGGCACGTCGTGGGCGAATGGCCCAGGACCCACGCTGGCTGACTTTCTCGCGTAAAAATCGCGAACTGGCCGCCGTTGAACGCCTGGAGTCGGTACTTCTGCGCCCCACTGATTTTTCACCACTACAATAAGGAGCCGGCGATGAGCGGACAGATGAACGTTGATGTTCTGGTGGTCGGCTCCGGCGCGGCGGGGCTCTCCGCCGCCGTTACCGCCGCGCTCGGCGGCGCCAGCGTGCTGGTCGCGGAAAAGGAGTCGGTCATTGGCGGCACCAGCGCCTGGTCCGGCGGCTGGCTGTGGATCCCACATAATCCGTTGGCGCGCGAGGAGGGCATTACCGAAGATCCCGATGCGCCGCTCACCTATCTGCGACATGAAATGGACGGGCAGGAAGCTGACGCGCGCCTGCGCGCCTTTCTGAAGTACGGACCGGAGATGATCGACTTCTTCCGTCGTCACACGGCGGTGCAGTTTCTTTCCGGCAGCAAAATGCCTGATTTTCATAACTCTCCGGGATATGCACAGGGCGGCCGCTCGGTCACGGCCCGGCCTTTTGATGGACGCCTGTTGGGGGAGTGGTTATATCGCCTGCGCCCGCCGCTGGAAACCATCAGCCTCGCGGGAATGGGCATTGCCGGCGGGACGGATATGGCGCACTTTTTCAACGCCACCCGTTCACCGCGCTCGGCGCTGTATGCGACCCGTCGCCTGCTACGTCACGGCTGGCAGCGTCTGCGCGCCGGACGCGGACAGCACCTGGTGAACGGCAATGCGCTGGTCGCCCGCCTGCTACGTTCGGCGCTGGACGCAGGGGTTAACTTTCAGCTTAACGCGCCGGTACAACGCCTGCTCACCGCCGACAACCGCGTTGAAGGGGCGATATTGCACAGCGATGGCGGCGAGATACATGTCCGCTCCGGGGCGGTGATCCTTGCCTGCGGCGGCTTTCCTCACGACAGACAACGGCTGGCGGAAAATGTGCCGCACGCCGCCAGCGGCTATGGACACTTCTCCGCGGCCCCCCCGGGCAATCAGGGCGACGGTATTCGGCTCGGCGAATCGGTCGGCGGCCAGTTTGATACCTCGCTCAGACACCCCATGGCCTGGGCGCCGGTCTCGCGCGTCACCCTCGCCAGCGGGCTGCAACTGGTGTTCCCGCACCTGGTGGAACGCGCGAAACCCGGCTTTATTGCCGTTTTGCCCAACGGCAAACGCTTCACCAATGAAGCCGACTCCTATCACGATTTTATCGCCGCGCTGCTTAAAGCAACGCCACCCGGCGAAACGCCGCAAGCATGGCTGATTGCCGATAGTCGGGCGCTGCGGCGGTATGGATTAGGCCATGCCCGCCCCTTCCCTTTTACCCCGGAGGCCTGGCGACGGACCGGCTATCTGCACACCGGCGAAACGCTGAAAGCCCTGGCGGAAAAATGCGCAATCAATCCGCAACAGCTGGTGGAAACCATCGCCCGCTTTAACGGCTTTGCCGACAAGGGCGAAGACACAGACTTTCAGCGCGGCGCATCGGCCTATAACCGCGCCCAGGGCGATGCCAGCCGCTCAGGCCACCCCACGCTGGGAAAACTCAGCGATGCGCCTTTTTATGCCGTGCGCATTCTTCCCGGCTCTTTAGGTTCCTTTAGCGGACTACAAACCGATGACTGCGCCCACGTGCTGGATGCCCGGCAACAGCCGATTCCGGGCCTTTACGCCATCGGTAACGATATGTCGAGCGTGATGCGGGGATTCTATCCCAGCGGCGGTATCACGCTTGGGCCAGCGATGACCTTTGGCTATCTGGTCGGAAAAAAATTAACGGAAAGCATTAACAAAACAATGCATTAAAAATGCTTTTACCAGGGACGGCGATACACATAACAACAACCACCTGCAACTGTACTGGAGTCCATTATGAACATGCGTACCCTGTCACTCGCTGCGCTTACCCTACTCGACGTCCCTCCGCCGGAACAGGTGCGGATCGCGGCACAAACCGGTTACAGCCACGTAGGCCTGCGCCTGCTCCCCGCAACACCGTCCGACCCGGATTATGACATGCTCGGCGATACCGCCACCGTCCGTGATACCCTGGCGGCGCTGAAGGAAACCGGTATTGGCGTCTCAGACGTTGAGATCGTCCGCCTGACGCCGGATTTTTCATTGAACGCTCGTCTGCAGCGGTTCTTCGACACCGCTACGCGCCTGGGGGCCAAACAGGTACTGGTCGCCGGAAACGATGAAAACCTCGCGCGCAGCGCGGAAAATCTCGCCCGCCTTGCCGAAGCCGGTCGGGAGTATGACTTAACCATGAACCTGGAACCCATGCCCTGGACTCACCTGCGCACCATCGCCGATGCCCGGGCGCTGATCGACGCCAGCGGCCGCTCAGATATCGGTATTTTGATCGACGCGCTCCACTTCTGGCGGGCGGGCGAATCCCTTTCGACGCTCGCTGAACTGCCCCAAAATAGCCTCAACTATATGCAACTTTGTGATGCCTCGCCGCTCATGCCCGCTGATGAACAGGAACTGATTTACCAGGCCCGCGCCGCACGTAAGGTGCCCGGCGAAGGTGGGCTCGATCTGCATGGCCTGATGGCGGCGCTTCCGCCCATGCTGCCGGTCTCGATCGAGGTTCCACTGAGCGGAGAACGTGGCGCGTTGCCGCCGCTGACTCGCGCGCAACTGCTGTTTAACGCCGCGCAGTCCTATCTGCGCCCTTGCGCATAAGGAGAGGCTAATGACACAGACTCATCGCCTTGACGTTCGGGAGTTAATCAACGCCAATCCGCTCAGCCGATTCCAGAAACTGGTGGTGTTTTTAGGTTTTTGCGTGATCGCGCTGGACGGTTTTGATATCGCCATCATGGGTTTTATCGCCCCGGCGTTAAAACAGGAGTGGGGAGTAAGCAATCACGAACTTGGCTTCGTGATTAGCGCGGCGCTGATCGGCCTCGCGCTGGGCGCCATTTTCTCCGGGCCGCTCGCCGACTGGCTGGGGCGGAAAAAAATTATCATCAACAGCGTCTTTTTCTTCGGCTTCTGGACCATCGCCACTGCGCTTTCACATAATATTGAACAGATGGTGTTCTTTCGCTTTATGACCGGGCTGGGATTAGGCGCCGCGATGCCGAATATCGGCACTCTGGTATCGGAGTACGCCCCCGAGCGCCAGCGTTCGTTTCTGATTACGATTATTTTTTGTGGTTTCACCTTTGGCGCGGCGGCAGGCGGTTTCTCCGCATCATGGCTGATCCCGAAATTTGGCTGGCATTCACTGATGCTGCTCGGCGGTATTCTCCCGCTGTTGTTCGCGCCGCTACTCATCTGGCTGTTGCCCGAATCAGTGCGCTTTCTGGTGGTTAAGCGAGCGCCAGCCGAACGCATTCGCAAGATTTTGCGGCGCCTCTATCCCGGACAAATCGCCGATAACGCCGAATTCAGCCTCCCGGTACAGCCCGCCAGTACCAATGCGATGCGCATCGTGCTCTCCCGCCAGTATCGCTTCGGTTCGCTGATGCTATGGCTGGTTTACTTTATGGGGCTTTTTTTGGTTTATCTCCTCGGTAGCTGGCTACCGACGCTGGTTAAAGAGGTGGGCCTGACGGTCAGCCAGGCGGCGGTGATGACGGCAATGTACCAGGCGGGCGGAACTATTGGTTCGCTGTTCGCTGGCTGGCTGATGGACCGAATCAACCCGCATCGGGCACTTGGGTTTATTTACGCGGTGGGCGGCCTGTTTACGATGGCGATGGGCTATGCGGCGGCAAGCTTTGCGCTCATTTGCCTGCTGGCATTTATCAGCGGTGCCTGTTTAAATGGCGCAAATACGGGTATGAACGCGCTCTCCGCCCGCTATTATCCCACAGAAGCGCGGGCCACAGGCTCCAGTTGGATGCATGGGGTTGGTCGGATGGGAGCCATCCTCAGCGCCTTTGCCGGGGCTGAAATGCTGGCGCTGAACCTCCGCTTCGAAAGCGTTTTCCTGATCCTTGGCATTCCCGCCGCGATCACCGTCGCCGGGCTGGCGGCTAAAGGTATTTTTGCCGCCGATGCGACGAAAAAATCCGCATCCCCGGCGACGGCAATCAGGAGCGCGCCATAAATTAACCGCGCGGAACCAGGACAAAAACCACCGGAGCCCCCGGTGGTTTCAGATTGGGCTGACCCGTTATCCGTCATTCATCCTCGCCGTTGCGTCTGACCCGCATCGGTGCCGCTGGCAGACCGTCCGGCGATTACCGCCTCCCCTCATCATGCAACACTGTCGTAATATCTGTTAAACAAACATTTATTTACGCTTCATGCTACCACCACTACACTAGTCGCAATTTTTATATTGAGGTAGTAATGAACGATAACAAAATGACGCCAGGCGAACTGCGCGCGACCTGGGGTTTGGGGGCCGTATTCTCTCTGCGTATGCTCGGCATGTTTATGGTCCTGCCGGTTCTGACCACCTATGGCATGGCGTTACAAGGCGCCAGTGAAGCGCTCATCGGTCTGGCAATTGGCATTTACGGGCTGGCCCAGGCAATATTTCAGATCCCTTTCGGCCTGCTTTCTGACAGGATCGGGCGCAAACCGCTGATAGTCGGCGGTCTGTTAATCTTTATTCTCGGCAGCGTTATCGCCGCCCTTTCCGACGCTATCTGGGGCATTATTCTGGGCCGTGCGCTGCAAGGCTCCGGGGCGATTGCCGCGGCGGTAATGGCGCTGCTTTCCGATTTAACACGTGAACAGAATCGCACGAAAGCCATGGCCTTTATTGGCGTCAGTTTTGGCATCACCTTTGCTATCGCGATGGTTCTCGGCCCCATAGTGACCCATCAGTTGGGCCTGCATGCGCTCTTCTGGATGATTGCCGCTCTGGCAACGCTCGGCATTCTGCTCACGCTATGGGTGGTGCCAAACAGCCGTCATCACGTACTGAATCGTGAGTCCGGGATGGTAAAAGGCTGCTTCAGTAAAGTGCTTGCTGAACCCAGACTGCTAAGACTCAACTTCGGCATTATGTGTCTGCATACCATGCTGATGTCCACCTTCGTCGCCCTGCCGGGACAGCTTGAGGCCGCCGGTTTTCCCGCCGCCGAACACTGGAAAATCTATCTGGTCACCATGGTGGTCTCCTTCATCGCCGTGGTGCCGTTTATTATCTACGCCGAAGTAAAGCGCAAAATGAAACGCGTTTTCCTGCTGTGCGTTGCGATCCTGCTGATTGCTGAGATCGTGCTCTGGGGTGCCGGGGGCTACTTCTGGGAACTGGTGGCGGGCGTGCAATTGTTCTTCCTCGCGTTTAATCTGCTGGAAGCGCTGTTGCCATCGTTAATCAGTAAAGAATCACCGGCCGGTTACAAAGGCACCGCAATGGGGGTTTACTCCACCAGCCAGTTCCTCGGCGTGGCGATTGGCGGAGCTGTTGGCGGCTGGGTGGATGGCTTCTTTGACGCACAAACCGTGTTCCTGCTTGGCGCGCTGCTGGCGATGCTGTGGCTACTGGTGGCCAGCACCATGAGTGAACCACCGTACGTCAGCAGCCTGCGGGTCGAGATCCCCGATGATGTCGCTGCGGATGTGATATTACAGGAACGTTTACAGGCCAAAGAGGGCGTAAAAGAGGTGCTGGTGATTGCTGAAGAGCGTTCGGTCTACATCAAAATAGACAGTAAGATCACTAACCGCGTTGAGATTGAGCAGGCTATCAAAGGGGTATAAAAAAGGTTCATCGCAGGTTAGCGTGAACCAATAGAAAACGGCAGTCAGCATTTGCAGGCCGGGTCAGGCGTCAGCCGCCACCCGGCAGAAATACCGGCACAATATCTCATACAGGTTTGTCATCGCTCAAGCGGGGTTAACCCGCTTTTATAGTAATATCAATCCTGCAAAGGCTCCCGCGCGCTTAATCGCGGAAGTTTTTGAACTGGAACGGCTGGCCTAAATCACCGCCGCGCACCAGCGCCATAACCGACTGCAGATCGTCGCGAGACTTACCGGTAACGCGAATTTCTTCCCCTTGAATCTGTGCCTGTACTTTCAGCTTGCTGTCCTTAATAAGCTTGACGATTTTCTTCTGCGTCGCGCTCTCAATCCCTTGCTTCAGCTTTGCATCGACAAACCAGGTTTTACCGCTGTGCACAAACTCATCCGGCACCTCGATTGAGCTGCCTTCAATGCCGCGTTTCAGCAGCTTGGCGCGCAGGATATCCAATAGCTGGTTAACCTGAAAATCAGACTCGCTGAGGACCTTGATGGTCTCGTTTTTTTCGTTCAGTTCAAAGCTCGCTTCAACGTTACGAAAATCAAAACGCGATTCAACCTCACGGCCCGCGTTCTCTACGGCGTTTCGAACTTCCTGAAGATCGACTTCAGAGACAATATCGAAAGATGGCATCTTTTCCTCTCCTTCCGTTTCTTTTGCGTTGCATAATACCTGCAACGCAACATAACTCAACTTGTTATCCCGAGAGGATAACTGATAACGCTATACTTTAGCCATGAACACCTGATGCAGCACTTACAGGTGAGGAGGAATAATGAAAGTAACCGTACTCGGATGCGGTGCACTGGGACAGTTATGGCTAACTGCGCTGTACAAACACGGACATGAAGTCCAGGGCTGGCTACGCGTCCCTCAACCATTCTGCAGCGTTAATGTGATTGAAACCGACGGTAGCGTGTTTAACGAATCCTTCACCGCTAACGATCCTGAATTCCTCGCCAGCAGCGACCTGTTGCTGGTGACGCTAAAAGCCTGGCAGGTTTCTAACGCAGTGAAAAATCTCAGCGCCGCCCTGCCCGCATCATCGCCGGTTCTGTTAATGCATAATGGCATGGGCACTGTGGATGAACTTAAAACCATCAAACAGCCGTTGCTGATGGCTTCGACAACCCAGGCGGCCCGTCGCGACGGCAACGTCATCATCCATGTCGCCAACGGTACCAGCCATATTGGCCCGGCAAAAAACTATCCGCAGGACTACAGCTATCTCGCCGATGTTCTGCAGCGCGTGTTGCCCGACGTTGCCTGGCATAACAATATCTATCCCGCAATCTGGAGTAAGCTGGCGGTGAACTGCGTGATTAACCCGCTGACGGCGTTGAAAAATTGCCGGAACGGCGAGTTACGCGCATACCCGCAGGAGGTCGCCGCGATTTGTTATGAGGTTGCGGCGGTTATGGAGCGCGAGGGAATGCATACCTCGCCGGAAAACCTGTTATTCTATGTTCATCAGGTTATTGAAAGTACGGCAGAAAATACCTCTTCTATGCTGCAGGATATTCTCGCCCAGCGCCATACGGAAATCGACTATATCACTGGTTTTCTGTTAAAACGCGCTCGCGCCCACGGCATCGCCGTACCGGAAAATACCCGTCTGTTTGAACTGGTAAAGCATAAGGAGAATGAATATGAGCGCGTCGGCACTGATTTGCCTCGCCCCTGGTAGCGAAGAGACCGAAGCAGTCACCACCATTGATTTACTCGTTCGCGGCGGCATCAGGGTCACCACGGCGAGCGTCGCCAGCGATGGCGATCTGACCATCGTCTGCTCACGCGGCGTCAGGCTGCTGGCCGATGCGCCGCTGGTTGACGTGGCCGACGGCGATTTCGATATCATCGTTTTACCCGGCGGCATTAAGGGGGCAGAGTGCTTCCGCGACAGCCCGCTGCTGGTCGAAACCGTTCAGCAGTTCCACCGTTCCGGGCGTATTGTCGCCGCGATTTGTGCAGCGGCCGCCACGGTGCTCGTTCCGCACGCTATCTTCCCCATCGGCAATATGACCGGCTTCCCGGCATTGAAAGACAAAATCCCCGCCGAACAGTGGCTGGATAAACGTGTGGTATGGGACCCTCGCGTAAAACTGCTCACCAGTCAGGGGCCGGGAACAGCAATTGATTTCGCCTTGAAGATAATCGATCTGCTGGTTGGGCGCGAAAAAGCACACGACGTCGCTTCACAGCTGGTGATGGCGGCGGGTATTTATAACTACTATGAATAAACGCGAAACGGCAACCCAGGATTGCCGTTTTTCATGTTTGCGCCTTGATGCAAAAAACTAAGGGCGATACACCTTCACGTTGTCAAAGCCCTGCTCGCGCAGATACAGCGCCTGCAGACGGCTCATCACGCCGCGCTCGCACCACAACAGCCAGGTTTTACTCTGGTCGAGATCGCCAAATTTGGTGCTCAGCTTATAGAACGGCAGAGAAACCACCTCCACGCCGTCCACCTTCAGCGGCTTATCGTCCTGTTCATCAACAGAACGGATATCGAGGATCATGTCATCGGGGCCGAAACCGCTGACGGTCTCCACTTCCACCACGTCCTGCCCGGTCTGCTGAGCGATATCGCGAATATCAATGTTATTCGCTTCCGCCACCACTTTATCAAGGATACTGAAATCGAAATGCTCTTCTTCCGCCTCGATCCTGGCCTTCACCGCTTTCACCGTCGGACTTTTCGAAATAACGCCGCAATATTCGGGCATGGTGCGGGCAAAATCTTCGGTGCCGATTTCGCGCGCCAGATTAATAATGTGCTCTTTATCGTGCGAAATCAGCGGACGCAGAATCAGCGTATCCGAAACGTTGTCGATCAGGCGCAGGTTGGTCAGCGTCTGACTGGAGACCTGGCCTAAGGCCTCGCCAGTCACCAGCGCCTGCACGCCGTAGCGCTCGGCAACTTTTGACGCCGCGCGGACCATCATACGCTTGAGCACCACGCCCATCTGGCCGTCATCGACTTTCTCAAGAATTTCACCAACCACCGGTTCAAAGTTAATCGCCACAAAACGGACACGATGAGAACTACCGAAGCGATTCCACAGGTAATGCGCCACCTGACGCACGCCGATTTCATGCGCCGCGCCGCCAAGGTTGAAGAAACAGTAATGCACGCGGCAGCCGCGACGCATCAGCATATAGCTGGAGACGCCGGAATCGAAACCGCCGGAAATCAGTGACAGGACATCTTCCTGAGTACCGATCGGGAAACCGCCAATACCTTCGTAGCGCCCTTTCACCAGCAGCAGACGATCGTTTTCGATCTCAAGGTTGACCGTCACATCCGGGTTGGTCAGCTTCACCCGCGCCGTTTCAATATGCTGGTTTAAACCGCCGCCGACGTAGCGTTCTACTTCAATAGAGGTAAACTCATGCTTACCGCGACGCTTAACGCGCACGCAGAAACTTTTGCCTTCCAGCGTTTCACGCCATAGCGGCAGAGTCTGTTCGAAAATGTCGTGCAGGGAAGTAAAAGGAACATCTTCAACTTCCAGAATATGGTGAATACCGGGAATGCGGGTCAGCGCGTCGCGGATAGCCGGGCGCTGATTTTCATCTTTCGCCCGGACTTCGATATGGTCCCAGTGACGAACGACGGCAAGCGTCTCATCATAGTTCTTGAGAACGTTACGAATGTTCCCGGTTAAGATTTTAATGAAGCGCAATCGCACAGATTGGCTTTTGATGGTGATTTCCGGGAACAATTTAATGATAAACTTCATAGCGACAATAGTTCGTTAGCAAGCCCGGTGGGCTTTTAAGCATAAAAAGTTGTACAGGCGCGATCGGCGTCTGCATCCAGGGCGCGGAGTATACCACTATTGGGCGCTTTTCACCTGGCATTGCGCGTTATTTGATTAACCGCGCGACTTCGTTACCATATTGATCGCTATTAAGACATGACAAGAGTCTATATTCACTATGCCAAAGAAAAATGAGGCCCCGGCCAGTTTTGAAACCGCCCTGAGCGAGCTGGAACAGATTGTTAATCGTCTGGAAAGCGGCTCACTGCCGTTAGAAGAAGCGCTCGGGGAATTTGAGCGCGGAATACAGCTGGCGCGCCAGGGGCAGGCCAAACTGCAGCAGGCAGAGCAGCGCGTACAAATTCTGCTGGCGGATAGCGAAGACGCGCCGCTTACATCTTTTACGCCGGACGCTGAATAAATGGACTTTCCCCAACAGCTACAGGCTTGTGTTGAACAAGCCAACGATGCCCTTCGTCGCTTTATCGCGCCTCAGCCTTTTCAGAACACTCCGCTGGTCGAAGCCATGCAATATGGCGCACTCTTGGGCGGCAAACGCCTGCGCCCGTTTCTGGTTTATGCCACCGGCGACATGTTTGGCGTCAGTCGTTCCACGCTGGACGCCCCCGCCGCCGCCGTTGAGTGCATTCATGCTTATTCGCTGATACACGACGATCTACCGGCGATGGATGATGACGATTTACGCCGCGGCCAGCCGACCTGCCATATTAAATTCGGCGAAGCGAACGCTATTCTTGCCGGAGACGCCCTGCAAACGCTGGCGTTTTCTATACTGAGTGATGCCTCCATGCCGGAAGTGCCGGATCGCGATCGTCTGGCGATGATTTCTGAACTGGCGCAGGCCAGCGGCATCGCCGGTATGTGCGGCGGTCAGGCGCTGGATCTGCAGGCGGAAGGGCAGCAGGTTGATCTGCAGGCGCTGGAGCGTATTCATCGCCACAAGACCGGGGCGCTCATCCGCGCGGCGGTGCGACTGGGAGCATTGAGCGCGGGGGATGCGGGGCGTAAAGCGCTGCCCGCCCTTGACCGCTATGCGGAAAATATCGGTCTGGCTTTCCAGGTCCAGGATGACATTCTTGATGTAGTAGGGGATACTGCGACACTCGGCAAACGTCAGGGAGCCGACCAGCAGTTGGGCAAAAGCACCTACCCCGCCCTTCTGGGACTTGAGCAAGCCCGGAAAAAAGCCCATGATCTGATTACCGACGCCCGCCAGTCGCTAAATGAACTGGCCGCGCAATCTCTGGATATCACGGCGCTGAACGCGCTCGCGAATTACATAATTCAGCGCGATAAATAAACAATAAATGAGTCTCTGATGAGTTTTGATATTGCCAAATACCCGACCCTGGCGCTGGTGGATTCCACCCAGGAGTTGCGTCTGTTGCCAAAAGATAGTCTGCCAAAACTGTGCGATGAACTACGGCGTTATCTGCTGGACAGCGTCAGCCGTTCCAGCGGGCACTTTGCCTCCGGCCTCGGTACAGTAGAGCTCACTGTGGCGCTACATTACGTCTATAACACGCCGTTTGATCGCCTGATCTGGGACGTGGGCCATCAGGCATACCCGCATAAAATTCTGACCGGCCGCCGCGACCAAATCGGCACCATCCGCCAGAAAGGCGGGCTTCATCCTTTCCCGTGGCGCGGAGAAAGCGAGTATGACGTCCTGAGCGTTGGTCACTCTTCGACCTCCATCTCCGCCGGGATTGGGATTGCGATCGCCGCGGCCAAAGAAGATAAGCAGCGCCGCGCGGTCTGCGTTATCGGCGATGGGGCAATAACCGCCGGGATGGCATTTGAAGCGATGAACCACGCGGGCGACATCAAACCCGACCTGTTGGTGGTCCTCAATGACAATGAAATGTCGATCTCCGAAAATGTCGGGGCGCTAAACAACCATCTGGCGCAACTGCTCTCCGGCAAGCTTTATTCCACGCTGCGTGAAGGCGGCAAAAAGGTCTTTTCAGGCGTACCGCCCATCAAAGAGTTGCTCAAACGCACCGAAGAACATCTCAAAGGCATGGTGGTACCGGGAACGCTGTTTGAAGAGCTGGGCTTTAACTACATTGGGCCGGTGGATGGCCACGATGTTATCGGCCTGGTTAATACGCTGAAGAATATGCGCGATCTGAAAGGACCCCAGTTCCTGCATATTATGACCAAAAAAGGCCGCGGCTATGAGCCCGCCGAAAAAGACCCGATTACCTTCCATGCGGTGCCGAAATTCGACCACACCAGCGGCGTGCTGCCCAAAAGCAGCGGCGGTCTGCCTACTTACTCAAAAATCTTCGGCGACTGGCTGTGCGAAACCGCCGCGAAAGATGACAAATTAATGGCCATCACCCCGGCGATGCGCGAAGGCTCCGGGATGGTCGAGTTCTCGAAAAAATATCCTGACCAGTATTTCGACGTCGCTATCGCCGAGCAGCATGCGGTGACTTTTGCCGCCGGGCTGGCGATTGGCGGCTACAAGCCGGTGGTGGCGATTTACTCCACCTTCCTGCAGCGCGCCTATGACCAGGTGATTCACGATGTCGCGATCCAGAAGCTGCCGGTGCTTTTCGCCATCGACCGTGCGGGGATCGTCGGCGCCGATGGGCAGACCCATCAGGGCGCGTTTGATATCTCCTTCCTGCGCTGTATCCCGGATATGGTTATCATGACCCCGAGCGATGAGAACGAATGTCGCCAGATGCTGTATACCGGCTATCACTACAACGATGGCCCGAGCGCCGTGCGCTACCCGCGCGGTTCAGGTACCGGCGCGGCATTTGAACCGCTGTCTTCGCTGGCTATCGGTAAAGGGGTGGTGAAACGCGAAGGTAAGAAGATCGCCATTCTTAATTTCGGCACGCTGCTGCCGCAAGCCGCAAAAGTAGCGGAAAAGCTTGATGCCACTCTGGTGGATATGCGTTTTGCCAAACCGCTGGATGACGCGCTGATCCTGCAACTGGCCGCCGAACATGAAGCGCTGGTGACCCTTGAAGAGAATGCCGTTATGGGCGGTGCGGGCAGCGGCGTGAATGAGCTGCTGATGTCCCGCCGCCGCATGGTTCCGGTGCTGAATCTTGGCCTGCCTGATTGCTTTATTCCGCAGGGAACGCAAGAAGAGGTTCATGCCGACCTCGGCCTCGATGCCGCCGGTATTGAAGCCAAAATCCACGTCTGGTTAGCATAATTCCCATCACGGCTCCTGCTATGCTTAAACGATATTCTTTATTCGTAGCAGGAGCGCATTATGCACTACATTCCCCTTGGCAATACCGATCTGCGCGTTTCCCGGCTGTGCCTCGGCTGTATGACGTTCGGCGAACCGGATCGCGGTAACCACGCCTGGACCTTACCGGAAGAGAGCAGCCGTCCGCTGATCAAGCATGCCCTTGAAGGCGGCATCAATTTTTTCGACACCTCGAACAACTATTCCGACGGCAGCAGCGAAGAGATCCTCGGTCGCGCGCTGCGTGAGTATGCC
Organism: Klebsiella indica; assembly: GCF_005860775.1. GTDB lineage: Bacteria > Pseudomonadota > Gammaproteobacteria > Enterobacterales > Enterobacteriaceae > Klebsiella > Klebsiella indica. The sequence continues at coordinate 157,990 of NZ_VCHQ01000001.1, forward strand.
CGCCGCGATGCCGTTATCGTCGCCACGAAGGTTTACCATCAGGTGGGCGATCTGCCCCAGGGACTGTCACGGGGGCAAATCCTGCGATCCATTGACGACAGCCTGCGCCGTCTCAACATGGAGTATGTCGATCTGTTGCAAATCCACCGCTGGGATTACGCCACCCCGATTGAAGAGACCCTGGAAGCGCTAAACGATGTCGTTAAGGCGGGTAAAGCGCGCTATATCGGTGCCTCGTCGATGCATGCCCGGCAGTTTGCCCAGGCGCTGGCGTTGCAGGAGCAGAATAACTGGGCGCGCTTCGTCACCATGCAGGACCACTACAATCTGATTTATCGTGAAGAGGAAAACGAGATGTTGCCGCTGTGTAGCCGTAAAGGCGTCGCGGTGATGCCGTGGAGCCCGCTGGCGCGCGGTCGCCTGACTCGCCCGTGGGGGGAAACCACCGCCCGTCTGGTATCGGATGAATTCGGTAAGTCCCTCTACAACACAACGGATGAAAACGATAAACAAGTTGCGGCAAACCTTGCCGAAGTCGCGGAAGAACTTGACGCCGGGCGCGCTCAGGTGGCGCTGGCCTGGCTGTTAAGCAAGCCGACCGTGGCCGCGCCGATTATCGGCGCCTCAAGACAGGAACAACTGGATGAGCTGCTTCATGCGGTCGATTTAAGCCTCACGCCGGCGCAGATTGAAAAGCTGGAAGCGCCATATAAACCGCATCCCACAGTGGGATTCAAGTAAACACAACACCCGGCCTGCTGGCCGGGTTGTCGTCAGAACAGGCCTATCGGCCAGTGATGGCCAATTACGTACAGGACCCCGGCGGAAATCACTCCGGCAACGATATCGTCCACCATAATGCCCATCCCGCCGTGGATATTGCGATCGAACCAGCGGATCGGCCACGGCTTCCACATATCAAAAATACGGAAAATAACAAACCCTGCGGCAACCCACTGCCAGTCCAGCGTCGGCAAAGCCATCAGGGTGATCCACATCCCGACAAACTCGTCCCAGACGATACTGCCGTGATCGTGGGTACCCATATCTTTCGCCGTACGGTGACAGATATACACGCCGATGCAGATGCTCATCATCACCACCAGCGAATAGAGCTGCCAGGGGAGAAAAGTCATCAGATACCAGAATGGAATCGACGCCAGCGATCCCATGGTTCCAGGCACGACAGGACTTAACCCGCTGCCAAAACCGGTCGCCAGCAGATGCCAGGGATTACGCATCTTCAGGCGGCTTTTCGCGACATCTTTACTCCGCACCAAAATGGTCATACCCCTTAAAGTTCAGCGTGACCGCCTTCCCCTCGCGGGTAAAGTGCAGACCTTCGTTTTCCGGCAGGATCTGCCCGATACAGGTAAAACGCGCGCCAAGATGGGCGAGAGCGACATCCAGGGCCCCGCGGTTAAGTTCAGGCACGGTAAAGCACAGCTCGTAATCTTCGCCGCCGGAAAGCGCCCAGCGGAGCGCCTGCTCCGCGTCAACCTGGCGCAGCATCGCATCCGAGAACGGCATCATATCCAGATCAACGCGCGCGCCGCAGCTGCTGGCGTTGAGAATATGCCCCAGATCGGAAATCAGGCCGTCGGAAAGATCGATGGCGGAGCTTGCCAGATCGCGCAGCGCCTGGCCCTGCAGAATACGCGGTAGCGGGCGCAGATGGCGCGCCAGCAGATAATCGGCATCGGCCGCGTCTTCAACCTGTAGCCGCGCCTGCAAAATCGCCAGGCCCGCAGCGCTATCCCCCGGCGTCCCGGTGACATAAATCCAGTCGCCCGGCTTCGCTCCGGAGCGCTTCAACGCACGTCCCGGCGGCACGAAGCCGTGAATGCCCAGCGTCATCGACAGCGGCCCGCGAGTGGTATCGCCGCCAATCAGCTGCATATCATAATAGCTAAGCTGAACAAACAGGCTGTCGCTAAAGGCCTCCAGCCACGCTTCGTCCGCTTCCGGCAGGGTCAGAGCCAGCGTTAACCACGCCGGTTCAGCGCCCATTGCCGCAAGGTCGCTCAAATTCACCGCCAGCGCTTTATAAGCCAGGTCGGCAGGGTCGATATCAGGTAAAAAATGGTTTCCCGCCACCAGAGTGTCGGTGCTGATTGCCAGCGTTTTTTTCTCGGGGATATTCAGGAGTGCGCAGTCGTCACCAATGCCGGTTTCAACATCAAGACGGGCGCTTTTTATACGATCAAAATAACGGGCAATCAGGGAAAATTCGCCGCATGCCATACGTTATGCCTCAGCAAAAGAAAAAAATAAGACCGGATTGCAGAGAGCAGAACTCTGCAAAACCGGCCCTGGCGTTTACTTTTTGTTGGGACGAATTACCGGGGCTGCTTTGTCCAGCACGCCGTTGACAAACTTGTGGCTATCTTCAGCGCCAAAGGTTTTTGCCAGCTCGATGGCTTCGTTAATCGCAACTTTGTACGGTACATCGCTGCGCTTTGCCAGTTCAAACAGCGCGATACGCAGCACTGCCTTTTCCACCTGACCCAGCTCGTCCAGCAGACGAGACAGGTACGGCTTCATCAGGCCGTCGAGATATGCGCTGTTAGTCGCCACTCCGGACAGCAGCTCACGGAAATACAGAATGTCCACATCTTTCACATCCTGTTCCGCCAGGAACTGGTATTCGACATCAGCGATGTCGTTCTGGGACAACTGCCAGGAGTAAAGCGCCTGGACAGCACACTCACGAGCGCGGCGACGAGCAGCAGGTTTCACGGAATTCCCCTTACAAAAATCAGGCCTTAATGGCTTTCAATACGTTAATCATTTCCAGCGCGGTCAGCGCGGCTTCAGCGCCTTTGTTACCGGCTTTGGTACCAGCACGTTCGATGGCTTGTTCAATACTTTCAGTGGTCAGAACACCGAAGGCTACCGGAATGCCGCTATCCTGAGCGACGTGCGCCAGGCCATTGCTTGCTCCGCCAGCCACATATTCAAAGTGCGCAGTGCCGCCCCGAATAACGGTACCCAGCGCAATCACCGCGTCATATTTACCGGTTTTTGCCAGCGCGCCAGCCGCCAGCGGCAGCTCATACGCGCCGGGCACCCAAACAACGGTAATGTTTTCATCTTTTACCTGACCAATGCGTTTCAGGGCGTCAATCGCACCCTCCAGCAGGCTGTCATTGATAAAGTTGTTGAAACGCGCAATGGTGATGGCGACGCGAGCGTCCGGGGTAGCAACGTTAGCTTCAATAATGTTCATACTCTTCCTTCGGGTTCATTTGGCCCCGCAAGGGGGGCGGATTCTATCACAATAATCGGCACACTGCTTTCCCTTTTGACCGGGGAAATCAGGCATTCACTAAATGCAGGCAAATATCCGGGCCTACATGACGTATCTCGTTGAATTTGAAATGGGGCGCCTGGCTAAGTTTCTCAAGCCCCGGCAATACGCACAATCCCCGCGCGTCGTTGCCTAACAGTTTAGGCGCAATATAGACGATAAGCTCATCCACCACCCCGGCCTGTAACAGCGCGCCGGCGAGCGCTGGTCCGGCCTCGACCCAAATCGAGTTAATCTGCTGTTTCCCCAGCAGCATCATCAGCGAAACCAGGTCAAGATGGCCGTTATGCGCCGGCACCAGCAGGCTACGCACGTTCTCCGGCCACTGGCGTTCATCTTCGCGGGTACGGGCAAACAGCGTTTCGCCTGCCTGCTGCACAATACGATGCTGCGGCGTCACGCGATTCTGGCTGTCGATGACGATCCGTAAAGGCTGGCGCAGGTCTTCCTGCGGATACAACGCCTGGGTATCGGCATCCAGTTCCTGCCAGCGCACCGTGAGCGCCGGATCGTCCGCCAGCACCGTGGCGCCGCTGGTGAGGATGGCGTGGCTTTGCGCGCGCAGACGCTGCACGTCGCGTCGCGCCTGCGGTGACGTTATCCACTGGCTCTCGCCGCTGGCCATCGCCGTGCGGCCATCCAGCGACGCGCCCATTTTAAGCTGGACATACGGGAATCCCGTGCGCATCCGCTTCAGAAAGCCTTTATTCAGCGCTTCGGCCTCGTTCATCATCAGCCCGTGGCTGACGTCAACGCCTTCCTGCTGCAGACGGTATAAACCGCGCCCCGCGACCTGCGGATTCGGGTCCTGCATCGCGGCGACCACCCGGGCCACGCCCGCCACAATCAGTGCTTCGCAGCACGGCGGCGTCCGCCCGTGATGACTACAGGGTTCCAGCGTGACGTAAGCCGTCGCCCCTTTTGCTTTTTCGCCCGCCATGCGCAGCGCATGAACTTCCGCGTGCGGTTCGCCAGCGCGATAGTGAAAACCCTCGCCGACAATCTCGCCGTCTTTGACGATCACGCAGCCGACATTCGGGTTGGGATGCGTGGTGAAGCGGCCGCGCGCAGCAAGCTTAAGCGCGCGCGCCATGTACATTTCGTCCTGCATGGCTTAATCCTGTAGACGGGCGATCTCTTCGCCGAACTCTTTAATATCTTCGAAACTACGATAGACGGAAGCAAAACGGATATAGGCGACTTTATCGAGCTTTTTCAGTTGCTCCATCACCAGATTGCCGATCATTTTGCTCGGCACTTCGCGCTCGCCGGTGCCGCGCAGGTGGGTTTTAATGTGGTTTATCGCCATTTCCACGTCATCGGCGCTGACCGGGCGCTTCTCCAGCGCTTTTTGCATCCCGCTGCGCAGTTTGTCCTCATTAAAGGGTTCACGCACATCGTTGCTTTTTACCACCCGAGGCATCACCAGTTCCGCCACCTCAAACGTCGTAAAGCGTTCATTACAGACCAGACACTGGCGACGACGGCGCACGGAAGAGCCCTCGCCCACCAGACGAGAGTCGATAACTTTGGTATCTACGGCGAAACAGAAAGGGCAGTGCATAGCGCGTCCTGACATGTAGTTAAACTGGCGGGTAGTTTACCGCGAAGTGACCCGACAACAAAGAAAGAGCTTTTGAGATAAAGGATCTATGGTGCGCTATCCGGACAGACTACCATTAATCATCCTCTGTTAACGGAATCCCAACGATGACAAGACGTTATTTAAAACTGGCCCTCATGGGCAGCCTTTTCACCCTCAGCGCCTGCGCACAGCAAAGCGAAATCCACCAGATGAACCAGAGCGTGAGTACGCTGAGCAAAGAGATGAGCCAGCTAAATCAGCAAACGATAGAAATCACGCAGCAAAACGCCCTGAATGCGAAATCAAGCAGCGGCGTTTACCTGCTGCCGGGAGCGAAAACGCCTGCCCGGCTCAAAACTCAGATTGGCACCCTGCGTATGTCGCTGCTCAACATCACTCCGGAGGGCGACAGTACCCGACTGACCCTGCGCATCCAGGGAGAATCCAACGATCCGCTACCCGCTTTTAGCGCAACGGTCGCCTTCGGGCAGATCCGCGGTACAACCGACAGCTATCAGGAAGTCAACGTACAAAATCAGCTCATTAACGCGCCAGCCAGCATTCTGGCGCCGAGCGATATCAATATTCCGCTGTGTCTGAACGGCGTCTCCCCGGAGCAACTCGGCTTTGTCCGTATCCACGATATCCAGCCCACAGAGATGCAGTAACCTTGTTTCGCCGGCGGTCACAAACCGCCGGCGCTTTCCCGCCTTACGAATCCATTCACAAATTTCCTGATAGGTTCATTAGAAATTGACAATTCTTATGAATTTTAATGGCATTTCGTCAATCAATGCATAAAAATGTGAACGCAATCGATTGCTTATGTCTTCACCATATGAAAAAACACATATTTTTGTGAGCAATGATTCATATAATATACACCACAGAAATATGAAATATTCAGAAACGCTTCGGCGATTCTTGTAACGCCTTCAGGCTTAATTTAAACAGTGGCATCAATATGAAAAAAACATTACTGGCAGCTGGCGCAACTCTGGCCCTTTCCGCATCTTTCTCCGCCAGCGCGGCAGAAAACGACAAACCGCAATATCTGTCTGACTGGTGGCATCAAAGCGTAAACGTGGTGGGGAGCTACCATACCCGTTTCGGGCCGCAGCTGCGTAACGATACCTACCTGGAATATGAGGCGTTTGCGAAGAAAGACTGGTTCGATTTCTACGGCTATATGGATGCCCCGGTATTCTTCGGCGGTAACACCAATGCGAAGGGGATCTGGAACCACGGTTCTCCCCTGTTTATGGAAATTGAGCCGCGTTTCTCTATCGACAAACTGACCGGAACAGACCTGAGCTTTGGCCCGTTCAAAGAGTGGTATTTCGCCAACAACTACATCTATGATATGGGCCGCAATAAGTCTGGTCGTCAGAGCACCTGGTATATGGGTCTGGGTACCGATATCGACACTGGCCTGCCGATGAGCCTCTCCCTGAACGTCTATGCGAAATATCAGTGGCAGAACTACCTGGCTGATAACGAAAACGAGTGGGATGGCTATCGTTTCAAAGTGAAATACTTTGTGCCGCTGACCGACCTGTGGGGCGGTAACCTGAGCTACATCGGCTTCACTAACTTTGACTGGGGCTCCGATCTGGGCGACTCTCAGTACCGTACCAGCAACTCCATCGCCTCAAGCCACATCCTGGCGCTGAACTACGATCACTGGCACTACTCCATCGTAGCGCGTTATTTCCATAACGGCGGACAGTGGGAAAACGACGCTCAACCGGTATGGCAATCCGAAACGGTTAAGTCTACCGGCTGGGCTGGTTACCTGGTCGTCGGTTATAACTTCTGATCAATTCTGATTTTCCCCGGCATAAATGCCGGGGATAGCAAACTCAGCACAGTGATGATGGTGTGAAACGTTCAAGATCGATTTGTCGAGAAAAGTGATGGTTAATTTCACTCTGATGCGACACCGCAATCACCGTACAGCCTGGCAATCGGGTCTTAATCAACGTTAACATCTCCTGAGCAGATGGCGCATCAAGGCTGCTGGTCGCTTCATCTAACCAAAGCACGTTTGGACCAATGCGCAACGCACGAGCGAACGCCAGCCGCTGTTTCTGCCCCGCCGAAAGAATTTGTTCCCAGTTCAGGGGGTGATCAAGGTCGCCCACCCATTCATTTAACCCAACACTCTGCAGCAACTCAATTACACGTTCGCTGTCGGCATCCGGCTGTCCGGGATAACAGACTATCTCACGCAGCGTACCGTAACCAACGTAGCTTTTTTGCGGCAACAACAGACTTTTGCCGCGCTGGCGCTGCCAGCGTCCATCGAACCAGGGCCAGACTCCCGTCAGCGTACGTAGTAGCGTCGATTTCCCTAACCCACTGCGCCCGGAAAGTTTACTCCAGCTACCCGCCGGAAACTGGAAATTCAGTCCTGACAGCAGAGGCATACCCTGGGGTGTCGATAAGACAAGATTATCCACCGCAGTGGTATCAGCGTCAGGAGTGTCGTGATGGTTATTCTGACACTCGGCGATCGCCTGGCGAAACTGCGTCAGACGCTCAATACTCGCAGAAAGTTCAACCAGTGCGATATACACGCGAATAAACCAACTCAGCGCGCCATGAACCTGGCCAAACGCGGAGCGCACCTGCATCAGGCCGCCAAGCGTAATGGTTTTTGCCATAAACAGCGGCAAGGCGGCAAATACCGGGATGATAAGGCTGACGCGAGTATAACCCGTGGTAAAAAAGCCGAGGTTACGCTCACTATTCATCAACGCGCGCCAGTTGTTCGCAATAGCCCGGAAAGCGCGCTGAAGATGCTGCATTTCCCAGTTTTCTCCCTGATAGAGGGCGATCTGCTCGGCGTTATCATGTTTACGCAGCAGGGCGGCACGAAAATCTGCTTCTGCCCGCTGCTTTTGGTAGTTAAGACCGTGCAGTTTTTTGCCGATCAGGTGGGTAACAAGGCTACCTACAAGAGTGTAAATCACCGCAACCCATACCAGATAACCTTTGATCACCCATTCCTCACCAAACAGCGTAAATGTCTGGGCGCCGGAAAGTTGCCACAAGATCCAGACAAAAGAACCCAACTGCGCGCTGGTGATAATAAACGACACTGACAGACTGATCGTTTTATCGACAAAATAATTAACATCTTCCGCGATACGCTGATCGGGGTTATCAACACGCCCGGAAAGCGCCATACGATAAAATGCCTGCTTAGCCAGCCAGCTTTCCACCAGTTCTGCGGTCAGAGATTGTCGCCAACGAATAATCAGCAAACGGGTAAACCAATCCTGATACACAAAGACCCCGATATAGATCAGGATAAAAATGCAGTATTGCTTAACCAGATCATAGAGCAGCGTGCCATTGAACTCGCCCAGCGCATCATAGAACGATTTACTCCAGTTATTAATCAGCACGTTCAACCAGACGATTGAGCCACCCAAGCCAATAATCAGCGCCAGCAGTCCCCAGGATTTCCAGCTCTGTTTGCTCCCCCAGAATGTACGGCTCAGTTGCCAGACAGCTGCCAGTTTCTTCTTCATTGCGCTTTTCCTTGCGGTACAACGGTGTAGATCACCAGATTATTTGAGCTATACAGACGGGTAGCCATCTCGCGTACGCCTGCAAGGGTAATCGCATTATCTAGCCCATTAAGGCGAGAGAGATACCCCGGATTGTTATAGTGGCGGTAGCTCAATATCAGACGGCGTTGAAGATCTGACACCTCGCCTTTGCGGTTATTTTCCGCACGATTAAAGCGTATTTTCTGCTCGTCAATATCATGTTGTGTTATCCGCGCGGCGGCATCGCGAAGCGTCTTCCGGGCGCGTTGCGCCAGTTCTGTCGCCCGCTCCGGTGCACTGCTGAAACGTAGCTCGCTCTCAACCCGTGCGGTTTTATCATTAAGCTCGCCGTTAAACATCAGGTTATATACGCCGCGCGCATCATCACGCAGCGCCATTTTCAATTGCTGCGTAATAAGGTTACGGGCAACGCTTACCTGCACTGCGCGTTCCGGGCTCCATGCTTGCGGGTTAAAGCTCCACAACTGAACGTCAGCCTTTGGTTCAATATTAAGTGCGCTACGCTTTTCGCGATGGCCCGCGGACTGTTGGTACGATGAGGCAAAGAGGGGCTCACCACGAGCGATCCCGGCCAGATAGCGTTCAACTACCGGTTTCAACTGCGCTTCCGGTATATCCGCCATGATGAAAAAAGTCACCGGTGCCGCGCTGATTTTTTTCCATTCAGCAGCGAGACTCTCTACCGTTAGTTCCGCCAGTTGAGCCGTAGTCGGTTGCTCAAAATCTGTCTTACCAAAACGCAGGATGGCGCTTTGCGCCGCACGTTGTGAAGACAACGAATCTTTCTGCACCACCTGACGGCGAGCCAGAGCCATGACGCTATTTTTCATTGATTCGGAATCAATATGACCATCGGTATGCAGGAGTTGATAAACATGGAACAGATTATCCAGCTCCTCACGTTCAACCGTAGCGCTCACCTCCAGGGCGTCTGCCTGCTGGTTGATATTGAACCTCAGACCATGCTGCTGCTTCCAGCGTAAGTAATCATCGTCACGCCATCCCGACGGCGCGGCGTACCCCATTAATTGTGACGCCAGCTGCGCACGCCACGGCTCCAGCCCCTCTCCAAGATAACCGGCCTGACTCTCCGCTCGAAACCAGATTTTATTTTTCATCTGGGGTGTACGCAGCCAGATTACGCGATCGCCATTACTCAGCGACCACTCCTGTACATTCTCTTTAGGCCAGTTTTTCACCGTCAGGCGTTGACCCGCGGTGTCACGTTGCGGCAAAGGCGGTAATTGTGCGCCATCGAGCCATTTTGTCGGCAATAGCTTTTGTCTGGCAATATCGGACTCGCGATCAGCAATGGCCGCTGAAGTCGGGGGAGTGAATGATGCTTTACCGGGAATGCTAAACTGTACCAGTTGATCCATAGCCTGTAGCCAACTCCGGAGACGGGCGTTCACCTCTTGCAGATGAATATCGTCCAGCAATAGCAGCGCATTTTTGCCACGCATTTGTGCTCCGATATAGGGCCTGTCGTTCTGCCAGGCAATCGCCAGTTCATTAACCCATCCGGAGAACGGGCGACTTTCCGGGGTATCGCGCATACGCAAAGCGGCTTGCCGGATATCTGCCTTGACCGAATTAATGTCTCTTTCATCCAGACCAAACTGTATTAGCCGTTGCCGTTCTCGTATGACCGTCTCCAGCCCCTGCGTATATTCCCCGGGCATCACGTCAGCAAATAAGCCGAAGGCGTAGGTACTACGACCGATATCGGCTTTACGGGCAACGACATTGCCCACAACGGACGGCAGCTCGCTACGCTGACGTTTAAGCTGGCGAGTTAGTGCGGTCAGCGCGATTTGTTCAATCAGGCGCTGGCGGAATCCCTCCTGACCGTTCAATTTCGGCTCCGCGAAACGGTTAACCCAGGATACCTGACTGCCGCCGCTTTCGCTGTCCTGTAGCCGCACTACGCGCAGTTGTGCTTGCAGCTGCTGGTTATAATATGCATCGTTCCGCGTCGGAACAGGGAGCGCGGGCAACGGGGCAAAATAGCGCTGAATCTGCGCTTGTACATTTTGCGGATTAATATCGCCAATAATTAACAAACGCATGTTGCCCGGATGATACCAGCGGCGGTAAAAATCCATCAGCACGGTGGCCGGCGTCTGCTCTATTGATGCGATATTACCGATGCTGCTACGTGTCGGGTAACGTGACCCTTCTCGCAGAGCAGCAATACGCTGCGCATTCATCCGACTGGCGACGCCGAGTTTACCGCGCCATTCTTCCAGAATGACTTTACGCTCATCATCAAGATCTTGCTGGCTAATACGCGCATGCGCGGCCATCTGCAACAGGGCACGCAGCGTAATATCCAGGCCTTTTGCACCATCCGGCGGACTCATCATAAACTGGGTACGCTCATAGCTGGTGACGGCATTGTAATGCGAGCCACGCCGCCAGCCCTGCTCTTCCAGTCTTGAGGCCACACCTTTCGGCCAGTCATCCGTGGCGCGAAACACCATATGCTCCACCATATGCGCAACCCCGGACTGCTGGTCAGTTTCATCCAGCGAGCCAGCATCGACATTCATACGCACATCGATACGCCCTTTTTCCGCGTGTAGCGGGATGATGGTATAGCGCAGGCCATTAGCGAGCCTGCCTTCCGTCACGACAGGAAGGGGAACGCTTATTTCATCACCGATCGCTGGTTGACTCGCAACCATGACCAGCAGCGCAAGAAAACAGCCATAGAGGCGTTTACGCATTATTATTATCCTTTCATTGCTTCATGCCGCCGCCGATTAAGCGGACGACGTGTAAAACGCGGCCTTGCGGGAGAAATGCCCGGCTTTACCAGCTATAGGCCATACCGAACCAGAACTGGCGGCCGGTTTTATAGGTCAACACTTGCGTCGAACCGCTGGAGGAGGTCTGGCTTGCTTCGATCACGTTATCCAGCACGTTTAATACATCCAGCGTTAACTCAAGCGATTGATCGTTGAACGTTGGTTGAGTCCACGTAAAACGCCAGTCGTAAGTAAAATAATCGCTGTATTTTGTTTTTTCGTACAAGGTGGCAGAGCCTTCGTAGTTACCACAGGCACTATGGCTTCCCGGGCAGGTGACGGTTGAGGTGGTATAGCCCCGATAACCAGCTGTATACTTAATATTCTGGCTCCAGTTCAGATTCAGGGCCGGGAAATAGGTATTAATATTAGCGAAAGCGCTCCACGGCGTATTAAAGTCCAGGGCATCCATATCGCCCTTTTCCAGCAACTTGCCGTTGAAGATGACCATATTGTCATCGGTGCTGCTCTGATCGTAATAAGCCTGCGAGCTGGATTTATTTTTTACGATACTGGCCCCCAATTCCCACGATACGTCAGCCATAGCAAAGTGATAAGGGCCAATCGGCTGCGCGCTTAATGACCAGGTATTGCCTTCCGTTTTGGCATTATTACTGAGTACATAGACCTTACGGCCTTCATCATTAACGGATTTATCTCGCCCAAACTGGTCGCGGCCTTTACGATTGACCCATTTAACTGTCCAGACAGTATCGAGAACGCGCTGCGACAGACCTAACGAGAGCTCATCGCTATAGGGGGTTTTCAGGTCTGAAACGTCGTAATCGTAAGAGCTGTACTTGACGGTGTCGCCAACCCACGGGCTGTTCGCGTCGGTACGGGTTTGCGCAATATTGGCGCTAATACCTGTACGCAATTTATAAGTCAGTAAATTCTGGCCGTAATAACGGTTTGCGCCACCAAATATACGGGTATGCTTGTCGCCAAAGACATCAAGAGACCCGGCAAAACGCGGCGCAATCGTGAGGTTTTTGAGGTAATCGTCATACTGCAAACGCACGCCGGGGGTCAGTTCAAGGCGCTTATAAATCATGCTGTCCTGCAGGTAGGCGGCATAATTGGTATAGCTGCCTTCTACGGTACGCGTCGGGTACAGGGTTCTACGTTTAAAATACTGCTCGCCATCGATACAGAAATCGTCCCCGGACTGGCATGATACGGTGGTGTCAATTGTCGCCACACCTGCGCCAACGGCTACATCACTAAAACGACGATAGCGCGCCTGATAGAAATCAGTCTGCCAGCCAGCATCCAGTTGGTGGGTAACCCCTAATGCCTCAAATGGAGTGAACTCTGCGTCCTGCTTGAAGGTTGTTGTGGCTTTATCAGTACCAAATGTTCCGTAACCACCAATAATCCCGCGCTGGAAGTTGGCGTTAGCTTCGCCGGAGCCCCAGGTAATCGCCTGTGATTCGAAGTTTTGCGAGGTGTTATAGCGATACCATGTGCGGAGATTATTGGACTCTTGTTCAATTTTATTTTGCTCAAACTGGTAGCCCGCTAAACTGGTAATTTTCCCCCACGGCGCATAGTGTTCCCACTCTATATTTCCGCGATACCCCCCGCCATTATTGGAGAAACCGCCTTCTTTAACATCGGATTTATAGTAAGTACTTTTATGCGGGGAATACATTCCGGTAAGGCGCAGGATATCGCCATTATCCGCAAACCAGGTTCCTTTTAACAGATAAGTTTCCGCAAGCCGTTTTTGATTGACCCACGTATCCATCGTTGATTGATATGTCGGAATAACCGACTCCTGCCGATTGTAGGCAAATACAAAGCCGGCATTGTCATTCAACGGCTGATTAACGGTTACAGAATAGAAATTCTTGGTGAATTTGGGTTGATAATAAAACTGGCTGGCAGCGACAAAACTTTCTTGTTTTGCTTCATCGATATGGTAACGCGTCCAACTGTCCCGGGTCGTACGCCAGGATATTTTTCCGGCTGCTCGATCCAGAGACGGATCTTTCAGGCGGGCATCCACTACACCGCCGGTAAAATCGCCATACTTCGCGGCGACATTGCTATCAAAAACCTGTAGCTGATCGACCAGCTCTGAGTTAATCCAAAAGGACTGGGTTCCGCCAGAAGGCAGATCTGTCGGGCTATAGCCATCCGGGTCGGTAGTCAAACTGCCGTTTTTATTACCGGGATTGATTGTATTGTTATTTGACAAGCCATCAATCATAAAGTTGTTGTTGTAGAACTTTTCACCGTGAAACGAAACATTCTCCGGCGCAATTTCCCCAGGATTAAGACTGCTATTATTATCATTAGCGAAACGTACGTTCGGGTTATGCTCCAGCAGTTCGCTAATAGTGCCATTACCGGTAGGATATTTCCCTATTTGATCGGCATTAATAATCTGCGTCCCCATCGATTGACTGGTTGGTGCCGAACGCACGGTAATAGTATCGTTGGATTGCTCCGACAGCTCTGTTATATTATTTTGAGTATCTTCAACATTATTCTCCGCCAGCACTGGCATAGCCATAATGCTAAGAGGTATAAAAATACACCTTACGTTATTCATCAGTTTCCCCAGAGTAAAAAATTAATTAATCAGTTGAATACGCCCATCAATCTTAAAAATAACGGTGACAATCTGGTCTTTAAGTTCGCCAGTGGTGTCATAGCGCCAGCGCAACATATCCCGGCGTAAATTACCGCTAAATACATCCGGCGGATCCTCGGCAAGAATACGTATATTCTTTATAGTTCCTGACGAGCTGACGTCGTATTGCACTTTAACCCGACCTTCGATCCCCATAGAACGCGCCCTGGTCGGGTAATTCACGCGTCGGTTTAAAATATGGAATGCGCTATTGCGGGTATTCCCTGAGCCTTTTGCGGCATCATTGATGATGCTTTCACCCGTTTTTAGCGCATTGCCGCTACGCCCTTCCTGAGCCGTTGTTGACATTTCCAATGTCGGCCCCGGAGTACGGGAAGGCCAAACGGTGCGGCTTTGCGTCGTAACAGGCTTTATTCGGTTCTCTTCGGCCCTGGTGCGAGGGAGCGGACGCGGTTGAATGGCTTTCGTTTTTACCGTGCGCGTTGGAGTCGTTTTCTTTTGCGGAACGAGAACTTCCGCCTTTTCCGCGACAACCGCTTTCACTGTCGACTCAACGACGATCGGCTGCGCCGTTTCTGCTGAAGAGTCCGGCAACGATGGGGGGCTTATCGCAACGACGGAAAAGACATTGCCTGTGCTACCGGCCCGATCGCGTGGGGGGAACTTATGACTTTTATCACCAAGAAAGAGCACCAGCAATAATGCATGAAGTGCAACAGAGAGTGCGAGCACCGTACTCGTTTTCCCCCAGGACACGCGTGGTGTATCGCGATTCGTTGCAAGGGAAAAAGATAAGCCAGCTATGGATTTGGTCATCAAATGTCGTCTTCCTGTCGACGAACCCAGCGTTACCGCGCCTACTCCTTTTGGCCGCACCTTCCTGACGGTTCACGAATTATTTATTACAACACATTATTTTTATCAAAGTGATATCGTGCATCCTGCAAGAAGCGCAGAATAATATCGATAATGATTATAATTTGCAATACAGATAAAGCCGCTTTGATCTATTCATGCCCACAGTAATTCGAGTTGCAGGACTGATTTGAACAGCACCTGTGCTGGCCGCGAAGGCGTGAGGCCGTTGGCCGAATCATGCGACAAGAGAGTCAATCTCCGGCAACATAGATAGCTATGTGACTGGGAGGAGAAATCTGTCGGAAACAGATTTGACCGCCGCATAGCGACAGTCCGTAAGGGCAGGGTTTATCGATGACCGGGTAACAAAGCAACGCACAAGCAACCTGAAGCAGATGAGTATCAATCGATATACCGGAGGCAGCGCTTAACGTATTTCCCTACGACCCGCAACTCACCAGCGCTTTGTTATTTCTTTTTATCCATCATCGCTTTCAAATTAGCGAAGGGATTATGCGTCGCGACGCCGACATCTTTCTGCGCGTCCTCCCCGGCAATCACGGTCGATCCATACTGATCCGCTTCGGTATATTTCGAATGCTCATGATCGTGACAATACAGGCATAGCAGTTCCCAGTTACTGCCGTCTTCCGGGTTATTGGTGTGGTCGTGATCGATATGATGGACCGTCAGCTCGCGCAGGTTGGAGTAAACAAATTCGCGAGAGCATCGCCCGCATACCCACGGGAATAATTTGAGCGCCTTTTCACGATAGCCGTTTTCCAGCCGGGTATAGTTCTTAGGGATAATCGCCATAATGACTCTGTATCTGCGTTAAAGGTAGGGTTATAGGGGGAAGTTTAACACTCTGCGCGCGCCATTGCCCGTGGAGGATGCAGAAGCTAGCGTTCACCGCTGGATTTTTATGGCCTGTTTTCACGGCGTACTTTACGTAAAAAATCGCTTAACGAACGCTCAGCGCACTCACGAAACCGCCTGTCGAGCGGGGTGATCTGCAAACAGCGATCTACGCGAAAACAGCGATAATCAGCTCTTCGCTCACACCAGGCCACCAGAAGCCAGTGCTCTCCCCAGAAAAACATCCCCAGCGGCTGTACGTCACGCCAGGAAAGATGCCCGGCTTCATCACGATAATGCAGCGCCAGCACCTGCTGTGCGGAAACGGCACGATGGATGAGATCAAACGCGCTGCGTGAATGAAGCTGAGTCCCAAAATCCGGCGCAAAGATCCGCGTCTGTTCAGCCCTGCGCCGACTCTCCTCCGGCAGAATTGCCAGTACCTTTTCCTGCGCGGACTCCAGATCGCGGGAGAGCGAATCCCCTCCCCAGGTTTTCAGTAAGCGAATGGCGACCATCAGCGCTTCTGATTCGCGATGAGTTAACATCAGCGGCGGCAGGTCAAACCCGGCCATTAAGCGATAACCACTGCCCGCCTCGCCTTCTACGGGGACGCCAGATACAGAGAGGTCACGGATATCGCGATAGATAGTCCGCTCGGAAACCTCAAGCCGCTCGGCCAACAGCGCCGCCGTCGTCAGCCTTCTGCCACGCAGGATCTGCACAATCTGGAATAAACGGTCGGCGCGTCGGGTCATTTTAGCTCTCGATATTTAGCGATGACTATACGGGTTGATGCAGGCCAACGCGGTTCCCTTCACTGTCGGTAAACAGCGCGATAGTGCCAATATCCTGCCCCAAATCAACGGGCCCAAAAACGCACTCTCCGCCCGCGATCGCGACGCGCGCAAGCGTGGCCGCCAGATCCGCAGTATGCAGGTAAATAATAGCGCCCTGTGCGGAGGGTGTAATGCCATCAAATTTTGCCAGCGCACCGCCGGTTGCCGGTTCGTCATAGGGGAATACGGCCAGGTCGGTGCAGTCCATTTTTTCACGGCGAAATGATACTTGCATCACCGGCTCATAAAACGCGATAGCGCGTGCCATATCCGTTACGGGGATCTCAAACCAGTTAATGACGCTCTTCATACATCCTCCTGCCTTAGTGAGTGAGTTCAGGAGGAATATACGACAGGGCTACTGACAGCGTACTGTCAGGAGTTTATACGCAAACCCGCGCCCGGGTGTGATCCAGCAGCCACGGACGTAAGTAGCCAGGCGTATTTGAAAAAGGCAGAACTTCATCCGGCAAACGAATGCCCAATTGCTGCTGTATGTAATCACGACGAGTGACAACGCGCGGCCATAGCGCCGGATAAAGCCGGTGAGATATTCAAAAGTTGCGTGCTGCTATAATAAAAAATCCCGGCCAGATGGCCGGGATCCCAGTGATAACGTGAACGCGTAATTAAGGCAGAATAGACGGCTGATCCGCCCCTTCTTTCTCCACTTTCTGCTGCAGCATATGCTCGCGCTTCATGCCCAGCTTCAGCGCCAGCGCGGACGCCACGTAAATAGAAGAAGCCGTACCGATAGAGACGCCGATCAACATGGTCAGCGAGAAGCCCTGCAGAATCGGACCGCCAAAGAGATACAGCATCAGGATAACCATCAAAGTGGTCCCGGATGTGATCAAGGTACGGTGCAGCGTCTGTGTTAACGACACGTTAAAGATTTCGTACGGCGTACCGCGGCGAATCTTACGGAAGTTTTCACGAATACGGTCAGATACCACGATACTGTCATTAAGCGAGTAACCGATAACCGACATCAACGATGCCACGATAGTCAGGTCAATCTCAACATGCAGTAGCGACAGTACGCCCATCGTAATCACCACGTCGTGCGCCAGCGCGATAACCACCCCGGCAGCCAGACGCCATTCAAAGCGGAAACCGACGTAAATCAGGATGCATACCAGCGCGGCGATCAGCGCCAGGGCGCCGGTCTGAGCAAGATCTGCTCCGACGCTCGGCCCCACAAACTCAATGCGTTTAACCGTTGCGTTCTGGCTGGTTGAGTCGTTAATCACCTGTACGACTTTGCTGCCCAGCTCCTGGCTACCTTTGGCTTCATGTACCGGCGGCATACGCACCATAATATCGCGACTGCTGCCGAAGTTTTGCAACTGCGGCTCTTCAAAGCCCGCCTTCTGCAGCGACGCGCGCACCTGGTCCATATCGACAGGTTTTTCGAGGGTAATTTCAATCACCGTACCACCGGTGAAATCAAGCCCCCAGTTAAACCCGCGCACGCCCATGATAATGATGGACAGAATCAGCAAAAAACCCGAAATGCCGAAGGCCCAGTAGTCCCAGCGCATAAAGTCCCAGACTTTACGGCCGTGGTTCAATTGTTCAACAGTATATTCCTGTGCCACAACGCACTCCTCAGATAGACAGCTTTTTAACGCGCTTGCCGCCGTACAGCAGGTTCACGATGGCACGGGTGCCGACGATAGCGGTAAACATTGAGGTCGCAATACCGATACCGGTGGTAATCGCAAACCCTTTAATGGCGCCGGTACCGACTGCGTACAGGATGATGACTTTAATCAGCGTGGTGATGTTGGCGTCAAAGATGGAACTGAACGCGCCGCGATAACCTTCGTCAATCGCCTGCTGCACGGTACGCCCGTTACTCAGCTCTTCTTTAATACGCTCGTTAATCAGAACGTTGGCGTCAACCGCCACCGCAAGGGTTAACACGATCCCCGCAATCCCCGGCATGGTCAGCGTCGCCCCCGGAATCAGGGACATAATGCCGACAATCAGCACCAGGTTTGCAATCAGCGCCGAAGTCGCAATCAGGCCGAACTTCTTGTAGAAGAAAATCATAAACAGAATAGAGACCACCAGACCGGCCAGACAAGCCTCCAGGCCCTGCTTGATGTTCTGCATACCCAGAGTTGGGCCAATGGTACGCTCTTCAACAATCTGAATCGGCGCAATCAATGCGCCCGCACGCAGCAGCAGCGAGAGCTGACGCGC
This sequence comes from Klebsiella indica, assembly GCF_005860775.1. Classification (GTDB taxonomy): domain Bacteria; phylum Pseudomonadota; class Gammaproteobacteria; order Enterobacterales; family Enterobacteriaceae; genus Klebsiella; species Klebsiella indica. Next base: position 176,644 of record NZ_VCHQ01000001.1, read on the forward strand.
TTCGGTGGCATTGCTGATGCCGGTAATACGGAAGCTATTCCCCAGGCGAGACTGGATGTTGGCGATGTTAATCACCTCTTCCTCTTTTGCCAGAATCGCACGACCGCTGGCATCTTTCTTACCGCTGTCTTTATACTCCACAAACAGGGTCGCCATCGGTTTACCGATGTTGTCCTTGGTGAAGTTAGACATGATGTTGCCGCCAGCGCTATCGAGAGAGATATTAACCTGCGGCTGGTTGAACTCATCCATGCTCGACGTCGAGTCGGTGATATGGTCACCAGTGAGGATCACCCGCTTATACAGCACAACCGGCTGGCCTTCACGAGTATATTTCACTTCCGAGTCGCCCGGAACGCGGCCTGCAGCGGCTGCGGCGCTGTCAACGTTGGTGTTAACCAGACGGAATTCCAGCGTCGCGGTTGCGCCCAAAATCTCTTTCGCGCGCGCGGTATCCTGGATACCCGGCAGCTCAACCACAATACGGTCAGACCCCTGACGCTGAACCAGCGGTTCGGCAACGCCCAGTTGGTTTACACGGTTACGCAGGATATTGATGTTCTGCTGAACGGCATATTCGCGGGCTTCTTTCAGGCGATCATCGGTCATCACGGCCTTCAGACCGGTACTGCCCTGGGAGGAAATAACCAGATCGCGGTGACGCGGGCTAAGGTAAGAGATAGCCTGGTCGCGTGCCGCGCTGTCGCGAAAAGCGATGGTCAGGCCGTAGTTATCGGCTTTACGCACGGTGGTGTAAGGAATGCCTTTATCACGCAGCTCGCTGCGCAGGCTGTCGATATTCTGCTCCTGCAGTTTACTCAGCGCGGTATCCATGTCGACTTCCATCAGGAAGTGCACGCCGCCCCGCAGGTCAAGACCCAGCTTCATCGGCTCGGCGTACAGGGCCGCCAGCCAGCGTGGCGTTGCCGGAGCAAGGTTAAGCGCCACGACGTATTTGTCACCCAGCGCGCCCATTAGCGCTTCGCGCGCGCGCAGCTGGATATCGGTGGTGTCGAAGCGCGCGAGAATTGCGCCCTCTTCCAGTGCCACAGACTTCGCGGTAATTTTTTCTTCTTGTAGTGTTTTCTGGACCTGGATCAGCGTTTGCTCACTGGCGGCGACGCCGCGCGCGCCAGTGATTTGAACAGCCGGATCCTCACCATACAGGTTGGGAAGCGCATAGACTAAGCCGACGACAATAACGACGACCAGCATGACGTACTTCCACAAAGGATAACGGTTTAACACGGCAGTTCCCTTAGGGAAAATGAATAATTACAGCGCCTTCATTGTGCCTTTCGGCAGAACGGCAGCTACGAAGTCACGTTTGATAACCACTTCGGTGGTATCGTTCAGCGCGATAGCGATGTATCCGCTTTCAGCAACTTTAGTAACGCGACCAACCAGACCACCGTTGGTCAACACTTCATCCCCCTTGGCGATGGAGTTCATCAGGTTTTTATGTTCCTTGGTGCGTTTCTGTTGTGGACGCAGGATCATGAAGTAAAAAATCAGACCAAACACCACCAGCATCAGAATCAGAGACATCGGGCTGCCCTGCGCCGCGCCGCCAGTTGCCGCTACCGCATCAGAAATAAAAAAGCTCATTGAAATTCCCTCATTATTAAAATTAGTCAACGTTTAAAGGTGGAACAGTTCGCCCCTGACGTTGGTAAAAATCGGTCACGAAGCTCTCTAATTTACCCTCTTCGATAGCCTTGCGTAAACCAGCCATTAAGCGCTGATAATAACGCAGGTTATGAATGGTATTGAGTCGCGCGCCCAATATTTCGTTGCAACGGTCAAGATGATGCAAGTAAGCGCGTGAATAGTTGCGACAGGTATAACAATCGCACTCTGCATCCAGCGGCGAAGTATCGCTCTTATGCTTCGCGTTACGAATTTTCACCACGCCATCGGTGACGAACAGGTGGCCGTTGCGCGCGTTGCGCGTCGGCATGACGCAGTCGAACATATCGATCCCACGGCGCACCCCTTCAACCAGATCTTCCGGTTTACCGACGCCCATCAGGTATCGCGGTTTGTCGGCCGGGATCTGCGGACAGACGTGCTCCAGGATACGGTGCATATCTTCCTTCGGCTCGCCGACAGCCAAACCGCCGACAGCGTAGCCATCAAAGCCAATCTCTACCAGACCTTTAACAGAGATATCGCGTAAATCTTCGTAAACGCTGCCCTGAATAATGCCAAACAGCGCGTTTTTGTTGCCCAGACCGTCAAAACGGTCGCGGCTGCGCTTCGCCCAGCGCAGAGACATTTCCATCGAGCGCTTAGCATAGTCCCATTCCGCCGGGTACGGTGTACATTCGTCGAAGATCATCACGATGTCCGATCCAAGATCGTACTGAATCTCCATCGATTTTTCCGGATCGAGAAAAATCGGATCGCCGTTGATCGGATTGCGGAAGTGTACGCCCTGCTCGGTGATTTTACGAATATCCCCCAGGCTGAAGACCTGGAAACCGCCTGAGTCGGTCAGGATCGGTCCTTTCCACTGCATAAAGTCGTGCAGATCGCCATGTAGCTTCATGATCTCCTGACCCGGACGCAGCCACAGATGGAAAGTATTACCGAGAATAATTTGTGCCCCGGTCGCTTCAACTTCCTCCGGCGTCATTCCTTTTACGGTACCGTAGGTGCCAACAGGCATAAATGCTGGCGTTTCAACGACGCCTCGCTCAAACACAAGACGGCCGCGACGCGCGCGCCCATCAGTGGTATCTAACTCAAATTTCATTATTGCTCCTGCGTCAGAAAAACAGTCTGACGTTTAACGACTCGCTACGGAATGATCCCATAGCGAATAAATCCTGAAGGCGTCAAAATGGCAAGCAAGATCGCCTTCTTATGGACGCTCAAAAATAGCCTGCGGATTGTACGTGATAAACATCGCGTCCCCGTAGCTAAAAAAACGATATTTTTGTTCTACCGCAGCCTTATAGGCATTCATGGTGTGCTGATAACCAGCAAACGCCGAGACCAGCATAATCAACGTCGATTCAGGCAGATGGAAGTTAGTCACCAGCGCGTCGATCACTTTGTACTGATAGCCCGGATAGATAAAAATCTGCGTCTCGTCGAAGAAGGGCTCAATCAGATCATTTTTCGCCGCCTGCGCCGCGCTTTCAAGTGAGCGTACTGACGTTGTCCCTACCGCAATAACCCGGTTGCCGCGGGCTTTTGCCGCCAGCACCGCGTCGACCACTTCCTGCGGCACCTCCGCATATTCAGAGTGCATAATGTGGTCTTCAATAGCGTCAACCCGCACCGGCTGGAATGTACCGGCTCCCACATGCAGCGTGACAAACGCCGTCTCAATGCCTTTTTCACGCAGTTCCGCCAGCAACGGCTCGTCAAAGTGCAGACCGGCGGTCGGCGCGGCGACGGCGCCGGGTTTGCTGCTGTAGACGGTCTGATACAATTCGCGATCCGCGTCTTCATCCGGGCGATCAATATACGGCGGCAACGGCATATGACCGATAGCATTCAGAATATCCAGTACCGGACGCGGGTCGTTGAATTCGACTTCAAACAGCGCGCCGTGACGCGCCAGCATGGTGGCTTTAATACTTTCATCATCGCCAAGCAGCAGTTCCGCGCCGGGTTTCGGCGCTTTAGAGGCGCGAATATGTGCCAGAATACGTTTATCATCAAGCATGCGTTCAACCAGCACCTCGATCTTACCGCCGCTGGCTTTGCGGCCAAACAGACGGGCCGGGATCACGCGGGTATTGTTAAAGACCAGCAGATCGCCTGGATTGAGCTTGTCGAGTAAATCGGTGAAAGTACCGTGCGTCAGCGCGCCCGTCGGCCCATCTAATGACAGCAAGCGGCAACGACTGCGCTCAGGCATGGGATAGTGGGCAATCAGGGATTCGGGTAATTCAAAGGAAAAATCAGCAACGCGCATGACGGTAACTCAGACTTAATAAAGAGGCGGGTAGTCTAGTGCCCGGGCGTTCTCCCTGCAACCTTTACCCCGCCGCAGAGTTAGAATACTCTGAATGATTCGCGTTGCAGGGCAAAACGCCCTGCCGTTTTGAACCGCGCTCGCGCTAGCCTCGTAAGGAGGAGGCCGACGGGCCGAATCTCATGGATGAGACGCGTCACTCAGAAGTCAACACACCTGCAACTTGAAGTATGGCGAGTATTATGAATTTTCTTGCACATTTACATTTAGCCCATCTCGCTGACAGCTCGCTTTCCGGCAATCTGCTGGCCGATTTTGTCCGGGGAAACCCGGAATCGCACTTTCCGCCAGAGGTCGTGGATGGCATTCTGATGCACCGTCGCATTGATGTCATGACGGATAACCTGCCGGAAGTCCGCGAAGCGCGCGAGTGGTTTCGCCGCGAAACCCGACGTGTCGCGCCGATTACGCTCGACGTCATGTGGGATCATTTTCTGTCACGTCACTGGACGCAACTTTCTCCTGACTTTCCGCTGTCGGCGTTTGTCGGCTACGCCCATACCCAGGTAGCGCAGATCCTGCCCGACTCCCCGCCGCGTTTTGTTAATCTCAATGAATACCTCTGGTCAGAGCGCTGGCTTGAACGCTACCGGGATATGGATTTCATTCAGCGGGTACTAAACGGTATGGCCAGTCGCCGTCCGCGCCTCGCGGCACTCAGCGACTCGTGGCAGGATCTGGATACTCACTACGTTCGGCTTGAACAGCAGTTCTGGCGTTTCTATCCGCAGATGATGGCGCAGGCCAAAATGCGTCAGCTATAAATGAACATTATTGCGCGGCATCGTCTTGCCGGTTCATTCGCCATGCTTTTCTGATTGCGCTTTTTGCCAAAAAGACTATTCTGAACGGGTAACATTTAACACTCATCGATAGACAAAAACTATCTCATCAATTGTCAGCGTTACATTGAGTTTCACCGGCGCTCTTCATATACTTGCCCGCGTTGCGTTCCAATTAACCTTAATATTAACAGGAGAATCATATGGTTCTGGTGACTCGTCAGGCTCCGGATTTCACAGCAGCTGCGGTACTGGGTAGCGGTGAAATTGTTGAAAACTTCAACTTCAAACAGCACACCAGCGGTAAAGCCACCGTTCTGTTCTTCTGGCCGATGGATTTCACTTTCGTTTGCCCGTCTGAACTGATCGCTTTTGACAAACGCTACGAAGAATTCCAGAAGCGCGGCGTAGAAGTGGTTGGCGTTTCTTTTGACTCCGAATTCGTTCACAACGCATGGCGTAACACTCCTGTCGATAAAGGCGGCATCGGTCCGGTTAAATACGCAATGGTTGCTGATGTTAAGCGTGAAATTCAGAAAGCCTACGGCATTGAGCATCCGGAAGCGGGTGTTGCGCTGCGTGGCTCTTTCCTGATCGACGCGAACGGCGTTGTTCGCCACCAGGTGGTTAACGATCTGCCACTGGGCCGTAACATCGACGAAATGCTGCGTATGGTTGACGCGCTGCAGTTCCACGAAGAGCACGGCGAAGTTTGCCCGGCACAGTGGGAAAAAGGCAAAGAAGGTATGAACGCCTCTCCGGAAGGCGTCGCTAAGTACCTGACCGAGAACGTTTCCAGCCTGTAATCGGCTCGAATGGAGAAAAGGCTCGCAATGCGGGCCTTTTTTGTTTTTACCGCGTGGTTTTACCACCAGGCCCCTTTCTGCAAAACAGGGGGGCGGCGCATCTGGAAAACATGCGGGAACACAGGAACGCATCCAGAACTGGCCGCCAGAACAGCGACCAGAGGGCAGAACAGGTAATCGCGAGCCTCCCGCTCTGCCAGATGAAGCCGGATCGAACCGCGCCGCGATGGGTTTATTACGCGCTAAAACGCAAAGCAGGAGCAGCCCAGCACGCCCCAGAAAGCCAGCGCATCCGCAAGCGGAATCAACGATTTCCGCGCAATATCATGCCGATGCCCATGAACCCCGCAGCTACCACAGCACTGATGCATCTGGGCTATCGCGCCGATTTTCGCCGCTGCCGGCGGCGCTGAGCGGTAATGACCCGGCACCTGCACCACAGGCGACCATTCTGGCAGCACCGGAATGGGCGGCGGCGCCAGCGGTGTAAAGTGACCAGCGGCATAAACAACGTTACCATCGACAATCGTCATCACCGACTCAATGCCCTTGATCTCCTCTTCCGGCACGCGGAAATAGTCCTTCGACAGCACGACCAGATCAGCAAGCTGATCTGGTGCGATACGCCCTTTCTTACCCTGCTCGCTGGAGAACCACGCGCTGCCCGCGGTCCACAACTCCAGCGCCACATCCCGCGGCAGGCGATTACTGTCGTCGTACATCGCCATCCCGCCAACGGTACGCCCGGAAACCAGCCAGTAGAGCGCGGTCCACGGATTGTAGCTTGCCACGCGGGTGGCATCGGTTCCCAGCCCCACCGGAACGTCCAGCGCAAGCATTTTCGCCACCGGAGGAGTATGTTTGACCGCTTCTTTGCCGTAACGATCGACAAAATATTCCCCCTGAAAAGCCATCCGGTGTTGCACCGCAATACCGCCGCCCAGCGCCCTGACGCGTTCAATATTGCGTTCGCTGATCGTCTCCGCATGATCGAAAAACCAGTGCAGACCATTGAACGGAATATCGCGGTTCACCTTTTCAAACACATCCAGCATCCGGCTGATAGACTCATCGTAGGTGGCATGCAGGCGAAACGGCCAGCGGTGCTCGACAAGATGGCGCACCACCCGCTCCAGTTCATCTTCCATGCCCTCAGGCAGATCCGGACGCGGCTGCAGAAAATCTTCGAAATCCGCTGCCGAGAAGACCAGCATCTCTCCGGCGCCGTTGGCGCGATAAAAGTCGGTTCCCTGCCCCGGCTTCAGCATATCGGTCCAGCGCTCAAAGTCTTCCAGTTCCTGCTGCGGACGCTGAGTAAACAGGTTATAGGCGATGCGCACGGTCATCTGCGCTTTAGCGTGGAGTTGCTCGATTATCTCGTAATCTTCCGGGTAGTTCTGGAAACCGCCTCCGGCATCAATGGCGCTGGTCAGTCCCAGGCGATTCAGCTCGCGCATAAACTGGCGGGTTGAGTTGATCTGAAATTCCAGCGGCAGCTTCGGGCCTTTCGCCAGCGCCGAGTAGAGGAGCATCGCGTTAGGCTTAGCGATCAGCATCCCGGTTGGATTACCATTACCATCGCGGACGATCTCGCCGCCCGCCGGATCGGGCGTCGCTTTGGTATAGCCCACCGCCTTCAGCGCCGCGCGATTAAGCAATGCGCGATCGTAAAGATGCAGGACAAAAACGGGGGTATCCGGCGCCGCTTCGTTAAGCTCCTCCAGGGTCGGCATCCGCCGTTCGGCAAACTGAAATTCGCTCCAGCCGCCCACCACGCGAACCCACTGCGGCGATGGCGTACGATCGGCCTGATCTTTCAGCATCCGCAGCGCGTCGGCCAGCGAGGGAACCCCCTCCCAACGCAGCTCCAGATTGTAGTTAAGCCCGCCGCGAATCAGATGCAGGTGCGAATCATTCAGGCCTGGGATCACCGTATGACCTTTGAGATCGATAACTTGCGTTCCCTCCCCGGCAAAACTCATGATCCGATCGTTGCTACCGGCGGCGATAATTTTACCCTCAGCGATGGCGACCGCATCGGCCAGTGGGTTTTGACGATCGAGAGTATGAATCTGACCATGGGTCAGGATCAGTGTGGCAGTTTGCGACATAACACGCTCCTTCAGGCGTCTGGCTCAGCTTTTCTTTAGCCAGCCAGCAAACAGACGGGTCACGATGGGCATCCAGAGCCAGACCACCAGCGCGACCACACAGGCATCATTGATCAGATGCAACAGCACGCTTCCCCTTAGCGAGGGCAACAGTATCCCGGTCATCCACGGCACCAGATTGGTGCTGGGAAAAATCACCAGCAGAGTGATGAAAAATTGCTTCCAGCGCAGTGGCTGACGCTGATTAGCGACAGGCGGAGTAAACCAGAATGCCGGTTCAGTGCGCACTTCGATCCGATCGCCTTCACTCAGCAACGGCGCGATTTCCGCCACCAACTGACGACGGGTTTCCGACTGTGTCCAGGCATAAAGATGCTCAATGGTGTCAAAGCGAATAATGACGCTCCATAGATTCTGTCCGGCGACCGGACGAATAACGTTTACGCCAAGATGACCGGGAAATTCCGCCGCTATCGGCATAATTTTGCCCAGCCACGCTTCATAACGTTCGCCGTGCTCCGGGTCGAGCACATGACTGATAACCAGAGTCACCGATTTCTGTTGCGCCATTAAGCGTTCCTTACTGAGGGGGAATGGCAATACACAACATCATTCAGGTGGCATCGGAGCGGCAAGATTGTACGTCCCCGGAAGCTTGCGTAAGTTCAGTGACCGGGGCGGGCAAAGGACGCTAACCAAGAGGCCGCCTGAGGATGACGTGTGTTCAGCCCTTGCGCGCCGGTGCGCCGTGTACCATGGTATAAGCGTAATCCACGCCCATCCCATAGGCACCGCCATGTTCGCGGACCAGGTCCATCACCGCGTCATAAGTCTCTTTACGCGACCAGTCGCGCTGATACTCAAGCAGTACCTGCTGCCAGGTCACCGGTATCGCACCGGCCTGCACCATACGGTCAATTGCGCGCTCATGGGCATCAACCGAGGTACCGCCAGAGGTATCGGTCACGACGTAAACTTCATAGCCTTCATCCAGCGCCATAAGAGCCGGAAAGGTCAGGCAGACTTCGGTCCACAAAGCGGAAATAATCAATTTCTTACGCCCGGTCGCTTTTACCGCAGCAACAAAAGCGGCATCTTCCCAGGAGTTCATCGACGTACGTTCAATTGGCATCACTTCCGGATGTACAGCCAGTAATTCTGGCCAGATATAACCGCTGAAGCTTTTCGTTTCTACGGAAGTATAAATCACCGGAACAGCAAATATTTTCCCGGTTTTAGCTAAAGCCACCGTATTATTTTTCAGCGTCTGGCGGTCAATGTTCGCCACACCGAATGACATTTGCGGCTGGTGATCGATAAAAATAAGCGCAGAGTTAGAGGGATCGATAAGTTCACGAATAGACATAATATATCCTGTTAATCAATAAGTTAAAAAGATACTGCCATCACCGCGGTATTGTTCAAATCCTGGCTGATAAAAGGCGGTGAGTATAGTCAGTAATTTCTAACAAGTTATTAAGTATTTTTTTATGATTTATTTTTAAGATAAACAATCATGGATATTTAATTAACTATTCACCGCATTGTATTTATCGAAATTTTATCGTGAGCTATACTCAGCTATTAACTCGAATTGAATACCGTCTTTCAGTAAAACAGAATCACAATTCTGATACAGGGAGTTGACTTATGCGTTTAAACCTCGATGTTCTGTTAATTCTTGATGCGCTGGATAAACATGGTTCATTTGCCACTGCCGCCGAATCGTTATTTAAGACTCCCGCCGCGCTAAGCTATATGATTCAAAAGCTGGAAAACGATCTGAACATCGCCCTGTTGGATCGCTCCGGTCACCGGGCCAAATTTACCGATACCGGCAGAATGATGCTGGAAAAAGGCCGCTTGCTGCTTAATGCGGCAAGAGATCTGGAAAAACAGGCGGTGCAACTGAGCGCCGGTTGGGAGCGGGATCTGGCTATCGCTCTGGATGACTCCTTCCCTTTTAGCGCGCTGCTGCCGCTGATCGACAAATTCTATTCGCAGCACCCGCAAACCCGGCTTAACTTTTCCCATCATACCCTGGCCGGTGCGTGGGAAGAACTTACGCACAACGGCGCGGATATTATTCTTGGGGCGATCAATGAACCACCGACTTCCGCAGCATGGTCGTGGAAGATGCTCGGCACAATGGACAATATTTTCGTCGTCGCGCCGGGGCATCCGCTGGCGCAAACCACTCAGCCGCTGACCAACAAACAGCTGAGCCTGCATCGCTCGGTAGTGATCAGCGACAGCGCCCGCTACTGTCATCCGTTCAACAGCAATCTGCTCGACGAACAGCAGCAAATTCGCGTTGATGATTTCGCCAGCAAAATCGAGATATTATGCTGCGGACTGGGATGCGGCTTTTTACCGTATCATATCGCCCGACCATTGCTGGAAAGCGGCAAGCTGCTGGAAAAAACCGTCATCTCTTACCGCGAAAAAGATATTGCCTATATGGCCTGGCGCAACGGTAATGACGGGCTGGCTCAGCGCTGGTGGCGCGAGGCCATTCTCAACAACGCCCCCCTGAGCCAGTACTATCATTAACGGCTAAACCACACGCTGGCAGAAATAGCAGGCAGTATCAGAACGCCATTATCCCACGTACCGTGCCCCTCTTTCAGTTGCCAGCCTTTAACATTGAGCAAAGGAGAATCCTCGACCACCGTCTCGCAGGCTTCGCCGCGATTTATCGCCACCAGCACGCGCTGTTGCTTATACACGCGCGCAAACACCACGACGTTACCCTCGGCATAAATCACCTGGCAGCCGCCATAGCGTAGCGCCTGACTCGCCTTACGCAGCCGGCTCATGCGTGTATACAGCGCCAGCAGTTGGCGATCCTGCAACGCCGGATCCCACGGGAAGGGCTTACGGCAAAAGGGATCGTTGTTGCCATCGACGCCCACTTCATCGCCGTAATAAATACAGGGTACGCCAGGCCAGCTAAACAGCCACACCACCGCCAACGGCAAACGTGCGACATCCTGACCTAACAGCGATTTAAAACGCGCGGTATCGTGGCTATCGAGCTGATTGAACATCCGCAACTGCTGCTGATGCGACAGCCCGGCGCGATAATTCTCCATCCACGACATGCAGGTTTGCGCATCGATTTTCTGCGGATCGTAAGAGATATCGGTATTCGCGAGAAATCCCCACAATGGGAAGGTAAAACCGCGATAGTTCATCGCAGAATCTTCAGCATCGGCCTGTAGCCACTGGCGCGCATCGCCAAAATGCTCGCCAACAATATAGGCGTCAGGCTGCGTCTCTTTTGCCGCACGGGTAATTCCGGTGACATGGCGTAAGTTATTGCGCGCCCCTCCGCCTTCCCCCAGCATATGCGCCACGTCCAGCCGCCAGCCGTCCATACTCCACGGCGATTTTAACCAGTGACGTACCACGCTGTCTTCTCCGGCATAGATCTCATTAACCAGACTCGTCGACTGATAATCCAGCTTCGGCAGGCTGGGATATCCCAGCCAGTTGTGGGCAACACCTTCAGGAGAGAAATGATACCAGTCGCGCCACTGCGAGTCGGCATTATGGCAGGCGCCGCCGCTGCCGCGCTGATAGCGGTCGAACCAGGGGTGAGAATCGCCGCTGTGGTTGAATACGCCATCCAGGATCAGACGCATACCCTCCTTTTGCGTGTTGTGCCGCAGGCGCAGCAGCGCCTCATCGCCGCCAAACTGCGGATCAACATGACGGTAATCTTCAGTATCGTATTTATGCACGCTGGGCGCGACAAATACCGGATTCAGATACAGCGCCGTGACGCCAAGCTGTTTCAGGTACGACAGCTTTTCGCTAATCCCGTCGAGATCGCCGCCGTAAAAGGTGGAGCCGCCCGCCTCGCTGGTTAGCGGTTCATCCCACGCTTTACGCACAATATCGTGACCGGCGGCGTGATGATAATAAACGTTATCCTGCCCGGCTTCACGGGATCGGCTGCGGGCAAAACGGTCAGGGAAGATTTGATAAAATACCTGATCGGCCACCCACTGCGGCCCGCTGTCCGGGAGATCGATCGCAAACTGCTCCAGCCGGGCCGGAGGAAAGCGATTAAATCCTTGCGGCGTGAACCACATCTGGCGGTCAGCCCACAGCAGCTTGAAGCTATAGCGCCGACGCGGCTGCCCGTGAGCGAGGTTGATTTCCCCTCGCCAGGCCACTACGCCCGGATGCGGCGCCTTGCGCAGGCGATGCATGGGCAACGACAGCTCTTCGTTGTCCTCTTCCGCGCGTAACGTCACCCGCCGCGGAAGATCGTTGCCGCGTAACCATAACGTAATCAACAGTCGTTCCTGCTGCTCCTGAATAAATGGAGCGACAGGGAGGTGCCATGCCTTCAACATCACTCTTCCTCGCTTCGCAGAATGGGCACACCTTGCCACAGCATACAGGCGTCTGGCTCATCATCAGCAGAATTATTGGAGGAGGATGACAGGGGTGGAGAGAGCCTTGCCGGATAACCTGAACGTATCCGGCAAGAGAGGACAAAATGATTACGCCTTCACCCGCTTACCGCCGCGGCGGGTTTTAAACTGCCAGCCAACCAGCAACAGGGCAATCCACGCCAGACCAACATACAGTGAGATGCGGGTATCCGGATGGTAGCCAATCAGCGCAATGATAAAAACGAGGAACAACAGCCCGATAACCGTGGTCGTTACACCACCTGGCACCTTAAACTTCAGCGCCTTCGCCTCTTCCGGCGGCAAACGACGGCGGAAGGCGATCTGCGACAGCAGGATCATAATCCACACCCAGACGGTAGCGAAAGTCGCCAGCGAAGCAATCACCAGGAAGACGTTCTCCGGCATGATGTAGTTCAGATAAACCGCAAACAGCAGCGCAATCGTCATCACCATTACCGTTACCCACGGAATACCGCGACGGGATGTTTTAGCGAACACTTTCGGCGCGCTGCCCTGCTCCGCCATGCCATGCAGCATGCGCCCGACGCCAAAAACGTCGGAGTTAATCGCCGACAGCGAGGCGGTCAGCACCACAAAGTTAAGGATGCTGGCGGCAAAAGTAATGCCGAGATGCTGGAAGGTTAAAACGAACGGGCTGCCGTTAGTGCCAACCTGATCCCACGGATAGATAGACATAATCACAAACAGCGTGCCCACGTAGAACACCAGAATACGCATCGGCACTGAGTTAATGGCGCGCGGAATGGATTTCTCCGGGTCTTTCGCTTCACCGGCGGTGATGCCGATGATTTCAATTCCGCCGTAGGCGAACATCACCATCTGCAGCGACATCACCATCCCCAGCCAGCCATTGCTGAAGAAGCCGCCGTTGCTCCACAGATTATGAATGCCGGTCGGCTGACCGCCGTTGCCGATACCCCAGATAATAATACCGAAACCGGCCAGGATCATGATGATAATGGTGGCGACTTTGAAGAAGGAGAACCAGAACTCCAGTTCGCCGAAAACCTTGACGCTCATCAGATTAACGGCGCAGATGATCAGCACCACGCTGAGCACCCAGACCCAGTGCGGCACCGCCGGGAACCAGACGCCCATATAGATACCGAAGGCCGTGACGTCAGCGATGGCGACAATCAGAATTTCAAAACAGTAGGTCCAGCCGGTGATATAGCCCGCCAGCGGGCCAAGATAATCCTGCGCATAGCGTGAAAATGAGCTGGCCGCCGGGTTATGCACCGACATCTCGCCCAGCGCGCGCATAATAATGTATGCCGCGACGCCGCCGATAATATAGGCTAACAAAACGCTCGGTCCCGCCATTTTAATCGCATCAGCCGAACCGTAGAAAAGGCCGGTACCGATTGCCGACCCCAGCGCCATAAAACGAATATGCCGGGTACTTAGCCCGCGCTTAAGCTTGTTACTACTTTCCATCGTGTTCCATGTCGTTTATCCCTCCGCCTCCGCGGCAGCAAAGTTCAAGAGGGCATGACCAAAAAACAAAAAACCACGGAACCTGAAATCCCGTGGTTAAACACCGGCGTAAAGCGCCAGTTTAGTGGGCGCTGGACACCACCTGACGCCCTGCCGCGCGATCCCAGATAACCGCCAGAATCACCATAACGGCGGTGGGCATCAGCCAGGCCAGCCCTTGCTCTGCCAGCGGCAAACGTGCGGTCCAGGCGGGCAGAATATCGGCGAACGCCGACGCTTTAATGCCGTCAATGATACCAAACATCAGGCTGATAAACATTGCCGGAGAAATTACGCGAGCCGAATGATGCCACCATCCACGGGTGAAGCTTAATACAACCAGTGCGATACATGGCGGGTAAATCGCCGTCAACACCGGAATGGAAATCTGAATCAGGTGGCTCAATCCAAGGTTGGAGACCGCCATTGAGAACAGACCGAGGATAAAGACCAGCGTACGGTAGGAGAATGGCAGGTACTGGGCGAAGAACTCCGCACAGGCGCAGGTCAGACCTACCGCTGTCACCAGACAGGCGATAAAGATCAGCGCCGCCAGCAGGAAACTCCCCGCGCCGCCAAAGGTGTGCTGTACATAAGCGTGGAGAATCGCCGCGCCGTTAGCGGATTGCTCGACCAGCGTGCCGCTATCCGACCCAAGGCGGAACAGCGCCAGATACAACAGGGTCAGGCCAACGCCAGCCATCAGGCCAGCCCAGACGGTGTAACGGGTCAGCAGACGGGCTTCTGTGACGCCGCGGGAACGCGCGGCGTTGACAATCACAATACCGAAGACCATTGCCCCCAGGGTGTCCATTGTCAGATAACCATTGACGAAGCCATTAGAAAACGGCGCGATACGGTAGGCTTCCATCGCGTGGCTCAGCGGCCCGGCTGGCCAGACGATCGCCGCAACGGCAAGAATAATCAGGGCGATAATTTTCAGCGGCGCAAGGAAATTCCCCACGGTATCCAGCAATTTGCCCGGATAGAGCGAAACAAGGATCACCAGCGCGAAATAGATAACGCTGTAAATCAGCAGCGGCAGCGCGCCGTCGCCGGTCAGCGGGGCAATCCCCACTTCAAATGAGACGGTGGCGGTACGCGGCGTGGCGAACAACGGACCAACGGCCAGATAGCAGATCACGGCCAGCAGAATACCGGCGACTTTACCGATTGGCGTACTCAGGCTTTCTACGCCGCCACCGACTTTCGCCAGCGCTACCACCGTCAGCACCGGGAGACCCACGGCGGTGATAAGGAAGCCAAAGGCAGCGCTCCAGACATGTTCACCAGCCTGTAAACCAACCATTGGAGGAAAGATAATATTGCCTGCGCCAACGAACAGAGCAAAGGTCATAAAGCCCAACGCCATAATGTCGCGAGATTTTAACTGATGGGTCATAAATTCATTACTGCCTGTGGATGTGGTGTTGTAAAAACGGGAAAATACCGCACCTTTCCTCTGGGGATGATACAGCGGCCATTGTCAGCAAACTCAGCGGGATATGCTCCAAAATTGTCGTGGAATAGAATTGTTTTTTGAATTACCACGCAAAAACAGTCTGTCTGCGACTTTAGGGGGGCAATTTAAACGCTTATAACGTTTTAAAGCAAGGCAGGATCGTAAAAGCAGGTTATTATGCTAAGCATATCATTCAACCAAGAATTATTAACCAGATTAATGGAACCAATATGGCTAATCATGCGAACAAAAAAGCAGCTAACGCTCATTAATTATGCGGTACAGATTTGACTGCAAACCTGAGTGACCGGCTCTGATGGGTTTCTGGCAAGTAATGCTGACAGGCGGGGCAAACCACCGAGCGCCGTTCACAAGGTCAGGCGTCCATCCCTCCAACAGAAATCCTGGCACAGAATCTCATGCAGGTTTGTCATCCGTCTCAACACGCGATGAGTCTGAGTGAAAGCGAACCATGTTCTGATGACTCAGGGCAAAAATAGCAGCCCTGAGCGAGAAACAGAAGAATCAGTGAACCAACTGAGCGGTTCACTGGCGAGAAGCGGTTACAACATCATGCTGGCGAGCAGAATAAACAGCAACCCGAACAGAGATAACAATGTTGACATCAGCGTCCAGGATAACAATGTCTCTTTAGTGGTCAGGCCGAAGAAGTCTTTAATCATCCAGAAGCTGGCGTCGTTTACGTGGGAGCAGATACAGGAGCCCGCGCCAGTCGCCAGCGTGATCAATGCCAGGTTAGTGTTGGGATGCACCGCCAGCAACGGGATCACCAGCCCGGCGGTAGAGATCGCCGCAACAGTGGCGGAACCCAGACAAATGCGCAGAAAAGCAGCCACACCCCAGGCCATCAGGATCGGGTTGATATCCATGCCAGAGACCAGCGTAGAAATGTACTGACCGACACCAGAATCAATGAGCACCTGCTTGAATGCGCCGCCGCCGCCGATAATCAGTAGCAACCCGGCAATACCGGCAATCGCCTTCCCGCACGAATCCATCAGTTCAGGGATCGTTTTCCCGCGGCCCAGGCCCATGGTATAAATCGCGAACAGCAGTGAAATCAGCATGGCAATTGTCGAGTTGCCTAAGAACAGCAACACGTTGTAGAACATGCCCGAATCCGCGGCATTTTTGGCATGAGTCATCTGGATAATGGTGACTACCGCCATCAGGATCACCGGCAACATCGCAGTGAGAAAACTGATACTGAAGCCAGGCATTTCACTTTCGCTGAACCGCCGGGTCGCGCCGAGGGAGGCAATATTGCCCTCTTTTTTAAATGCATCAGGAATAATCCGCTGGCAGAATTTATTCAGTAGCGGGCCGCACAGAATAAAGGTTGGAATACCGACAATGATGCCGTATATCAATACCAGTCCCACATCAGCACCATATTCACGGGCGATAACTGTCGGACCAGGGTGCGGTGGTAAAAATCCGTGGGCGACCAGTAAACCGGAAAGCATAGGTACACACATATACATCGGCGATATTTTCGCCTCACGGGCAATAGCGAATAAAATAGGAACCAGAAGAATTAATCCGACTTCGAAAAAAAGTGCAATACCGACAATAAACGCTGAGCAGACCACCGCCCAGTCAAGTTTATTTTTCCCGAAATAATTCAGCATAGTCAGCGCTATTCGCTGCGCACCACCCGCGTCGGCCAGTAAGCGACCGAGCATAACCCCAAAGCCGAATATCAAACCAATATGGCCCAATGTCCCGCCAAGGCCCGATTCAACCGAAGCGACGACTTTATTCAATTCCATCCCACTGGCAATGGCGACGACAATCGAAACAATAATTAAAGAAACAAACGTATTAAGCTTAATTTTTATGGTTAACAGCAGGAGTAAAGCAATCCCTGCCACAACGATAATTAGTGGCATAACGTCCTCTCATATAGGGTAGCGACCCGTCATAATCCAGCTACGCAATTTATCAATGATGCGTAGTCGGATTATTCAGATGTCTGGATGTTCTTATTTTCGCTTTCAGTTCTTATTTATATAATCGCGCAAGGCTGTGCCGATCTTATTCACGTCATAAACACATCCCGTCCATGTCCCACCGCTGACAGCCTGGAGCATTGCCCAAAGCCGGGTATCATCTGGCAGTTCAGGATCAGGAAGTAAATGCTGATGGCTGGCCCTGGCGTTTAATATTGCGGTAGCCTCCTCCCGTGAAGGTAATATTTCATCGTTACGGGTTCCCAGGAAATTGACCTCGCCCTGAAGTTCGCGACAATCAATTTTAATTTCAATAATATCTCCGGTGCGTAATTTACCGATGGGGCCTCCCGCCAGCGCTTCCGGCCCGACATGACCGATACACGCACCGGTGGAAACGCCCGAGAAACGCGCATCGGTGATCAGCGAAACATGCTTACCGTAAGACAGATGTTTTAAGGCGCTGGTGACCTGATAGGTCTCCTCCATCCCGGTACCGGAGGGCCCAACACCGATAATGACCAGAATATCGCCCGCTTTAATCTTGTCGTGCTTGATATCATAAATCGCGTTTTTCTCGGACAGATAAACCTTCGCCTCACCTTTGTGGTAGTAGATACCCTGTTCATCAATGACCGAAGAGTCGATAGCGGTAGATTTGATCACCGATCCTTCCGGTGCAATATTGCCCACCGGGAAAGTAATGGTTGAAGTTAAGCCGCGCTCCTGCGCACGCTGCGGCGACATGATCACCTCATCGGCATCAACCTGCTCTTGTTCGCGCAGAAGCTGTTTGAATCGCAGTCGGCGTTCGGAGTGCTCCCACCAATCCAGGTTTTCCTTCAGTGTGCTGCCGGTTACGGTCATCACGTCTTCATGCAGCAATCCAAGGTTGCGCAGATGTAACATTACTTCCGGCACCCCGCCTGCCATGAAGGCATTAACCGTCGGATGATAAACCGGACCATTGGGTAGCACGCTCACCAGTCTCGGCACCCGCTTATTAATGCGGATCCAGTCATCAACGGTCGGGATATGACAACCGGCCTGGTGAGCAATTGCCGGGATGTGCAACAGCAGGTTGGTTGAACCGCCAAACGCCGCATGGACCGTCATCGCATTCTCAATCGCTTTATCGGTGAGAATTTCCCGGGTAGTGATGCCTTTTTTACACAGGTTCAGCGCCGCTCGTGCGGAAGCTCTGGCGATCTCCTGCCACACTGGCTCGCCGGAAGGCGCCAGCGCAGAGTGCGGGATCGCCAGCCCCAGTCCTTCCGCTACCACCTGCGATGTCCCGGCAGTACCCAGAAATTGACAGCCGCCGCCAGAGGAAGCACAAGCCTTGCAACCTGCACGGCGTGCGTCCTGTAACGACAGCTCGCCATTGGCGAATCGCGCGCCGATGGTCTGCACCTTGCCGTTGTCTTCTCCGTCTTTTGCGGGCAGCGTCGCGCCACCGGGCACCAGCACGGTCGCGATATCGTGCTGTGCGGCAAGCGCCATCATGGTGGCCGGAAGCCCCTTGTCACAACTCGCCACCCCAATAACGGCTTTCGCATCGGGCAGAGAGCGGATCAGGCGGCGCATCACCATTGAGGCGTCATTACGATACGGTAGCGAATCAAACATACCCGTCGTGCCCTGAGTACGTCCGTCACAAGGATCGGAAACATACACGGCATAGGGCAGTGCGCGGTTTGCCTTAATAACTTCAGCCGCCGCTTTCATCTGGATATCCAGCTCGTAGTGCCCCTGGTGCAGTGCCAGCGCAACGGGCTTACCGTCTTTACCGCGTAAGCCGCCCAGCGTGCTGAGCAGTAAAATACCGTCCCGATCCAGTTCATTCGGCGCCCAGCCCATGCCGGCATTCATTGTCATACCGAACAAATCCCCACTTGGGCGATTAATCAGCATCTCCGGCGTTAACGGCAGTTCCCCTTCAGGACCATCGGCATGTGTTCTGACCGTATAAATATCAGGACTTTCGTCAACAAAAATATTACCAACAGACATGATCTTCTCCTCAAACCGGTAGAATGCCCTGCTCGACCAGCAGCGAGTGGACTTTATCTTTGGCCTCTTCTGACACCTCAAGAATCGGCGGCAGACACCAGGTTTCCACCGGTAATCCCACGCACTGCATGCCATATTTGATCAACGAGACGAACGGCGTTTCCAGAGCGTAAATCGATGGCAGTTGCAGTAGGTTTTTGTTCAGGGTCGCGGCGGTTGCCAGATCGCCCTCGCGCCATGCGCGATAGATACCCACGGAGAGTTCCGGAGCAAAGTTAGCGCTGGCCGATATAGCGCCATCCCCGCCCAGCAGCAAAGTGTTGAGCAAATGATCGTCATAACCACAAAATACCGAGAATGCCGGACGTACCGACTTGACGGTGTTAATCATCGTGCGCAAATGGCTGACGCTGTCGATCGTGTCTTTGATACCAATGATGTTGTCATTTTGCAGGACCAGACGCTTCACTATCTCCGGGGTTAAGTCCTGCCCCGTCAGGTCCGGGAAGTTATACAGGATCACGGGTAACTTCACGCTACGGGCGATCTGCTGGTAATAGTCGTCAAGATTTCGCGACGCAACCTTCCAGTAATAGGGATTGATAGCGACAACACCATCAGCGCCGCAGGCTTCCGCATGCCGCGCCAGTTTGACCGCCTCATCCGTAGAGGGCGAACCAACGCCAATCAATACCGGAACCCGCCCGCCGACGATAGCCACAGCCTCTTCGGTGAACGCCATACGCTGGTCGGTATTCATCTGGCTGAATTCACCACCTGTGCCCAGGTAAAACAATCCATCAACACCTTTATTAATCAAGAAGTCGGCAACGGCGCGCATTGCCGTTTTATCAATGGTTCCGTCACGGTGAAACGTGCTGGATACGGGTGGAATAATACCGCTGAACTTTTTCATTACCTCAGTTTCCTTTTCGTAAATGCTCATTTTCATTTCTGTATCCCAGACCATATGATATTTGCCCGGCGCATTTGCGGAGCAATTCCAGATAGCCATCGATCTTATTTCCTGAATAGACCACCGGATCGCCAGAAAGCGAGATCGCATAGTTAACCCGGTTATACATATTGAATACCGGCATACTTAAACATACCGCACCATAGGTCGATTCCTCGTTATCTATGGCCCATCCCCGAAGCCGTGTTTTTTGCAGCTCCTCCAGAAATAACTTCTTATCGGTAAACGTATTTTTGGTGTGCGATGTCAGAGTGAGCGCGTCTAAAAAATAATCCAGTTCTTCCCGCGTTTTCCATGCTAATAAGGCCTTACCTAACGCGGTAATATGTAATTCAAGTTTTTTGCCTATCCAGCTTTTGTTCGTCGGCACTGAATCCGGACTTTCAATCTTATCAAGATAGATAGCTGAATAGCTCTCCATGGCGCCCAGGTGGCAGACCAGACCACTTTTCAGCGACAGTTCCTGCATTGGCCGCTTTGTCACCTCAAAGATATTCTGGCGGTGCAGCGCCTGACAGCCCAGCTCATAATTTTTGATGCCCAGCGCATAGTGGCCATTTTTATTTTTAATTAAGAAACCACACTCCACCATTATATTTAATAAATTGAGCAAACTGCTTTTGGGATACTGGAATTCTTTTAATAATTCCATATAACTCGCCACGCCTACCCATGCAATATGGGTTAATATTTTCTCGGCACGAATTAATGAATTACACCCTTTGCGAACCATAATCGTATCCTTTTACTATTGGAATAAATGATATCTACAATGAACAGTAGAAAATACGCCTTGTTCAACATGCTGAACCGTAATTCGGTGATTAAATGTGATCCTGTACGCAGTTTGAATCGTGGGATTATTATACCCAGATCCGGAATGCAATAAGGACACCAGCGAATGTTGTATCGATTATGCATTCGACATACTTCGAAAGAAATATAATCCGCTATTTGACTATATATATCCTGGGTATCGGTTAACAAACGTGGAACAGCGACAGGCCCGAATGAAAGCGGCGACCATCACATCGTTCCCGCTCAATAGCTTAACCAGTAAGCGCACTCCCTAAATCCCAACAAAGTGTCATTCTCTGGGGAGAATGATGATATTTCGCACACCGGAGCCCTGATGGCTTATCCGTCAGGCCGCGTAGTGTCATATCTGGACGTTGCCACAATGATATTATCGTTGAGAAACGAAACAGATAACGACAGATATTTATCTTTTTATGTCGCGGACAGCGGATATATCAAGGCAAATATTCTGCACATTGACGATTATTGGGTATACTTCAATGTGCAGATTGCACTGCTTCAGGATTTTGCGGTTATGACGGATGTATCAAGACGTACATCGTGAATGTTGAAGTGGATTAGAACCCGGGTTATCGGGTCTGATGAAAATGTTCATCGTGAAACAGTAATGGAGATAGGGATAGATGGGATTATTAAGTTTTGTGAAAGAAGCGGGCGAAAAAGTCTGGGATGCCGTATCCGGCGGCAGCAAGGAAGATCAGGCCGATAAGCTGAAAAAACACATTGATAGCCTTAACCTGCCTGGTGCCGAAAAGGTCAATATTGATGTCGCGGACGATGGTACCGCGACGGTGACGGGCGACGTCGGCTCACAGGAAGATAAGGAAAAAATTCTGGTAGCGGTAGGTAACGTCACCGGGATTGGGCAAGTCAATGATAGCGTTACTGTGACGCAAAGCGGGGCGGAAAGCCGTTATTACACGGTGAAATCCGGCGATACCCTGAGCGCCATCTCGAAAGCAATGTATGGCTCCGCCAATGACTACCCGCGTATTTTTGAAGCCAATAAACCGATGCTGACGCATCCTGACAAGATCTATCCGGGTCAGGTACTGATTATCCCGGCGAAGTAAGTCGTGAATTAAAGATTATTAGCAATGTTTGTAGGGAGTCGGCAATGGGATTATTCGATCTAATCGGCGGCATGTCTGGCGGGCAGGCTGGCAAGGCTGAGCAACTTCAGGCGATCATGGCCTGGATTGAACAGCAGGGCGGTATCCAGGGAATTCTGGAAAAATTTCGCAACGGCGGCTTAGGTGAAATCGTCGAGTCGTGGCTTAGCCAGCAGAGCAATATGCCGGTAAATAGCGAGCAGATCGCTTCGGTGTTTGGTTCGCCTGCGCTACAGGAACTCGGCGCGAAACTGGGCATTGATTCGCAAACCGCCTCGGCGCTAATTGCCGAATACTTGCCAAAAATCGTCGATGGTCTGTCACCGCAGGGCGAAGCATCGGCTGAGGGCGATCTGGTCTCTGCAGGGATTAATCTGCTGAAAGGTAAGTTATTTAGTTAGATTTACGTCATTTGAGTATTCACGCGTGGCAAATTACAGGCCTGTATTCAGGCCTGAGACTGATGATAAACCTGTATCAGATATTGTGCCCGCATTTGCGCCGGGCGGCGGCTAACGCCTTGCCCGGCCTACAAAAATTATGATATCAATAGGTTACACATCCCCTGTCGGTCCGCGCAAGTGAAACGCCGCCGGGCGATTCCTGAACAATGCACGCGGATGACTGCCCCCTAACTGACCAGCATTATTCTCGCCGCTACCCGTATCCCAGAACCGGCACAACCCGATCGCACCTGAACCACTACAGATCAGGCGCTGAGGATTAATTTTTGGCGATCAAACGTTCCGGTAACAAAAAGCTGAAACACGTGCCTTTACCCGGCGTACTCTCAATTTCCAGACGGCTGTCGTGATGACTAATGGCATGCTTGACGATCGCCAGCCCCAGTCCACTGCCGCCGGTCTGCCGCGAACGCGCTTTATCCACCCGATAAAAACGTTCAGTCAGGCGTGGAATATGTTCCGGCGCGATCCCCGGCCCGTTGTCCTCCACACGGAACAACGCCCCGTGCGGCACACGCTGCCAGCTAACGGTGATTTCCGTTCCCGCCGGGGTATGATTAACCGCGTTATACACCAGATTGGAAATCGCGCTACGCAACTGTTCTTCATTGCCCAGCACTTTTAGCGCCTGATCGACTGAAAAATGCAAAACATGCTTCTGCTGGCTTAGCGTTTGTGCCTCGCGTTCAACGAGCCGCAGCATCATCGGAACATCAATTTTATCGTTCATCGCCAGCACCGGCGCCGCTTCAATTCGCGACAATGTCAGCAACTGTTTCACCAGCCCTTCCATACGCTGCGTTTGCTCGCGCATGGTGTGTAACGCTTTTTCGCGCGTGGCCCCGGCCAGTTCCTGCTCCTGCATCATCTCCAGATACCCCTGCAATACCGTCAGCGGGGTACGTAACTCGTGGCTGACATTGGCGAAAAAATTACGCCGCGCCCCTTCGAGATTGTGCATCTGCGTAACATCGCGCGCCACCATCAACAGCTGATTATCGCTATAGGGCATCACGCGAATTTCCAGATGGCGGGCATTATTCAGCACCAGATTAAGCGGTTTTGAAAAGTCTCTGTATTTCAGATAGTGGGTAAATTCAGGATAACGCAGAAGATTAAGGATATTCTGCCCATTATCATCCGGCCAGCGCAGATTCAGCAGTTGCTGGGCCAGACCGTTGCACCAGAACATGACGCCGTCTTCCGTGGTCAGCACCACCGCATCAGGCAGAGATTCCGCACCGCTGCGAAAACGCTTAATCAGGCTACCCAGTTCGCGTCGACGCTTTTTATTACGCATCTGCATCTGATGCAGACCGTACAACAGCGGTTCCCAACTGCCGCTGCCAGGCGGCGGCGTCATGCTGCGATCAACCCACAGCCACCACGACAGGCGCATAAGATTCCAGAAATGCCAGATAAGAAGCGTTGTCACCGCCGCTAACAGAAACCACGGCAGATGACCCAAAAGCGCCCCGAGGATCAGGGCCGGGATACAACACAAGAAAAGCTCAAGCGCCAGCCTTTTCCATGACAGCCGTTCCAGCACGGGTCACACTCCTGTCAACATTCAGAAACGGGTAGAGAAACGATATCCCGTGCCGCGAACCGTTTGCACCATCCGATCATGGCCGCTATGTTCCAGCGCTTTACGCAGACGACGAATATGCACGTCCACCGTTCGGTCTTCTACATAGACGTTAGTTCCCCAGACATGATTCAGCAACTGTTCGCGGCTATAGACCCGTTCCGGATGTGTCATGAAGAAGTGTAATAATTTAAACTCCGTTGGCCCCATCTCCAGCGGATTTTCGCCGGTCATCACGCGATGTGAAGACGGATCGAGGCTCAGCCCCTGCATCTCAATCACCTCTTCCACCGCCATCGGCGAAATGCGTCGCATCACGGCCTTAATCCGCGCCACCAGCTCTTTCGGTGAGAATGGCTTGGTAATGTAATCATCCGCTCCGGTTTCCAGCCCGCGGACGCGATCTTCCTCTTCGCCGCGCGCGGTCAGCATCACCACCGGAATATCGCGGGTCATCGCTTCACGCTTAAGTTGTTTAATAAACTGCAGACCTGACCCACCCGGCAGCATCCAGTCAAGGAGGATCAAATCAGGCCAGGGTTCATTGAGTTGATTAACCGCGCTGTCAAAATCTTCCGCCTCAACCGGCTGAAAGCCGTTTTGCTCCAGCACAAAGCAGACCATTTCACGGATTGGAGCTTCATCTTCAACGACCAGAATTCTTCTCGCCATTATTTACCCTGTATTTTTTAGCCATCAGTATAGAAGTGCGCGGCCATTATGCGTCAGATTTATGACAGATTTATGAAAAAATGACGGACTGATGAACACGGATTTTGAATTATGACACGGACTTAACTCACCGCAGAGCGGTGTTATCCGGGGTGCTTAAAGGCGGCACGGGAGCAGGTCTCTGGCGCACAGGTAACGATGTCACCGGGGCGAGCGTAGCCAACACATAAGCAACCAGGAGTATGACAGGTATATAATACCGCTTACGTTTTTTCGCTAAGGGACCACTATGCGCATCCTTCACACGTCAGACTGGCATCTGGGCCAGAATTTTTACAGCAAAAGTCGCGCCGCTGAGCACCAGGCATTTCTCGACTGGCTGCTGTCCCGCGCACAGGAGCATGACGTTGATGCGATTATTGTCGCTGGCGATATTTTTGATACCGGCTCTCCGCCAAGCTACGCGCGCGAGCTGTATAACCGTTTTGTCGTTCAGCTACAGCAAACCGGCTGCCAGCTGGTGGTGCTGGCAGGAAACCACGATTCAGTGGCGACGCTTAATGAATCGCGGGACATTCTCGCCTTCCTGAAAACCACGGTGGTGGCCAACGCGGGTCACGCTCCCTTTATTTTGCCGCGGCGCGACGGTTCACCGGGGGCCATTTTTTGCCCGGTGCCCTTCCTGCGCCCGCGTGAACTGGTGACCAGCCAGGCCGGACACTCCAGCGGCGAAAAGCAGCAGCAGCTTCTCAACGCCATCAGCGACTACTACCAGCAGCAATACCAGCAGGCCTGCGCCCTGCGCGGCAACCAACAACTGCCAATTATTGCCAGCGGCCATTTAACCACCGTCGGCGCCAGCAAAAGCGATGCAGTTCGCGAAATCTATATCGGTACTCTCGATGCTTTCCCGGCAAGCCACTTCCCCCCTGCCGATTATATCGCGCTCGGCCATATACACCGGGCGCAGATCGTCGGCGGCTGCGAGCATATTCGCTATAGCGGCTCGCCCATCCCGCTGAGCTTTGATGAAACCGGAAAAAACAAAAGCGTCAATCTGGTGACCTTTCGTGACGGCCGCCTGGCGGAGGTCACGCCCCTTATCGTGCCCATCACCCAGCCGCTGGCGGTCTTAAAAGGCGATTTCGCCAGTATTGGCGAGCAGCTTAATCAATGGCAAAGCGACGATCGGTCACCTGCCGTATGGCTGGATATCGAAATCACCAGTGATGAATATTTACATGATATTCAAAGGAAAATTCAGGAAAAGACCGAAACGCTCCCGGTAGAAGTGCTGCTGGTGCGCCGCAGCCGCGACCAGCGCGAGCGCATTCTGGCGGGAGAAAGACGGGAAACCCTCAACGAACTACGGGTCGAGGATGTCTTCGCCCGTCGTCTGGCGCTGGAAACCCTGGAAGAGGCGCAACAGCAACGCCTGGAACACCTGTTTAATGCAACCCTGCATAGCCTGAACGGTGAGGACCGCCTGTGAAAATCCTGAGCTTACGCCTGAAAAATCTCAACTCGTTAAAAGGTGAATGGAAAATCGATTTCACCCGCGAGCCGTTCGCCAGCAACGGACTGTTCGCCATCACCGGGCCAACGGGTGCCGGGAAGACCACGCTGCTGGATGCCATCTGCCTCGCGCTGTATCACGAAACCCCGCGCCTGAGCAGCGTGTCGCAATCGCAAAACGATCTGATGACCCGCGATACCGCCGAGTGCCTGGCGGAAGTGGAATTCGAAGTTAAAGGTACCGCCTACCGCGCCTTCTGGAGCCAGAACCGGGCAAGAAACCAGCCGGACGGTAATCTGCAGGCCCCGCGCGTCGAACTGGCGCGCTGCGACGACGGCAAAATCCTCGCTGATAAAGTCAAAGATAAGCTAGAGATGACCGCCTCGCTCACCGGGCTGGACTACGGCCGCTTCACCCGTTCAATGCTGCTATCGCAGGGGCAATTCGCCGCCTTCCTCAACGCCAAACCCAAAGAGCGTGCCGAATTGTTGGAAGAGCTAACCGGCACCGAAATTTACGGCCAGATTTCCGCTCTGGTCTTTGAAAAACATAAGCTCGCTCGCGTTGAGCTGGAAAAAATACAGGCCCTGGCCTCCGGCGTCCTGTTGCTGAGCGATGAACAGCAGCAGTCACTCCAGAAAAGTTTGCAAGCGCTTACTGATGAAGAAAAACAGCAGATTAGCGAACAGACCCGTCTACAACATGCGTGTCAGTGGCTGGTGCGTCGCGACGAACTGACAGCGGAAGACCGAAAAGCGCAGGCCGCGCTGCGCGAGGCCCGACAGGCTCTCGAACAGGCCCAGCCGCAGTTGGCTGCGCTACTCAATGCGCAGCCTGCGGAGCATTTACGCCCGCACTGGACGCGTCAGCAGGAACAAACCGCCGCGCTGGCGCAAATTCGCCGCCAGAGAGAAGAAGTAAATGCTCGCTTACATGAGAAATTACGCTTACGGGCTGGCATTCGTCTCGCCGCGCAGCAACAGTCAGAACGCCTGCACGCCCTCCGGCAAACGCTATCCGCATGGCTGAAAGAGCACGAGCGCTATCAACAATGGGAAAATGCGCTGGCGGGCTGGCGGGCGGCGTTTCAACAACAATCACGTGACACCCAGCAGCAATCCGCATTACAACAGCGTCTGGAGGAAGCCAGCCGCAAACTGGCCGAGCTACCGTCCGCCAGCCTGACGCTGGATGCCGAACAGGTCAGCGCCGGACTGTCTCTGCACGCCGCCGCCCGGCCGCTTCGCCAGCAACTCTCTGCTCTGCATAGCCAGTTGCAACCACTGGGCCAACGTCTGGAACAGCTCAATCGCGCCGGGCAGACCAGTAAGCAGGAGCAGACGCAACTGGAAGCCACGCTGGCCCGGCGTCGTCAGGCATATAAAGAAAAAAATCAGCAGTTCAGCGATGTCAAAGCCTTGTGTGAACTGGAAGCGCGTATCGCCAGTCTGGAGGCTGAACGTATCCGCCTGCAGCCCGGCTCGCCCTGCCCGCTCTGTGGCTCTGAACAACACCCGGCCATCGCCGCATATCAGGCGCTGGCTCCTGACGTTAATCAGGCGCGGCGCGATGCGCTTGAGCGTGAAGTCAAACAACTGGCGGAAGCTGGCGCGCTGGTTCGTGGCGAGCTGGATGCGTTGCTTAAGCAGCAGCAAAAAGAAGCCGCCGAGAAAGCATCACTTCTTCAGCAGAAGCAAGCGCTTACATTACAGTGGCAAGAGACGATCGCTGGATTGAATATCAACCTGACGCCGCAGGACGATATTCCCGGCTGGCTAAATACGCAGCAAGAGCATGAACAGCGACTGTACCAGCATCAACAGCGTCTGGCCTGGCAGACCCGACAGCAGGAGAGCCAACAGCAGCTACAGCAGCTGCGGCAAGAACACGCGCAGCGTAGCGCCGCGCTGGAGAGTGAACTGGCCGCATTCGCCCTTAGCTTACCCGCCGCGGACCAGGCCGCGGGCTGGCTGGCGCAGCGGGAAGAAGAGAGCCGCAGCTGGCAAGCTAAACAGAACGAATTAACGGCCCTGCAGGAACAGATCCAACGGCTTTCGCCGCTGCTGGAGACCCTGCCGGAAACGGAGCAGCAGGCCGAGCCTGCGTCGATCGAGGGCTGGCGTCAGGTACACGATGACTGCCTGGCGCTCCAGAGCCAGTGGCAAACGCTGGGGCAGCAGGAAAACCAATTACAGGCCCAACTGACAGAGACCGAACAACAGTTCAGCGCCGCGCTGGCCGCCAGCCCGTTTGCCGATCGGCAGGCGTTTCTCGCCGCGCTGCTGGATGAAGAAACGCGCCAGCGGCTCGAAAACCTGAAGCAGACACGGGAAAGCTCGCTACAGCAGAATCAGGCGCTGGCGCTGCGGGCCCGCGCCGCGCTGGATAGCCATAGCCAGCAACCGCCGCAGGAAAGCGATAGTAGCCAGCCGCTTGAGCAGGTGCGGGAAAAGCTCCAGCTGTTGACATCGCAGTTGCGGGAAAACAGCGCTCGCCAGGGCGAAATTCGCCAGCAGTTGAAGCAGAATGCCGAAAATCAGCAGCGTCAACAGACGTTACGCCAGCAGATGGAGCACGCCGCGCAAGAAGTGGATGACTGGGCGTGGCTGAACTCACTTATCGGCTCCAAAGAGGGCGATAAGTTCCGTAAGTTTGCGCAAGGCCTGACGCTGGATAACCTGGTGTGGCTGGCCAACCATCAGCTCAACCGCCTGCATGGCCGTTATCTGCTACAGCGTAAGGCCAGTGAAGCGCTGGAACTGGAAGTGGTAGATACCTGGCAGGCGGACGCGGTACGCGATACGCGGACGCTTTCCGGCGGCGAGAGTTTTCTTGTCAGCCTCGCGCTGGCGCTGGCGCTGTCCGATCTGGTGAGCCATAAAACGCGGATCGATTCGCTGTTTCTTGATGAGGGCTTCGGTACGCTCGATAGCGAAACCCTTGATACCGCGCTGGATGCGCTGGACGCACTGAATGCCAGCGGCAAAATTATCGGCGTGATCAGCCATGTCGAGGCAATGAAAGAACGCATTCCGGTACAGATTAAGGTAAAGAAAATCAATGGGCTGGGCTATAGCCGTCTGGATAAGATCTTCGCGGTGGAGTGAGGCGCGGCTTCGCTGGTGCGCCCGCCCCATTTGGTGAGCCCGCAATCAATCAGCGGCGACCTGAGCGCTGAAAGTCATAATATCCAGAGGCGAAAACACAGCTCCCTTCTGAAATAACACGAGTTACACCGATTTACAGCGGCCACAGCCAGGCCGCTCCGCGCACGCCGCTGGAGTCACCGTGCGCCGCTTTGCGAATCGGCGTCTCGCATTCGCCGCCGAATACCCACGGTTTCAGCAAATTCGGCACCGTCTGATACAATCGGTCAACGTTGCTCATTCCCCCGCCCAGTACAATAACGTCCGGATCGAGGATATTCACGACGTGCGCCAGGGATTTCGCCAGCCGCATCTCATAGCGGCTCAGCGCCAGTTCCGCCAGCGGATCTCGCTCGCCGACGCGCTGCATAATCTCGCTCCCCTTCAGCGAATGACCGCTTAAACGATGATAATCAGTGGTAAAACCGGTGCCGGAAATAAATGTTTCAATACAGCCCTGCTTGCCACAATAGCAGGGCACCTCTTCCCGATAGCGCAGTTCGTCGTCATCCATCCACGGCAGCGGATTATGCCCCCACTCGCCCGCCGTCCCGTTACCGCCAATATGCGCGCGACCGTTAAGCGCCACGCCAGAACCACAGCCGGTGCCAATAATCACCGCAAATACCGTTTGCGCCCCGGCCGCCGCGCCATCCACCGCTTCCGAAACCGCAAGGCAGTTCGCATCGTTCGCCAGCCGTATTTCCCGTCCCAGGCGCTGACTGAGGTCTTTATCAAACGGCTGACCGTTGAGCCAGGTCGAATTAGCATTTTTAACTACGCCCGTATAGGGCGAAATTGAACCAGGGATGCCAATACCGACCGTACCTTTCTGCCCGCTGGCCTGCTCAGCCATCTCCACCAGCGAGGCTATCGTCTCTATCGTCTGCCGATAATCCTCTCTCGGCGTCGGCAAACGGTGGCGAAATAACTGCTCCCCCTGGTCGCTTAGCGCGATGACTTCCGTTTTTGTTCCACCTAAATCAATCCCAATACGCACTGTTAGTTCCTCACCCCGATTAACAATGCAAGCATAGCGACAATTCGCTATCATGCCCGCTGGATTTAATAAAAAAGCCGTGGAAATTATCATGCTGTGGTTCAAAAATTTAATGGTTTACCGTCTCAGCCGCGACATTTCCCTGCGCGCGGAGGAGATGGAAAAACAGCTTGCCGGTCTGGCGTTTACTCCGTGCGGCAGCCAGGATATGGCCAAAACCGGTTGGGTACCGCCGATGGGTTCGCACAGCGATGCGCTGACGCATACCGCAAATGGCCAGATCGTTATCTGCGCGCGTAAAGAAGAGAAGATTCTGCCATCGCCGGTGATCAAACAAGCGCAGGAAGCGAAGATCCTCAAGCTGGAAGCTGAACAGGGCCGCAAGCTGAAGAAAACCGAAAAAGATTCGCTGAAAGATGAAGTGCTGCACGCCCTGCTGCCGCGCGCCTTCAGCCGCTTTAGCCAGACCATGATGTGGCTCGATACCGTCAACGGATTGATTATGGTGGACTGCGCCAGCGCTAAAAAAGCGGAAGACACGCTGGCGCTGCTGCGTAAAACCCTGGGCTCGCTGCCGGTTGTCCCTCTGGCTATGGAAACCCCGATCGAGCTGACGCTAACCGAGTGGGTACGTTCCGGGACCGTCGCTCAGGGCTTCCAGCTACTGGACGAAGCGGAGCTGAAAGCTATGCTGGAAGATGGCGGTGTGATCCGCGCGAAAAAGCAGGATCTGGTCAGCGACGAGATCGCCGTGCACATTGAAGCCGGTAAAGTCGTGACCAAACTGGCGCTCGACTGGCAGCAGCGTATTCAGTTCCTGATATGCGATGATGGTTCGATTAAACGTCTGAAGTTCTGCGATGAATTGCGCGATCAAAATGAAGATATTGACCGGGAAGATTTCGCTCAACGCTTTGATGCGGACTTTATTCTGATGACCGGCGAACTGGCAGCGTTGATTCAGAATCTGGTGGAAGGATTAGGCGGCGAAGCGCAGCGTTGATTGATATTCTGAACTCCTTCCTGCACCGGCAGGAAGGAGCTCGGGCTGCGCCCCGTAACAGATCATGGCGCCGTTGTCGCGTCTAAAGCCCGTCATCTGCACTCACACGCTATTGCAAGGCGCAACCTGGCATTACAGATAGCGGCACAAATAAGATGTGGGCTCAGCCACCTGCAAATTAAACTCGCTATTTCCCGGAACGTTGAATACTTCACCGGCGGCGTACACTTTCCACTCAGTCTCGCCCGGAAGAAGCACGTTCAGCGCACCGCTAACCACGGTCATCTCTTCCGGCTGCCCGGTGCCAAAGGTATATTCCCCTTCCGCCATCACGCCAACGCTGGCGCGACCGGTGCTGCTGCTGGTGAAACCAATAGATTTTACTTTTCCGTCAAAGTATTCATTGCTTTGAAGCATAAACTCGCCCTTATGATCTTGTGTTGAAGGCACAATATAGGGGGCGCTCGTTACCCCTGTCACGTAAAATTAACGCACGACGGCAGGTTAAACTAATAGTTCTGCCGCCAACCGAGAAACCAGCACATTTGACAACAGAACCGGGATATCCAGCGCTTTTTGTAACACGTCGCGATGCTTCTGGTGATAGCAAAGACAATCCATCATCAGCACATCCGCCCCCTGCTCGATTAACTCCCTGCCCGCCGCCAGTAAGTCGTCGTCGCTACCGGTAACGGGATTCGCCAACGCATAGTAGGGCGTATTTTTTAACACCCGCCATTTCTCCCGCTGCAACGGCAAAATCTCTTCAACCGGAACAATCACGCCGACCTGATGCCCATCAACAATCGATGCAACGAGCGGCGGGATAATTCTTTGCGGCTCAAGCAGAATCGCATTATTCGCGGTAAAATCGCCGAATGGATGGGTACTCATCAATAAAATAAGATCATAATTTTGTTTGTCGAGCATGGCGATAATGCGACGTAAATCGCGCTCAACCTTATGCCGGGAGACCGGTATGATTTGCTTATCGCTGAGCAAGATCAGCAGCGTCTCCTCACCAGCTTCAGCGCCATAGTCTTGAATAACCTCTTCGCGCGTCATTTTGCCTGACAGGCTAATGTGGACAATCTGCTCTTCCCTGATATGTTCGGTCAAAAGCGGCAACATCTCCACCACCGGTACCACCCCAATGGTCAAAATAGCCATCAATGCACTACTCATATCATGTACCTTTTACTGCCACGGTTTTAAAACGAGCTTCTATTTACGACTTCTGCCCCCTGTTGGCTGAAAATCAACCGTCAAGAAGCGTAGCAGGTTACAGCTAATATGGAATGTAAAGATTCCAGAAACATCAAAAACGCTCCTGAAAAAACCAGCATCAGATAATCATTAGTACCGCTGATAAATTAAAGATGTGATATATGCCCGGTAACGATCTTTTCAGAACATATCCCGGGCGTGAGGGGGAATTATGATTTGTCAGGATCTTCATAGCGCCGTTTAGCATCCAGCGCTTCCTGTTCAGTGGGGTGTTCACTGATGAGCGAGTTCGGGGCAGGATAGTCAGCACGCAGTTCATACCAGGTTACCGTTTGGCCCTGCGGACCTTTTTCGACCGTAACAATACGCGCTTCTCTTGGATAGGGGGGTCTGGTCGGCATAGCGCTTCCTTTTTTATCTCGTGGATCCTAAAGTATAGGCGTTGCCGATCCGTTGTCCGTAAGCAAATTCTTAACTGGTATAGCTCACACCGCACACTGTCGCCATAATCTGTTCAACCACCTCATCCGGCGTAGCGGTGGCATCAATAATATGGTGCGCAGCCGTACGATACAGGGCTTCCCGTTGCGCCAGTATTTCGCCGACTTCATCACGAACGGGTTTTCCGGTCAGCGTCGGACGTTGCTCCGCTTTCGGATAGGCTTCCAGACGCTCAATCAGCGTCGAAACCGAGGCTTCAAGATAGATCACCACACCATTTTCACGCATAAACTGACGATTGTACTCACTGAGAATAATGCCGCCGCCGGTCGCAATAATCGTCGCTGGCTGCGAGACTCTTTCTAAAGCCTGAGTTTCCAGCGCACGGAAGCGCTCCCAGCCTTCCTGCTGAACGATAGCCGCGACCGTGCGCTGCTCATGTTCCTGCAGCTCATGATCAGTATCCGCAAACTGGTAGTTACGCGCTCGCGCGAGGGCGTGACCAATCGTCGTTTTACCGCAGCCGCGAGGCCCGACAAGAAAAATTAGCTGTGTCATTACCGAAGACCCCTTGGTGTCCGCCATTGTGGTGCGGATAAATGAAAGCGAAAAGAGAAGCAATAGTACCGCAAACTTACTCAACACCAACCGTAAAATAAACGTTACACACCATCAATAAAACCTTTCACCTTACTTTACGAAAGGATATTGAATGTAAACTTATCATTGCACGTGGTGTTATGCTAGCTTTACTTTTATGCGAAAGCTATTTTTTGTTCTCAGTCTGGCGTAAACAGTAACACATTTCCGCATAGCTTTACGTAGTAACATATTTACAACACCCGTGTTTCAGAGCGACTCTGACGCCAACCAATCAGTATGACAGAGGAATGTATCATGCAATCTGAAGAGCAACGCCTTATTGATGGACTGTTTTCCCGGCTGAAAGAGGCCGAGACCCGCAGCGCATCACGCGATGCCGACGCCGAGGAGCAGATTGCCCGGCACATCAAAGAGCAGCCTTTCGCCCCTTACTATATGGCGCAAACCATCCTGATTCAGGAAGCGGCAATTAAACAGCTCAATGCCCGTATCCAGGCGCTGGAAAACCAGGTGACGCAACTTCAGGCCGCGAAACCCAGCAGCGGCGGGTTCCTTTCCGGCCTGTTCGGCGGCGGTCAGTCCCGTGGTTCCGCCCCGATTCCCGGCGCAGAGCAGTATGCTCGCCCGCAGACGCCTCCCCAGCCGCAGTACGCCCCACAGGCGCAGCAGCAAAACTATGCGCCTCAGGCGACCCGCAGCGGCGGCGGTTTTATGGCCGGCGCGCTGCAAACAGCAGCCGGCGTCGCCGGCGGCGTGGTGCTGGGGAACATGTTGACTCATATGTTTAGCGGTTCACACCCGCAGGAGATCGTCAACATTATTGAAGAGCAACCGCAGCCGGACCTGAGCCAGCCGCAGGACAGCAATGTCGCGGACGATACGTTCCGCCAGGATGACGGCCAATTCCTTGCCGACAATAATGACTATGATTCCGACTTTGATGCCGGTTTTGGCAACGATGATTTCGGCAGCGGCGACGATGACAGCTGGGTTTAACTCTGCTGACGCCTGACGTCTGACAGCCACTTCTCCAGCGCGGCGGCAAATTGCTGGCGATCGCGCTGAGATAAACTATCCGGACCACCGGTCTGCACGCCGCTGGCACGCATAGTTTCCATGAAATCGCGCATCGTCAGGCGTTCGCGAATGGTCGCCTCGCTGTAACGTTCGCCGCGCGGATTTAACGCCGCGGCGCCTTTTGCCAGAACGTCGGCAGCCAGCGGGATATCCGCGGTAATCACCAGATCGCCTGCGGCGCATAACCGAACGATTTCGTTATCCGCCACATCGAAACCCTGCGCCACACGTAGAGTACGGATAAAACGCGAGGGCGGAACCCGTAGCGGCTGATTGGCCACCAGCGTCAGCGAGGTTTGTGTACGCTCGGCGGCGCGGAACAAAATATCTTTAATCACATTCGGACATGCATCCGCATCAACCCAAATAGCCATTACGGCTCCTGTCGACAAAAAAGAGAAGTCATATTGTCACCTGCTTTTACCTTTCGTGAAAGCGACAAGGTGATAAGCTATGTCTCTAACGATAAAACAAGTAAAGGGGATTGATGATGGAGAAAAAAATCGGCTTTATCGGCTGCGGCAACATGGGGAAGGCCATTCTGGGCGGCCTGATCGCCAGCGGACAGGTACAGCCGGGGCAAATCTGGGTCTATACCCCGTCGCCGGAAAAAGTGGCAGCCCTGCATGACCAGTACGGCATTAATGCGGCGCAAAGCGCACAGGAAGTCGCTCAGGTGGCAGATATCGTTTTCGGCGCTGTAAAGCCGGGGATTATGGTCAAAGTGCTTAGCGATGTGGCTTCCAGCCTGAATAAAGACTCGCTGGTCGTTTCGATTGCCGCTGGTGTGACTCTCGACCAACTGGCGCGCGCGCTGGGCCACGACCGTAAAATCGTCCGCGCAATGCCTAACACCCCTTCACTGGTGAACGCAGGTATGACATCCGTCACGCCAAATGCGCTGGTCAGCCCCGAAGAAACGGCTGATATCCTGACCATCTTCCGTTGCTTCGGCCAGGCGGAAATCATCGCTGAGCCAATGATTCACCCGGTAGTTGGCGTCAGCGGTTCCGCACCGGCTTACGTATTTATGTTTATCGAAGCGATGGCCGATGCCGCTGTGCTCGGTGGGATGCCACGCGCGCAGGCCTACAAATTCGCCGCGCAGGCGGTGATGGGTTCGGCCAAAATGGTGCTCGAAAGCGGCGAACATCCGGGTACGCTGAAAGATATGGTGTGCTCGCCTGGCGGTACCACGATTGAGGCCGTACGCGTACTGGAGGAGAAAGGTTTCCGCTCCGCCGTTATTGAAGCGATGGCGAAATGCATGGAGAAATCAGAGAAACTCAGTCGTTCCTGATTGATCCCCCGGTGCCGGTTGAAAGCGGGTGAGGTTCCCCACCCGTTTGTTGTTATTTTTTCAGGCAAGTGCCCATAAATTTGCTTCGATCATCCCCTTTCAAAGACTGCCGGGTCGCCTGACTGTTGCAGTCGCGCATTTTTTGCTGCTGCGGCGTCAGGGTTTTGCCGTCCTGGGTTGTTGCATTTTTCTTCAGGCAGTTGCTCATAAACGTTTTACGTTCATCCCCTTTCAGCGACTTTGAAGAGGCGGCTTTATTACAGGCGCTCATCTTCTGCTGCTGCGGTGTTAACGTTTTTTCCGCAGCGCTGGCCCCTGTCATAAATACCAGGCCCAAAAGTAGCGTCGCAAGCAAGTTTATTTTCATCGTACATCCTTCTTTGAGTGAATCTTTGTAATTCTGGTCGCTAATGGAAAAAAAACCAGTCGGCAACGAAAATTCGTCGCTGACAGCCAATGCCAGGGCAGAGGGACGAGCGAAACGTCCCCCTGTCCGTTCACAGACAATGAATACGAAGAATATCCTGGTATTCACAGTGAACGGAACAGGTCGCAGACCAAAATCTGAAGGAAATAAGGCACATGCCATTTTTGCCAAAACCACCTGAAAAGCGACATTCAGGCTGACAGGCATTCATCACCGGCAGCGGTCTATCACAGATTCAGCGCCGCTTTCATGGTGTAGAACAGATCGGTCTGGTCCGTTAACCCCACCACATTTGCCGCATATGGGCCGTAAGCAGCAATACGCAGTTGGGTTCCGGTATGCTCCATCGACGCCGCTTCTGAATTGCCGTAGCTTATCACCATCACCGAGCCGTCTTTCGTATTCAGCGCCTGAGTCAGGCCGGGAGCTTTCGTCTCCGCCGGGATAATCTGGCTGGAATG
Organism: Klebsiella indica; assembly: GCF_005860775.1. Lineage (GTDB taxonomy): Bacteria > Pseudomonadota > Gammaproteobacteria > Enterobacterales > Enterobacteriaceae > Klebsiella > Klebsiella indica. Next base: position 213,541 of record NZ_VCHQ01000001.1, read on the forward strand.
CGCATGATCGGCGGTAACGATAACCAGGGTATTACCGTCTTTTTGCGCAAACGCCAGCGCCTTCTGCACGGCTTCATCCAGATCAACGGTTTCCCCGATCTGACCACAGGGATTCGCCGCATGGTCCTGTTTATCAATCGAAGCGCCTTCCACCTGCAGGAAAAAACCTTTCTCATTGCCACTCAGCAGATCGATGGCTTTTTCAGTCATCTGCGCCAGCGTCGGTACCGAAGCGTCACGTTTGGGATTTGGGGTACAGGTTACCGCCGCCTGCTCGATATTACCGTGATAAGACGCTTTCGGACCTTGCCAGCGTACCGGCATATTGCCCTGGGAGAAGAGTCCCAACAACGGTTTGTCCTGATTTGCCTGGCTAACGGCAGCCAGAGAACTGGCATCAGTGACAATTTGATAGCCGCGTGCAACAGCCTGATCGTGCAGAGTTTTCCCCTGCCACTCGCCAGCCGTGGCGATTTCAGCGAAGGTTTTCGCCCCGCCGCCAAGCGTCACATCGGCTCGGGCATTCAACAGTTGTTCGGTAATGGAGCCTTTACCGCCCTTTTCCAGCGCATTGCTGGCACATTTTTCACGGGTTACGCTCGGACCATAGCATTTACGTGAAGTGACGTGCGCCACCAGCGCGGCTGGCGTCGCATCCTGCAGTTCCGCCGTTGAGACGTTACCGGTCGCTAACCCCGCCGCTTTAGCCAGCTCAAGAATGGTTTGATGAGATTTTTCATGAATGTCGACGCCCAGCGCGCCATTATAGCTTTTCACACCGGTCGTCCACGCGGTCGCGGAGGCGGCTGAGTCCGTGACATAATTCGGCTTACCGGTTTTTTTGTCCAACGAATAATGGGTGTACTGACCAGTCAGCGGCAGCGCGTCAATACCTTTAAAAAAACCGCCGGCCCCTTCAGCATAATTACGCGCGGCGGTAATTTCAGCATCACCCATTCCATCGCCAATCAGCAAAATAATATTTTTAGCTGGCTTATTAATTAACGACGCTCGCAGGGCCTCCGTCCGATCGCTGCTTAAACGCCGCGCGCCGCCCGGCGTAGTAATATCACCCTGAGCGGCCCGACTTTCCAGAAGCGGCATCATTGTTGTTTCTGCGTGAATAACCGGGGCGCCCAACAGAGGTAGCAAAGCAATAAACAGGACACGTAATTTCACTTTTATCATCTCCATGTAATAAATACTTTAAAAAACAACACGAGGGAGACTGTATAAAAGCGATGTGACAGTAAAATGACAGCATCCATACCCTGTCACAACACTAGCTACGAGGATGCTGTAATAGCTTCTTTATATATTGCTGCAATAACTGGGCGTCGCGATCGTCCACCAGCGGACCAGGGCTGGCCTCTTCGATTGCCCGCTCGATATCATTGATTAACGCCTGCCGGCTGTCCTGCGACATATGACGCAGGAGCGATGTGACCACCACTTCCAGCGCTTCAACCTGAGCCGTCAATTCCTTTGACTCTTCTTCCTTTTGTGCCAGTTTCACCAGTAGTTCAGCAATGAGATTCTTCACAACGCGTTATCCTTATGCGAGGTCCGTTTTCTGCTAGTTATGTCATACATTAGCCATCGGTTGCCACAATTATTTTTAGAAAATGGCTTTCCGTATCAATCAAAAATAAACGAAACGTTTTTCTCATTACCTATTTAACCAGGAATTTACTTAACGGCAGGTTAATAACCATATTCAACACCATAAGAATAAAATGGAATATCAGCGTTAATCCATAGCTACAACGTATCACCATAATATATCTGATAGGCCAGATTAACGCGGTCTGCCGCGTCTTTACCGGCCAGCCGCGCAATAAGTATTTCACTCGCCGTTTTACCTATTTCATAACGTGGGGTAATGACGCTGGCTATTTTTTGTAGCCGCGCGCGGCCAATTTCCAGACCATGAAAACCGGCAATAGCCATGTTTTGCGGCACAGCGATTCCCTGGGCCTGGCACGCCAGCAACACACCAACGGCCAGATCGTCGTTGGTACAAAAAATTGCGTCAATATCCGGTCGCGACTGCTGCATCTGCAGGAACATCTGTCGGCCAAGCGCAACTGAAGAGATCGTCCGCGGCGCCATGTGATACGCCTTCAGGCCATGCGCCGCCAGCGCCAGTTCGGTGCCGTGAAAACGGCTTAAATCCCGCGGATCGTCCATTGAACCAAAAAAGGCAATCGCCCGCTTGCCGCTTTCAAGGAAAGCGTTGGTCATGTCCCACGCCGCCTTTTCGTTATCGAAACCCACCTGAATATCCAGTTGCTGACCGCCGAAATCCATCAGTTCAGCAACAGGTATGCCGCTGGCACGCACGTACTGCACCATACGATCGCTATGCTGCTTACTGGTCAAAATCAGCCCATCAATATTGTAAGAGAGCAGATTGAGCACTTCACGCTCTTCGCGCTGTGGATCGTATTCGTAGTTGGCAATCAGCGTCTGGTAGTGATGCGCAGAAGTGACCGACTCGATTCCGGCCAGAACATCAGCAAAAATCTGGTTACGAAATGAAGGGATAAGCACGCCTATCGTTTTACTACGCGCGTTAAGCAGGATTTCCGGCGCCCGATTAGGGATATAGTTGTTCTCTTCCATGACCTTTGCAATCAGCTCACGGCTGCGCTGGGAAACCTGGCCGGGGTCGCGCAAATAACGGCTGACCGTCATTTTATTGAGTCCCGCCAGGTTAGCGATATCCTGTAATGTCATCCGGTTGTTTTTCATCAGGTTCTCTACGACATACGACTTATGCGTTCCCAGAGAACCTTATCACAGCAGCCAGGTTTTATGTTAACCCGTCACCTTTTTTGCCGTCACGGACGTTAAAGAAGGCGGGTTATTCGCACGAACGTTATACATCAACACCACAGAAGCCAGCAGCGCAATAGCCATGAAGGTATAAGAGACGCCGGGTCCGCCGGTGATACCGTTCAGATACCCCACCAGCCATGCGCCAAGGAACGCGCCCAGCGCACCAAAGCTATTAATCAACCCCATCGATACACCTGAAACGTTACGCGGCAGCAGCTCGGGAATGAGCGCGAAGAATGGCCCATAAGGCGCATACATGCAGGCAGCGGCAATGACCAGCAGCGCATAAGAGAACCAGAATGCCTGGTTCCCCACTATCCACGAACCAAAAAACGCAATAGCGGCAATCAGTAATAGTGGCCAGACAAACAGCTTACGGTTCTGGAACTTATCCGACAGCCAGGAGACCGTCAGCATCAGGCAGATCGCCGCAAGATACGGCACCGCCGCCAGCCAGCCTACCGCCACAATATCCATCTGCGCGGCGTTTTTCAGAATCGACGGCATCCACATCATGAAACCATACACCCCGATACTCCACAGCGCATGAACGGCGCAGAGCATAATCACATTGCGCGAGCGCAGCGCTTCACCATAGTTACGCACCGGCTTTATATTGCTCTGCTCGCTGTCCATTGCCTGCTGCAGGACCTGCTTTTCCCGATCGTTGAGCCAGGAAACGTCTGCGGGTTTATCGCGAACCAGAATCCACCAGCAAATCGCCCACAGTACCGCCGGAATACCCTCGATAATAAACATTTCGCGCCAGCCCCAGGCCTGAATCAGATAGCCGGAAACAATGGACATCCACAGGACGGTCACCGGGTTGCCGAGGATCAGGAAAGTATTGGCTCTCGAACGCTCGGTTTTGGTAAACCAGTTGCTGATATAAATCAGCATCGCTGGCATTACCGCCGCCTCAACTATGCCGAGAATAAAGCGAATCGCCATCAGCATCGGGATATTACTGACAAACCCGGTTGCCGCCGCGCAGAATCCCCATAATATCAGACTAAAGAAAATCATTTTCCGTACGCTGCGTTTTACTGCATATATCGCACCAGGCACCTGGAAAAAGAAATAGCCGAGAAAAAATAACGCGCCAATAAGTGAAGCGGTTCCTTTGGTAATACCTAAATCACTTTCAATTCCTGCCGCAGCGGCAAAACCATAATTTGCACGATCGAGATATGCCAGACTGTAGGTAATAAATATAATCGGCATTAAATACCACCAGCGGCGAGCTGGTAATTTCGAGAGCATTTGCATAAGCAATCCTCATATTATGAATAACATCACAGGGGGTTAATTCATTCTGCAGACCCACTCGCCGAGCCAGGGCTTCCGCAACCAACGAGCAGGCAATCTGCAGTGTGCCGGAGATCAGACGGCGGCGAGCATCCCGCCATCCACAAACAGCAGATGACCGTTAACGAAGTTTGCCGCCGGGGAAGCCAGATAGACCGCAGCGCCAATTAACTCTTCCGGTTTCCCCCAGCGCGCCGCTGGAGTCCGCTGATACAACCAGGCGGAAAACGCTTCGTCATTCACCAGAGCGGAAGTCATCTCGGTGGCGAAATATCCCGGTGCAATACCATTAACCTGAATATTATATTCCGCTAATTCAACGCACATTCCGCGGGTCAGCATTTTTACCGCCCCTTTCGATGCGGCATAAGGAGTAATTGTTTTACGTCCCAGTTCACTCTGCATCGAACAAATATTAATTATTTTCCCTGCCCGGCGCGGGATCATATATTTAGCCACCTGCTGCGAAACAAGAAAAACGCCCTTTTGGTTAACTTCAATAACCCGATCCCACTCCTCTTCAGGAAATTCGGTAAAAGGGAATCGACGCTGGATACCGGCATTATTAATTAAAATATCAATTGCTCCGACTTCCTCTTCAATACGGGCAATCGCCTGCTCAACTTCCGCCGCCTGAGTGACATCAAATGCATACCCTACGGCGCGATGGCCCTCGGCAACCAGCACCTGCGCAGCCTGGTCGGCCCGCGCCTGAGTACGGTCATTGATAATGATTTCAGCGCCATACTCTGCAAGTCCACCAGCCAGCAGATTCCCGATCCCCTGGGCAGAACCGGTGATCAGCGCGCGCCTGCCTGACAAATCAAATAAATTTTTCATACAACCTCTTTTTAAATGACTGTTACGCGTAACTGTATACGCGTAACAGTTAATATTGGAAGAGGCCAGGAGATAAAAACGATCGTTTTGTGATCGGTAATACATTTAGAACCAAAGAGACCCAACAACCGGCATTTACCTTGTGAGGTCAATACCGGTTGAGACGAGAGAAAGGTGATTACGCAGCAGTACGGCGGCTACGACGCAACATGATCGCCAGTTGCCAGATATTAACAAGCACGATAATCGCAGTCGCGATAAACACCCAGCGGAAACCGGCCATCGCCGAAACCGAAGCGCCAATCAGTGGCCCCGCCACGTTGCCGAGATACATAAACGACTGGTTATAACCGAAAATTCGCCCGGTCACACTGTCGCTACAGTACTTCAGCAGTAAAGTTTGTACCGCCGGCAGCATCGCGCCATCGGCAAAGCCGAGCAGAAAACGCAAAACGCCAAGCTGAAATGGCGTCGTGACAAACGACATGGCAAAGAACATCACCACCGCGCAGCACAACGTGGCCAGCAGAATCCGCGAGGTGCCAATCCGATCGCCGAGTTTCCCCAGACGAGGCGCTGAAATCAGCGCAGAAACCCCCGGCACGGCGGCAATCAGTCCGGCGAGGAAAGCGATATTATTGCTATCCGGCACCATGGATTTAATAAACAGCGCAAGAATCGGGCCGATGGAACCGTTACACAGTTGAATCACCAGGGTGGTGAAAAAGAGGCTGATCACCAGCCCAGGATAAGTTAGCGAAGCAAACACCGCTTTACCGCTCAGCCGCTCCGCTTTGCTAACCTGCGGGCGGGTGCCCTCTTTAATCAGAAACAGCGTCACCAGGAAACTCACCGTCAGCAGGGCGGCGGTGATAATAAACACCACGCGCAAACCAACATGATCGGCGAGAAAACCACCCAGCAGCGGCCCGCCGATCACCCCGCAAATTTGCGCTGTCGAAAGCGTGCTCAATGCCCAGCCGCTGCGCTCCCGCGGAACCTGAGACGCCACCAGCGCCATCGCGTTAGGAATATAGCCGGAAGTCAGCCCCATCACCGCACGCAGGATAAACAACTGCCAGACATTGGTGGCAAAGGCCTGTAATAAAATGGCGATGGCCATACCCAGCGAAGCGCGCAGCAGCATCAGTTTGCGCCCCTTGCGATCCGCAAGGCTTCCCCACATCGGCGAGACAATCGCCGATACCAGGAACGTCACGCTAAAGGTCAACCCTGACCACATGGATAACGCTTCGTGGGAAGTGATGCCCAGTTGGGAAATGTACAGCGGCAAAAAGGGGAGAATTTGGCTGATAGCCAGTCCGGTAAAAAAACAGCCAAACCAGACGGAGATAAGATTAACCTTCCAGGATTCCATAACTACACGTATTCATTAATTTTTCGGCAGTGAGCCACTAGCTTAGCAATTTCCTTTATCCGGCGAAGTACCCGCAATGCCCAGGCGATGAGTTTGGTGCTTTATGTTGCATAATTACGCCATGACAAACAATTCCACAGTAAAAGATACCGTACAAAGCGTGATCTACTTAGAAACAGAAGCGCTGACCGCGCATCCCGAAATGAAAATGACTGGCATGCGCGGCGTTATAGTCCGGTCCTAACGCGTTGCCGTAATAGCGACAACCGCTGGTAAGCAACGCCCGTAGCCAGGAATGATATGTCGCATCATGCCACCCTTTCAGCACGCTGATACGTCGGCCATCGGATAATCGGAAACCGCTGATGTCCAGCGCTTCCGCCGTGGCATGTTCACTGCGCCGCGCGTGCTGACGATGGTAAATATTACGACAGGCAAAACTGCCTAAATGATCGATTTGCCGAAGGTCGTCTCCCAGCATCTGGCGAGCCAGCGGTTTCACCTGCTGTTGCAGATACAGCGCACTGCTCAGCGCCAGCGGACAGCTGGCGAGAAAGCTGCTGCTCAGTTTTACCGTACCAAAGTCGCGTACCCGAACCACGTTTTGCAGAGGGCACGCTCCCTCGCTGTCGGCAACCGGATGGCTGGTGATAAGCTGGCGGTGATTAGCCTCCTCCAGCAGCGTGGCGCATTTTGCGGGCGTTAACCGCCGCAACTTATACTGGCTGATTAATCCCGGCGGGTCCTCCAGACGCAGCGGCGCCAGCGGATTATATTGCGAAGGCAGATAACGGTATCCGTAAAACCCTGCCGCCAGCAGCGCCAACAGCGCGATAAAGCCTTTTTGTTTCACGCCATCTCCCAATGCTTCACCAGATGAATATTATGGCAGCCAGGCGGCGCTTTCACATGTTATGTTATGCCCTTTGATGTCATCAGGATGAAAGTTGAAATGGCTAAGATGAGGGTTGGGATCGTTTTTGGCGGGAAGTCTGCAGAACATGAAGTGTCGCTACAATCAGCGAAAAATATCGTTGAGGCGATTGATAAAACGCGTTTTGACGTGGTTCTGCTGGGGATTGATAAGCAAGGGCAATGGCATATCAACGACGCCAGTAACTATCTGCTGAATCCGCAGGACCCCGCCCACATCGCCCTGCGTCCATCCGATATTACACTGGCGCAGATTCCCGGACGCGAAGCGCAGCAGTTGATTAACGCGGACAGCGGTCAGCCGCTGGCAGCTATCGATGTAATCTTCCCCATCGTTCACGGTACGCTCGGAGAAGATGGCTCCCTGCAAGGCATGCTGCGGATGGCTAACTTACCCTTTGTGGGTTCCGACGTACTCAGTTCTGCCGCCTGCATGGACAAAGATGTCACCAAGCGCCTGTTGCGCGATGCCGGTTTGTCGGTTGCGCCTTTTATCACCCTGACCCGCGCCAACCGCAGCCTGGTAAGCTTTGCCGATGTGCAGGCGCAACTGGGCCTGCCGCTGTTCGTTAAACCGGCGAATCAGGGCTCCTCGGTGGGCGTCAGCAAGGTGAACAGCGCAGAGCAGTATCAGCAGGCCGTCGTTCTGGCCTTTGAATTTGACCATAAAGTGGTGGTTGAACAGGGAATTAAAGGGCGGGAGATCGAGTGCGCGATACTGGGCAACGATCGTCCGCAGGCCAGCACCTGTGGCGAAATCGTTCTCAATAGCGAATTCTACGCCTACGACACCAAATACATTGACGATCAGGGCGCGCAGGTTGTGGTTCCGGCGGCAATCGACAGCGATGTCAATGATAAAATTCGCGATATCGCCGTACGCGCCTATCAGACCCTCGGCTGCAGCGGTATGGCCCGCGTCGATGTTTTTCTGACCGCCGATAACGAAGTGGTGATCAACGAAATCAACACCCTGCCGGGCTTTACCAATATCAGCATGTATCCAAAACTGTGGCAGGCCAGCGGCCTGGACTACACCAGCCTGATTAGCCGACTGATTGATCTGGCGCTGGAGCGCCATGCCGCCGACCGCGCGCTAAAAACATCAATGAATTAATCACGGGCAGCGGGTAGATTTGCCCGGTAAGGCATTCACCGCCGCCGGGCAAAAATATGTGTACGATATTCATTGAGGAACTGATATCAGCTTTGCGCTTCCTCGACCGGACGGCGGCGAATAATAAGCCCGGCAATCCAGAAACTGATCGCCCATGTCACCAGTCCCACCGCGTAAGAGCGCCAGCCTTCGGTTTCACCCCCCAGCAGCCCGATCACGCCATTCAGAATAAAAATCAACCCCAGCGCGACCGCATAGTAGTGCCAGTCACGGCGAATTTTTTCAGTGAGTTTCATAACCACTCCGACAACAAAAAAAGCATCTTCGCATAACCGCCATCACGGATCTGTAGCCGGGTTGAGAATTATCGCGCATTGGGATATCGGTCTACATTTCACGAATGTGTCGCAGGTTCGCAAATGGGTGAAATCAGGAACATTCCTGGACGGAAATTACCAGCAATCTGATACTGCAATCCCTCCGCCATTGCCACAATAGCCGCCATATAGCCGTTATCAAAACGGCAGGAAAGCGAAGTACGGAGGTAAATATGGCAGAGTTCACCTTTGCAAAGACCGTTACTGGCGGCAAAAAAAGGGGCTCTGGCACCGGCAGCAACATCGCTTACGCTCTGTTTGTGCTGTTTTGCTTCTGGGCCGGAGCGCAAATGCTGAGCATGCTGATCCACGCTCCCGGCGTTTTTGAGCATCTGATCCAAATGCAGGATAACCGCTACCCGCGAGTCGAAATAGGCTTCCTGGTCGGGACCCTGTTTGGTCTGATCCCGTTTCTGCTCGGTTGCCTGTTAATTGCACTATGCGGGCTGATTTTCCGCTGGCGCAGCCACCACTAACGGCGCGCCATACAGTTCGCCCGCCGCTCGTCAACGCGTTTAGCGAACCAGGCGGTGGTCAAATTACGGGTGATTTTCGGGCTCTCAAGCCGGATCCCCGGCAGCACCTCTCGCGGTAGCCTTTTACCGGCTTTTTTATCCGCAATCCGGAACACATTTTTGTAGAGATCGCTCTCTTCAAAGGCCAGAGAATCACCCTTTTTCAACTGACGATGGATATCATCATCGCTCATTGCCAACTGTGCGGATAAACGGCGCACCGCCTGTTCGGTGGCGCCAGCCGCGTCGCTATCGTAGCGAATTAAATCGCCATCCAGCGCCAGCTTCACGCCCGTTGCCTTAGAGACCGCATTCTGGAAAGCGGCATTGCGGCTGGCGTACCAACCGGCATTGAAATCGGCAAAGCGATACAGCGGCACGCTATAGTTCGCCGGGTAGTTCAACAGGTGATACGTACCGAACCACAGCCCACCGCGCAGGCTGAATACCTCCTGACGCACGGTACCCTCGATTTTCCACGGATAACCGTCGGTATGCTGCTGAGCGAAAGCGATGCTGACCTGCATCGGGCCGCCGGTATGCACCGGATTCAGCGAGCCAAACAGGGTCTGCCCCATCGGCACCATGCCGATAAAATCATCAAAAATCGCGCTCAGCTGTTTTTCAGTTTTCACGTTATCGAGGCGTTCGCTATAGCTTTTGCCATCAGGCGAACCGATTTTCAGCGCGGTATGCACCAGAAACAGCGGAATATGCATTTTTTCCGCCCGACGATCGATCTCCTGCCAGGCGATTTTACTTAACCCAGGTACCACTGGATCTGACTGATAGTTAGACTCCTGCTGCGCCACCGCCAGTACGGAACAGACGTTCTCTTCCGTCGGCGCCAGCTTCTGGCTGGCAAAGGTTTTGGCGATAGCCTGCGCCCAGGCGTCGCGGTCTTTCACGCTGGCAGGCATTTTCTGCCGCACCACCGCCGCAACATCCACCGCTTTTTCTCCCTCCTTCAGCACCGGCGTCGGCTTGCTGGAACAGGCGCTGAGGACGATACCGGCCAGTAGCGTCAGGGTGAGAGACGTAATTCTGGATTGCGCTACCGGCATAAACCATCCTTGAGTTGATTAACTTAATGTTTGCGTAACGGGCTGCAGCGCTTTGCCATCCAGCTCGCGCTCGAAGCTGCGCAGACGTTTGTAGATGGACATCAGTTCCACCAACGTAGTCCAGGAGCTAATCAGATACTGGAACGAGCCGCGAACCTGGCCAAAAACGTTGGTTATCTGGGTCATCAGGCCCAGCGTAATCGTACCGGCAACAATCGACGGAAACAGCAGGAACAAACCGAAAACGTTATCCACCTGCAGATACAGAATACGCGCGATATTGAAGTACATATAGTGGAAATAGAGACGGAAATAGTTGCGACGCACGGCGCTGAACAGTTCACGTACCGTCGGTGGCGTGGCGCGGGATCCATCATCCTCGCCGTACACCAGCTCTTTACGATAGGCCGCCTCGACACGCTGGTTTTTAAACTCCAGGCCCGGTAGCTTAATCCCCACCACCGCCAGCAGCCCCGTCCCCATCAGCGACCACAGGATAGCCGCAATCACCAGACCGTATGGCAAATGGCCGACAATCGGCAGATCCGGCACATGTTGAGAGAGCGTGACCAGCACTGGCAAAAAGGCAATAAGCGTCATCACCGCATTGATAAAACTCACGCCCATATCTTCCAGCGTTGAGGCAAAGCGCATGGTGTCTTCCTGTACACGCTGCGCGGCGCCTTCGATATGGCGCAGATGCTGCCAGTGCGCCATATAATGCTCGTTCATGGCGGTGCGCCAGCGGAAGACATAATGGCTGACGAAGAAGTTATTCAGCACGCCAATAACGACCGCGATTAAGGCTATGCCGAGAAAAACACCCGTTTCCTGATAAAACTGGTTAATACTGACTTTATGCGGCGTCGCCAGCGCGCTCTGAATCAGATCGTAGAACGGCGCATACCAGGCGTTAACCGCCACCCCGACTTCAACGAGGAACCAGGTGACAAAAATAATCAGCGACGTGCCGAGAATCGACCAGTATTGCCAGCGGTGCGGACAGTAAATGAACCAGAACAGGGCAAAAACGCCGACGCAAAACGCATAATAGGCGTAAAACACCAGATAGTTGAGCGACCAAAAACGCGCTGCGCTGATGGCGACATTTGACGATGCTCCGGCCAACCGCAGCAGCCAGTCGCCGCCTCCCGCCTGCCAAAAGATCACGGCCAACAGCGACCAGATAAAGGCAGAAATAAAAAACGGCCCCGGATTGGGGAAAAAGGATTTAAACATCGTGCTCTCCTGCTAACTTCTTTCTCGTTTTGTTGAGCTATGCACCGCGAAAAGCGCCCGCCGCAGAGCCATCGCGGCAAAGCAAAGTGGGCGCAGTATGAGACCGGATATCAGCGACTTAGTTCGTCTGCCATCCGCTAAGAATTGTTTCTGTGGGTTTCACGTGTAAAGGATTGCCAGGAACTGTCAGCGTACGCCACACTTCGTTGTAGTGGGCAATCAGCGTGGTCGCCTGCGCCGCCGGGCGGTTGGCGGTAGTGTGGGCATCTTCGGCAACGGTAATCGCATAGCCGCGACTGCTGCCGTTTTTGATGGTGGTATCCAGGCAGTAATCCGTCGCACAGCCGCAAATCACAAACTGCCTGATGTTATGGGCGCGCAGCACCTCTTCCAGCCGGGTGTGGTAAAAGGCATCGCAGGCGGTCTTGGTGACGTACAGCGCGTCGGCGGGTTGTTGCAGTTCAGGCAGCAATTCAAAGCCTTCGCTCCCCTCTTCCAGCCCTCCCGCTTCGTTGTGCTGAATGAAGATAACGGTATCCGCAGCATTTATCAGGCGGTTAATTTGCGCAGCGCAGCGCTCGCGCTCAATCCGCGGCGTCGCGAAAACGCCATTTTGCATATCCACTACCATTACGACCCGTTTATCCGCCATCGTCTTTTTCGCCCCATCATTAACCAGGCGATCATCATACCTGCGCGCGGGTAACATCGGCTATCCAAAAGCGTAAAAAAGGTTTTTTACGCCGCGTTACGTTTTTCCGCACAGATTAGCGTGATTCCCGCTTTGTTCGGCAACGCTTCGTAGTATAAATACGCACTATGTTTTTCTTCATCAGGATGGATCTCCCGTTGAAACGTAGTCTGCTCATTTTTGCTGCGCTATGCGTGGCCTCGTGGACATCGGCCCAGGCCGCGCAACCGAGCGTCGACCCGGAATTCGCCGCGGATGTTGTCGACCGTTACGCTAACCATATTTATTACGGCAGCGGCGCGATCGGCATGGCGCTTGTGGTTATTGATGGTAATCAGCGCGTATTCCGCAGCTTCGGCGAGACGCGTCCTGGCAACAATACGCGTCCACAGCTTGATTCTGTGATTCGTATCGCCTCCCTGAGTAAGCTGATGACCAGCGAAATGCTGGTCAAACTGCTTGACCAGGGGATAGTGAAGCTCAACGACCCGCTGAGCAAATACGCCCCGCCTGGGGCCAGGGTGCCGACTTATCATGGCACGCCAATCAGGCTGGTCAATCTGGCGACGCACACCAGCGCCCTGCCGCGCGAACAGCCCGGCGGCGCCGCGCACCGTCCGGTGTTCGTCTGGCCAACGCGCCAACAGCGCTGGAACTGGTTATCAACGGCAACGCTGAAAGCCGCCCCCGGCACCCAGGCCGCCTACTCCAACCTCGCGTTCGACCTACTGGCCGACGCGCTCTCTACCGCCGCAGGCAAACCCTATACTCAGCTATTTGAAGAGCAGATCACCCGTCCATTAGGGATGAAGGACACCACCTTTACGCCTTCACCGGATCAATGCCGACGATTGATGATCCCAGAAAAAGGGGCCAGTCCGTGCAACAACACCCTTGCGGCCATCGGCAGCGGCGGCGTCTATTCCACGCCTGGCGATATGATGCGCTGGATGCAACAGTTCCTCTCCTCCGATTTTTTCACTCGCGGACGGCAGGCGGATCGCATGCAAACGTTGATTTATCAGCGTAGCCAGTTGACGAAAGTCATCGGGATGGATGTACCGGGCAAAGCGGATGCGCTGGGCCTCGGTTGGGTCTATATGAAACCGAAAAACGGCCTGCCGGGAATTATTCAGAAGACTGGCGGCGGCGGCGGATTTATCACCTATATGGCGATGAATCCGCAGGCGAATGTCGGGGCATTTGTGGTGGTCACTCGTTCCTCTTTAACGCGTTTCAATAATATGAGCGACGGCATCAATGCGCTGATCGGCGAATTAAGCGGCGTCCGCCCTGCGTTAGAGACGGCCAGCCAGTAGTCTGGGGGATGTTTTCCGGCGATTGATAAGGATCGTTTTGGTGAAACATCCCGGCCTCAATTCAGGTAAACTTGTTCTTTTCATTTCATTTCACAAAATCAGGCAAACCATGACAGATTTGATCACTCGCCCCCGCCGCCTGCGTAAATCCGCTTCGCTACGCGCCATGTTTGAAGAGACAACACTGAGTTTGAACGACCTGGTGTTGCCGATCTTTGTTGAAGAAGAAATCGACGATTACAAAGCTATTGACGCCATGCCCGGCGTGATGCGTATTCCGGAAAGACACCTGGCACGCGAGATCGAACGCATCGCCAACGCCGGTGTCCGTTCGGTGATGACCTTCGGGATCTCCCATCATACCGATGCCATCGGCAGCGATACCTGGAACGAAAACGGACTGGTGGCGCGCATGTCCCGCATCTGCAAAGACGCGGTGCCGGAGATGATTGTCATGTCCGATACCTGCTTCTGCGAATACACTTCCCATGGGCATTGCGGCGTGTTGTGTGACCACGGTGTCGATAACGATAAAACGCTTGAAAATCTCGGTAAGCAGGCGGTGGTTGCCGCCGCCGCCGGCGCGGATTTTATCGCCCCTTCCGCCGCGATGGACGGTCAGGTGCAGGCGATTCGCCAGGCGCTGGATACCGCCGGATTTACGGATACGGCGATTATGTCCTATTCCACTAAATTTGCGTCATCGTTTTACGGCCCGTTCCGCGAAGCCGCCGGAACCGCGCTGAAAGGCGATCGTAAGACCTATCAAATGAGCCCGATGAACCGCCGCGAAGCGATCCGCGAATCGCTGCTGGATGAAGCCCAGGGCGCCGATTGCCTGATGGTTAAACCGGCCGGTCCGTACCTCGACATTCTGCGCGATCTGCGTGAGCGTACCAACCTGCCGCTGGGGGCGTATCAGGTGAGCGGTGAATACGCGATGATTAAATTCGCCGCTCAGGCCGGCGCCATTGATGAAGAAAAAGTGGTGCTGGAAAGCTTAGGCGCCATCAAACGGGCCGGTGCGGATCTGATCTTCAGCTACTTCGCCCTTGATCTGGCTGAAAAGAACATCCTGCGTTAATTCAGCGATTGTCGTCTCTCCGGTGGCGCAGTGCGCCACCTGGAGCCGCGAAATCTTCATTCAACTGTAATCTGAGCGACATCTGCGCCTTCTACTGTCTGGGCAGGACGAAGGAGGTGCCATCATGTTTAGTCTCGACAATGTACTCGATGACCTGTGGCCTCAGGCGAGGCCTGCGCCCTGGCAAAAAAAGGTGCTGAAAAAGCTCCTGCATGAGGAAGAGTTTCAACAATTTGCCGCGCGTCATCCTCACCTGAAAGGACTGGATACGGTCGAACAGGTACTTGAACATCTCAATATCCGCTGCGCTGTCCCGGCGCACGATCTCGAACAAATCCCCGAACATGGCCCGTTGGTCATTATCGCCAACCATCCCACCGGCACGCTTGACGGTCTGGCGCTGCTCTATGCGGTCTCCCGGGTGCGTCGCGATGTCAAAGTGGTCGCCAACCGTATGCTGACGCATCTTGAGCCGCTGAGCTCGCTGTTTATTCCGGTCGATAACATTCATGGTCGTACCGCCAAAGCGGCGCTACAGCAAATGGATCAGCAGTTGCAAAACGGCGGCGTGCTGATTTTCTTCCCGGCGGGCGAAGTTTCACGCCTGACCTGCCGCGGCATCCGTGATAAAAGATGGCACTGCGGATTTATTAAACTGGCGGCCAAATATCGCGCTCCGCTGCTTCCGGCATGGATCCACGCACGCAACAGCGCGCTGTTTTACGCCAGCACGCTGGTTTCCGCTAACCTCCCGCTACTCCTGCTGATGCCGCAAATGTTCCGCCGCCGCAACAGCAGCCTGCCGGTCAACATCGGCCAACAAATTGCCTGGTCAAGCTGGTTCGATCCTCTGAGATCCTCTCGTGAGTTGACCGAGCGCTGCTATCACCATCTGGAACAGTTTGCAAAAGGGCTTCCTGGCGTATTCAAAACCGAAAGCGCTATCGCCCGCCCGGAAGACCGCGCCCTGCTTAAGCGCGAGCTGAATAAAGCGGAAACACTGGGGCGAACGGCGGATGGAAAAGTGATTTATCTCTGGCAACGTAATGGTCAGGAAGAGGCCCCGGTGCTGCGCGAGCTTGGCCGCCTGCGGGAAATCGCCTTTCGCGCGGTAGGCGAAGGCAGCGGAAAACGTCGCGACATTGACAGCTATGATGACGACTATCTGCATCTGATACTGTGGGATGAAGAAGACCTTGAGATCGTCGGCGCTTACCGTTTTATGCCAACCGCGATACAGCTGGAAAAGCGCGGTCTGGAAGGCATCTACAGCTACAGTCTGTTCCATTACGACGCGCGTATGGCCGATATTCTTCAGTACGGTATCGAGCTGGGCCGCAGCTTTATCCAGCCACGTTACTGGGGACGCCGCGGGCTGGACTATTTGTGGTCGGGTATCGGCGCTTATCTGGCGCGCTACCCGCACTATCGTTATCTGTTTGGACCGGTTTCCATTTCCGGTGGGCTACCGCCGACAGCGCGCGATCTGCTGGTGGCGTTTTACCGGCTGTGGTTCCCCGCAACGCACCCGCTGGCTAAGTCCCGCCGCCCGTATCCCGCTTCGCTGCCCGATGTGCTGGCGCAGTTTGGCGGTGAGGATTACAACGATGATTTAGTGCGCCTGAAATCTCTGCTCGGCAATCTCGGCTGCGCGATCCCGCCGCTGTATAAGCAATATTCGGAAGTATGCGAACCGGGAGGCGTGCAGTTTATCGATTTCGGCAGCGACCCGGATTTTAATAACTGCGTGGATGGTCTGGTGCTGGTGGATTTAACCTATCTGAAAGCGAATCGCTATCAGCGCTATATTGGCGCGCATCTGGAATCCCGGAAGACGGCATAATCACCGATTTTATCTCTCTCGCTTCCGGAGAGAGGAATGGGGTGACGGTATCACGCACGGGTGAAACGACCACCCGGCGCTGCTTCCGGCTACTGAGCACGATAATAAGGCTTATCTCCCAGAATCGTCGCCCGGTGCATAATGCGCCGCTGCGGCAGGTAATCAGCGTTGGCATAATGCTGGGTGACGCGGTTATCCCAGATGGCTACGTCATCAGGCTGCCAGCGCCAGCGCACCTGAAACTCCGGTTTTGTGATGTGCGCAAACAAGAATCCAAGCAGCGCCTCGCTCTCTTTCGCCGTCACATCGACAATCCGCGTGGTAAAGCCTTCATTCACAAACAGCGCCTGTTTGCCGCTCACCGGATGGGTACGCACCACCGGATGCAGCAAAGGCGGATGTTTTGCTACCGCCTCAAGCCAGCGCTGATGCTCCTCGTCAGTTTTGCGGTATGTGTATTCCGGGAACGATTTACGGAAATCATGCTCCGCCCGCAAACCGCTCAGCAACTGGCGAAACGGTTCGGAAAGTGCGTCATATGCGGCAATACCGCTGGTCCATAGCGTATCCCCGCCGGTAGAGGGCAGTTCCTTTGCCGCCAGAATCGCCCCTGCTGGCGGCGTCTCAATAAAGGTCACATCGGTGTGCCAGTTATCGTTATCCGGCGGGTTATCGTTATGGGTATCCAGCACGATAATCTCTTCGACGCCTTCGGCGTGGGGATAGACCGGATGAATATGCAGATCGCCAAAACGCTGTGCCAGCGCGCGCTGTTGCTGCGGCGTGATGGCTTGTTCACGCAGAAAAACCACCTGGTGGCGCAGCACCGCGTGATACAGCTGTTCAAACTGGTTATCGCTCAGCGGACGAGCCAGATCCACGCCGGAAATCCGCGCCCCAATATACGGCCCCAGCGGGCTAATACTCAGACGTTCACTCATTGTATTTCTCCATGCCAGGGCGTCAGGCGGCGCTGAAGCGCACGCAGACCCAGTGCTAAAATAAACGCGTTCACCGCAAATACAGGGTCGTTACGCGTCGATGGCGCTTTTCGCTAACGCCGTGACCATATCCGGGTGTTTTTCCGAGAAGCTACTCATCCAGCGTCGGCAATAAGTACGTTACGCGATGAAATCCCCATTCTTGTCTGCTCCCCTGTCTTGTTATGGGGGCAGTATTTCGTTGCGGCCGAGTTTGATAAAGGAATTAAAAATTCTGGCTAATAGCAAAGCGTTTTTAGAAAAAAAACGGGAATGGTTAGTGTGGAAATGTATTTAGCATTGAGCTGTAGGCCGGATCAGGGGCTTGCGCCGCCATCCGGCAATCCATGCCTGATGGCGCTACGCTTATCTGGCCTACAACACCCTGCAAATTATTGCGATTTTGTTACATTCATTGCATAACCGCAGTTGACTGATTGCCAGCGCAGCGGGGGCAGGCATCATAGAGGCATTATTCGGCAAGAGAGTAAGCATATGATTCGTGTGGTGCTGGTTGATGACCATGTGGTGGTGCGTTCCGGCTTTGCGCAATTGTTAAGTCTTGAAGACGATCTGGAGGTGGCAGGTCAGTTCAGCAGCGCGGCGGAAGCCTGGTCCGCATTATTGCGCGATGACGTTAACGTCGCGGTGCTGGATATCGCGATGCCGGACGAAAACGGGCTAAGCCTGTTAAAGCGCCTGCGCGCGAAAAAACCCGCTTTTCGCGCCATTATCCTCAGTATTTACAACACGCCGGCGTTCGTGCAAAGCGCGCTGGATGCAGGCGCCAGCGGCTATCTCACCAAACGCTGCGGGCCGGAAGAGCTGGTTCAGGCGGTGCGCTCCGTCGGCATGGGCGGCCACTATCTGTGCGCCGATGCGTTGCGGGCATTACGCGGCGGCGAACAGCCGGCGCAGGTGCTGGAGGTATTAACCCCTCGCGAACGCGAAGTCTTTGATTTACTGGTCAAAGGCGACAGTGTGAAAGAGATCGCGTTCAAACTGGACCTCAGCCATAAAACCGTTCATGTCCACCGTGCTAACGTACTGGGTAAATTGCAGTGCCACAGTACCATCGAGCTGGTGCATTTCGCCCTCGACCACCAGTTGCTAACAGGGCACTGATGTCTCGCGGCGTACGTTACTGGGTGATCTCGCTGTTTATCCTGCTGGCCTGGGGAACAGGCTGGCTGATGCTATGGACGGTTGGCTTTTACCTGACCCATAACGGCCAACAGGCGGCGCTCTTTTTGCCGCACGGCGTTTATCTTGCGCTGTTGATTTTACTCTCCCGCCGTTACTGGCCCGCGCTGATACTGCCGCCGGTGCTGATGCCGTTATGGCTCCATAGCGAACAATTGCTCAGCGGCTACGTCCTGCTGGCGGCGCCGCTGATCTGCCTGATCCCGGCCAGCATCGGACAAAAATTCTGGCACCGTTTTCCCCTGTACTGGCAGCGTCTCACGCTGCTGCTGGCCGCCGTCACGCTGGCCTCGCTGCTGAATACCGCCCTGCTGTCGCCCTTTATAAAAAGCCCGGCGATGCTGACTGGCCTGGCGTCGTTTACCGGCGGCGTGCTGCTCACCCCCTTTGTTTATCTGGTATTTGAATTTTTACGCCAGCAGCACCGTTATCATCTGTTGGGGCTGGATACCAGCAACCCGCCGCTGCGCACATCGCTGATCATCTGGTGCAGCCTGTTCTTTATTATCGGCATCGGCACGCAAATGGTGCTGTCGCCGGAAATTGAACGCCTGCTGCTGATCGTGGTGTTCCTGCCTAACGTGGTGATGGCGTGGAAGTTTGGCTGGCAGGGCGGCGTGCTCTCCGGCCTGCTGGGCAGCATGATGATCACCATCGCCCGCCAGGTCGGCGTCGGGTTTAACAACCTGGTCGAGCTGGAGATTTTCCTCGCTACCCAGGCGCTACTCGGCATAGGGCTGGGGATCGCCATCAGCCGCCAGCAGCATCTGGCGCAAAACCTGCACCACTATCGCCAGCGTCTGGAAGCAGAGCTGGCGGCGCGCCGGGCGCTGACCGAAAAGCTGATCCACACCGAAGAGGATACACGCAAAAACCTGGCGCGCGAGCTGCACGACGAGATCGGCCAGAACATCACCGCCATTCAGATCCAGTCACAGCTGGTGAAACGGGCGCGCGATCCGGTGCAGACGCAGGCCGCCGCCAGCCAGATAAACGATCTCGCTCGCCGTATTCACCACTCTACCCGCCAGCTGTTACGCCAGCTACGTCCCCCCGCGCTGGATGAACTGTCGTTTCAGGAAGCACTGCTTCATCTGGTTAACGAATTCGCCTTCCCCGAGCGAGGGATTCGCTGCCAGTTTGAATATCGCCTTACGCATACCCCGGAAAATGAAACCATCAGGTTTACCCTCTACCGCCTGTTGCAGGAACTGCTGAACAACGTCTGCAAACACGCCGAAGCCAGTGAAGTCTCGATTCTGTTACGCCAGCAGAAACAGACCCTCTATCTGGAAGTACGGGACAACGGCACCGGCATCCAGCCTGAAAACGTACCGGGATTCGGCATTCAGGGGATACGCGAACGGGTTAACGCGTTGGGCGGCGAACTGATGCTCGAATCGCGGCGCGGCACGCGGGTAATTGTTAACCTGCCCACAAATTTGCAACAAATCGCGCACTAGCCAGGAAAAAGTCTTAGTCACTCCAGACTTTCTCCCATCCCCTTTCACTTTCGTTTTCCTATAGTCAGCACAAACGGAGACGGTCATGCCCCCACGCTCAGTCACTGACATCAACCAGCATTACCGCACGCTGCGGCCACAATTGCTGATGTACATGGTCATCGGATACGCCGCGTTTTATCTGACGCGCAAAAGCGTGAATTACGTGCTTCCGGCGCTGCAAACGGATCTGGGACTCGATAAAGGCGATATCGGCCTGTTGGGTTCACTGTTTTACCTGACCTACGGCCTGTCGAAGTTTACCGCCGGGCTGTGGCACGACAGCCACGGGCAGCGCTGGTTTATGGGCGTCGGCCTGTTCGCCACAGGCCTGCTGAATGTGGTGTTCGCCTTTGGCGAGTCGCTGATGCTGCTGCTGGCGGTCTGGACGCTGAACGGTTTCTTTCAGGGCTGGGGATGGCCGCCCTGCGCCCGACTGCTGACCCACTGGTATTCTCGCAACGAGCGCGGCTTCTGGTGGGGCTGCTGGAATATGTCGATCAACATCGGCGGGGCGATTATCCCGCTGATTAGCGCTTTCGCCGCCCACTGGTGGGGCTGGCAGGCGGCGATGCTGGCGCCGGGGATCATCAGCATGGCATTAGGTATCTGGCTCACACTACAGCTGAAAGGCACGCCGCAGGAAGAGGGCTTACCGTCAGTAGGTACCTGGCGTAATGACCCGTTAGAGCTACGCCAGGAGCAACAAAGCCCGCCGATGGGACTGTGGCAAATGTTACGCACCACGATGCTGAAAAACCCGATGATCTGGCTACTGGGCGTCTCCTATGTGCTGGTCTACCTGATCCGTATCGCCCTTAACGACTGGGGCAATATCTGGCTCACGGAAAGCCACGGCGTCAATCTGCTCAGCGCCAACGCCACAGTGATGTTGTTTGAAATGGGCGGCCTGCTCGGCGCGTTGTTCGCCGGCTGGGGGTCGGATTTGCTGTTC
Organism: Klebsiella indica; assembly: GCF_005860775.1. Taxonomy (GTDB): domain Bacteria; phylum Pseudomonadota; class Gammaproteobacteria; order Enterobacterales; family Enterobacteriaceae; genus Klebsiella; species Klebsiella indica. The sequence goes on from NZ_VCHQ01000001.1 coordinate 234,730, forward strand.
AGCGGCCAGCGCGCGCCGATGATTTTGCTGTTCACGCTGGGGTTGATGGTGTCCGTCGCCGCGTTGTGGTTAGCGCCGGTACACCATTACGCACTGCTGGCGGTCTGTTTCTTTACGGTGGGCTTTTTCGTTTTTGGCCCGCAAATGTTGATTGGCCTTGCCGCCGTCGAGTGCGGGCACAAAGCGGCGGCCGGTTCCATCACCGGGTTTCTCGGCCTGTTCGCCTATCTGGGAGCAGCGCTGGCGGGCTGGCCTCTGTCGCGGGTCATTGAACGCTACGGCTGGTCGGGCATGTTCAGTCTGCTCTCGATCACTGCCGTACTGATGGGTTTATTGCTGATGCCGCTGTTGATGGCGGGCATCACTACTTCGCTAAGTCAAAGGATAAAACAATGAAATTGACGCTTACCTCTACCCTGATTGCATCCGGCATTGCGCTGGCAACCTTAACCGGCGCCGCGCAGGCCAAAGGCCGCCTGGTGGTTTATTGCAGCGCCACCAATGAAATGTGCGAAGCAGAAACCAAAGCGTTTGGCGACAAATATGACGTCAAAACCTCGTTCATTCGCAACGGCTCCGGCAGTACGCTGGCGAAAGTCGACGCCGAGAAGAAAAACCCGCAGGCGGACGTCTGGTACGGCGGGACGCTGGACCCTCAGTCCCAGGCGGGTGAAATGGGGCTGCTGCAACCCTACAAGTCTCCCAATCTTGAGCAGGTCATGGAGAAATTCCGCGATCCGGCGAAAGTAAAAGGCAACCTCTCTTCAGCGGTGTATGTCGGTATTCTCGGTTTTGGCGTCAATACCCAGCGCCTGAAAGAGAAAAATCTGCCGGTGCCAAAATGCTGGAAGGATCTGACCAAACCGGAATACAAAGGCGAGATCCAGATTGCCGACCCGCAAAGTTCAGGCACCGCGTATACCGCACTGGCGACCTTCGCCCAGTTGTGGGGCGAAGATCAGGCCTTTGATTACCTGAAACAGCTCAACGCCAACGTGTCTCAGTACACCAAATCCGGTATTGCCCCGGCACGTAACGCCGCCCGTGGCGAAACCGCTATCGGCATCGGCTTCCTGCACGACTATTCGCTGGAAAAAGAACAGGGCGCGCCGCTGGAGCTGATCTCTCCGTGCGAAGGCACCGGATATGAAATTGGCGGCGTCAGCATTCTGAAAGGCGCGCGTAATCTTGATAACGCCAAACTGTTCGTGGACTGGGTGCTGTCAAAAGATGCCCAGGAGCTGGCGTGGAAAAAAGGCAAGTCTTATCAGATCCTGACCAATACCACCGCAGAAACGTCACCAAACTCGCTGAAGCTCGACAACCTGAAACTGATCAACTACGACATGGATAAATACGGTTCGACCGATGTCCGTAAGGCGTTGATCAATAAGTGGGTTAGCGAAGTGAAGATGGGTAAATAAGCCCACATTTGCGTTCATTTGCCGGGTGGCGGCGTAAACGCCTTACCCGGCCTACGACACCGGAACCGCTATGTCACACACACTTGCACACCATCCCGTGAAAAAACGGGATGCGATATTCTTTTGGGTTCTGCTGGGCTGGCTGGCGTTTGCCCTGCTGCCGAGCTGGAGCCTGGATTACGGCCTGCTGGAGTCCACGGGCGATGAAATCCTTGAATCCTACGGCTGGTCACAGCTCAATATCAGTTGGCTGTGGTATCTGCTGCCGAGCCTGCTGCTGATTCGCCCGTTCCATGAAGCCAGGCGCGAACAGCGCAGCCGCCATTACCTTGATGCGGGCTGGGCGCTGTTGTGTATGGCCTTTATCGTCGTCAGCGCCACCGTTGAAGGCCGTGGTTTAGGCTACGCCACTATCGTGCTGTTCGTCGCGCTGGGCGCGATCATGACGCTGGCGTTGACCCGTCTGGAATGGCTGGGCGGCGACCGCTTCGTGATCGGCTCACTTACCGCCATTGTGGCGCTGATCGGCATCTTTATCGTCTGGCCGAGTATCGCGATTTTCATCCCGATGTTCACCAACGACGCCGGGGAATTCGCGCCGCTGGCGTTTATGACGGTGCTGTCGCAGGCGCATATCATCCAGGTGATCCTCAACTCCATCGCCCTGTCGATTGCGGTGGGCGTGGGCTGTACCTTCTTCGGCCTGGTACTGGCGATTTACACCACCCGCATTGCCAAACGCAGCGCCATTATTGGCCGCATCTTCTCGATTTTACCGATCGTCACGCCGCCGTTCGTAGTGGGTTTAGGCGTTACGCTGATGATGGGACGCTCCGGCTACGTCACCGAATTTATGGTCGAGTGGTTCGGGCTGACCAACACCAACTGGCTGTACGGATTTACCGGCATCTGGCTGGCGCAGGTGCTGGCATTCACCCCGATGGCGTTTATGATCCTCGACGGGGCGATCAAAACCATTCATCCGTCGCTGGAAGAAGCCTCGTACACCCTGCGCGCCAGCCGCTGGCAGACCTTTAACGGCGTGTTTGTCCCGCTGCTGAAACCGGCGCTGGCGAACGCCTTCCTGATCGTGGTGGTGCAGTCGCTGGCCGACTTCAGCAACCCGCTGGTACTCGGCGGAAACTTCGACGTGCTGGCGACGCAGATTTATTTCTATATCACCGGTTCGCAGCTTGATTATCAGGCCGCCAGTACGCTGGGCGCGTTCCTGCTGCTGTTCTCGCTGCTGGTGTTCTGTGTGCAGTATATGTGGATCGGTAAGCGCTCTTACGTCACGGTCTCCGGGAAATCGTACCGTGGCGACGTCCAGCCGCTGCCGGTCACTCTGGTGTGGAGCGTCATCGCCATTCTGGCCGTGTGGATAGCCTTCAACGCCCTGCTCTACGGCAGCATTTTCTACGGGAGCTTCACCGTCAACTGGGGCGTGGATTACACCCTGACGCTGGCGAACTTTATCAAGCTGTTCGGCCAGGGTATGAGCGACGGCGCGTGGCCTTCCCTGCTTGATACGTTGCTCTACGCCGGAATTGCCGCGCCGATCACCGCCATCTTCGGTCTGCTGATCGCCTGGATTGTGGTACGCCAGCAGTTCAAAGGCAAAAAGACTATCGAGTTCACCACCATGCTGTGCTTCGCCGTACCGGGCACCGTGGCGGGCGTGTCGTACATCCTCGCCTTTAACAGCGCCCCGGTGTACCTCACCGGAACGGCGGCGATTGTGATTATTTCGATGGTGATGCGTAACGTGCCGGTTGGGATTCGCGCCGGGATCGCCGGATTAGGCCAGATCGATAAATCGCTGGATGAAGCGTCGCTCAGCCTGCGCGCCGGGAGCTTACGCACCATCACGCACATCCTGCTGCCGCTGCTGCGCCCGGCGATCCTCTCAGCGCTGATCTACAGCTTTGTGCGCGCCATTACCACCGTCAGCGCCATTGTGTTCCTCGTCACGCCAGACACCCGCGTGGCGACGGCCTACATCCTCAACCGCGTGGAAGACGGCGAATACGGCGTGGCGATCGCCTACGGCTCGATTCTGATCGTGGTGATGCTGGCGATTATTTTCATCTTTGACTGGCTGATCGGGGAAGCGCGTATCTCCCGTTCAAAAGCCAAAAACCAGGCGTAATGGAGCGCACTATGAGCCAGAAAAATTTTGTTGAACTGCGCAACGTCACCAAACGATTCGGCAGCAACACGGTTATCGATAATATCAATCTCACCATCCCGCAGGGGCAAATGGTGACGCTGCTCGGCCCTTCCGGCTGCGGCAAAACGACCATTTTGCGTCTGGTGGCCGGGCTGGAAAAACCGAGCGAAGGACAGATTTTCATTGATGGCGAAGACGTCACCCATCGCTCTATTCAGCAGCGTGATATCTGTATGGTCTTTCAGTCTTATGCCCTGTTCCCGCACATGTCGCTGGGGGAAAACGTCGGCTACGGTCTGAAGATGCTTGGCGTGTCGCGCAGCGAAGTGAAAGCCCGTGTGCAAGAGGCGCTGGCGATGGTGGATCTGGAAGGATTCGAAGACCGCTATGTTGATCAGATCTCCGGCGGTCAGCAGCAGCGCGTGGCGCTGGCGCGCGCGCTGATCCTCAAGCCGAAGGTGCTGCTGTTTGATGAGCCGTTAAGTAACCTTGACGCCAACCTGCGTCGCAGCATGCGCGACAAGATCCGCGAACTGCAAAAGCAGTTTGATATCACCTCGCTGTACGTCACCCACGATCAGAGCGAAGCCTTTGCGGTTTCCGATACCGTACTGGTGATGAACAAGGGACATATTATGCAGATCGGTTCGCCGCAGGATCTCTACCGTCAACCTGCGTCACGCTTTATGGCGAGCTTTATGGGCGATGCCAACCTGTTCCCGGCGACGTTTAGTCAGGAGTATGTGGATATCTACGGCTATCGGCTGCCACGCCCGGCGCACTTTGCCGCTCAGGGTTCCGGCACCGTTGGCGTGCGCCCGGAAGCGATTACCTTGAGCGATCGCGGCGAAGAGAGCCAGCGCTGTGTGATTCAGCATGTCGCCTATATGGGGCCGCAGTATGAGGTGACGGTGGCGTGGCACGGACAGGAGATTTTATTGCAGGTTAACGCCACCCGATTGCAGCCGGACGTGGGGGAAAATTATTACCTCGAAATCCACCCGTACGGGATGTTTGTTTTAGCAGACGCAGTGTAATTGATGCCGGGTGGCGCTACGCTTACCCGGCCTACGGTTCGTGCACGTTGTAGGCCGGGTAAGGCATCAGCCGCCACCCGGCGCACACTCAACGTTGCGCGTTCAATTCAGCAATATCCTTCGGCGTCGTCCGGCAACAGCCGCCAATCAGCTTCGCACCCGCCGCCAGCCACTGCGGTAAATACTCCGCCAACGTAGCGCACGCTTCGCCGTGATGATGCCATGTTTTGCTTACGGCATCGTAATGCTCACCGGAGTTCGGGTAGGCCACCAGCGGCAGCGCGGTCAGCCCATGCAAATGCTGCAATGCGGCGGTGACGTTTTCCAGCGCGATACAGTTTACGCCAGTCGCCACAACCTGCGGGCAGGCGTTGAGGAACGCCGCCACGTCACACAGCGGCGTACCGTCGCTCAGATGCTCGCTGTCGCGCAGCGTAAACGAAAACCATGCCCGCGCCCGTGGATATTCGGTTAACAACTCAGCCAGCGCTTTAATCTCAATAAAATTCGGCAGCGTTTCGCAGGCCAGCAGGTCAACGCCCGCATCCAGCAGCGCTTCCACACGCGGGTGATGAAAAGCCCGGAACGTTTCGGGAGTACATACGTAATCCCCGCGATATTCCGCACCGTCGGCCAGATACGCGCCATATGGCCCGATGGAACCCGCCACCAGCAGCGTGCCCGCCTGCGGGTTCTCAGCCAGATACGCTTCCCGCGCTTTGCGCGCCAGTTCGACGCTCTTGCCGATCAGCGCTTTCGACTGCGCTTCGTTAAACCCACGGGCGGCAAAGCCCGCCGGGGTTGCCTGGTAGCTGGCGGTAATCGCTACCTGCGCGCCAGCGCGGAAATAGTCGAGGTGGACTTCGCGAATAAGCTCCGGGTTTTCAACCAGGACTTTCGCCGACCACAGGCTGTCGGCTAAATCGCAGCCGCGCGCTTCCAGCTCCGTCGCCATCGCGCCGTCCAGCAGGATAAAGGGCTGTACGTTAAGGATGGCGGTTAACGGATTATTCTGCGACATGTTGAGGCTCCTGGGTGAGTTTCCGTAAACGAGTCAGATAATACGCACCATAACACACTGCCACAAACGGGATCCCACACCACAGCGCAATCCTCTGACTCGGATCAAACGCCAGGCCAATACAGGCCACCAGGCAAAGCACAAATCCCAGTACTGCTACCAACGGATATCGCAACGAACGAGAAAGTAAAGAGATCGCCAGGATGTATAAAGTTAAAAAGATTCTGGCACCATCATTCGTGGGAAATGCTACATTTGCGGGCAATTGCACCATCATGAACGCCTCTCCACGTGCAATCTGCCCCTTTTTGGATCGTCTGCCAACGAAATACGCATATTTATTGTTGTTATAACCTGGCACTCTCCTTGCACTCATCAGATATCTGAAATGTCAGGCTCATCAGGCGTAATTGTTGTAAGCAGTTTGGGCATGGACAGCACGCAGAAACCGGGGCGTACGCATCGTACATGAGGATTGACTCGCTGATTTTTCCTTACGGATCGCTCACCAGGGCGTTCTTGAGCGCAGCCCGGATATAAACAAACAAATACAAATAAAACAACGTGATGAGCCGGGTTTCTTTATCTGGCGAGGCATCAAATATGACAACACAAACCACAACACTAAAAAGAACGCTCGGCAGTTTCCGCTTATGGGGAATCGCCGTTGGGCTGGTTATTTCCGGGGAGTATTTTGGCTGGAGCTACGGTTGGTCTCAGGCGGGAACACTGGGCTTTATGATCGTCGCGCTGGCGATCGCCGCCATGTACTGCGCCTTTATTTTTAGCTTTACCGAACTGACGACCGCCATCCCGCACGCAGGCGGGCCTTTTGCTTACGCCTACCGCGCCTTTGGCCCGACCGGCGGTTTTATTGCCGGGTTCGCGACCCTGATTGAATTTGTCTTTGCCCCGCCCGCCATTGCCATGGCCATCGGCGCCTACCTTAACGTGCAGTTTCCGGCGCTGGACCCCAAATGGGTCGCCTGCGGCGCCTACATTATCTTTATGACGCTGAATATTCTCGGTGTTGGTATCGCCGCCACCTTTGAGCTGGTGGTCACCCTGCTGGCGATCTTCGAGCTGCTGGTATTTATGGGCGTCGTCGCGCCGGGCTTCTCCTGGAGCCACTTTACCGCTAACGGCTGGGCGGGCGCGGAGAGCTTCAGCGGTCTGGCGTTGCCAGGCATGTTTGCCGCAATCCCGTTTGCGATCTGGTTCTTTCTGGCCATTGAAGGGGCATCAATGGCCGCCGAAGAAGCCAAAGATCCGCAGCGTACCATTCCCCGCGCGCTGGGCGGCGGTATTCTGACCCTGACCGTACTGGCGATTGGCGTGATGGTCTTTGCCGGCGGCGTCGGCGACTGGAGAGCGCTGGCAAATATTAACGACCCGCTGCCGCAGGCGATGAAAATAGTGGTTGGCAACAGCAGCGGCTGGCTGCATATGCTGGTATGGCTGGGACTGTTTGGTCTGGTGGCGTCTTTCCACGGTATTATTATGGGCTACTCGCGGCAGATATACTCCCTGGCGCGCGCGGGCTATCTGCCAGCGAGCCTGGCAACGATTAATCGCCGCACCCGTACTCCGCATCTGGCGATCCTCGCCGGAGGCGTCATTGGTATCGCCGCTATTTTCTCCGATTCATTGATAACCATCAGCGGAATGCCGCTGACCGCCTGCATCGTCACCATGTCGGTATTTGGCGCGATTGTTATGTATATCATCTCAATGGCGGCGCTGTTTAAACTGCGCCGCAGCGAACCGAAGCTCATTCGACCGTTCCGCGCGCCGCTCTATCCGTGGGCCCCTGCCTTTGCGCTGGCGATGGCGGTTCTTTGTCTGGTGGCGATGGTCTGGTACAACACCCTGCTGGCGCTGATTTTCGCCGCCATGATGCTCGGCGGCTATCTGTGGTTCCGCAAGACCGCCGCAGCCCGCGAGCGTGCGGCAGCGGACCCGCAGTTACGTACGGTCTCCTGAGGAGTTGAGGCATGTATAAAACCACGCTATCGGGCCAAGTATGGCATTTTGATAGTCTGAAAACATTGCTGGCGAAAGCCTCCCCGGCGCGTTCTGGCGACGCGCTGGCGGGCGTTATCGCCGACTCTGCCGAAGAACGAATGGCGGCCAAAATGGCGCTGGCGGACGTTCCGTTAACGGAAATTCTTGATAATCCGTTGATTCCCTACGAGCAGGATGAAGTGACCCGACTGATACTCGATACTCACGACGCCAGCGGTTTTGCGGCGATTCGTCACCTGACGGTAGGCGATTTTCGCGACTGGCTGCTCGACGACGCCACCGACGAGTCGGCACTGGGCCAGGTCGCGAGGGCGATAACGCCGGAGATGGCGGCGGCGGTTAGCAAGCTGATGCGCAATCAGGATTTGATCCTGGCTGCCAGTAAATGCCGGGTTATCACCCGATTTCGCAATACCATCGGCCTGCCGGGGCGCCTCAGCGTGCGCCTGCAGCCAAATCACCCGACCGATGATATGAAAGGCATCGCCGCCAGTATGCTCGACGGACTGTTATACGGCGCCGGAGATGCGGTGATCGGCATCAACCCGGCCAGCGATAGCCTGCCGGTGCTGGCGCAGCTTAACCATATGCTGGACGATATTATCCAGCGCTTCGCGATCCCGACCCAGTCATGCATTTTGACTCATGTCACCAATACCTTGCAGTTGATTGAGCGTGACGTCCCGGTGGATCTGGTGTTTCAGTCAGTGGCCGGAACCGAAGCCGCCAACAGCGGTTTCGGCATCAATCTGGCGCTACTTCAGGAAGCCAGAGAAGCCGCCCTCAGCCTTAACCGCGGCACGATCGGCAACAATGTGATGTATTTTGAAACGGGCCAGGGCAGCGCCCTATCCGCCAATGCGCATCACGGCGTTGACCAGCAGACCTGCGAGGCCCGCGCTTACGCCGTCGCCCGCCACTTCGAGCCGCTGCTGGTCAATACGGTGGTTGGCTTTATCGGTCCGGAATATCTGTATGACGGTAAACAAATTATCCGCGCCGGGCTGGAAGATCATTTCTGCGGCAAGCTGATGGGCCTGCCTATCGGTTGCGACGTCTGCTATACCAATCACGCCGAAGCCGATCAGGATGATATGGATACCCTGCTGACGCTGCTGTGCGCCGCCGGGCTAACCTTTCTGATCGGCGTACCGGGGGCTGACGATATTATGCTCAACTATCAAAGCACCTCCTTTCACGATGCGCTATACGCTCGCCGTCTGCTGGGTTTAAAGCACGCGCCTGAGTTCGCCGACTGGCTAACCAGGATGCAAATTATCGATCCGCACGGCGCGCTGCGCCTGACCGACGCGCGTCATCCGCTGCTTTCCGTCCTGCCGCAAGGAGAACCGGTATGAATCCTCTCGACGCATGGAGCCCATTGCGTGAATTTACCGATGCGCGGATTGCGCTGGGCCGTAGCGGCGCCAGTCTGCCAACCCGTGAAGTGCTGAATTTCGGCCTCGCGCACGCCCGCGCGCGCGATGCGATTCACCAGCCCTTCGTCAGTGAACAACTGGAACAACCGCTGGCCGATTTGGGGCTCTCATCGCTGACCGTCCACAGTGCCGCCAGCGATCGTCATGTCTACCTGAATCGCCCGGATCTCGGACGACGTCTGAACGAAAAGAGCCGCGCCGATCTGGCCGCCAGCGGCGTGCGTCCGGCCGATCTGCTGCTGGTGATCGGCGACGGGCTGTCGTCATACGCCGTGCATCGTCAGGCCGTGCCGCTAATCCGCGCTCTGCTTCCTTACCTGAAAACGCTAGGCCTGAGCCTCGCGCCGGTGGTGCTTGCGCACCAGTCGCGGGTGGCGCTGGGCGATGATATTGGCGAAACGCTGAAGGCCAAAGCGGTCGCGATTTTGATTGGCGAACGGCCGGGTCTCTCTTCGCCGGACAGTCTCGGGGTTTATTTAACCTGGCAGCCGCATCGTCAGCGGCTGGAGTCGGAGCGCAACTGTATTTCCAATATTCGCCCGGAAGGGCTGAGCTACGAAGCGGCGGCATTTAAGCTGGCGTGGCTGCTGGAGCAGGCATTCTTACGACGACTGACCGGCGTGCGCCTGAAAGATGAAAGTGATAATCCGGCGCTGCATGGTAAAATAAAGCCGCTGGGCAATATCGATAATAAATAACAAGGAAATGAGAGTTCTGCTTTATTATTAATCAAGACAGATAAAATTTATTTATACTCTAAATAATTCGAGTTGCAGGAAGGCGGCAAGAGAGCAAATCCCCAGGAACATAGATAGCTATATGACTGGGGTGAGCGAGCGCAGCCAACACACATGCAACTTGAAGTATGACGAGTATATATTCGTCATACTTCAAATGACAGGTGTATTGGCTTCAGAGTGACTCTGCTCATTCATGAGGCCCGCCCTTAGCGGCCACTACTTTTCAGCGTTCATAACGGATAACCGTTTTGTTCTGGCAATTGAATTAGAGACTATCCCACCAGGCGTTATTGGCGCAGGCAGTTTGAACACGGCCAGCGCGGATGAACCGGAGCGTACACGTAGTACGTGAGGATTCTGAGCACTGCCCTGGTTCAAAATGACAAGCAAAATAGCTCTAATGGGATAGGTTCTTAATTAGGATATAAGAATATTGCATGAGTAAAAGTGAAACAATCGTTGTAAGGTAAAGTTGCGCATTAAATATGCCCGTGATACTTCAGGTTGCATGTGCATTGACTGTGTTCATGCAGTCCAAATTATTGAGAGTATATTTCGTTATCTATTCAAAATAACAGCCAATAATTCGCCAGATTAACTGGAGAATTATTCTCAATGTTATGCAGTCATTGATGGTTACACATAAATAATCGATTGACCGAGGGTGAGGTAGCAATGAAAAAATTTTCCGGAAAAGCATCTTTAATGGCCACATTGGTTGCCGCGTTGATCGGTGCGAGTAGCGCGCAGGCGGCGGAAATTAAAATCGGCGTGGTATTACCGTTAAGCGGCGCGCTGAGCGGTTACGGGCAACCGTCACAAAAAGGACTGGATATCATTCAGGGCATTACCCCAACATTAAAAAATGGCGACACCATCAAGCTTATCGTCATTGACGATAAGAGCGACAAGGTTGAAGCAGCTAACGCCATGCAGCGCCTGGTCTCCAGTGATAAGGTCGATGCGGTGATCGGCGAAGTCACCTCCTCCAATACCCTGGCGATGACTAAAATCGCTGACGACAGCAAAACGCCGCTGGTCTCCTCGACGGCCACTAACGATCGCGTCACCCGCAACCACCCTTACGTCAGCCGGGTCTGCTTTTCCGATAGTTTCCAGGGCGTGGTTGGCGCGAACCTCGCTTCCCGCGACCTGAAAGCCAAAACCGCCGCCATCGTCTTTGATAGCAGCAACGATTACTCCGTCGGCCTGGCGAAAGCCTTCCGCACGCAGTTTCTGAAAAACGGCGGCACCATTCCTATCGAAGTTCAGGCACCGGGCGGCAGCAAAGACTTTAAAGCGCAGTTATCCAGCGTGAAGGCAAAAAACGTCGACATGATTTATATGCCGATTTACTACACCGAAGGGGCGCTGATCGCCGTTCAGGCTAAACAGCTGGGGCTGAAAAAACCGGTGGTCGGCGGCGACGGACTGGCGGCGGACCCGGTCTTTTTTGAGGTCGGCAAAGATGCGGTCAACGGCTATATGACTACCGATTACTACTCGCCAAATGCCAAAGAACAAACGCCGGAGGGCGAAGCGTTCATCAAAGCCTGGGAAGCCAAATACCACCAGCCGACCCATACCTGGGGCGCGATGGCGGCGGACGCATATAACGTCATTATCAACGCGATGAACCAGTGCAGCGATCCGCACGACCGGGTTTGCGTTAACCAAAAAATTCGCGCCACCAAGGACTACCAGGGCGTGACCGGCACATTGACTTTACAAAACGGCGACGCCATCCGCAGCGCGGTCATCAATGAAGTAAAAGATGGCAAGCTGGTGTTCCGTAGCGTGGTAAATCCGTAAGCCGTTATAAGGGATAACAGATGGACAGTGCCATTTTTCTCCAGCAAGTGGTCAACGGAATGAGCCTCGGGGGCATGTACGCCCTGATTGCCATCGGTTATACGATGGTTTATGGGGTGCTGCGCCTGATCAACTTCGCTCATGCGGACGTGATGATGGTCGGGGCGTTTACCACCCTGTTTTTATTTTCTTCTGTTGGGCTACCCTTCGGGGTAGCTATTTTGCTGACTCTGGCGCTATGCGGCCTGTTCGGGATGCTTATCGACCGGGTGGCCTACCGCCCGCTGCGTCAGGCATCAAAAATCTCTCTGCTGATCACCGCCATCGGTGTCAGCTTCTTCCTTGAGAATCTGTTCAACGTGCTGTTTGGCGGGAGTTCACGCTTCTTTTCATCACCTGATTTTTTCAACAATACCCGCACTTTTGGCCACGTCGTTATCACCAATGTGGCGTGGATCGTGCCGCTGATTACCGTGCTGCTACTGCTGGCTATCCTCTGGCTGTTGTACCGCACCCGCTACGGCATGGCGATCCGCGCGGTGGCATTCGATGTCAATACCGTGCGCCTGATGGGCATTGACGCCAACCGCATTATCTCGCTGGTGTTTGCTCTCGGCAGCAGCCTCGCGGCGCTGGGAGGCGTATTCTACTCCATCAGCTATCCCACCATTGACCCATTGATGGGCGTGCTGATTGGCCTGAAAGCCTTCGCCGCTGCGGTTCTCGGCGGGATAGGCAGCGTCACCGGCGCGGTACTCGGCGGTTTTATTCTCGGCTTTACCGAAGTGGTGGCGGTCGCCCTGTTTCCCGAACTTGGCGGCTACAAAGACGCCTTCGCCTTTATGTTTTTGATTCTGGTCCTCTTGTTCCGCCCGGTTGGCATTATGGGCGATGAACGTCTGGAAAGGAGCCGTTTCTGATGCTCAACGCTACAACTACCGCCGGGGCGCAAATGCGCAACCTGGTCATTATTGTTATCTGCGTCGCGCTGCTGGCCGGGATCAACGTGGTATTCAATGACTACATTATTCGCGTCATCAGCACGATTTTTATCTTTATGATCCTCGCGGTCAGCTACAACCTGATCAACGGCGTGACCGGGCAGCTGTCGCTGGAGCCCAACGGATTTGTGGCGGTTGGCGCCTACGTGACGGCCCTGTTGATCCTCTCTGGCGACAGCAAGCTGGATATGTTTGAAATGGCCGCGCCCAGTCCGTGGATCCTCGAACTGCACGCCAGTTTTCTGCCCGCGTTGCTCATTAGCGGCTTGTGCGCCGCCGCGCTGGCGGTGTGCCTCGCTTTCCCTGTCTTCCGCGTGCGCGGCGACTATCTGGCGATTGTGACCCTCGGCTTCGGCTTTATCATCAAGATCCTCGCCATCAACAATCCGCAAATCACCAACGGTGCGATTGGTCTCAACGATATTCCTCAACAGCCGCATCTGCTGTTCTGGTGCGGGCTGTTCGCCCTGGTCGCTACCGGGATGATCCTGCAACTGGTGTGGTCGAAATATGGACGGATGATGAAAGCGGTACGCGACGATGAAGATGCCGCTATTGCCATGGGGGTGAATACGTTTCGTATTAAAACCTGCGCTTTCGCCACCAGCGCTTTCTTTGAAGGGATCGGCGGTGGCCTGCTGGCATCGCTGCTGACCACCATCTCCCCAGGTCTGTTCGACTTTATGCTCACCTTCCAGCTGCTGATTATTATCGTGCTCGGCGGGCTGGGCAGCACCACCGGCGCACTGCTCGGCACCGTGCTGGTGGTCGGTAGCGGGGAGTGGCTGCGTTTTCTCGATCAGCCGCTGCAGTTCTTCGGCCATGACTTCGGCTCATATCCGGGCCTGCGAATGGTGGTGTTCTCGCTGCTGCTGCTGATCATCATGCTGTTCGCCCGTGAAGGCCTGCTGGGCAAAAAAGAGATTTGGCAAGTGAGCAAAAGGAGTCGCGACCATGGCGCAAAATAAGGTCATTTTGCAGGTGCAGGACGTCACGATGCAATTCGGCGGATTACGGGCCATCGACAATGTCAGTTTCCATGTTGACGAAGCGGAAATTTTTGGCCTGATTGGCCCTAACGGCGCGGGCAAAACCACGATGTTCAACGTCATTACCGCTAACTACAAGCCGACCAGCGGCAGCGTGACGCTCGCGGGAAAATCGTTGAAGAAACTAAAGCCGAATCAGGTGGTCAACGCCGGAATTGCCCGTACCTTTCAGAATATCCGCCTGTTCAACTCCATGACGGTATTAGAAAACGTGATGGTCGGCCTCGATAGCGCCAGCCGCTATTCGCTGCTGGAAGCGGCGCTGCATATTGGCCGTTATTTCCCCGCCGAACGGGCGGCGAAAGCCAAAGCGATGGCGATTCTGGAAGATATTGGCATTGCTCATTTTGCCGATATGCAGGCGACCAATCTCAGCTACGGTAACCAGCGTAAGGTGGAGATTGCCCGCGCGCTGGCGACATCACCAAAATTATTGCTGCTGGACGAACCCGCAGCCGGGATGAACCCGAAAGAGACCGAGGATCTGGCGGATTTGATTTTCCGCATGCGTAATGACTACCAGCTCAGCGTACTGTTAATCGAGCACGACATGCCGTTCGTCAACAAACTGTGCGAGCGGGTCATGGTGCTGGAGTACGGTAAACCGCTGTTTAGCGGTCTGATGACCGAGGCCATTCAACATCCTGATGTCATTTCCGCTTATCTGGGGGACGTTCGTTATGCTTAGCGCACGTGAGTTAAAAGTTTTTTACGGCGTGATTCAGGGGCTGAAAGGCATCGATATTGATATTTATGACCGGGAAATCGTCACCTTAATCGGCAGTAATGGCGCGGGGAAAACCTCAACCCTCAACGGTATCGTCAACCTGGTGCGCTCTACAGGACGGGTCAATTTTCTCAACGAGGATATTTCCCGCAGCCAGACGCACCAGATTGTGCGTCGGGGGCTGGCGCTTGTGCCCGAAGGGCGGCGCATCTTCACCAACCTGACCATTGAAGAAAACCTGCGCATGGGCGCCTACAATAATCTCGCCGGGTTTACCCGCTTGCGCGACCGGATGTACAGCCTGTTTCCCCGGCTAAAAGAGCGGCGCAATCAGATGGCGGGCACCATGAGCGGCGGCGAGCAGCAGATGCTGGCGATTGCCAGGGCATTGATGAGCGAACCGGTATTACTGATGCTGGACGAACCGAGCCTCGGTCTGGCGCCGAAAATTGTCGGGGAACTCTTCGCCACCATTAAGCAACTGCGGGAGGAGAATATTACGGTACTGCTGGTGGAGCAGAACGCCACGGCGGCGCTGACTATCGCCGATCGCGCCTATGTGCTGGAAAACGGGAAAATAATGCTCTCAGGCCCGGCACCGGAGGTGCTGGCAAACCCGGAAATTAAACGGATGTATCTCGGCGGATAGGGAAGCGAATGCGCGGTTCGTTTGCCTACATGAAGCTCGTTGTTGGGTTGGTTTTGACGCAATCGCGCATTGTTTCTCCCCCGCTGGCTGGCGACCGCGCTGAAGCGGCGGCATTTATCTCTTACGGACAAACCTCGATGTCGCTTTTAACGGCAGCGGCCGACAGATAAATCCGCTGATGGTCAGACAGAGACATTCAGGAGAGGATGACTAGTGGCGGATCTGCGCCAGATCGTCTTCCGTCAGGCCGGTCATTTTCATGACCGTATTGCGGTCGATGCCGTTCTGCAGCATGGTACGGGCAACTTCGAGTTTGCCTTTTTCAATACCGCGTTGTTCACCCAGTTGGATTCCCTGCTGGATTCCCTGCTGGATTCCCTGCTGGATTCCCTTCTCGATGCCCTTCTGTTCAAGTTGTTGTGCGATGGTCATGAGAACGTCTCCGTGTTGCGGCACACGCTGTGCCAGTTCGCGAACAAAGGCTTCGGCATCGGATGTTTCGCCTGCCTGTAATATATAGTGTACCAGCGATATCACCTGCGATGAAGAAAGATATCCGGCCAGTAAAATGGGCGCCAGCCGGTCGATCAGTTCAGCCAGGTCCCGCTGATGAATATGTTTCTGAAGCAGAGTCAGGGCGGCCATTCTGCGATGGCCTGCAATTTCATCATCCGGAATAACCGTCACATCAACCAGCGGGAAAGCACTGCTGTACAGTTTGCCTGCCAGCGCCGGAGCGTCAAATTCATCCAGCCATCGGGTTGAGTATGGATACGGGCTGCGCTTACCGGTATAGAACAGTATCGGTATTACCAGCGGCAGTTTCTTATGGCCTGCGTCAAGATGGCGCTGCATGGCGGCCACCGCATAACGGATCAGGCGAAAGGCCATATGTCTGTCGGGCGTCGACTGGTGTTCCACAAGTACGTGAATGTATCCATCGCCAGATGACGTTTTCAGGCTGTAGAGTACGTCACTGAAGTACTGTCGAAAGTCATCCTCGACGAACGAACCTGATTCCAGCTTCAGCGTGCTGAGATCGCAGATCGCGCGTAGTTCCGCTGGTAAGTGAATTTCCATGAAATCACGGGCCACATCCGGCTGTGTCAGGAACTGCCGGAACGTGGCATCGTGGGGGGTGGGTGTGCTGCTTTTCTTTTTCTTCATCATCATCCCTGGCTCTGAAAAATAACCCGTATGTGTTACCACTGCTGGTGCGGATCAATTGCTACTACGTAAAATCCCGATTGCCCGGCATTACGGTATAAACCGGAGCATTTAGATTCTGATGCCCTAATATGAAGAGTTTTCCGGCCGGCAAGGTTTACCCAAACCAATGCTTTTGGGCTCCGGGTCGTGCTCGACTCTGATATCAATGGCGTTTTGCGCCACCGACATCATCAGCTTCAGGCGGTTAAACTGATTGACTTCGCTGGCGCCAGGGTCGTAGTCAATAGCGAAAATATTGGCCGCCGGATACTTCTGCTTCAGGCTTTTGAGCACGCCACGCCCGGTAATGTGGTTTGGCAGGCAGCCGAAGGGCTGAACGCAGACGATATTATTGACCCCGGCGTCCAGAAGCTCCATCATTTCTGCCGTTAGCAGCCAGCCTTCGCCCGCCTGATTGCCCAGTGACACTACCTTTTCCGCCATTGCCGCCAGCTCGGCGATAGCCGGGGGCGCGCTGAAGCGCTGACTGCGGGTTAACGCCTTGTTTACCGACTTGCGCATCCATTGGATGGTGGATGTGGCCACCTGATTGCGCGCCATGCTGAGGAAATTCAGCCCATACTGGCGGTGGTCGTAGCGCGTGCCATAAGTGCAGGAAAGGAAAAAATCGAGCATATCGGGAACCACCGCCTCGCCGCCTTCCGCTTCAATCTGCGCGACCAGATCGTTATTAGCGCCGGGATGATACTTCACCAGAATTTCGCCAACGACGCCGACTCTCGGTTTTTGCGCCGGGCGCAGCGGGAGTTGGTCAAACCCGGCGACGATTTGCGCCACGTCGGCATTAAACTGCCCCATGCTGCCTTCAGCCGCAAGATTTTGCTTTACCCGCTGATTCCAGTATTCGTAGAGCTTTTGCGCCGAACCGGGCTCAGACTCATAGGGGCGCGTTCGCAGCAACGCTTTCATTAGCAGATCGCCGTAGATTATCGACATCACCGCCTTTTTCACCATCCGTAAGCTATAGCGAAAACCGGGATTATCTTCCAGTCCGGCGGCGCTGAGAGAAATGACCGGAACCTGCGGAAAGCCCGCGTCCTCCAGCGCTTTACGAATAAAAGCGATATAGTTGGTGGCCCGGCAGGCGCCGCCGGTCTGAGTGATAATAGCGGCGCTGGTATCCGGATCGTACTGCCCGCTGGTCAGCGCGTCGACAATTTGCCCGGTGACCAGCACACAAGGGTAGCAGGCATCGTTATTGACGTATTTTAACCCCTGCTCAATGGCCGATCGGGTCACGGTCGGCAGCACCTGCAGGCGATAGCCTTCGGCACGGAAAACAGCCTGAATCAGGTCAAAATGGATGGGGGCCATCTGCGGCGCCAGGATGGTGTGGGTGTCACGCATCGCTTCGGTAAAGGGCGCTCTTTTGGCCTGGTAAGACGTATCCGGGACGGTAACGCCGTGCCGTCGTCGGGCGGTCATCGCCGCCTTAAGCGAGCGAATGCGGATCCTGATCGCGCCCGGATTAGCGCCCTCATCAATTTTTATCAGGGTATACACCTTATTGGCGGCCTTTAACACCTCCTCCACCTGATCGGCAGTCAGGGCGTCAAGGCCGCAGCCGAATGAGGTGAGCTGCACCAGTTCCAGTTGCGGGCTGGCCGCCACGTAAGCCCCGGCAGCGTACAGGCGTGAGTGGTAAGCCCACTGGTCGACGACGCGTAGCGGGCGGCGTAGCAGCGACTCACCCAGATGCGCCACGCTGTCTTCCGTCAGCACCGCCATCCCCTCTTCAACGATGATGCGGTCAATGCCGTGGTGAATGCCCGGATCGACGTGATAGGGGCGACCGGCGAGCACAATGCCGGGTCGGTCGTTTTCCACCAGCCACTGAACCACCTCTTTTCCTTTATTGCGGATGTCCTGCCGCATTGCCTGTAGTTCCTGCCAGGCTTTTTGTACCGCCAGTTTGACCGCTTTACGGGTCAGTCCGAGCGCGTTGAATTCGTCAAACAGCACCTTTTCCACCGACGCGAGGTGGTTAAAGTTGATAAACGGGTTATGAAACGCAACCTCTCCCTGACTGATGGCGTCGATATTAGTGCGAATAACTTCCGAATAAGTGCTGACTACCGGGCAGTTGAAGTGATTGTCGCCACCCGGTGTTTCCCGCCATTCATAGGTGACGGACGGGAAGAAGATGCGATCGACTTTACGCTCTATCAGATGCTCTATATGGCCGTGTACCAGTTTGGCCGGATAGCAGGCCGACTCGGAAGGGATCGTTTCGATTCCCTTTAAGTAAAGGCGTTCCGTTGACGGCGGCGACAGCACCACACGAAAGCCCAGTTGAGTGAAAAACGTGTGCCAGAAGGGATAATTTTCGAACTGGTTGAGCACGCGTGGAATACCGACCGTTCCCCGCGCCGCCTGTTCTTCAGGCAGTGCTTTATAGTTGAATACCCGCCTTTCTTTATATTCATACAGATTGGGCAGGCAGTCTGGCGCCACCTCGCTCCGGGCGCCTTTTTCACAACGGTTGCCTGAAACAAACTCCCGGCCATCTCTGAAGGTATTGATCGTCAGCATGCACTGGTTGTTGCATTTGCGGCAGCGTTCGCTGCTCTGTTCTACGTCGAACAAGGCCAGTTCGTCCGGCTGCAATAATTGGCTGGGGCTGCCGTCGCTGGCGCGGTCCCGCGCGATAAGCGCTGCGCCGTAGGCGCCCATTAGCCCGGCGATATCTACGCGGGTGACGTCTCTTTCGGTGAGGTTTTCAAACGCGCGCAGTACCGCCTCGTTATAGAATGTGCCGCCCTGAACCATGATCTTTTGCGGCAGCATATCGAGCTGTTTAAGCTTAATGACTTTATATAGCGCATTTTTGATAACGGAGTAGGAAAGTCCGGCGGAGATATCGGCGACGCTCGCCCCCTCTTTTTGCGCCTGTTTGACCTTCGAGTTCATAAATACGGTGCAACGGGAGCCTAAATCCACCGGCCGTCCAGCCAGCAGCGCCCGTTGCGAAAACTCGCTGACGGGAATATTCAGCGAACGAGCGAACATCTCAATAAACGAACCGCAGCCAGCAGAACAGGCCTCGTTCAGCAGAATGCTGTTAATGACGCCGTCACGAATATACAGGCACTTCATATCCTGACCGCCGATGTCCAGAATAAACTCTACGCCTGGCAAAAGCTGCTCTGCCGCACGGTAGTGGGCGACGGTTTCTACCTCGCCCACATCGGCGCGGAATGCGGCTTTAATCAGTTGTTCGCCGTAGCCGGTCGTCGCCGACCTGACAAGGGTGACTTCGGCGGGCAACCGACGATAGATGTCGCACAACACTTCGCGCACGACGTTGAGCGGATTGCCCCTGTTGTTGCCGTAGAAGTCATACAGCAACTCGCCCTTCTCGCCGATCAGAACGACTTTGGTGGTGGTTGACCCGGAATCGATGCCCAGCCAGGCCTCTCCCCGATACTCTTCCAGTGCGATGCGCGCCACGTTGGCTCGGGCATGACGCGCGCGGAAGGCGTCAACGTCGGCCTGCGTCTGAAACAGCGGCGGCAGAAGATCGACCTCTTTAACAGTGCTCTTTCTGGCGTCGCGCAGCGTGTTAATTAGCTGGCTTATCGGGACCGCCGCCTCCTGTTTCTCCGCCAGCAGCGCGGCGCCGATGGCGACGAACAACTGAGGATTGTCCGGAAAGATAACCTGATGCTTTTTCAGCCTCAGCGTTTTAATAAACAGCTTTCTTAAATTATCAAGGAAATACAGCGGGCCGCCGAGAAAAGCGACGTTGCCTCTGATGGGCTTGCCGCAGGCCAGGCCGCTGATGGTTTGATTAACGATGGCCTGCAGGATTGATGCGGCGATATCCGACCTTGCCGCCCCCTGATTGATCAGCGGCTGGATATCGGTTTTAGCGAATACGCCGCAGCGCGAGGCGATGGGGTAAAGCGTTTGATAGTTGTTTGCCAGCTGATTCAACCCTGCCGCATCGGTTTCCAGCAGCGAAGCCATCTGGTCGATAAATGCGCCGGTGCCCCCGGCGCAGCTGTTATTCATCCGCTGATCGACGCAATGACGGTCAAAATAGGTGAGTTTGGCGTCTTCCCCGCCCAGTTCGATAGCCACATCGGTTTGCGGAATAAAGGTGGTGATGGTCTTCGAACTGGCGATAACTTCCTGCTCAAACGGGATGGAGAGCAGTTCAGACAGCGCCAGACCGCCCGAGCCGGTAATCACGGGAACAACGGTCAGTGCCGGAAAGGTTTCCTGTAGCTGCCCGAACAGAGCCAAAAGCGTTTGACGGATGTCGGCGTAGTGGCGCTGATAGGCGTGATGAATCAGTTGCCGCTGTCTGTCCAGCAGCACCAGTTTGGCGGTGGTTGAACCAACGTCGATTCCTGCAAGATAGTCATTGGGCGCGGATAGCATGTTTATATCAATCCCTTTGAAAAAACATTCCTTATCTCAATATCGCGTTATCCTTCAGGCACATCGGTTCGCAGCGGCCTGAAGCGCACAACGTATAGATATAATGCCGCTCGGTTAAGATTTTTTATATGATTTTGAGTATTTTTCCGGCATGTAAAGCACAGTTCGCTTATCGATAAGCGAGTCGGTGGCGGAAAAGAGGCCAAAAAGCGCCGGGGCAGCAATGAACTGGAGAATGGGGAAACGGATTGCGCCTGAGGCGCAGGCGAACACGGAAATTAAGCGGATGTATTTTAGCAGGTAAAGAATAATCCAGGCCATTCAGGGCTGCGGCATCGTTTCCTGCGTTGCCGCAACCGCAAACAGCCTCACGCTACACAAAGCACACCTCGTTCCAGTAGGCTTCACGCGTCCTGCGCCGCTCAGTATGTTTTATCATGGCGAAACCACCTTGTTTCCACGTTGCCGGGTTCAATTCCGTAAAGACTGGCGACCGGTAATATTGCCTCCATGATTCGTTGGGGATCCTGCTGTCCGGCTTCACCGTCAGATGAAGAAGCCAGCCAGCCCGTTATACGTTGCCACAGCAGCGCGACGTTCATTTTTCTCCTCCGTCAGGAAGCCTCTTTGCTTACGTCTATTTCAACCACAGTTGACGACGGGTGAGAAATATCAATTCCTGATTTGTAATTCTGCCGATTGCATATTACGGCGACCGTTTACCTACCGGGCCTCTTCACCGGATTGCCGCCTCAATACAGAACCCAACCCGCATGGCCCCGTAGCCCCGGTAAGCACCTCGCTACCGGAGGAAAAAATCGCGCCGGATGTCAAACGAAAGGGATGCTCCAGCCAACCAATATCCCCATCGTTGTTAAGTTCTTTTTCATTATAGATAAGAACTTTTTCTTCTTTGCCGAAGGTGGTCGATTTATGGGAGCGTGATAGCCACAAAATAAAACAGGGATTCAGGGAGAAATTAATGCGTATCGTAAAAACAAAAATCGCGCTGGCGCTGGGCATTCTGCTGCTCGCCGCACAGGCTCAGGCCGATCAACTGGCAGATATCAAAGCCGCCGGAGTGGTCAAAGTCGCCACCTTTGACGCCAACCCGCCGTTTGGCTCGGTAGATCCGAAAACACATAACATTGTCGGCTACGATGTGGATTTCGCCAAAGCGCTGGCGAAATCCCTCGGCGTGAAACTGGAACTGGTCGCCACCAACCCAGCCAACCGCATACCGCTGCTGCAATCCGGGAAAGCCGACCTGATCGTCGCCGATATCACCATTACGCCGGAACGCGCACAGGTTATTGATTTCTCGACACCATATTTCGTTACCGGTCAGCAGTTCCTTGTCCCTGCGAAATCACCGGATAAGCTTGATGACTACAGCAAAGCGCGTATCGGCGCGGTAAAAGGCACCACCGGTGAACAGGCGCTGCATCAGCGTTTCCCGCAGTCGCGCGTGCTCTCTTATGACGATATTCCGCTGGCGCTGACCGCCCTGCGTAACGGTAACGTGCAGGCGATAACCCAGGACAGTACCATCCTTGCCGGGCTGCTGGCGGAAGCGCCGGACAAGGCTAATTTCAAAATCATTCCCGATCTGCTGAGCAAAGAAGAGATTGGCGTCGGCGTGAAAAAAGGCGAGCCGGCTCTGCTGAAAGCGGTAAACGACGAGCTGGTGAATCTGGAGAAATCCGGCGAGGCGAGCAAAATTTACAACGCCTGGTTTGGCCCGGGCACCAAAACGCCACAGCCGCGCGCCTTTACTATCGAAGCTAAATAAGCAGAAAAGAGATTATGTTATCGGCTCTATTTTCACACTCCGCGGCATCCTCCGCGGATTTTTCGCATCTGCAGCGCGCCAGCATTGAATTCCGCGATGTCGCCAAAAGCTACGGCGATCATCAGGTGCTGAGCAGCATTAATTTACAGGTTGATCCCGGCGAAGTGGTAGCGATCCTCGGTCCTTCGGGATCGGGAAAATCAACCCTGATCCGCCTGATCAATCAACTGGAATCCCTGAGCGACGGCGAGATCCTGATTGACGGCAAGCCAACGCGCCAGCTCCCCGCTGGCGCTCTGCGCCAGTTACGCAGCCGGGTCGGCTTTGTCTTTCAGCAGTTTAATCTCTATGCTCACCTGACGGCGCAGGAGAATATCACCCTCGCGCTGGAACGCGTCCATGGCTGGGGGAAAAGCGCCGCCCGCGAGCGGGCTCTGACGTTACTCAGGCAGGTTGGACTCGCCGATAAAGCACAGCAAATGCCCGCTCAGCTGTCCGGCGGCCAGCAGCAACGGGTGGCGATCGCCCGCGCCCTCGCCTCCTCGCCGCAAATCATCCTGTTCGATGAACCGACATCGGCGCTGGACCCGGAGATGATCGGCGAAGTCTTACAGGTTATGAAAGCTCTCGCTCATAGCGGTATTACTATGGTGGTGGTAACGCACGAAATGCAGTTTGCCCGCGAGATTGCCGATCGAGTTGTCTTTATCGACGGTGGAAATATTCTCGAAGTTGCGCCGCCCGCCGAATTTTTCGCCCGGCCTCAGCACGCCCGCGCCCGTCGTTTTCTGCAAAAGGTGCTTGATCCGCTGCACCAGGAGAGTGAGGCGTGATCCCGCATCTCGACTGGCATGGCGTACTGAGCGGGCAAGCATTGCAATGGATAATCTCCGGTTTTCTCACCACCATTTGGGTTAGCACCGCCGGTATCATTCTGGCAACCGTGCTGGCTGTCCTGCTGCTGGCGCTGCGCCTCGGCGGCGGACGGCCCGGCCGTTGGCTGGTAGCCGCCTGGGTTTCGCTGTTCCGCAATACGCCGCTGCTGGTCCAGTTGTTGTTCTGGTATTTTGCCGCCTGGAACCTGCTGCCACTGACAGTGAAGAATTTTATCAATGACGATCACAGTTGGTCGATTCTGCCGGGCGGTGTCTGGTGGCTAACGCCGGAATTTCTCTGCTCAATGTGGGGACTCGGGGTTTTTATCTCAGCATTTTTGATTGAAGAGATCGCCGCCGGGCTCCGCGCAGTCGGCAACGGCCAGCAAGAAGCTGCGCTATCGCAGGGATTCACCCCCTGGCAAGAACTACGCCACATTATGCTGCCGCAAGGGTTGGCTAACGCCTGGCAGCCAATCATCGGCCAGTATCTGAATCTGATGAAGCTCTCTTCTCTGGCCAGCGGTATCGGCTTTGCCGAGCTCACCTACCAGGTGCGGCAAATTGAAAGTTACAATGCCCATGCGCTGGAGGCTTTTGCCATCGGTACCGTGCTGTATCTGGCTCTGGGTATCGTAATGGGACTGGTGTTGGCGCGACTGGGTCCGGGACGAAAACAGCAAGGGAGGGCCCGTTATGAACGCTAATCTGGCAGTGATCGTGGATAATCTCGATTATCTGTTGTGGGGACGGCTGGCGGACGGTATCCCCGGCGGCGTGGTATTAACGCTGCTGATGGCGATCGGCGCCGCCGCGCTGGCGTTGCCCGGGGGGATCCTGCTGGCGGGCATGGCCTGGCGCTACGGCGGAATAGTACGGCGGCTGTTATTTCTGTGGGCAGAGATCATTCGCGGCATTCCGCTGATCTTCGTGATTTTCTGGCTCTGGTATCTGCTGCCGATGCTCACCGGCAGCGATCTGCCGGGAGCCGTGACCGTGACGCTCGCGCTGGCCTGGTTTACCGCCGCATCAGTGATGCATTCAGTGCTGGCAGGCCTGCAATCGCTGCCGCGTGGGCAATATGAAGCAGCGCTTATCCAGGGGTTTTCTTCCGGACAAACGTTGCGCCTAATCCTGCTACCACAGGCTTTACGCAACGTCCAGCCGTCGCTGGTGGGGATATTTCTCGGCCTGTTAAAGGACACTTCACTGGCCTTTATTGTTAACGTGCCGGAACTCACCACCGTCGCCGGACAGGTGAATAACCGGGTACAGATTTACCCGTTGGCAATTTTTGTCTTTACCGGCGCGGTTTACTATCTGCTGTGTTGTTGCCTGAACTTGCTGGCGAATCGTCAGTATGCGAGACGTTCCGTATAAACGTCGCAAATGGCGAAAGATGGCCTAATGCTGGTCAGTTAAAGGCTGTCAGTTGCGTTTATGGCTGGCTGAGCGGTTCTGTTAATCGGTGGTTCTGGCGAAAATGGCGCATTTTTCATTTTCGCCCATTCAGATTCCGTGGCCTGTTCCGTTCACTATAAATACGCGGATATTCGTTATATCCACAGCGTGTGAACGGGCAGGGGGACGTTTCGCCCGTCCCCCTGCACCCCCGGCATTGCGCTGAAAACCTGCCGCTGCGCGGTCCGCTCCACTCCGGCTTCATCTGGCGGACCGGGCGGGACTCGACGTCCCTGTCTCGACCCGCCCTCTGGCCGCCGTCCTGGCGGCCAGTCCTGGATGCGCGCCTGCGTTCCCGCCAGGTTTCCTTGATGCGCCCAACCCCCATGCGGTGAGTCCGTTATTCGTCAGGGGCTTTTCAGAGGCTGAAAGTCATAAAAAAGTTATATCCTTTATATTTCAGCCCGTATCAGCTCAGTTAGTGAATCAACCGAATCAGATTTTCGTTTAAAC
>NZ_VCHQ01000010.1 GCF_005860775.1 Klebsiella indica
CGTTTCGCCCGTCCCCCTGCACCCCCGGCATTGCGCTGAAAACCTGCCGCTGCGCGGTCCGCTCCACTCCGGCTTCATCTGGCGGACCGGGCGGGACTCGACGCTACTCGTCCCATCCCTGGGACTCGCCCTTCCAGGGCCAGCGCAAGCGCTGTTCAAAATTGCTCCCGGCAATTTTGTCCCTGTCTCGACCCGCCCTCTGGCCGCCGTCCTGGCGGCCAGTCCTGGATGCGCGCCTGCGTTCTCGCCAGGTTTCCTTGATGCGCCCAACCCCCATGCGGTGAGTCCGTTATTCGTCAGGGGCTTTTCAGAGGCTGAAAATCATAAAAAAAGTTATATCCTTTATATTTCAGCCCGTAGTATCAGATCAGTAAGTGAATCAACCGAATCAGATTTTCGTTTAAACCACCGATAATGCGATTGCCACAGGCAAATAAAAAAAGACAACACCGATGATTTGCTTAAGTGAACGGCATTACTGTCTGCGTCCTGGTTGTACGCGCCGGATATGTGTATCGTTCCGGTATGACGCATCCTGGCGAGGCGAGGCCGTTCAAACGGATAGCCGTTTTGTAAGGTAACTTGAATTATTTTGCGTATTAGCCATCATGATCAAAAAATTGCTCGGTTTGCAGCAACAGGCGAGATTATTGCGTAAACTTTAGCAACTCGCTGTTTCTTTAAGGTCATTTGTACGCTGTACTCACCGATCGCAGCGGCGCGGAAGAGTGTGGCGGCATATTTTTGTTTGGAATGGATACTTGGGTGGCTCTTATGAAGCATGATGCATTTTCCCTTCGCGGCATGGTGACAGGCTGCGCGCTTTTATTTTTCGCTGCGCCTGCGCTACAGGCTGCTGAACAACTCCCTGATGCCCCATCAATTGATGCCCGCGCCTGGATCCTGATGGACTATGACAGCGGAAAAGTGCTCAGCGAAGGCAATGCCGATGAAAAACTGGACCCGGCAAGTCTGACTAAAATCATGACCAGCTACGTTGTCGGCCAGGCGTTAAAGGCGGGTAAGATTAAGTCTACCGATATGGTGACGATTGGACGCGATGCGTGGGCAACAGGAAATCCGGCGCTGCGCGGTTCTTCGGTGATGTTCCTCAAACCGGGCATGCAGGTGTCGGTGGACGATCTTAATAAGGGCGTGATCGTTCAGTCCGGTAATGACGCCTGTATCGCGATTGCTGATTATGTCGCAGGCAGCCAGGATGCGTTTATCAGCCTGATGAACGGCTATGCGAAGAAGCTGGGCCTGACTAACACCACGTTTATGACCGTACACGGCCTTGATGCGCCGGGGCAGTTCAGTACCGCCCGCGATATGGCGTTACTCACCAAAGCGATGATTCATGATGTTCCGGAAGAGTATGCTATTAACAAAGTGAAAGAGTTTACCTTCAATAAAATCCGTCAGCCGAACCGCAATCGTCTGCTGTGGAGTACTAACCTCAATGTCGATGGCGTGAAAACCGGGACAACGGCTGGCGCAGGTTATAACCTGGTCTCTTCGGCGACGCAAAACGGCATGCGCCTGATTGCCGTGGTACTGGGAACCAAAACTGACCGCATCCGTTTTAATGAATCGGAAAAGCTGTTGACCTGGGGCTTCCGGTTTTATGAGACCGTGACGCCGATTAAACCTGATGCGACCTTTATTACCCAGCGCGTCTGGTTCGGCGACAGCAATGAAGCGAAACTGGGGGCGGGCGACGCCGGTTCTATTACGTTGCCGAAAGGCCAGTTGAAAAACCTCAAGGCCAGCTACACGCTGAATGACGCGCAGCTGACAGCGCCGCTGGCTAAAGGGCAGGTTGTTGGCACGATTGACTTCAAACTTAATGATAAGACCATTGAGCAGCGGCCGCTGATTGTGATGGAAGCGGTAAAAGAAGGCGGTTTTTTCAGCCGGATGCTTGATTTCGTGCTGATGAAACTGCACGGCTGGTTTGGTGGCTGGTTCTCGTAACAGGCAGGCCGCGCCCTGCGGGGCGCGGTTAGCGATTAGTAAAGCAGGGAAATCTGTTTTTCTTTCGCCAGCGCGAGCAAATCGTCATTCGGGCAAACATCGCTGGCAATCACGTCAAACTGTGATAAATCCCCCATCCGCGCGGGCCGGACTTTAGCGAATTTACTGTGATCGACGACCAGCACGTGATAGCGGGCGTTTTTCATCGCCCAGTGTTTCACCGGCAGCTCTTCGAGGTTAAAGCAGGTTGCTCCCTGCTCGCAGTCGATACCGGCGGCGGAATAGAACGCGATATCCGGGCAAAGATGGCTTAGCGTATCCTGCAGGCTCAGTGGTTTAAAAATTGCGTTGCTGGCGTGAAATTCGCCGCCGCATAAAATTGCCCGACACTGGGGTTTTTCCTGCAAGGAAAGAAAGGTGTTGAGCGAATAGCATACCCCGGTAAAGGGCAGGGCGTTGTCAATGGCGTCAATTATCCACGGTGTGGTTGTCCCACAGTCGAAAAAAGCCATCTGATGGGCCTTAAGCAGCTTTGCCGCATGGCGGGCGGCGCGGCGTTTTTCATCCACCAGTCGCGTTTTCTGATCGCTCAGCAGGTAGTGCGTCGCGCTGCGCGGTTCCAGCACGATATAACCGCCGAGCAAAACTACCGGGCCATTGTGGCCGTTGAGATCGCGACGAATGGTCATTTCCGACACACCAAGCAGGGTTGCCGCCTCTTTCAGATGGAGTTTATCACTGCGCTTGAGTGCCTGAATAAGCTGACTGATACGTTCGTCACGACGAGTTTCCATATTCCCTCTACGCTGAAAGCGCCCTGCACAGACAGGGCGTCAGCGGCGATTTTACCTGCCGGAAAAGGGTTAGTCACGCGCAGGCGCTGGGTCCGTCCGTAAGTACCGCCTGGTCCGAAAGGCGCTTATCCGCGTACCCAGCCTTTACGAATCGGTAGCGAAAATAACAGGTGGTACAGCCGTTGCAGATGTGGGTAACACGTATTTCCCCCGCTTTGCCACAATAACTGGGCGCTCAGACAGGCACTCATCGCGGTAAGTAACCCGCCCAGCATATCCATCGGCCAGTGAACACCGAGATAAACTCTGGACCAGGCAATCGCGCAGGCCATGCCGATAAGCAATGCGCCTGACCACAGCCGATGCCAGAACATAAACGCCAGCGCGAAGGTAAAGCCGAGTGTACCGTGATTGCTTGGGAAGGAATTATTCGGCGAATGATGCAGGAAGTTATAGCCGATACCGGCGGCAAACGGACGCTGATGGGGAAAAAGAAGGCCAAATAGCCAGGAAAGCGTGAGGCTAACGGCCAGCGCCATTATCACCTTACATACCAACTGGCGCTGATTTGGCTCCCAGAACCATAAGCCGAATACCCATAATGGCATAATAATAATCAGGTCTTTGGCGATAAACGTCGCGGTTTCAATTGCCCACCAGGGGGAAGCAGGGGTTGCATTAAGTAAGGCAAACAGCGCGTAGTTAATATTTTCCAGCATACATCCAGGCTCTTTAATTCGTTAGCAACAAACCGCTCACCTTAAAAAACGGTATCGATAAGGTAAAGCAGTATTGTCTTAATTGTCAGACTGTTATGCATAAACCGGCCAGTAAGCTTCATCAACAGACCGAGGAAGGGAGTATATAGCGTGTCATTTAATTGCAACATAAACGAAATATACACAGCGGTATTTTTCTTTGCAGAGGACATCGTTATCCCGGAGGAAAAAGTTTTCATTGCTACTCACAATTCGCTATCTCCCGGGCACGACTTTCATTAAACTTTGCGCGGTTTTATTTAAATAAGAGATTTCATGCACAATTATTCGCTTGCGGGCAAACGCCTCGGACGTCAGGCGCTGCTCTTTCCGCTGTGCCTGGTGTTATATGAATTCTCCACTTATATCGGCAACGACATGATCCAGCCGGGAATGCTCTCGGTCGTGGACGCGTTTGGCGTTGGCAATGAGTGGGTGCCGACCTCAATGACTGCCTATCTGGCGGGCGGTATGTTCTTACAGTGGCTGCTGGGCCCGCTTTCGGATCGCATTGGCCGTCGTCCTGTGATGCTGACCGGCGTCGTATGGTTTATTGCGACCTGTCTGGCGACGCTGCTGGCACAAACGATTGAACAGTTCACGCTATTGCGCTTTTTGCAGGGCATCAGCCTCTGTTTCATCGGCGCGGTCGGCTATGCGGCAATTCAGGAGTCTTTTGAAGAGGCGGTTTGCATCAAGATCACCGCCCTGATGGCGAACGTCGCGCTGATTGCGCCGCTACTCGGACCGCTGGTAGGCGCCGCCTGGGTTCACTTTCTGCCGTGGGAAATGATGTTTGTCCTGTTCGCCGTGCTGGCGACGATCGCGTTCGTCGGGCTACAGCGCGCGATGCCGGAAACCGCCACACGGCAGGGCGAAAAGCTATCGGTAAAAGCGCTGGGGCGTGATTATCGCGACGTGCTGAAAAACCGACGCTTTGTCGCTGGCGCGCTGGCGACCGGTTTTGTCAGCCTGCCGCTGCTGGCATGGATCGCCCAATCGCCGGTGATTATTATCAGCGGTGAGCAGGCGACCAGCTACGAGTATGGCCTGTTGCAGGTGCCGATTTTCGGCGCGTTGATTGCCGGTAATCTGGTTCTGGCGCGCCAGACATCGCGCAAGACGGTGCGCTCGCTGATTATCCTCGGCGGCTGGCCGATTATCACCGGGCTGCTGATTTCGGCGGCGGCGACGGTGGTTTCGGCGCATGCTTATCTGTGGATGACCGCAGGGCTGAGCGTTTATGCCTTCGGTATTGGTCTGGCGAACGCCGGGCTGGTGCGCCTGACGCTCTTCGCCAGCGACATGAGCAAGGGGACGGTGTCGGCGGCAATGGGTATGCTGCAGATGCTGATTTTTACCGTAGGGATCGAAGTCAGCAAACACGCCTGGGAATTCGGCGGCAGCGGGCTATTCAGCCTGTTAAATCTGCTGAGCGGAGCGTTGTGGCTGGTGATGACGGCTTATTTCCTGAAGGATAAGCGTGTGGGCAATTCTCGCGAGCCGCAGTAATCCTCTTGTTGACCTGTTGCGATGTTGGCATCGCAACAGGCATTGTCCCCTCAGCGGCGGATTAACCATTTTCGATAACAGGTTCAGGCTGTGGCTTAGCCACCGCCCGGGCGACGATGGCCGCGATCAGCACTAATGCCAGCACCACCATCATGGCGCTGCGCAGGCCGAAGTGTTCGCCGAGGAAACCCAGCAGCGGCGGCCCGACAAGAAAGGCGAGATAGCCGGTAATCGCCACCACGCTGACGCGCTTCGGCGCATTGGGGCCGGTATCGCTGGCGGCGGAAATGGTCAACGGGAAACCCAGTGACGCGCCGAGACCCCAAAGCAATACGGAGAGACCGGCGATCCACGGACTATCGACAAAAATAATCAGGCCAATGCCCAGCGCGCCCATGATGGCGCTGGCGCGGACAACCGCGACCCGGCTGTAGCGGTCGATAAACCAGCCGCCGGTAAAACGGCCGATGGTCATCCCGAGGGTGAAACCCGCGTAAATGAGGGAGCCGGACGTTGGGCTGAAGCCGTGGCCGTCAACCATCAGCAGCGGTAGCCAGTCGTTGGCGGAGCCTTCGGCAAACGCCATCGCCAGCACGATCACGCCAATCAACAGCAACTGGATATCGCGCCATATCGGCATGCCTTTGCCTTCATGATGTGCGGCTTCCGCGGCATTTTTGCCGGTACCATCAGGAATGGCGCGAATCGCGATAGCGACAGGGGCGATAGCCGCCAGCGCCGCCAGCAGAATATGCAGCGTGGCGGGCAGGCCGAAGCCCGTCACCGCCATACCTATTCCGGCGCCAATCAGCGTGCCAAAGCTATAGAACCCATGCATCATTGGCAGGACGGTTTTCTTCATTTCACGTTCAACGGCTGCGCCTTCGACGTTAATTGCCACCTCGACGGAACCAAAGCTGGCGCCAAAGATGGCTAAGCCAGCCGCAAACAGCACGGCTGAGTTGACCCATAGCGCGGCGCTGAGCACCAGCATTCCAGCCACTGCGCAGGACATCGTGGCGCGAATGACTTTACGGGTGCCAAATCGATTAACCAGCCACGCCGAGCAGAGAATGCCGCTCATGGAGCCTATTGACAGGCCAAAGAGAACAATGCCCATCTCTGCTGTGGAGAGCGCAAGCCGATCGCGAATTGCCGGCGTGCGGGTTGCCCATGAGGCCATCAACAATCCGGGAATAAAAAAGAAGGTGAATAGCGCCCACAGCCGTAGCTGGAGGGCTCTACGGGAGGTTTGCGCTGTCATCCGTAAATGCCTGTGAGTAAAGAGATGGCGACAACAGTAGCAAATTTGTGTACATTTGTACATAAATCTGATTTACCGCTGACCGTCTTTCCGTGACCGTAGCGTGTTGATTTACCCTGAGGAATTTTTTAAACGCGCCGCGTGACTGAGCGTTTATTTGCATGAAAGAGGAAAATTGATGGCCCGTCGACCGAACGATCCGCAGCGCCGGGAGCGCATATTACAGGCGACGCTGGACACTATCGCTATCCACGGCATCCATGCGGTAACCCACCGGAAAATCGCCACATGCGCCGGTGTGCCCTTGGGCTCGCTGACGTACTATTTCAGCGGTATTGAGGCACTGGTCGAAGAAGCGTTCCGTCTGTTTACTGACCAGATGATGGCGCAGTATCAGCAGTTTTTTGTCGCTGTCAGTACCCGCGAGCAGGCATGTGACGCTATTGCCGGGATGATTTTCAGCGCTCAGGTCACCACTGCGCGCAATATGAAATTGATGTACCAGCTTTATGCATTTTGCAGCAGCCAGCCAACGTTAAAAGCGGTGATGCAGAACTGGATGCTACGGAGTCAGAAAACCCTGGAGCAGTGGTTTGAACCGGCAACGGCCCGCGGGCTGGATGCCTTTATCGAGGGGATGACGCTGCACTTTGTGACCGACAGCGCGCCGCTTTCAAAAGAGGCGATTCGCCTGATGGTGGGCAGACTGGCGGGGGAGTGAGCGGGGCGCAGAAAACAAAAAACCCATCAACCTTGAACCAAATTGGCGGGGTTGATGGGCTCCACAAAATGGGGACATCAAAGAAAAGCAGTGGCACTACTTATGACTGATGCCGTGAAAAAAAGTTCTGCGTATGTGCGTTTTTTTTCTGAAAAATTTACCGCAACCCAGGCCAGATGATGACAATCAGCGTACCCGCCAGGGTTAGCAGCACGTTAGCGATGGCATAGGTTCCGGCGTATCCCAGCGCGGGAATGTTGCTGCGTGCGGTATCGCTGATGATTTCCATCGCCGGAGCGCAGGTACGGGCGCCCATCATTGCGCCGAAGAGCATCGCACGGTTCATTCGCAAAATATACGCGCCGAACAGGAAGCAGATCACGACCGGCACCAGACTGACGATAAGCCCGGCTGCCAGCATCTGGCCGCCGACGGCGCCAAGACCGTTGTTAATCCCCGCACCGGCGCTGAGGCCGACCCCGGCCATAAACACCATTAGCCCGAACTCTTTCACCATATTCAGCGCGCCCTGAGGGATATAGCCGAACGTCGGGTGGTTAGCACGCAGGAAGCCGAGCATAATCCCGGCAAACAGCAGACCGGCAGCATTCCCGATACCGAAGCTAAATGAGCTGAACTGGAAGGTGATCATGCCGATCATCAGGCCAACGATAAAGAAAGCGCAGAAGGCGAGCAGGTCGGTCACCTGGCTGTGAATGGAGATAAAGCCGATACGGTCCGCCACGGTTTTAACGCGACGGGCATCGCCGCTGACCTGTAAAACATCGCCCTTATTGAGCACCACGTTATCGTCAATCGGCATTTCGATCTGGCTGCGAATAACCCGGTTTAAGAAGCAACCGTGATCGGTAAGTTTCAGTTGTGCCAGCCGACGACCGACGGCGTTGTGGTTTTTTACCACGATCTCTTCGGTGACGATACGCATATCCAGCAGGTCGCGGTCGAAGACCTCTTTGCCGTTACGAAAGCTGGGATCGAGACGGGCATGGGCGTCCGGATAGCCCACCAGCGCAATATCATCGCCCATTTGCAGCACCGCATCGCCGTCCGGGTTGGCCAGAATGCCGTTACGGCGAATACGCTCGATATAGCAGCCGGTCTGGCGGTAAATACCCAGTTCGCGCAGATTTTTACCATCAGCCCATGCCACCAGTTCCGGGCCGACGCGATAGGCGCGGATCACCGGCAGATAGACCTTGCGCCGGGAGTCGGTATCAAGACCACGCTCACGGGCGATTTGCTGGGCGCTGGTTTGCAAATCCTGATGCTGCAATTTCGGCATATAGCGCGCGCCGACGATCAGGCTCACCAGGCCGATCAGATAGGTCAGGGCATAGCCGAGGCTGAGATGATCGAGCGAGACGGCAAGCTGGTCGCGGGCCATGCCGAAGTGGCGTAGCGTATCCCCGGCGCCAACCAGCACCGGCGTTGAGGTCATGGCGCCGGCCAGCATGCCGGCCGTCAGACCGATATCCCAGCCAAATAACTTGCCCAGCCCCATGGCGATCAGCATGGCGCTGCCCACCATGACCAGCGCGAGCATCAGGTAATTTTTGCCATCGCGAAAAAAAATAGAAAAAAAGTTGGGGCCTGCTTCGACGCCAACACAAAAAATAAACAGCATAAAGCCGAGATTCAGGGCATCAGTGTTAATTGTGAAATGCTGCTGGCCTAATAATAGGGAAACGACTAAAACGCCAATAGAATTACCAAGTTGTACCGGCCCGAGACGCAGTTTCCCGAGGCAGAGACCTAATGCAAGCACAACGAACAGTAACAGGATGTAATTCCCGTTTAACAAATCTGCGACGTTTATATTCACGAAAGCCAACTTCTCATTTACTAGTAAGCTATTGAAGAAAATGGTTATTTTATCTAAGGTTGATCCAGTGTTCTTGTTGTCCTGAACGCTATTCTGGCATCCCAATTATAACCAGTAAAATATAGCCGCTAGTTTAATCTTTCCTGGGGACTGCGGCTAGTCACAATCGTTTTTGCATCTACAGGATCTTATATTGGCAGGAATTGCCAGAATCTTTATCTGACTGGACGAAGTGGACGTTAGCTAGAGGTAAAATCAGGAGGATGTGGTGAAAGCTGAGCGTGCCTGGGCGGGTATTATCTGCGGGTTCTTTCTATTTATCGTGGTCTGTTTGTCATTGCTGTTTTATATGAAAGGCGCCTTTCCGACGACCGGGAATCCGGAGTTCGGGCTGCTGTTTTTTTTACTGCCCGGCGCGGTGGCAAGCGGCCTCTCTCCAGGGCAGCGGGTACTTTACCCGCTGCTCGGGGCGATACTGGCTGTTCCTGTCTGTCTGACGGTAATGCGGCTTTTCTTTGTAACTCAGCGCTCTGTCTGGCAGGAACTGGCGTGGCTGTTCAGCGCGGTATTCTGGTGTGCGCTGGGCGCCCTCTGTTTCTTGTTTATTTGCGCCTGGCTGAGTACCAGACGCAGGCACTCGTCAGAAGAGTGAGTCTCAGGCAAACAGGCCGAGATTCTCCTTCGCCCAGGCTTCAAAATCGGTGCAGCCGCCGATGTGTTTCTGGTCGACAAAAATCTGCGGTACCGTTTCAACCGGTTTTCCCACAGTTTTTTCCAGATCGGCTTTGCTGATGCCTTCGGCGTGAATATCAATGTAACGATAGTTAAAATCATCGCGCTCATTGCTCAGTTTTTCTGCCAGCTCTTTGGCGCGAACGCAATACGGGCAACCGGGACGGCCAAAAATGACGGTAAACATAGTCTCTCTCCTTTATTCTCTGCCTGATGGCGAATGGCGCGTATCATGCCGTGTTATGCCGGTGAGGGAAAGAAGGTTCTGCCTTTTGCTTTGATGGCTTATGCTTATGTTTGATAAATATTTTGCTGATGAAACCGCTATACTGGCCCGACAGGCGCGTCGTATTCGCGTGATAATGCGAACTATCTGGATCGGAGGAGCATGATGCGATCGCCCGCACTATTGCCAAAACGTGTTCTGGTCATTGAGATTATCGGCGTAGCGCTGTTGACCCTGGCCTGGCTTTCGCTTAATCAATACGTCAGCCTGCCAGCGCCGCTCGCCAGTCCAACGGCGGCGCTGTTGATGATTTTTGCCGGGGTTTTGCTGATGCTTCCGGCTGCCGTGGCGCTAACGTGGCGGCTGGCGAAAATTATCGCTCCGCAGTTGACGCAAACGAAAAATACACCTTCATCATTGCCTGACAGAGAAAAACGAGATGACGCCAACCATTGAGCTGCTATGTAGCCACCGTTCCATTCGCCATTTTACCGACGCGCCGATCAGCGACGAACAACGCGCGGCGATTATTGCCAGCGCGCAGAGCGCATCCAGTTCCAGTTTTTTACAATGTACCTCAATTATTCGCATCACCGATCCTGAGATGCGCCAACAACTGGTGCCGATGAGCGGTGGCCAGCAGCACGTGGCGCAGGCCGCGGAATTTTGGGTCTTTTGCGCTGATTTTAATCGCCATCTGCAAATCTGTCCGGATGCCCAACTGGGGCGGGCGGAACAACTGCTACTGGGGTGCGTCGATACGGCGATGCTGGCGCAGAATGCGCTGGTGGCCGCGGAATCCCTGGGGTTAGGCGGGGTCTATATCGGCGGATTGCGTAACAATATCGACGCGGTGAGCCAACTGCTGGCGCTTCCGCTGCATGTGCTGCCGTTGTTTGGTCTGTGCCTTGGCTGGCCCGCCGATAATCCGGATGTGAAACCGCGTATGCCGCCGACGATGCTGGTACATGAAAATCACTATCAGCCGCTGGACGAGAGCGCTCTCGCGGAATATGACGAGCAGATGGCGCAATATTATCTTTCACGCGGAAGCAATACGCGTCGCGATACCTGGAGCGAGCATATCCGCCGGACTATCGTGAAAGAGAGCCGTCCGTTTATTCTGCAATATCTGCATAAGCAGGGATGGGCGACGCGTTGATTACGTGTAAACTGCGTCCCGTCTGACACAAGGAAATAGCGCCAGGTCAGCGCTAATTGATAATGTTGTTTGCTACCAGGGCCCGCCAGCGCGGGTCTTTTTGCAGAGGTGCAGGGTGAAAATAGCCATATTATCCCGGGACGGGACGCTTTATTCATGTCGTCGCCTGCGCGAAGCCGCGCAAAAACGTGGTCACAAAGTGGAAATCCTCGATCCACTTTCCTGCTATATGAACGTCAGTCCGGTAGCGTCATCAATTCACTACAAAGGACGCCAGCTCCCGCATTTTGATGCGGTTATCCCGCGTATCGGTTCGGCGATCACTTATTACGGCACTGCCGCGCTGCGCCAGTTTGAGCTGCTGGGCAGTTATCCGTTAAATGAATCGGTCGCCATTACTCGTGCGCGGGATAAGCTGCGTTCGCTCCAGCTGCTGGCGCGTCAGGGGATTGACCTGCCGCTTACCGGAATTGCCCATTCGCCGGACGATACCAGCGATCTGATCGCGATGGTGGGCGGCGCGCCGCTGGTGGTTAAGCTCGTGGAAGGGACGCAGGGGATCGGCGTGGTGCTGGCCGAAACGCGTCAGGCGGCAGAGAGCGTCATTGATGCTTTTCGCGGCCTGAACGCACATATTCTGGTGCAGGAGTATATCGCTGAGGCGAAAGGCCGGGATGTGCGCTGTCTGGTGGTGGGGAATGATGTGGTGGCGGCGATTGAGCGGCGGGCGAAGGAGGGGGATTTTCGCTCCAATCTGCATCGCGGCGGTCAGGCCACGGTGGCGAGCATTAGCGAACAGGAGCGCGAGATGGCCATTAAAGCGACGCAAACATTGGGTCTGGATGTTGCGGGCGTCGATATTCTGCGCGCGACGCGCGGCCCGCTGGTGATGGAGGTTAATGCCTCTCCTGGTCTGGAGGGGGTGGAAACCACCACGGGAGTGGATATCGCGGGGAAAATGATCGCCTGGATCGAACGTCAGGCCAGGCCCGGATTTTGTCTTAAAATGGGGGGATAATCCCCTTTCTCGACGCTGTCGTGGTATATGGCGCATTTTTTGCGTAAGCTATGGCGTCGCATTTTCAACTGTAAGAGGTCACAGGTCATATGGATTCACTGGTCGTTCCGGGTCTTGATACGTTACGTCAATGGCTCGACGAATTGGGCATCAGCTTTTTTGAGTGTGATTCCTGCCAGGCATTGCACCTGCCGCATATGCAAAATTTCGAAGGCATTTTTGATGCCAAACTTGACCTGGTTGACAATGTGGTACTGTTTTCTGCGCTGGCTGAGGTTAAACCCTCCGCGCTACTGCCGCTCTCTGCCGATCTTTCAGCGATTAACGCCAGCTCGTTAACCGTGAAAGCTTTCCTCGATATTCAGGATGATAATCTGCCTAAACTGGTTGTGTGCCAGGCGTTGAGCGTCGGTGTTGGCGTCACGCTCAATCAGTTTGCCTGGTTTTTCCGCCAGAGTGAGGAGCAAATTTCGATGGTTATTCTCGAAGCCAGCGCGAATCAGATGCTGTATAAGAGTGAGGAAGACGAACCGGTGACTGAAAATATTCAGTACCATTTTCTTCACTAAGCCCCGGGAAATAGAGCGCAGCCGCTGCCATAGCCGCTGCGTATTAGCCATTTTTATTCTGCCAATTCCCTTTCTTTAAAGCATTTTTCACCGCCATCTTGCCAGTTTCGGTTTATCACGTAGACCGTTATGGCATAAAAAATTGATAAAAGGCGTTTTTTTACCTGGGCTATAGCCTCTTATTCTGGCTACAGTTATTCTGACGCTGCTTCCCGTTGCGGGCAACCATCCCGGGAGAGAACCTCTCTTCTTTTTCTTAGGCAATAAAAACATGCATGATTATTGCATGTGGACACGTGCGTATATTAAGTCCGTTGGCTAACGGGCATTGAGAAGGAATAATAAATATGACCGCCTTTGGTAAAAAATGGTTAACAGGCCTGGTGACGGGCGCGCTGATGGCCGTCTCGGCCGGTTCGCTCGCAGCGGAACAAAAAACACTGCATGTTTATAACTGGTCTGATTATATTGCGCCGGATACGGTGGCAAATTTTGAAAAAGAGACCGGTATTAAAGTGGTGTATGACGTTTTTGACTCCAATGAAGTGCTGGAGGGCAAATTAATGGCGGGCAGCACCGGTTTTGATCTGGTGGTGCCGTCGGCGAGTTTCCTTGAGCGTCAACTGGCGGCAGGCGTTTTTCAGCCTCTGGACAAAAGTAAACTCCCCAACTGGAAGAACCTCGATCCTGATGTGCTGAAGCTGGTGGCCAAGCATGATCCGGGTAATAAATACGCAATGCCGTACCTGTGGGCGACCACCGGGATTGGCTACAACATCGATAAAGTTAAAGCCGTACTGGGCAAAGATGCGCCTCTGGACAGCTGGGATCTGGTGCTGAAACCGGAAAATCTGGAAAAACTGAAAAGCTGCGGCGTTTCGTTCCTTGATGCACCGGAAGAGATTTTCGCCACCGTGCTGAACTACCTCGGTAAAGATCCTAACAGCAGTAAAGCCAGCGACTACACAGGCCCGGCGACTGACCTGTTGCTGAAGCTGCGTCCGAATATCCGCTATTTCCACTCCTCACAGTACATTAACGACCTGGCCAACGGCGACATCTGCGTTGCTATCGGCTGGGCGGGCGATGTGTGGCAGGCGGCGAACCGGGCGAAAGAAGCGAAGAACGGGGTCAACGTCACCTACTTTATTCCGAAAGAGGGGGCGCTGGCGTTCTTTGATGTTTTCGCGATGCCTGCGGATGCAAAAAATAAAGATGAGGCTTATCAGTTCCTCAATTATCTGATGCGCCCGGATGTTATCGCTCATATCAGCGATCACGTCTATTATGCCAACGGTAACAAGGCCTCGCTTCCGCTGGTCAGTAAAGAGATTCGCGACAATCCGGCAATTTATCCACCGGCGGACGTCTTCGCTAAGCTGTTTACGCTAAAAGTTCAGGATCCGAAAATCGACCGGGTGCGTACTCGCGCCTGGACGAAAGTAAAAAGCGGAAAATAAGACTGGAGGGCCCGGTTCGCCGGGCCTAAAAGGATCAACTCAGCGGGAACATTACCGTGCACCCGACGAGTGCGCGCCCCTAAATGGTGCAACTGCACTAACAAGCAACAAGGACTTTGTATGGCAACCGGGCCATGCCGTGGTTTTGATTTTTGCCGGAGAGCACTCACGTGAATGACGCAATCCCTCGCCCGCAGGCGAAGGCCCCTAAAGCGCTGACCCCGCTACTGGAAATCCGTAATTTAACCAAGTCTTTCGATGGGCAGCATGCCGTCGATGATGTCAGTCTTACCATTTATAAAGGCGAAATTTTTGCCCTGCTGGGCGCGTCCGGCTGCGGTAAATCAACCCTGCTGCGCATGCTGGCGGGATTTGAGCAGCCGACTGCCGGGCAGATTGTGCTGGATGGCGTGGATCTGGCACGGGTGCCGCCATATCAGCGTCCCATCAACATGATGTTTCAATCCTACGCGCTGTTTCCTCATATGACGGTAGAGCAAAATATCGCTTTTGGGCTTAAACAGGACAGGCTGCCGAAAGCCGAAATCACCAGCAGAGTGCAGGAGATGCTGGCGCTGGTGCATATGCAGGAGTTCGCGAAGCGTAAGCCGCATCAGCTCTCCGGCGGCCAGCGTCAACGGGTGGCGCTGGCCCGCAGTCTGGCGAAAAGGCCGAAGCTGCTGTTACTTGATGAGCCGATGGGGGCGCTGGATAAAAAGCTGCGCGATCGGATGCAACTGGAAGTGGTCGATATTCTTGAGCGTGTCGGCGTGACCTGCGTGATGGTTACCCACGATCAGGAGGAGGCGATGACGATGGCAGGGCGTATTGCCATTATGAATCGCGGCAAGTTTGTGCAAATCGGCGAGCCGGAGGAAATTTATGAGCACCCGACTACCCGCTACAGCGCGGAGTTTATCGGTTCGGTCAATGTCTTTGAAGGTCTGGTGAAAGAACGTCAGGACGATGGTCTGGTGCTGGATTCGCCGGGGCTGACGCATCCGTTGAAGGTGGATCCGGACGCTGCCGTGGTCGATAACGTACCGGTGTGGGTCGCCCTGCGTCCGGAGAAAATCATGCTCTGTGAAGCGCCGCCCGCCGATGGCTACAACTTTGCGCTGGGCGAGGTTATCCATATTGCCTATCTTGGCGACCTGTCTATCTATCATGTTCGCCTGAAAAGCGGGCAGATGATCAGCGCGCAGTTGCAGAATGAACATCGTTATCGTAAAGGGGCGCCGACCTGGGGGGATGAGGTCCGCTTGTGCTGGGATGCGGATAGCTGCGTCGTGCTGACGGTGTAAGGAGAGGGTGATGAGTACATTAGAACCCCCGTCAGGTGTGAAAAAACCGGGCGGTTTCGCGCTGTGGCTGGCGCGTCTGCAGATGGCCCATGGGCGCAAGCTGGTTATCGCGCTTCCCTACGTGTGGTTGATTCTGCTGTTCCTGCTGCCGTTCCTGATTGTTTTTAAAATCAGCCTCGCGGAGATGGCGCGGGCGATCCCACCGTATACCGATCTTCTGGAGTGGGCGGATGGTCAACTGACGCTGACGCTAAATCTCGGTAATTTCCTGCAGCTCACCGACGATCCGCTCTATTTTGAAGCGTATCTGCAGTCGCTGCAGGTGGCGGGGATCTCGACGTTCTGCTGTTTACTGCTGGGCTACCCGCTGGCATGGGCGGTGGCGCACAGTAAGCCGTCAACGCGCAATATCCTGCTGCTGCTGGTTATCCTGCCATCGTGGACGTCGTTTCTGATCCGCGTGTATGCCTGGATGGGGTTACTGAAAAGTAACGGTGTGCTGAATAATTTCCTCCTGTGGCTGGGGGTTATCGATCAGCCGCTGGAGATCCTGCATACCAATCTGGCGGTCTATATCGGGATTGTGTACGCCTATCTGCCGTTTATGGTGCTGCCAATTTATACCGCGCTCAGCCGCATCGATTACTCCCTGGTCGAGGCGTCTCTCGATCTGGGGGCCCGACCGCTGAAAACCTTCTTCCAGGTGATTGTGCCGCTGACCAAAGGCGGCATTATCGCCGGGTCGATGCTGGTATTTATTCCGGCGGTCGGGGAGTTTGTTATCCCGGAACTGTTGGGTGGGCCGGACAGCATTATGATTGGCCGCGTGCTGTGGCAGGAGTTCTTTAACAACCGCGACTGGCCGGTAGCGTCTGCGGTGGCGATAGTGATGCTATTGCTGCTGATCGTACCGATCATGTGGTTCCACAAACATCAGCAAAAGCAGATGGGAGAACATGGATGAATCATTTGCCGGTAGTGCGTTCGCCGTGGCGAATTTTAATTCTGGTGCTTGGTTTTACCTTTCTGTATGCGCCGATGCTGATGCTGGTCATTTACTCATTTAACAGTTCAAAGCTGGTGACGGTATGGGCCGGGTGGTCGACGCGCTGGTATTACGAACTGTTCCATGATGACGCGATGATCAGCGCGGTTGGTTTAAGCCTGACGATTGCCGCGTGCGCCGCCACCGCGGCGGTGATCCTCGGTACCATTGCCGCCGTGATGATGGTGCGTTTTGGCCGCTTCCGGGGTTCCAACGGCTTTGCTTTTATGATCACCGCGCCGCTGGTGATGCCCGATGTGATCACCGGCCTGTCGTTGCTGCTGCTGTTTGTTTCACTGGGGCACGCCATCGGCTGGCCCTCTGAACGCGGAATGCTCACCATCTGGCTGGCGCATGTCACCTTCTGCACCGCTTACGTCGCGGTGGTGATTTCATCGCGTCTGCGCGAACTGGATCGTTCTATTGAAGAGGCGGCGATGGATCTGGGCGCCGCGCCCCTGAAGGTTTTTTTCGTTATTACGCTGCCGATGATTATGCCAGCGGTGATTTCCGGCTGGCTGCTGGCGTTTACCTTGTCGCTGGACGACCTGGTGATTGCCAGCTTTGTTTCCGGGCCGGGGGCGACAACCTTGCCGATGCTGGTTTTTTCCAGCGTACGTATGGGGGTCAATCCGGAGATTAACGCCCTGGCGACCATCATCCTTGGTGTCGTCGGTGTTGTTGGTTTTATCGCCTGGTATGTGATGGCCCGCGCGGAAAAACAGCGGGTGCGCGATATCCAGCGTGCAAGACGCGGCTGAACCGCCTAAAATCTGCAGTAGAGTTAACATCGGCGCCGTCTTTGCGGCGCCGTTTTCATGGAAGACTTTACGTTGGGATTGTTTACTAAAACGCGAGCATCTCATGCTCGTCTTAACGTACCTGTGCTGGTGCAGGTGGTCGCTTTCGCCATTATTCTGATCCGTGGTGTGGATTTACTGATGATCTTCAATCAGCTAGGTGTTGAGGGCATCGTTGAATTTGTCCATCGCAGCGTACAGACATGGGCGTTGACGCTGGTTTTCTTCTCGAGCCTGGTGCTGGTGTTTGTTGAGCTCTGGTGCGCATTTTCGCTGGTGAAAGGGAGCAACCGGGCGCGTTGGATCTATCTGTTCACCCAGGTTATGGTGATCGGCTACCTGTGGGCGGCATCGCTGGGCTACGGTTACCCCGAGTTGTTTAGCATCGCCGGAGAATCGAAGCGCGAAATATTGCGTTCTCTGATACTGCAAAAATCACCGGAGCTGTTGATGCTGGCGCTTCTGTTTATTCCTGCGCCGTGCCGACGCTTTTTCCGCTTACAGTAACGGTGATACAATCCCCGCCCCTGTTTTTTTGAAGGTTTTGTTATGCACTGCGCACTTTATGACGCCGGCCGTTGTCGCTCCTGTCAATGGCTGGAACTGCCGGTATCCCAACAGCTTGCCGATAAAATGGCCGACCTGCATACGCTGTTGGCGGATACGCCGGTAGCGCACTGGTGCGCGCCAGTCTGCGGCCCGGAAAGCGGGTTTCGCAACAAAGCGAAAATGGTGGTTAGCGGTAGCGTTGAGCGTCCGCTGCTTGGGATGCTGCACCGTGATGGCGCAGCGGAAGATCTCACCGATTGTCCGTTATACCCCGCGAGCTTCGCCCCGGTGTTTACCGCCCTCAAGCCGTTTATCGCCCGCGCCGGGTTAACGCCCTATAACGTCGCCCGCAGGCGCGGCGAGCTAAAATATCTTCTGCTTAGCGAAAGCCAGCGGGATGGCGGCATGATGCTGCGTTTTGTCCTGCGTTCAGAGAGCAAACTCGCCCAGTTGCGCGCTGCCCTGCCGGAACTGCGGGCGCAACTGCCGCAGCTCAAAGTGATCACCGCCAATATTCAGCCGGTACATATGGCGATCATGGAGGGAGAGCAGGAGATCTTCCTGACCGACCAACAGGCGCTGGCGGAAAATTTTAATGGCGTGCCGCTGTGGATCCGTCCGCAAAGCTTCTTTCAGACTAACCCGGTGGTTGCCAGCCAGCTGTATGCCACCGCCCGTGACTGGGTGCGCCAACTGCCGGTTAAGCATATGTGGGATCTGTTTTGCGGCGTAGGAGGCTTTGGCCTGCACTGCGCCACGCCGCAAATGCGCCTGACCGGCATTGAAATCGCTCCCGAGGCCATTGCCTGTGCGAAGCAGTCGGCAGCGGAACTCGGGCTGCATAATCTGCATTTCCAGGCGCTTGATTCGACGCAGTTCGCCACCGGCAAAGGGGAGGTTCCCGAACTGGTGCTGGTGAATCCACCGCGACGCGGTATCGGCGAGGAGCTGTGCGCCTGGTTAAGCCGCATGGCGCCTGCTTATATTATCTACTCCAGTTG
Source organism: Klebsiella indica (assembly GCF_005860775.1). Lineage (GTDB taxonomy): Bacteria > Pseudomonadota > Gammaproteobacteria > Enterobacterales > Enterobacteriaceae > Klebsiella > Klebsiella indica. The sequence goes on from NZ_VCHQ01000010.1 coordinate 18,736, forward strand.
TAACGCCCGGACGATGGCGAAAGATATCGCTCAACTGGACGGGTATCAAATTGCGCGTATTCAGTTGTTCGATATGTTCCCTCACACCGCCCACTACGAAGTGTTGACTCTGCTGGTTCGCGAAATATAAATAAAATGTGAATTTTTCTGGCGGCGAAGATCGGGTAAACCTGGTTAAGCGAAATCTAACAATAGCGGAGCAGTGCCGGTGGCAAAGAGAATTCTGTTGGTTGAAGATGATGACGATATCGCCGCGTTGTTGCGCCTGAATCTGCAGGATGAGGGATATCAGATTATCCATGAGGCGGACGGGGCGCAGGCGCTACGGCAACTGGAAAAAGCGAACTGGGATGCGGTGATCCTCGACCTGATGCTGCCTAATGTTGACGGTCTGGAAATCTGTCGGCGTATTCGTCAGCAAACCCGTTATTTGCCGGTGATTATTATCAGCGCCCGCGCCAGCGAAACCCAGCGAGTGCAGGGCCTGGAGATGGGGGCCGATGATTACCTCGCCAAACCGTTTTCCATTCTTGAACTGACCGCCAGGGTCAAAGCGGTGTTTCGGCGCCAGCAGGCGATGAGCCAGAATTTACTGATGGATGCCGGGCGTATTACCAGCCATGGTTTAAGTATTGATCCTTTATCTCGCGAAGTGACGCTGCGCGGCGAGACGGTGGATCTGACACCGCGTGAGTTCGATCTTTTGTACTACTTTGCCCGTCACCCAGGGGAAGTTTTTTCCCGCCTGGCGCTGCTTGATCAGGTATGGGGCTATCAGCACGACGGCTATGAGCATACGGTCAATACCCATATTAACCGTCTGCGCGGAAAAATTGAGCGCGACCCGGCGGAGCCGGACATCATTCTGACCGTCTGGGGTAAAGGCTATAAATTTGCCGTGGAGCGGAAAGAGGCGCAGCCATGATCCGCCGCCTCAGCCTTAGCCAGCGTCTGGCGCTGGTTTTCACCTTACTACTCCTGTTATGTGCGATAGCCGTTTGTCTGATCCAACTCTACAGTAGCGCGCAATATGGCAATGCGATGGTCCAGCGTCTTTCCGCCGGGCTGGCAGCGCAAATCGCCGCCCGCGAACCGCTGCTGGATCCCCGGGGACAGGTTGACCGCCAGAAGCTGAAGCCGCTTTTTGACCGGCTGATGACCTTTAATCCCAGCGTGGAGTTGTACGTAATCTCCCCCGACGGGAAACTGCTGGCCGATGCCGCGCCGCCGGGCCATATAAAGCGCCAGCGCGTTAACCTGGCGCCGGTACACACTTTCCTCTCAGGCGGCGGATGGCCGATCTATGGCGACGATCCGCGCAGCGCAGATCGGCAAAAAGTGTTTAGCGTAGCGCCGCTGCGGCTGGACGGCCAGTTGCGCGGTTATCTGTATATTATTTTGCAGGGGGAAACCTTCAACGAACTGGCGGCCAGCGCCTGGCAGAAAACGCTGTCGAGCCTGCTACTGTGGACCCTGCTACTGGTGACGGGGCTTGGCCTGCTGGCGGGCTGGCTTGCCTGGTATTGGGTTACCCGCCCGGTACGCCAGCTCACCGCGCTGGTGGCGACGGAGCAGCAGGATAGTATTGATGCAATTAAGGCGCTGGCGGCGCAAACGCCGGAAGCGAAACCGGGTAATGAAGTGGCTGTACTGCATAAACGGTTTATCGTGCTGGCCCGTCAGATTGCCGGGCAATGGGATCGCCTGGCGGATAGCGATCGTCAGCGTCGTGAATTTATCGCTAATATCTCCCACGATTTACGCACGCCGCTTACTTCGTTGCTGGGATATCTGGAAACGTTAACGCTTAAAGCCGACAGGCTGACGGCGGAAGAGAACAAACAGTATCTGAATATCGCGCTGCGTCAGGGAAACAAAGTGCGCCATCTTTCGCAGCAGTTGTTTGAACTGGCCCGTCTGGAGCATGGCGCGATCAAGCCGCAGCCGGAGACATTTTCCTTGGCTGAACTGGTACAGGATGTGGCGCAAAAATTCGATCTGCCGATCGCCACGCGCAAAATCGGTTTACAGCTGGATCTGGCGGTGGGTTTACCGCAGATAACCGCAGATTTATCGATGATTGAACGGGTGCTGACCAATTTGCTCGATAACGCCATTCGTCATACCCCGGAAGGCGGGCTTATTCGCCTGACGGCGCGTCAGTCAGGGCGGTCGCTGATTGTTGAAGTCGCGGACAGCGGGCCGGGAATTGCTGATGAACAACGGGCAACCCTGTTTGAACGGCCTTCGGTACTTGCGTCCGGTGCGCAAAGCGCATCAAGAGGGGGACTGGGGCTGCTGATTGTGCGGCGGATGCTGCAACTGCACGGCGGCGATATTCGCCTGATCGCAGCGCCGGCAGGGGCCTGTTTCCAGTTTACCCTGCCGCTGTAAGGTTTCTGATGTACGGCGCGGCACCGCCCGGCAGCCCGGACAGACGCATCGCGCCGCCTGTGGCGTGATTACTCCGGGAACCACTGTTTGCTGATTTTCTCATAGGTGCCGTCGGCTTTAATTGCCTTCAGCGCGGCATTCAGTTTTTCCAGCAGCGCTTTATTATCCGGGCGCACCGCAATGCCGAGGCCGGTGCCGAAGTATTGCGGATCGGTCACTTTCGGCGTCGCCGCGCCCAACTGCGGGTTGGTTTTCAGCCACTCGTTAACCACGGCGGTGTCGCCAAATACCCCATCAATACGGCCATTTTTCAGGTCAAGAAACGCATTCTGGTAACTGTCGTAAGCCACGGTTTTCACTTCCGGATGTTTATCCTGCAGATATTTCTGGTGCGTGGTACCGTTTTCCATACCAATACGTTTACCTTTCAGATCGTCGAAAGAGTGGAAAGCATCTTTTTTCGAAATGACCAGCGCGGAGTTGGCGTAGTACGGGGCGGTAAATGCAACCTGCTTGCTACGCTCCGGCGTAATGTCCATGCCGGAAATAACGGCATCATATTTCTTGAATTTGAGCGCCGGGATCAGACTGTCGAACGCATGGTTAGTAAAAGTACATTCCGCCTGCATCTGTTTGCACAGGGCGTTCGCCAGATCGATATCGAAGCCGACGATCTGATTACTGGCATCCAGCGATTCAAACGGTGGGTAAGTCGCCGAAACGCCAAAGCTGATTTTTTCTGCGGCAGCGGCGCCAAAGGCGCAAGAGGTAAGCAGTGCGGCCAGAACTAACTTTTTCATCGTGGTGGAACTCCCGTCGGTCAATCTTATGATGTTGTGCCGTGTCTGCGGCTGGGTTTAACAATGCCACTAAATGAATTTATATTCAATAAATATGGATAATTATTTTTTCATAAATAAAAAAGACGGACAGGCTGTTGGCCGTATCCGTCTGGTGTTTGCTAATTATGCACTTTTAGTACAAGAAAAGACTAGTTCCGTCGCTCAAAAGCCAGCGCTTTATGTTCCACCAGGCGCATCAGCAGCGTCAGCAGACCATTAACGATGAGATAGACAATCCCGGCGGCGCCGAACACCATCACATCATAGGTACGTCCATAAAGCAGTTGGCTGTGTCCCATCACTTCCATCAGCGTAATGGTGTAGGCCAGAGAAGTACTCTTGAACACCAGCACCACTTCGTTGGAGTAGGAGGAGAGGGCGCGCTTAAAGGCATACGGCAGCAGAATCGCCAGCGTATCCTTTTTGCTCATCCCCAGCGCGCCGCAGGATTGCCACTGGCCTTCCGGAATGGCGCGAATGGCGCCATAAAACAGCTGCGTGGTGTAAGCGGCGCTGTTTAAGGAGAGGGCGATTAGCGCGCACAGCCAGGGCTCGGAAATCAGATGCCAGAGGAATGGATACGCCTGTAGCGACGGGAACTGGCCAGGGCCGTAGTAAATCAGGAAGATCTGCACCAGCAGCGGTGTACCGGTAAACAGCGTAATATAGCCGCGCACAAACCACACCAGCCCCGGCGTTTTAAGGGTCAGAATGATGGTCAGGATCAGCGATAAAATCAGCGCCACAACGATCGAGGCCGCGGTCAGCGTCAGGCTGGTGTGCAGCCCTTTCAGCAGTTCGGGTAAATAATCAAGCATCAGCCAGGTCTCCGTTCGAAGCGTGTCGCACGCTGGTCAATACGTTTGAGAATGTACTGACTCACCAGGGTGATGACCAGATAGATTGCCGCTGCGATGATGTACCAGTTAAACGGCTCCTGGGTACGGGTGGCGATACTTTTGGTTTGCAGCATCAGGTCGTTGACGCTGATCAGGCTTACCAGCGCGGTATCCTTCAGCAGCACCAGCCACTGGTTGCCGAGACCCGGCAGCGCGTGGCGCCACATTTGCGGCATCACCAGGCGGAAGAAAATAGCGGATTTCGATAACCCCAGCGCCTGGCCGGATTCCCATTGCCCCTGTGGGACTGCCTTTAGCGCCCCGCGCAGGGTTTGCGATGCGTAAGCGGCATACAGCAGAGAGAGGGCTACGGCTCCGCAGAGGAACGGGCTGACGTCGAAGTTTTCAATTTGCACCTGTACGGGGATCTGCGCAAAGCCGAGGTGAATAGTAAAGCCGTCAGACAGGGTTAACAGGAGCTGAGAGGAACCGAAATAGATAAACAGAACCACCAGAATTTCCGGTAGCCCACGTAAAAGGGTGACAATGCCGGTTGCGAGCCAGGCGACCGGGCGCAGCTTCACCGACTCGAGAACGGCAAACAGCATCGCCAGCACCAGGCCGAGGATCAGCGCGCAAACGGCAAGGCCGACGGTCATCCCGGCGGCGCTTGCTAAGGGAAAAAATTCGTTCATTCAGCGTTACTTCTGGAACCATTTATTGTAGATAGACTGATAAGTCCCATCGCTTTTTACTTTTTCCAGCGCAGCGTTAAATTTCTGCTGCAGTTCGGTATTGCCCTGGCGCACTGCGATACCGAGGCCAGTACCGAAGTAGTCTTTATCGGTGACTTTATCGCCCACCGCCGCCAGCTTCGGATTGCTCTTCAGCCATTCGGTGACCACGGCGGTATCGCCGAACACCGCGTCAATACGACCATTCTGCAGATCCAGCTTCGCATTCTGGTAGCTGTCATAAGGAACGGTGGTGATTTCCGGGTGCTTGTCGTTGATAAATTTCTGGTGGGTGGTGCCGTTCTGCACGCCGACTTTTTTGCCTTTCAGCGCATCAATGCTGGTGAATTTACCCTGCTGAGCGACGAACAGCGCGGAGTTATCATAGTACGGCGTCGTGAACAGCACCTGCTTTTCACGCTCCGGGGTGATATCCATCCCGGCCATGACCGCATCGAAACGGCGGAACTTCAGGCTTGGGATCAGGCTATCGAAAGCCTGGTTGGTAAAGGTGCAGGTGGCATCAATCTCTTTACACAGGGCGTTCGCCAGATCGACGTCAAAACCAACGATTTTGTTACTGGCGTCGATCGATTCAAACGGCGGGTAGGAGGCCTCGGTCGCGAAGCGAATAGTTTGGGCAGCGGTAGCGGAGAGGCTCATGCCCGCAAGAAGAGCGGCAATCAGTACTTTTTTCATCGTCATTTCCCCGAAAACATCAATGTGACAGATAGTTTTTAAACGCGTCGGTTTGCGGATGCGTGAAGCAACGGGCATCCCCTTGTTCAACGATATGACCATTTTCCATATACACCACGCGGCTCGCTGTTTTACGCGCCACTTCCACTTCGTGGGTGACAATGACCTGCGTAATGCCGGTTTCAGCCAGTTCGCGGATAATACTGACGATCTGAGCGGTGATTTCTGGATCAAGCGCCGCCGTGGGTTCATCAAACAGCAACACCTGTGGTTCCATCATCAGCGCGCGGGCAATGGCGACGCGCTGCTGCTGACCGCCGGAAAGATGCAGCGGGTAACGATCGCTGTAGGGTTTCAGGCGCAAACGTTCAAGTAGCTTTTCAGCGCGCGCCAGAGCCTGATCTTTACTTAACCCGAGCACACGGCAGGGGGCTTCAATCAGGTTTTGCTGCACGGTCAGGTGCGGCCACAGATTGTACTGCTGGAAAACCATCCCCACGTTCTGGCGCAGTTCGCGAATGGCTTTATCAGAAGGCGTTCTGGTAAAGTCGAAATGATTTCCGGCAATATGTAACGTGCCGGAACGCGGCATCTCCAGCAGGTTGAGTACGCGCAGCAACGAGCTTTTACCGGCACCGCTGGGGCCGAGCAGCACCAGCGTTTCCCCCTGCGGGCAATCCAGCGTGATGTCGAACAGCGCCTGGTGTGCGCCGTAGAAGCAATTAATGCCGTTTAGTTTAATACTCATCTGGGCAGTCTGATACTAATAGCAATTGAGGCCGCAAATAGTACCTTTGGCAGAATAGTTATGCAATATTTATGCGTTAAAAGTTAAATGTAAACCACGATTAGCGTTAAAGTTAGCACAAAATATGGGTTCGTAAAGGCGGGGGGCGTAAATGTCGGTATTAGCAGAGGAAATACCGACATTTTACCGGGTTATACGCCTTGATTAGCGATTTTCGAGACTCTGACGCAGAGTGCCTGCCGGCGCATGGGCGTTATTGCTGAGGTAACGTACGTCATCGACGGCCCAGCACTGGCCTTCCTGAATCATCAGTACCTCGTCTTTCCAGCTTTGCGTCCCCTGTTTTAGCGTAACGCGCAGCGGAATGTTGCGTGCATCGCGGTTTGGAATTGTCGAAGCGCTGGCGACTTCGGCGCTGTCGGCCGGCGTGGCGTTGCTGGAGAACAGATTAGACTGCAACAAGGCGTGGTTTGACGGGGAGTGACGCGCGTCGCTCAGCAGTTTCGCCAGACCATCGCTCAGGTACGGACGCAGCGCCGTCAAATCACTGTTGTGATGTTGTATCTGGTAATTGTAAAACTTCTGCGCCACGTCATCCGGGCCGCCCTCAATACAAGGGCCGCTGCGGGTGCCGTTGTCTTTGTAGGCCGGTGTCACGGTGGTACAGGCGCTGAGCGCCAGCGCGCAGGGGAGGACAAATGCAAGAACGTTGTAGCGCATGATGATTTCCTTATAAGCTCGCTGCGTTAGAATATCTTTTAAAGCATAGTGTATCAGATAGGGATTGTGCTTGATCCGCAAAGCTAACGCATTGAACGTTAAAGGAGGAGTTTCACCATGCAATTTTCAACCACACCGACTCTGGAAGGCCAGCCGATCATTAAATACTGCGGCGTCGTTACCGGGGAAGCGATTCTCGGGGCTAACGTTTTTCGCGATTTTTTCGCCAGTATTCGCGATATTGTCGGCGGTCGTTCCGGCGCCTATGAAAAAGAGCTGCGTAAAGCCCGTGAAATCGCCTTTGAAGAGCTCAGCGAACAGGCGAAAGCGCTGGGCGCCGACGCGGTTGTCGGGATTGATATTGATTATGAAACCGTCGGCAAGGACAGCAGCATGTTGATGGTGAGCGTCAGCGGCACAGCGGTGAAGACCCGGCGATGAAAATTTGCCGGGCGGGCGTCTTGTTGGCGCTACTGCTGGCGGGCTGCGCCACGGAAAACGGCATTATCGATCGCGATGGTTATCAGCTGGATACGCGCCATCCGGCGCAGGCGGCGTATCCGCGCATCAAAGTGCTGGTTATTCACTATACCGCCGATGATTTTGACGTTTCGCTGGCGACGCTGACCGACAATCAGGTGAGCGCCCACTACCTGATCCCGGAGAAACCGCCACGGTATCATGGCAAACCGCGGATCTGGCAACTGGTGCCGGAAGCGGATCTGGCCTGGCATGCGGGGATCAGTTACTGGCGCGGAAGTACGCACATTAACGATACGTCAATTGGTATTGAACTGGAGAACCGCGGCTGGCAAAAAACGGCGGGCGTGAAGCGCTTCACGCCGTTTAATCCGGCGCAGATTGATGCCCTGATCCCGCTGGCGAAAGATATTATCGCCCGCTACCACATTGCGCCGCAGAACGTCGTCGCGCACGCGGATATTGCCCCGCAGCGCAAAGACGATCCGGGGCCGCGCTTTCCGTGGCGCAGGCTGGCGGAGCAGGGGATTGGCGCGTGGCCGGATGCGGAGCGGGTCGCGTTTTATCAGCAAGGGCGTCCCTCATACCAGCCGGTAGATACCGCGGAGCTGCTGGACGTGCTGTCTCGCTATGGCTATCAGGTCACACCGGAGATGACCCCGGAACAGCAGAAGCGGGTGATTATGGCTTTCCAGATGCACTTCCGCCCCGCGCGCTGGGACGGCGTTGCCGATGCCCAAACGCTGGCGATTGCCGAGGCGCTGCTGGAGAAGTACGGGCGAGGTTAGCGGTGTAGCTTGCCGTGGTCTTTCAGCCATGCGGCAGTGCGAATAATGCCCTCATCCAGCGAAATCACCGGCTGGTAGCCCAGTTCCTGCTGAGCGCGGGTGGTATCGAGGGTAAAATCAAAATTCAGCTTAGAAACGCCGTAGTGGGTAAAGGCGGGCTCTTTGGCTGACTTGTTGCCAAAGTGCTCCATGCTGCGGGCGATGATATCCAGCATCGGGTAAGGCACAGAGCGAATACGGCACTTAATCCCCAGCTCATCGATAAGTTTCTGCACAATGCAGCGCAGGGTTTGCGCTTCGCCATTGCTGATATTGTAAGCGCGGGCAGAGGGCAGATTGTCGCACTGCGGCTGGCTGGCGAGCCACATCGCGTGCACCGCATTTTCATAGCAGGTCATATCCACCAGCGCGCTACCGCCGCGCGGCAGCAGGACGCTACCGTAGTGCTGCATCATCTGCGCCAGGCGCGGAATAAAGACTTTATCATGAGGGCCAAACAGGCTTTGCGGGCGTAAAATTGTAAAACGGGTGTTCGGATTGGCCTGCGCCAGCAGGTTGATCACTTCTTCGCTCGCCGCTTTACTGCGGGCAAACTCATTGGCGAAACGTTGCGGGCGAAAATCTTCCTGAATAGCGCGATGGTGGTGGTAATCAAAATAGAGCGACGGCGAAGAGATGTGCACGAAGTTGCGTACTCCCCAGGCGACGGCCCATTCACCGAGGCGGCGGGTGGCGCGGACGTTGGCTAAATCGAAAGCCTGCTGGGTGCCCCACGGGGAGGTGAAACTGGAACAATGCCAGAGCGTGTCGATACCGGCGAGCATCACTTTGGCCTGCGAGGAGACCAGTTCGGTCAAGTCGGCGGGGACGAACTCGGCCCCCATTTTGCTCAGAAGCTTGCCCATTGCTTCATTGCGCCCGGTCGCTCTGACGCTAATGCCCTTGTTACGCAGATATTCCACTGCATTGCGGCCTAATCCGCTGGTCGCACCGGTAACCAGTACCTTCATATCGATCCACTGTTTCACAAAAGAATTTCGTGCGCATTTTTCCGTGATTCTGACTGTGATGCAATGAGAATAAGGAAAGAATTCTGTTGGTATACTCTAATTGCTGGTGATTTGCTCAGCCCGCCGGATGATACGTCGCGCCATGCCGCGAAAAATAAACAGATGGGCCGGGATCATCAGCAACCAATAAAGCAGGCCCGGCATACCGTGCGGGTGCCACCAGGCGCGAACGTCCAGTTCGCGACGATCGCCTTTATCGCTCAGAGTAAAACTCAGGCGACCAAGGCCGGGTGCCTTCATGCCGAACAGTAAGGTGAGCTGTTTCTCCGGCTCGACGATAATAACCTTCCAGCTGTCCACAGTGTCGCCGGTTTGCAGGTAATCCCGCGGTGGGCGGCCCTTTGCCAGCCGGTGGCCAACCAGCAGATCCATCGCCCCGCGAGTCTTCCACAGGATATTAGCGAAGAAGTACCCCGCTTTACCGCCGATTTGATTGACGACTTTCCACAGCGCGGCGAGGCTGGCGTGAGTGCTCACGGTACAACCGGCCTGTTTCGCATAGTAGCCATACTCGGGCCGCCAGCGGGCAAAGGCCTGGGCGTCGTAGCCCCAGTCGCCGGAGTTCACCAGTTGCTCTTCTTCCTTTAGCGTGCGGCGCACCGCTTCATCGAACGCGATCAACGGTTGAGGGATCAGGGCCCGCAGGGCGCGATCGTCGGCGATAAGATCGTGCTTTAGTCCCTGGATCAGCGCTTTGGCGGTTGTTGGCGGTACCGAGGTAATGACGTTGAGAAACCAGACCGAAATCCAGCTTGTGGGAAAAGGGATGGGGATCAGCGGGCGGCGTTTGCCGCTGACCGCCATAAAGCGGATAAACTGCTGCTGATAGCTTAAAACCTCCGGCCCGGCGGCTTCGAAAACGCGGTGTTCGCTGGCGGAGTGATTAAGTAACTGCAGCAGATAGTAGAGTAAGTTTTCCAGCGCAATCGGCGTGGTGCGCGAGCGCACCCAGCGCGGCGGCGTCAGCACCGGCAGGTTGTAAACCATATCGCGCATCACTTCGAAAGCGGCGGAACCCGCGCCGACGATAATGCCGGCGCGAATTTCCGTTACCGGTACGCCGGATTCGCGCAGCAGGTCGCCGGTGATCTGGCGGGCCCGCAGATGGTCGGATTGTTCTCGCTCCGCGACCTGCAATGAGCTCAAAAAAATGACTTCGCGGACCGGAACTTTACGCAATGCATCGCGCATATTGAGGGCGACCTGTCGCTCATGACGGACAAAGTCGCCGCTTTCGCTCATTCCGTGTATCAGGTAGTAAACGGTATCAGCCTGAGCCAGCAGTTCGGGCAGCCCGTCCGGCTGGTTTAAATCAAGTTGATAGCACTCAACGCCGGGGAGACGCTGTTTTTTCAGCCTGTCGATATGGCGTGCCGCCGCCAGCACCGGAAAGCCTTGCTCGCTGAGTCGATTCACCAGATGCTGGCCAATATAACCGCTGGCGCCGAGTACCAGGATGCGTTGCAACACGCCGACTCCTTAACGCGTTAAAAACGCCTGCCAGTGATCAACCACTTCGGCAAGCTGCTGACGGGTAACGTCAATATGCGTCACCAGGCGCACAACGGGCGAGGCGTTGATCAGCACGTCACGTTCGCGTAAGTATTCGCCCAGCGCGGCGGCATCGTCTTCGCCGACGCGGACAAACAGCATATTGGTGTCATGGCGAGTCACGTCAGCGCCAATGGCGCGCAGTTGCTCTGCCATCCACGCCGCATTCTGGTGATCCTCTTTTAAGCGCGCGACGTTGTTTTGTAACGCATACAGGCCCGCCGCCGCCAGAATCCCGGCCTGGCGCATCCCGCCGCCGACCATCTTCCGCCAGCGGATAGCGCGGTGAATGTACGCCTGACTCCCCACCAGTAGCGACCCCACCGGCGTACCGAGGCCTTTTGAGAGGCAAATCGTAAATGAATCACAATATTGCGCGATGTCGCGCAGCTCGCAGCCATATTCCACGACGGCGTTAAAAATACGCGCGCCGTCAACGTGTAGCGCCAGACCGCGCTCGCGGGTAAATTCCCATGCCTGTTTTAAATATTCACGCGGCAGCACTTTGCCGTTATGGGTGTTTTCCAGACTGAGTAAGCGAGTGCGGGCAAAATGGATATCATCCGCCTTGATCTTCGCGGCAACCTTATCCAGCGGCAACGTGCCGTCAGCGGCGGCATCAATGGGCTGCGGCTGGATACTGCCAAGTACCGCCGCGCCGCCAGCTTCGTAGAGATAGTTATGGGCGCCCTGGCCGACAATATACTCTTCGCCGCGCTGACAGTGGCTGAGCAGGGCGACCAGATTGGCCTGGGTGCCCGTTGGCAGGAAGAGCGCGGCTTCTTTGCCCGCCCGTTCAGCGGCATAGCGCTGGAGTGCGTTAACGGTAGGGTCGTCGCCATAAACATCATCCCCGACCGGAGCGGCCATCATTGCTTCTAACATGGCGCGGCCCGGACGGGTGACGGTATCACTGCGTAAATCTATCACGGCATTTCCTTGAGTTGCTTCAGGGGGATACCGTCTGTTTTACCTTAGCCAGTTGGTTTTCGCCAGTTCGATTACTTCGTCACCGCGGCCGCTGATAATGGCGCGTAACATATACAGGCTGAAACCTTTCGCTTGTTCCAGTTTGATCTGCGGCGGGATCGCCAGTTCTTCTTTCGCGACCACCACATCGACCAGGACCGGACCTTCGCTGCTGAAGGCGGTTTGCAGCGCGTCATCAACATCCGCTGCGCGCTCTACCCGAATGCCTTTGATGCCGCAGGCTTCGGCGATGCGGGCAAAGTTGGTGTCATGCAGCTCGGTGCCGTCGGTGAGATAACCCCCGGCTTTCATCTCCATTGCCACGAAACCGAGAATACTGTTATTGAAGATAATAATCTTCACCGGTAGCTTCATCTGCGCCAGCGAAAGAAAATCCCCCATCAGCATGCTAAAGCCGCCGTCGCCGCAGAGGGCAACCACCTGTCTGTCCGGGGCGGTGGCTTTCGCGCCGATGGCCTGCGGCATGGCGTTAGCCATTGAACCGTGGTTGAACGACCCCAGCAGGCGACGTTTACCGTTCATTTGCAGATAACGTGCGGCCCAGACGGTCGGCGTACCGACGTCGCAGGTAAAAATGGCGTCATCGTCGGCAAAGCGGCTAATTTGCTGCGCCAGATACTGCGGATGGATGGTTTTATCGCTGGGTTTCGCTAAATCATCCAGTCCTTTACGCGCGTCGCGATAGTGCTCCAGCGCCTTATCAAGGAATTTACGATCGGTTTTTGCTTCCAGCATCGGCAATAACGCGGCGAGGGTGGATTTAATATCGCCGACCAGCGCCATATCGACTTTACTGTGCGCGCCAATGCTGGCTGGATTGATATCAATCTGAATGATTTTGGCGTCAGTCGGGTAGAAGGCGCGATAGGGGAACTGAGTGCCGAGCAGAATCAGGGTATCGGCATTCATCATGGTATGGAAGCCTGAAGAGAAGCCGATCAATCCCGTCATGCCCACATCGTAAGGGTTGTCGTACTCCACATGCTCTTTGCCGCGCAGCGCATGAACAATGGGCGCTTTAATTTTGGCGGCGAATGCCACCAGCTCGTTATGCGCGCCCGCACAGCCGCTGCCGCACATCAGGGCGATATTGCTGGCGTAGCGTAAGATCTGTGCCAGTTTTTTCAGCTCTTCCTCAGCCGGAGTTACAACCGGCTGCGGGGCATGATACCAGTGGCTACTGGCGCTTTCCGGCGCCGGTTTCAGCGCGACGTCGCCTGGTAGCACGACAACCGATACGCCACGGTTGATGACCGCTTTACGCATGGCGATCGCCAGTACCTGCGGGATCTGCTCCGGGGTGGATACCAGTTCGCAATAGTGGCTGCATTCGCGAAACAGCTCTTGTGGGTGGGTCTCCTGAAAATAGCCGCTGCCGATTTCGCTGGAAGGGATATGGGCAGCAATGGCCAGAACCGGGACGTGATTACGGTGACAGTCGAACAGACCGTTAATCAAATGCAGGTTACCCGGCCCGCATGAGCCCGCACATACCGCCAGTTCACCGGTGAGTTGTGCTTCAGCGCCAGCGGCGAAGGCGGCGACCTCTTCATGGCGTGTGGCCATCCAGTCAATCGTCCCCATCCGGTTCAGGCTGTCGCTCAGGCCGTTCAGGGAGTCGCCCGTCACGCCCCAGATACGTTTCACGCCAGCCTGTTCAAGTGTTTTTGCAATGTAAGCGGCAACGGTCTGTTTCATGGTTTTCCATCTCCTTTTTGTGATAACGCTTACAAGCTTAGATGAAACTGGCTGTTACGTTTGCGTATCTCTCATTTTCAACTGGTTTTATTCTTCGGAAATTCCGCATAATCTGTCTTCTCACAGAGCGGTAAACAGGAATCATTTCAGATGGTTAAATTATTGTTAAATAGCGTTAATAGAATATTGTCTCATGACGACTTCGGCAAACTCTTATTACGACTTGCCGTCGGCGGGCTGATGCTGTTTCACGGGTTGCATAAGCTATTTGATGGTGTTGGCGGTATCAGCAATATGCTGGTGGCAAAAGGATTGCCGGGATTTATCGCTTATGGCGTGCTGGTGGGAGAGGTGGTTGCGCCTTGTCTGTTGATTCTGGGGATCCTCACTCGTCCGGCAGCGCTGGTGATAGCTTTTACTATGGTTGTGGCCTGGCTGATGGTCGGCGCAGGTAAAACCTTTGCGCTGGATGCGGTAGGTGCCTGGGCGATTGAGAGCCTGGTCTATTTCTTTGTCGGTGCGCTGGCGATCGCTTTTATGGGGGCCGGGAAATATTCGTTAGCGGGTAATTCACCCTGGCGATAGGTCGGATGTCGTTTTTTTATCACCCAGTCTGCTCACCCTGGTTGGGTCCTGTACGCCAGGGTGTTTGCTTATCCGTTCTTTAACCCTTTTTAAAGTGTGATTTTAAGTTATTGATTTTTATGCCATAAATTATTTGGGTTGCAGGAAGGCGGCGACGCAGTGAATCCCCGGGAGCGTACTCCAGTACGTGACTGGGGTGAACAAGGAAAGCCAACGCACATGCAACTTGAAGTATGACGGGTATAAATACGCTTTGAATAGGACGGGCATATTGGGTTGTCATTCACCGCCGACGGGGTTGCGCAGAAGCAGAAATGCCACCCGGCAAACCGCCGGGTGGCATGGATAACATCGGTAATGCTGAATAATCAGGCCAGAACTAAATCGCCCTGCGGATGGCAGGAGCAGGCCAGCACATAACCGTCGGCGATTTCCGCATCGGTCAGCGTCATGGTGCTGCTGACCGTATATTCACCGGAAACCACTTTGGTTTTGCAGCAGCCGCACACGCCAGCACGACATGCCACAGTCACCGGAACTTTATTGCTTTCCAGCGCGTCCAGCAGCGTGGTGCCGACAGGCGCGTAAAACTCCTGCGCCGGTTGCAGTTTGGTGAACTTCAGGCCCCCGGTTGCCGCTTCGGCAACTGGCGTAAAGAACTTCTCTTTAAAGAAGCGCGTTACGCCGAGCGCTTTCACTTCCTGCTCAACCATGTCCATATACGGCGCCGGGCCGCAGGTCATGACGGTGCGCGATGCCAGGTCCGGCACGTTTTTCAGTAATTCAGTGGTCAGGCGACCCGCCACGAAACCGTGGGTCGCATTGTTCTCCGCCACCAGCGTGACCGGGTACTGACGCCATTCCTCAGCGAAAATCACATCCTGCGGCGAACGCACGTTGAAGATCACCTGCACATCTGCCTGCGGGCGGTATTTTGCCAGCCAGCGACGCATCGACATAATTGGCGTGACGCCGCAACCGGCCGCCAGCATCAGGAACTTGTCTTCGGCTTTGTCTTCACAGATAAAGTCGCCCATCGCATCGGACAGCCAGATAGAGTCGCCGCGTTTCACTTCGCGGGTTAACCACTGTGAACCTGCGCCTTCATCAATACGACGGATCGTCAGCGTAATGTACTCGCTGACGCCCGGCGTGGACGAAAGGGTGTAGGCCCGCAGCGTATCCGCAGCGTTGCGAACGCTGACCAGCGCATACTGACCGGCACGGTACGGATAGTGATCGTGGCACAGTAATGAGAGAGTCCACACATCCGGGGTTTCCTGATGGATGTGATGTACCTGCATTCGCCACGGACACTGAGTGGTTGGCATCGTCATTCTAAAACTCCTTACGCGCTCAACAGTTGCTGCATATCTTCTTCAACGGTGGTGACCTGACGCAGGCCAAATTTCTCGTTGAGGACAGCCAGCAGATCCGGGGTGAAGAAACCTGGCGCAGTCGGCCCGGTCACGATGTTTTTCACGCCCAGAGACAACAGCGTCAGCAGGATGACGATCGCTTTCTGTTCGAACCAGGAGAGCACCAGAGACAGCGGCAGGTCGTTCACGCCACAGCCCAGTTTTTCTGCCAGCGTGACGGCCAGAATGATGGCGGAGTAAGCGTCGTTACACTGACCGGCGTCAACCAGACGCGGCAGACCTTCGATGTCGCCGAATTCCAGTTTGTTGAAGCGGTATTTACCACAGGCCAGCGTCAGAATCAGGCAGTCATCCGGTACGCTGGTGGCGAAATCGGTGAAGTAGTTACGTTCGCCACGCGCGCCGTCACAGCCGCCTACCAGGAAGATGTGACGCAGTTTTTCGCGGCTGACCAGGTCGATCAGGCTGTCTGCTGCGCCCAGCAGCGTCTGGCGCCCGAAACCAACGGTGATCAGATGCGGGATTTCGCTGTACGGGAAGCCTGCCATCTGCTGCGCCTGAGCGATAACCGGAGAGAAATCTTCGCCTTCCAGGTGGTTTACGCCCGGCCAACCGACGATGCTGCGCGTCCAGATACGGTCGTCATACGCGCCAACGGTCGGGTCGATGATACAGTTAGAGGTCATCACGATAGGGCCAGGGAAGCGGGCGAATTCAACCTGCTGGTTCTGCCAGCCGCTGCCGTAGTTACCGACCAGGTGTCTGAATTTACGCAGTTCCGGGTAACCGTGCGCGGGCAGCATTTCACCGTGGGTATAGACGTTCACGCCAGTCCCTTCGGTCTGCTCCAGCAGGTTGTACAGATCTTTCAGGTCATGACCAGAGATCAGGATGCACTTACCTTCAACCGCTTTCACGTTAACCTGAGTAGGGGTCGGGTGGCCGTATTTGGTGGTTTCACCGGCATCCAGGATGCTCATCACTTTGAAGTTCATCTGGCCGATTTCCATAGAACATTCCAGCAGAGCGTTCATATCGGAAGGCCAGGTGCCCAGCCACGCCATGATTTTGTGGTACTGCGCGTAGATGTCGTTGTCATACTGGCCCAGAACGTGGGCGTGCTCCATGTACGCTGCCGCACCTTTCAGGCCATACAGGCAAAGCAGACGCAGGCCGAGGATGTTCTCGCCAATAGCGGCTTTGTCTTTGTTCGGGGTGAACTCGGCGGCCTGACGTTGCAAATCGCCCGGATCGTCGCTGACCAGTTGCAGGTCGGCCATCGGGTTGTTTACCGTGGCGCTTGCATCGATGTTCTGGCACTGCGCTTTCAGTGATTCGCGCAGGGCGATCGCTTCACGGGCATAGCCGACGATACGCGGAGAGTCGAAGTTAACGTTGGTCAGAGTGGAGAAAAATGCACGCGGGGCAAAGTTGTCAACGTCATGATCGATGATGCCATATTCACGGGCTTTAACAGCCCATGCAGACAGACCTTGCAGGGACGCAATCAGCAGATCCTGGAGATCGGACGTTTCCGCTGTTTTACCGCACATACCCTGCGCGTAGGAGCAGCCGTTCCCCGTCGGAGTACGGATGGTTTGTTCACATTGCACACAAAACATGGTCACACCTTTTTTAAAGTTATATTTAATATACATGTTTAAGGTTATGCCTGCGGGGGAGATGAGAAAAGGTATTTCTGATACAACTTACAGGGAGATTGATTTAGCGCAAAATTGGCGGTCGAAAACAACCGCCAGAAAGGGATTATGCGGAGAAAAAGGCCATCAAAATGGGTACCAGCAGACTCAAAATGAAGCCATGAACGATAGCTGCCGGGACAATTTCCACGCCGCCTGAACGTTGCAGGACCGGTAGCGTAAAGTCCATTGATGTCGCTCCGCACAGGCCGAGTGCAGTTGAACGGCTGCGTCGTACCAGGCCGGGAATAAGCATAATTGCCAGCAGTTCCCGGGAAAGATCGTTGAAAAACGCGGCGCTACCAATAACCGGCCCGTACGATTCGGTCAGTAAAATCCCGGACAACGAATACCAGCCAAATCCGGAAGCCATTGCCAGACCGGTTTTTAACGGCAGATCGAGAATAAAGGCATTGATGACGCCAGCCAATAACGAACTGATCATGACCACGACCGCCACAATTATTCCACGGCGATTAAGGATGATTTGCCGTAGGGTCATGCCATTATTACGCAGTTGCATACCGATGAGTAACAAAAGGAAAATTAGCGTATATTCGCTGGCCTCGGTGGCGTGTTGTAAAAAAGGGATGCCGCTCAGCCCAATCAAAAAACCAATAAGCACTACGCCGCATAGCTGGAGAGATTCCATGGCCATTGCGAGACGGGAAGGTAATTTTTCCTGGCGGTGATGATTTCGCCACGGTATTTTTTGCTCAAGCCACATCAGGGCCGCAATATTGCATAGCAGGATAATAACGATGCTGACCGCTGAATAATGGAGAATCGCCAGCAGATTGCTGGCAAGATTATCGAGAAAGGCCAGGCTAATTCCCATAAAAAAGAGAATGATATAGACAATCCAGCTTAACAGCCGGTTGATCAGTTTTAATGCGGCCTGATGCTGAAGCGGAATAAGATAGCCCACAATCAGCGGAACCAAAATGATGAAAAGTCCTGAAAACATGAACAGCCGGGTCCTTTGTATGCGAAACTGCGCAATGACACTACCCAATAAAGGCTGTCAGGTAAAGGTGTAAAAAAACCGGGCGGCGCTAACGCTTACCCGGCTTACATATTGCTCTATGACCGCAGGCCAGGGAGGCATAGCCGCCACCCGATACTCCGGATCTTAATCCATTAATCGCGCTTTTCGAGCAAGGTGCGGTACAGCACGCCACCCAGAATACCGCCGATAATCGGCATCACCCAGAACAGCCACAGCTGTTGTAATGCCCAGCCGCCCTGGAAGAGCGCAACCGCGGTGCTGCGCGCCGGGTTCACCGAGGTGTTGGTGACCGGGATACTGATCAGGTGAATCAGCGTCAGCGCAAGGCCAATGGCAATGGGAGCAAAGCCTGCCGGGGCATTCTTATCGGTTGCGCCATGAATAACCAGCAAAAAGCCGCAGGTCAGGACAATCTCAATCACAATCGCGGAAAGCATTGAGAAACCGCCTGGAGAGTGCTCGCCATAACCGTTAGAGGCGAAACCGCTGGCAGCCGCGTCAAAACCTGCTTTACCGCTGGCAATAACATACAAAATAGCGGCGGCAATAATACCGCCGATAACCTGAGCGATAATATAGCCAATGACCTCTTTTGCCGGGAAGCGGCCGCCAGCCCACAAACCTAAAGTGACCGCCGGATTAAAATGCCCGCCGGAAATATGGCCCACGGCATACGCCATGGTTAATACAGTTAAACCGAAGGCTAACGCGACGCCGGCAAAGCCAATGCCTAATTCCGGAAACGCTGCGGCCAGTACAGCGCTACCGCAACCACCAAACACCAGCCAGAATGTACCAAAACATTCTGCTGCTAATTTTCTGAACATAACGACCTCAATAAAAAACGTAAACCAACATAAGTTGCCGTCTCGGCTTTTATTTATCGGCACAAATGCGACGATAAAAATAAAGGAGCGTTATTCTATGGATGTTTTCATCCGGAGACCAGCTAAAAAAGTGATGTTATTTAATTTCGAATAAGTGTGGTTAAAAAATGAACATATAGATGATGAATTATTATCTGGATTAAATGATATATACTCTAAATAATTCGTCTTGCAGGGCAAAAACGATTAACCGTTTTGAATGTGGTTCGCGCTGGTCACGAAAGGGCGAAGACCAGGGGGGCACCGGGTTATTGCCAGTATATCTGCAACAAGCAGTCCGACGGGTATATACTGCTGATAATTGAAGGATAAAGTGGCTAGCGGGCGGAGGGGATATGCATCTTGAGCGCGTCGAAATTGTAGGCTTCCGCGGTATCAACCGTTTATCGTTGATGCTGGAGCAAAATAACGTGCTGATTGGCGAAAATGCATGGGGTAAATCCAGCCTGCTGGATGCCCTGACGTTACTCTTATCGCCAGAGTCTGAACTTTACCATTTTGTCCGTGAGGATTTTTGGTTTCCGCCCGGTGATATTCAGGGGCGAGAGCGTCATTTGCATATTATCCTGACCTTCCGTGAAAATGACCCCGGTCGTTATCGGGTGCGTCGTTATCGGCCCCTTAGTCATTGCTGGGTACCCTGTGATGATGGTTTTCAGCGGATTTTTTATCGCCTGGAGGGAGAGCTTGCCGATGATGATGGCGTCATGACGCTGCGTAGTTTTATCAATGGCGAAGGGGAGGCCCTGGAACTGGCGGATATTGACGAGCTGGCCCGGCACCTGGTGAGATTAATGCCCGTTCTGCGATTGCGCGATGCCCGATTTATGCGGCGGATCCACAACGGTACCGTGCCGCATTCTCCACAGATTGAGATTACTGCCCGCCAGCTTGATTTTCTCTCCCGTGAGCTGGTGCATCACCCGCAAAATTTGACCGATAGCCAGATACGGCAAGGGCTGTCGGCAATGGTGCAGTTACTGGAACACTATTTTGCCGAGCAGAGCAGCGCGCAATCGCGTAACCGCCTGATGCGCCGCTATTCACACGATGAACAACGTAGCTGGCGTTATCTGGATATTATCAACCGGATGATCGATAAGCCCGGCGGCCGCAGCCACCGGGTCATTTTGCTGGGTTTATTCGCTACGCTATTGCAGGCAAAAGGAACTGTCCGGCTCGATCGCGACGCGCGACCGCTGCTACTAATTGAAGATCCCGAAACCCGGTTGCATCCTATTATGTTGTCTGTGGCCTGGCGTTTGCTCAATTTGTTGCCGTTACAGAGAGTGACGACCACTAATTCCGGTGAATTATTGTCGCTGACGCCCGTTGAGTACGTTTGCCGACTGGTGCGTGAATCATCGCGGGTGTCAGCCTGGCGGCTCGGGCCCGGCGGGATGAATGCGGAAGACAGTCGGCGCATCGCTTTTCATATCCGTTTTAACCGCGCGTCATCGCTGTTTGCCCGCTGCTGGCTGTTGGTCGAAGGTGAAACGGAAACCTGGGTTATTAACGAGCTGGCCCGTCAGTGCGGTCATCACTTTGATGCGGAAGGGGTGAAAGTTATTGAGTTCGCCCAGTCGGGATTAAAACCGCTTATTAAATTCGCGCGGCGTATGGGCATTGAGTGGCATGTGCTGGTCGATGGCGATGAGGCCGGGAAAAAATATGCGGCGACGGTTCGCGGGCTGTTGAATGACGATAAAATGCTGGAACGCGATCACCTGACGGCACTACCGGCAATGGATATGGAACATTTTATGTATCGTCAGGGGTTCGATGATGTTTACCACCGGGTGGCGCAATTGCCAATGAATCTGCCAATGAACATGCGGCGGGTGATTACCAAGGCGATTCATCGCTCGTCAAAACCGGACCTGGCGATTGAGGTGGCGATGGAGGCAGGCCGTCGCGGCGTGGATGCGGTGCCGGCGCTGTTGAAAAAAATGTTTTCGCGTGTGCTGTGGCTGGCGCGCGGTCGGGCGGATTAGCTTACTCTGCGGCTACTCTCTGTTTTACCGGCGGCGTGTGATGTCTGGTCTGGCCTTGAAAACCGCTGAACGGGCCACATGTAGATTACAGTTGTTGCTGGGTCCGGTGGCGGTGATGTCGCCGGGCCTGCGAGTGACGATAAAAAATGCCAGTCAGAAGGACTGGCATTTTGCTGGCGGGATGTACACAATGAAGCAAAAGAGTTATGCGGCCGTTTCCGCTTCCACAGGGACAATCACGCTGGCGTGGTTACCTTTTGGCCCCTGGTGAACATCAAACCGAACGGCTTGTCCGGCTTTTAGCGTTCTGTAACCATCCATCTGGATGGTAGAATAATGGGCGAAAATGTCTTCGCCGCCGCCCTCAGGGCAAATAAAACCGAACCCTTTAGCATTGTTGAACCACTTAACAGTACCCATTTCCATACTTCGACATCCTTCGTAAATCTTATATAAGTAAGATGGAATGAACCGATAGTGGAGTGACGAGTTGTTCAATTGCTCGCCAACTCTCGCCACTACAATTTAGAGAAATCAGGAAATGCGTCAAGCGATTGACGTGGGGAGACGGTGAAAAATGCGTCAAAACTTGAAGCAGTTAACGCTATTGCCGGGGAATGTGACAGACGTCGCGGATGGAAGTAATAGATGATAATTATCTATGATCTATTGTAGATTTGTGATGTGCATAGCCTTTGGTCATTGACAGGCCACCGCCTGTTGGCTACAGCAACCGATGATGAACAGTGACGATGAGTAAGAAAGACTGGCTGGACTTCGAGCAGCTCGTAGAGGACGAAGTTAAAGATGCGCTTAAACCGCCATCTATGTATAAAGTGATATTAGTCAACGATGACTACACGCCAATGGAATTTGTTATTGACGTGTTACAAAAATTCTTTTCTTATGATGTTGAACGTGCAACGCAACTGATGCTAATGGTCCATTATCAAGGTAAAGCGATTTGTGGCGTGTTTACCGCAGAAGTCGCGGAAACCAAAGTCTCGATGGTGAATCAATACGCGAGGGAGAACGAGCATCCGTTGTTGTGTACGCTAGAAAAAGCCTGAATACAGGCAACAAAACTTGGGGGAGGTGCCTATGCTCAATCAAGAACTGGAACTCAGTTTAAACATGGCTTTCGCCAGAGCGCGCGAGCACCGTCATGAGTTCATGACCGTCGAGCACTTGTTGCTGGCGCTGCTTAGCAACCCTTCGGCCCGCGAAGCGCTTGAAGCGTGTTCAGTGGACCTGGTCGCGCTGCGTCAGGAACTTGAAGCCTTCATCGAACAGACCACGCCCGTTCTGCCTGCAACGGAAGAAGAGCGCGACACTCAGCCGACGCTGAGCTTCCAGCGCGTGCTGCAGCGTGCCGTTTTCCACGTTCAGTCCTCCGGACGTAGCGAAGTCACTGGCGCCAATGTCCTGGTCGCAATTTTTAGCGAACAGGAGTCCCAGGCGGCATATCTGCTGCGTAAACATGAAGTCAGCCGCCTTGATGTGGTGAATTTCATCTCTCACGGTACGCGTAAAGATGAGCCAGGCCAATCTGCTGATAACAGCGCCAGCCAGCCTGGCAGCAGTGAAGAGCAAGCAGGCGGGGAGGATCGTATGGAAAACTTCACCACCAACCTCAATCAGCTTGCTCGCGTTGGCGGTATCGATCCGCTGATCGGCCGCGAGAAAGAGCTGGAACGTGCTATTCAGGTTCTTTGTCGTCGCCGCAAAAATAACCCGCTGCTGGTGGGAGAGTCCGGCGTCGGTAAAACCGCCATTGCCGAAGGGCTTGCCTGGCGTATCGTGCAGGGCGATGTGCCGGAAGTCATGGCCGATTGTACGATTTATTCTCTGGATATCGGTTCGCTGCTGGCAGGCACCAAATATCGCGGTGATTTTGAAAAACGCTTCAAGGCGCTGCTCAAGCAACTGGAACAGGACACCAGTAGCATTCTGTTCATTGATGAAATCCACACCATCATTGGCGCGGGAGCCGCTTCCGGCGGGCAGGTCGATGCCGCTAATCTGATTAAACCGCTGCTCTCCAGCGGCAAGATCCGGGTGATCGGTTCGACGACCTACCAGGAGTTCAGCAATATCTTTGAAAAAGATCGTGCGCTGGCGCGTCGCTTCCAGAAAATCGATATCACCGAACCTTCCGTGGAAGAGACGGTGCAGATTATCAACGGCCTGAAGCCGAAGTACGAAGCGCACCACGACGTGCGTTATACCGCCAAAGCGGTGCGTGCCGCGGTGGAGCTGGCGGTGAAATATATTAACGATCGTCATCTGCCGGATAAAGCGATTGACGTGATTGACGAAGCCGGAGCGCGGGCGCGCTTAATTCCGGTGAGCAAACGTAAGAAAACGGTTAACGTGGCGGATATTGAGTCCGTGGTGGCACGGATCGCGCGTATTCCTGAAAAGAGCGTTTCCCGCAGCGATCGCGATACGCTGAAAAACCTCGGCGATCGTCTGAAGATGCTGGTCTTTGGTCAGGATAAGGCAATTGAGGCATTAACTGAAGCCATCAAGATGGCGCGTGCCGGGCTTGGTCATGAACACAAACCAGTCGGTTCTTTCCTGTTCGCCGGGCCGACCGGGGTCGGGAAAACCGAAGTCACCGTGCAACTGGCGAAGTCTCTGGGTATTGAACTGCTGCGTTTTGATATGTCCGAATATATGGAGCGTCATACCGTCAGCCGTTTAATTGGCGCGCCTCCGGGCTATGTTGGTTTCGATCAGGGCGGGCTGCTGACCGATGCGGTGATTAAGCATCCGCACGCGGTGCTGTTGCTGGATGAAATTGAAAAAGCGCACCCGGATGTCTTTAACCTGCTGCTGCAGGTGATGGATAACGGCACGTTGACCGATAACAACGGCCGCAAGGCGGATTTCCGCAACGTGGTGCTGGTGATGACCACCAACGCCGGAGTGCGCGAAACCGAGCGTAAATCCATTGGTCTTATCCATCAGGACAATAGCCCGGATGCGATGGATGAGATTAAAAAGATCTTTACGCCGGAGTTCCGTAACCGTCTCGATAACATTATCTGGTTCGATCACCTGTCGACGACGGTTATTCACCAGGTGGTGGATAAGTTTATCGTCGAACTGCAGGTTCAACTGGATCAGAAAGGCGTGTCGCTTGAAGTTAGCCAGGAAGCGCGTGACTGGCTGGCGGAGAAAGGCTATGACCGGGCCATGGGCGCACGTCCAATGGCCCGGGTGATCCAGGACAATCTGAAAAAACCGCTGGCCAACGAACTGCTGTTTGGTTCACTGGTTGATGGCGGTCAGGTGACCGTTAAACTGGATAAAGAGAAAAACGCGCTGACCTACGGCTTCCAGAGTGCGCAGAAGCACAAACCGGAAGCGGCGCATTAATCTTATAGTCGTGCATCTATAACCGGCCTTTGGGCCGGTTTTTTTACATCCATGTGCTGGACGTTTTTTAACCTTGGATATTAGGGGGATCGATAGAATTGGTCGGTTAATTTTAACGATAACTTTATGGTAGAGCGGAACGTGTTGGATGCATTGCCGTACAGGTAGCTTAGAAAAAAGTTACACCGGGTATTACCAGACCAATGAGGTTCACTGCCGTACAGGCAGCCAATATTGGGGCAAGTATCAGCCCGGGATGATCGGAAATAAACGAAAAAGCCGGGAGATATCCCGGCCTTCTGCATCTGGCACCTCAGGTGCAAAAACGATCAGCGACTACGGAAGACAATGCGGCCTTTGCTCAGGTCGTACGGGGTCAGCTCAACAGTCACTTTGTCGCCCGTCAGAATGCGGATGTAGTTTTTACGCATTTTACCGGAAATATGCGCAGTTACCACGTGACCGTTTTCCAGTTCTACGCGGAACATAGTGTTAGGCAACGTATCAAGTACGGTGCCCTGCATTTCAATATTGTCTTCTTTGGCCATCTAGTCCTCTGGGGTATCACTACCGTAGTTTTGAACCGGCAAGATAATGCCGAAGTTCAGCAAGTAAGTAAAGTTTTACATATACCCGCCATCCTTCAAGTTGCATGCGCGTTGACAGCATGTACCCGGAATATCCCTGAGTATCGCCCTCGTGGCGAACAACGTGCAGATTGTCGTTTATCCCGGCCGCCTGCTGTAGCCGTTGGAGGATTCAGTGTCCCGCAACTTGAATTATTTAGGGTAAAATCGCCGAAGTCGTTTCGGCGCATTGCCCGCAATTCACGCGGATAAACCGGGTGACAGGCGCAAACGTAAAGGGGAGTGACAGAACGATGGGCGTTATCTGACTCTTATTATTCCCAAACGGCGACGGGGCAACGGGCAGAAGCTACTCTACCGCGCAATTATACCATCCCAGCAAAAAATGTGCTGAAAACATTTATGCATCGCCTGCAAATAGCAACCTGGGCACCCAGAATCGCTCCGGCAGACGCCAGGTTCGCAGCACTGAGAGATAGTCGAGATAATCGCGGCGGGAGATTTCTACCGCGCCTAAAGAGGCGGTATGCTTATTGAGAACCTGACAATCGATTAATTTTCCTCCGTTCTGCATAAAGATCTGGCTAAAGACCAGTAATGCCGTTTTAGAGGCGTTTGCCGCACGGCTGAACATCGACTCTCCGCAAAATAGCGCGCCCTGTGCGACGCCGTACATGCCGCCGACTAATTCATCTCCCTGCCACACTTCAATAGAATGGGCATGGCCCAACTCATGCAACTGGTGATACGCCTGAACGATACCCGGCGTTATCCATGTTCCTTCATCACGGTGATCGGCGCATCCTTCAATGACCTGGCCAAAGGCGTAATTCAACGTGACACGATAAGGCGAACGCTGATGAAAGCGCTTCATACTGCGGCTGAGATGGAATTTCTCCGGCCATAGTACCGCCCGCGGGTCGGGGGACCACCATAAAATAGGGTCACCCGGCGAAAACCACGGGAAAATACCGCGCTGATAGGCCATCAGCAAACGCGCCGGGCTAAGATCGCCTCCCAGCGCTAATAAACCATTAGGCTCACGCAAAGCGCCCTCCGGGGAAGGGAAGGCGATGGAATGATGAGAGAGCTGAACCAGGCGCATTTTTACCTCAGTACATCACAGGCAAAGATTCAATAATGACTTACAGGCGCTGCTTAAACTGGTAGTAACGCCCCTGTTCAGCCAGCAGTTCTGCGTGACTACCTTGCTCAATAATCTTCCCGTTGTCCATGACAATTATCTGATTAAAACGCGCAAGCCCGCGCAGACGATGCGTCACCATTAATACGGTTTTTTGACGCATCACTTGCGCAAGTAAATCAAGGATTTGGCTTTCCGTTGTTGCATCCAGTCCTTCGGTGGGTTCATCAAGCAGCATAAGCGGCGCATCATGAAGCAGGGCGCGGGCGATAGCCAGCCTGCGCAGCTCGCCGCCGGAGAGCTGGCGGCCGCCTTCACCCAACCAGCTATTAAGGCCGCTGTCCTCAAGCAATTTTTCTAAACCCACGCGCTCAAGCGTTGCTGAAAGCTGAGCATCGTTGGCATGAGGGGAGGCCAGCAGCAGGTTATCGCGCAGCGTGGCGCTAAACAGGTGCACGCGCTGCGGCACGACGCTCATTGTCTGGCGTAGCGTCGCCTCAGTAAGGTGTGCCAGAGGCTGGTCGTTGAGTAATATTTCGCCGTGAGCCGGATCCCAGGCACGCGTCAGCAACTGCAACAGGGTCGATTTCCCGCAACCTGTTCGTCCCAGAATGGCGATATGCTCCCCGGCCTTGACCTGTAACGATACATTCTCCAGCGCGGGGGCGGGCTGCTGAGGATAGCGAAAGGTGACTTGATTGAAGATCAATGCCACCTGCTGCGGCGTGGCCGTCGTTCCCTGGGGAAAGGTCACTTCCGGCTGCTGCTCGGTGATTTGCGTGATCCGCTGCGCCGAGGCGATCACCTGACCCAGATGCTGGAATGCGCCGGTGACCGGTGCTAAAGCTTCGAACGCCGCCAGCGCACAGAAAACAAACAGCGCAATCAGCGCACCTGGATGAGTATTACCGCCTACGTCCGCAGAGGCGAGCCACAGCATGGTGATAACCGCAATACCGCCAATCAGTAACATCAGCGCCTGGGAGAGCGCGGTGAGCTCCGCCTGGCGACGCTGTGCATCCTGCCAACGAACTTCGGTTTTTGCCATCTGCTGCCGATAACGATCGCTGGCGTTGAACAGCATCAGTTCCGCCTGCCCCTGTAGCCAGGCGGTGAGCTGCTGGCGATATTGCCCGCGAAGTTGAGTCATGCTTTCACCTGCCGGCTTGCCCGCGCGATAAAACAGCGGCGGCAGTACCAGCAGGGTGAACAGCATAATGCCGCCGAGAGTCAGGGCCAGAGTCACATCCAGTACGCTCAGACCGACAGTGACAACGAGTATCACCACCAGAGCGCCTGCCAGCGGCGATATCACGCGGAGATAGAGATGATCCAGGGTATCGACATCAGCAACCACTCTGTTCAGCAACTCGCCCTGACGAAAGCGCGCCAGCCCGGCAGGGGAGAGCGGCAGCAGTTTACTGAAGGTAAACACGCGCAGATGTTGCAGGACGCGGAAGGTGGCGTCGTGGCTCACCAGACGTTCAAAGTAGCGGCCAGCGGTGCGAATAATTGCCGCGCCGCGTACGCCAGCGGCAGGCAGCATATAGTTAAAGCTGTAGAGACCCGCGACGCCAACAATGGCGGATGCAGACAGAAACCAACCGGACAGCGTTAACAAGCTAATACTGGCCAGTAGCGTGACAATAGCCAGCACGATGCCGAGCAACAGCAGCCATTTGTGCCGTTTGTATAGCGCCAGGTAAGGCAATAATGCGCGCATTTAAATCTCCTCCTGACGATGAGCGAGCAGTCTTGAGAAGGGGCCGCCAGCAGAAGCCAACTGCGAATAACTGCCTTGCTCGACAATTTGGCCATCCTGCATAACCCAGATGGCATCCCATTGCGCAAGATCTTCCAGTTGATGGGTGATCATTAATGTTGTCTGCTGCATTGATGCGTCTGTGAGCGCCTGCATAACCCGCTGCTCGCTGTGAGCATCCAGGCTGGCTGCGGGTTCATCGAGCAGTAACAGGCGACACGGCATCAGCAGCGCCCGCGCAACGGCGACGCGTTGCGCCTGGCCAACCGACAGCCGACCCGCCTGATCGCCGGGCGGTGTGTTGATCCCTTGCGGCAACTGGGAGATAAATTCGCTGACCCAGGCTTTATCCAGCGCAAGCTGTAACTGCGCCTCGGTAGCTTCAGGGCATGCCAGTAGCACGTTTTCGCGTAGCGTCGCTGCAGGCAACTGCGGGTTTTGTCCAACCCAGCTCAGGAGACTTCGCCAGTGGTTGGCATCGAGGCTGTTTAACTCTACGCCGTTAACGCTGAGCGAGCCATCATAGGGAAGAAAGCCGGTTAACGTATTAAGTAACGAGCTTTTGCCCGAGCCGCTTTGCCCAACCAGCACGACGCGTTCACCCGCGCGTAATGAAAAATTCAGCGGCCCGGCCAGCACTTTCCCTTCCGGGGATTTAATCAACAGGTCGCGAGCTTCCAGACTAACCATTTCATTATCGCTTAATATCTTTTCACCACGTTCGGCCTGAGCCAGCGGCGTTTCCATAAAGGTTTTCAGGCTGTCCGCGGCACCAATAGCCTGAGCTTTGGCATGATAAAAAGTCCCTAAGTCGCGTAGCGGCTGGAAAAACTCCGGGGCCAGAATCAAGGCCAGAAAACCGGACATCAAGGTCACCCCCGTGCCGTAATGACCAAAATTGAGTTCGCCCAGATAGGAGAAACCAAAATAAACGGCGACCAGCGCAATAGAGAGCGAGGTGAAAAACTCCAGCACGCCGGAAGAGAGAAACGCCAGGCGCAGCACTTCCATCGTCCGCTGGCGGAAATCTTCGGAGGCCTG
Organism: Klebsiella indica; assembly: GCF_005860775.1. Classification (GTDB taxonomy): domain Bacteria; phylum Pseudomonadota; class Gammaproteobacteria; order Enterobacterales; family Enterobacteriaceae; genus Klebsiella; species Klebsiella indica. The sequence goes on from NZ_VCHQ01000010.1 coordinate 47,761, forward strand.
GCGAATATTGTCCGTTTCCGCGTTGCCGCGGTGAAAAATTCGCAGCGTTTCCATGCCGCGCAGACGATCGAGAAAATGGCCGCTCAAACGCGCAAGAGCAAGAAAGTTTCGTCGGTTGGCATCTGCCGCCCCCATTCCGACCAACGCCATAAACAGCGGAATTAGCGGCGCGGTACCCAGCAGGATAAGCGCCGCCGCCCAGTTATCAGGGAAAATGGTGATGACAATCAGTAAAGGCACGCAGGCCGCCAGCGTCATCTGCGGCAGATAGCGCGCATAGTAGTCATGCATATCGTCGATCTGTTCAAGGATCAGCGTTGCCCAGCTTCCTGCAGGTTTACCCTGTATCCACGCCGGTCCCGCCTGCTGCAGGCGATTGAGGACCTGACGGCGAATCTCGGTGCGGATATATTGACCAGCCTGAAAACCAACCCGTTCACGCAGCCACACGAGCCAGGCACGAAGCACAAAGACCAGGACCAGTAACGTAAAAGGCAGCAGCAGCGCCGTTGCGGGGATATTTTCCATGATCATGCGATGGAGGATCCGCGCCAGCAGCCAGGCCTGAGCAACGATTAGCAAGCCGCTAACGACGCCCAACAGACGGGAAATCATCACCCAGCGACGGGAGATAATGCTTTGATCTTTTAACCAACGGGTTAACTCTTGTTGACGGCTTTTGTTCATTGCGCGCTTAGCAGGTGTTGTTATGGGTTTTTTGGGCACGACAATGTTACAACGAGGCAAAAATAAAGGCGACTTTTCGTCGCCTTATTTACCTTTGTTACTGACTTGTAAAGATTATTTGCAAGCGTCCGCTAAACCATCCAGATAACGCTCTGCATCCAGCGCAGCCATGCAGCCTGTACCAGCGGAAGTAATGGCCTGACGGTAGATATGATCCATTACGTCGCCCGCAGCAAAGACGCCAGGTATGCTGGTCTGGGTGGCATTGCCGTGGATACCGGACTGAACTTTAATATAGCCGTTCTCCAGCGCCAGTTGACCGGCGAAAATGGCCGTATTCGGGCTGTGGCCGATAGCAACGAACAGTCCCGCGACTTCCAGCGATTCAATGTTGTCAGCATTCTGCGTATCACGCAGGCGTAAACCGCTTACCCCCATCTGGTCGCCGGTGACTTCTTCCAGCGTACGGTTGGTATGCAGCACGATATTGCCGCTTTCCACTTTGTCCATCAGGCGCTTGATAAGGATTTTTTCCGCACGGAAGCTGTCGCGGCGGTGGATCAGGTGCACTTCGGAAGCAATATTAGACAGATACAGCGCTTCTTCCACCGCCGTGTTACCGCCGCCGATCACGGCGACTTTCTGGTTACGGTAGAAGAAACCGTCGCAGGTGGCGCAGGCGGAAACGCCGCGGCCTTTAAATTCGTCTTCCGATGGCAGACCCAGATAGCGAGCGGACGCGCCGGTGGCGATGATCAGAGCATCACAGGTGTATTCACCGCTGTCGCCCACCAGGCGGAAGGGACGGTTTTGCAGATCGACGCTGTTGATATGATCGAAAATAATTTCGGTATCAAACTTGGTGGCATGCTCGTGCATACGCTCCATCAGCAGCGGTCCGGTCAGATCGTTAGGATCGCCTGGCCAGTTTTCCACTTCAGTGGTGGTGGTCAGTTGACCGCCTTTTTCCATCCCGGTAATCAGTACCGGCTGCAGATTTGCGCGCGCGGCATAGACCGCAGCGGTATATCCCGCAGGTCCAGAACCAAGAATAAGCAGTTTACTGTGTTTGGCCGTGCCCATGAGATCCTCATAATTTATTGGCATACATGAGCTGGATTGTAGGGAATTTGTTGTCGTAAAAAAAGAGCGCGGCGGTTTTGTTAACGATATGTGCAATAGAGGCTGCCGATTAATTGGCGATTTAACGAACGGAGAATATAACTAATTCTACTGTTAGCGGGACAATTATAAGAGGAAAACATGAGAATCAATGGGTGAGGATAATGAATATCTGGCATCTTGTACTAAAAAACGATGTTTTGCTTTGACAATCCCCTGTGCTTTTGCGAAAACATTCATGGAAGAAGAAAAGCAGTGTTTGGTGTGCGGCGAATTTTCATGCACGCAAATGCCATTTTTATCCGGGTTAGCGAAATCTACGCATGGTGTGGACAGACGCCATGCGTGATGTCGGTAGCTGCCGTCAGGCAACGGGCTTCTCACGTACCCCTGGATTACCCAATGTCGTACGGGTAATAACAGGATGGACTCTGGCAGTGAAGGCTCAGAGTCGGAACAGGAGTAGGGAAGGAATACAGAGAGACAATAATAATGGTAGATAGCAAGAAGCGCCCTGGCAAAGATCTTGACCGCATTGATCGCAATATTTTGAATGAATTGCAAAAAGACGGGCGTATTTCCAACGTCGAGCTTTCTAAACGGGTGGGACTTTCTCCGACGCCTTGCCTTGAGCGTGTGCGTCGTCTGGAAAGACAGGGTTTTATTCAGGGTTATACAGCGCTGCTTAACCCACATTATCTGGATGCATCACTTCTGGTATTTGTTGAGATTACTCTGAATCGTGGCGCGCCGGATGTGTTTGAGCAATTTAACTCCGCTGTGCAAAAACTTGAGGAAATTCAAGAGTGTCATCTGGTGTCCGGGGATTTCGACTATCTGTTGAAAACTCGCGTACCGGATATGTCCGCGTATCGTAAGCTACTGGGCGAGACCTTGCTGCGCCTGCCGGGCGTAAATGACACCCGTACCTACGTGGTAATGGAAGAAGTCAAGCAAAGTAATCGTCTGGTAATCAAGACGCGCTAACACGGAACAGGTGCAAAATCGACGTAGTTTGATTACACTCCTGTTAATCCATACAGCAACAGTGCCGGGGAGACTCGGCGCTGTTGTCCGTTTTAGCTGAAGGCAGGAAACAGCCTGATACCTGGAGAGCCTTTCTTGAGCCAGGAATATACTGAAGACAAAGAAGTCAAATTTACAAAGCTTAGTAGCGGGCGCCGGCTCCTTGAGGCGTTGCTTATCCTTTGCTCCCTTTTTGCCATCTGGTTGATGGTAGCCTTACTCAGCTTTAATCCATCGGATCCTAGCTGGTCACAAACGGCGTGGCATGAGCCTATTCATAACATCGGCGGTGCGCCGGGCGCCTGGCTTGCCGATACGCTATTTTTTATTTTCGGCGTAATGGCCTACACCATTCCGGTGATTATTATCGGCGGCTGCTGGTTTGCCTGGCGTCATCAGGAAAATGACGAGTACATCGACTATTTTGCCGTTTCTTTGCGGTTGATTGGCGCGCTGGCGCTGATCCTCACTTCCTGCGGGCTGGCGGCTATCAATGCGGATGATATCTGGTATTTTGCCTCCGGCGGGGTGATTGGCAGCCTGCTGAGCACCACGCTGCAACCGCTGCTGCACAGTAGCGGCGGGACAATTGCGCTGCTTTGTCTCTGGGCGGCAGGGCTGACGCTGTTTACCGGCTGGTCCTGGGTTACCATCGCTGAAAAACTCGGCGGGATTATTCTTTCTGTTCTGACTTTTGCCAGCAACCGTACTCGTCGTGATGATACCTGGGTCGATGAAGACGAATACGAAGAGGATGAAGAAGAATATGTAGACGATGCGCCTGCGAAACCGCAAGGTTCACGTCGCGCGCGGATTTTACGCGGTGCTTTAGCGCGCCGTCAGCGGCTGGCAGAGAAGTTTTCCAACCCGATGGGGCGTAAGACTGATGCCGCGTTGTTCTCCGGTAAGCGGATGGATGATGCTGAAGAAGCATTTCAGTATAGCGCTGGCGGTACGCCTGTTGCCGCTGATGACGTGCTTTTTTCCGGTTCCAGCGCCGCGCGTCCGGCGGATGCCGATGATGTTTTATTCTCCGGAACCCGTGCCGCTCGGCCAGGCGATTTTGACCCGTACGATCCGCTGCTCAATGGCCATCGCATTGCCGATCCTGTAGATGCTGCCGCGCAGGATACCGCCGTACCTCAGGCCTGGTCTGAACCGCAGATCGGGCAAGCGTTTCGTTCAGAAGAACCACCTGAACCTGCCTACCCGCCGCAGCATGGGTATCAGCCGGAGCAGGCACTGCAGCAGCCGCCAGTATATCAGGCTGAACCTGCGTATCCGCCGCAGCATGCGTATCAGCCGGAGCAGGCACCACAGCAGCCGCCAGTATATCAGGCTGAACCTGCGTATCAGCCGGAGCAGGCAGCGCAGCAGCCGCCAGAGTATCAGGCTGAACCTGCCTACCCGCCGCAGCATGGGTATCAGCCGGAGCAGGCACTGCAGCAGCCGCCAGTATATCAGGCTGAACCTGCGTATCCGCCGCAGCATGGGTATCAGCCGGAGCAGCCACCGCAGCAGCCGTCAGTTTATCAAACTGAAGATGTGTATCAGCCGCAACAATATGTACAGCAGCCGGAACAGCCCGTTGCCACTTCTCCCGTTGAGCCTGAGGTTCCACAAGAGGAAGTGAAACCCCAGCGTCCGCCCATGTACTATTTCGAAGAAGTGGAAGAGAAACGCGCGCGTGAACGTGAGCAGCTTGCCGCCTGGTATCAACCTGTTCCAGAACCTGTCAGCCCGGTTGAGACAAAACCGATCTCTCCTCCTCCTTCATCGTCGGTTGGTGTCGCTGCTTCAGGCGCGCTGGCCGCTGGCGTTCACCAGGCGACGGAAGCCGTTTCCGCAAATGCTGCCGGGGCTTCCGCTGTATCGGCAACGGCCAGTTCCGCGCCGCTCGTCCGCCCGGCATCCGGCGGCCCTCGTGCGCAGGTAAAAGAGGGGATCGGTCCGAAGCTGCCGCGACCTAACCGCGTTCGCGTGCCGACGCGCCGTGAACTGGCGTCCTATGGTATTAAGCTTCCCTCACAGCGATTAGCTGAAGAACGTGCGCGTAAGGCAGAGCATCAGCATTATAATGATCCGTCTCTGACGGACGAGGAAGCTGCAGAGCTTGAGCAGCACGAACTGGCGCGTCAGTTCGCCGCTTCGCAAAATCAGCGCTATGGTGAACATTATGTGGCGGAAGAAGATAACGCGGATGAAGATTCTGCCGCTGAAGCTGAGCTTGCCCGCCAGTTTGCCGCTTCTCAACAGCAACGCTACGCGAGCGAGCAGCCGCCGGGATCGCATCCGTTCTCTGCCGCGGATTATGAATTTTCGCCAATGAAGGCGTTAGTTGATGATGCGCCGAGTGAGCCCGTCTTTATGCCGATGCCGGAAGTGCAGCAACCTGCTTCACATCACCCGCAGCCGCAGTCGGCGCATCAGCCGATGCCGTATCAGCATGCGGGCCATCAGCCGCAACATGCGCCGCACCACACCGCTCAACACGTACAGCAGCCGTCGGCTTCGTCTCCGCAACAGGCGCCTGTCAGCCAGCCGCAACCGCATACGCCACATGGGCAGGTGCTGTCGCAGCCAGCCGCGCAGCCGCAGGAAAGCCTGATTCATCCGCTATTGATGCGCAATGGCGATAGTCGGCCGTTACAGAAGCCGACGACGCTTCTGCCGTCGCTTGACTTGCTCACGCCGCCGCCAGCTGAAGTCGAACCGATAGATACTTTTGCCCTTGAGCAGATGGCGCGTCTGGTTGAAGCGCGTCTGGCCGATTTCCGTATTAAGGCTGATGTGGTGAACTACTCGCCAGGCCCGGTTATCACCCGCTTTGAGCTTAATCTGGCGCCGGGGGTGAAAGCGGCGCGGATTTCGAATTTGTCGCGAGATTTGGCCCGCTCTCTGTCCACCGCAGCGGTTCGCGTGGTGGAGGTTATTCCGGGCAAACCTTACGTCGGTCTGGAACTGCCTAACAAAAAGCGTCAGACCGTTTATCTGCGAGAAGTGCTGGATAACGTGAAATTTCGCGATAATCCGTCACCGCTTACCGTTGTTCTTGGCAAAGATATTGCGGGTGAACCGGTTACCGCCGATTTGGCGAAGATGCCGCATCTGTTGGTGGCGGGTACTACCGGTTCCGGTAAATCCGTTGGGGTCAACGCCATGATCCTCAGCATGCTCTACAAAGCGCAGCCGGAAGATGTGAAATTCATTATGATCGACCCGAAAATGCTCGAGCTGTCGGTCTATGAGGGGATTCCGCATCTGTTAACGGAAGTCGTTACCGATATGAAAGATGCCGCCAATGCGTTGCGCTGGAGCGTTAACGAGATGGAGCGCCGCTATAAACTGATGTCTGCGCTGGGCGTGCGTAATCTCGCGGGTTACAACGAGAAGATTGCGGAAGCTGCGCGCATGGGGCGGCCAATTCCGGATCCATACTGGAAGCCTGGCGACAGCATGGATGCGACGCATCCGGTACTGAAAAAAGAGCCTTACATCGTGGTTCTGGTCGACGAATTCGCCGATCTGATGATGACCGTCGGTAAGAAAGTGGAAGAGCTGATTGCGCGTCTGGCCCAGAAAGCGCGCGCTGCGGGGATCCACCTGGTGCTGGCAACTCAGCGACCATCAGTGGATGTTATTACCGGCCTTATCAAAGCGAATATCCCGACGCGTATCGCCTTTACCGTATCAAGCAAAATTGACTCGCGTACCATTCTTGATCAGGGCGGCGCCGAGTCGCTGCTGGGGATGGGGGATATGCTCTATTCCGCGCCTAACTCGACGATCCCGGTGCGCGTACATGGCGCCTTTGTGCGCGATGAAGAGGTTCATGCCGTGGTCCAGGACTGGAAAGCGCGCGGGCGGCCGCAATATGTTGCTGGCATCACCTCCGATAGCGAGGGCGAAGGCGGCAGCGGTGGCTACGATGGCGGCGAAGAGCTTGATCCCCTCTTTGATCAGGCGGTCAACTTTGTGACGGAAAAACGTAAAGCTTCCATTTCCGGAGTGCAACGTCAGTTCCGTATTGGCTATAACCGTGCCGCGCGTATCATTGAACAAATGGAAGCTCAGGGTATTGTCAGCGAACAAGGTCACAATGGTAACCGCGAAGTGCTGGCACCGCCTCCCTTCGAGTAACGGCAAGTTGGGTAAATAAGTGAAAATCAGCCTGTTCTGCTGTTCCACCGTGTTTAGCGGTCCTACATTTAGGGCAGAGCAGGCTCCCGCGTCGGGAGTGACGCACATTAAGGAATGACAATGAAAAAACTCGCAATCACCTGCGCTTTACTGTCCGGTTTTGTTGTAAGTCAGGTATGGGCGGATGCCGCCAGCGATTTAAAAAGCCGCCTTGATAAAGTGAGCAGCTTCCACTCCAGCTTTACGCAGAAAGTGACCGACGGTAGCGGTAATATTGTGCAGGACGGGCAGGGAGACCTGTGGGTTAAGCGTCCGAATCTGTTCAACTGGCATATGACCCAGCCGGATGAAAGCGTGCTGGTTTCCGACGGTAAAACGCTGTGGTTTTACAACCCGTTTGTTGAACAGGTCACGGCCACCTGGCTGAAAGATGCGACCAGCAACACGCCGTTTATGCTGATTGCTCGTAACCAGGCCAGCGACTGGCAGAATTACAACATTAAACAGAGTGGCGATAATTTCGTTCTGACGCCGAAAAGCGGCAGCGGTAACCTGAAGCAGTTCACCATCAATGTGGGTCGTGATGGCACGATTCATCAGTTCACCGCCGTGGAGCAGGATGATCAACGCAGCAGCTATCAACTGAAATCGCAACAAAATGGCGCCGTCGATGCATCTAAGTTCACCTTTACGCCGCCGAAAGGGGTGACAGTGGACGATCAACGTAAGTAGAGGCGAACGTGAGCAATCTGTCGCTCGATTTTTCCGACAACGCGTTTCAACCACTGGCCGCCCGCATGCGGCCAGAAAATTTAGTGCAGTACATTGGCCAGCAGCATCTGCTGGCGCCGGGCAAGCCTCTGCCGAGAGCGATTGAAGCCGGACATCTGCACTCTATGATCCTGTGGGGCCCGCCGGGGACCGGGAAAACCACGCTGGCCGAGGTGATTGCGCGCTATGCCAGCGCCGATGTCGAACGTATCTCTGCGGTCACTTCAGGCGTGAAAGAGATTCGTGAGGCGATTGAGCGCGCGCGGCAGAACCGTAACGCGGGTCGTCGTACAATTCTGTTTGTCGACGAAGTTCACCGTTTCAATAAAAGTCAGCAGGACGCTTTTCTGCCGCATATTGAAGATGGGACGATTACTTTTATCGGCGCGACGACGGAAAATCCCTCTTTTGAACTCAATTCCGCGCTGCTTTCACGTGCTCGCGTCTATCTGCTGAAGTCGCTGACCAGCGAGGATATTGAGCAGGTGCTTAACCAGGCGATGAGCGACAAAACTCGCGGCTACGGCGGGCAAAGCATTGTGCTGCCAGACGAGACGCGCAAAGCGATCGCCGATCTGGTAAACGGCGATGCGCGCCGGGCGCTTAATACGCTGGAAATGATGGCCGATATGGCCGAAAACGATGCCTCCGGTAACCGCGTGTTGAACGTTGAACTGTTGACTGAAATTGCCGGTGAGCGCAGCGCGCGTTTCGACAACAAAGGCGATCGTTTCTACGATTTAATCTCCGCGCTGCATAAATCGGTTCGCGGGAGCGCGCCGGACGCCGCGCTCTACTGGTATGCGCGGATAATTACCGCCGGGGGCGATCCGCTGTATGTAGCGCGACGCTGCCTGGCAATAGCCTCGGAAGATGTCGGTAATGCCGATCCCCGAGCCATGCAGGTCGCTATCGCCGCCTGGGATTGCTTTACCCGCGTGGGACCGGCGGAAGGCGAACGCGCGATTGCACAGGCCATTGTTTATCTCGCCTGCGCGCCAAAAAGCAACGCGGTCTATACCGCGTTTAAAGCCGCGATGGCCGATGCCCGCGAGCGCCCGGACTACGATGTTCCGGTACATTTGCGCAATGCGCCGACCAGGCTGATGAAAGAGATGGGCTACGGGCAGGCGTACCGTTATGCTCATGATGAGCCCAACGCTTACGCCGCCGGAGAGCAGTATTTCCCGCAGGAAATGGCGCAAACGCGCTATTATCAGCCGACAAACCGGGGGCTGGAGGGGAAAATAGGCGAAAAGCTCGCCTGGTTGGCCGAACAGGATCAAAATAGCCCGATAAAACGCTACCGCTAATTGAGGCGTTGCGGTAAGGTTGTCACACTATTTCCGTGGTCGCGCTCTGCGGCCATTTTTCTTTATTAATTCGATAAGCACAGGATAAGCATGCTCGATCCCAATCTGCTGCGTACCGAGCCAGACGCAGTCGCAGAAAAACTGGCACGCCGGGGCTTTAAGCTGGATGTAGATAAACTTCGCGCTCTGGAAGAGCGTCGTAAAGTTCTGCAGGTTCAAACTGAAAATCTGCAGGCGGAGCGCAACTCCCGATCGAAATCCATTGGCCAGGCGAAAGCGCGCGGGGAAGACATCGAGCCATTACGCCTGGAAGTGAATAAACTTGGCGAGCAACTGGATGCCGCGAAGCGCGAGCTGGATACGCTGCTGGCGGAAATTCGCGATATTGCGCTGACTATTCCCAATATTCCATATGACGACGTTCCTGTTGGTCGCGATGAAAACGATAACGTTGAAGTCAGCCGCTGGGGTACGCCGCGGGAGTTTGATTTTGACGTGCGCGATCACGTGACGCTGGGGGAAATGCACGGCGGGCTGGATTTCGCCGCCGCTGTGAAGCTGACGGGGTCTCGCTTTGTGGTCATGAAAGGCCAACTGGCACGCCTGCATCGCGCGCTGGCGCAGTTTATGCTGGATCTGCACACGGAACAGCATGGTTACAGCGAAAACTATGTCCCGTATCTGGTTAACCAGGACACGCTGTACGGTACTGGTCAACTGCCGAAATTCGCAGGCGACCTGTTCCATACCCGTCCGCTGGAAGAAGAAGCGGACAGCAGCAACTACGCGCTGATCCCGACGGCGGAAGTTCCGCTGACTAACCTGGTTCGCGATGAGATCATCGACGAAGACGATCTGCCAATCAAAATGACCGCCCATACGCCGTGCTTCCGTTCTGAAGCGGGATCTTATGGCCGTGATACGCGTGGCTTGATCCGTATGCATCAGTTCGACAAAGTTGAAATGGTGCAGATCGTGCGCCCGGAAGATTCCATGGCGGCGCTGGAAGAGATGACCGGTCATGCGGAGAAAGTTCTGCAACTGCTGGGCCTGCCGTATCGTAAAGTGGCGCTGTGTACTGGCGATATGGGCTTTAGCGCATGCAAGACCTACGATCTGGAAGTGTGGGTACCGGCGCAGAACACCTATCGCGAGATCTCTTCCTGCTCCAACGTCTGGGATTTCCAGGCGCGCCGGATGCAGGCGCGTTGCCGCAGCAAATCAGACAAGAAAACGCGTCTGGTGCACACGCTCAACGGGTCTGGCCTTGCGGTCGGGCGTACGCTGGTTGCGCTGATGGAGAACTACCAGCAGGCCGATGGCCGCATTGAGATCCCTGAAATCCTGCGTCCGTATATGCGTGGCCTTGAATTTATCGGCTAATTTTTCGACTCTCTTCTCAAAAGCGCCTCCGGGCGCTTTTTTTTATCCCCTTCTTGATATCAGGCAATAATCAACGTAGTGAATACGCAGATACTCCCTTTGGATTAACCAGCATAAATAACCAATAAAGTCTGATTTCGTTATATATAAAACTATATAACGATTTTAAGTTAATTGTGAGCAATAAAGTGAGTATCTATGAAAACCAAAACCCCCGATGCTTTACTGGCTACCGAGGTGAGTCGGCGTGGTTTGATGAAAACCACGGCGATTGGCGGACTGGCGATGGCCAGCAGCGCATTTACCTTACCCTTCACACGTATTGCCCATGCTGCAGAGAACCCAAATTCCGCTAGCGAAAAGATTATCTGGAGTGCCTGTACGGTTAACTGTGGTAGCCGTTGTCCGCTGCGTATGCATGTGGTTGATGGTGAGATTAAATATGTAGAAACCGATAATACCGGTGACGATAACTATGACGGTATGCATCAGGTTCGCGCCTGTCTGCGTGGGCGCTCAATGCGTCGGCGCGTCTATAATCCAGATCGCCTGAAATATCCGATGAAGCGCGTTGGCAAGCGCGGTGAGGGTAAGTTTGAGCGTATTAGCTGGGAAGAGGCATTTGATACTATCGCCAGTAATATGCAGCGTCTGATCAAAGACTACGGTAACGAATCCATCTACCTGAATTATGGTACCGGCACTCTCGGCGGTACGCTCACGCGCTCCTGGCCACCAGGAAAAACCCTGATTGCCCGCCTGATGAACTGCTGTGGTGGTTATCTCAATCATTACGGCGACTATTCCACCGCGCAAATCGCCGCAGGGCTGAACTATACCTATGGCGGTTGGGCTGATGGTAATAGCCCGTCGGACATCGAAAACAGCAAGCTGGTGGTGCTGTTTGGCAACAACCCCGGGGAAACCCGAATGAGCGGTGGCGGGGTGACCTACTACCTGGAACAGGCGCGGCAAAAATCCAATGCCAGAATGATTATTATCGATCCGCGCTATACGGACACCGGGGCCGGACGGGAAGACGAATGGATCCCGATTCGTCCGGGGACGGATGCGGCGCTGGTCTCCGCGCTGGCGTGGGTAATGATTAATGAGAACCTTGTTGACCAGCCTTTCCTGGATAAATATTGCGTAGGCTATGATGAGAAAACGCTGCCGCAAGGTGCGCCAGCCAACGGCCACTATAAAGCTTATATCCTTGGTCAGGGTAAAGATGGTATCGCAAAGACACCGGAATGGGCATCGGTGATTACCGGAATTCCGCAGGCGCGTATTGTGCAACTGGCGCGTGAGATCGCCAGCGCTAAGCCTGCCTTTATTTCCCAGGGCTGGGGGCCGCAGCGCCATTCCAACGGTGAACTGGTTTCCCGCGCCATTTCAATGCTGGCGATTTTAACCGGCAACGTTGGCGTCAACGGCGGGAACACCGGCGCGCGCGAAGGTTCTTACGATCTACCGTTTGAGCGTATGCCGACGCTGGATAATCCGGTTGCAACCAGTATCTCAATGTTTATGTGGACCGATGCGATTGAGCGCGGGACGGAAATGACCGCGCTGCGCGACGGCGTGCGGGGCAAAGATAAGCTCGACGTACCCATCAAAATGGTCTGGAACTATGCCGGTAACTGCCTGATTAACCAGCACTCAGAAATCAACCGTACCCATGACATCCTGCAGGACGATAAGAAGTGCGAGATGATCGTGGTCATTGATTGTCATATGACCGCGTCGGCGAAATATGCCGATATTCTGCTGCCGGATTGTACGGCCTCCGAGCAGATGGATTTTGCGCTGGATGCCTCCTGCGGCAATATGTCTTACGTGATTTTTGCCGACCAGGCCATTAAGCCCCGTTTTGAGTGCAAAACCATTTATGAGATGACAACGGCGCTAGCGAAACGTATGGGCGTTGAGCAACGGTTCACCGAAGGGCGTACCCAGGAAGAGTGGCTGCGCCACCTTTATGAGCAGTCACGTAAAGCGATTCCCGGACTATTGCCGTTTGATGAATTCCGCAAACAGGGCATGTTCAAACAGCGTGATCCGCAGGGGCATCATGTCGCCTACAAGGCTTTCCGCGAAGATCCAGCAGCCAATCCGTTAACCACGCCATCAGGGAAAATTGAAATTTACTCTGCGCAACTGGCGGAAATCGCGGCAACCTGGGAGCTAAAAGCCGGGGATGTGATCGATCCGCTGCCGATTTACAGTCCTGGATTTGAAAACTACAACGATCCGCTGGCTAAAAAATATCCGCTTCAGCTAACCGGGTTTCACTATAAGGCTCGCACGCACTCGACCTACGGCAACGTTGAGGTGCTGAAGGCTGCCTGCCGCCAGGAGATGTGGATTAACCCGCTTGATGCAAATACGCGTGGCATCGCGAATGGCGATCGGATTCGTATCTTTAACGATCGCGGTGAAGTGCATATCGAAGCCAAAGTGACACCGCGAATGATGCCTGGCGTTGTCGCTCTGGGGGAAGGGGCCTGGTATAACCCGAACGCAGGTCGCGTGGATCAGGCGGGCTGCATTAACGTGCTGACCACTCAACGCCCGTCACCGCTGGCGAAAGGCAATCCATCGCATACCAATCTCGTCCAGGTTGAAAAGCTGTAAGGAGTGACCGATGACAACACAATATGGATTTTTTATTGATTCCGCCCGTTGCACCGGTTGTAAAACCTGCGAACTGGCTTGTAAAGACTACAAAAACCTGACGCCGGAGGTGAGCTTCCGCCGTATCTATGAATACGCTGGCGGCGACTGGCAGGAGGATAATGGCGTCTGGCGGCAAAACGTGTTTGCCTACTACCTCTCTATCGCCTGTAACCATTGTGAAGATCCGGCCTGCGTTAAGGTCTGTCCAAGTGGCGCGATGCATAAGCGCGAAGATGGCTTTGTTGTCGTAAATGAAGATGTTTGTATCGGTTGTCGCTATTGCCATATGGCTTGCCCGTACGGCGCCCCGCAATACAATGCGACGAAAGGGCATATGACCAAGTGTGATGGCTGCTATGAACGCGTAGCCGACGGCAAAAAACCGATTTGTGTGGAATCTTGTCCGTTACGCGCGCTTGATTTCGGTCCTGTTGAAGCGTTGCGTAAAAAATACGGTCAGCTGGCAGCCGTTGCGCCGCTGCCATCCGCGCACTTCACGAAACCGAGTATTGTGATTAAACCCAACGCCAACAGTCGCCCGTGTGGAGATACCACCGGCTATCTGGCCAACCCGAAGGAGGTGTGAGATGGGCAGTGGATGGCATGAATGGCCTTTAATGATTTTCACGGTCTTTGGTCAATGCGTGGTGGGCGGATTTATTGTACTGGCCCTGGCGTTAATCAAAGGGGATTTATCGGGCGAACAGCAGCAGCGTGTTGTAGGGAGCATGTTCGGCCTGTGGGTGCTGATGGGCGTGGGCTTTATTGCCTCGACCTTGCATCTGGGGTCGCCGATGCGGGCGTTCAACTCGTTAAACCGCATTGGCGCCTCGTCGCTTAGCAATGAAATCGCTGTCGGGGCGCTGTTCTTTGCGATTGGCGGTATTGGCTGGCTGCTGGCGGTGGTCAATAAGCTGCCGTCAGGCGTGCGTAATCTCTGGCTGCTCCTGACGATGGTGCTGGGGGTTATCTTCGTCTGGATGATGGTGCGCGTTTATAACACCATCGATACGGTGCCTACCTGGTACACGGTATGGACGCCGTTTAGCTTTTTCCTGACGATGTTTATTGGTGGTCCGTTGTTGGGATACCTGCTGCTGCGTTTTGCGGGGGTTGACGGTTGGGCGATGCGTCTGTTGCCCGCCATTTCGCTGCTGGCGTTGGTGGCGAGCGTCATCGTGGTGCTGATGCAGGGCAGCGAGCTGGCGACAATCCATAGTTCCATTCAGCAGGCTTCAGCGCTGGTGCCGGATTACGGCTCGCTGATGGCCTGGCGCGTTGTTGCGCTGGTGCTGGCGCTGGTATGCTGGATCGCCCCGCAGCTTAAGGGCGATCGGCCGGCATTACCGCTGCTGGGCCTGGCATTTGTCCTGGTTCTGGTCGGTGAAATGATTGGCCGCGGCGTCTTCTATGGCCTGCATATGACAGTCGGAATGGCAATCGCCAGCTGATCGCTATTTATCGCGCCAGAAAAGTGTATTCTGGCGCGATAAAAAATGCGGTTGATTGATGAAATATTTCTACTGATATTGCCACCTTCTTTTTTCAATAAATTAATAAAAACAATGGAATAATATAAATAACCATTCAGTTGCTCATTCGCTGGATAAAAAACTTCAATCGTGTGCCCGTAAACCGCATCACACCTGATTTTTGCCGGATTGACAATGTTTGCAGCAGTGGCATGATGCGCACGCAATCTGAACTCCATCACGGTTTATATCCATGTCCATCTACACCCGGCCAGTGCAAATGTTGCTCTGTGGCCTCCTTTTGTTGACCCTGGCGATAGCGGTTTTAAATACGCTCGTCCCGCTTTGGCTTGCCCATGAAAATATGCCGACCTGGCAGGTCGGGATGGTAGGGTCTTCTTATTTTACTGGTAATCTGACGGGAACCTTGCTGGCCGGATGGGTAATTAAGCATCTGGGTTTTAACCGTAGTTATTATCTGGCATCGATTATTTTTGCTGTCGGCTGTGTCGGCCTTGGTATCACTATTGGTTTCTGGAGCTGGTTTAGCTGGCGTTTTGTCGCAGGGGTAGGCTGCGCGATGATTTGGGTGGTGGTTGAGAGCGCGCTGGTCTGTAGCGGCACTTCGCGGAGCCGTGGTCGTCTGCTGGCGGCATATATGATGATTTATTATGTCGGCACCGTGCTGGGCCAGCTAATGGTAAGCAAGTTGCCGACGAATTTGATGAGCGTTCTGCCGTGGGTGACGGCGCTGACCCTGGCGGGTATTCTACCGTTACTGTTTGCTCGTCTGGTTAACGAGAGCGATGAGACGCAGAAAGCTGTCCGTATCTGGCCGATGTTAAGGCTACGCCAGGCTCGCCACGGCGTGAATGGCTGTATTATTTCCGGCATTGTCCTCGGCTCTCTGTACGGGCTGATGCCGCTGTGGCTGAACCATCAGGGCGTTAGCGATTCCGGCATTGGTTTCTGGATGGCGGTGATGGTCAGTGCGGGTATTGTTGGGCAGTGGCCGATTGGTCGGCTGGCCGATCGCTACGGGCGTCTGCTGGTTCTTCGGGTCCAGGTGTTTGTGGTGATTTTGGGATGCCTTGCGATGTTGAGCCCGACTTCAATGGCACCGGCGCTGTTTGTGCTTGGCGCCTCCGGGTTCACGCTTTACCCGGTCGCGATGGCCTGGGCCTGTGAAAAAGTAGAGCGTCACCAGCTGGTGGCGATGAATCAGGCGCTGTTAATGAGCTATACCGTGGGCAGTCTGCTTGGGCCGACGTTGACCGCCATGCTGATGCAGAATTTCTCTGATAATTTGTTGTTTATCATGATCGCCAGCGTGTCATTCATTTATCTGCTGACGCTGCTGCGCAAAGCAGGGCACCATCCTGGGCCGGTGGCTCACGCCTGATTTTGTAATAGAATAGCGGGAGGACTTGTCCTTCCGCTATAGCTGAGAAGCTATAAGCTCGGCAAACTGGGTTTTATTTTTCACCGTCGTGAATCGTTGTAGCCTGTCTCCCTCATCCAGCCAGCAGACTAAGCGCTGGATTGTCTGAATATGTTGTTCACTGTTTGCTGCTGCCAGCACAACGATCAGCCGAATATCCGGATGCCCGGGAAACTCAACGTATTCACGACAGCAAAGTAGTGAAAGCACGCTGTTTTTGCTCAATACCCCATTCTCCGGCCGCGCGTGCGGTAGCGCAAACATCGGGCTCAGTATGTACCAGGGGCCGTCCTGTTCCGTGGCATGGATGATGGCCTGAACATATTCTGTTGTGATTTTCTTTTGCTGTTCCAGAGGGCGGCAGGCGAGCTGAATGGCACTGCGCCAGTTCAGACGGTGACGGGTGAACTGGCAGGCGGAAAATAATGTCTTTTCCATAAAAACTCCCTTTACTCGGGAGCCGGCCGTCAAAGCGACCGGCTCGCGCAGCGGTTAGTGAAGGGCGTTGTATAGCGCGTCGCCCGATATGCCATATTTCGTTTTTAGTTGTCTGCTGTTACCTGATTCAGTAAACGTATCCTGTGTCCCCAGGCGCGTCAGACGGGCAGGATGAGCCGTTTGCGCCAGGGTTTCGGCGATCAATCCGCCAAGGCCGCCGTTAATGGTATGATTTTCCAGCGTAGCGATAAGTGGGCACTCTTCGACCAGCCGATAAAACTCTTGCTGATTAAAGGGTTTGAGCTTAGCAACATGGATAAGTTTGCCTTTTTTACCGCTGGCGATCAGCTTTTCATAGCCATCGGTTGCCTGTTCCAGCACCGTTCCTTCAAACAGAATCGCAAAATCATTGCCGCTGTCTGCGATGGCGGCAATATCGCTGACCTGCGGAATGATACTTTTATCGCGAACCGGCATCGGCTCCCGGGCGACGCGGATGTATACCGGCCCCTTTATTTTCGTAGCCTGCTCGAAGGCACCGGCAATCTCTTCTGCATCTGCTGGCGTCAGGATCGTTAACCCAGGTAGTACGCGGGTCAGGGCTAAATCTTCCAGAGCATGATGGGAGGCGCCGTCCGGGCCATCATCCATACCCGGGTGACTGCCAACAAGCTTAATGTTGGCTTTGGCGTAGCAGGCCTGCCTTAACTGGGTCCAGGCGGTGCCGGTTACGAACATCGCAAAGTTAACATAGAAGGGGATAAAACCCTCCAGCGCCTGACCGACAGCGAAGCTCATGGCGGAACCTTCCGCAATGCCCATTTCGAAAAAGGCTTCCGGATAGATGGCCTGAAACTGGTCAGTGCGGGTTGAGCTGGCCAGGTCGCTGTCAATCACCACGACGGGATAGCCTTTTTCTTTCAGGGCAATCAGGGCATTACCGATCTCATCACGGGGTGCTTTCATCACTGTAACTCCTCCATGGCCTGTTGATATTGTTCTTTACTCGGGGTTTTTGAGTGCCAGTCGCCGTTGTTTTCCATATAGCTGATGCCAGCGCCTTTCGTGGTGTGCGCGACAATGGCAACAGGCTTACCTTTCAGGTGCCGGGACAACATCAGGGTATCGGCGACCTGATGCATATCGTTGCCGTTGTGAAGTTCAAGCACATGCCAGCCAAAGCTGCGAATTTTATCCGCCAGTGGTTCGAGATTAACCACGGCATTAACCGGATCATGGGAAGAGAAGCCGTTGTAATCGATAATGGCGACCAGATTATCCATTTTCATATGTCCGGCTTGCTGTAAGGTTTCCCAGATTTGCCCTTCATGCATTTCACCGTCGCCAATAATGGCAAATACCCGATGGGGATCGTCACGCCGCTTTTTGGCGGCCGCCATGCCGAATGCAATGGATAGTCCCTGGCCCAGCAAACCGGTGGTGGCATCGACTTCCGGCAGGGATTTAATGCTGGGGTGCCCTTGCAGGCGTGAGTTGATTTGGCGGAACGTATTAAATTCGCTGCGATCGATCCTGCCTTTTTGATACAGCATGGCGTACTGCGCGGCGACGGCGTGGCCTTTACTCATTACCACGCGTGAGCGAGGGGAGGTGCTCAGATCAACCTCCTGGTAGTAGAGCCAGGTAAGGATGTCGATTATTGACAACGCTCCGCCCGGATGGCCAATCCCGGATTCATAGATCATAGTGACTATCTCGCGCCGGGCGGCAAGCGCGTGGGACTTCAGTTCATCAATGTTCATGTTCTTTCCTTCTTATGGCAGCATTTTACCGATGTAGTACACGACCAGGCCCAGAGCGACGAAGTCGGTTTCCGGGAAGCTGGTGCCTGACAGACCGACGGACTCCATAATTGGGTAAATCAGCGCGGGGCCGATGCCGATCAGGATCCCGGTGATGAAGCTCCCGGCAATTGCGCCTTTCCAGCCGCCAGAGGCGTTACCAAAAATCGCAGCGGTCGCGCCGATAAAGAAGTAGGGGATCGCCACCGGGATAATGACGGTTTGTCCGAGAATCGCCAGAAAGCCCATAACGACCAGTCCGCCGACAAATGACGAGATAAATCCCAGTACCGTGGCAGTAGGGGCGTAGGGGAAGACTACCGGGCAGTCGAGGGCGGGTTTGGCGTTGGGAATAAATTTTTCCGAAATGCCGAGGAAGGCCGGAACAATTTCGGACAGCAGCAGTCTCACGCCGGTAATAATGATGTACAGCGACGCGGTGAAGGTCAGCGACTGGAAGAGGGGGTAAACCAGCCAGTGCATGCCTCCTGCCGCTGCGGTAACCGCCGCTTTTCCGGCTGCAAACGCGGCAATGTAGTAGAAAATACTGACCGAGATCGATACCGAGACGATGTAATCTTTAAAGATCCCCAGCCAGCCGGGAAGGTTCAGTTTTTCGGTGGATTGCTTAGGATCGCCAACTTTTGACCCAATCCAGCCTGATGCGGCATAGGCCAGCGTGACGTAGTGTCCCATCGCAATCTCGTCGTTGCCGGTAATTTTGCGCATCCATGGTTGCGCAATTGCCGGATAAAGGCAGGCAGCGAGACCCAGCAAAACCGAGCCGACAATGATGGTGGTCATATCGCTATAGCCCAGCGCCTTCAGCGTGACGGTAAGTAGGGCAGAGAGATAAAGGTTATGTTGCCCGGTAAGAAAAATGTATTTAAAGGGGGTGACGCGGGCAAAGAACAGATTCCAGCCAAAGCCGATCACCATAATCAGCGAGACACACATTGCGAATTTGGTTTGTGCCAGTCCGGTTAACGCCTCCGCCAGTGGCATCACGCCCTTCAGGCCAAATCCATCGCTGAATAACGTTTGGAAATTACCCAGAGAGGTCACCGCCAGACCTGCGCCTCCGGCAAAAACCAGGAAGCCGACAATGGTTTTGAAGGTGCCAGAAAGGACTTTTTCAATCGGCTTACGTTGAATTAACAGGCCGATTAATGCAATAAAGCCAACTAAAAGTGGGGTTACACCCAGAATGTCGAATACAATAAATCTGAGGAAATCCATATTGCCTCCGGGAGAGGTTAGTTGCTTTGAACGATGTCAGTGAGCGCAGATTCCATTTCTTCGCTGTTCATCAGATCGGTGATGCCGACCGCCCTGAATCCGGCGGCTTCGACTTCCTCGGTGAGATCGCGCATAGTGATGACGAAATCAATATCTTGCCAGGTGCGCAGACCTGAGAGGACATCGTGTTCCAGTTCGATATCCCAGCCGTGTTTGTCGATAATTTTTTGCGCTTTTATTTTGAGCATTAAGGAACTGCCCATACCGGTACGGCAGACGATGAGACCTTTCATTCGATGTTCTCCTGTTTGTAAAAATAATTATTTTTATTTGTTTATGTGGGATAATAATTATTATCCTTGCGGTGAAATGAAAGATGTGACTGTGTTTGCATTTTGAGCAAATAAGGCAAAATATGAGCCAGATAGACACTAATTTGTTGATAAACATAAGAAACGGAGCTTCTGAACTAAGCCCGATCCTGGAAAAAGTTGGCCGTTTCATTACGGAAAATCCTGACTTTGTGATGCGCCACACGATCTCAGAACTTGCCGATTCCATTGATACCAGTGAGGGGAGCATTACCCGTTTTTGTCGGGCCTTTGGTTTTAAAGGTTTCTCGGATTTCCGAACCGCGCTGGCGATGGAGCAGGGCGCCGCGCGTTCGGACGACAGCGGTAATGAAGAGATAGCTCCAGTGCTGGCAAGCATCCGCGACAGTAATGCCATTGTTGATAATCAGGAGTTGAAAGCGGCGGCGGACTGGCTTAATAGCCTGAACAGTATTGCGATTTATGCGGTAGGTACCGCGGTGCCGGTGGCGTTATTCCTGCAGATGAATTTAATCAACATGGGGAAGGCGGCCAGTTTTGTCGATCGCTCCTATCCGGCCGCCATGCCGTTGTTAACAGATAATCAAAAAACCGGCATTATCGTCGTACATAGCGAACAGGCATCGGCGGATATGATGCAGGCTCTGTCCATGGCAAAGCAGCAGGGGGTGAAAATATTGTCGCTGACGCGCGGGACGTTTGCGCCATTGGCGCGTTTGTCCGACTGGAACCTTCAGGCGGCGGTTGCGTTGCAAGGGGAAGGGGAATCCGGATTTGCTGAAATTGCGGGGGCGATGATGGTGGCTGATCGGATTCTTAACGCGCTGGAAGAACAGGATGAACGCTATGCTGAATATCGTAAAGCGCATCAGAAGCGCATTTTCTCGATTGAGAGCGTGGCGAATAAGTTGTCGGAATACTTTATGTCCTGATCTCCATCCCCTGGAAAATACGCATTCCTGGCCACACAGGGTATATCGGGAATGCCGTGCAGGGCATTGTCCCGCCCTATTGCGGGACACACAGCCTAGTACATGACTTTATGACCATAAAGTTCGAGAATCCCCTTTACGCGCTCCATGGTCTCTTTTTTCGGCGGATGGACGCCATCCAGCTTGTACTCTTCACCCATCGCCACCCATTTATGTTTGCCCAATTCGTGATAGGGCAGTAGTTCGATCTTTTCAACGTTACCCATATCGCGGGTAAATTCGCCGAGGCGATGAGCAGAGTCGTCATCGTCAGACCAGCCCGGCACCACAACGTAGCGAATCCAGGTTTTAATTCCCTTTGCGGAGATGTATCTGGCAAACTCCAGCGTGCGATGGTTGGATACGCCGACCAGATTCTGATGGATTTCGTCATTCATTTGTTTGAGATCGAGCATCACCAGGTCAGTGACTTCCAGCAGTTCATCGATCACCGGATCGTAACGGCGCACAAAGCCATTGGTGTCGAGACAGGTATGAATACCTTCTTTCTTACAGGCGCGGAACCAGTCGCGAACAAATTCAGCCTGCAGAATGGCCTCACCGCCGGATGCCGTCACGCCGCCGCCGGACGCGTTCATAAAATGGCGATAGGTGACGACCTCTTTCATTAGTTCTTCAACGGTTATCTCTCTGCCTGCGTGGGTATCCCAGGTGTCACGATTATGGCAATAGAGACAACGCATCAGACAGCCTTGAAAGAAAGTAATGAAGCGGATCCCCGGGCCATCGACGGTGCCACAGGATTCAAAGGAGTGAATACGGCCAATTGTTGACATTGCGGTGATATCTCCAGATTCGGCCCGTCCGGGGCCGTGTTAGTGCACAGTTATTAACTGTGTCGAGTCTGTTTTGGCAGTCATCCATTGAGTATAGATAGCTGCCGAAAGAGACTTAGGTGTTAAAAAGGCCCCACTTACGTGGAGCCTTTATTGTACGCTTTTTACCGTGCGATTTCAGTCAATACCCTTCGTCTTTCACGTTGAATCTTTGTTGGCTGCATTCAGTTACCCGAATCACTTACTGGCGTAAGCTCTTCGGGATTCGTTCACTTGCCGCCATGATGCAACCCGAAATCCATTGGGTAACACCAATTACATGGTCTGAGTGAAGGTACGGGTGATAACGTCCTGCTGCTGTTCTTTAGTCAGTGAGTTAAAACGCACTGCGTAACCGGATACGCGGATGGTCAACTGCGGATATTTTTCCGGGTTTTCCATTGCGTCGAGCAGCATTTCACGGTTCATAACGTTGACGTTCAGATGCTGACCGCCTTCGATGGACGCTTCATGGTGGAAGTAACCATCCATCAGGCCCGCCAGGTTGGTTTTACGCACTTCATCGTCTTTACCCAGTGCGTTCGGCACGATAGAGAAGGTGTAAGAGATACCATCTTTCGCGTAAGCAAACGGCAGTTTTGCAACGGAGGTCAGAGAGGCAACGGCACCTTTCTGGTCACGACCGTGCATTGGGTTAGCACCCGGTCCGAACGGCGCGCCAGCGCGACGACCATCCGGGGTGTTACCGGTTTTCTTACCATACACAACGTTAGAGGTGATGGTCAGAACAGACTGAGTCGGGATAGCGCCGCGGTAAGTGGTCAGTTTCTGAATTTTCTTCATGAAACGTTCCACCAGGTCAACCGCCATGTCATCAACGCGAGAGTCGTTGTTACCAAACTGCGGGTATTCGCCTTCGATTTCGAAGTCGACAGCCAGGCCGTCTTCGTCACGAATCGGTTTCACTTTCGCATATTTGATGGCGGACAGGGAGTCAGCAGCAACGGACAGACCTGCGATACCACACGCCATGGTGCGGATAACGTCACGGTCGTGCAGCGCCATCAGAGAGGCTTCGTAGCTGTATTTGTCGTGCATGTAGTGGATAACGTTCAGCGCGGTGACATACTGTTTCGCCAGCCAGTCCATGAAGTGATCCATACGCTCCATCACTTCGTCGAAGTTCAGAACGTCGCCTTTGATCGGGGCAGATTTCGGACCAACCTGCATTTTCAGTTTTTCATCAACGCCGCCGTTGATGGCGTACAGCATGGTTTTCGCCAGGTTAGCACGCGCACCGAAGAACTGCATTTGTTTACCAACGATCATCGGGCTTACGCAGCAAGCGATCGCGTAGTCGTCGTTGTTGAAGTCCGGACGCATCAGGTCATCGTTCTCATACTGCAGAGATGAGGTATCGATGGATACTTTAGCGGCGAATTTCTTGAAGTTCAGCGGCAGTTTTTCGGACCACAGAATGGTGATGTTCGGCTCCGGAGACGGCCCCATGGTGTACAGGGTGTTCAGGAAGCGGAAGCTGTTTTTGGTGACCAGAGTACGGCCGTCAACGCCCATACCGCCGATGGATTCAGTTGCCCAGATCGGGTCGCCGGAGAACAGTTCATCGTATTCCGGAGTACGCAGGAAACGCACCATACGCAGTTTCATGACCAGGTGGTCAATCATTTCCTGTGCTTCTTGCTCGGTAATTTTACCGGCTTTCAGGTCACGTTCGATGAAGATATCCAGGAAGCTGGAGGTACGGCCGAAGGACATGGCCGCGCCGTTCTGAGATTTAACGGCAGCCAGGTAGCCGAAGTAAGTCCACTGAATTGCTTCCTGAGCGTTGGTAGCCGGACCAGAGATATCGCAGCCATATTTAGCCGCCATCTCTTTAATCTGACCCAGAGCGCGGTGCTGTTCAGCGATTTCTTCACGCAGACGGATAGTCGCTTCCAGGTTTACGCCATTCTCCAGATCGGACTGCAGAGAGGTAAACTGCGCGAATTTGTCTTTCGCCAGGTAGTCGATACCGTACAGCGCAACGCGACGGTAGTCGCCGATGATACGGCCGCGGCCATAGGCATCCGGCAGACCGGTGAGAACACCGGATTTACGGCAACGCAGGATGTCCGGCGTATAAACATCGAACACGCCCTGGTTGTGTGTTTTACGGTATTCAGTGAAGATTTTTTTCAGCATCGGGTCCAGTTCGCGATTGTACGCTTTGCAGGAACCTTCAACCATTTTGATACCGCCAAACGGGATAATCGCACGTTTCAGCGGTGCTTCAGTCTGCAGACCAACGATTTTCTCAAGCGCCTTATTAATGTAGCCAGCGTCATGAGCAGTGATGGTGGAAGCAACGGAGGTGTCAAAGTCAACAGGCGCGTGAGTGCGGTTTTCCTGTTTAACGCCTTCCATTACGCTGTCCCATAGCTTGGTGGTCGCGTCAGTTGCGCCAGCCAGGAAGGACTCATCACCTTCGTACGGGGTATAGTTTTTCTGGATGAAGTCGCGGACGTTGACTTCGTTCTGCCAGTCACCTTTCGCAAAACCTTCCCAGGCTGTGGCTAACTTTTCATTAAGCTCGGACATGTAACACCTACCTTCTTAAGTGGATTTTTTATTTACTGCCTGAAACAACCTTTAGTGATGGTTATCGCCACGCAGGTAAATCACCCAGTATGTCAACCCAACCAGTAAACCACCGCCGATGATGTTCCCGATAGTTACCGGAATCAGGTTATCAGTGATGAAATTCATGACGGTCAGGTGAGAGAAATTTTCCGGGGTTGAACCAACAGCGGTCCAGAACTCCGGACTCGCAAAGTCGCGAGTGATGATGCCCATCGGGATCATAAACATGTTCGCGATACTATGCTCAAATCCGCTGGCAACAAACATTGCCACCGGTAAAACCATAATCATGGCTTTATCCATCAGGCTGCGGCCAGAGTAACTCATCCATACTGCAAGGCAGACCATCAGGTTTGCCAGGATACCCAGACATACGGCTTCAATAAAAGTATGGTGCATTTTGTGGTCGGCGGTTTGCAAGACGTTAAGTCCCCACTGACCGTTGGCAACCATATATTCGCCTGAAAGCCACATTAGCAACACAAAGAGTAAGCAGCCAATCAGGTTACCAACATAGACATTGAGCCAGTTTTTCGCCAGTTGACCCCACGTAATTCTCCCGTTGGCTTTCGCGACAACGATAAGTACGGTTGAGGTGAACAGGTCGGCACCGCAAATAACGCAAAGAATCAAACCCAGTGAGAAGCAGATACCCCCAATCAGTTTGGCAACACCAAAAGGCATCCCGGCAGTGCCGGTTGTTGCTGTAATATAGAAAACAAAAGCGATAGAGATGAAGACACCTGCGGTGATAGCCAGATAAAACGTCTTTATCGGATGTTTTGTCGCTTTATAGACACCTGCTTCTTCGGCGACTTTCGCCATTGCGGCAGGAAGTAAAAGATCAAAAGGGTTGTCAGCTTTCACACTAACTCTCTCTTTATGTAAGTTGGCGGTGAGATACTAACAAAGCATTATAGAAGGGAATTTGATATAGATCATATCCGGCCGGAACTATAGGCCTTTTTAGTGTGTGGGATAGGCTGTAAATGATATTAACTTATTGTTTTTTAATTAAAAAATAAATTTTAAAATTTACAAATAATGTTGATTTTTTTCATTTTGCTCCCGTTTTTCGGTTAATTAAAATGGGGTATTTTTATTAAAATTAACAATATTTGCGTGTTGTTTTATTATTTCTCACCACTAATTAACTTTATTGATACAAATAATGCAGAGCAGGTGGGAAAAGTTAAAAAAAAGGGGCGTCGCCGCCCCCACAAGGCATGTTTTCTGGGCTGCAAATGAATGCTTATTTACTCCAGAAGGTAGTTTTTGCGCGCTGTAGCTTTTCATAGGCCTTCAGCAATGACTGATGAGCCGGGAAAGCCCGCAAATCGCCGTCAATGGCCTGTAAGCCATAGAATGGCGCTTCACCGCTGAGCGCGGCGCTGGCGGCCTCAACCGTTTCGGCGCCGTACATGCGGACAAAAGCGTTCAGGTATTGCAGCGGCTGGCGCTCCTCTTCCAGGCTCAGCAGCAGTAAGGTTTGCAGGCAGCGGTAGTAGTTGGAGCGTTCGGCGCTAAAGATTGAAGCGTTGAATTCCATGGTCCACTCGGTCCAGATCAATGCCTGTTCAATATCGCCGCCCGCCAGCGCCAGCATCGCTTTCAGTTCACCGATGCGCAGCGTATACCAGCCGTTGTCTTTACCGGTCGCCAGGCCCAGCAGTTCACGTACGCGGGTGAAATCATCAAGGCCTTCGTCATCTATCTGTTCAATAAGCGCCAGATAATCTTCTTTTTCCCACTCGCTTCCCGGCAGGGAAAGAAGGGTTTCTCGCAGATGCGCGCCCATATTGTTATTTGCCAGCCAGAGATCTTCCGCCGGGTAGATATCGGACATACCCGGGACGATGATCCGGCAGGCGTAGACGCCCAGATGTTCGTAATCGGCGATATAAACGTCTTTATCTTCTTCCTTAAAGATAGCCATCAGGGTGGCGAACTCTTCATCCGTGGTGCCGGAGAAGCTCCAGTCCACAAACGGGTAGTCGGCATCCTGCTTAAACATATCCCACGAGATCAGGCCGCTGGAATCGATAAAGTGGGTTTCAAGGTTCGCATGTTCAGCCACTTCTTCATCATCGAAGGTGGGAGGCGTGAAGACATCGAGATCTTTCAGGCTGCGGCCCTGCAGCAATTCGGTGACGGTACGTTCAAGCGCCACGCCGAAATCAGGATGCGCGCCGAAGGAGGCGAAGCAGGTGCCGTTAGTTGGGTTAAACAGCACTACGCAGATCACCGGATATTTACCGCCCAGCGAACCGTCGTAGGCGAAAATCGGGAAGCCTTCCGCCTCCAGCTTATTGATCGATTCTACAACGCCCGGATAGCGCGCCATCACTTCTGCCGGAATCTCCGGCAGGCTGATGCTTTCGGCGATAATACGGTTTTTAATATGGCGCTCAAATACTTCTGACAGGCCCTGAACGCGGGCTTCGTTGCGGGTATTGCCCGCGGACATCCCGTTAGAGACGTACAGGTTGCCAACGATATTCATCGGAATGTAGACCGTCTCGCCATCGGACTGACGGGTGAACGGCAGACCGCAGACGCCGCGATCGTCATTACCTGACTGCAAATCGACCAGCATGCTGGCGGTTAACTGATCGTCAGGATCGTAGAACGCGCGCAGGCGGGCATCCAGCAGCCCTTCCGGCACGGCGTCATCATTGGTTAACGGGAACCATTTTTCATTCGGGTAGTGAACAAAAGGGCCGTTGGCGATAGTGTCGCCCAGCCAGAAATCGGCAAAGAAGTAGTTAGTGGAGAGACGCTCAAAGTATTCTCCGAGCGCTGAAGCCAGCGCGGCTTTTTTGGTCGCGCCTTTGCCGTTAGTGAAACACAGGGCGCACTCTTTATCGCGGATATGCACTGACCAGACGTGCGGCACCGGGTTGAGCCATGAGGCCTCTTCAATATCAAATCCGAGGTCGAGCAACTTCTGCTGGAAGCGAGCGATGGAATCTTCCAGGGCGGCATCTTTGCCGGGAATAAATGTTTGAGTCATGGCAGTCACTTTTATCGTACGGAAAGCGCGCAATGATACGGGTTTTAGATGGCAGGTGCCATCTCCATCGTCTGGCTATGCTTAAGATGACTTAACAACTGCTCAGGCGGTAACCATGAAGACATTTGACTGGCATCGTATGGCGCTTGATAAAGTGCCTGTAGACTTTCTGGCCGAGGTGGCGTTACGCAGCCTTTATACCTTCGTACTGGTATTTATTTTCCTGAAAATAACCGGGCGGCGCGGCGTTCGCCAGATGTCGCTGTTTGAAGTATTGATCATTCTGACTCTTGGATCAGCGGCGGGTGACGTCGCGTTCTACGACGATGTCCCCATGCTACCGGTGCTGGTGGTTTTTATTACTCTCGCAATATTGTACCGATTGATTATGTGGCTGATGGGCCATAGCGAAACGCTGGAAGATTTACTCGAAGGTAAGCCAATTGTGATCGTCGAAAACGGCGAGCTGGCATGGGAAAAACTGCGGGCAGAAAACATGACCGAGTTTGAGTTTTTTATGGAACTGCGGATTAGCGGGGTTGAACAACTGGGACAGGTCAGATTGGCCATTCTGGAAACCAACGGCCAAATTAGCCTTTATTATTATGCCGATGAGGATGTTAAGGCCGGGCTTTCCATTCTTCCTTCACGTTTTAACGAACGTTTTACCACCATTCCCCGAAATGACGAGTATGCCTGTGTTCGCTGTAGCGCGATTCTTAGTCTGCGGGCCGGTGATAAACAATTATGTCCACGCTGCGCAAATGCAGAATGGTCAAAGGTCAGTCGCGCAAAAAGAGTTACCTGACAGCAATTATGTCGGTTTTATGACGTCGGGCTGGCAGATTCTTTTGTCCGGAGGCGGCTGCATTTCTCTGCGTCTCAGTTTTAGCCATTGCGGTGTGTGTCACTGAATGATAAAACCGATAGCCACAGGAATAACTTATGCCCGCGACGGTTCGCGGGTAAATAACATAGCAAGTGGTGAGGGGAAATGGCTCAGGTCTATAACTTCAGTTCAGGCCCGGCAATGCTGCCGGCGGAAGTACTCAAACAGGCTCAGCAAGAACTGTGTGACTGGAACGGTTTGGGAACTTCGGTGATGGAAATTAGCCACCGTAGTAAAGAGTTCATTAAGGTGGCGGAAGAAGCGGAACAGGATTTTCGCTCCCTGCTTAATATCCCTTCCAACTACAAAGTATTATTCTGCCACGGGGGAGGGCGCGGGCAGTTTGCTGGCGTTCCGCTGAACCTGTTGGGCGATAAAACCGCTGCAGATTATGTTGATGCCGGTTACTGGGCGGCCAGCGCGGTAAAAGAAGCGCGTAAATACTGCAATCCGAACGTGATTGACGCTAAAACTACGGTTGACGGTCTGCGCGCGGTTAAGCCGATGAGTGAATGGCAACTGACGCCGGGAGCCGCGTATCTGCATTACTGCCCGAATGAAACCATCGACGGTATTGCTATTGATGAAACCCCGAATTTTGGCAACGATGTGATTGTCACGGCGGATTTCTCGTCGACTATTTTGTCGCGGCAAATTGACGTTAGCCGCTATGGCGTGATCTACGCGGGCGCGCAGAAAAACATTGGTCCCGCAGGTTTGACGCTGGTTATCGTGCGCGACGATCTGCTGGGTAAAGCTAACGTAGCCTGTCCGTCGATTCTCGACTATTCCATTCTGGCTGAGAATGATTCGATGTTTAACACGCCGCCGACATTTGCCTGGTATCTGTCTGGTCTGGTGTTTAAATGGCTGAAAGAGCAGGGCGGTGTTGCCGCAATGGATAAAATCAACCAGCAGAAAGCCGACTTACTGTATGGCGTGATTGATAACAGTGATTTCTATCGCAATGAGGTCGCCGCCGGAAACCGCTCGCGCATGAACATACCGTTCCAGCTGGCGGATAGCGCTCTCGATAAACTGTTCCTCGAAGAGTCTTTCGCTGCCGGTCTGCATGCGCTGAAAGGCCACCGCGTCGTGGGCGGCATGCGCGCCTCCATCTACAACGCAATGCCGCTAGCGGGCGTGAAGGCGCTGACTGACTTTATGCTGGACTTCGAACGCCGTCACGGTTGATCGCTGCCCCGTTTTTCATCCCCCGCAGCCGGTCTGCGGGGTTTTTATTCTGTTTGTTTGAGAGTTGAGTTTAATGGAATCCCTGACGTTACAACCCATTGCACGCGTAGATGGCACGATTAACCTGCCCGGGTCCAAAAGTGTTTCTAACCGTGCCCTGTTGCTGGCGGCATTAGCGGGAGGCACGACGGTGCTGACTAATTTGCTGGACAGCGACGACGTCCGCCACATGCTGAATGCCCTTAGCGCTCTGGGAGTTCATTACAATTTGTCATCCGATCGCATTCGCTGCGAAGTCACCGGTAACGGCGGCCCCTTGCAGGCGGGGAAAGCATTAGAACTGTTCCTCGGCAATGCCGGAACCGCGATGCGTCCGCTGGCGGCGGCACTATGTCTTGGGAACAATGATATTGTGTTAACCGGCGAGCCGCGGATGAAAGAGCGTCCAATTGGCCACCTGGTTGACGCACTGCGTCAGGGTGGGGCGCAAATCGATTATATGGAGCAGGAAAACTACCCGCCTTTGCGCCTGCGCGGCGGTTTCAACGGCGGCCAGGTTGAAGTCGACGGTAGCGTTTCCAGCCAGTTTCTCACCGCGCTGTTGATGACCGCGCCGCTGGCGCCGCAGGATACGACAATCGCAATTAAAGGCGACCTGGTGTCAAAACCGTATATCGACATCACGCTGAACCTGATGAAAACATTCGGCGTTGAGGTTGAGAACCAGAATTATCAGCGTTTTGTGGTGCAAGGCGCACAGCAGTATCGTTCACCGGGTCAATATCTGGTGGAAGGCGACGCGTCATCTGCTTCTTATTTCCTTGCCGCAGGCGCCATTAAAGGCGGAACGGTGAAAGTGACGGGGATTGGCCGTAACAGTATGCAGGGCGATATTCGCTTTGCCGATGTGCTGGAGAAAATGGGCGCAACCGTTATCTGGGGCGATGATTTTATTGCCTGCACGCGTGGCGAACTGA
The DNA here is from genome assembly GCF_005860775.1 of Klebsiella indica. Lineage (GTDB taxonomy): Bacteria > Pseudomonadota > Gammaproteobacteria > Enterobacterales > Enterobacteriaceae > Klebsiella > Klebsiella indica. Next base: position 78,087 of record NZ_VCHQ01000010.1, read on the forward strand.
ACGCTGTCGATATGGATATGAACCATATTCCGGATGCGGCGATGACGATTGCGACCGCCGCGCTGTTTGCCAAAGGCACTACCACGCTGCGCAATATCTACAACTGGCGCGTCAAAGAAACCGATCGTTTGTTTGCGATGGCGACGGAACTGCGTAAAGTGGGCGCGGAAGTGGAAGAAGGGGAGGATTACATCCGTATCACTCCGCCGACGAAATTGCAGTTTGCTGAAATCGGCACCTATAACGACCACCGTATGGCGATGTGCTTCTCGCTGGTGGCGCTTTCCGACACGCCGGTAACTATCCTCGACCCGAAGTGTACGGCGAAAACTTTCCCTGATTACTTCGAGCAACTGGCGCGAATCAGTACGCTGGCCTGATTGCGCTGAATTATTTTTTATGAACTTCAGCGACCAGATAAGTCTGGAGTAAAGCGGTACCGCTCACCAGCCCGTCAGCGCAATAGCGGGGCAATGGGGGACAAGCACGAAAGGTCCCCCATGCCATCTTTGCGGGCGCATAATTGCTGAGAAAAGTAAAACTTCGTCGCCTTTCCGGCTGATGTTCTGTCAGCCGCTATAATTGAGTCATTATTCCGCGCTGGATTTCCTGTTGTCCGTAATTTGCAAGCAATGCTCACTTTCCGTCGTATAGATGCGTATAATGCGCTGCGTTTATTTATAGAGTTACGCGCCTTGCTGAAGGAGAAAAAGATGACGGCAACTGTTCCGGTAATCACCATTGATGGGCCTGGCGGTGCGGGCAAAGGCACGTTGTGTAAGGCAATGGCGGAAACGCTGGGCTGGCATTTGCTGGATTCAGGGGCGATTTATCGCGTCCTTGCCCTCGCTGCGCTGCATCATCATGTTGATATCGAATCTGAAGACGCGCTGGTGCCGCTGGCTGCGCACCTGGATGTTCGCTTTATTTCCACTGACGGCAGCCTGGAAGTCATCCTTGAAGGTGAAGACGTTAGCGCTGAGATTCGCACGCAGGAAGTGGCGAATACCGCCTCAAAAGTGGCGGCTTTCCCTCGGGTGCGAGAGGCATTGTTGCGTCGGCAACGTGCTTTCCGTGACTTGCCCGGCCTGATTGCCGATGGACGCGATATGGGAACCGTCGTATTTCCGGATGCGCCGGTGAAAATTTTCCTTGATGCTTCCGCGCAAGAACGTGCGCGCCGCCGTATGCTTCAGTTGCAGGAAAAGGGCATTAGTGTTAACTTTGATCGCCTTTTATCCGAGATAAAAGAGCGTGATGACCGCGATCGTAATCGCGCAGTCGCCCCGCTTGTCCCGGCTGCTGATGCGTTAGTTCTTGATTCGACGGAACTAAACATCGAGCAAGTGATTGAAAAAGCGCTACAATATGCGCGCCAAAAACTGGCGCTCGCTTAAGTGCGACCGATTTAGCAGTACCCCCGCTGCAATGGATTGACGGCGGGTATGTGAAACAACCCCATCCGGCACGGAGCCAGGTGGACGTTAATATTAACCTGAAGATTAAACATGACTGAATCTTTTGCTCAACTGTTTGAAGAATCCTTAAAAGAAATCGAAACCCGTCCGGGTTCCATCGTTCGTGGTGTTGTTGTTGCTATCGACAAAGACGTAGTGCTGGTTGACGCCGGTCTGAAATCTGAGTCCGCCATTCCGGCAGAGCAGTTCAAAAACGCCCAGGGCGAGCTGGAAATCCAGGTGGGTGACGAAGTTGACGTTGCTCTCGATGCAGTAGAAGACGGCTTCGGTGAAACCCTGCTGTCCCGTGAAAAAGCTAAACGTCACGAAGCCTGGATCACGCTGGAAAAAGCTTACGAAGATGCTGAAACTGTGGTCGGTGTTATCAACGGCAAAGTTAAAGGTGGCTTCACTGTTGAGCTGAATGGTATTCGTGCGTTCCTGCCAGGTTCTCTGGTAGACGTTCGTCCGGTGCGCGATACGTTGCACCTGGAAGGCAAAGAGCTTGAATTCAAAGTCATCAAGCTGGACCAGAAACGTAACAACGTTGTTGTTTCCCGTCGTGCCGTTATCGAATCGGAAAACAGCGCAGAGCGCGATCAGCTGCTGGAAAACCTGCAGGAAGGCATGGAAGTTAAAGGTATCGTTAAGAACCTCACTGACTACGGTGCATTCGTTGATCTGGGCGGCGTTGATGGCCTGTTGCACATCACTGATATGGCGTGGAAACGCGTTAAGCATCCGAGCGAAATCGTAAACGTTGGCGACGAAATCACTGTTAAAGTGCTGAAGTTCGATCGCGAACGTACTCGTGTATCTCTGGGCCTGAAACAGCTGGGCGAAGATCCGTGGGTCGCTATCGCTAAACGTTATCCGGAAGGGACCAAACTGACCGGTCGCGTGACCAACCTGACCGACTACGGCTGCTTCGTTGAAATCGAAGAAGGCGTTGAAGGCCTGGTTCACGTTTCCGAAATGGACTGGACCAACAAAAACATCCACCCGTCCAAAGTTGTTAACGTTGGCGATGTAGTGGAAGTTATGGTTCTGGATATCGACGAAGAACGTCGTCGTATCTCCCTCGGCCTGAAACAGTGCAAAAACAACCCGTGGCAGCAGTTCGCGGAAACCCACAACAAGGGCGACCGTGTTGAAGGTAAAATCAAGTCTATCACTGACTTCGGTATCTTCATCGGCCTGGACGGCGGCATCGATGGCCTGGTTCACCTGTCTGACATCTCCTGGAACGTTGCAGGCGAAGAAGCCGTTCGTGAATACAAAAAAGGCGACGAAATCGCAGCAGTTGTTCTGCAGGTTGACGCAGAGCGTGAGCGTATCTCTCTGGGCGTTAAACAGCTCGCAGAAGATCCGTTCAACAACTGGGTTGCGCTGAACAAGAAAGGTGCAATCGTTAACGGTAAAGTGACTGCAGTTGACGCTAAAGGCGCAACCGTAGAACTGGCTGATGGCGTTGAAGGCTACCTGCGCGCTTCTGAAGCTTCCCGTGACCGTGTTGAAGATGCCACTCTGGTTCTGAGCGTAGGCGACAACGTTGAAGCTAAATTCACTGGCGTTGATCGTAAAAACCGTGCAATCAGCCTGTCTGTTCGTGCTAAAGATGAAGCTGATGAGAAAGATGCAATCGCAACTGTTAACAAACAGGAAGATGCAAACTTCTCCAACAACGCAATGGCTGAAGCTTTCAAAGCAGCTAAAGGCGAGTAATCTGAGTCTTTCGGGTTACAACAACCTGAATTATGACGAGTTTACTTGACAGATTACGGGATTCGTCCTGTAATCAATGACAAAGGGCGGCTACGGCCGCCCTTGTTTAAGCTGTTAGCTAATTTTGCCTGAAAGGAAACCGGAGGAATAATGACCAAGTCAGAATTGATAGAAAGACTTGCCAGCCAGCAATCCCATATTCCTGCGAAAGCAGTGGAAGATGCTGTTAAAGAAATGCTGGAGCATATGGCCTCAACGCTGGCTCAGGGTGAGCGCATTGAAATCCGCGGTTTCGGCAGCTTCTCTTTGCACTATCGAGCACCCCGCACCGGGCGTAACCCAAAAACTGGCGACAAAGTTGAACTGGAAGGTAAATACGTTCCACATTTTAAGCCAGGCAAAGAATTACGCGACCGCGCCAATATTTATGAAGGGTAAGTTTCGCTGAGCAGCGACAACATACTTAGACGTTAAAAAAGCACCTGCGGGTGCTTTTTTTGTGCCTTTATGATTCACCTCGCAAAATGTCGTTCGCTTTTCGGTAACGGCGTCAATTCTCCGGATAACGCGATACAGATTATCTTCCTCCTGAGAGACGCGCGCCTCTATTTACAGTAACACTTCCGCTAACGGGGAGGTGTTAATGCGTTTACCACAACTTGCTGGCTGTGTGATTATCGGCATCCTGCCGCTACTCTGGATGCCTGCCTTACCGGAAAAATCTCTCATCTGGGGGATCTTTGTTCTTGCTTTACTTATTGCACAATATCGCTGTAAAGCGACGAAATATGCGGTGCTAATAACGCTATTTTGGCTCTGGGGAATTCTTAGCGCCCGACAGATCCTGTGGTCCACGGAGGCGTTAACCGGCGGAAACAGGCAGGTTGAAATTGAGCTGACTGCAACAGACGGGCAGACAACTCATCAGGGCAAGATTATACGGCTGGATGGACGGCGATTGTTTCCCGCGCCAGGAGTAAGCCTTTATGGCAACGCTTTACCGGAACCGCCCTGCGCAGGTCAGGTATGGGCAATGCGGCTACGCATGCGTCCGGTTCATGGGCAGCTTAACGACGGCGGGTTCGATAGCCAACGCTATGCACTGGCACAGCATCGGCCGTTAACCGGACGATTTCTCTCCGCTGAAGTACGCGACAAGCGCTGTAGTTTGCGGGCACGCTATCTTGCATCGTTAAAACGGCGGCTAACTGCGCTACCGTGGCAATCGGTAATGTTGGGCCTGGGTATGGGGGAACGTCTGGCCGTGCCCCGCGAGATTAACGCCCTGATGCAGGAAACCGGTACATCGCACCTGATGGCGATTTCCGGCTTACATATCGCATTAGGGGCTTCTCTGGGCTGGCTGCTGCTCAGAGGTGCACAATTCTTTTTTCCGTGCCGCTGGCTTGGCTGGCGAGCACCGTTACTGACCGGTCTGGCATGCGCTTTATTTTACGCCTGGTTAACCGGCATGCAGCCTCCCGCCCTGCGCACCAGCATCGCATTAGCCGTTGGCTGCGCGCTACGCCTGTCAGGAAAACGCTGGTCGCCATGGCAAATATGGGGCTGCTGTCTTGGCGCAATTCTGTTTGCCGATCCGCTGGCGGTTTTATCCGAGAGCCTTTGGCTATCGGCATTTGCTGTTGCCGCGCTTATCTTCTGGTATCAACTGGCGCCGATGCCGCATTGCGCAAGGCACTGGCTATTGCGCCAAAGTCTCGGATTAGGCCATTTGCAGGTCGGATTAATGTTTCTGCTTGCCCCTGTACAGATTATGCTCTTTCACGGCATCAGTTTGACTTCCGTGATTGCCAACCTTATTGCTGTACCCCTTGTGACCTTTGTCGTCGTGCCGCTGATTCTGGCGGCAATGCTATTACATCTTTGCGGGCCGTTGATCATTGAGATGGCGATATGGCATTTAGCCGACCATATTCTTGCCGCGCTATTCTGGTCATTACGCCAATTACCACCCGGTTGGCTGAGTCTGGATGCGCGTTGGCTGGGGATAAGCATACTGCCGTGGCTGGCGTTGATCGCATGGCGTTTTCAGGTCTGGCGTACATTGCCGGTACTCTGTTTGAGTTGTCTGGTCCTGTTAAGCCGGCCTTTCTGGCGCAGTATTCCGGCGGATGAATGGCGCGTTACAATGCTGGATGTGGGACAGGGGCTGGCTATGGTTATTGAACGGCAGGATGCGGCGCTGCTCTATGATACCGGGCTTGCCTGGCCGGGCGGCGACAGCGGCCAACAGATTATTCTTCCCTGGCTGCGCTGGCATCATTTGCAACTGGAGGGGATCGTTCTCAGCCACGAGCACCTCGATCACCGCGGTGGACTCAATTCTGTACTAAAAGCATGGCCCAATATCTGGGTGCGCAGCCCGTTAGGTTGGGAAGGCCATTTAGCGTGTCAGCGCGGTGAGAGCTGGCAGTGGCGAGGATTAACTATCCGCGTTATCTGGCCGCTGCCTGGTACGACAACCCAGGGAAATGATCGCTCCTGCGTGGTACGAATTGATGACGGTAAGCACAGTATTCTGCTGACCGGAGATATTGAAGCGCCTGCGGAGCAGGCAATGATGAGCCGCTACTGGCAACATCTTGCGTCTACACTCATTCAGGTTCCGCATCATGGCAGTAATACGTCGTCGGGAGCGGCCTTGTTGCGTCGCGTTGGCGGGAAGGCGGCGCTTGCTTCCGTTTCGCGCTATAACGCATGGCGTATGCCATCAGCGAAAGTGATTCAGCGTTACCAGAATCAAGGTTATCAATGGTTTGACACTGCGCATCAAGGGCAAATCACGGTCGTTTTTTCTTTAACCGACTGGCATATCTATAGCTTACGGGATCAAGTTTTACCGCGTTGGTATCATCAGTGGTTTGGCGGGAAGACGTAGAACGGGTAGAATATGCGGCTATTTCAACACAAGCTGGTTTATTGAATGCAGAACGATCAAGATCTTTCCACGTGGCAGACCTTCCGCCGACTCTGGCCGATTATAGCGCCGTTTAAGCTCGGGCTAATCGTTGCGGCGGTAGCGTTAGTGCTTAACGCGGCTAGTGATACCTTCATGCTATCGCTTCTTAAACCGTTATTGGATGATGGTTTTGGTAAAACAGAGCGCTCAGTGCTGATATGGATGCCGCTGGTGGTCATCGGGTTAATGGTTCTGCGCGGCATTACCAGCTACGTTTCGAGTTACTGTATCTCGTGGGTTTCCGGTAAAGTCGTGATGACGATGCGCCGCCGCTTATTTAGTCATATGATGGGAATGCCGGTCGCCTTCTTTGACAAACAGTCCACAGGTACGCTGTTATCACGTATTACCTATGACTCTGAGCAGGTTGCATCCTCCTCATCCAGCGCGCTGATCACCGTCGTGCGTGAAGGCGCATCGATTATTGGCCTGTTCGCGATGATGTTCTATTACAGTTGGCAACTGTCGGTGATTCTGATCGTCCTGGCGCCGATTGTCTCGATCGCTATTCGTGTGGTATCGAAGCGTTTTCGTAATATTAGCAAGAATATGCAGAATACTATGGGGCAGGTGACCACCAGCGCGGAGCAAATGCTGAAAGGGCATAAAGAAGTGCTGATGTTTGGCGGGCAGGCGGTCGAAACTAAACGTTTTGATAAGGTCAGCAACAAAATGCGCCTGCAGGGAATGAAAATGGTGTCAGCATCTTCAATCTCCGATCCGATTATTCAACTGATCGCCTCTTTGGCCCTGGCTTTTGTTCTCTATGCGGCGAGCTTCCCGAGCGTAATGGAGACGTTGACCGCCGGGACGATCACCGTTGTCTTCTCCTCGATGATTGCGCTGATGCGTCCGTTGAAATCGTTGACCAACGTTAACGCTCAGTTCCAGCGCGGGATGGCTGCTTGTCAGACGCTGTTCGCTATACTTGACTCTGAACAAGAGAAAGACGAAGGCACGCTGGTGATTGATCGTGCGAAGGGCAACCTCGAATTTAAAAACGTCACCTTCAAATACCCGGGGCGCGAAGTCGCTGCGCTGCGCAACATCGATCTGACTATCCCGGAAGGGAAAACCGTGGCGCTGGTTGGCCGTTCGGGCTCAGGTAAGTCGACTATCGCCAGCCTTATTACGCGTTTCTATGATGTTAATGACGGCCAGATTACGCTGGATGGCCACGATCTGCGGGAATACACGCTGAGCTCCCTGCGCGATCAGGTTGCGCTGGTGTCGCAAAACGTCCATCTTTTCAACGATACCGTGGCTAACAACATTGCTTATGCGCGCACTGAAGAGTACAGCCGTGAGCAGATTGAAGAAGCGGCGCGTATGGCTTATGCCATGGATTTTATCAATAAAATGGACCATGGACTTGATACCATCATCGGCGAAAACGGCGTGATGCTCTCCGGCGGTCAGCGCCAGCGTATTGCTATTGCGCGTGCGCTGCTGCGCAACAGCCCGATTCTGATTCTCGATGAAGCCACCTCGGCGCTGGATACCGAATCCGAGCGCGCCATTCAGGCTGCGCTGGACGAGCTGCAGAAAAACCGCACTTCGCTGGTGATTGCTCACCGCTTGTCGACGATTGAGCAGGCTGATGAAATCGTGGTTGTGGAGGACGGTCAGATCGTCGAACGCGGCAGCCATACCGATCTGCTTGAGCACAAGGGTGTTTATGCCCAACTGCATAAGATGCAATTTGGCGCATGATTGCTCGCATCTGGTCCGGTGAGTCGCCCTTATGGCGGTTGTTACTGCCGCTCTCCTGGCTATATGGCCTGGTGAGCGGGTTAATACGGCTTAGCTATAAACGAGGATGGCGAAAAGCCTGGCGAGCGCCGATACCGGTCGTGGTGGTGGGAAACCTCACCGCTGGCGGTAATGGCAAAACGCCGGTTGTTATCTGGTTAGTGGAACAACTCCGGCAGCGCGGTATTCGTGTCGGCGTGGTTTCACGCGGTTATGGCGGTAAAGCGGCGAGCTATCCACTATTGCTGAATGCGGATACCGATACTGCTGAAGCGGGTGATGAGCCGGTGCTGATTTATCAGCGTACCGGCGCGCCGGTGGCCGTCTCACCGTCTCGCAGCGATGCGGTCCAGGCCTTGCTTGCAGGCAACGATCTGCAGATCATCATTACTGATGATGGTCTGCAGCACTACAGGCTGGCGCGCGACAAAGAAATCGTAGTGATTGATGGCGTGCGCCGTTTTGGCAACGGCTGGTGGCTGCCTGCCGGGCCGATGCGTGAACGTGCCTCGCGTTTGCACAGCGTCGATGCGGTTATCGTTAATGGCGGTCTCCCGCGTTCTGGCGAAATTCCAATGCAGCTTCGTCCCGGACAGGCTGTGAATTTGCTGACTGCTGAACAACGGGATGTCGCCAGGTTGGAAAATGTGGTGGCAATGGCGGGGATCGGCCATCCCCCGCGTTTTTTCGCCACGCTCGAAAGCTGTGGCGTACAGCCGGTGAAAGCAGTGGCTTTAGCCGACCATCAGGCATTGCAGCCGCGCGACGTCGCCGCGCTGGCAACGTCGCAGCAAACGCTGCTGATGACCGAAAAAGATGCGGTAAAATGCCGGAAATTTGCTCAGGCAAACTGGTGGTATTTGCCTGTTGACGCCATAATGGCTGACGAACGCGCGCAGCGGTTGCTCACGGACTTAGTTACGCTGGCGCAACGCTAATTTTGTTATACCGCTGCACTGGCCCCTTAACGGAGAACCTGCATGTCGGTATTGTCCCTCTCGCTACAAGAAGCCCGCCATCTCCACCTTGCCGCTCAGGGGCTACTGAAAAAGCCCCGTCGCCGTGCGCGGCCCGAAGATATTCTGCGGATTATTCAGCAAATGTCTTTGCTGCAAATCGATACCATCAACGTTGTCGCCCGTAGTCCATACCTTGTACTTTTTAGCCGTCTGGGTCATTACCCGCAAGTCTGGCTGGATGAGTCATTACGCGCAGGTGAGTTAATGGAATACTGGGCCCATGAAGCCTGCTTTTTACCGCGAAGCGACTTTTCCCTTGTTCGCCACCGGATGCTGATGCCGGATAACATGGGATGGAAGTATCCCAAAGAGTGGATGATCGAGCATGCTGCAGGTATTCAGGAACTCCTGAACCATATTGCTGAAAATGGCCCGGTCCGCTCGGCAGATTTCGGGCACCCGCGTAAAGGCGCCAGCGGGTGGTGGGCGTGGAAACCGCACAAACGCCATCTTGAAGGCTTGTTTACCGCCGGTAAAGTGATGGTTATCGAACGTCGCAATTTTCAACGGGTTTACGATTTAACGCAGCGGGTAATGCCCCACTGGGATGATAAACGGGACGGACTTTCGCAGACGCAGGCTGAAGCGATAATGCTGCGCAACAGCGCCCGTAGTCTGGGGATTTTTCGTCCTCAATGGCTGGCGGATTATTATCGTTTGCGCCAGCCTTCCCTGACGACGCAACTGGCGAGCTGGCGGGAAGAGGGATTGGTGGTACCGGTGGATGTGGAAGCGTTGGGTGAAATGTGGCTTCATCGCGATGTGCTGTCACAGCTGGAGTCAGCGGCAGGCGGCAGGCTAACAGCCACTCATAGCGCCGTGCTGTCGCCGTTCGATCCGGTGGTATGGGATCGTAAACGGGCAGAACAGCTGTTCAATTTTAACTATCGCCTGGAGTGCTACACGCCGGCGTCAAAGCGTCAGTATGGCTATTTTGTTTTACCGTTGCTGCACCAGGGAAAACTGGTGGGTAAGATGGATAGCAAAGTGCATCGCAAAACGGGTGTGCTGGAGATTATCGCTTTGTGGCTGGAGAATGGCGTGAAGGTCACGTCGGGGCTGGAGAGGGGGCTAAAGCGGGCGATTGATGATTTTGCCCGCTGGCAGGACATGACACAGGTGGTCTGCAGACAGCGACCGGCGGATCTCTTTACCGGGCTACGACAGGGGTGGGAAATTGACGCCGCCTGAGCCAGGCTGTGATATGCTGCTGCGGAATCTATTCGGTCCATCTGGAGGAATCATGGATCATCGTTTACTTGAAATTATCGCCTGTCCGGTTTGTAACGGTAAGCTGTATTACAGCCAGGATAAGCAAGAGCTGATCTGCAAACTGGATAATCTGGCCTTCCCGCTGCGCGACGGCATTCCCGTGTTGCTGGAAACCGAAGCCCGTTCGCTTGCTGCAGAAGAGAGCCAGTCATGAGTTTTGTGGTTATCATTCCGGCGCGTTTTGCTTCTACCCGTCTGCCTGGCAAACCGCTGCAGGATATTAACGGCAAACCGATGATTGTCCATGTCCTGGAGCGGGCGCGTGAATCTGGCGCTGAGCGTATCATTGTGGCGACCGATCACCAGGATGTGGCCCGCGCGGTTAAAGCAGCCGGTGGTGAAGTCTGTATGACGCGTGAAGATCATCATTCCGGTACTGAACGCCTTGCTGAGGTTGTTGAGAAATTCGCCTTTAGCGACGATACCATTATCGTAAATATTCAGGGCGATGAGCCCATGATCCCGCCAGCGATAGTGCGTCAGGTTGCAGACAATCTGGCGAACAGCGACAGCGGTATGGCGACGTTAGCGGTGCCAATTCACGATGCTGAAGAAGCATTTAATCCGAATGCGGTAAAGGTGGTGATGGATGCCGCGGGTTACGCGCTCTATTTCTCCCGCGCGACGATTCCCTGGGATCGCGATCGTTTTGCCGGGTCCCGCGCAACCATCGGGGATTCGCTGTTGCGGCATATCGGTATCTACGGCTATCGCGCCGGTTTTATCCGCCGTTATGTCAGTTGGGCACCGAGCCCGCTAGAACAGATTGAAATGCTGGAGCAACTGCGCGTACTGTGGTACGGCGAAAAAATCCATGTCGCGGTGGCGGAAGTCGTTCCCGGCACCGGTGTCGATACGCCGGAAGATCTGCAGCGCGTACGCGCAGAGCTGCGTTAATTCTATTCTCCCCTCTATCAGGAGGGGATATCACTCAGCCCAATTTTCCCTATTTCCGTTGCAATTTTGATCTTACCCGATGACAACCTTGCGGTCGGCGCTCATTATGAAGCCGATAGTTTTCATAGGGGCAATCAAGAATGGAACAACTGCGTACCGAATTGAGCCACCTGTTGGGGGAAAAATTAAGTCGCGTGGAGTGCATTAGCGAGAAAAACTCCACGGCGCTATGGTCGCTGTATGATGCTCAGGGAAATCCTCTGCCGTTATTGGCGAAGAGTTTTACGACGCCTGGCGTCGCCCGTCAGCTGGCATGGAAAATATCGACCCTTGCGCGCAGTGGGACCGTACGTATGCCGGTGGTCTATGGAGTGATGACGCACGAAGAGCATCCGGGGCCTGATGTTTTGCTGATTGAACGACTACGCGGCGTTTCAGTTGAAGCGCCTGCCCGCACACCAGAACGCTGGGAACAACTGCAGGAACAGATTGTGGAGGCGCTGTTGGCATGGCATCGACAGGATAGCGGCGGCTGCGTAGGAAGGGTTGACAGCACTCAGGAAAATCTCTGGCCGCACTGGTATCGCCAGCGGGTAGAGATGCTCTGGAGCACGCTGAACCTGTACCAGGATACCGGCCTGACAATGCAGGATAAACGTATACTGTTCCGTACTCGTGAATGCCTGCCGCAGCTGTTTAAAGAGTTCAATGATAACTGTGTGCTGGTGCACGGCAGCTTCACGTTGCGCAGTATGCTGAAAGATCCGCGCAGCGATCAACTGCTGGCGATGGTTGGGCCGGGCATGATGCTTTGGGCGCCGCGGGAATATGAACTATTCCGTCTGGCCGATAGTGGCCAGGAGGAACAACTGCTGTGGCACTACCTGCGTCGGGCGCCGGTGGCGGAAGCGTTTCTCTGGCGGCGCTGGCTGTATCTGTTGTGGGATGAAGTGGAAAATCTGGTGAATACCGGGCGCTTTGACCGCACCCGGTTTGATCTGGCGGCAAAATCAATTTTGCCCTGGCTCGCCTGATGCGCCTTTTAACCATTGCCAGATGCGCCCTAACGTTTCATATCCCACCCGATCGCTATGCATCAGCCAAACGGGCGAAGGGATCGCCCGCTCCCATGGGTTAAGCGGGGACGTAATCGCCAGCTGGTTGGCAGGGGCGGGTAAAGGATTCAGCCCGACGTGATGAAAGAAAATCATTGCACGCGGCAGGTGCGAGGCGGAGGTTACCAGCAGAAAAGGTGCGCTGCCTATCGCCGCTTTTACCGCCGCGGCTTCCTCTTCGGTATCTTTGGGTTTATCCAGCGTGATGATTTCGCTGCGCGGTATTCCCAGACTCTCCGCCACTCTGGCCCCGGCTTCAGCGGTGCTGACCGGGTTCGTTTTTGCTGCTGCACCGGTAAAAATGAGTTTCGCACCCGGATTCTCGTACCACAGACGGATCCCTTCCGTCAGTCGCGCCAGACTGTTGTTGATAAGATTTGAACTGGGGGCCCAGTCTGGATTCCAGGTGTAGCCGCCGCCGAGCACCACGACGTACTGCACGCGCTCGGTTCCGCGCCAGGTCGGGTATTTATCTTCGATTGGTTTTAACAAACTGTCGGCGACCGGTTGCAGGCTCAGCAGCAGCAACAATAGCCAGCCGAGGCTGACGCAGAGCTTGCCGGTGCGCTGGAAACGACTAAACCACAGGAGCGCGATGCCGAATGCGATGAGCAGCAGCAGCAAGGGAAGCGGCAGCATCATACCGCCTAAAACCTTTTTCAGCGTAAAAAGCATGCCAGATGGTTCCTTTTTTAACCATATAACCAAAGATATGCCCCGATCTTACAACAGATCGCTTCATTCTCCGCGTGGGTATGACAAAATAGCGACTTTGTGTTGGCTTGCGGAGTCACCTGTGCAGGATCGTAATTTCGATGATATTGCTGAAAAATTTTCGCGCAATATATACGGCACCACCAAAGGCCAGCTGCGGCAGGCAATCCTCTGGCAGGATTTGCAACCATTGCTGAATCAGATGGGGCCGGGGCCTTTGCAGATTCTTGATGCGGGCGGCGGCCAGGGGCAGACGGCGATCAAAGTGGCGGAAATGGGCCATCATGTCACGTTATGCGATCTCTCTGGTGAAATGGTCACTCGCGCCCGGCAGGCGGCCGCTGATAAAGGTGTGATCGCTAACATGCATTTTGTACAATGCGCGGCTCAGGATATTGCGCGGCATTTGGAAAATCCGGTCGATCTGATACTGTTTCATGCGGTACTTGAGTGGGTGGCTGAGCCGCAGGCGGTGTTGCGTGCGCTGTGGTCGCGACTCCGCCCAGGCGGCGCGTTGTCGCTAATGTTCTACAATGCTAATGGCCTGTTGATGCACAATATGGTGGCCGGAAATTTCGACTATGTGCAAATTGGCATGCCGAAAAAGAAAAAACGCACGCTGTCGCCGGACTATCCGCGCGATCCGCAGCAGGTCTACCGCTGGCTGGAGGAGATTGGCTGGCATATTACCGGTAAGACCGGCGTGCGGGTGTTTCATGATTATCTGCGTGAAAAACACCAACAGCACGACAAGTATGCGGCGCTACTGGAGCTGGAAACGCGCTACTGTCGTCAGGAGCCGTATGTTAGCTTAGGCCGCTATATTCATGTCACCGCGCTTAAGCCGCAGATGCAAGGATAAACTATGAGTGAATTTTCCCAGACAGTCCCCGAACTGGTTGCCTGGGCCAGGAAAAATGATTTTTCTATTGCGCTGCCGGTCGACAGACTCTCTTTCCTGCTGGCAATTGCCACCCTGAACGGTGAGCGGATGGAAGGGGAAATGACCGAGGGAGAACTGGTGGATGCGTTCCGCCACGTCAGTGATGCGTTTGAGCAGACCAGCGAAACCATCAGCCAGCGCGCCAATAATGCGATTAACGATATGGTGCGCCAGCGTCTGCTGAACCGCTTTACCAGCGAAATCACCGAAGGGAATGCCATTTATCGCCTGACGCCGTTAGGGATCGGGATCACCGATTACTATATTCGCCAGCGCGAATTCTCCACGCTGCGCCTGTCGATGCAGCTATCAATCGTTGCCGGTGAGCTTAAACGCGCCGCCGACTCGGCGGAAGAGGGCGGCGATGAATTCCACTGGCATCGCAACGTTTTCGCTCCGCTGAAATACTCGGTGGCGGAAATCTTTGACAGTATCGACCTGACTCAACGGATCATGGATGAGCAGCAGCAACTGGTGAAAGATGATATTGCCCAGTTGTTGAACAAAGACTGGCGGGCGGCGATTTCCAGCTGTGAGCTGCTGTTGTCTGAAACGTCTGGTACCCTGCGTGAACTGCAGGATACGCTGGATGCCGCGGGCGATAAATTACAGGCGAACCTGCTGCGCATTCAGGACTCAACCATGGCGCGTGACGATCTGAATTTTATCGATCGTCTGGTGTTCGATCTGCAAAGTAAGCTGGACCGTATCGTTAGCTGGGGCCAGCAGGCGATTGACCTGTGGATCGGCTACGATCGCCATGTGCATAAATTTATCCGTACCGCCATTGATATGGATAAAAATCGCGTCTTCGCCCAGCGCCTGCGTCAGTCGGTGCAAACCTACTTTGACGCGCCATGGGCGCTAATCCATGCCAATGCCGATCGTCTGCTTGATATGCGCGATGAAGAGATGGCGCTGCACGATGAAGAGGTGACCGGGGAACTTCCTGCGGATCTGGAGTACGAAGAGTTTAACGAAATTCGCGAACAGCTTGCGGCGCTTATTGAAGGGCAACTGGCGGTTTACAAAGAGAAAGGAGTGCCGCTGGATCTCGGCCTGGTGGTTCGCGAATATCTGGCGCAGTATCCGCGTGCGCGCCACTTTGATGTTGCGCGAATTGTTGTCGACCAGGCGGTACGTCTGGGCGTAGCGCAAGCAGATTTCACCGGACTGCCGGCAAAATGGCAGCCGATTAATGATTACGGAGCCAAGGTACAGGCGCATGTCATCGACAAATATTGAACAAGTGATGCCGGTTAAACTGGCGCAAGCGTTGGCTAATCCGTTATTTCCGGCGCTGGATAGCGCCCTGCGCTCGGGCCGTCATATCGGCCTTGACGAGCTGGATAATCACGCATTTTTAATGGATTTTCAGGATTACCTGGAAGAGTTTTATGCTCGCTACAACGTTGAGCTGATTCGCGCGCCGGAGGGCTTTTTCTATCTGCGCCCGCGTTCGACCACGCTGATCCCACGCTCAGTGCTTTCAGAGCTGGATATGATGGTCGGCAAAATTCTTTGCTACCTCTACCTCAGCCCGGAGCGTCTGGCTAACGAAGGTATCTTCACTCAGCAGGAGCTTTACGACGAGCTGCTGACCCTGGCGGATGAAGCCAAATTGCTGAAGCTGGTTAACAACCGCTCCACCGGTTCCGATCTCGATCGGCAGAAGCTACAGGAGAAGATGCGCGCCTCGCTCAATCGCTTACGTCGTCTCGGCATGGTGTGGTTTATGGGCCACGACAGCAGCAAATTCCGCATAACTGAATCGGTCTTCCGCTTCGGCGCTGACGTTCGCGTCGGCGACGATCCGCGCGAAGCGCAGCTGCGGATGATCCGCGATGGTGAAGCCATGGCGCTGGAAAATCGCCTGCAGCTCAATGACGAGAATGAAGAGAATCAGCCGGATAGCGGGGAGGAAGAGTAATGATTGAACGCGGAAAATTTCGCTCGCTGACGCTGGTTAACTGGAACGGTTTTTTTGCCCGTACCTTTGATCTTGATGAATTAGTGACCACGCTTTCCGGCGGTAACGGTGCCGGTAAATCCACCACGATGGCGGCTTTCGTCACCGCGCTGATCCCGGATCTGACGCTGCTGCACTTCCGCAATACCACGGAAGCCGGTGCGACCAGCGGTTCGCGCGATAAAGGCCTGCACGGTAAGCTGCGTGCCGGGGTCTGTTATTCGGTGCTGGACGTTATTAATTCTCGCCACCAGCGCGTGGTGGTTGGGGTGCGTCTGCAGCAGGTCGCCGGTCGCGATCGCAAGGTCGATATCAAGCCTTTTGCTATTCAGGGTCTGCCCACCGCCATTCAGCCAACTCAGTTGCTGACCGAAACCCTTAACGAACGTCAGGCGCGGGTGGTGACGCTCAACGAGCTGAAAGAGAAGCTCGAAGCGATGGAAGGGGTGCAGTTCAAACAGTTTAACTCCATTACCGAGTATCACTCGCTGATGTTCGATCTTGGCGTGGTGGCCCGCCGTCTGCGCTCAGCCTCGGACCGTAGCAAATACTATCGCCTGATTGAAGCTTCTCTGTACGGCGGGATTTCGAGCACCATTACCCGCTCGTTGCGCGACTACCTGCTGCCGGAAAACAGCGGCGTGCGCAAAGCGTTCCAGGATATGGAAGCGGCGCTGCGTGAAAACCGCATGACGCTGGAAGCCATCCGCGTCACGCAGTCTGACCGCGATCTGTTCAAACATCTGATCAGCGAAGCCACCAACTATGTCGCGGCTGATTATATGCGTCACGCCAATGAGCGACGCATTCATCTCGACAAAGCGCTGGAATATCGTCGCGAGCTGTTTACCTCCCGGTCACAGCTTGCCGCTGAACAGTACAAGCACGTTGATATGGCGCGCGAGTTACAGGAGCATAACGGTGCGGAAGGCGATCTGGAAGCCGATTATCAGGCTGCCAGTGACCATCTGAACCTGGTGCAGACCGCGCTGCGTCAGCAGGAAAAAATCGAGCGCTATGAGGCGGATCTTGACGAACTGCAAATTCGTCTCGAAGAGCAAAATGAAGTCGTTGCCGAAGCGGCGGATCGTCAGGAAGAGAACGAAGCCCGCGCCGAGGCCGCCGAGCTGGAAGTGGATGAGCTGAAAAACCAGCTTGCCGACTATCAGCAGGCGCTGGATGTGCAGCAGACCCGTGCGATTCAGTACAATCAGGCGCTACAGGCGCTGGAACGGGCAAAAGCCCTGTGTCACCTGCCGGATTTAACTCCGGAGAGCGCCGACCAGTGGCTGGAAACCTTCCAGGCGAAAGAGCAGGAAGCGACGGAGAAAATGCTGTCGCTGGAACAGAAAATAAGCGTGGCGCAGACCGCGCACAGTCAGTTTGAACAGGCGTACCAACTGGTGGCGGAGATCAACGGTCCGTTGGCGCGTAATGAAGCCTGGGACGTGGCGCGCGAACTGCTGCGCGAGGGCGTCAATCAACGGCATCAGGCAGAACAAGCTTCCGGGCTGCGCAGCCGTCTGACGGAACTGGAACAGCGCCTGCGTGAACAGCAGGATGCCGAGCGCCAGCTGAATGAGTTTTGTAAGCGCCAGGGCAAACGCTACGATATTGACGAACTGGAAGCCCTGCACCAGGAGCTGGAAGCCCGCATAGCCTCGCTCTCCGACAGCGTTTCCACCGCCAGCGAACGGCGGATGGCCCTGCGTCAGGAACTGGAACAACTGCAATCGCGCACGCAAACCCTGATGCGTCGCGCGCCCATTTGGCTGGCGGCGCAGAACAGCCTCAATCAGCTGTGCGAGCAGAGCGGCGAGCAGTTTGAATCAAGCCAGGACGTCACCGAATATCTTCAGCAACTGCTGGAGCGCGAACGGGAGGCCATCGTCGAGCGTGACGACGTGGGCGCCCGCAAGCGTGCTATCGATGAAGAAATTGAGCGCCTCAGCCAGCCGGGCGGTTCGGAAGATCCGCGTCTGAATGCCCTTGCGGAACGTTTCGGCGGCGTGCTGCTGTCAGAAATCTATGACGACGTTAGCCTCGATGATGCTCCGTACTTCTCCGCGTTATATGGCCCGTCGCGCCACGCGATAGTCGTGCCGGATCTGTCACTCATCGCTGAACAACTGGAAGGGCTGGAAGATTGTCCTGAAGATCTCTATTTGATCGAAGGGGATCCGCAGTCATTTGATGACAGCGTATTCAGTGTCGATGAGCTGGAAAAAGCGGTTGTCGTTAAAATTGCCGATCGTCAGTGGCGCTATTCACGTTTTCCGACGCTGCCGCTGTTTGGCCGCGCCGCTCGCGAAAGCCGCGTTGAAATGCTGCACGCCGAGCGCGAAAGCCTCTCTGAGCGTTTTGCGACGCTGTCGTTTGATGTGCAAAAAACGCAGCGCCTGCATCAGGCTTTCAGCCGTTTTATCGGCAATCATCTGGCGGTAGCCTTTGAGGACGACCCGGAAGAAGAAATTCGCAAACTCAATACCCGTCGCGGCGAGCTGGAGCGGGCGCTGAGCGCGCACGAGAGCGATAATCAGCAGAACCGCGTGCAGTACGAGCAGGCAAAAGAGGGCGTTTCCGCTTTGAACCGCCTGCTGCCGCGTCTGAATCTGCTGGCTGATGACTCGCTGGCCGATCGCGTTGATGAAATTCAGGCGCGCCTTGATGAAGCGCAGGAAGCCGCGCGTTTCGTGCAGCAGCATGGCAATCAACTGGCGAAGCTGGAGCCGATGGTTTCTGTTCTCCAGAGCGATCCGGAACAGTTTGAACAACTGAAAGAAGATTATGCGTATTCGCAGCAGACCCAGCGCGATGCGCGCCAACAGGCGTTTGCGCTGAGTGAAGTGGTGCAGCGCCGGGCTCATTTTAGCTATTCTGACTCTGCAGAGATGCTAAGCGGTAATAGCGATCTCAACGAGAAACTGCGCCAGCGTCTGGAGCAGGCGGAAGCGGAACGCGCCCGCGCCCGTGAAGCGCTGCGTACTCACGCTACGCAGCTCAACCAGTACAATCAGGTGCTGGCGTCGCTGAAAAGCTCGTATGACACCAAAAAAGAACTGCTCAATGATCTGCATAAGGAGCTTCAGGATATCGGCGTACGCGCTGACGCCGGTGCCGAAGAGCGCGCCCGTCTGCGCCGCGATGAGCTCCACGCGCAGCTCAGCAACAACCGTGCGCGGCGTAATCAGTTAGAAAAAGCGCTAACCTTCTGCGAAGCGGAAATGGACAACCTGACCCGCAAGCTGCGTAAGCTGGATCGCGATTATTGTGAGATGCGCGAACAGGTGGTTAGCGCCAAAGCGGGCTGGTGTGCGGTGATGCGGCTGGTGAAAGACAACGGTGTGGAGCGTCGTCTGCACCGTCGCGAGCTGGCTTACCTCTCCGCTGATGAACTGCGTTCAATGTCGGATAAGGCGCTCGGCGCGCTGCGTCTGGCGGTGGCCGATAACGAACATTTGCGCGATGTGCTGCGTATTTCTGAAGATCCGAAGCGCCCGGAACGCAAAATTCAGTTCTTTGTCGCTGTTTATCAGCATCTGCGCGAACGTATTCGTCAGGATATCATCCGTACCGACGATCCGGTGGAAGCGATTGAGCAGATGGAGATCGAACTCAGCCGCCTGACGGAAGAGCTGACCAACCGCGAGCAGAAGCTGGCCATCAGCTCCCGTAGCGTGGCCAACATCATTCGTAAGACCATCCAGCGCGAGCAGAACCGTATTCGTATGCTCAACCAGGGGCTACAGAGCGTTTCCTTCGGTCAGGTCAACAGCGTGCGTCTGAACGTCAACGTGCGGGAAACTCACGCGATGCTGCTGGGCGTGCTGTCAGAACAACATGAACAGCATCAGGATCTGTTCAACAGCAACCGTCTGACCTTCTCGGAAGCGCTGGCGAAACTTTATCAGCGCCTGAATCCGCAGATTGATATGGGGCAGCGTACGCCGCAAACCATTGGCGAAGAGCTGCTGGATTACCGCAACTATCTGGAAATGGAAGTGGAAGTTAACCGTGGCTCAGACGGCTGGCTGCGCGCGGAATCCGGAGCGCTTTCTACCGGCGAGGCTATCGGTACCGGGATGTCGATTCTGGTGATGGTGGTGCAGAGCTGGGAAGATGAATCCCTGCGCCTGCGCGGTAAGGATATCTCTCCTTGCCGTCTGCTGTTTCTTGATGAGGCGGCGCGTCTGGATGCCCGCTCTATCGCCACGCTATTTGAGTTGTGCGATCGTCTGGAGATGCAGTTAATTATCGCGGCGCCGGAAAACATCAGCCCGGAAAAAGGCACCACCTATAAACTGGTGCGTAAGGTGGTGAATAATCACGAGCATGTGCATGTGGTGGGGCTGCGCGGCTTTGCACCACAGCTGCCCGAAACGCTGCCGGGAACGGCAAACGCTTCATAAGGTTATTCAATGACCAGACACAAGGGCGGCGCGATGTCGCCCTTTTTGTTAGCGGTAACGCGATTTTAGGATTGTATAATCTTTTAACTTCTTTACATTTGGGAAGGCAAACGCGTTTTCATCTTCATATACTGAATTTAAGCTCCATTTTTGTGGGCAGCAATGTGTTAACAGGGGGCAAGGGATGTTGCTAAAGAAACGGTATGGTCGTCAATTATCAGTGCTCAGCCTGAGCCTGGTTTTTGCATTTGCTCCACTGTTTAAGGTCCAGGCCGAAGAGCCTGAAGTTGTACCAGCAGATAGCTCCGCGGCGATTGGCGAGATATCGTCCGCGCTGAGTCAGAGCGCCAGTCAGTCGGCGGCGGTCGAGAAGATGGCTGGCGAGCAGACGCTTCCTGCTGATGCGGCGGCAAAAAGCCGCGCCGAGATTCAGGTGCTGCTGCCATCCGGGTATCAACCCGTATTTATCAATCCGCTGGTCTCGCTGTATGCAGCGAGAGGCATGAAGCCGATGTGGGATAATCGTGAGGCGGTACAGGCGTTTCAACAGCAGCTGGCTGAAGTCGCTATCGCCGGATTTCAGCCGCAGTTTACCACCTGGGTCGAGTTATTGACCGATCCTTCGGTGAACGGCATGGCGCGTGATATTGTGCTATCAGACGCCATGATGGGCTATCTGTATTTTATTAGCGGCATTCCAACTCAGGGCAACCGTTGGCTGTATGGTACAAAACCCTACGTGATGTCGACGCCGCCGCTGTCGGTCATTAACCAGTGGCAACTGGCGCTGGATAACGGTTCGTTGCCGCAGTTTATTGCCGGTCTGGCGCCGCAGCATCCGCAATACGCCGCTATGCACCAGGCGCTACTGGCGCTGGTTGCTGATTCCCGCCCATGGCCGCAGCTGATCAGCAAGAGAGCGTTACGTCCCGGTGAATGGAGCAATGATGTCGGTGCGCTGCGTGAAATTTTACAGCGCACCGGTATGCTGGATGATGCCGCCAAAATTGTTTTGCCCGGCGAGGCGGTCAGTTCATCTGCCGGGAAAAAGAGGCAGAATAACGATCGTGGCGTGTACGATCGTCAGTTAGTTGCAGGCGTTAAGCGTTTTCAGGCGTGGCAGGGATTGGGTGTCGATGGCGTGATTGGCCAGTCTACTCGCGACTGGCTTAACGTTTCGCCCGCGCAGCGCGCCGGGGTGCTGGCGCTGAACATTCAGCGTTTGCGCCTGCTGCCGGGTAATCTTTCAACCGTCATTATGGTGAACATTCCTGCTTTCTCGCTGGTTTATTACCAGAATGGCAGTCAGGTGCTGGCATCGCGGGTTATTGTTGGCCGTCCGGATCGCAAAACGCCGATGATGAGTAGTGCGCTGAATAATGTGGTGGTTAACCCACCGTGGAATGTACCTCCAACGCTGGCGCGCAAAGATATCCTGCCAAAGGTACGCAATAACCCTGGCTATCTTGAACAGCACGGTTATACGGTGTTGCGTGGCTGGAATAGTAAAGAGGCGATCGACCCCTGGCAGGTTGACTGGGAGACGATAACGGCGTCGAATTTGCCGTTCCGCTTCCAGCAGGCGCCTGGCGCGCACAACTCTCTGGGGCGATATAAATTCAATATGCCAAGTTCGGACGCGATTTATCTACATGATACGCCGAACCATAACCTGTTCCAGAAAGATGTACGGGCGTTAAGCTCAGGATGTGTGCGTGTAAATAAAGCCTCGGAGCTGGCGAATATGCTTTTGCAGGATGCGGGCTGGAACGATGCACGAATTTCAGATGCGCTCAAACAGGGGAATACGCGCTACGTTAATATTCGTCAGAACATTCCGGTTAATCTCTATTATTTGACCGCATTTGTCGGCGCGGACGGGCGTACACAATATCGAACAGATATTTACAATTACGATCTCACCGCGCGATCCAGCGCACAAATCCTGGCAAAAGCCGAACAATTAATCAGATAAATGAAGTAGTTCAACGAATTCGGTTGTCTTATTCCTGTGTGAAAACGGGCCTTATTGTCTGTAAGGCCCGTGTTTACTGGGGAGAGGCTGCCTTGACGTTGGCAATAATGCCCGGTAAGGTGCTTTTCGTGCGCCAGAAGTGCATATATAGCCAAAATAATTCGCGTTGCAGGTGTTCCGGTAAGATATTCGGGTGAATGCGTGTAGTTAACGTATCAGCAACGTGATCTATGACGGCTATATATATCATTCCGCAAACTGCTGCGGCGGTATGCAGAACATGTTCTGTGGTTGAGATTTATTAGCCACCAACGGAACCATTGTCTGCCTGCGGCTAACGGGGGAGTTAGCGGAAAAATATATTACGATTCATTTACCTGTAGACCTGATTATCATGGACAAATTTGACGCTAATCGCCGCAAACTGCTGGCGTTAGGTGGTGCTGCCCTCGGTGCTGCTGCCATTCTGCCTGCGCCGGCATTTGCCACCCTCTCGACCTCCCGACCGCGTATTTTGACGCTGAATAACCTGCATACTGGTGAATCACTCAAGGCAGAGTTTTTCGATGGCAGAGGCTATATTCAGGATGAATTAGCAAGACTTAACCACTTTTTCCGCGATTATCGCGCGAATAAGATTAAATCTATCGATCCTGGTTTGTTCGATCAGCTCTATCGCTTGCAGGGATTACTTGGCACCAATAAACCTGTCCAGCTTATTTCTGGTTATCGTTCTGTTGATACCAATAATGAGCTTCGCGCACGGAGTCGCGGTGTGGCAAAACATAGCTACCACACTAAGGGCCAGGCCATGGATTTCCATATTGAAGGTATTTCGTTAAGCAATGTTCGCAAAGCGGCGTTATCTATGCGCGCTGGTGGTGTAGGATACTATCCACGTAGCAACTTTGTGCATATTGATACCGGTCCAGTACGGCACTGGTAACGAAAGGAGCATCATGAACTATCGTATTATTCCGGTTACCGCGTTCGCGCAGAATTGTTCCTTAATCTGGTGTGAACAAACCCGGCTGGCGGCGCTGGTCGATCCCGGTGGTGACGCTGAACGGATCAAACAAGCGGTTACCGCAGCGGGCGTTTGCCTGACGCAGATCCTGCTTACGCACGGTCATCTTGATCATGTTGGCGCTGCGGCTGAGCTGGCGCAACACTATGCTGTGCCGATTATCGGTCCGGAAAAAGAAGATGAGTTCTGGCTGGAAGGATTGCCCGCGCAAAGCCGGATGTTTGGTCTGGAAGATTGTCCACCGTTGCAGCCGGATCGCTGGCTGAATGAAGGCGATGTGGTTAGCGTGGGCAATGTGTCTCTACAGGTGCTGCACTGTCCCGGCCATACGCCTGGACATGTCGTCTTCTTTGATGAGACTTCCCGTCTGCTGATTTCTGGCGATGTGATTTTTAAAGGCGGAGTAGGGCGCAGCGACTTCCCGCGCGGCAATCATGGCCAACTGATAGAGGCTATAAAGCGTAAATTATTGCCGCTGGGCGATGATGTGTCGTTTATCCCCGGTCATGGCCCCGAGTCAACTCTCGGTTATGAGCGTCTGCACAACCCTTTCCTGCAGGATGAAATGCCGGTCTGGTAATAATTGATATGGGCCACAGAATGCCAAAGGGCCGCAGATGCGGCCCTTTGTTTTTTCCCGCTACAGGAGGGTTACAGCACCGCGACAATTGCTTCGCACAGCGGAGCCATGTTGTCTGGGGTCATACCGGCGACATTAATTCGTCCGGACGCGACGGCATAAACCGCGAACTCTTCACGCAGACGCAGTACCTGCTCTTTGCTCAGACCGCTGAACGAGAACATTCCGTTTTGCTGTGAGATGAAAGAGAAATCACGGCTGGCGCCTTTTTCCTGCAGAGTATTAACGAACAGCAGACGCATGCGTTGAATACGCTGGCGCATATCGGTCAGTTCCTGCTCCCAGATCGCGCGTAGTGCATCATTGCTGAGAACCGTCGCCACCACCGATGCGCCGTGGGCCGGTGGGTTAGAATAGTTAGCGCGGATCACGGACTTCATCTGGCTGAAGGCGCGGTCAACGGTTTGCTGATCGCCAGCCACTAACGTACAGGCGCCGACGCGCTCGTTGTACAGGCCGAAGTTTTTCGAATAGGAGCTGGCGACCAGCAGTTCTTTATGCAGTGCCGCGAACGCACGCAGACCTTCAGCATCTTCTTCCAGACCGCGGGCAAATCCCTGATAGGCAAAGTCGAACAGCGGTAGCCAGCCTTTCCCGGCGGAAAGCTGAGCCAACTGCTGCCACTGTTCCAGCGTCGGATCGATACCAGTTGGGTTATGGCAGCAGCCGTGGAACAGAACGACATCGCCCGCCTGCGCTTCATTCAGGCTCGCCAGCAGCCCGTCGAAGTCGAGTTGATGGTGGGTTGCATCGTAATAGCTGTATTCGCGAACTTCCAGCCCGGCTGATTCGAACACGCTTTTATGGTTCGGCCAGCTCGGGTTACTGACCCAAATGCGTTTGGCGTCGGTTTTTTTCGCCAGGAAGTCTGCCGCAACGCGCAAACCACCGGTACCGCCCGGAGTTTGGGCAGTACGAGCGCGTTTATCATTAATAATCGCGCTTCCTTTGCCAAACAGCAGTTCCTGCGTGCAGCGACCAAATTCAGGAATACCATCAATACCCAAATAATTTTTGGTAGTTTCATTTTCCAGCAGATATTGTTCTGCTTTTTTCACGCATGTCAGGATCGGTGTCTTACCTGTTTCATCTTTATAAACACCAATTCCAAGGTTAATTTTTGCCGGGCGGTCATCGGCACGAAATAGATCGGCCAGGCCCAGAATAGGGTCAGCAGGGGCGGCAGTAATGTTCTCAAACATGATGAGGTTCCATTGTGATAACTGAAGGGAAATCCGCTATCAGGGTAACGGGAGAACTACAAATTGCCAACCGTTTGCGACAAAAAGCGAGAAGGTTTTCGAAAGTTACGATTTTTATCTCAGGAATGCAGAAAAGCAGGACCGAAGTCCTGCTTTTTAGGCATATCACGAAGGGGTGTACTGCAGATTAGAACTGGTAAACGATACCCACAGCAGCCTGGTCGTCGGTTGCAACGCCGGCAGCACGGGTGTAATCGTTGTCGTCCAGCAGGTTAAATTTGTACGCTGCATAGACGTTCATGTTCTTGTTGAAGTAGTACCAGCTACCCACTTCGATGTATTTAACCAGGTCAGCATCGCCGCCGGAGAAACCAGTGCGAGAGCGCAGGTCTTTACCTTTAGTCTGTACGTAACCGATGGACGGACGCAGACCGAAGTCGAACTGATACTGAACTACAGCTTCTACGTTCTGGGTTTTGTTCGCGAAGTAGGTGTCCTGGTTTTCCGGCGTCATGTTGTAAGTCTGGGAGTACATGACCGCAGCGTACAGGTTGTTGGCGTCATATTTAGCAGAGGTTGCCCATGCTTCCGCTTTTTTACCCTGGCCGTCAGCTTTCTGATCGCCGCTACGATTGGAGTTTGCATAGCCAGCGGACAGCGCAACGCCGTTTTCGAATGCGTAGGTTGCCGCGGTGCTGAAGCCGTCGCCGTTCTGTTTCTGTACATCACGAGTGCTGGCATCATTTTTCCCCTGATACTGCAGGGCGAAGCTCAGACCATCAACCAGACCGAAGAAATCAGAGTTACGGTAGGTTGCCACGCCGTTGGTACGGCCAGTCATGAAGTTGTCGGTGTAGTTCCAGCCATCGCCACCCCATTCAACCAGCATATCGGTTGCGGATTCAACATCGTAGATCGCGCCATAGTTACGGCCGTAGTCGAATGAACCGTATTCACCCGCTTTTAAGCCTGCGAAAGCCAGACGAGTTTTGGTGGTCTGAGAACCTTCAACGTTGGACGCATCCATGTTGTATTCCCACTGACCGTAACCGACCAACTGATCGTTGATCTGGGTTTCGCCTTTCAGACCGATACGTGCGTAGGTGGTGTCTTCGCTGCTGGTGTCGCCGTTGGTAGTCCAAACGTGCTCGCCAACCATTTTTCCGTAAAAGTCCAGTTTGTTACCGTTTTTGTTATAGATTTCTGCAGCGTTAGCTGCACCGGCAACCAACAAGGCAGGGATTACCGCTGCCAGAATTTTGCGCTTCATCATTATTTATTACCCTCATTTATATTTTTTTATCAACACTTGCCACTGCCGCCAATAAATTCTGTCAATAAAAATTTACAGAACTATTGATGATAGTTTGGTGTCTGGAGGCATCTTTCCATCCAGAACAACGTTTCGCTACCCTGAAAATGCTACCAATGTCTAAAATAAGTAACAAGAGGAAATATCATGTAACTAAATGTGTATTTTAGGGAACTTTGTGAACTCAATCAACTTTCCGTTCCTGTTTGAAGTGAAAATTACTGCGCTTTATATATCTATATGAATTAATTATGATTAATTTGCCTAAAAGAGCATTTGCGCATTTTGCGTCAATATTTTGCTCTTTTTTTATTCAATGTCTGTTTTAGCAATGCGTGCGCTGAGTGGTTAATAAATGAACAAGTTATTCAGTGAGTTTGCTAATTAATGAGCATAAAGTGCGGTTTTTATCTTCGGTCAGGAACGAAATAGTGCGTAACATTAATGTTAATCCTGATAGTTGATGTTTAGAATTCTTGAGAATTGTTAACGAGAATTGACATAAAAAAGGCCAGCTCACGCTGGCCTGGTGCTTATTGCGGGAAAAGGATCAGAATGTCGCGTTACGTGGGGTTCGCGGGAATGGAATCACATCACGTACGTTTTGCACGCCGGTTACATAAGCGATCAAACGCTCGAAGCCGAGGCCGAATCCTGCGTGCGGTACGGTGCCGTAGCGGCGCAGGTCGCGGTACCACCAGTAGTCTTCTTTATTCAGCCCCATTTCCGCCATACGGGCATCCAGCACGTCCAGACGCTCTTCGCGCTGGGAGCCGCCGATGATTTCGCCAATACCCGGCGCCAGCACGTCCATTGCGGCGACGGTTTTGCCGTCTTCATTAAGGCGCATATAGAACGCCTTAATCTCTTTAGGGTAGTTTTTCACCACTACCGGCGCTTTAAAATGTTCTTCCGCAAGATAACGTTCATGCTCAGAAGAGAGATCGACGCCCCAGTACACCGGGTTTTCAAACGGCTTACCGCAGTTCTCCAGAATACTCACCGCATCAGTGTAATCCACCTGCGCGAAATCAGCGGAAACGAAACGCTGCAGACGGTCGATAGCGTCTTTATCGACACGCTCGGCAAAGAACTGCATGTCATCCGCACGCTCTTCCAGTACCGCCTTAAAGACATACTTCAGCATCGCTTCCGCCAGGCGGGCGTTGTCTTCCAGATCGGCGAAGGCCACTTCCGGCTCCAGCATCCAGAATTCTGCAAGATGGCGGCTGGTATTGGAGTTTTCGGCACGGAAAGTCGGGCCGAAAGTGTAGATTTTCGACAGCGCACAGGCGTAGGTTTCGCCGTTTAACTGGCCTGAAACGGTGAGGAATGACTCTTTACCAAAGAAATCTTTATCGAAATCGACTTTGCCCTGGTCATTGCGCGGCAGGTTTTCCAGATCCAGCGTCGAAACGCGGAACATTTCCCCTGCGCCTTCGGTGTCGGAGGCCGTAATCAACGGGGTGGAGACCCAGAAAAAACCTTGCTCATCAAAGAAACGATGCAGCGCCTGCGCCAGCGTATGGCGAACGCGCGCCACTGCGCCAATCAGGTTGGTGCGCGGGCGCAGGTGGGCGACCTCACGCAGGTACTCAATGCTGTGGCGTTTCGCCGCCATCGGATAGGTATCCGGGTCTTCCACCCAGCCAGCGACGTCAACATGGCTGGCCTGAATTTCAAAGCGCTGGCCCTGACCCTGAGATGCCACCACTTTACCCGTCACAATCACCGAGCAACCGGTGGTCAGGCGCAGCACTTCTTCTTTGTAATTGGGAAGAGAATTACTAATAACGGCCTGTACAGGATCAAAGCAGGAACCGTCATAGACGGCGAGGAATGAAAAGCCAGCTTTAGAATCTCGGCGGGTACGCACCCATCCGCGCACGGTGACTTCGCTGTCAACGGCAACGCGGCCCTGGAGTACGTCGGCTACAGGCACAACGCTCATAATAGTCTCTCTTTTTAGTCCAATAGAAAAATCTGTAACCCCTTTTAGCGGGGGATATCTATGTTACCTGCCATCTTCCATCAGACAAGCAGAATTCGTATGAAGAGGGGGTGTTTCAGCAATAAAAGTGGCGAGAGTGCCCGTTTTCCCCTGAGGGTATCGAAGAAAGCGATGTCGGGCCTGTCCCATTAGAATGGTTTCACGAGCCATTTTACCCCGGACTGTACCCGAAAAAACGCGTTGCGTGTTGAACGCACTTCCATGTGGCCTGAAGCACATAATCCTTACGTACTGCGTGTCCGCTTTGCTTTCCGCGCACAGGCGGTGCGCAAACTGGCGATGCCAGCTACGGCTGTTGGGACAGAGGCTTAATCATCACCGTCATCTCTTTCCTGACGCTGCCCTAGCTGGCTTTTTTAACTGGCGGCAGATCAAAGGCTTTTCGCAGGGCGCGAACGAACGCTTTATCGTGGCAGATGGTTTTCCCCGGACTGTCAGACAGCTTCGCCACAGGTTTTCCATTGCACTCCACCAGCTTGATGACGATATTGAGCGGCTTAACCTGCGGGATATCGCAGGTTAAACGGGTCCCGATACCGAAGCTCAGATTCACCCGCGAAGAAAAGTGGCGATACAGATCGACCGCCTTCGTCAGATCGAGATTATCGGAAAACACCAGAACCTTGCTTAACGGGTCGATACCCAGTTTTTTGTAGTGGGCGATAGCCTTCTCGCCCCATTCCACCGGGTCGCCGGAATCGTGGCGCAGCCCCTGATAACGGGTGGCAAATTCCGGGCCAAAATCACGCAGGAAGGCATCCATTGTAATGCAGTCGGTCAGCGCGATGCCTAACTGATCAGGATACTCTTCCAGCCAGGCGGCGAGAGCCGCGCGCTGACTGCCTGCCAGGCTCGGACTGATCTGCTGATGCGCCTGGAACCATTCGTGCGCCTGGGTTCCCATTGGCGTCAGATTCAGGCGACGCGCAAGGTCGTAGTTGCTGGTGCCGGTGAACCACGGCTCCTGCTGGAGGCGTTTTACAATGGTCTGCTGCACGTCACGCGAGAAGCGGCGACGGGTGCCGAAATCCATCAAACGGAAGCGAGACATATCTATATCAGCCGTAAGACGGTTGAAATCGGCCAGCTTATGCTCAAGGGTCTCCAGCGCTAGATCAACGTGGATTTCTGGCGAACGATAGTGATGCACCAGCTCGCTAATCATGGCCAGCAGCGGGACTTCCCACATGATGACTTCGCGCCAGGGGCCGGAAAGGCGAATGTTAAGCTTGCCGTTGTCATTACTGACGGATACCTGGCGCGGGTCGTAGCGGAAGTCGCGCAGCCAGTCGAGATAGTCACGCGAAAAGAAGGGCAGGCACGATAGCCAGTGATATTCATCGTCCTGTAGCTTCAGGTCGTGCATCGTCTCAACCTGGTTGCGAATCGCATCGGCATAGATGCCGAGTAAATCATCCCCACGGCAACGGAACTCCGCCGCAACCTGTACATTATGGTAGCGGTGGAAGACAGCCTGTTGCATATGCAGCTTGTAGGCATCCGTATCAAGCAGCGAGTGCAATACAGGAGAAGTGAATTGGGTCATGGTGCGCAGTAGCATCCTCTCACTGGAGCGTTTCCATCAAAACCAAAGCGGTAAAAAAGGAGGCGGAGTATACCTGTATTACCCGACTCTGTCCCGCGGCGACGGTCGATAGCGACGCTGACGGTCATTTGCGAGGTCTAGTTTAATATATTGAACACGGATAACACCACAAGCTTTGCGTCGGGTCGAGTGCATTTCGTGCCACTAATGTTATCAGAATGTGGCGATTTTCATGTTTAGCATTGAAAAGATGAAGATTCTGCATAGCGAGAATTGCGCAACAGGAATAGACTGGGTCGACACTTTACAGGAGATGCGAAAGGTTTTTTATGACACAACAGCCCCAAGCCAAATACCGCCACGACTATCGTGCGCCGGAGTATCTGATTAGCGATATCGATTTGACCTTTGACCTGGATGCCGCAAAAACCATTGTTACGGCTGAGAGCAAGGTCTCACGCCATGCGGCTACGTCTGATGTGCCATTGCGTCTTGATGGCGAAGACCTGACGTTAATTTCTCTGCGGATTGATGGTCAAGCGTGGAGTGACTATAAAGAAGAAAATAACCATCTGGTCATTAGCGGATTGCCGGAACATTTCACTCTGACTATTGTTAATGAGATTAGCCCGGCGGCCAATACCGCGTTGGAAGGGCTGTATCAGTCAGGCGAAGCGCTGTGTACGCAGTGTGAAGCGGAAGGTTTCCGCCATATTACCTGGTATCTGGACCGCCCGGATGTTCTGGCGCGCTTCACCACTAAAATCATTGCCGATAAAGCCAAATATCCGTTCCTGCTCTCTAATGGCAACCGTGTGGCGCAGGGGGAACTGGAGGGGGGCCGCCACTGGATCCAGTGGCAGGATCCGTTCCCTAAACCGTGCTATCTGTTTGCGCTGGTGGCCGGTGATTTCGACGTCCTGCGCGACACATTCATCACTCGCTCAGGGCGTGAAGTGGCGCTGGAGCTGTACGTTGACCGCGGCAACCTTGACCGTGCGCCGTGGGCAATGACCTCGCTGCAAAATTCGATGAAGTGGGACGAAACGCGCTTTGGTCTCGAATATGATCTCGACATCTATATGATCGTCGCCGTTGACTTCTTCAACATGGGGGCGATGGAGAATAAAGGCCTTAACGTCTTTAACTCTAAATATGTACTGGCGCGTACCGATACCGCAACCGATAAAGACTACCTTGATATCGAGCGCGTTATTGGACATGAATATTTTCATAACTGGACAGGTAACCGCGTCACCTGCCGCGACTGGTTCCAGCTCAGCCTGAAAGAAGGTCTGACCGTTTTCCGCGATCAGGAATTTAGTTCCGATCTCGGCTCACGGGCGGTCAACCGCATCAACAATGTGCGTACTATGCGCGGCCTGCAGTTCGCCGAAGACGCCAGCCCGATGGCGCATCCGATTCGCCCGGAGAAGGTCATCGAAATGAACAACTTCTACACCCTGACGGTGTATGAGAAGGGGGCGGAAGTGATCCGTATGTTGCATACCCTGCTGGGAGAAGAGAATTTCCAGAAAGGGATGCAGCTCTATTTTGAACGCCACGACGGTAGCGCCGCCACCTGCGACGATTTTGTCCAGGCGATGGAGGATGCCTCTAACGTCGACCTGTCCCACTTCCGTCGCTGGTACAGCCAGTCCGGTACGCCGATTGTCACCGTGCATGACGACTATAACCCGGAAACGGAACAGTACACGCTGACCATCAGCCAGCGTACTTTGCCGACTGCGGAACAGCCGGAGAAGTTGCCGCTGCACATCCCGTTCGATATTGAGCTGTACGATAACGAAGGCAACGTGATTCCGTTGCAGAAGGGCGGTCATCCGGTGCATCAGGTGCTGAATGTGACCCAGGCGGAGCAGACCTTTGTTTTTGACAATGTCTACTTCCAGCCGGTACCGGCGTTGCTTTGCGAATTCTCCGCGCCGGTGAAACTGGAATATAAGTGGAGCGATCAGCAACTCACCTTCCTGATGCGTCACGCCCGTAACGATTTTTCTCGCTGGGATGCGGCGCAGAGCCTGCTGGCGACCTACATCAAGCTCAACGTCAACCGTCACCAGCAGGGACAACCGCTGTCGCTGCCGATCCATGTTGCCGATGCGTTCCGCGCAATACTGCTGGATGAGACGATTGATCCGGCACTGGCAGCCGAGATCCTGACTCTGCCTTCAGCCAATGAAATCGCGGAACTGTTCGAGATTATCGATCCGATCGCTATCGCCGCAGTACGTGACGCGCTCACTCGTACACTGGCGAACGAACTGGCCGACGAGTTCCTGGTGGTGTACAACGCCAACAAACTTGCCAGCTATCGCGTGGAACATGCCGACATCGGTAAGCGTTCTCTACGTAACACCTGCCTGCGCTATCTGGCATTTGGTGATGCGGAACTGGCGGATAAACTGGTGCGCGCACAATATCATCATGCTGATAATATGACAGATGCGCTGGTGGCGTTGGGGGCTGCCGTGGCGGCACAACTGCCGTGTCGTGATGCACTGATGCAGGAATATGACGATAAATGGCATCAGGACGGTCTGGTCATGGATAAATGGTTTATCCTGCAGTCCACCAGCCCGGCAGAGAATGTGCTGGAGGTGGTACGCGGTTTGCTGAATCATCGATCGTTCAGCATGAGTAACCCGAACCGTGTCCGTTCCCTGATTGGCGCTTTTGCCAGCAGTAACCCGTCGGCATTCCATGCTGAAGACGGTAGCGGTTATCAGTTCCTGGTGGAGATGCTGACCGAACTGAACAGCCGTAACCCGCAGGTCGCTTCGCGTCTGATTGAGCCGCTGATTCGTCTGAAACGCTATGATGAGAAGCGGCAGGCGCTGATGCGTGCGGCGCTGGAGCAACTGAAGGGGCTGGAGAATCTCTCCGGCGATCTGTTCGAGAAAATCAGTAAAGCGCTGGCGTAAGGCTGGGGTAATTCCCGGATAAGGCGTCACTGGCCTTATCCGGGCGGTTAAACGGTAATTCCGTCAGTGTCGCGCCAGCAGCGCCTGAGTGCGTTTTGCTGGTGTCACACGAGTGGTAAAAGTAAACGTTTGCGTCAGACCGGTGATTTTTTGTCACAGGTCAATTCCCTTTCCGCGATGGATAGCACATAATACGCCCCCGGTTTGCACACCGGGAATCCAGGAGAGTTCATGTACTACCCCTTCGTTCGTAAAGCCCTTTTTCAGCTCGATCCTGAGCGCGCTCATGAAGTGACCTTTCAACAATTACGCCGTATTACGGGAACCCCACTGGAAATGTTGGTGCGGCAAAAAGTGCCTGCAAAGCCGGTGACCTGTATGGGACTCAAATTTAAGAACCCGCTGGGTCTGGCTGCCGGGCTGGATAAAAATGGCGAGTGTATTGATGCGCTCGGAGCAATGGGTTTTGGTTCAATCGAAATTGGTACCGTGACGCCGCGCCCGCAGCCGGGTAACGATAAGCCAAGGATCTTCCGTCTGGTCGATGCCGAAGGTTTGATCAACCGCATGGGCTTTAATAACCACGGGGTTGATAACCTGGTTGAGAACGTAAAAAAGGCGCATTTTGATGGCGTTCTGGGAATTAATATCGGTAAAAATAAAGATACCCCGGTTGAGCAAGGCAAAGATGATTATCTGATATGTATGGAAAAAATCTATGCTTACGCCGGATATATTGCCATTAATATCTCCTCGCCGAATACGCCAGGCCTGCGCACTTTACAATACGGCGATGCGCTGGATGATTTGCTTTCGGCGATTAAAAATAAGCAATGTGAGCTGCAGGAGAAGCATCAGAAATATGTCCCGGTGGCGGTAAAGATCGCGCCGGATCTTTCCACCGAAGAATTGATCCAGGTTGCCGACAGTTTAGTCCGGCATAATATTGATGGTGTGATTGCCACCAATACCACATTGGATCGATCGCTGGTTCAGGGTATGAAACATTGCGATGAAACCGGTGGACTTAGTGGACGTCCTTTGCAATTGAAGAGTACCGAAATTATTCGCCTGCTGTCTGCGGAATTAAATGGCCGCCTGCCAATTATTGGCGTTGGTGGTATTGATTCAGTGATTGCGGCACGGGAAAAGATAGCTGCTGGCGCGACGCTGCTGCAGATTTATTCCGGATTCATTTTTAAAGGCCCGCCGCTGATTAAAGAAATTGTTACTCATATCTAATCTTTTCTTCTACTGATACTTCACCAGGGCTTTATTTATAGCCCTGGTTGTTTTATATTCTTTCATTGTTGCTTATTTAAACATTTTAGTCTTTTCTTAATTTTGGGAATATTCTGTAGCAATTTACATGTTATTCGCGATGGAAGTGAAAGAGGACGGGGGGGATAAATGCGGATTAAACCTGACGATAACTGGCGTTGGTATTACGACGAAGAACATGACCGCATGATGCTTGACCTGGCTAATGGTATGTTATTCAGGTCGCGCTTCCCGCGCCGAATGTTGACGCCTGACGCTTTTGTCCCTTGCGGATTTTGCGTGGATGATGCCGCACTCTATTTTTCATTTGAAGAGAAATGTCGCGACTTTGAATTATCCAAAGAACAGCGCGCTGAATTAGTCCTTAATGCGCTGGTCGCCGTTCGCTTTCTTAAACCGCAAATGCCGAAAAGCTGGCATTTCACAACTCACGCAGAGAGCTGGCAGCCCGCTACCGGTGATGCGGCCAGCGCCTGGCTGAGCGATACCGGTCAGCAGGTCAATCTGCTGGTCGTTGAGCCCGGCGAGAACGCGGCGCTGTGCCTGTTAGCACAGCCGGGTCTGACGCTTGCCGGGCGAGTCATGCAGCTCGGCGATGTAATTAAAATTATGAACGACCGTCTGCTACCGGCGCCCGGAGGCGTGAGCTACAGCCTGGGACAAGCGGTTTAAGGCGCCAGCCGCAGGGCAGTTTTCGGCACGCAACTGCAGCACAGAATCGTACCATCAGCGGCCACTGCGTTTTTCTTCAGCGCGCTGACTTCGCCTTCTTCCAGCCGAATACGACAGCTACCGCAAATTCCCGCGCGGCAGGAGTAAGGAATGCGAATACCCTGTTGTTCCAGTTGCTCAAGCAAGATTTGCTGATTATTACCGGTGAAACTCAGCCCCTGCCATGCAATCGCCACCGTTGCGCTCTGTTGGGCTTTGGGCGTCAATAGGTTATCGCTATCGCCCGCACCGTAAGCTTTAGCCGGGCCGTGAACCAGCACCTCTAACTCATCACCAACCCGCACCACACCACTATTACGCGCGATCAGGTTCTGACCAAAATCGACATCACCGCTATCCAGCGCCGTGCGAAACCCTTGTAGCGTAGTTAACGGTTCGCCTGAAGGATGCTTTTGCCCACGCTCCGGGCTGACGGTCGTAAACACGCAGCGGCTGCACGGTTTGGCGACATCAAAAACAACCTCGCCGATACGGACCACTTTCCAGCTATCTTCTTCCCAGGCTGTTGCACCGGTGACCAGCAGATTCGGGCGAAATTGTTCTATGCTTACGCTGGCCGGACAACGGTTTTGCAGGTCGCGCAGCGAGGCTTCATTGGCCAGAAGGTAGGGAAAACCGTCTGCGAAGGAGAGGGGGACGGCGTCATGGTGCTTCACCCGACGGCTTAGCTGCGGCCCCAGCCAGCGAAGCTGGACGCTGCGGTTAAAGAAACCGCTTAGCCATTGATTAATCGGGGATGGCGCAATCAGGGCGGTAAAGTGGTTGCCCCAGACTTCAGTTGCTTCCTGTTGCGGAGCAAAGTCACTGAAGCGAACCAGTGCGCTGCTGCCGTCTGGCGCGGTCAGGTGAAGACCATCATGGCGCAGCGCGGGGGTAAACCTGACCATTTGCGGGAACTGACGGGCAGTAATGAAGGTGCCATCGGTTTCCGTCACCATAAATATGCGATCAAAAGCCAGCCCACTGATATCAGCATAAGCGTGGCTGAGGCCAAGTCCTCGCATTGATTTAACAGGATGAATAAAAAGTCGCGAAAGCGTTACCATACTCTGCCCCAGGCTGTAAAAATAAGCCTTTAACTTTATGACATAGGGCACATATTGGCTATAATGCGCACCAATTTTCTTTTAGTAAAAGTGACGATATGAATTCTCTGTTTGCCAGTACGGCTCGTGGGCTGGAAGAGCTGTTAAAATCTGAACTGGAAGGCCTTGGTGCGGTGGCGTGTCAGGTGGTCCAGGGCGGGGTCCATTTTCAGGGGGATACACGCTTGCTGTATCAAAGCCTGATGTGGAGTCGGCTGGCTTCACGGATTATGTTGCCGCTGAGCCAGTGTAATGTATACAGCGATCTGGATCTTTACCTTGGTGTCCAGGCGATACCCTGGACGGAGATGTTCAACCCCGGGGCAACGTTTGCCGTGCATTTTAGTGGGCTGAACGACGAAATCCGCAACAGCCAGTATGGCGCGCTAAAGGTAAAAGATGCGATCGTCGATAGTTTCACGCGTAAAAATCTTCCGCGGCCCAATGTCGATCGCGATAATCCCGACCTCCGCATTAACGTCTGGCTGAATAAAGAAACGGCCCATATTTCACTGGATCTTAGCGGTGAGGGCCTGCACCTGCGTGGTTACCGGGATGGTACCGGAATGGCGCCGATCAAAGAAAACCTTGCCGCGGCGATTGTAATGCGTTCCGGCTGGGCTGCGGGTACGCCGCTGCTCGATCCGATGTGCGGCTCCGGTACTTTACTGATCGAAGCTGCGATGCTGGCGACCGATCGGGCGCCAGGTTTGCATCGTCGTCATTGGGGCTTCGGCGGCTGGGCGCAGCACGATGAGGTTATCTGGAAAGAGGTGAAAGCCGACGCGCAAACTCGCGCCCGTCAGGGTCTTGCGGGGTATGCGTCGCGCTTTTACGGGTCTGATGTCGACGCGCGGGTTATCGAACGTGCGCAGCGTAACGCCCGCCGTGCTGGTATTGGTGAACTGATTACCTTTGACGTTAAAGATGTCGCTCAACTGAGCAATCCTTTGCCGAAAGGTCCATACGGTACTGTGATCAGCAACCCGCCGTATGGCGAGCGTCTGGAGAGTGAACCGGCGCTGATTGCTCTGCATGGCCTGCTGGGCCGGACGATGAAAAATCAGTTTGGCGGCTGGAATCTGTCGCTGTTCAGCGCCTCGCCGGATCTGCTGAGTTGTCTGCAATTACGGGCGGATAAACAGTTTAAAGCGAAGAACGGCCCGCTGGACTGCGTGCAGAAAAACTATCACCTTGCAGAAAATGAAGGTGGAAAAACGACGATGATGGCGGAAGATTTCGCTAACCGTCTGCGTAAGAATCTGAAAAAATTTGAAAAATGGGCGCGTCAGGAAGGGATTGAATGCTATCGCCTGTATGATGCCGATCTGCCGGAATATAACGTGGCTATCGACCGTTATGGTGACTGGGTGGTGGTGCAAGAGTATGCGCCGCCGAAAACCGTAGATGCGCATAAAGCGCGTCAGCGCCTGTTTGATATCATCGCCGCCACTATTGCTGTGCTGGGTATTGCGCCGAATAAGCTGGTGCTGAAAACCCGCGAACGACAGAAAGGGAAAAACCAGTATCAGAAAATGGCTGAGAAGGGAGAATTCATTACGGTCCGGGAGTATGACGCCCGCCTGTGGGTGAACCTGACAGACTATCTGGATACCGGACTGTTTCTCGATCACCGCATTGCCCGTCGTACACTGGGACAGATGAGTAAAGGCAAAGACTTCCTCAATCTTTTCTCCTACACCGGCAGCGCCAGCGTTCACGCGGGTCTTGGCGGCGCACGTTCCACGACCACGGTTGATATGTCACGCACTTACCTTGAGTGGGCTGAGCGCAATCTGCGGCTTAACGGTTTAACCGGACGCGCGCATCGTTTGATGCAGGCTGATGTGCTGGGCTGGCTGCGGGAGACGACCGAGCAGTTTGATCTGATTTTTATCGATCCACCGACTTTTTCCAACTCCAAACGTATGGACGACGCGTTTGATGTGCAACGGGATCATTTGCGTCTGATGACCGATTTAAAACGTCTGCTGCGTAAAGGCGGCACGATTATGTTCTCGAATAACAAACGCGGTTTCCGTATGGATCATAACGGGCTGGCGCAACTGGGCCTGAAGGCGCAGGAGATCACGCAAAAAACCCTGTCTCTGGATTTTGCCCGCAATCGTCAGATCCACAACTGCTGGCTGATTACCGCAGCCTGAAGGAATAAATAATGTCATTAATTAGTATGCACGGCGCCTGGCTCTCTTTCAGCGATGCGCCGCTGCTGGATAATGCAGAACTGCATATCGAAGATAACGAACGGGTGTGCCTGGTCGGGCGTAACGGCGCGGGCAAATCAACCTTGATGAAGATCCTTAACCGTGAGCAGGGTCTTGATGATGGTCGCATCATCTATGAACAGGATCTGGTGGTTGCGCGTTTGCAGCAGGATCCGCCGCGTGATGTCACCGGAACCGTTTATGATTTTGTCGCGGAAGGTATTGCCGAACAGGCGGCCTTGCTCAAAGACTATCACGATGTTTCGCAACTGGTGATGACTGATCCGAGCGACAAAAACCTGAACGAACTGGCGCGTTTGCAAGAGCAACTCGACAATTTAGGACTGTGGCAACTGGATAGCCGAATTAATGAGGTGCTGGAGCAGCTAAGCCTGGATCCCAACGCCGAACTCTCCTCGCTTTCCGGCGGCTGGCTGCGTAAAGCGGCGCTTGGCCGCGCGTTGGTTAGCGGGCCGCGCGTGCTACTGCTTGATGAACCGACCAACCACCTTGATATTGAAACTATCGACTGGCTGGAAGGGTTCCTGAAGATGTTCAAAGGCACCATTATTTTCATCTCACATGACCGTTCCTTTATTCGCAATATGGCGACGCGGATTGTCGATCTCGATCGCGGTAAGCTGGTGACTTATCCGGGGAACTACGATCAGTATCTGCTGGATAAAGAAGAAGCGCTGCGCGTAGAAGAGTTACAGAATGCGGAGTTCGATCGCAAACTGGCGCAGGAGGAAGTGTGGATCCGTCAGGGGATCAAAGCCCGCCGTACCCGTAATGAAGGCCGTGTGCGCGCCCTTAAAGCGATGCGTCGCGAGCGCAACGAACGCCGTGAAGTGATGGGCAGCGCGAAGATGCAGGTCGAAGAGGCGGCGCGTTCGGGCAAAATTGTCTTCGAGCTGGAGAACGTTAACTACCAGGTTGATGGTAAGGTGCTGGTGAAAGATTTTACCGCTCAGATCCAGCGTGGCGACAAGATTGCGCTGATTGGCCCGAATGGCTGCGGTAAAACCACGCTGCTGAAGCTGATGCTTGGGCAACTAAAGGCGGATAGCGGGCGGATCCACGTGGGCACGAAGCTGGAAGTCGCCTATTTCGACCAGCACCGCGCGGAGCTTGACCCGGATAAAACGGTGATGGACAACCTTGCTGAAGGGAAGCAGGAAGTGATGGTGAACGGCAAGCCGCGCCACGTTCTGGGTTACCTGCAGGATTTTATGTTCCATCCGAAACGCGCGATGACGCCGGTACGGGCGCTCTCCGGCGGTGAACGTAACCGTCTGCTGCTGGCGCGTCTGTTCCTTAAACCCAGCAACCTGTTGATTCTCGATGAACCGACAAACGATCTGGATGT
Organism: Klebsiella indica; assembly: GCF_005860775.1. Classification (GTDB taxonomy): domain Bacteria; phylum Pseudomonadota; class Gammaproteobacteria; order Enterobacterales; family Enterobacteriaceae; genus Klebsiella; species Klebsiella indica. The sequence continues at coordinate 117,689 of NZ_VCHQ01000010.1, forward strand.
TGAAACCCTGGAACTGCTGGAAGAGCTCGTTGATGGTTATCAGGGTACAGTGATGCTGGTTAGCCACGACCGTCAGTTTGTTGATAACACCGTCACTGAATGCTGGATCTTCGAGGGCGCCGGGCAAATTGGCCAATATATCGGCGGCTATCATGATGCCCGCGGTCAGCAAGCGCAGTATCTGGCGCAAAAGCAGCCGGTTGCCAAAAAGGCCGTTGAAGCGCAACCGAAAGCAGAAAGTGTCAAGCGTACCGCTAACAAATTAAGCTATAACCTGCAGCGCGAACTGGAGCAGTTGCCGCAAAAGCTGGAAGCGCTGGAAGCCAGTTTGCAGAATTTGCAGGAACAGGTGGCCGATCCTTCTTTCTTTGGTCAGCCGCATGACCATACGCAACAGGTGCTGACTCAGTTAAGTGACGCGGAGCAGGCGCTGGAAGCCGCCTTCGAACGCTGGGAATACCTCGAAGGTTTAAAAAACGGCGCATAAGCAGAGGAGTTTTCATGTGCGATCATCATCATGCTGCACGGCATATCCTGTGTCGACAATGTGATTTGCTGGTGGCCCTGCCGCTGCTGGAGCATCGCCAGAAAGCTGCATGTCCGCGCTGCGGAACAACATTAACGACTTCCTGGGATGCGCCCCGGCAGCGTCCCACGGCCTATGCGTTGGTTGCGTTGTTTATGCTGCTGCTGGCAAATCTGTTTCCCTTTATTTACATGAAGGTTGGCGGGATCAGTAGCGAAATAGAGATGCTGGAAATTCCCAATGTGTTGTTTTCCGAGGATTACGCCAGTCTGGGGACCTTCTTTTTACTCTTTGTGCAGTTGGTGCCGGCTTTTTGTCTGATCACCATACTGCTGCTGGTAAACCGGGTGCGCATGCCTTCCGGGCTGAAAGCGTTTCTGGCGCGGATCCTGTTTCATCTTAAAACCTGGGGAATGGCGGAAATCTTTCTCGCCGGGGTGCTGGTCAGCTTCGTTAAACTGATGGCCTACGGCGATATCGGTATCGGCCTGAGTTTTGTTCCCTGGTGTATGTTCTGCATACTACAACTGAGAACATTTCAGTGTGTGGACCGCCGTTGGCTCTGGGATGACATTGCACCAATGCCGCCGATTAAGCAGCCGCTGAAAGTTGGCGTTTCTGGCTTACGACAGGGGTTACGTTCATGTTCGTGCTGTACGGCGGTGTTGCCCGTGGATGAAGCCGTATGCCCGCGTTGTCATACAAAGGGAACGGCCCGGCGTAAAAACAGCCTGCAGTGGACGCTGGCGCTGTTGGTGACTTCGCTGATCCTCTATATGCCCGCCAATATTCTGCCGATCATGATTACCGATCTGCTGGGCGATAAGATGCCTTCCACCATTATGGCTGGGGTGATCCTGCTGTGGAGTGAAGGATCGTATCCGGTGGCGATGGTGATATTTATCGCCAGTATTATGGTGCCAACGTTAAAAATGATCGCGATCGGCTGGCTGTGCTGGAACGCCAGCGGCAAAGGTGAGCGCGATTCAGAGCGCATGCATCTGATTTATGAAGTTGTCGAATTTGTTGGCCGGTGGTCAATGATTGATGTTTTTGTCATCGCAGTACTCTCAGCTCTGGTGCGGATAGGCGGTTTAATGAATATCTATCCGGCGATAGGGGCGGTGATGTTTGCGCTGGTCGTTGTTATGACAATGTTTTCGGCCATGACGTTTGACCCTCGTTTATTGTGGGATCGTGAGCCAGATTCAAGCCATGAGGAAAGACTACAGCATGGAAAATAAGAGCGGAGAAGCGAAAGTGCAAAAGGTGAAGAACTGGTCACCGGTGTGGATCTTCCCGATAGTCACTGCGCTTATTGGCGCATGGATCCTTTTTTATCACTACAGCCATCAGGGGCCGGAAGTGACCCTGATTACCACCAATGCTGAAGGTATTGAAGGGGGAAAAACCCGGATTAAGAGTCGCAGCGTTGACGTTGGTGTGATTGAAAGCGCCACGCTGACCGACGATCTGACCCACGTAGAAATAAAAGCCCGGCTGAATTCAGGCATGGAAAAATTGTTGCATCAGGATTCAGTATTTTGGGTGGTTAAGCCGCAGGTTGGCCGTGAAGGGATCAGCGGTCTGGGAACATTATTATCCGGTGCCTATATTGAACTGCAACCAGGAACGAAGGGAGCCGCTCCCGCGCAATATCCGCTGCTGGATTCGCCGCCGCTGGCTTCGCCGGATGCAAAAGGTATTCGTATCTTGCTGGAAAGCAGTAAAGCCGGTCAGCTGTCACCTGGCGATCCGGTGCTTTTCCGCGGTTATCGCGTAGGTTCCGTTGAAACCAGTACCTTTGATGCGCAAAAACGCAAAATTACCTATCAGCTGTTTATCAGCGCGCCAAACGATCGTCTGGTGACCAACAACGTGCGCTTCTGGAAAGACAGCGGCATCGCCGTGGATCTGACCGCTGCGGGAATGCGCGTTGAAATGGGGTCCTTGTCGACGCTATTTGGCGGTGGGGTCAGCTTTGATGTGCCGGAAGGATTACCTCTGGGTGAGCCGGTGGCCAATAAAACCGAATATCATCTGTTTGACGATCAGCGAAGTATCCAGGATTCTGTCTTTACTCAACACATTGATTATGTGATGTTCTTTAAAGATTCGATTCGTGGTCTGCAGCCCGGCGCGCCGGTTGAGTTTCGCGGCATTCGTCTCGGGACGGTAGGTAAAGTGCCATTCTTTATTCCGGGGCTGAAGCAGAGCTTAAATGATGATTACCGTATCCCGGTTGAAGTGCGTATTGAGCCACAGCGGCTGATCAATCAATTAGGCAGCGATCCGGATGTTCCTGGGCATATCGACGATCTGATCAATCGTGGTCTGCGTGGTTCCCTTAAAACCGGCAACCTGGTGACCGGTGCGCTGTATATCGATCTCGACTTCTACCAGAATGCGCCTCCACGTGGCAAGATTCAGAAGTTCGGCGACTATCCGATTATCCCGACCGTAAGTGGGGGGCTGGCACAGATCCAGCAGCGTCTGATGGAGGCGCTGGATAAGATTAACAACCTGCCCATTAACCCGCTGCTGGAGCAGGCGACCAGTACGCTGGCGCAAAGTGAAAAAACTATGCAACACGTGCAAACGACGCTGGATAGTCTGAACAAGATAACCTCAAGTCAGTCGATGCAGCAGTTGCCGGGCGACATGCAGAATACGTTGCGTGAACTTAACCGCAGTATGCAGGGCTTCCAGCCTGGTTCGGCGGCATACAATAAGATGGTTGCGGATATGCAGCGCCTCGATCAGGTTCTTCGTGAACTGCAGCCGGTATTGAAAACGCTTAATGATAAGAGCAATGCGCTGGTTTTCGAGGCCAGGGATAAAAAAGATCCACAGCCGAAGGGAGCGAAATAATGAAGAAGTGGCTAATAGCGGCGGCGGTGTGTGCGCTGACGGCATGCAGCAGCGGTGGTGAGAGCAAAACCTACTACCAGCTTCCGGTGGTGCAGGGGGGGGCGCAAAGCGCGGCTCACCAGAGTAAAAAATTGCTATGGGTTGAGCAGGTGAGCATTCCGGACTATCTGGCCGGCAACGGCGTGGTCTATCAAACCACCGATGTGCAGTACGTGATCGCGAATAACAACCTGTGGGCAAGCCCGCTCGATCAGCAACTGCTTACTACGCTAGTGGCGAATCTTAGCCAGCAGCTACCTGGCTGGGTCATTGCCTCGCAACCGCTGGGTAGCGAGCAGGATACGCTGAATGTATCCGTCAGCGGTTTTCATGGTCGTTACGATGGCCGGGTGATTGTCAGCGGTGAGTGGCTGCTGAAGCATCAGGGGCAACTGATTAAGCGTCCGTTCAATATTGAGCTTAAGCAGCAGCAGGATGGCTACGATGCGATGGTGAAGACCTTGGCTCAGGCCTGGCGCCAGGAAGCGATCGCAATCGCCAGCGAGCTGAATCGCCTGCCATAAGTAGAATTAATAATGCTCAATTGCCGCCGCGAGAACGAAAATCGCGGCGGCATTTTTGTTTGTACCGTCAGATTGTTACTTGTGCTGGTTCACATTTTTTGTACAAATGAACTTTCATGTAGCTCACAAATATGACAATGGCGTGAATTTTGCGCATTGACGCTCTCTCCGATTCGCGGTATTCGTTAATCGTGGTTGCGCATTTAGTGACCATTGTTTTCTTTTCCACCAGATCAAAGAATGAGGGAAACGAGGCATGAAGAGACAAAAACGAGATCGCCTGGTACGGGCACATCAACGTGGATATCAAGCCGGTATTGCCGGAAGGTCGAAAGAAATGTGTCCTTATCAGACCTTGAACCAAAGGTCCTGGTGGCTAGGAGGCTGGCGAGAAGCCATGGAGGACAGGGTACAGATTGCCTGACTGTCTCTTTAAAAATGAAGCCTCCGCCAGGCGGGGGCTTCGCCTTTTATAACGCATTGCTGCTTAATCAGAACGCAGAAGTATCCTGGAACAGACCCACTTTCAGATCGGTTGCCGTGTAGATCAGACGATCGTCAACCAGCACTTCACCATCCGCCAGACCCATAATCAGACGGCGGTTTACCACCCGTTTGAAGTGAATACGATAGGTCACTTTTTTCGCGGTCGGCAGTACCTGGCCGGTAAATTTCACTTCTCCCACGCCTAATGCGCGCCCTTTACCTTCGCCGCCTAACCAGCCAAGGTAGAAGCCAACCAGTTGCCACATGGCATCCAGACCCAGACAACCAGGCATTACCGGGTCGCCAATGAAGTGGCAACCGAAGAACCACAGATCCGGGTTAATATCGAGTTCTGCTTCGACATAACCTTTGTTGTAGTTGCCGCCGGTTTCGGTCATTTTGATGACGCGGTCCATCATCAGCATATTTGGCGCTGGCAACTGCGGGCCTTTTGCCCCAAACAGTTCGCCACGACCAGAGGCAAGAAGGTCTTCTTTTGTATAGGATTCGCGTTTATCTACCATGTTTTGAGTAAGCCTTATTTTGAGTTCGGGACGCAGGATAGCTAACACGTGTACGCTGAACAAGTCCGATCAGTTCGAACCTGAACCGCATAACCAGCGTAGCGGCCACGGAAAGCGATGACGATTCTCTTGCTGGGTCGCCTGCGCAATACGTTCCTGAATGGTTTGCCGTAAAGTTTGTCCTTCACCGTCCCAGAGCAACTGGGTCAGGATGGGTAATGCTTCAGTCACATCATCAACTGCCCAGATGAAGAATTGTTCATCTTCTACGGCTTTCTGCAGCTCCTGCGCCAGGCTGAGATGACGCACATTGGCAGAAGGAATAATGACGCCCTGTTTACCTGTCAGCCCGCGTTGCTGGCAAATAGCAAAGAAGCCTTCAATTTTTTCATTGAGCCCACCCACTGGCTGTACGCGACCAAACTGGTCGACTGAGCCGGTAATGGCGATACTCTGGTTAATCGGCACATTGGCCAGGGCGCTGATTAATGCACACAGTTCCGCCATGGAGGCGCTATCGCCGTCCACCTCGCTGTAGGATTGCTCGAAGGTCAATGAGGCGGTGAACGGAATCTGTTGCTCCAGTTCCAGTTTGGACATCAGAAACGCCTGCATGATCATCATACCTTTAGCGTGGATGTTGCCGCCCAGCTCGGCCTTACGCTCAACGTCAATAAATTCGCCGTCACCGATATGCACGACGCAGCTAATACGCGAAGGCTCGCCAAATGCACGTGGATGGCCAGGGAATTCAATAACGGACAGCGCGTTGATTTGTCCTATGCGTTCACCTTCGGTCTCGATCAATATTTGCTCTTGCAGGATCTCGTCCTGGATCCGCTGTGCGAGATAGCCTTCGCGCCACAAACGACGTTCCAGCATGGTTTGCATCTCTTCGGCGGTGATCGTTTTACCTTCACAGAAGGCGGCTGCCTCCCGAAGCTGGCGAGCCACCCAGAGCAGACACAGGGGCAGGCTTTCCTGATCCCCTGTATAGCGGGCGCCTTCCTGAATCAGTAACGGCCAGGCGTCGGCCTCAAGGCCAGGGAGTTCGAGATGTCGGGCGTTTTGCCAGACCCATTGGCACCACTGCTTCAGGATCGCTTCATCGTCGATCTGCAGGTTGTCTTCATACTCGCTGTAGATAGCCTGGGCAGAAAGTTCGGGTTCCATCTCCTGGAAGTCAGCAAGTGATTCCCGCTCGCCAACCAGAATAACTTTCAGATTAAGCGGCATGGAGGGAATGCTCGCCGGAAGGGGGCGGGATTCATTGTTTGACAGCCAGTCAAAGCGTTGACGGGCAATCATATTTTTTAGCCGCATCCATAACAGCGGCTGTGCCAGCAGCGCACGCAGGGAGAGAATCAATACACCGCCATTGGCACGATGAACCAGACCGGGTTGTAGCGTGATTTCACCGTTAAACTGGCGTACGCAGCCAAAGAGCTGCTCCGATTCAATCCAGTCTGCGGATTCGACCGTTCCGCTGCTTGCAAAGTTATCTTCCGCCGTTTGCGGCGGAGTAAGTGTTATTCTGCCGCCGTCAACCTGATAGCGCACACCATAAAGTGCGTCTGACGGATGATGTAAAGTTCGGGTTTCGTCCACTAACCACTGCAGATATTCTGGCTCTTCCGGGGCTTTAACCAACATAAACGATGAAATGGCTGGAGTGACCAGAAGTTGCTCCAGGGCATAGAATAAACGAGGTTGCAGTTCACCGCTGAGGGATGTCTCCGCTTGCGCCAGGTCGGTTTGTGCAAACAGCGCCTGATAACTTTCCGTATCAGGTGCAAGGTCTTTTCGGGTAAGTTTCGTAATGGTCAAAATCGCTGTTTTTAGTCAGATGTAAAACCGGCGATTATACATTATGCAGCGCCTGAGCACACGGGGGATCGCGATTGTCACGGTGATAACGAACCTACCCACTTCACGAAAGATGATTTATTCTCAGCACATCAAGAAAAAGCTGATATCCTGAAACGAGTTACACGGTCACATTGAGATCGCAATGAAATATCAACAACTGGAAAATCTTGAAAGCGGCTGGAAATGGGCATATCTGGTAAAAAAACACCGGGAAGGTGAACTTATTACCCGTTACATTGAAGCCAGCGCTGCACAAGCTGCGGTCGATGTATTACTGACGCTCGAAAATGAACCCGTGCAGGTGAATACCTGGATTGAGCAGCATATGAGTCCTGCGTTAGTCAACCGCATGAAGCAGACCATTCGCGCCCGACGCAAGCGTCATTTTAATGCGGAGCATCAGCATACGCGTAAAAAATCTATAGACCTGGAGTTTATGGTCTGGCAGCGTCTTGCTGGCCTTGCGCAAAGGCGGGGTAAGACTTTGTCGGAAACAATTGTGCAACTGATTGAAGATGCTGAACATAAAGAGAAGTATGCCAGCACAATGTCCAGTCTGAAGCATGATCTGCAACGGCTGTTAGGCAAAGAGTGATGTTATAGAGCGGGCGCCGGGCTCATTGTTCTTTGGCGCTGATACTTGTATTAACGTAAAAAAAACCCCGCATCAGCGGGGTTTTTTGACAGTATAACTTAAGCCTGCGGCTGAGTTACGACTTCTTTATAACCTTTAACTTCGATCTCTACACGACGATCCGGAGCCAGGCAGTCAATCAGCGCTGCACGTGCTTTCACGTTGTCACAGGTGTTGCCAGTAACTGGATTGGCTTCACCCATACCGCGGGCGGAGATTTTGCTAGCCGGGATACCTTTAGAAACCAGGTAATCAACAACGGACTGAGCACGTTTCTCAGACAGTTTCTGGTTGTAGGCATCAGAACCGATACGGTCGGTATAACCCAGAACCACTGCAGCACCGTCTTTCGGATCCATGTTGCTCAGCTGGGTGTACAGCTGATCCAGAGCCTGCTGGCCTTCTGGTTTCAGCGTTGCTTTGTTGAAGTTGAACAGTACGTCAGACTTCAGGGTGAAGTGCTTGGTGGTTACTTCAGGCGCCGGAGCCGGAGCCGGAGCTACGACCGGAGCAACATCATCCTGACCGAAGCGGTAGGAAACGCCGAGGCTCAGCATGCCGTTATCAGGACGGGCACCAACGGTACCAGCGTCGCCGATGTTGTTAACCCACTGGTATTCCAGACGCGTTGCGATATCACGGGTAACGGCCCACTCTAAGCCGCCAGCGAATACCGGGGAAACGCCAGTATCATGTTCGTTACGAGAAACACCGGTAGACGCGTAGTTGCCTTTGGCGTCAGCGCGCCAGACCATACCACCCAGACGGGTGTAGATATCCAGATCGTCAGTGATCGGGTAACCCAGTTTAGCGGTCAGTTGAACGCCCTGAGCTTTGAAAGCACCGTTATCAACGCTGCCTTTGTATTCCATGCGGCCCAGCCAGTCATAACCCATTTCAAAACCGAGGTACGGGTTAACCTGGTAACCACCAAACGCACCAGCACCCAGCTGGCTGTTATGGGTCGGGCCGTTATTGCCCTGGAAACCGTTACCGTAAAAACCGGTGTCGTGATACTGGGACCAGCCCAGCTTAGCACCTGCATACCAGGTGTTATCTTTCGGAGCGGCCTGCGCTACGGTAGCGAAGCCAGCCAGTGCCACTGCAATCGCGATAGCTGTCTTTTTCATTTTTTGCGCCTCATTATCATCCAAAATTCGCCATGAAAGTACAAAAGACCTCACGGTTAAATCCTTCACCCGGGGCATGACTTGTTGTTAACTATGCTGATACATGCCAATACATGCAGCGTCAGCCGATCACCCCTGGCGATGTAAAGTCTACAACTTAGTTAGAAACTTACAAGTGTGAACTCCGTCAGGCATATGAAAAAAAAGGGTTGTGTAGGTAATGTTTAATAAATAAGGTTGAATTTAATCGAACAAAAAGTGTCGCGAGACCGCATCAGACAGGCATTTTAACAAAAACGTAAATCAAAAAAGCAAGCCTCGTGCCAGGATAAAAAAAGTTCCAGGATTAATCCTAAATTAACTTAATGATATAGATTTGAGTGAATTTTTAACCCAGAAAATTGTCTCTCCGGCTGGCTGTTATTACTGACTGGACGCATGATGAACCCCATGGCGTGCCCTTCTTCTGCAGCGGCAACCAGTTGCTCGTGCTCTTCAATGCTAAGTTCGTCTGACAACCAGCCAATGACCACACTGTAATTCCCGGTACGCAGTGCCCGAATCATGGATTCAAGTGCGTTATGAGGCGATAGTTGGCTGATCTGCATAACCTTTGATAGCGGCAAACCGGAGGACTGTACCCATTCACGGCTTAGCTTTTGCCGGGGCGTTAGCCAGAGTTGCCAGCGCGATTGTTGCCCAAGCTGCTGTAATAAAGGAAGCAAGAGTAGTTGCGTCATCATGGGTTGATCTTCGCGATAGACTATTTCACTGATCAGCCCGTTAGCGGGTTGTTCGACAGCGTCATGAGAACGACGACATACGGTAGTAGAAGTCAGTGGTAAACGATTTGCGTGCGCTGAAGTAAACATAGTCTATCCCGCCTGTGGGTTACTGTATGCATATACAGTATATGCGGATGGTGAAAAGATCAACCTTATTTTTGTTCTGCTGTGCAAAATTTGCGCTTCATGTCGTGACGACTGAGTGCCCGTTACAATGTGATGTCCACAGTTGTTGAATGTGAATTCATCGTTGCTAATATTGTACGTTGAGTGATGTTATTCTCGATTCTGCTGCTGAATATCCTGTTCATTTTTGTTATTTATATTAATAAAAGAGCGACGTTTGCCTGAGAGAGGCATCATCAGCAGGAAATTTCCTGAAAGCATCTCGCAAAAAAGTAATCTGGTTAAGATGAATACAGGATTCCTGTTGCTGCACAGAGAAAAGTCACTTATTTTCTTGATTAATGGATTCGTTAATCAAATTTTACTGCTATACGCAGAATCATTCGGGATGCATCGTGACCGCGAGCAACACACTCTTCGGAAGCACAGATAAGGATGTGATCGGGTAAGGTGCAAACAACAAAGAAACGATTTGAAGGGATATATATATTTACATGATTAATAAGGGAATAATCATGAAGAAAACTTCGTCTCAAAGGATACATCAGTTCAGGGAGTGCTTATCCCCTCTTGGGATAATAAGTTGTCGGCCTTTATTTGGCGGCTATAGTTTGTCGATAGATAATACGGTTTTTGCCATGATGACGGAGGGCGAAATCTATCTTCGGGTCTGTGAGCAGAGCGTTGAGTACCGTGTTGAACATAAGAGCCCGCTTTTGGTCATCCGGAAGAATGGTCGGCTAACTGCGCTAAAATATTATCATATAAACGAAGCGCTTTGGGATGATAAAGAAATGCTGTATCAACTGTCGGCTTTTTCATTGCAGACAGCGCGGAATGAAAAGCAACAATTGCGCAATTCAGGAAGATTAAAAAACTTGCCAAATATTAGTTTCCATATGGAACTACAGTTGATTAATGTCGGTATAACGGATGAGCAAACGCTACGTGAGATTGGCGCGAAAGAAGCCTGGCTGAAACTGCTAAAAACGAATAAAGCGCTGACGGTTAAAGTGCTTTATTCGTTAGAAGGCGCGGTTGCGGGCGTGCATGTCGCCGCACTCCCTGTACAGCGTCGACAGGAGCTTAAGGAGTGGGCGACCAAACATCAGCGCAAGCGGGATATTTACTCAGTTTGTACTTTGACCTGATGCCGTAGCCGACAGATTTCAGGCAGTAATGCCAGAAGTAAACCGATCTGCTGAAGTACTAAAGGTTCTTTGCTGTCGGCGCGAGGTTCGATATGTTGGATCCGAGTCTGCAGGTTTGCCAAAGCTTGCTGGACTCGGTACTCATCGGCGGGAGTGTGATGCAAAGCATCATCAACATAACAAACGGCATCATCCAGTAGCGCCAGCATATCTGGCGTTGTCAGTTTTTCTCGATGGGCGCCGAGAGCCGAAATATAACTGGTAAATGTATGATTCAGGCACAATAAACGAAAGGCGATTTCTCGCATTGCGGCGTCCGCTCTCGGTTCGGTGGATAAATTTGATATTACCGATGCCAGCTCACCATCCCGGTTGTGCGCAGCTCGTCGCGCGATACGATAGGCAAGGCGATTATCCCGTCCCTGGTGATATTGCTCAAGAATAGCATCCAGATACCGGCAGTTGGCGTTAATTGCCTGCTCAAGCACGCGTGGCAAATTGCGGAATTTCCAGTCGGGCCAAATGAAGCTGACGGCCGCCCAGGCGATGGCGCAGCCGATAAGCGTGTCCACTATACGCGGTAGGGCAACTTCAAAGCCTTCCCCCAGTAGGTTAAAGCACAGCAGGACCAGCAGCGTGATGAACATTGTCGCGTGGGCGTATTGTACATTACGGAAAGCAAAGAACAGCACGCCGGTCAAAACAATCAACAGCAACTGGCCTTCAATGGACGGGACAAGCAGAAGTACTGGCAGGCCTATCGCCACGCCAATCAGGGTACCGATTATCCTGAGCGCCAGCCGGTGGCGAGTGGCGTTATAGTTTGGCTGGCAAACAAACAAACTGGTCAATAATATCCAGTAGCCATGGTTCAGGCCGGTAAGCTGGATAAAAGCGTAACCCGTGCACAGCACGAATGACATCCGAACCGCATGACGAAACAGGGCAGACTCCGGGGACATATTACTGCGTAACCGCAGCCAGATATCACTAAACCCATTAGGTTGATCGTCTGCCAGCAGATTTTCTGTACTGGCGCCGGGCTGAACGATCGTTTGGGAGGACTCAATGGTTGCCAGTTGTGCATCAATAGCCCGCAGATTATTGAGCAAAAAGCCCAGAGCCTTGACTTGTTCTTCTGGTGCTCCGCTAGCCCGGACGCGATCGAGAGCGGCATCAAGATGCATAAATGCGCGTTCAAAGTGAGCATCATGCTGATAAGGTTCACGTAAGAGAATAGCGCGTGATAGCTTCTGGCACGCCTGCGCTTGCATGGATAACATCCGCTGGAAACGGAACATGACATCGCTATAGCGGAAGTGATCGCGCAGGGTCTGGTATTGAATATGCGATGAGCTGGCACGCTCATGAATATCCTGCGCCACGAAGTAGTACTGTAAGGTACGGCGAGTTCCTCGTTGACCGCGATCGCCGCGCAGGCGCGTCAGTAGCGAGGTTTTCGTCATATTTAGCGTGGTGACTAACTGCCCGTTGGCTATCGCCAGATCATATAGCGGAGCCTGGCTTTCATCTTCAATATCGGGATCGAACAGGCGTGACTTGAGTTCCAGATAGTGGGCCAGTTGCTCATAACTACGGGCGAGGTTGTCCTGCAAGGGACGGATGGGGAAGATAAGATGTCCGGCGAGTGTGAGTAAATTATACCAGACTGCGCCCGCCAGCAAAAACAACGGCTGAAGGTACCACTGACTGTAGAGGGTCACTCCCAACATGGTATAGATGGCGATTAACAAAGCGCCAAAGGCGATTGTTGCGTAGCGCTGCCCCAGTCCGCCAAGCAAAATAAAGCCGATCGTTGAAGCCGTTAACCCTGGTGCAAATAGCCAGGGCCAGGGAAAGAGAAGCTCCACGGACGCTGAAGCAATAAAGAAGCACACGAGGGTAATAGCCAGATTCCGCAGGCGTCCTGTCAGTCGGTCATCAAGGTCGGTCAGCGCAGCAGCAACCACGCCGAGGGTTAAAGGGATGGTCAGTTTTACTTCGCCAAGCCACCATGGGAATGCGGTCGTACCGCAGAGTGCAATAAAGATCCTGATGTTATATAACCAGGCGCTGTTCCAGGTGTAGCGGCGTAGCAGGGGGCTAAGCATTTCGGAGTTCCATTCAATTACTTAAATCGACGACGGGCATTGGCTTCACGTGCGGCACGGGCGGTTTCAACAGAGACCACGCGGCGACCCACAGGCCACAGAGCAATCGCTGCGATTTTAAAATTCGCGATCCCGACAGGGATACCGATGATCGTCAGGCACTGCGTGATGCCACAGAAAATATGCATCAGGCATAGCCACCAGCCAAAGAAAATAAACCATACAATATTCAGCAGCGTCCCTCCCGCGTTTAGCAGGTTATTTTTCCCCTGGGGATCAAGTTCATCAACATGAATGGCTTCATTCCCGTAAGGAATCAGGGAAAGTTTGGTTATTTCCCAGCATGAGCGAGTGAGCGGCAGCGTAAAGATGAGCACGATGCTGACCAGCGTTGCCAGTAGCCAGCCGAGGGTGGTGGCGAAACCGCCAAGGATAAAGTTTAAAATATTCAGAACGGTACGCATAAACCCTCTGTTTCATTCCGTGGATAATAAGACCCGACCATTGTAGCGTTTTTTGCGCTGGAGCACCCGGTCGCTGGCGGTTAAACTTAAAAACATCCAATCTGATTGAAATTCGACATTATATGGAACTTAAAGCGACAACATTGGGCAAACGCATGGCGCAGCATCCTTATGACCGGGTGCAACTGCTTAATGCCGGGGTAAAGATTTCCGGTGATAACCATGAGTATCTTATACCTTTCAATCAGTTATTGTCTGTCAATTGTAAACGCGGGCTGGTATGGGGCGAGCTGGAATTTGTCCTTCCCGACGATAAAGTTGTGCGTTTGCATGGCACCGAATGGAACGAAACCCAACGATTTTATCACCACATGAATACGCTCTGGCAGCAGTGGAGCAAGGAAATGAGCGAAATTGCCGCTGATGTACTTCGCCAGCAACTGGCGGAGGTGGCGCGTTCCAGCGCTGATGGTAAATGGCTGACGCGTGAGCAGGTTTCAGGTATTCAGAGTAAAATACGCCATGCTATCAGTGGATTACCGGTGCCGACACGCCGCCTTGATACTTTTGATAACTGTCGGGAGCTGTGGCGGCAATGCCAGAGTTGGTTGAGCGATACGGAAAAGGCCAGACTCATTCATAACCAGTCATTTACCGAATCAATGCTGGAACAATATCGAGGTTTTTTTGCCGGTGTGGAGTCATCGCCGCTGAATCCTGCTCAGGCGCGTGCAGTAGTGAATGGCGAACCTTCAGTGTTAGTCCTTGCCGGTGCCGGAAGTGGTAAAACCTCGGTTTTAGTTGCGCGCGCGGGCTGGCTATTGATGCGGGGAGAAGCGGCTCCTGAGCAGATCATGCTACTGGCATTTGGTCGCCAGGCGGCGCAGGAGATGGATGAACGTATCCGCGAACGCCTGGGGACAGACGAAATTTCCGCGCGGACGTTTCATGCTCTGGCTCTGCAGATTATTCAGCAAGGGAGTAAAAAGGTTCCGACAATTAGCAAGCTGGAGAGCGACAGCGGCGCGCGACAGAAACTGTTAGTACAGAGCTGGCAGCAGCAATGCCAGGAGAAGAAAGCACAGGCTAAAGGGTGGCGTCTGTGGCTGGAAGAAGAAATGAACTGGCAAATCCCGGAAGGCGCTTTCTGGCAGGATCAAAAGCTACAGCGCAGGATCGCCAGTCGTCTTGATCGTTGGGTTAGCCTGATGCGTATGCATGGCGGCTCGCAGGCGGAGATGATCGCGGGCGCCCCGGAGGAGGTGCGCGACCTTTTTAGCAAGCGCGTGAAGCTGATGGCGCCATTGCTTAAAACGTGGAAAACGGCGTTAAAGGATGAAAATGCCGTCGATTTTTCCGGCCTGATTCATCAGGCGATTAATATTCTTGATAAAGGGCGGTTTGTCAGTCCGTGGAAGCATATTCTGGTTGACGAGTTCCAGGACATCTCTCCCCTGCGGGCCGCCTTACTTGCTGCGTTACGCCGACAAAATAGTCAGACCACGTTATTTGCCGTTGGCGATGACTGGCAGGCTATCTATCGTTTTAGTGGGGCTCAGCTCTCCCTGACTACTGCTTTTAATCACTATTTTGGCGAAGGGGATTGCTGTGCGCTGGATACCACCTACCGATTTAACCGTCGGATAGGCGAGGTAGCGAACGGATTTATCCAGCAAAATCCCCATCAGTTGACGAAACCGCTAAACAGTCTGGTTGCCGGGGATAAAAAAGCGGTAACGCTGCTGGCGGAAAACAAGCTTGATGACCTGCTTGATAAGATGAGTGGTTATGTAAAACAGGAACAGAGGATTTTACTGCTGGCTCGTTACCATCATTTGAAACCGGCGGCGTTGGATAAAGCCGCCACGCGCTGGCCGCACCTGCAGCTCGATTTTATGACGATCCATGCCAGTAAAGGGCAGCAGGCAGATTACGTCATCATTTTGGGGCTTCAGGATGGGGATGATGGGTTTCCGGCACCGGCACGGGAGTCAATTATGGAGCAGGCATTATTACCGCAACCAGAGGATTTTCCCGATGCTGAAGAGCGACGTTTGTTATATGTTGCTCTCACTCGTGCTCGCTTACGCGTGTGGCTATTGTTTAACAAAGAACAACCGTCACCGTTTGTTGACATGTTAGCGGCGCTCGATGTGCCTGTGGCGAGAAAACCATAATGACTGGCGGCTTTGCCGCCAGCGTGGGTTATTTCAGACGCTCGGCGAGGTAGCGCTGATAATCAGGGATCAAAATATCAACAGAATCGTTGAAGCCCGGAGACTGGATAATAAAGTCGGCTGTAGAAGCATTCGTGGCAACCGGAATATTCCATACCGTTGCCAGACGCAATAGAGCTTTAACATCCGGGTCGTGAGGGACCGCATTTAACGGATCCCAGAAGAAAATCAATACATCGATCTTTCCTTCTGATATCAGCGCGCCTACCTGCTGGTCGCCGCCCATTGGGCCGCTCAGCATGGCGCGAACTTCCAGCCCGGTAGCACGTGAAACCAGATTACCAGTCGTTCCCGTTGCTGATAGGGTATGTTGAGCCAGCAGTTGCTGGTGGCGCTCAACCCATTTCATCAGCATCTCTTTGCAGTGATCGTGAGCAACCAGCGCAATATGTTTGCGCGCTGGCAAGGTACGTGTTGTGAGTTCCATTATTTCTTTCCACATTTTAGCCTGTAGACAGATTACTGGAAGTGACTGCTGCTGCAAGTGTCGGGATGAAAAAATTTGACGCATCTGCCGGGCAGGACCCATGCTGGTTTATCCGGATTAGCATACACTTGGGCTAAATAGCTGGAGGATGAAGATGAAAGAGAACGATATTGCAGGCATTCTGACCTCAACGAAAACTATCGCCCTGGTCGGAGCGAGTGACAAACCCGATCGCCCAAGCTATCGGGTGATGAAGTATCTTCTGGAACAAGGATATCACGTTATTCCCGTCTCCCCGAAGGTGGCGGGAACCTCGTTGCTGGGGCAAAAGGGTTACGCCACGCTGGCAGAGGTGGAGGAAAAAGTCGACATGGTGGATGTTTTTCGTCATTCAGAAGCCGCATGGGGCGTCGCGCAGGAGGCGGTGGCTATCGGCGCGAAAACGCTATGGTTACAACTGGGGGTGATCAATGAACAGGCTGCTGTCCTGGCCCGGGATGCGGGACTTAACGTGGTAATGGATCGTTGTCCGGCAATTGAGATCCCGCGTTTGGGGCTGGCTAAATAGACTAAATCCCGTCATATAGGGCGGTTCAGGAACCGTTGATCGCATCTTAAACTGCGGCGCTATAACTTTATGGCGTCGTCTGCTTGTTCAGAGAAAATCAGCCCGGGCCTGGGGGCAACGCTTTTACCCAGAACCGATATGTCTGGAGACTGTCGCGGAGTCGACCAATAAAACTCCGTCGGGCAAGCTAATATGTCGAAGGTCGGTTGTTTCATCCGGCATTATTTCATCATGGATGCAGGGTTGGGAGATTTTTTTATCAGCCAGATATGGCTATTCGCGCGGTGTTAAAATTAATTACGCAGCGCTGGCGCCAGAAGCTGCTGGCGAATCGTTCTTGCCAGTTCATCCATTGAGGGTTGTTCCGGATGTTCATCGCGGGATTCGCTGCTTAGCTGTGCTTCCGCGAGGTATGTGTGAACCGGCCGACCGAGATCATCTTCCATCACCACATGATACCAGGGTGCCATGCGCAGTTTATCATTAGCGGCGATTTCATCTTCTTCCGGCTCCGTGAGCGAGTACTCTGGATCAACATCAACTACCACGCCCAGGTAGCCCAGAAGCGTGTGGCGAACTTGTTGGCCGATACCGAATTTGCTGGCTATCATATAGCGCCTCCCGGGAGATATTATTCCCTGCTATACCTGTCATACTTCAAGCTGTACGTGTATTGGTCAGGATTACCTGGCTCATCCCTGAGCGCTCCCCTTCAGGGCCAACAACGTTTTGTCCTGCGGCTTGAATCAGTTGGGGTATATATGCGGGCCGATTCTCCACTTTTCAAGTTACATGATGCGACAGGCAAATCCTTTCAGATACAGCCCTTCCGGGTAGGTTGCAATCACCGGATGATCGGCGGCCTGGCGGAACTGTTCTATAAATTGTACATCACGTCCGGCATCAATTGCGGCATCGGCAATGATTTTCTGAAATAAATCACTGGTCATCAGGCCGGAGCAGGAAAACGTCAGCAACACGCCGCCAGGGTTCAAAAGCTGGATCGCCAGCATATTGATATCTTTATAGCCGCGACAGGCCCCCATCAGTTGGCTTTTGTTTTCAACGAATTTTGGTGGGTCCATCACAATAACGTCGAATTTCTCGCCGGAATCGCGATATTTACGCAGTAGCTTGAATACATCGTCGCGGACGAACTCTGCTTTTGCCAGATCGAGTTTATTCAGCATAACATTCTGTTTTGCGACGTCCAGGGCTTCCTGAGACGTATCGACACTCACAACCTGGCGGCAGCCGCCCATCAGTGCGGAGATGGCAAAACCGCCGGTATAGGAGAAGCAGTTCAGCACGCGTTTATCCGCAACGTAGCGGCGAGTTGCCAGGCGGCTGTCCCGCTGGTCGAGGTAGTAGCCGGTTTTGTGCCCGCCCTGAATATCCACCAGCAGTTGCATTCCGTGTTCGGTAATCGGCAGCAAAGCTGGCGGCAGTTCGCCGACTATCGGTCCCTGCGTCAGCGCCAGCCCCTCTTTTTTACGCACAGCGACATCGCTGCGATCGTAGATTGAGCCGTTCGGGAACAGCTTTTGTAGTGCGCTGATAATCGGCGCACGCTGGTATTCCGCACCGGCGCTCAGTAACTGCAAAACAAAAAAGTCACCAAAACGGTCGATGGTGACGCCTGGCAGGCCATCGGATTCACCGGCGATCAGACGATAGCTGTCAAGGCCGTCACGGGTCGCCAGCCACTGGCGCCAGATTTGCGCCTGCTGCAGGCGTCGCTCAAAAAAGGCGTTATCAATGTCTTCGCTGCGGTCAAAACTCCAGACGCGGGCGCGGATCTGCGAGGAAGGGGAGTACGCGCCGCGGGCCAGCCATTTCCCTTGAGAATCAACGATATCGATAGTTTCTCCGGCATGGGCTTTGCCTTCCATCCGCGCGACGGCGCCGGAGAAAATCCACGGATGGCGACGCAGCAGGGATTTCTCGCGTCCTTTAGTTAACACTAAGCGGGGGAATATGGAATCTGTCATGGAGCTACCTTTAAGTAACGGATGTCGGCACCGAAAAAATGGCGCGTAGGTTAGCACAAGTGGCTGAGGCAAGCACTATTCCATCGGCATTGACAGGTGAGCGTTTCGGCACAAAATGCAGGCGCTTTGGCATAATAAAAATCACGCCGGGATCTTACCGTATTTTCTCACCCAACGGAGGAAATATGATGAAAACAGGATTGAAATTAGCTGTCGCGATGATGGCGATCATAAGCAGTACGGCGACTGCTGCGCCATTTAGCATCAGCAGCACGGATATGCGCGATGGCGAGCCTCTGGCCCTGACGCACTGGTTTAGCGGATTCGGCTGTAGCGGTGGTAATATTTCACCGCAAATTGCATGGAAAAACGCGCCCGCTGATACTCGCAGCTTTGCGGTAACCGTTTATGATCCGGACGCGCCGACCGGCAGCGGCTGGTGGCACTGGACGGTGGTGAATATTGCCAGGCAGGTAACCCGTTTAGCCGCTGGCGCCGGGGACAAAGATAACGCTAAACTGCCTGCCGGGGCGGTACAAGGGCGTAATGACTTTGGCTATGCGGGTTTTGGCGGCCCTTGTCCGCCTGCTGGAGATAAACCTCATCGTTACCGCTTTACCGTGTGGGCGCTTGATACGGCGACATTGCCCATTGATACCGGGTCCGGCGGGGCGTTAGTCGGTTTTATGTTGCATAGTCATGCAATCGCCAGCGCGCAGTTAACCGCCATTGCTGGACGATAAATTAACAAGGCGGTCTGATGCGGAACATTCATTTTCACCATAAGGCTTTAACGGCGACGGAAATTACCTCCCGGCGTTTATATAAGCTGCACCGTGTTACGCTTTTTTCTCCTGCGCTATGTCGGGTAACTCGCGGCAGTAAGGTGATTGTGCAGGGAGTCAGTCAGATGCTGGCTACGCCGCAGCAGCTAATAATTTTGCCGTCAGGGGTTGAACTTGACGTTATTAACCAGCCGGAGAATGGACTATTTTGCTCCGAGCTGTTGTTATTAACCCCGGAATTGTTAGCTGATTTTAAGGCTCGCTATATGAACGAGCCGCAGGGCGGGCGTCTGACCTCGCTCTGCGCACCGCTGGCTTCTGAACTGGCGTTTATGTGGCAGAGTGTTTTGCAGGCCGTGCGTGAAGAGGTTTCCGCAGAGTTACAGCATCATCAGGCGATGGGATTGCTATTGGCGCTGTACCAGGCGGGTTACGCATGGCCGCTTCTCAAAGAACGGCATGAAGATTTAACCGGTCAGGTAAGGCAAATTATTATGCTGTCACCCGGCGAGTCGTGGAGTGTTGCGAAAGTGGCTAAGATGCTGTTTGTTGGCGAATCAACCCTTCGCCGCCGTTTACGGCAGGAATCCCGCAGTTTCCGCCAGATAGTGGAAGAGGTGCGTATGGCCTATGCTTTGGGACAACTGCAGTCGACGTCAAGGCCGATCGGCGAAATTGCGCAAAACAGCGGCTATCTCTCCGGATCGCGCTTTAGTGCACGTTTTCGTCAGCATTATGGATTATTGCCAAAACATGTACGCTGAAAGTATTTGCTATCCTCAGCATTATGTCATTAGCCGGAAAGGAGAGTGAGAATGACGACTGTCTGTACTATGGCGTGGGTATACGGTTCTGTTCAGGGCGTCGGGTTTCGTTACTCAACTCAGCGTGAGGCGCTACAGCTCGGGCTAACGGGGTACGCGCGCAATCTTGACGACGGTGGTGTGGAGGTTCTTGCCTGTGGCGAGGCGGAGAAAGTGGCACAGCTGATTGCCTGGTTGAAAGCAGGCGGGCCCCGTAGCGCGCGGGTTGACAAGGTTCTCACTGAACCCCATCAGCCCACCAGAGAGTGGCAAAAATTCGCCATTCTGTATTAGATGCACTTGACCGGTTTAGGCAGGCCGGCGATTTTTGTCGCCTGCTTAGCCGGGCCTTTCGGGAACAGGCGGTAGAGATAACGGCTGTTGCCTTTCTCTTCGCCGAACGTGTTCGCCATGGCCTTCACCAGCATGCGAATGGCCGGCGACGTATTGAATTCCAGATAAAAGTTACGCACAAAGCGCACCACTTCCCAGTGCTCAACGGACAGAGTGATGCCCTCCTGTTCAGCGATAACTGCCGCCATCGCTTCACTCCACTGGGTCGTATCCTTCAGATAACCTTCGCTATCGGTCTCGATTTCATTGCCTTCAAAGATAAACATAATTTTCATATACCGCTGAAACTACTCGCGGCAGTGTAGCAAAAAATAAGGCCCTGCATAAGCAGGGCCTCGGAACAGTCGGGAAGTACGTTAATCTCTGCTGGCGAAGCCAAGAATGCTCAGCAAGCTGACGAAGATGTTGTACAGCGAGACGTACAGGCTAACGGTCGCGCGGATGTAGTTAGTTTCACCGCCGTGGATGATGTTGCTGGTTTCAAACAGGATCGCGCCTGAAGAAATCAGGATAAATACCGCGCTGATTGCCAGGTGCAGAGCCGGGAGCTGCAGGAAAATGTTCGCCACCATCCCGATCAGCACTACCACTACGCCCGCCATCAGCATACCGCCGAGGAAGGACATATCTTTACGGGTGGTCAGCACGTAGGCTGAGCAGCAGAAGAACACCAGCGCGGTGCCACCCAGCGCCAGGCCGATCACATCGCCCATGCCTGCAGACAGGTAGGCATTCAGCATCGGCCCCAGGATATAGCCCAGAAAACCGGTAAAGGCGAACGCAGAAATGATACCCGTTGGTTTATCCGCCGTTTTATAGGTCAGGAACATCAGGCCGTACATACCGACCAGCGTCAGAATCAGACCCGGAGAGGGCAGCATCAGCACCGTGCTGGCTGTGGCAGTAATAGCGGAAAATGCCAGCGTCAGGCTAAGCAGGAAATAGGTGTTACGCAGAACTTTGTGCGTGCTGAGCAGCGATGAACGGTCACGCGACGATGTAATTATACGATCCATGAGTCACTCTCTTATGACAGATGTAATTAATAATGAAGCATAAAAAAAACATGGCTGCCGCCATAGTGCTTTTACCCATCTTTACTCAAAACCTGGCGATTGTATTCAGCATATTATTTCAGATTATATGGCGTAAGCAGCATGCTTATACATTCATCTTCTTAAATTCAGATCTAAATCTGATAACTTACTGAAAAATATTGCTTTATATCCATTGTATGATTAAGTCTGGATAGGGTACAAACGAAACATAATCAAGGCAAGGACATGAAATCACAAAAATATAATCACATCACACGCGTATTGCTGGCAGTCGGCCTGTTCTCAATGGCCACGCCGGCACTAACCGCTCAGGTGCCACCGGGAACGGTACTGGCAGAGAAGCAGGAGTTAGTCAGAAATAACGGTAGCGAGCCATCGTCGCTGGATCCGCAGAAAGTGGAAAGCGATGTTGAATTCAATATTGTCAGCGATCTCTTCGAAGGACTGGTCAGCGTTTCACCGACTGGGGAGATTCAGCCCCGGCTGGCGGAGAAGTGGGAGAATAAAGATAACACCGTCTGGACGTTCCATCTGCGCCCTGGGATAACCTGGTCAGATGGCACGGCGATTACGGCGCAGGATATTGTCTGGAGCTGGCAGCGTCTGGTATCGCCGCTTACGGCGTCTCCTTATGCAAGCTATCCCGGCAATATGCATATTGTTAACGCGGCAGATATCGCGCAGGGTAAAAAAGCGCCTGAGACACTGGGGGTAAAAGCAATTGACGACGCGACCCTTGAAGTGACGTTAAACCAGCCAAATGCGGCGTTTCTCTCGATGCTGGCGCACCCGTCTTTGGTT
This sequence comes from Klebsiella indica, assembly GCF_005860775.1. Classification (GTDB taxonomy): domain Bacteria; phylum Pseudomonadota; class Gammaproteobacteria; order Enterobacterales; family Enterobacteriaceae; genus Klebsiella; species Klebsiella indica. The sequence continues at coordinate 139,953 of NZ_VCHQ01000010.1, forward strand.
CCGCTCGATAAAGTGTTGATATCCCGTTACGGCGATAAGTGGACCAAACCGGAGCATATGGTGACCAGCGGGCCTTATAAGCTGTCTCAGTGGGTGGTGAATGAACGCATTGTCGCTGAGCGTAATCCGCGTTACTGGGACAATGCACATACCGTGATCAACAAGGTGACATATCTGCCGATAAGCTCTGAATCCGCTGACGTCAACCGCTATAAAGCCGGGGAGATCGACATAGTTTATACCGTGCCGATTAATCAGTTCGCTCAGTTAAAAAAAACCATGGGCGATCAACTGAATGTTTCACCGCAACTGGCGACCTATTATTACGAATTTAATACCACCAGGCCGCCGTTTAACGATCCGCGCGTACGGCAGGCGCTGAATATGGCCCTCGATAAAGACATTATCGCCGATAAGGTGCTGGGGCAGGGGCAGCGCCCGGCCTGGCTTATCAGTCAGCCTGATATCGGCGGCGTGAAACTGCACAATCCGGATTATGCCAGTTGGCCGCGCGATAAACGTATCGCCGAGGCGAAAAAACTGCTGAACGCGGCGGGATATAACGATACTCATCCGTTGGTGTTTAATCTGCTTTATAACACTTCGGAATCGCACCAGCGGATTGCCATAGCCGCCAGTTCGATGTGGAAAAAGAACCTTGGCGTTGAGGCAAAGCTGCAAAATCAGGAGTGGAAGACCATGCTGGACACGATGCATACGCATAATTTTGATGCCGTGCGCTACGCGTGGATTGCCGATTATGATGATGCTTCTACCTTCCTGAATAACTTCCGTACCGGTGATAGCGAGAACACCAGTCAGTACAGCAACCCTGCCTATGATGACGCGTTGCGTAATGCGGCGAAAGCGCCTGATACGGCGACGCGCGGCAAGTTTTATCAGCAGGCGGAGGATATATTGGGCAAAGATGTGCCAGCCATTCCAGTTTATCACTATGTGCGTACGCACCTGGTGAAGCCGTGGGTCGGGGGATTCACGCCTGACAGGCTGGGGTATTACTACACCAAAGATATGTACATCAAAAAACACTAATGCGGAGAGGACGGTTTGCGTCGAAATTTTGCGCGAACCGCATGAATTTCAGACGAATAGCGCATTTTTGTTTATTTTTAAGGCGGTTGAACAAAATCGTACTTTACAGGCTGAACAGAGGTGTTTATAGTGCGCCCCATACCGGAAGCGTGGCCGAGCGGTTGAAGGCACCGGTCTTGAAAACCGGCGACCCGAAAGGGTTCTAGAGTTCGAATCTCTACGCTTCCGCCAAATAAAACAAGGGGTTACCGAAAGGTAGCCCCTTGTTGCTTTTGTCGTTTAACCCATAAGTTGATATGGTCTACATTTGTTGTAAAGTAAAACCTCTACATATAGAGAGGATTAGCAAGAGAACACGAAAAGGGTTCATTTGCCGCTCCTTCAGCAAAATGTGGCAATCCAACTTATCACTGGTGGCTATTTGCAGCGGTTCTTTATATGTGGCGATAGATAATCACCACATCAGAAATGTTACTGGCTCCCTCAGATCGAACAAATAACTATCGTCCGAGTGCTTTATCGAACTCTGCCCAGCAGTTGCTCATATCGATAACGCTATGGGTTTTCCGGGCTTCATCGATTTTAATCGCGGTCAGACCGGCCTCCAGCGCATCAATGACGGAAACCTTCAGCGGAGTGCCCTGCTTCAGATGTTTGACGATCTCTTCCGCCATCAAAGCATCCGCGCCATAGTGGCCATCGTAGGCATTTCCGGCATAGGTTTTATCTTCAAGCCGGGCACGCGTACGCGCGTCGTGAACCCGGAAGTAGTTACGCACAAAATCCCCTTCTGCCTGGCCATCGGTGCCGATCACGCAAAAGCGGCGAAATTCGTCAGGTACGTTGAGATTGGCATGAAACGCCATCGTTCCGCCGTTGGCATATTCCACGATGGCCGTCTGATAATCGACAATATCCGCATCGCTGTCAAAGACGTGGTCGGTACTGGACCAGCCGCTGGGCTTCTCATGATAAACCGGCGATTGCGCCGTGATCTCTCCGTCAGGCGTGTGGGCCGGGGTGAATGACTTCTTGCCGCCGAAGCTGGCGACACGGCGTGGACGCTCGCCGACCAGCCCCTGATAGAGATCGATATCATGGCAACATTTTTCCAGAATATAAGGCCCGGCGTAACGCTCCAGGCGCCGCCAGTCGCGCATGAAAAACGCGCCATGATAAGGGGGGATATGTTCAGTCGCTTCAATAGACGTGATTTCTCCCAACTGGCCGCTGGATTTTGCGGCGACCAGATCCTGATAGAGCGGTGAATAGCGCAACACCAGGCCGACAATCACTTTATCTTCGCCGTAGCGCGCGATCAACCGTGCCAGCGCCATGCTCTGGGCTTCATCAATCACCACCGGTTTTTCGGTGAAGATGGTGTAACCCGCCTGCAGGCCGGCCTCAATATGTTGTAGATGCATAAAATTCGGCGAACCGATCATCAGCAAATCAAAGCCGCCGCTTGCCAGCATCTGTTCCAGTGAAGAAAAGGCTTTGCCCGGCTTAATACCAAATGTGCTTAGGTTCGGCAAACCTGCCGGCGCAGGATCGACATACCCCACAATAGTGAAATCCGGATCGGCTTTCTTAAACTCTTTCACGACGTGGGACATACGGAACCCTAACCCAACAATGCCTACTTTCATGTTCAACCCTGCCTGCTTAAGAAATATGCCCGATGAAAAAGCGAGTGGGTTAACGATATCCCACGGCGCATTGTTCAATTTAACACCATCAACTTATTACGCCAAAAAAACTAAAGTCAATATTAAAAGTTGGTAAAAAAATTAATAACTTTTAATTTATTGATTTTATTAGTTTTAAGTTTTAAATCTTTTCCATATTTATTTGCTATTGCGATTTAAGTTTTTTTACCCTATCTTTTCGCTCAGAATTAGAGCGGGATTTGACGGTAACACCCCAATCATTCGAGTTGCAGGGCAACTGCCCCCGGGGCGTGATTGAACAGCGCTTGCGCCAGCCCCGGGGTAAGGCCGCAGGCCGGCTCATACAGCTAACGCACCTGCAATTTGAAGTATGACGACGGGTATGATGACCCACGACCGGGAGGACAGCCTTGCGTTCTGAGTACTTCATCAGCGTTGACGGCGGCGGCACGCAATGCCGTACGCAATTAATCAATAAACAGGGCCAGACCCTGGCAAGTCTGACCGGCGGTTCCGCGAACATCTGGAGTGATTTTACCGGCGCGATGACGCAGGCGACGCAACTGATCGCCGAGACTCTGCGGCTGGCGGGGCTAGGGAAAGAGCACTATTCCGCCACCACGGCGATCCTCGGACTCGCCGGCGCGAATGTGCTTTCTGCGCGGCAGCGGGCGCAATTATGGCCCCACGATTTTGGCGGCTGGCACGTTTTCTCCGACGTGGAAACCGCCTGTCTGGGGGGCCATTCCGGCCAGCCTGGCGCGGTGTTGATCATCGGTACCGGGAGCCAGGGGGCGGTCTGGGATGGCTCAGGGTTTCACTGCGTCGGGGGATGGGGGCTGCTGCTGTCTGACCACGGTTCCGGCTCGCTGCTGGGCCACCAGGCGTTGCGTCTGGCGCTGCAGGCGCATGAAGGGCTACAACCCATGACGCCGCTTACCCACGCACTGATGGCGCAGTTTGACCATTCTCCGCAATCATTGCTGAGCTGGTCGGCGAGTGCGTCGCCGGCGCAGTGGGGGCAGTTCTCGCCGCTAATCTTCGCCCACGCTGCTGAAAACGACTCCAATGGTGTCGCACTGGTCAAAGCGCGTGCCGATGAGACGACACTGTTGATTAACCATCTGACTCATCAGGGGGATTATCCTGTGGCATTGATGGGCGGCCTGGCGGAACCGTTATTACCCTGGCTTGCGCCAGAGGTGCAGCGGCAGATTGTCCCGCCGGCGCAAAATGCGCTGGCGGGAGCGTTGCAATGGGCCCTGGCCCGTAATTATTAGTCATTCTGTCCGGTGGAGCATGGGGCTGCGTCGGTCTTTTTTTGGTTAAAACTGTCATGATAAATGCGCCTTCCATAACCACCCGCATCCTCCGGCTGATTGTTGAATTATCGCCAGTGAGCCAGTCAGACCTGAAAGTTCGCAGCGGATTAAGTATGTCTACGGTATCCCAGGCAACTAACAGGCTGTTAACGAAAGGGATTATTCAGGAACTTGGGTTGCGTCGCGAATCGATGGGGCGGCCGAAAACGCTGCTCGGGCTGAATCCCGATTATGCCAATGTGATTGGCGTGCAACTGAATGCGGAACGCAACCTGATCGTAATGACCGATCTGGCGGGCAACCTGGTGGGCGAGCAGCAAATGCCGGCCGGAGAATTGACGCCACAGCAGCTGGTGCAGTCGCTGGCCAAATTCCTGAAAACGCCGGGCGACCGTCATGTCGGGGCGATTGGCCTCGCGCTGTCCGGCCTGGTGGATCCGCAAAGCGGCTACTGCATTCGTTCTACCGTGCTGAACTGGGATAATGTACCTGTCGTACAGCAGTTAGCCGCGCGTTTTCAAATTCCCGTGTTTATCGAAAATGACGCTAACGCGCTGGCGCTGGCGACACAGGTTTTCGGTCAACTGGGGCAGGCGAAATCGGCGGTCGTGGCCACCTATGGTAAAGGCATCGGTGCAGGTATTATCCTCGATCGGCAGCTGTATAGAGGGCGCCACGGTACTGCCGGAGAGATTGGCAACGTATTGCTGAGCGACGGTTCCGGAGAGACCCTGGAAAGCGTGGCCTCGTCGAAAGCTATCTTACGCGCGCTGAAAGGCCAGACCGCTGCGAAGACGCTGCTGGCACTGGATGAGCGTCCATCGCCAGAAACGCTCGCGGTGCTGAAAAATGCCGCGCAGCATCTTGGCGTTTCCCTCGCTAATCTGGCCGCCGCCTTTGATCCCGATGTCGTTTATCTGGCGATGGAGCCGCATATGGCGTCGCGTATACTGCTGGATGAAGTTACACAGGTTTTTCAGACCTACCGACTTAAACTCTCCCCCCAACTGACGCCGCTGCAGTTTTTAACCGATTCCAGCCGTATGTGGGCGCAGGGCGCAGCGGGGCTGGCCGTCGATCGTCTGATTGATTTGCTGTCAATGGAAGAGGAAAATGATAACGAACAGAACAGCCGAAAACGGGGCTGATTAATTGATATAAAATAGATGCGCCCGTTACGGGCGCATGAGGCTGATGACAAACCTGATTTAGATTTAGATATTGTGCTCGCATTTCTGCCGGGTGGCGGCTATCGCCTTACCTGGCATGTAAAACCAATAATATCATCATGTTATGGATTTATCGTAGGCCCGCGCAAGCGAAGCGCCGCCGGGCAATTCCGGAAAAACGCACTTTGTCAGCAATCTGATGCGCCCGTTACGGGCGCATTTTGCGTTAGCGAATACGGATGCCCTGCTGATCAAAAATACGGACCTGAGCTGGCGGGATCCCTAGCTCCACCGTCTGGCTGGTTTCGATATTTTCGCCATGGCGCTGTTCGACGACCAACATCTCCTCGCGGCCAATATCCAGATAAATATAGTTAGTGTGGCCCAGTTTCTCGATAAAAGAGACCCGTGCGTGAAAACGGTTCTGTGGCTCCAGTAGATGGCCTGGCAGAACGTGTTCAGGGCGAATACCTACCCATAGCGTACTTCCTTCCGCTGGCTGAGAGCCAAGTGGGCAGACTAATGCCGCCATATTCAGTGCCGGAATTTCCAGTTGCACTTCGCCTTCGCGGGCCGCTCTCACCGTCGCCGGTAGAAAGTTCATTTTAGGCGAGCCGATAAAGCCGGCGACAAACATGTTATCCGGATCGTGATAAATCGCCAGCGGCGAGCCGGTCTGTTCAATACGCCCCTGACGTAACACCACAATTTTATCCGCCAGCGTCATCGCTTCCAACTGATCGTGGGTGACATAAATCATTGTGCTGCCGAGTGTTTCATGTAAACGGGCAATCTCAATGCGCATCTTAAGACGCAGCTCGGCATCAAGGTTGGAAAGCGGTTCGTCGAACAGAAATATATTAGGCTGACGGATGATAGCGCGCCCGATAGCCACACGTTGACGCTGGCCACCGGAAAGCGCGCGCGGCAGACGGGAGAGATATTCCTTCAGGTGTAATTTTTGTGCGATGTCATCCACTTTTTGGTTGATTTCCTCCCTGGGCCGCCTGGCCATCATCAGCGGGTAGGCCAGGTTATCGCGCACGCTCATATTGGGATACAGAGCGTATGACTGGAAGACCATCGCGATACCGCGTTCAGATGCCGGCTGTCTGGTCATGTCGGCACCGGCGATGAGCAATTGCCCCTCACTAATCTCTTCCAGACCGGCAATCATGCGTAAAAGGGTTGATTTACCGCACCCTGAAGGCCCAACGAAGACCACAAATTCACCGCTATTGATGGTCAGATCAAGACCGTGGATCACGGTCAACTGATCCCAGCGTTTTTTTACATTACTCAGAACCAGATTGGTCATTTCGCTTCCCCCTCAACTACAGCAACTGCCCCATATAGATGGCATTGCGGCGGAAAATATGCCGGAAGCCCATTTTTTCGTAAAACGCGCACACCGTCTCATTTTGCAAACTCACGCCGAGGTGAACGCCGCTAACTCCTCGCGCGCGCAGCGCGGCGAGCTGATGCGCAATCAGCCGCCGTCCCCATCCGCCAGACTGGGCGACGGGCAGCAGGTTTATATGCAGATGCGCGGGCCAGGATTGCGAAAGTTCCTCGCTTGCGCGGGCAGGATGACGAATCTGTCCGAGGACTTTCATATCCAGATCCGCCAGAGGTTCCCGCTGAGCATATTTTTTTTGCAGCACCGGCCACCATTCGCTGGCCAGCTTGTTTTCGAACGCCTCCGTATCCGGTGCTGCCACGACATATCCCACCACCGCGCCGTCCAGTTCGAGGACAAACGCAAAATCAGGCTCGTATAAGGCGTAGGGCACAACATACAGCAGGCCGGGATAGTCTGGGTCGCTGTATAAACCGGTGGCATTTTTACCCGCATTGGCCGTTTCCAGGCAAATAAGGCTCAGGGCTTCGCGATCTTCGGGTCGCACCGGGCGAATAACGCCACGCAGATCTGGCTTCATGGATGCTCGCTCATTGTTGAACAGATTTACGCCAACTTAATTAAAGCGCACTTTTTTTTCAAGAAATAATAATTAGGCATTTGACGTTAAATGACCGTAGAACATTTTTTCCGTTTCACCAGCGAGAAGTCGCACTTATGACGCGAATTGTGATCGGGGTAAAATCTGTCTGAATTTATTGCTTTTCCCACTGCCGCTGCCGTTTGCAGGAACATTATCCGAGAGTGAGTATACGATTTTCATATGCCATCTATTTGAGATTAATGAATATTATTTTGTGTAGCATGAAAAACCACTATTCAATCAACTATGATTATCAGGAATGGTAAGACGTAATTTTAACCAGTTTATTATTCTGATTATCAGCGGATAAGTTACGGCTTCACCAGATTATGACCGCGATCTAACCGTGGAAAATGGAGTTTGACTTTGTTTTTTATATAAAGTAAGTGTATTCGTGATGTTGAATTGTGCATCGCCAGTTGCCGAGTGCGGGAAGTACTCAAGGCAGATTCGCAGGGAGGTTTGTCCTGTTTGTGTCCATGAGAGTCCAGTCCTATGTGTGATTCATATAAGGTTTGCCGTTCCCGTATGACAGGTATTACCGCGCTCGCGACGCTGGTTTTCGCTGCGCTCTCGTCCCCGGCTATCGCCGCGACGGTGACGCTCTCTGCGTGGGATATTTATAACTATCCTGAACAGAGCGCGGTCATTGATAATGCGATTAAAACGTTCACCGCTGCCCATCCCGGTATTCAGATCGATCGTTCCGTACATGCGTTTGAAGATACCCGCATCCCGCTAAAACTGGCGCTCTCCTCCGGCGACGGGCCGCAGGTGGCGCAAGTCAATCAGGGCGGTGGCGATATGGGCGCGCTGGTGAAAGAGCACCTGCTGGCTCCGCTTGATGAGTATGCGACCAAGTACCAGTGGACCACGCGTTTTCCTGATTCCATTCTCAAACGTAACCGCTGGTCGGAGAAACAGGACTTTGGCAGCGGCCATCTTTACGGCGTCGCGAGTCTGGGGGAGATGGTGGGGCTGTATTACAACAAAGCCTTGCTGGATAAAGCTGGGATCCCGGTGCCGAAGACCATGGCTGAATTTAATCAGGCGCTGGAAAAACTGAAGCAGGCCGGCACGCCTGGGCTGATGCTGGGATTACTCGATGGTAACGCCGGGCAGCAGATGCTCAGCACCTTATGGGAGGTGCAGATCGATAGCAGTAAACGTCAGGCTCTGGATAAGCTTATCTATGATGTCGGTGGTAGCTTTAAAGATCCGGCGCTGGCTAAGGCGGCGGGAATGATGCAGGAGTGGAACCATAAGGGGTATTTCTTCCAGGGGTTCCAGGGGATTGGTCATGACGATGCGGCGACGCTGTTCCAGAGTGGCCAGGCCGCCTTCTTTATCAGCGGGACCTGGTATATGGGGCAATTTAAGGCCAATAAAGATATCCATTTTGCCGCGCTGCCGACGGTGCCGGGGGTCAATAAACCGCTGATGGTCGGCGGGACCGACCTGCCATTCTCCATCACCAGTACGGCAAAAACCGCGGAGCAAAAAGCGGCTGCTGCACAATACATTGATTATATTGTTTCCGATAGCGTCGCCAATGAGTGGCTGAAAGCCGGTTTTCTGCCAGCAACCTCCTCAGCCAGCGCTACGCTGCCGAAGGACAATCCGCTGCTTGCCGATGTCTACCAGACGTGGGTGACCGTCAACAAAAACGATGCGCTAGGGCATTATCTGGACTGGGCGACTCCGACGATGTTAACCACCCTGAACCAGAACGTACAGTTGCTGATGGCTGACAAAATCACGCCAAAACAGCTGACTGAAAATGCCGATCAGGACTACCAAAAATATCTGGCTTCATTAAAACACTAATTACGGTGAGGTGAAAACTGCGCCATGCTCAATCGCTCACGTTTGAGTAATACGGTCTATATTCTGCCGGCATTACTGGTTTATACCATTTTTCTGCTTTTCCCACTGCTCGCCTCGCTGGCGATTGCTTTTACCGAATGGGATGGCAGTACCCGACCGCTGTTTATCGGGTTGAGTAATTTCGTGCAGATTTTCAAAGACGGTCAATTCTGGACGGCGGTTGGCAACAACGTCATCTTCATGTTGTTCTACACGTTGTTGCCCGTGAGCCTGGGCCTGGCACTGTGCAGTTTTCTGAGCCAGTTACGCAACAATAAAGAGCTTACCGTACTCCGCGTACTCTTTTTCCTTCCCTATATCATGCCGATGGCAGTGCTTGGGGTGGTGTGGCGCTGGTTGTATAACCCCGCGATGGGGCCAATTAACCAGTTTTTGCGTGCTGTCGGTTTACCCCATCTGGCTCTCGCCTGGCTGGGGGATTTCGACTGGGCTCTGCCGGCCACCGGGATGGTGGCGGTCTGGTACTTCTTTGGCTTTTGTCTGATCTTATTCATGGCAGGCATTCAACGTATGGATCCCTCGATTCATGAAGCGGCGGAGCTGGACGGCTCATCGCACTGGCAGAAATTCCGCCGCATTACCTTGCCTGCGCTGTTGCCTGAGATTCGTATCGCGCTGATTATTACGATTATCGCCAGCCTGAAAGCGTTCGATCTAGTTTATGTCATGACCCAGGGTGGTCCAGGAACCTCCACACTGGTGACAAATATGTATATGTATCAACAAGGGTTCGATTTACGCCATTTTGGCTATGCGTCGGCGGTGGCTATCGTCAGCCTGATCATTGTGCTCGGTATTAACGGCATATTGCATATCGTTATGCGGGAGAAAAAATAATGCCTCAGCGATCGCCCATTTTCTCGCGTGCCTTTCTCTGGCTGCTGGCGTTACTGACTATCGCCCCTTTCCTGATGGCGCTGCTGACCTCTTTTAAAACCCAGATGGAGCTGTTTCAGGGGGTCTTTAGCCTTCCTCAGTCGTTTAGTTTTAAAAATTATGTATCCGCCTGGGAAGATGGTCACTTCCGCATTTATTTTGTTAACTCGGTGCTGGTGGTGTTCCCGGTTGTGATAATGAGTATCCTGCTCGGCGTGCTTTCGGGCTTTGGCTTTGCATTTCTACGCATCCCCGGGAAAACGCTCTTTGCCTTACTCATGGCGCTGGGAATGATCCTGCCCTCCGAGTCGTTCATTATCCCGCTGTATCATGAATTGCGCTGGATGGGGCTGACCAATACCTACCTTGCGTTAATTTTACCGCAGGTCGCGCTGTCGATCCCGTTTACCACCCTGATGGTGGCGACGGCGCTGCAGCAGGTGCCGAAGGAGCTGATTGAAGCGGCGATTATGGATAACACCCCGCGTAAGCGTATTTTGTGGAAAATTTTGCTGCCGGCTATCTGGCCGACCCTGTCAACGCTGGCGCTGCTGCTGTTTATCTGGACGTGGAACGAATTTCTTATTCCACTGATTCTGGTCAATCAGGAAGAGCTGCGGACGCTGCCGATTGGTATGATGTTCTTTCAAAATAAAAACACCATTAACATTCCTGTGCTGATGGCGGGCGCGATGATCGTTATTTTACCGCTGGTGGTCATTTTCCTGATTTTTCAGCGTAAATTTATCAGCGGCGTTACTGAAGGGGCGGTGAAATAATATGCATATTACGCTCAGCGAGCGGCCTGATGTTCCCGATGACGCGCCGGTCACGGCATGGATTCAGCAGGCGATAGATCATATTGCCGCAGCAGGAGGCGGGATGCTGACCCTTCCCGCAGGCCGCTATGTGACGGGGGCGCTGGTTCTGCCCTCGCATTTTCATCTGTACCTGCAGCGCGGGGCTGAACTGATCGCCAGCCCGGATTATGCCGATTATCAGGCCGGGGAAACGCTGACGGTAGCGGAGCAGTCGCAACGGGGGCTGATTTATGCTTACGATCAGTGCAATATCACGCTTAGCGGCGCCGGTTCGATCAACGGTAACGCTGATTTCTGGTTCTCTCCGGTGCGCGACGAGCAGGGGTACCGGATGCCGGCCAGGGAGCGCCCGAGGATGATCGTGCTGGAGTCCTGCCAGCATGTTTGTTTGCGCGGGATACGCCTGTTTAACGCCCCGATGTGGACTGTGCATCTGGTCAGCTGCCAGCATGTGGTAGTCAGCCAGTTGACGATTGACAATGATATGACCATGGCTAACACCGATGCGCTGGATATTGACAGCTGTCAGTTTGTGCACATTAGCGATTCGCTGTTTAGCGCCGCTGATGATGGCATTTGCCTGAAAACCACCAACAAACCTGGCAACCTGCGCGGCCCGACCCGCCATGTCACCATAACGAACTGCACGCTGCGCTCTTACAGCTCGGCGTTTAAAATTGGTACTGAGACCGTTGACGATATTGAAGATATCACCCTGCGCGATTGCACGATTATCGACAGCAACCGGGCGATTGGCATTATCAGCCGCGATGGTGGGCGGTTCCGGCGCCTGCATTTTCACAATATCTCTTTTGTCTGCCGCTACGTTAACGCCTGTCACTGGGGACGCGCCGACCCTGTTTTTATCTCCAGTCGACGTCGCGACCCCGTTGTGGCGCCGGGCGCGATAAGCCAGGTGAGTTTCAGCGCGTTGCGCGGACATGCCCAGGGGGCGATTAACCTGCATGCAGAAACGGCAGGGGAAATCGACGATATTCATTTCAGCGAGATCCAACTGCAGCAGCGATTTAGTGAAAACGCGCAACAGGGCAGTTACGATATCCGGCCTCCCTGTAACCCGGCACAACCGACGGGTAGCGGTCTGGATAACGCCTTTTTACTCAATCCGCTAACGGGTGAGCCTTACGGCGTCGAACGCTACCCTGGCGGTATGCCGGCGCTGTTTGCCAGCGGCGTGACCGGGCTGCGGCTGGACAACTGCCTGTTTGAGCGTCCGACACCGATTCCTGAAGGCTGGAATCATGAGGCTGTAGTGGTGGAACGGATAAGCGCCGTCGAAGACTTGTCGCGCAACGGTAACGGGAGTTAACGCCCTTAAAAGGCGAGGGTCACGGCTTCGCAGTTCCGCTAGCTTGTATGCCTTGGGTTCCTGGCATTGCATGGGGCTACCTGGTCTGTCAGAACAAAGAAACTATTAATTCAAAGATGCTACTCTTATGATTTTAATCCAGTCTTTTCAGGTGCCTTTTAATGGTGAAACTATCTATGCTGAAAGTACATTTGGCCGCAATGGACATATCTTGATGCTTCATGGCGGCGGTAAAGATCGAAAGGTTTTCTACAAGTACCGCGTTCTTATGGATGAGTTAGGCGTTGGAACGACTGTGTTTGATTTTTTAGGTCATGGTGAGACTGGTGGTGACATGCATGAGTCCTCTCTTTTTAGTCGTACGATGCAAGCAAAGGCGGTGATTGCTTATCAGGGGCTGGCGCTGACAGGCTGTATGGGCGTAAGTATGGGGGCGTATAATGCACTTCAACTGAGTAAAGAGGTTCGACTACAATCTCTAATCCTCATGGTGCCCGGTGTCTATTCAATGCCTGCTTATAAGGTTAATTTTGGTCCTGATTTTTCTGCAATCATACGCCAGTTCCGAAATTGGGAAGAGACGGATGCCTGGGATATAGCCGCTGAATTCACGGGGAATTTACTTGTTATTGCCGCCGAAAATGACACAATAATTCCATCTGAAATACCGAAAAGACTAGTTTCTTCAGCCTCCCGCACCTCACAGAAAAAACTTCTGACTATTCCTGATGCTGGCCATAATAATATATGGCAGAATTTAATGTTCTCACCAGACTTATATGAAAAGGTATGCTCTGCTTTTGATGAATGCCTGGTAAATCAAATTGACAGGCTCCCAGTTGATTAATGAGTTTTAACGCTGCATTAAAGCTGACAGAATGACAATGATCGCGTCATGGTGAATATCAACCGCTATTTTTTCTGTAACGATAGTTCCTTTATTGATTAACCGTCATGCTGGCCAGGCGTGCTTATCACCGACTCAACCCTGCATTCGGAGGCAAGTGCTGCAAACTGCCGGTCCGCCACTGGGCGAAGCAGGGAATAACATTGCCAGAATATTATTCTGGAACGGTCTGAGTCCCGGTCCGGCCCTGTAGGGTACGCAGGCAGACCTGGATCGTTTCGCAGCAGTAGCGTCCAGTCATTGACCAGTTCAATCAGCCGAAATAGTGCCGTATCGCTTTGCTGCGGTGCCTTATCCCAGCGTGTCTGGAAATCCAGATGTGCTGCCCGGATACTTTCAATGTCCCATGTCTGCCGGACCAGCGCGAAAAAGCGGCCGGCATCCGGCGCTTTGCCATGAAAGAACTGAATATCGTCCAGTATTTCCACAGGAAGTATATCGGTCAGCAAACGAACGGCGTCAATCCGTCCCGGCGCCAGCCATAAACGAGGATCAATCTTACTAAACCCGGCCCAGTCAAGTCGTGTGTGAAACTGATAGCGGGACGTCTCCTTGTAGGATGCGTCCATGAAGAACAAAAAGGTCCAGATGTCTTCGCCACAACCGAAGGGAGTGGTCGAGAAGATCCGATCCCGTCCCTGGGTCAACTGCATTCTGCACATGTCGGTTAGGGAATAATGGGCAGTGCGGCCATGTTTAACACGGTTTAACAGCCCGCGTTCGACCATGCGGGTCAGCGTCATGCGCACGGTGATTTCCGGTAGCTTGGCTGGAGACAGTGCGTCAAGAAAAAAGCGGGTCGGAAGAAAAATCGGCGCCGGTTGTTCGAGCAAATAAAGTCCCAGCAGGCCGAGGATGAGACTTTGAGTCGATCCCGAAATAGAGGTGGTTATGGTTGTCATCGATCCCCTTAAACTTTACATTTTTTTCTTAAAGTCTATTATCAGTATAATATTAAATGGCCCTTGATGAAAACCAGACACTTCAGGATGGTTCTATGAGCACAATATTGCCCGATCATCGTTTTGGTCTTGATGTTATCTACCGCCCGGCAAATCCGCCGGAAACGCCCGATTCTCATGCTGAACCGTTGCATCGGGATTCGCGAATCCTGTCGCAAGGGTATGTTCATCAACCGGATGCTATGCCGTTGCCATGCGCCATTCGTCAGGATCGGGATGCGGTGGTCAAACTGACAAGCGGCGCTGATATTTATGTCGACATCTATCGACCTGTTGATAGCAGACCGGTTCCCGCTATTCTGGTGTGGTCTCCGTATGGTAAGACAGGAGGCTGGTGGACGGTTAATCTGCCCCCAGCCAAATTTGGCGTACCTGCGAACGCGGTGTCAGGATTGCAGTGTTTTGAAGCGCCCGATCCCGCTTTCTGGGTAAACCGTGGATATGCGGTCGTTATTGCTGATGCGCCAGGCTCCATGCAATCGGGCGGTGATATGTTGTGGTGGGGCGCAGCCGGTGCGGCCGACTCTCAAGATATGGTTGAATGGATTGCCGTACAGGACTGGTGCACGGGCAAAGTTGGTATGTCGGGTAATTCGCAACTGGCGATTATGCAATGGTTTACGGCCGCTGTCCGGCCACCACATCTGACTGCGATTGCCCCGTGGGAAGGATTGATTGACATGTACAGGGATAATCTCGCGCAAGGCGGCATTCCTGATCCGCTGTTTCAGCGTGATGAAATCTACCCCCGGCTTTACGGACTCAATCGTATGGAAGACCCCTCGGCGATGATCGAACGCTATCCGCTGATGAATGATTACTGGGCAGACAAACGCGTGCAGCTTAGCGCTATCGATATACCCGCCTATGTTGTCGCGAGCTACACTAATCCCCTGCATGCGCGCGGTACGCTGGAGGCCTTCAACGGCATTGCCTCTCAGGAAAAATGGTTACGTATTCATAACAGTATGGAATGGCCCGATCTCTACGACCCACGCAATGTTGAGGATCTGGCACATTTTTTCGATCATTTCCTTAAAGGCGAAGAGAACGGCTGGGAAGAAACGCCGAAAGTGCGGATGTCGGTTCTCGATCCGGGCGGTACAGATGAAATCGGGCGGATCGAAACCGCCTGGCCACCGGAAAGGGCAGTCGCGCAAACTTTCTTCCTCGATGCTGCGCAAAGAACATTTACCACTACACCTGCGGCAGAATCGGCAAGTGCCGACTACCTCAGCAGCAATATTCAGCAGTCGCTGGTTTTTGAATTTTCGGTCGATGAGGAGATGGAGTTACTGGGATCTTCCCGACTCCGTCTCTGGGTTGAGTCGGACGGGGCTGATGATATGGATCTCTTTGTTCAGCTTTACAAAACCAGCGCTGATGGACATAAGCGCTATCATATCTGCGTCCCTGGCGAAGAAGCGCAGACCGGCATTCGACATCTGGAACGGGATGGGCGTTTGCCAGCCATGCTGAGCTATGCCGGGCCAGAGGGGCGTCTGCGTGTTTCCCATCGCGCACTCGATGAGACGATTTCCGGGCCATTACAACCCCATCACCGCCATGATCGTGAGGAACGCCTTGTTCCCGGTGACATTGTGCCTGTGGATATCGCGATTTGGCCGACGGCACTGAAGATCCATTGTGGAGAAACGTTACGGCTGGAGATCGCCGGACTGCCGCTTGGTGGTTACGCGCTGCCCGGTATGCCTGGGGGTTTTAACATTCCGACCCGTAATACAGGGCGGCATATTATCCATACAGGTGGGCAATATCCGAGTTGCCTTGTGATGGCACTTGTTCCTGCCAATAGAGGAGCCGATGCATGAGCACATTCGAAATACGTACTTATACCTTGAAGTCTGCTGCCGCAGCGATGGCTTATCAGACGATCTGGCTCAAACATATAGAAAGTCTTCACCACTTTGGCGTTACCACTCATGGCGTCTTCTCTGCGCCCGACGATCCGCGACGGGTTATTGCCCTGGTGAGCTATGAGGAAGGGGCGTCAGCGGGTGACGTTACCGAGCGCTATATGGCAAGTGAACTCTTTCAGGCCGACATGGCCGGTTTTGACTTTTCAGATTTCGTTTCTGTAGAGGCAACGGCATTGCTTCCCGCACCGTTTTCACCCCTGAAATAGCGTTTTCCATCGCTCAATACGGCGGTATGGCGCTCTTCTCTGCTGGAAAAGGGCGTGTCAGACATCCCGCCGCGTTATTCTGCTGCAGCTACAGGTCTGGAATAAATTCTACCTGTATATTGCGTCAGTTATTCGTAACTATGACCAACATTCGGAAAAGAAATTAACCGGGAATTATCATGATGATTAATAATTTTGAAATGAAATATTCATTGAACGGTATTATTACACGTTGCTTGCGATCCAGTAAACGTCAACAATAGCTGGTGCGTGGTTAACGTGTTACTGCCTGTAACAAGCTGTTTTTTTGGTTCTTTTTGCCACTGTTGATCTGATTTGTAAAAAAATAGGATGTATAGCAAAAAAAATGTGATGTAAAACGCAAATATTTTTCTATATGTTCGATAATATTTAACACGAATTCAGCAATCCTGTGGCTGTTCCATACTCATAATATTTAACACCTGCCGCTTATCGCCTCTCGTAGCATAAGAGACGTCTTGCGATTACATAAAAAGTATCGGAAAGCGTACAGAATTATCCATTCCACATCATCCAAATTGCGGGTGTCTGCAAGCGCGCAAGTCAGCAGAGGCATAACTGGTGCTTGCTTACTGCTGGCAAGAGGATGATCTGGCGCAGCAGGTCGTTACTTAAATCAGGTGAGGGGAAAATGCCTACATATTATTTTTTACCCACGAGAAACGTTTTCGGTGAAGGCAGCGTAAAAGAAGCTGGCCAATTGGCAGCGACGTTAAATGTTAAAAAGATATTGATTGTGACCGATAAATTCCTCGCGCAAAACGGTATGGCGGAAAGGGTTGCGGGGATCTACCATGACGCTGGTATAGAGACCCATATTTTTGGTGAGGCAGAACCCAACCCCACGGACAGAAACGTTGAGGCCGGTATCATTTCTTATCGGGAGAACGGCTGTAATGCCATTGTTTCACTTGGTGGCGGATCTTCTCACGACTGTGCCAAAGGTATCGGTCTGGTGGCCGCTAACGGCGGCAATATCAAAGACTATGAAGGTGTTGATAAATCCAGCAATGATATGATCCCGCTAATGGCGATCAATACCACCGCCGGGACGGCTTCTGAAATTACGCGTTTTTGTATTATCACCGACACTGAGCGCAAAGTGAAAATGGCCATTGTTGACTGGCGCGTGACACCGCAGATTTCCATTAACGACCCGGAACTGATGGTAGGAATGCCGCCTTCGCTGACCGCCGCAACCGGTATGGATGCGCTGACGCATGCTATTGAAGCTTATGTGTCGACTATGGCTAATCCGCTTACCGATGCGGCGGCATTAAAAGCCATCAGGATGATCACGCAATATCTCCCTAAAGCGGTGGCCAACGGCGAGTATATGAAAGCAAGGGACAACATGGCCTACGCGCAATATCTGGCCGGCATTGCGTTTAATAATGCCTCTCTGGGGTATGTTCACGCGATGGCGCACCAGCTCGGTGGTTTCTATAATCTTCCTCATGGCGTTTGTAATGCCATATTGCTTCCCTATGTACAGTCGTTCAATTTAATGAGTAATCTCAATCGGTTCAGGGATATTGCCGAAGCAATGGGGGAACATGTCAACGGCATTTCCACGGATGAGGCCGCGGTTAAAGCTATTGTGGCTATCCAACGATTAAGCAAACAAGTGGGTATTCCGCGTGATTTGAAGAGCCTTGGTGTGCGGCCGGAAGATTTCGCCATCATGGCCGATAACGCTAAAAAGGATGTTTGCCAGTTGACTAATCCCCGTAAAGCTTCCAAAGAGGAAGTCATTGAATTGTATCGGCGGGCATATGAAGGTGAACCCGCTCTGTAACGCTTGCCATGAGGTGCGATACGACACCAGGCGAGGTGTTTGTCCACATCTCGCTGCAGGGATTGTCCGGCGAGGCGGAACTTCTTTCCTGAGCGGCGGCGATTAAAACACCGTCATTTCACTGTTTTTGACAAGAATAAAGGCGCCGGATATGTTGCTGGCGCCTTGTGTTGGTCATTCAGTGTGCGCTTTTCCCGTTTCAGCCACTCAGACTTATTGGAATACACTCGCTGCTGTTATCCGTCTGAATCCGTGCCGGCACGCGGTTATCCAGCACCTGAGAGCTTCCATTATGCTGACCACATCCTTGCCTTTCAGCGATTTTCCGTTATGTGAGAGGCTGGATTTGACCCTATATATCCAGATGTCTTTTCTCTCTTACGGTTTCGTTTTCTGCTGACGTTAAGCAAGGCGCTGCTCCATAAGCATTTCTCTTACATTCGCCTCAATGGTGTACAGTCCGCCGCTCCATTCCCGTACTTCTTCTGTCAGGGGGGACTGGCCGCGAATGTGCGCATCATGTATCTCACGGCGGGCATGTGCCCGGCAGGCCGCCTCTGTTATCTGGCCACTGCGGCATAGCTCATTAACCCCGGCATATGCATCCACCTGTAGCCCAGAGGTGAAACCGGTAGATGGGGCTGCCGGGGATACCTCTTCTGTCTGGTGGGAGAGTCGGGGAACCACATTGCCGCTGGCAGTGCTGGCCCGGCGTCACGAACATACGTCCATAGCCGCCTGGCCCTCATTTTCTTATTGCCGGCAGTTAGACCCGTATCTTCTCTCGTCCTGAAACGAGGAAAATTTACTGATGTTTTGAGCGTACCGCGTAAGAAAGAAGAACTGGCAAATCAGTATTGTTATGTTATAACATAACAATAAAAATGAAGGGTCATGTTTTCGTACTGGAAAAGCATATGCAGGTGCAGTGTTTAAACTTGAAGATATCCTGGCATCAATCTACGGGGATTCTCATGGATTGATCGCTGCAATTTCACAGCAATATGACAGACATTAGAGAAGTGTGAATGCTTGCCTGGATGGATCAACAGACCCTTGATGAAACCTTATTGACTGCAGAGAGTGGCGCACCAGTCAGCAGAGTTGTTTTGATAACGCCATTAAAGAAGAAGAACTCATCGTGCGCAACGATTCAGGTTAGTAAGCGTAAAGTGAGTGCCGTATTGACGGCTATTTATTGGTGAGATCTACGTTCCATGGCAGAAGTTCTGCCACTTTGTTCGATGGCCACTCTGGCAGCACGCTCAGGATATATCTGAGGTAGGCTTCCGGATCGATGCCATTCAGTCTGCACGTTCCGATCAGACCATACAGCAGGGCCCCACGCTCGCCACCATGATCGCTGCCGAAGAAGATATAGTTTTTCTTGCCAAGACAGACCGCTCGTAGCGCGCGCTCAGCTGCGTTATTATGTGTGCCTTGCAAGGCACGATCTTTCCGTCGGTGAAAGTCCGACCCGGCTAACTCTCGCTCCGGCCGGAAGTACAGGGGGCGGTCCAGGAGGTAACAAATGGGCTGAAGCTCTCCCTGAAACGGCTTCTTAAGGAAGTCAACGGGTTATGCGGGCCGTAACGTGAGTGAACACTGAGCAGGCCTCGAAATGCCGTCGTGGGTGCCGACACGCCATAATAACGGGGAAGGCCGACGATGACCGAGAAGAGAGTGAGAAAAGCACCGGTCATACCCACCGGGGTAGTGGTGACAGCACGCATAACGATTGATCGATCGTGCAACAAGGAAGTCCATAACGATGTTCGTCCGGCAGACGGGCAACGACGCCTCGTGAGGGGCTGAGTCGGTCGTTATGGATGGCGGATGGGGGCGTAGTAGTTATGATACTGAGTAATGTCAGAGGAGCGAAGGCCCCCTGTTGCAGTACCAGTGTACCAAGCAGGAAGAGCCCGGGGATTGGCATCAGCCTAACAACTCCGCTCGAATCGGTTCAGAACCTGCAGAAGACACTACAGGCGAAAGCAAAGAGTAACGCAACGGCTAAATTCCACAGTCTGTGGGATAAGGTTTGCCGCCCGGATGTTCTCGTGGAGGCTTACAGGCGATGCCGTCTAAACCGGGGAGCCCCCGGCGCGGACGGTGCGTC
>NZ_VCHQ01000011.1 GCF_005860775.1 Klebsiella indica
CTGATCTGATACTACGGGCTGAAATATAAAGGATATAACTTTTTTTATGATTTTCAGCCTCTGAAAAGCCCCTGACGAATAACGGACTCACCGCATGGGGGTTGGGCGCATCAAGGAAACCTGGCGAGAACGCAGGCGCGCATCCAGGACTGGCCGCCAGGACGGCGGCCAGAGGGCGGGTCGAGACAGGGACAAAATTGCCGGGAGCAATTTTGAACAGCGCTTGCGCTGGCCCTGGAAGGGCGAGTCCCAGGGATGGGACGAGTAGCGTCGAGTCCCGCCCGGTCCGCCAGATGAAGCCGGAGTGGAGCGGACCGCGCAGCGGCAGGTTTTCAGCGCAATGCCGGGGGTGCAGGGGGACGGGCGAAACGTCCCCCTGCCCGTTCACACGCTGTGGATATAACGAATATCCGCGAATTTATCGTGAACGGAACAGACCACGGAATCTGAATGGGTGAAAACGAAAAATGCGTCATGCTCGCCAGAACCACCGATCGACAGAACCGCTCAGCCAGCCATAAACACAACTGACACCCCTTAACTGACCAGCATCAGGACGCAGGCAGGGCCTGTTCAGGCAGCGAACAAAGATGCAGCTTGAAGTATGATGGGTATATAGATTAACTTTATTGCAACATGAATGCTCACAACGCCGTAATGGCGACTTAATAAAAGGCATGTACCAATATGATTACGCTGTGGGGCAGAAATAACTCGACCAATGTGAAGAAAGTTCGCTGGGTACTGGATGAACTTGATCTCCCGTATCAGCAAATTCTGGCAGGCCTGGAGTTCGGCCTGAATCGTGATCCTGAATATCTGGCCATGAATCCTAATGGTCTGGTGCCGCTGCTGAAAGATGCGTCTACCGGCATTGTGCTCTGGGAATCGAATACCATTATTCGCTACCTGGCCGCGCAATATGGTCAGAATCGACTGTGGCTTGAGTCGCCAGCCGAGCGCGCGCAGGGCGAAAAATGGATGGACTGGGCCAATGGTTCGCTCTCTCCCGCCCATCGGCCGGTTTTAATGGGACTGGTAAGAACGCCGCCGGAAAAGCGCGATCCTGACGCAATCGACGCGGCTATCGCGCACTGCGAGACGCTGTTCGCTATTCTTGATGGCGAACTGGCGCAACATCAATGGCTTTCAGGCGACGCCTTCGGCCTGGGCGACATCGCCGTCGCACCGTTCGTTTATAACCTGCTGGAAACGGTGAAAACCTGGCAACCGCGCCCGCATCTGCAGCGCTGGTATCAGCAAATTAGCGCGCGTCAGTCCTGGCGCGATGTGATCGCGATCCCGGTGACCTGATTTAGCCCGTCGGGCTCACCTTCAGCAGTTCGCCGTTGGATTCGTCGGTTAAGACATACAGATAACCATCGGGTCCAACGCGCACATCGCGGATGCGTTTACCGCGATCGCGCAAAATTCTCGCCTGTTCAGTCACCTTATCGCCATCAACATTCAACACAATCAACGACTCATCCTTCAGCGCGCCGATAAACAGCTTATGTTGCCACTGCGGGAACCTCTGCGCATGATAAAAGGCCATACCGCTCACCGCCGGAGATTTTTCCCAGACAAACAGCGGCGCTTCGGTTCCCGCCACCACCTTGCCTTTCGCTTCCGGAATCGGCAAGCCGCTATAGTTAATGCCATGTGTCGCCAGCGGCCAGCCGTAGTTCTTGCCTTTTTGCGGAATATTAATCTCGTCGCCGCCGCGTGGCCCGTGCTCATTCAGCCATAGCGTATCGCTCCACGGATTCATCGCCATTCCTTGCGGATTGCGGATGCCATAAGCCCAGATCTCCGGCCTGACGCCGGACTGACCGACAAACGGGTTATCCGCCGGAACATTACCCTCCTCCGTCAGGCGCACCACTTTTCCCTGTAGCTTGTCCAGGTCCTGAGCGGTCGAACGCTGATTATTTTCCCCTAACCCGATAAATAAATGGCCATGACCGTCGAACACCAGCCGCCCGCCAAAATGATTTCCGGTTGACAGCTTCGGCTGCTGGCGAAAAACAACCCTGAAGTGTTCCAGGCTCAGGCGATCCTCGCTCAATCGGCCATAGCCCACGGCAGTCCCGGCTTTACCGTCGTTACCGCCTTCGGCATAGCTTAGCCAGACCCGGCGCGATTGGGGAAAATCAGGCGCCAGCGCCACGTCCAGCAGACCGCCCTGACCGTGGGCCCACACCTGCGGGACGCCGGATAGCGGAGATGAGAGGCCATTATCCTGCTGCCAGTGCCTGAGTTCTCCTCCACGGAGAGTAATCAGTATTCCCTGGTCATCGGGAAGAAAGGCCAGCGACCACGGGTGTTCAAGCTGGTTCTGCAGCACGTCCACCCGTTCACCGGCAGCAGCTGAAGCGGCGAGAAACAACAGCACGGAAAGAGCAATCAGGGTAACGGTCTGGCGCATGGCATACTCCTCGTGTCAGCGATGCTGATAAGAGTAGCCAGCGTGGGGAAACAGAAATAGATTTTTACATAACATTAATAAGGGGGAGCACGCTCCCCCCGGTTTCAGGCATGGGTAACTGGCGCTAACGCATTCAATTTATGAATATTTAACGTCAATACCGCCAGACAGCGTTCCAGCTTATCTACGTTGATAGCAATGTAAGCCGGGCAGTCATGATGCCCACTCATCAGGCATATGGCCGCAGAAGCAACGGCCTCACCCGCAAGTCGCAAGGATTCCCTTTCCTCCGGCGTGGCGGCGTACTGCAGGAGCGGTGCGTGTTCACGCATTTCATGACACAATTCAAACAAGTTATCACGCAGATGGTCGTTTTCGCTGACTGACATATAGCCTTTTGCTTTACGCAACTGCAGATAAGCATCAATGTCAATATTGGCGTTAATCAGCTTATTCATCAGGTTACGATATCGTCTGTCAACGGTCATCACAGGCCCTCCTCTGTCATCCTTTACCCTGTTTATAATATGGCTATTTTTTGTACAAAAGGATGCGTGAGATCAATAATCCTCAAGCCATTAACATCATTTACAATGTTGCAACGATGATAAAGCGTGTTTTTCCCGCTCGGTGTCGCGGTCAACGCAAAAAACGGGCCTCGCAAGGAGGTCCGCTATCCGTTGCAAACATTAAGTTGATATTCTTATTCGGGGGCCGATTAAGGAAAATCATCCGCATAAAAAGAAAAACTTATCGCGCGGCGCGAACAAGAAAACTAGTATAAACTTTCTGCCAATCCCGGTAGAATCCCTGCCCTCATCATCCCAATAACTGAACACTTTTTAAGCTATGAGCAATGTCACCCATCAGCCGAAAATCGGCTTTGTCTCTCTGGGCTGCCCGAAAAACCTCGTGGACTCAGAACGTATCCTGACAGAACTGCGCACCGAAGGGTATGACGTCGTTCCGACCTACGAAAACGCCGATATGGTTATCGTTAATACCTGCGGCTTTATCGATAGCGCCGTGCAGGAGTCTCTGGAAGCGATTGGCGAAGCGTTGAAAGAAAACGGCAAAGTGATTGTCACCGGCTGCCTGGGCGCGAAAGAAGATCAGATCCGCGAAGTGCATCCGAAGGTACTGGAAATCACGGGTCCGCACAGCTACGAGCAGGTGCTTGAGCATGTCCATCACTACACGCCGAAGCCGAAGCACAACCCGTTCCTGAGCCTGGTGCCGGAACAGGGGGTTAAGCTGACGCCGCGCCATTACGCCTACCTGAAAATCTCCGAAGGCTGCAACCATCGCTGCACCTTCTGTATTATTCCGTCAATGCGCGGCGACCTTGTCAGCCGTCCGATTGGTGAAGTGCTGGCTGAAGCCAAACGTCTGGCGGATGCCGGAGTAAAAGAGCTGCTGGTGATTTCTCAGGACACCTCTGCTTACGGCGTCGATGTGAAGCATCGCACCGGTTTCCACAACGGCATGCCGGTAAAAACCAGCATGGTGAGCCTGTGCGAAGCGCTGGCAGAACTGGGTATCTGGGTGCGCCTGCACTACGTCTATCCGTACCCGCACGTGGATGACGTCATCCCGTTAATGGCGGAAGGCAAGATTCTGCCATATCTGGACATCCCGTTACAGCACGCCAGCCCGCGAATTCTGAAGCTGATGAAGCGACCCGGCGCCGTTGACCGCCAGCTGGCGCGCATCAAACAGTGGCGTGAAATCTGCCCGCAGCTGACCCTGCGCTCCACCTTTATCGTCGGCTTCCCTGGCGAAACGGAAGAAGACTTCCAGATGCTACTCGACTTCCTGAAAGAAGCCCGTCTGGATCGCGTTGGCTGTTTCAAATACAGCCCGGTAGAAGGCGCGACCGCCAACGAACTGGCGGATCAGGTGCCGGAAGAGGTCAAAGAAGCGCGCTGGAACCGTTTTATGCAGCTTCAGCAGCAGATCTCCGCCGAGCGCCTGCAGGAAAAAATCGGCCGCGAGATTCTGGTCCTGATTGACGAAGTCGATGACGAAGGGGCGATTGGCCGCAGTATGGCTGATGCGCCGGAAATCGACGGCGCGGTGTATCTGAACGGGGAAAACAAACTCAGGCCCGGCGACATTGTGCGGGTAAAAGTGGAACACGCCGACGAATACGACCTGTGGGGCAGCCGGGTTTAATTCCGCTTTCTGAAATTATCCAGGGCGACAAAACGACGCCGCTCCCCAGGCCCGGTAAGCGCCAGTTAGCGCCGCCGGGCATATAAGCCACCGCATCCAGTGGTGGCTTATATCTTATCCGACCTGTGGTTCCGGCCGGGAATAACCCCGACGACAACCGCCCGCCTACTCAGCTTCCCGTTACCCTTTTATCTTCGGATCCAGCGCATCGCGCAGGCCGTCGCCAAGCAGATTAAACGCCAGCACGGTGAGAAAAATGGCAATCGCCGGGAACAGCGCTACGTGCGGCGCCATCACCATATCCGCCCGTGCCTCATTGAGCATCGCCCCCCACTCCGGGGTCGGCGGCTGCGCGCCGAGGCCAAGAAACGAAAGACTGGCGGCAGAGATAATCGATACCCCGATGCGCATAGTGAAATAGACCACAATCGACGATACCGTACCGGGCAGGATGTGATTAAACAGAA
This sequence comes from Klebsiella indica, assembly GCF_005860775.1. Lineage (GTDB taxonomy): Bacteria > Pseudomonadota > Gammaproteobacteria > Enterobacterales > Enterobacteriaceae > Klebsiella > Klebsiella indica. The sequence goes on from NZ_VCHQ01000011.1 coordinate 5,071, forward strand.
TATTGGCATCGCTGGCGCCAATACTGCGCGCCGACTCGATAAACGTCTGCTGTTTAAGCACCAGGGTATTGCCGCGCACCAGGCGCGCGAATGCCGGGATCGAAAAGATCGCCACCGCAATGATCACGTTTGACATCCCGCTGCCCATCACCGCCACCACGGCAATGGCCAGCAAAATGCCGGGGAAAGCAAATAGCACATCGCAGATGCGCATAATGATACGATCCCACCAGCCTTCGTAATATCCAGCCAGCAGCCCGAGCACAGTGCCGATCGCTGCGCCAATCAGTACCGCCAGCACGCCAGCGGCCAGCGAGATCCGCGCCCCGACCAGTACCCGGCTAAAAATATCCCGCCCCAGCGAGTCAACGCCGAACCAGTGCGTCATCGACGGTCCATCATTGAGCCGATCGTAGTCAAAATAGTTTTCCGCATCGAACGGCGCAATCCACGGCGCAACGATCGCCACCGCAATCAGCAGCAGAACAAATATCCCCGCCCCCACCGCCACCGGTTGATGGCGGAAACGCCGCCAGAACTCATGCCACGGCGTACGTATCTGTCCAGGTTTCACCCCCGGCATCGCGTCGATAATCGCTTGTCTTCTCCAGTTGAGCAATCGCACCTTACTTATACCTGATAGCCGGATTAATGGCGGCATACAGTACATCCACCACTAAATTGATAAGAATAAATTCCAGAGAAAACAGCAGTACTTCCGCCTGGATCACCGGATAGTCGCGCATCTCCACTGAATCCACCAGCAAACGCCCCAGCCCAGGCCAGTTAAAGACCTTCTCCACCACGATTGAACCGCCGAGCAAAAAACCGAACTGCAGGCCCATCATGGTCACCACCGGGATCATCGCATTACGCAGGCCATGTTTAAGCACCACCAGCGTTTCGCGTACGCCTTTCGCCCTGGCGGTACGCATGTAGTCTTCATGCAGAACATCGACGAACGACGCACGGGTAAAGCGCGCCATCACCGCCGCCACCGCCGCGCCCAGCGTCAACGAAGGCAAAATATAATGCCGCCAGCTATCGGCCCCCACGGTCGGCAACCAGCCCAGTTCGACGGAAAAAACCTGCATCAGCAGCATACCGAGCGCAAACGCCGGAAATGAGATCCCGGTAACCGCCAGCGCCATGCCGAGACGATCCGGCCAGCGATTACGCCAGACCGCCGCCACAATTCCCGTCGCCATACCAAACAAAACCGCCCAGCTCATACTGGCGAGCGTCAGCCAGAGCGTGGGCATAAAACGGCTGGCGATTTCGCTGCTCACCGGACGGCGCGAAGCCATCGAGCTGCCAAAATCCCCTTGCAAAATATTGCTGATATAGTGCCAGAACTGAACATACAGCGGCTGGTCGAGCCCCAGTTGCTGGCGCACCATGCCCACCACCTGCGCATCCGCTTCCGGTCCGGCAATCAACCGCGCCGGGTCACCGGGCAGCATATGCACAAACAAAAACACCAGCACCGCCACAATCAGTAGCGTCGGGATCAGCCCCAGCAGGCGTTTAATTACATAATTGAACATGCTTCTCCTTGCGCAACCTACCCACAGCCTGTGTCAGGGAGCGATGGCTATCCCTGAACAGGTCATACTGCAGAATAGCGGTAAATGCGTAAATCCTGGTCACCAACGTAAGCAAGTGACCAGGACGGGCAACACACCGGCCTGAAACAGGTTTAGACATCCCAGAATGCGGCCCGTACTCATCAATCGACCGTCTATTTGTAGCCAATACATCTGCAATGTGAAATATCACGGGGAGACTACTGCAGATCCGCGTGATCGAAGCTAAATCCCGTATCCGGCTGGATATAGAACCCGGTCAAATTTTTACTGTGCGCCGAGACCAGTTTCTCCACCACCAGCGGCACCCACGGCGACGCTTTCCAGATGATGTCCTGCGCATCCTTATAAAGCCGCGCTTTTTCCTGCGTGTCAGTGGTTTTCAGCGCCTCCTTCAGATCTTTATCAACCTGAGGATTGCTGTAGAACGCGGTATTAAACAGAGTGGGCGGCCAGTTTTGCGAAGCAAACAGCGGCGACAGCGCCCAGTCGGCTTCGCCGGTCGACGCTGACCAGCCGGTATAGAACATCCGTACACCGCTCTCTTTCTGCCCTTTGTCTTCCACTTCCGCCGCGCGTTGCCCTGCGTCCATCGCCGTCAGTTGCGTTTTAATCCCCACCTGCGCCAGCTGCTGCTGGGTGAATTGCAGTACTTTCTGCGCGGTACTGTGGTTATGCGACGACCATAGCGTGGTGCTAAAACCATTCGGATAACCCGCTTCTTTCAGCAGCTCACGCGCTTTCGCCGGATTGTATGGCCAGGCGGGGAAGCTTACAGCATACGCAATCGATGGCGGCACCACGCCGGTCGCCGGGGTGGCATAGCCCGCAAAAGCCACTTTCACCAGCGCCTGACGATTGATCGCGTAATTAATCGCCTCGCGTACTTTCGGATTATCAAACGGCTTCTGCGTCACGTTCATGCTGATATAGCGCTGCATAATGGACGGGCTGGTCACCAGCTCCAGCTTACTGTTCTTCGCCAGCAGCGGGGCCTGCTCATAAGGGATCGGGAAAGCAAACTGCGCTTCGCCGGTCTGCAACATCGCCGCACGGGTGTTGTTATCCACCACCGGACGCCAGGTGATGGAATCCAGTTTTGGTAATCCCGGCTGCCAGTAGCCAGCAAACTTCTTCACTTTAACAAAATCGGTCTGATTCCAGGTGTCGAGCTGATACGGACCGGTGCCGACCGGATGAAAACCAATCTCTTTACCGTATTTCTTCAGTGCCGCCGGAGAAATCATCGCCGTCGCCGGATGGGCCAGGATATTAATAAACGCGGAGAAAGGCTGTTTGAGGGTGATTTTCACCGTTGTCGGGTCAACCGCTTCGGTGCTGGCGATATCTTTATACAGATTATAGCGCTTGAGGTGATTGTCCGGGTTGCTGGCGCGATCGAGATTGATCTTAACCGCTTCGGCATTAAAATCAGTACCGTCCTGGAACTTCACGCCCGAATGCAGCTTGATGGTATAAACCAGCCCGTCCGGGGAAACGGTATAGCTTTCCGCCAGCACGTTTTGCAGTTTCATGTCTTTATCAAGACCGAACAACCCTTGATAAAAGGACTTCGCCACCGCCTGCGATAACGTATCGTTGGCGTCGTACGGGTCGAGGGTCGTAAAGTTAGAACCGACCGCCACCACCACATCTTTTGCGGCAAACGCTGGCGTCACGACCAGCGCCGAAGCGATGCTTATTGCCAACAGCCATTTACCTGAAACACGTTGAGTCATGTTGTTCTCCTGAAATGCTGCGTTATTGATGTCGTTGTTATCTTGCCAGTACGTCGGCGACAGGTTCTCTGGCCACAAAATGCCCTGGCCCGACCTGCTGTAACGGCGTACCGATCCCCGCTTCCCCTCGTTGGTAGATATTGCCCGGCAGTTCGTCGGAGAGCAGTATGCGCTGCGGATGACGATGCGCCGGATCGGCCACCGGAACGGCGGCCATCAATTTCCGGGTATAAGGGTGTTGCGGCTGTTCAAACACGGCGCGGCGCGGGCCAATCTCAACAATGCGCCCGCGATACATTACCGCCACCCGATGGCTGATTCGCTCAACCACCGCCATATCATGGGAAATAAACAGAAATGCGATGCCCATCTCACGCTGTAAATCGAGCATCAGGTTGATAATTTGCGCGCGAATCGACACATCCAGCGCCGATACCGATTCATCGGCGATAACCACCTTCGGATTGAGCGCCAGCGCGCGGGCAATACAGATGCGCTGCCGCTGGCCGCCAGAAAACTCGTGCGGATAGCGCCACGCGTGCTCCGGCTCCAGCCCGACGCGCTCCAGTAGCCAGGCCACGCGTTCACGGGCTGCATCACCTGCCAGCAGCCGATGCACGCGTAGCGGCTCCATAATCGAATAACCCACCGTTTTCCGCGGATCAAGCGAGGCGTAAGGATCCTGGAAAATAAACTGAATATCGCGGCGCAACGCCTGAAGCTGACTACCTGTCAGGCGATCGATTTTCTGGCCGTTGAAAGTAATACTCCCGCCCTGGGTTTCCACCAGCCGCAGCAGCGCCCGGCCGGTCGTGGATTTACCGCAGCCGGACTCCCCCACCAGGCTTAAGGTTTCGCCAGGCCATAAATCAAAGCTGACTTTTTCAACCGCATGCACCTCACGGGTAATACGATTGAGAATACCGCTGCGCAGCGGGAAGCGCGCCACCAGATCGCGGACTGAAAGAATCGGTTCACCGGCAACGACGGTATTCTGCCCCTCTTCCTCCACACTTTGGTTTGATAACGGAAAACGACGCGGCAGATCGCTGCCATGCATCGCGCCCAGTCGCGGCACAGCCGCCAGCAGCGCCTGAGTATAAGGGTGCTTCGGCGCGCGAAAAATGGCTTCAACGCTACCGGTTTCCACCGCTTCACCACGATGCATCACCAGTACGCGATCGGCGATATCGGCCACCACGCCCATATCATGAGTTATAAAGATAACGCCCATCGCCATCTCTTTTTGCAGGACGGCGATCAGCTGTAAAATCTGCGCCTGGATGGTCACGTCCAGCGCGGTGGTAGGTTCGTCGGCAATCAGCACCGCCGGACGGCACGATAACGCCATGGCGATCATCACCCGCTGACGCATCCCACCGGAGAGCTGATGCGGATAGCGCGAAAGCATCGTTTCCGCTTCTGGTATCCGCACCTGATCGAGCATCTTTTTCGCTTCGCGAAGCGCCTCATCATGCTTTAAGCCTTGATGCAGGCGGATCGACTCGGCAATCTGTTCGCCGATAGTGAACACCGGATTCAGCGACGTCATCGGCTCCTGAAAGATCATTGCCATATCCGCGCCGCGCACTCTGCGCATGGCCGCATCAGACTGTTCGCTGAGCGAAATCACCTGTCGGTTACGACGACGCAGCAACAGCGCATCACTGCGTACTTCGCTGGTCGTCCGATCGAGCAGGCGCATTAATGCCAGCGCGGTGACCGATTTCCCCGAACCAGACTCCCCGACAATCGCCAGCGTCTCGCCTCGCCGCAGAGTGAATGAGAGGTTGCGAACGGCGACAAAAGTCTGCTGCTGGTTAAACGCGACGTTCAGACCGCGCACCTGCAGAACATCATTAGCATCGATTTCTTGACTCTGCAGCAACGCCCTTTCCTCTTATTCGCGATAAATACCAATCGTGGGCGTATCACCCGCATAACACCAGGCCCGGTACATGCCTTCGCTATTAAACGGCAGCGCCACGTTGCCTTCTCTGTCGATGGCAATCAGGCCGCCGCTGCCGCCCAGCGCGGGTAGCTTCTCCATCACTACCCGCTCACACGCCTCCTGCAGGCTAAGATGGCTGTACCCCATCAGCGCCGAAATATCGTAAGCCGCCAGCGCGCGTATAAAGACCTCGCCGGTGCCGGTACAGGAAACGGCAACGCTGGCGTTATTGGCGTAACAGCCCGCTCCCGGCAGCGGGCTATCGCCGACGCGCCCCGGTAGCTTATTGGTCATCCCGCCGGTTGAGGTCGCCGCCGCAAGGCTACCCGCCAGATCCAACGCCACCGCGCCGACGGTGCCCATTTTGTGCCGCTCATCCAGTGGCGCGGCGTGATGATCGAGCACGATATCGCCGCCCTCCTGCGCCCGCCGTAGCTGTAACAGGCGATCGGGCGTCGAAAACAGATCGTTTTCCACTCGCGTCATACCGTGGGAAGCGACAAAGTTTTCCGCGCCTTCGCCAATCAGCAACACGTGCGGGCTTTGTTCCAGCACCAGACGCGCCGCCAGCACCGGATTACGTAAATGTTTCACTCCCGCGACGGCTCCCGCCTGTAAACTGTAGCCATCCATCACGCAGGCATCGAGCTCATGAGTGGCATCGCGGGTAAACACTGAACCAATACCGGCGTTAAATAATGGGCACTCCTCCAGTAGTCGAACCGCCTCGGTCACCGTATCCAGCGCACTGGCCCCGGCAGCCAGCATTTTTTGTCCGCTATCGACAATCGCCGACAGCGCCGCCACATACTCCTGTTCGCGTTCCGGCGTCATCTGGGCGCGGGTAATCGCCCCCGCGCCGCCGTGAATTGCTATAACCGCCTTACCCATTGCGCCATTCCTTAACCATAAAGTGTATACACACAATCATTCGAGATGCATCAAAGCGACAAAGGAAGAAATCCCCAGAAGCATAGATAACTATGTAACAGGGAGTTCTGAGCTCAGCCGACAAAGAGGCAGCTTAAAAGATAACGTGTATAAATATCATTATCTTGCTGACAGTCCTATACAATTTTTGAATATAGAAAGAGCAGACATTGATGTAAAGCTTGTACTCAGATGGCATATAGCCCGCCTCTCTTTTCTGCCATAATAGGCGTTTTCGATGTTTGCCCGCAGGAGAAAACCATGGATTTTACCGCCGGACTGATGCCGCTCGACACAGCCCTGACCCAGATGCTCAATCGTATTACGCCGCTGGATGCGACGGAAAACGTACCGCTGTTGCAGGCCTTTTCGCGCGTGACCGCCCATGACATTATTTCACCACTTAACGTTCCCGGTTTTGATAACTCGGCGATGGATGGTTATGCCGTACGCCTGGTGGAACTCACCGACGGCGCGGTGCTGCCGGTGGCGGGCAAAGCCTTCGCGGGTCAGCCTTTTCACGGCGTCTGGCCCGCAAATACCTGTATCCGTATTATGACCGGCGCGCCCGTGCCGGAGGGCTGTGATGCGGTGGTCATGCAGGAGCAGACCGAACAAACCGATACCGGCATTCGCTTTATCGCCCCGGTGAAAAACGGGCAGAACATTCGCCGTCTTGGGGAAGATATTGCCTGCGGAGCGGTCGTTTTCCCTGCCGGAACCCGTCTGACCGTCGCCGAACTGCCGGTATTAGCCTCGCTGGGGATCGCTGAGGTTACCGTGATACGTAAAGTGCGCGTCGCGGTTTTCTCCACCGGCGATGAGCTACAGCTACCGGGGCAGCCGCTCGCCGACGGGCAGATTTACGATACCAACCGTCTGGCAGTGCATCTGATGCTGCAGGCGCTGGGCTGCGAGGTCATTAACCTCGGCATTATTCCCGACGATCCGGCCAAACTGCGCGAAGCCTTTATTCAGGCAGACCAACAGGCAGATGTGGTCATTAGCTCCGGCGGCGTTTCTGTCGGCGAGGCGGACTACACGAAAACGATCCTTGAAGAACTGGGTGAAATCGCCTTCTGGAAGCTGGCGATTAAACCGGGCAAACCTTTCGCTTTCGGCAAACTCAGCCACAGCTGGTTCTGCGGTCTGCCGGGCAACCCGGTTTCCGCCACGCTGACCTTCTATCAACTGGTACAGCCGCTGCTGGCGAAGCTATCGGGCAACATCGGGCAGTCACAAGCGATGCGTCTGCGCGTGCGCGCCGCTTCACCCCTGAAAAAATCGCCGGGGCGCCTCGATTTTCAGCGCGGCGTGCTGCAACGCAACCCGGACGGGGAACTGGTGGTGAACAGCACCGGCCACCAGGGCTCGCATATTTTCAGTTCATTCAGCCTCGGCAACTGTTTTATCGTACTGGAACGCGAACGCGGCCATGTTGAAGCCGGTGAATGGGTGGAAGTTGAGCCGTTTAATCATCTGTTCGGAGGCATGTAATGGGCACAGAGCTGAGCGATGCGGAAATGCTGCGCTATAACCGACAAATCATTCTGCGCAATTTCGATTTTGACGGTCAGGAGCAGTTGAAAGCCTCCAGCGTGCTGGTTGTTGGCCTGGGCGGGCTCGGCTGCGCTGCCGCGCAATATCTGGCGGCGGCTGGCGTCGGTCAGCTCACCCTGCTCGATTTCGACACCGTGTCGCTCTCCAACCTTCAGCGCCAGATCCTGCACAGCGATGCCGCCATCGGTCAGCCGAAGGTTAACTCAGCCCGCGCGGCGCTGGCGCGAATTAATCCCAACGTTAAGCTCACGACGCTAAACGCATTGCTGGAAGAAGAGGCGCTATCGGCGCAAATCGCCGCCCACGATCTGGTGCTCGACTGTACCGATAATGTTTCTATCCGCAACCAGCTTAACGCCGGATGTTTCCGCCATAAAACGCCGCTGGTTTCCGGGGCTGCGATTCGTATGGAAGGGCAAATCAGCGTCTTTACCTGGGGAGAAAACGAACCCTGCTACCGCTGTCTGAGCCGCCTGTTTGGCGAAAACACCCTTACCTGCGTCGAAGCAGGAGTAATGGCGCCGCTGGTCGGCACCATTGGTTCGTTACAGGCGATGGAAGCCATTAAGATACTGACCCACTACGGCAGCCCCGCTGTCGGCAAAATCGTGATGTATGACGCGATGCGCTGCCAGTTTCGCGAAATGAAGCTGCTGCGGAATCCGCAATGTGAGGTGTGCGGTACGCCTTAGCCCCTCTCCGGCGGTACTTTCCGCCGGATTATTTGTGACCGCCCGCGACTTTTCCCTCCTGCTTTTATCCCTCACCCGGCTTGTTGACTTATATCAATGTAACTTTCATTCGAAAGTCATTTAATCTTCATATGCAAAATAAAGGGTGAAATATGATCTTCAATATTCAGCGTTACTCAACCCATGATGGCCCGGGGATCCGCACCGTCGTGTTCCTCAAAGGTTGCTCGCTGGGCTGCCGCTGGTGCCAGAACCCTGAAAGCCGCGCCCGCGCGGCGGATTTGTTGTATGACGCTCGTCTTTGCCTTGACGGCTGCGATCTCTGCCAACAGGCCGCGCCGGATGTGATGACCCGCACGCTGGATGGCCTGATTATCCACCGGGAAAAGCTCACCGCTGCGCATATCGGCAAGCTGCGCGACTGCTGCCCGACGATGGCATTAACGGTCTGCGGCGAAGAGAAAAGCGTCGAAGAGATTATGACCACGGTATTGCGGGATAAACCCTTTTACGATCGCAGCGGCGGCGGCGTCACCCTTTCCGGCGGCGAGCCATTTATGAACCCGGAACTGGCCCGCCAGTTGTTTGCCGCCAGCCGCAGCGCGGGGATCCACACCGCGGTCGAAACCTGCCTGCACGTACCGTGGAAATACGTTGAACCTTCCCTGCCTTTTATCGACCTGTTTCTCGCCGACCTGAAGCATGTCAATGAAGCCATTTTCCGTCAGTGGACCGACGGCAGCGCCCGCCGGGTGCTGGAAAACCTGCAACGGGTCGCGCAGGCGGGAAAGAAGCTCATCATTCGCGTACCGCTGATTCAGGGTTTTAACGCTAACGAAGCCGATATTACCGCCATTACCGATTTTGCCGCTGACCGTTTAAAGGTCGGGGAAATTCACTTCCTGCCCTATCACACGCTGGGAATGAACAAATATCAATTACTTGGTCAGCCCTATACCGCCCCGGATAAACCCCTTGCCGCCCCTGAACTGCTCACTTTCGCGCAGCATTACGCGCAAAGCAAAGGTTTAACGGCGACTTTACGAGGATAAGCTTATGACAACATTGAAACTGGATACCCTGAGTCCACGCATTCAGGCGCATAAAATGGCGCTGGTGCATATCGTCAAGCCGCCGGTTTGCACCGAGCGCGCCCGCCACTATACCGAAACCTATCAGCAGCATCTGGATAAACCGATTCCGGTGCGCCGCGCGCTGGCGCTGGCTCATCATCTGGCGGAGCGCACAATCTGGATCAAGCATGATGAACTGATTGTCGGCAACCAGGCCAGCGAGGTCCGCGCCGCGCCGATCTTCCCGGAATACACTGTTAGCTGGATAGAAAAAGAAATTGACGATCTGGCGGATCGTCCCGGCGCGGGCTTTGCGGTCAGCGAAGAGAACAAACGCGTGCTGCATGAAGTGTGCCCGTGGTGGCGCGGCCAAACCGTGCAGGATCACTGCTACGGCATGTTTACCGATGAGCAAAAAGCGCTGCTCGCCACCGGGATCATCAAAGCGGAAGGCAATATGACCTCCGGCGATGCTCACCTTGCGGTCAACTACCCGCTACTGCTGGAAAAAGGCCTCGACGGTATGCGCGTTAAAGTTGCCGAGCGCCGTTCGCGCATTAATCTTACCGTGCTGGAAGATCTGCACGGCGAGCAGTTCCTGAAAGCCATTGATATCGTGCTGGAAGCGGTAAGCGCACACATCCAGCGTTTTGCCGAACTGGCGCGCAGTATGGCCGCCGAGGAGCCCAGAGAATCCCGTCGCGACGAACTGCTGGCGATTGCCGAGAACTGCGACATCATCGCCCATGAGCCGCCGAAGACCTTCTGGCAGGCGCTACAGCTGTGCTATTTCATTCAGCTAATTCTGCAAATCGAATCCAACGGCCACTCGGTCTCTTTTGGTCGTATGGATCAGTACCTCTATCCGTACTATCGTCGCGACGTCGAACTCGAACAGTCTCTGGATCGTGAGCACGCCATTGAACTGCTGCACTGCTGCTGGCTGAAGCTGCTGGAAGTGAACAAAATTCGCTCCGGCTCGCATTCCAAAGCCTCCGCCGGGAGTCCGCTGTATCAGAACGTCACCATCGGCGGCCAGAATCTGGTTGACGGCAACGCGCAGGACGCGGTGAACCCGCTCTCTTACGCAATCCTGGAATCCTGCGGTCGTCTGCGCTCGACTCAGCCAAACCTGAGCGTGCGTTACCATGCCGGCATGAGCAATGACTTCCTCGATGCCTGCGTACAGGTGATTCGCTGCGGTTTCGGTATGCCAGCGTTCAATAACGACGAAATCGTTATTCCGGAATTTATCAGGCTGGGGATTGCGCCGCAGGATGCTTACGATTATGCCGCAATTGGCTGCATCGAAACCGCCGTCGGCGGCAAATGGGGCTATCGCTGCACCGGGATGAGCTTTATCAACTTTGCCCGGGTGATGCTGGCGGCGCTGGAAGGCGGTCGCGATGCCACCAGCGGTCAGATCTTCCTGGCGCAGGAACATGCGCTATCAAAAGGCAATTTCGCCAATTTCGATCAGGTGCTGACGGACTGGGATACGCAGATCCGCTACTACACACGCAAATCCATCGAGATTGAATATGTGGTCGATACCATGCTGGAAGAGAACGTCCACGATATTCTCTGTTCGGCGCTGGTCGATGACTGCATCGAGCGGGCGAAGAGCATCAAACAGGGCGGCGCAAAATATGACTGGGTTTCCGGTCTGCAGGTGGGTATCGCCAATCTCGGCAACAGCCTGGCGGCGGTGAAAAAACTGGTATTCGATCAGGGCGTGATTGGTCAGCAACAGCTGGCGAAAGCGCTGGCTGACGACTTTGCGGGCCTGACCCACGAGCAGTTGCGCCAGCGTTTGATCAACGGCGCGCCGAAATATGGCAACGACGAAGACAGCGTCGATATTCTGCTGACCCGTGCTTACCAGACCTATATCGACGAACTGAAGCAGTATCACAACCCGCGCTATGGCCGGGGCCCGATTGGCGGTAATTACTATGCCGGCACCTCGTCCATTTCCGCGAATGTTCCATTTGGCGCGCAGACCATGGCGACGCCGGATGGCCGTAAAGCGCATTCGCCGCTAGCGGAAGGAGCAAGCCCGGCTTCCGGCACCGACCATCTGGGGCCGACCGCGGTTATCAGCTCAGTGGGTAAACTGCCGACCGGTGCCATTCTTGGCGGCGTGCTGCTCAATCAGAAGCTGAATCCGGCGACCCTGGAGAACGAATCCGATAAACAAAAACTGATGCTGCTGCTGCGCACCTTCTTCGAAGTGCACAAAGGCTGGCATATTCAGTACAACATCGTGTCGCGCGAAACGCTGCTGGCGGCGAAGAAACACCCGGATCAGTATCGCGATTTAGTGGTCCGGGTAGCCGGGTACTCGGCGTTCTTTACCGCCCTGTCGCCGGATGCCCAGGACGATATTATCGCCCGTACCGAGCATACGCTGTAAGGTGGACAATAAATTCGTCACAAGGAATTGACCAGCCCAAGGCCGTAGAGGCTGCTGACAAATCCGTATCAGTCAGTGGCCCCGTTTACGCCGGGTGGCGGCTAACGCCTTACCCGGCCTACATTTCCTGAAATATCCATCTCCTGTACCTCACTTTTAGACCTGTGCAAGCAAATGGCATGCCGCCGGGCAGTTCCTGAACAACGCTCGTTGTCAGTAATCTGGTGAGGGACGCGGATGTTCCTCATGCATCCTCGGGAGCCGGGCTTCCATAAACGGACGGGATAAGGCAGCGCATCAGCGGTTCAAAAAGCGCTGGATAAACTTTCATTCGAAATAAATTTGTGCTCTCCATCACATTGTAATTAGAATGTTACTGGTCGAAGTTAAGCCAGGAGCACTTGTTATGACCGTTAAAGTTATCGTCACTGATATGGACGGAACTTTTCTCAATGACGCCAAGCAGTATGATCGCCCGCGTTTTCTCGCGCAGTTTGCGCAACTCCAGCAACAGGGTATTGAATTCGTTGTCGCCAGCGGCAACCAATACTACCAGTTGATCTCTTTTTTCCCGGAAATCCGCGAGCAGATCTCCTTCGTCGCCGAAAACGGCGCGCTGGTTTATGAACACGGCCAACAACTGTTCCACGGCGAACTGACCCGTCACGAATCCCAGGTGGTGATTGGTGAATTGCTTAAAGATCCCCAGCTCAACTTCGTCGCCTGTGGCCTCGCAAGCGCTTACGTCAGCGACCGGGCGCCCGATGCCTTTGTCGCGCTAATGTCAAAGCACTACCATCGCCTGCAGCGCATCAGCAGCTACCATGATATTGACGACACGCTGTTTAAGTTCTCGCTTAATCTGCCGGATAGCGATATTCCGCAGTTGATCGATAAACTGCACGTCTCGCTGGACGGTATTATGAAGCCGGTCACCAGTGGCTTTGGTTTCGTCGATTTGATCATCCCCGGCCTGCATAAAGCTAACGGCATCAGCCGCCTGCTTAAACGCTGGAACCTCTCACCGCAGACCTGCGTCGCTATCGGCGACAGCGCGAACGACACTGAAATGCTAAAACTGGTGAAATACTCCTTCGCGATGGCCAACGCCGTCGAAAGCATCAAGGCAGTGTCCCGTTTTGCGACCGATGACAATAACCATAATGGCGCGCTAAATGTGATTCAGGCAGTACTCGACCACACCGCCCCCTTCAACGATTGATCCCGCGCCGGGGGGCGCATAAGCTACCCCGTTTTTTGTATTTTGTCTCTCCATGCAACCACGACCAAATAATTGCTTGAAACTCATATCCTCTTCGAATGAAGAGATTATGAGAGATTGATAGTTATTAGCTGAACGGGCAAGGCAATTATTTTATGCACGTTTTGACCTTCCGGTGTCATCGAATGTTTTTTACTGATAAGGCGTACAGATACGTTATGTCAGCGTCATATTGATGGACTGTACGGCTTAGCCGGACATAACGCAGGCACAACATAAATGACTATCATGATAATAAGGGCAATAGGGAGGACGCTTAAAAGTTATACAAATGTGACAATACCATACCAACCCCGCTATTAATTGCAAAAATATAATTATTTGACAAAGATCTCAAAACATCGTTTCAAACTGTGTAAAATAATATTCCATTGAATGGTGTAGTTTTTCACACTAAAACGATTGCTTAATAATAAAGAGTGGATATTACAACGATATACCAGGGGTGATTAAATAATTACTGACAATAAGTAAACTCTGGTGTGATTTAAGAAGTCACTAAAAGCTGCATTAAAGATAATGGTAATATTTCAAAAAATAAAGATGTTGCACTGGATAATGTGGTTTCTAACTCTTACGCCATGACCGTAGACTATGATTATGCCTTGTCTGACACATTAATCCTGACACCAAATATCGAAGCACGCTTTTACTCTGGCGGTACCCGTGGCGAGGAACGGAAAACGATCCGGGCGACACGCAAAAAGCAGGTGCCCGTTATACACCAGGCGAAAAATTGAGCTGGCAGGCCAGCGACCCGTTTGGGGTATATACCCAATATCGTTATGATTACCGAAAAATCACCCGCTCGCTGGCCAGCGATGATGAACAGAATAAACATCGCCACCGTCTGGAAGGCGGCATCAGTTATACGCCGGTCGATACCTTGACCCTTTCATACAAAGCCTGTTATTACCACGCCGATTATATTCTGGCGAACAACAAAAAACATGATTATCAGCAGGATGTCAATATCGACTGGGCCTTTCTTCCGGACTGGCAAATTAACCTCGGCCTTGAGGACGTCGCCAAAAACAAAACCCGCGGTGGCCGCGAAGCATTACTGAAAGCCGGATTCACTTATCGCTTCTGACCACAACGCTTTTCAGGAGAAATAGATGAACACCCCCATGAAACTACTGGCGCTGCTCTGTACTTTTGCAACGACGGCTCAGGCCAGTACCTTACTGCAAGGCGTCGTGTTAGCTGAGACGCCCTTTCGCGGCGCACAGGTAAATATTGTCGACAGTAATGGAATGAAGCTGTCGACACAAACCGATAATACTGGTCGCTATTCGCTGGTAATTGATAGCCTCCGCCCGCCGCTTGCGTTATCCGCCAAAGCCGCTGGCACCGCAACGGACTGTCTGCACAATGATAAGTTACGCGCCCGTTGTATGGCTTCGCTACTGCTGAGCGTAAAAAAAGACAGCGCCAATACCGCCAATATCACTCCATTCAGCGATCGGTTAGTTTCAGAAGTCGCGGGGGAACTGGGATATATTGGCCCGCAACAATGGATCGAACAGGGCCGTCCCGCCGATCTCCGGCCTGAACTGTTAACCGCTCCGCTGACCAATTTTCGCCGGGGTATGGAGAAGGCGTTTATTGCCCTTGGGACTGAATCAGCACGCATAGATCCCATTAAAACGCCGATTATCCCCGGCGATGCCATGACCACAGTGCTCTCGGTTATTAACCACAATCGCGGCTACGATAACAACAGTGGCGAAGCGGGAACTGCCATACTGACCGACAGCGCTTTCCGGCCGATTGTCGGGCTGAAAAACAGCGGCCCCTGGGAGCCCTTCGATCTCAACCAGGCATTGCAGGATAAAGCCCGTATCGCGACGGCAACAAAACGTATTCTGATTGTCAGTGACTCTACGGCCGCCACGTATGAAGTGAGTCGTCTGCCGCGAATGGGATGGGGACAGGTATTTCAGAACAGATTTCTTGCCGATTCAGGGGTTGTGGTTCTTAATGGCGCACGGGCCGGACGCTCCAGCCGGGATTTTTATAATGAGGGCTGGTATCAGCAAATGGGGCGCTATTTGCAGCCCGGCGATTATGTTTTCATTGCCCACGGTCACAACGATCAAAACTGTAATGGCAATAAGCCTATTCGCGGCGCTGCAGATGTGCGCAATCTCTGTACCTATCCGAATGACGCCAACGGTAAACCACAATATCCACAAGGCCATCCGGAGCTGTCGTTTCAGCACTCACTGGAGCGTTACATTAAGATTGCCCGTGATAAAGGCGCTATCCCGGTCCTTTTCACTCCCACGACGCGGGTAAAAAATGCGGCGGGGAAAACGGCATTCCAGCATGGTCCCCAGGATGTCGTGGTCAGCAGCCACCATACCCAGTCAAACCCCGGCTATTTATTCAGCGGCGACTATATCGCCACTATCAAACAAACCGCTGAGCGAAATCAGGTGCCGTTAATCGACCTGGAACAAGCGACTATCGACTTCGCAAATGCCCATCCCAATGACTGGATGGACTATTGGCTGGCGGTGGATGCCAATGATCCGCGTTATCCCTGGTATAAAACCCAGAAGTCAGGGATCCGCACCCATCCCGACACCACGCACTTTCAGCAAAAAGGGGCGGAGGCCGTGGCGGAAATTGTCGCCCGGCGTATTCGTCAGACACCACAATTGCAAGAGTTAGCCAACAAACTCTATCCCTGAGGCGCAAACAATGAAAAAAATCCTCTTCGCCAGCACCCTCCTGGCCAGCGTTAACGCCTGCGCTTTATCCACACAGGCAACACAATGGAATGCGGTGGTTTCAGCCACGCCGCAGGCTGGTCAATATGCGACCATCGCGCAGGCGCTATCGGCGGCCCCCACGCAAGGCACACCATGGCGCATCCTGATCAAAGATGGCCGCTGGCAGGAACGGCTTGTTATCGACAGACCCGTCACCCTGATCGGCCAGTCACGGGAAAAAACGATAATCGAAGCCGATACGCCAGCGGGATCTCTGGACAGTAACGGCAACAAACTCGGCACCTCGCGCACCAGTACCGTCGAGATTCGGGCCAACGGCGTCACCATGGAGAACCTGACGATTCGCAACAGTTTTGACTTTCCCGCCAATCGGGCATTGCCCGAAGGCGATCCGCGTAAGTTGAAAGATACCCAGGCCGTCGCGCTAATGATTGCGGATAACGTGGATCAAGCACGTTTCCGTCGCGTCAAACTGGAGGGTTACCAGGATACGTTTTATAGCAAAAGCGGCAGCCGGAGCTATTTTACGGACTGCATCGTGACCGGGCATGTTGATTTTATTTTTGGGTCCGGTATCGCCGTCTTCGACCGTTGCGACATTATTGCCCGCAACCGTACCGATGTCTCATCACCGCTGGGGTATATCGCCGCGCCGTCGACGCCATCAACGGCGAAATATGGGCTGATCTTTATTAAAAGCAAAATCAGCAAGGAAGCAGAGGTTCCGGCCAGAAGCTTTGCGCTTGGTCGCCCCTGGCATCCAACAACCCAGTTTAGCGATGGTCGTTACGCCGATCCCAACGCTATTGGGCTGGCGGCATTTATTCACTGCGACATCGATGAGCATATCTACGGCTGGGACAAAATGTCCGGTAAAAATAAAGCCGGAGAAAAAACCTGGTTCTACCCACAAGACAGTCGTTTTTATGAGTTCTCAAACAGCGGCCCGGGCGCGGGTCAGGGAGGAGAGCATTACCAGTTAAGCGCCGTTGATGCGGCACACTACACCATCGAAACCATTTTCTCCGGCTGGCAGCCAGAATTACTCAATTAAGGAGTCATCATGTTTCGTCGTTTCACTTTTAACGCCTGCTTCTGCCTGGTCGCACTGGCTTGTCATAGCGCCTACGCCGACAGTCAGCGTTTACAGGCGGTTAAAACCTTCGCCGACAATGTCCTGGACAAAGCGGGGGATAAATATCATGGCGCCACGCCCTCTCCGCTACTTGCCAGCGGCGTCGATCCGCGTACTGGTAAGCAGATGGAATGGATTTTTCCCGATGGCCGCACCGCCGTGTTATCTAACTTTTCCGCCCAGCAAAATCTGATGCGCGTGCTGGTGGGCCTCAGCAACCTGACCGGCGATGATAAATACCAAAAACGCGCGGAAGAGACCGTTCGTTATTACTTTAACCACTATCAGGATAAAAGCGGCCTGTTGATTTGGGGTGGACATCGTTTTGTCGATCTGAAGACTCTGCAGCCGGAGGGACCCAGTGAAAAAGAGCAAGTTCATGAATTAAAGAACGCTTATCCCTGGTATGAACTGATGTTCGCCGTCGATAAACCCGCCACCGTGCGCTTTATTCACGGCTTCTGGAACGCACACGTTTATGACTGGAAAGTCCTGGAAACCAGCCGTCATGGTCAATATGGCAAAACGCCAGGCAAACTCTGGGCGAACGATTTCACGCAACAGCCGCCCTTTTTTGCCACTAAAGGATTAAGTTTCCTCAATGCGGGCAATGATCTGATCTATTCGGCTTCTCTGTTATACAAATACAATAATGAAACTGGCGCGCTGGTCTGGGCAAAGCGCCTGGCGCAGCAGTATGTCCTGCCGCGGGATCCGAAAACCGGCCTCGGCGTATATCAGTTCACTCAGCCGCTCAAGCGGGCGCAGACCACCGACGACAGCGACACCAATTCTAAATACGGCGATCGCGCCCAGCGTCAGTTTGGCCCGGAATTCGGCACCGATGCACTTGAAGGCAATATGCTGCTGAAAGGCCGAACCAGCACGATTTATTCAGAAAATGCATTGATGCAGCTGGCGTTAGCTAAATCTCTCGGGCCGGATGGCCAGGATATTAAGAAGTGGACACTGGATGGACTGAAAGCATTTGCCCGTTATGCCTATGATCCGAGTAACAATACATTCCGTCCACTACTGGCTAACGGTACCGACCTTTCCAACTACAGGCTCCCGCGTGATGGTTACTATGGGAAAAAAGGTACCGTACTCAAACCTTATCCGGCCGGGAGCGATTTCCTGCTCTCTTATGCCCGCGCTTATACGCTGGAGCAGGATAATGAACTGTGGAAAGTGGCGCGGGGTATCGCGAAAGGCCAGGGATTAGGCGATATTGGCGAGCCAAATGGCAAAAAGAGTCAGATGAATTTAGAAACCAGCAACAGTGATGCTTACGCCATCTTCGCGCTCATCGATCTGTGGCAGGCCACAAAGCAGCAGGCCTATCTCGATGTGGCGCAAAAAGTGGCGGACAACATCCTGGCCACTCATCGCCTGAATGGTTTCTTCGTTAAGGATCAACATGTGCAGTACGCCAGTATTGACAATATTGACCCCTATGCCCTGCTGGCGCTTGAAGCGACGTTACAAAATAAAGCGGACGCCGTAGCGCCATTTCTGAATGGTTCTGGCTTTACCGAAGGGGCTTATCGTCTGCCTGACGGCAGCGTACGCGTTTCGACGAGAGATAACGAACTTTTTGCCTTGAAAACAGGCGAACAGCTGAAACCGAATGGCAAAAAATAGCGTTCATCTAAATTGATATTCCTGGCTTGTCCCGCTTTTGCGTTGCCCACCGTTTATTTGTGCCGCGCGTAAAGGCTCAATAACCGCCAGCACCGCGCGCACTATTGCGGGACACAGCCGGAATGCTTCGAATGAAGCATCGACACGTTGTAGCCGTGATTTCCGCGCGGAAAAGTCGTTTCACGCGGGACACGTTAAATATCTACGGTAAACGTGCAGAGGATTGTAGATTAATCGTCATACAATCCCTTAGGTTCGACAGAGGTACGGCGGTTACCAGAACGTATCCGCCGTACCGAATCTCGTACCGCCAGCGTACCATGCAAGAGTAACGATCCATGCTGCGCATCAGGACGAAGCAGTTGCCGCTGTAATAAATGTACCGCCTCATCCCCCAATTCATCACGCGGCACATGTACTGCGGTTAGAGGCACATCCTGAATCGCAGACAGGTTAAAACCATCGATGCTCATGACAGAAGTATCCTGTGGAACACGTAAACCTCGCTTTTGTAAAGCAACCATCGTTCCTGCCGCCATAAAATCGCCACCCACCAAAAAAGCCGTTGGTAGCGCGCGATCGTTCCGTTGATCCAGCCAGGCTCCGACCTTTTCTTCTGTCTCCCTGGCGCTGAAATTAGCCACATCAATTAAATCCATACTATCGACAAAACGCAGATTCCGCGCACGCCACGCTTGCTTAATACCCAGTAAACGTAACTCCATGGTATAGCGACGCAGACACATCACGTTTATTACTGACTGGTGCCCCATATCAAACAGATAACGGGCGGCAAATTGACCAATCAATCGGTGATCCGGCGCAACGGAAGATAAACGCATTCCTGAATCGTGGCAGTTGATCATCACACAGGGTTTTCCCAAATCTGCCGCCAGATCGTGAATATGCGGATCATCAATACCCAATAAAATAACAGCCTGCGTAGATGCGTCATGCATACGCTGCAAAAATAAATTCGCATCACTGTCATTCTCCTCCAGCGCGCAGTATCGCAAGTGGACATCGTGCGGCTTGAGTGCATTGTTGATGCTTTGAATAACGCGATAGTAGTAAATGTCCGTTCGCTCGTCGAAGGCCCGTTGAGGAGCAAATACCAGCAAATTGTTGAGCAACATTCTTCCGG
Source organism: Klebsiella indica (assembly GCF_005860775.1). Classification (GTDB taxonomy): domain Bacteria; phylum Pseudomonadota; class Gammaproteobacteria; order Enterobacterales; family Enterobacteriaceae; genus Klebsiella; species Klebsiella indica. Next base: position 24,964 of record NZ_VCHQ01000011.1, read on the forward strand.
CGGCGAGACCGTCCATCACCCCCAACTCGTGAGCGCAATCAAGTACTTTCTGACGAGCCTTTGTACTGGTATTGGATTTCCCTGCTAACACTCGCGATACCGTACTGGGTGACAGCCCGGTACGCAGCGCAATTTCAGTCACTCTGAGCTTTTTATCCATTTTGTGATCGCGCTCCAATTTGTAAATGAAAAAATTTTCATATTAAAAACAGGAATATTTTTAAGTAAATTTCGCGCGAATTACTGCGATATAGCGCGTTTTATGAAAAAAGTTGCAGAAAAATCGCTACTGCGCACCCCCCTTCTTCCTTAGCCTGAATTGGTCCAACACCTTTGATATTAGTCAACCAAGAGTGGCGGAATATAAACCTTATCAAACAATGAAATACAAAATTTTAGCGACAACTCAGGAAATGGGTTGGTCAATTTTCCCTACTACATGTCTCGTGGAGAGTTCTATGAGCCAAGGCCTCAATAATGATATGGCGGTCAGTAAATCGCGCCGCATAGTAAAGAATCTGCGCTGGTGGATGCTTGTGTTGTTTTTGCTGGGCGTCACCGTCAATTACATCACACGCAATTCACTGGGGATTATCGCCCCGGAATTAAAAACCTCTCTGGGCATTTCTACCGAACAATACTCATGGATAGTCGGCGCGTTTCAACTCGCCTATACCCTTTTCCAGCCGCTCTGTGGTTGGCTTATCGATGTCATTGGCCTCAAGCTCGGCTTTATGATTTGCGCCACGCTGTGGGCTATCGCCTGTATTGCCCATGCTGGCGCCGGAAGCTGGTTGCACCTGGCGATCCTGCGCTTTTTTATGGGCGGCGCTGAAGCGGCGGCGACACCAGCGAATGCCAAAACCCTGGGTGAGTGGTTTCCAAAATCCGAGCGCCCTATCGCCGCGGGCTGGGCAGGGGTCGGTTTTTCTATCGGCGCAATGCTGGCACCGCCGATAATCTATTTCGCGCACGCCTCATTCGGCTGGCAGGGCGCATTCATGTTCACCGGCGCGCTGGCGCTATTATGGGTCGTGCTCTGGTGGGCGTTCTATCATAATCCAGAAAAACATCCGAATCTGGGCAAATCTGAACTGGCGCTGATAAAGCAAGACAATGAAGCGCCACCGCTCAAACAGCCCTTTTTTACCGCGCTAAAAACCGTATCGAAAAACAAACGCTTCTACGGTATCGCTATTCCGGCCTTTATGGCTGAACCCGCCTGGGCGGTATTGAGTTTCTGGGTACCGCTCTATCTGGCGAAAGAGCACGGTATGGATTTAAAGCAAATCGCCATGTTTGCCTGGCTACCGTTTCTGGCAGCCGACCTCGGTAGCGTCGCCAGCGGCTATCTGACCAAACTTTATACCCGCTGGTTCGGCTGCTCGCGGGTGAATTCAGTGATCGCCAGTTCCGTCACCGGCGCCTTTCTGATGATTTCGCTCGCCACCGTTGCGATTACCCGCGATCCGTATATCACCATCGTGCTGATTTCGATAGGCGGTTTCGGCCACCAGATCATTTCCTGCATGCTTAGCGCGCTGGTGGTGGAGTCTTTCGATAAAGGACAGATGGCGACTGTTAACGGTATGCGCGGATCCGCCGCATGGATCGCCAGCTTTCTGTTCTCGCTGTTAATCGGAGTCACCGCCGACAAAATCGGCTTCAACCCACTATTTATCGCCATGGGATTCTTTGACCTGATCGGCGCGGTATTCCTGGTGGCATTTATTGCTGAACGTCGCGCAAAGCGCGCCTGAGAGAGTGGATGTAAAAATGAAGACGTTGAAAAACTGGACCTTACGCCAACAACTGGATCACCACGTTGAGTTGACCGTCGATGGCCAGCACATCCTGTGCCTGTATGTCCTGGAAGAGAATATGTTCCGCGTGTTGCTGAAGCGGCACGGTCAGTTGGCGCTGGATCGTACCTGGAGTATCGCCCCACAGCAGGATGTGCCGTGGGAAGGACGCCCGCGCGAGGATTTGAGCGGCTTTAGCCTTCCCGCCTGGCAGCTAACAGAGCGCGACGGCATGCTGAGCATCGCCACCGAGCATCTGCGCGTCACCGTCCACCAGCCGCTGTGGCTGGAATGGTGCTACCGCGATGAAGTCGGCGAGTGGCAGCCGCTCGTTAATGACCGCCCTACCAGCGCCTATCTGGCGAATGCGCACGGCGACGGCGTTGCCCACTACCTTAGCCGCCGTAAAGATGAACGCTTCTATGGTCTTGGTGAGAAGGCTGGCAATTTGCAACGTACCGGCAAACGCTATGAGATGCGTAACCTTGATGCCATGGGTTATAACGCGGTGAGCACCGACCCGCTGTACAAACATATTCCATTTACCATCGCTCAGCGCAGCGATATTAGCTACGGTCTGTTTTACGATAACCTGAGCAACTGCTGGCTGGATCTCGGGAACGAAATCGACAACTATCATACCGCCTATCGCCGCTGGCAAGCGGAAGCAGGCGACATCGATTACTACATCTTTACCGGCAAGCGCGTGCTGGATGTCACCAAAGCCTTTGTGCGCCTGACGGGGAAAACGCTGTTCGGGCCGAAGTGGAGCCTGGGTTACAGCGGCTCAACCATGCATTACACCGACGCGCCGGATGCGCAAAACCAGCTGATGAACTTTATCCGTCTGTGCAATGAACACGCCATTCCATGCGACTCGTTCCAGCTCTCATCCGGCTATACCTCAATTAACGGCAAACGGTACGTCTTTAACTGGAACTATGACAAGGTGCCGCAGCCGAAGGTAATGAGCCAGGCATTCCACGATGCGGGGTTGCGGCTTGCGGCAAACATTAAACCGTGTCTGTTGCAGGATCACCCACGCTACAACGAAGTCGCGGAAAGAGGGTTATTTATCCGTGATTCGGAAACCGACGCGCCGGAACGTTCAAGTTTCTGGGATGACGAAGGCTCTAACCTTGATTTCACCAATCCGCAAACCGTCGCCTGGTGGCAGGAAGGCGTCACCACGCAGTTGCTGAAGATGGGGATCGACGCCACCTGGAACGATAATAACGAGTATGAAGTGTGGGACGGCGAAGCCCGTTGTCACGGATTTGGGCAGGAGATCGCCATCAAACATATTCGCCCGGTCATGCCGCTGCTCATGATGCGCGCTTCGCAGGAAGCTCAGCAGCGCTTTGCGCCGCACAAACGCCCGTATCTTATCTCTCGTTCCGGTTGCGCCGGGATGCAGCGCTACGTTCAGACCTGGAGCGGCGATAACCGTACCAACTGGGACACTCTGCGCTACAACATCCGTATGGGACTGGGAATGAGTCTCTCCGGGCTATTTAATATCGGCCACGATGTCGGCGGTTTCTCTGGCGAAAAGCCGGATCCGGAACTGTTCGTGCGCTGGGTACAGAACGGCGTCATGCATCCACGGTTCACCATTCACTCGTGGAATGACGATCATACGGTGAATGAGCCGTGGATGTACCCAGGCGTGACGTCGGCGATTCGTAGCGCGATTGAGCTGCGCTATCGTCTGCTGCCGTACCTCTACACGCTGCTGTGGCAGGCGCACGCCGACGACGAGCCGATGCTGCGCCCCACTTTCCTCGACCACGAACACGACGCGCAAACCTTCGCAGAGTGCGACGACTTCCTGCTTGGCCGCGATATTCTGGTGGCGAGCGTGGTGGAGCCCGGTCAACGTGAACGCCGCGTCTGGCTGCCGGATAACGAAACCGGCTGGTACGATTTCGATAGCCACGAATGGTTTTCTGGCGGTCAGTGGATCACCCTGAGCGCGCCGCTGGAAAAACTGCCGCTGCTGGTACGCGCTGGCGCAGGTGTGCCGCTGAGCGAACGGATCGCTCATGTCAGCGCTGAGCACGACGATACCCGCGAACTGAAACTGTTCCCGGTCAAAGGCGTGGGGACAACATCCGGTCTGCTGTTTGAAGACGATGGCGAAAGCTGGGGTTATCAGACGGGCAATGCCTTGTGGGTGGAGTGGGAGATGGCGTGTGACGGTTCCACCATCAACCTGAAAATCAACGCACGCGGTGATTATCGTCCGGCGTGGAACGCGCTGAAGGTATCGTTACCGGCGGGGGAAAAACGCACGCTGCGGGTGAATGGCGTTGAAGGGAGTGAGTGGGTGCTCTGAAAATTGCCGGGTGGCGGCTTCGCCTTACCCGGCCTACAAACTGTAGCGCAGGCCCGGTGAGCGTAGCGCCGCCGGGCATCAGCGTGTTACTCGATCCCTTTACTACGCAGATAATCTTCGTAGTTGCCGCTGAAGTCCACCACGCGCTCAGGCGTAATTTCTATCACCCGGGTCGCCAGCGAGCTGACGAATTCGCGGTCATGGGAGACGAAGATCAGCGTGCCCTGATACATCTCAAGCGCCATGTTCAGCGATTCGATCGATTCCATATCCAGGTGGTTGGTCGGTTCGTCCATCACCAGAATATTCGGTTTCTGCATCATTAGTTTACCGAACAGCATACGGCCCTTTTCACCACCGGAGAGCACTTTTGCGGGCTTCTTGATATCGTCCTGGCTAAACAGCAGACGACCAAGAATGCTGCGCACCGCCTGCTCGTCGTCACCTTCCTGTTTCCACTGGCTCATCCAGTCAAACACCGTCAGGTCATTTTCAAATTCATATTCATGATCCTGCGCGTAATAGCCAATGCGCGCATTTTCTGACCATTTCACGGTGCCGTTATCCGGCGCCAGATCGCCCACCAGGGTTTTCAGCAGCGTCGATTTACCCACGCCGTTGGTACCGAGGACCGCCAGCTTTTCACCCACTTCCAGCAGCAGATTGACGCCTTTAAACAATGGACCGTTATCAAAGCCTTTCGCCAGCGCTTCCACTTCCAGTGCGTTACGGAACAGCTTTTTATCCTGCTCGAAACGGATGAACGGGTTCTGCCGGCTGGAGGCCTTCACCTCATCAAGTTTGATTTTGTCAATCTGGCGAGCGCGGGAGGTGGCCTGGCGAGATTTAGAGGCATTGGCGCTAAAGCGGCTAACGAAGGATTGCAGTTCAGCAATTTGCGCCTTTTTCTTGGCGTTATCAGCCAGCAGACGCTCACGGGCCTGCGTCGCTGCGGTCATGTACTCGTCATAATTGCCCGGATAGACACGCAGTTCGCCGTAATCGAGATCCGCCATATGGGTGCAGACCATATTCAGGAAGTGACGGTCGTGCGAAATGATGATCATGGTGCTGTCACGTTCGTTCAGCACCTGCTCCAGCCAGCGAATAGTATCGATATCCAGGTTGTTCGTCGGTTCATCAAGCAGCAGAATATCCGGGTTGGAGAACAACGCCTGAGCCAGCAACACACGCAGCTTCCAGCCGGGGGCAACTTCGCTCATTGGGCCATAATGCTGTTCGATCGGAATACCGACGCCGAGCAGCAGTTCACCAGCGCGCGCTTCGGCGGAATAACCGTCCATCTCGCCATACTGCACTTCGAGATCGGCGACTTTATAGCCATCCTCTTCGCTCATCTCTGCCAGAGAGTAGATGCGATCGCGCTCCTGCTTTACTTGCCACAGTTCAGCATGGCCCATAATGACCGTATCCAGCACGCTGAATTCTTCAAAGGCAAACTGATCCTGACGCAGTTTACCGATACGCTCGTTAGGGTCGAGGGAAACGTTGCCCAGCGTTGGCTCCAGATCGCCGCCGAGGATCTTCATAAAGGTGGACTTACCGCTACCGTTGGCACCAATCAAGCCGTAGCGGTTGCCGCCGCCAAATTTGACGGAAATATTTTCGAACAGCGGCTTACTGCCGAACTGCATGGTGACGTTACTGGATACTAGCACGGGGTTATCCTGACAAATGAGAATGAGAAGTGTGATAAACCAGACATTATGCCAGCAAATGCTTCACTTTTCACGGGCCGTTATAAAATCATCAATGTGGCTTGTGTTAGGGTCAGTGTCATATTGCGCGGTTACACTGTTTATTACTGCGTGATTTTTCTACTTAAACATGGAAGGAACCTATGAAAAGACTCTCCAGCCATCCGGCTTTCTTATCGCTACAGGGCGGTATCAACTTTCGCGATCTGGGCGGCCAGCGTACCGCCGATGGCCGCCGCGTGCGCTCAGGTAAACTGTTCCGCTCCGGCTCGCTGCATATGATGACCGCCGATGACTTAAGCCATCTCGACGCAATCCCCCTTAGCCGGGTGATTGATTATCGCGACCCGGGAGAAGTCAGGCGCAGTCCCGACAAGCTAAACGAACTGGCTCACTACCTTAATGCTCCCGCTAACCCACTCGTTCACCACGTCAACGCAAAAGTGACCGAGTTTAACGCCGCGACGCTTAATGCCGTTGACGGTCAACAGTTTATGCTGGAGCTGTATCGTCAGTTGCCGTTCAACAACCCTGCCTACCGCCAGTTGGTCAAATGGCTGATGGAGCCATTCGACGGCGCGCTGTTACAGCATTGTGCGGTGGGTAAAGACCGTACCGGCATTGGCTGTGCGCTGACGCTGTTGGCGCTCGGCTGCGATCGACATACGGTGATGGAGGAATACCTGCTCACCCAGGGCATGCTGATGCAGGTTGAAGAATTCATGCTCGAATCGCTCGGCGACGCATTGACCGCCCGCGGACGGCAGACCCTGGCGGAAATCATGACGGTTCATGAGTCATATCTTACCGCGGCTCTCGCCCAGATTGATGAACGCTACGCAAGTATTGACGCCTGGCTTGAGCAAGAGTATCAGCTCACGCCGTCGGCGCGCGAAGCCCTTCAGTCGCGGCTTCTGGAGGGGTAACCCCCTCCCGTTTTCACACCGGCAATTGTCCTGATGGTCAGTAACCGCACATGGCATGCATAGCAGCAGGAAAAAAATGTGATTTCGTACACATCTCATTTACCTGTTTGCCAGAATGCACATATAATGCGCTCCCATCGACTTCCTGTTTAAACTGACAAAGGCCAGTGTGGCATTAACATCGCCCACGACATAAAGCATATGAAATTATCAACTCTCATCGCGGCAGCCTTCGCAATCGTGGGCTTTTGCAACACAGCTTCTGCTGTAACCTATCCACTGCCTACTGACGGCAGCCGTCTGATTGGCCAGAATCAGGTCATTACCGTTCCGGAAGATAACAAGCAGCCGCTGGAATATTTTGCCGCTGAATACCAGATGGGTTTGTCCAACATGCTGGAGGCCAACCCTGGCGTGGATACCTTTCTGCCGAAAGGCGGTACCGTGCTGAATATCCCGCAGCAGCTGATCCTGCCGGACACCGTTCATGAAGGGATTGTTATCAACAGCGCGGAAATGCGCCTCTACTACTATCCGAAAGGCACCAACACCGTCATCGTGCTGCCTATCGGTATCGGCCAGTTAGGTAAAGACACGCCGATCAACTGGGTCACCAAAGTTGAGCGCAAAAAAGCAGGCCCGACCTGGACCCCTACCGCGAAAATGCACGCGGAATATATTGCCGCAGGCGAACCGCTGCCAGCCGTTGTCCCGGCCGGCCCTGACAATCCGATGGGGCTGTATGCGCTCTATATTGGCCGCCTGTACGCCATTCATGGCACCAACGCCAACTTCGGTATCGGCCTGCGCGTCAGCCACGGCTGCGTGCGTCTGCGTAACGACGACATCAAATTCCTGTTTGAAAACGTGCCGGTCGGCACACGCGTTGAGTTTATCGATGAGCCGGTGAAAGCCACCACCGAGCCTGACGGCAGCCGTTTCATTGAAGTGCACAACCCGCTGTCTACTACCGAAGAGCAGTTCCAGGGCAATGAAATCGTGCCAATTACCCTGAGCAAGGCGGTACAGGCGGTAACGGGTCAGAGTGATGTTGACCAGAGCGTGCTGGAACAGGCCATTCACAACCGTTCCGGCATGCCGGTGCGCCTGAACTAACGGCACATAATGCACAGCGGCGGGCCAGGGCCCGCCCTTTTTTTATCCGTTATTGACCAGAATAATGCCGCCGTGATCGTAGCGATAGTGGCAATGGGCATACTCCAGCGGCGTACCGTCCTCCAGATAGACGACCTGTTCCACTTCCAGTACCGGATCGCCGGGCTCGCAGTTGAGGTATTCTCTATCCAGTTCTTGCGGTTTCATCGCCCGAACCACACGATATGAACCCATTATTTTTAGCCCCAGCGTCTCCCGCACGTAGCGAAACACCGAGCTTTCCAGATGCGTTTTATTCAGGCCGGGAACCAGCGCCACGGGCATCACGGTCAGATCCAGCGACACGGGTTCATCATTAAGCAGCCGCAGGCGAACAAAATCATAGACTGGCGCATCAGCGTCAATCAGCAGCGAACTTTGCTCTTTTTCTGTCGGAAAGCGCAGCTCAAAACGAATCACCCGGCTTGCCACTTCGCCCAGGTGTTCCCAGGTTTTGGTCGCGCCAAAATAGTCGCTACCGGGCAAATCCCACTGCGAAAGCTGCAGGAAATTTTTGCGCACGAACGTGCCCTGCCCCTTACGGGTATAAATTAGCCCTTCAACGATAAGCTGGCGCATCGCCTGCTGGATCGTCATTCGGCTGGTACTGAACTCCGCTGCTAACGCGAACTGATCCGGTAATGGCGCGCTGGCGGGATACTGCTGACTGATAATTCGCTTTTTAATTTCCCGCGCAATCAAAAGATACTTTGCCGCCATTACCGTTCCTTATTGTTTGTTTATCCCGTTGTTTTTTAAGGCCACTCGCTCAGCAACCTTGAGGAAAGGCAGGTAGAAGAATACACCAAAGATGATGATGATCAACTGTACCACGACCGCCCGCCAGTCTCCCGCCGTCGCCAGCCAGGCGCTGAGTATCGGCGGCGTGGTCCACGGGATCATGACCACGCAGCGCGACATGAGTCCCAGCGTGGTGCAAAGCCAGGCGAAATAGATGCCGATGGCGGGTAGCAGCACAAACGGGATCATCAGCGGCACGTTAAACACGATCGGCAAACCGAAAATCACCGGCTCGTTGATATTAAACAGCCCGGGCGTAATGGCAAGACGCGCCACCTGCTTCGAGGCCCGCTGACGCGAAAAGAGAAAAATAGCGATCAGCAAGGAAACGGTGCTGCCGGTGCCGCCAATCATGCCGAAGGTCGGCACAAAGATATTATTAATAATGTGCGGGATCGGCTGGCCGCTGGCGTAGGCCAGCATATTCTCATTGGTATTAATCAGCAGGAACGGCTCCAGCACCACCCCGTTCACCACAGTCTGATGAATACCCAGCGTAAACAAGAAGTTGCCAAAACTGTAGATAAAAAGGGTTCCCGGCAGACTGGTATTAATCAGCCGCAACGGCTGCTGGATAAGTGTGGTAATCAGATGAATCAGATCGGTATGCAGCAGGTTATTCAGCAGGGCGGCAAGCACCGCGAACAGCGACAGCGTCAGAATGGCCGGGATCAGCGAGGAGAACGATTGCCCCACCGCCGGCGGAACGTTCTCTCCAAGATTGATTGTCAGACGCTTGATACTGGCGATCCGCATAAAGATTTCAGTCGCCAGCAGGCCAATAAGCACGCCCGCGAAGATCCCGGTGGAACCAATGTTGGCGAAGGTCAGCACCGAGGTCAGGCTTACCGTCGTTTTCCCGCCGACGGGCACCAGTTCCACCTGAATGGGCATCATAATAATAAAACTGCATAGGGAAATGACGACAGTCGAAACCGGATTAGCGAAATTTTTGTTGCGCGCCAGCGCCCACGCAATCATCGGCGCAATCAGCAGCGCGGCAATATTCAGGGTCCCGTTGATAATCGCCTCGCCCCATACTTTAAAGTGCGCCAGCGTGTCGCCCTGTAATAGCCAGGGAAATACCACATTATTCACCAGCACCGCCAGCCCGGCCAGAATGAAAATGGGCATGACGCCGGCAAATGCATCGCGCAGTGAACGCAAATGTACCTGATTTGCGATCCGCGCGGAAAACTCAACAAAGCGATCGGTCAAAGACTGCATACTGGACGTTGTATTATCAGACATTTTGCAGAATCCTCTTTATCACTTACCCGTACTCCCCTGAATAATTCAGTTTGCAGACAGGGATTCAGCGAATGCATCCCTGCTCGCTTAGCGAAAATCCAACCACCGGGGCAATAAGTCTGCCGAAAACAGATTTATCGCTGTTTTCAGCCCCCGGGATGAGGACGATGGATAAACGCCCCTGCTGCCTGAAATATGACGGGGATAACCTGGCGCGGACTGCGCCGCTACATCTCTTCGCCGTTGCTGTGAATCACCCGTTTCAGCCACGCGTAGCTTTTCTTTGGTACCCGTTTAAGGTCTTTTAAATCATGGTTTTCGCGGTTGACGTAAACCACGCCATAGCGTTTACGCATATCGCCCTGCGAGCTGAGAATGTCGATAAGCCCCCAGCCGAGATAGCCGATCACCTGCGCGCCATCTTCAAAAATCGCCGCTTTCATGGCGTTGAGATGATCGCGGTGATAGGCGATGCGGTAATCGTCAGCAATTTGGTTTTCGCCATCCCAGGACTCAATAACTCCGATGCCGTTTTCAATCGGGAACACCGGCAGTCGCCAGTCGTTGTAGTAGCGGGTAATAATGGTCCTGAAGCCCAGCGGGTCGATCTGCCAGTCCCACTCGGTGGCCTTCAGATACGCATTCTTTTTATTGCCAAATCGCATGTAATCGTTCACCGGCGTGTCCGGCGGAATGAGATCGCTATCGAGAACCTTGCTGGCGTAGTAACTAAAAGCCAGATAGTCGACTTTTATCGTCGCCATCAGCGCCAGATCCTCCTCACGGTAGATATCATCAAAACCTTGTCGGGCGACAAAATGCATCACCTCCGGACTGTAGCCCTCTCCAGCGTAAGCCCGCAGCAGATTCTGATTGAAGAATTCATCCAGTTGTTGGGCGCAAAACATATCGCGCGGTTTGCAGGTCGCCGGATAGACCAGCGCATGGGCCAGCATCCCCCCCATCAGACACTGTGGCTTAGCCTGATGCAGGTATTGCGTCAGATGAACATGGGCCATCATCACGTGATGCTGGATCTGATACAGCTCGCGGAGCGTTTTCTCTCCCCGCATATAGCCTGAGATCTGAAACGCGTCCGGCATATGATAAAGATTCTGCTCATTGAAGGTCAGCCACCACTTCACCTTGTCGCCAAAGCAGTCGATCATCTTCTTCCCGTAGCGAATAAAAGCGTCCATCACGCGGCGATCGGTGAAACCGTTGTCGCGTTCCGCCAGCGACAGCGGCATATCGAAGTGATACAGGCAGATCATCGGCTCAATATCGCGGGCGATCAGCGCATCAATAAACTGGTGATAAAAGGCGATCCCTTCGTCATTGAACTCACCATCACCTTGCGGGCAGACGCGGCTCCAGGAAATCTGAAAGCGATAGCAGTTCATGCCCAAATCCTGCATAAGGTCGAAATCTTCCCGGTAACGGTGATAAGCGTCGGTGGCCACCTTCCAGTCGGAAGCAAACTCTGCAGGCGGGCGGATATCGTAGACCGACATCCCCTTACCGCCCTCGTTCCACGCCCCTTCGGTTTGCATACTGGAAACTGAATTGCCCCATAAAAAATCGGCCGGCAGTGTTTTCTTCATCACCCTCACCTATATGACTAGTCATTTTAATTTAATGACTAGTCATATAGGTGAGAAACGATCGCAACGCAAAATCTGCGTTCGATTTTTGTGAGCACAATAGATAAAAAAAGCCGGATCGCGATATTCACGATCCGGCTTGCGGAGAGAAGATTACTGTTGTGCGAGCTGATTGCGGCGGTATTCCCCCTGGCGCTCCAGCATCCAGCCCGGATACTCTCGCGGCAGCGCGCTAACCTTGTCCAGTTGCTCCAGCTCGGCATCACTCAACGCAATGGTGGTCGCCGCAAGGTTATCGGCCAGTTGCTCCGCACGCTTCGCGCCAATAATCACGCTACTTACCACCGGCTGATGCAGCAGCCAGGTCAGCGCAATTTGCGCGACCGAAACGCCTTTAGCGGCGGCGATGTCACGCATCACATCGATACAATCAAAAGCGCGATCTTTATTCACCGGCGGGAAATCAAATTCCTGACGACGACCGCCGCTTGCCGACTGCCCGTTACGATCGTACTTCCCGCTGAGCAGTCCTCCCGCCAGCGGGCTCCAGACCATCAGGCCCAGCCCTTCGCTCTGCATCATCGGCGCCAGCTCGCGCTCAAGATCGCGTCCGGCAATGGTGTAGTAAGCCTGTAAAGAAGCAAAGCGCGCCAGCCCCAGGCGTTCGGAAATCCCCAGAGCTTTAACGATCTGCCAGGCCGCCCAGTTAGACACGCCGATATAGCGGACATGCCCCTGCTGCACCAGACTATCCAGCGCATACAGCGTCTCTTCAATGGGCGTCGCCGGATCAAAACCGTGCAACTGGTAAAGATCGATATGGTCGAGCTGCAGGCGACGCAGGCTCTCTTTCACGCTGCCGATAATGTGATAGCGCGAACTGCCGCGCGAATTGACACCCGCAGTCCCGGTTTCGCCAAAGACTTTGGTCGCCACGACTACATTTTCACGCGGCACTTTCAGGTTTTTCAGCGCCTGGCCGGTAATCTCTTCCGAACGCCCTTCCGAATAGATGTTAGCGGTGTCGATAAAGTTAATGCCCGCATCCAGCGCGCTGCCCACCAGTTGCTCTGCTTCCGCCTGACGCAACTGGCCCACTTTCCCCCACAGACCACCTTCCCCCCCGAAGGTCATCGTCCCCAGGCACAGTTCTGAGACAAAAAGGCCGGTGTGGCCCAGTTTTTGATAACGCATAGGACTCTCCTTAATCAGGATGGTTAACCTCAGAAGAGAGTTATACCCCTGAGTCGGAGTACGCGAATGGGGCGTTTCTGTCTGTTTCTTGCCCAATTCTCTGAAAATCAAATCTGCAGCAGAGCATACCCCACCAGCGCCGCCCACAGCAGCATCGGTACAGAGTAGAGATGGAAACGCCACCAGATACGGCGATCGCCCGCCATTCGCAGCGCGATCAGATTCGCCAGCGAACCGGGCAGCAAGCCAAAGCCGCCCACGTTAACCGCCCACGCCAGCAGTACCGACGGGGGAACATAGTGAAGCAGCAAAATGGTGGCCGGGACATTGCTGATAAACTGCGACAGGCCAATCGTCGTCAGCCACAATCCGCCTGTCGGAAGTTGCGCAACGCCATTGAGCGTATGCTGTAAAACCGGGAGTTGGATCAGCAGGTGCACATCAATAAACATCACTATAAAGACCAGCAGCAGCGTCCAGTCAACGTGGATAATCACCGCCCGCGCCAGCAGCAGAAACCCCAGCGCAACGATTGCCAGCCCCCACAGTTCCTGCTTGATCTCTAGTGCCGCCAAAAAGGCCAGATACAATGCCAGACAGCTCCAGACCAGCGTCGGCTGCCATGAAGGCGCCCTGTCACGACTCTGATAGCTGAGATGCTTAGGGGGAAAACAGAACCAGCACAGCGCCAGCAGGGTAATCATCATCGCCGCGGCCAGAGGCAGCATCTGACCGATAAAAGCCGGAAATGAGAGGCCGGAGCGCCCCCACAGCAGGATATTTTGCGGGTTACCAATAGGGGTTAATAAAGACCCGGCATTCACTGCCAGCGCTTCGAAAATAATCAATCGACTGGTCGGAATCGCACACCACTTTTTGAGCGTTAACGTCAATGGCACGACGATAAACAGCGCCACATCGTTGGTTAAGAAGGTGGAAAGCAGCGCGGCGGCCAGCACCATAAAGATGGCCAGTTGGCGTTCGGTCACAAAGCGGCGCGCCATTTTACGGCCAAGCACATCGAAATAGCCGCTCAGTTCAATGCCTTTGGTCAGTAGCATCAGCCCGCTGAGGGTGATAATGGTATGCCAGTCAATGGCATGCGGCCAACGCCCGGGAGCAAACGGGACAAAGACGCTTAAAACAATGCCGACAATTAGCAGCAGATGTAAAAAGCGGTCGCGCAGCAGCGACTGAACAAAGGCGAGGTTCATTCTCCCTGCGGCCCCTGCCTGAGGGTAAATTGCTTAAACATTTCCAGCGTCTCTTCGCTAACGTGATGCTCCATCCCTTCCGCATCGCGACGGGCAATTTCCGGGCTCACGCCAATCACCAGTAAAAAGTTTTCCACAATCTGGTGACGTTCGCGGCTCTCCTGCGCCAGCTTCTCACCCTCCGGCGTTAAAAAGATCCCCCGCCACGGGATCTGTTCGATCAGCCCGACGCTGGCCAAACGTTTTAACATCTTTGCAACCGTTGGCTGCGACACCCCAAGACGCGCGGCCATATCCACCTGGCGGGCTTCCCCCACCTCCAGAATCAGATCGGAGATCAGTTCGACATAATCATCAATCAGCTCGCGACGATGCGCCTCACGCACCTGGCGAAATCCCTCAACATGTTCTTCGACATTCACTAACTGCGTCACTTTTTTTGTTATTGGCTTACCTGCGCGACGGTTCATTGTGCTTCCTCATTCCTGTGACGCATCAAGCATCATATAAAAGGATCCCCATTGTAATAGATCGCGCACAGAGAACAAAAAATTAACGTTTTAGCCATAGCTATAAGATATAGCCTGTGCTATATCTGTATGTAATACACACATTGCTTCAGGGAGTGAAGGGCGAGTTCACAGGAGGTTGTTATGAACGAATTCAAGAGGTGCTTAAACGTGTTTACTCATTCTCCTTTTCAAGTTCGCTTAATGCTTATCGGTATGCTGTGCGATCTGTTCAACGGTAAAGCCCCGCAGGATAAACCGGGTAACTAACGCGGCGTCGCGGTACGCCGCTTTATTTTTTATCATCCCGTCACGTCAAACTGTCTGATTACTCAGCACTTCAGCGACTTTTTTCAAGTTTTGTAAGCGCCCTCCCAAAACAATCCCTTATGAAGAGTTGATCTTAATATTCGCAGAACCTATCTTTTGTCAGCCCTGCCACTACTGCGGCTCGCAGAGACCCTCTTCACGCATTGTCCAGCAGGTTTCTCCCCCTGATGCCAGGAGATGCACATGGCTCTTTTTGATTGTTTATTATGAATGTCACAATAAAAGAAACGCTGGCCGCTCGCGGGCTGATGCCAAATCCATGGACAGGATTCTACTTTTTACAATCCCTGTTGATTAACCTGGCGTTTGGCTACGACTTTAGCCTGCTCTATACCGTCGCCTCTACCTGCGCCCTGCATCTGCTGTGGCGACGCTTTCCGCGCGCGCAAAAAGTCGCCATCGGCTTCTGGTCGCTGCTGGCGGCCATATACTACCCTTTTGGTCAGGCCTACGGCGCGCCGAATTTCAATACGCTGCTGGCGCTGCATGCCACCAATATTGAAGAGTCCACCGAGATCCTGACCATTTTCCCGTGGTACAACTATCTGCTGGCTGTGTTTATCTTTGCACTCGGGGTCATTGCCGTGCGCCGTAAACCGGAAATATCAACGCGCTGGGGTAAAATGGATACCCTGGGGCTGCTGTTTTGTATCGGTATTTTCTTCCTGCAGCCTGTGCAAAATCTTGCCTGGGGCGGCGTCTTTAAGGTCATTGATACCGGCTACCCGGCCATGCGCTTCATTAAAGATGTGGTGGTCAATAATAATGAAGTGCTGGATGAACAGGCGCGGATGGCGCGACTGGCAAACATGAAAGATAGCTGGCACGTGCTGGCGGTAAAGCCAAAATATCATCTGTATGTTGTGGTTATCGGGGAGAGCGCGCGACGCGATGCGCTCGGCGCTTTCGGCGGCCACTGGGATAACACGCCGTTCGCCAGTTCAGTCAACGGTTATTTGTTCAATGACTACATCGCCGCCAGCGGCTCAACGCAGAAATCTCTCGGTTTAACCCTCAACCGGGTCGTTGATGATAAACCGCAGTATCAGAATAACTTTGTCAGCCTTGCCAACCGCGCGGGTTTTCAGAGCTGGTGGTTTTCCAATCAGGGGCAGATTGGCGAATACGATACCGCGATTGCCAGTATCGCCAGACGTGCGGACGAAGTACAGTTTCTCAAAAACGGGGATTTTGAAGCCAATAAAAATAGTCAGGATACGCAGTTATTAAAGCTAACCGCGCAGGTGCTTGCCGTCCGTCGCCCTCAGCCGCAGTTGATTGTCCTGCATTTGATGGGCTCACACCCCCAGGCCTGCGACCGCACCAAAGGCAAATACACGGCTTTTGTGCAGTCGAAAGAGACATCGTGCTATCTCTTCAGCATCACGCAAACCGATTCGCTGCTCAGCAAACTCTACGACCAGTTGCAAAACTCAGGTGAAACCTTCTCAATGACCTATTTTTCCGATCATGGTCTGGCGTTTAAAGAACGGGGAAAAAAGGTGCAGTACCTGGCGCACGATGATAAGTACCAGCAGAACTTTCAGGTGCCGTTTATGGTGCTCTCCAGTGATGATAAATCCCACAAGATCATTAAAGCGCGACGTTCCGCCAATGACTTTCTCAGCTTCTTCTCACAGTGGACCGGGATTAGCGCAGAGGAAATTAACCCACGCTATCGTTTTATTTCCGAACAGCAGGCCGGACCAACGTACATCACCAACTTCCAGTTGCAAAAAGTGGACTATAACCATCTGGATACCGATGCGTTTACCCTTAACTAAGCCGCCTCAGCCGCGAACAGGCAAAAAAAATCCGCCCAACGAGGCGGATTTTTTCATCACCGATGTGAGGTGATTAGAAGCGGTAACCGACGCCAGCGATCCAGGTGCCAACATCAACGCTACGAATGCGAGACTGCTCATAGGAGAAGTCCAGCGCAACGTTTTCGATCGGGTTGAACTGCAGGCCCGCACCGTAAGAGAAACCGTAGTCGCTCATATCAGATTTATTCGGGTAGCTGTTATCCTGGAATTTACCGTAACCAACGCCCACGACGCCGTAGATGCTTGCCCAGTCATTCAGACGGTAAGCCGGACCTGCGGTGATACCGTAGTACTGGCCTTTTTTGTAAACGCCATCTTCGGTACGATCTTTTTCAGTGTAGGTAAAGGAACCGATAACGCCCAGCGGGTTGTTGTCTTGCTCGTAGCGATATTTCAGGTTGAAGCCCGATGCTTTATTCGCTGCACCCTGCATATCGCTCTGCGCGTAACCACCGGTAACGGTAGACGTTGCAGCGTATGCAGTGGTGCTTACGGACGCAGCCAGAACAACGGCCAGTGCTGAAAAACGTGCAATTTTATTCATAACCACCTCAAATGTGTTTCCAATAAGTCCTAAGCTTTAAATATAACAAAAACTTCTGGGAAACTCTTTTCACTTTACATTGTCTAAAGCGCTTTTTCCTGTAACTAAAGATTTCCCGGTTTCGATAACAATCTGGAATTTAACTCTTTTTAGCGGATATTTTGCTATTAAACCCCGCTAAACGTCGGACATGCATCCAGATTATTCCTAATCCTTTGGTCAATTTATCTTCGTAATTCCTCGTATTGTACTGCTTTCATCGCCTTATTTTTCAACATTAGCTCAACCGCCGTCGGGTATTTCCATTACACTGGGGTTTTTACTCCATTTGACAAAATCTGACAGGAGAAAGGATGCCCCGCTCGTCTCGTAAAGTACCGGCCTGGTTGCCGATACTGGCTATTTTTATCGCCATGCTCTCTATCCAGAGTGGCGCATCGCTGGCCAAATCCCTGTTTCCGCTCGTCGGTGCGCCTGGCGTCACCGCCCTACGTCTGGCGCTTGGAACCTTAATCCTGGTGACGATCTTCAAACCCTGGCGTCTTCGCTTTGCCCCTGAACAGCGTCTGCCGCTGCTTCTGTACGGCATTGCGCTGGGAGCGATGAACTATCTGTTTTATTTGTCAATTCAACGGATCCCGCTGGGCGTTGCGGTGGCGCTGGAGTTTACCGGGCCGCTGGCGGTGGCGCTCTTTGGCTCTCGTCGCCCGCTCGACTTTGTGTGGGTGGTTCTGGCAGTGCTTGGATTGTGGTTCCTGCTGCCGCTGGGGCAAAACGTGACGCAGATAGATCCGCCTGGCGCGCTGCTGGCGCTCAGCGCAGGCGCCTGTTGGGCGGTTTATATTCTGACCGGACAGCGGGCCGGTGCAGGGCACGGGCCCGCCACGGTATCGATGGGGTCGCTTATCGCTGCGGTCATTTTCGTGCCGATGGGAATGATACAGGCCAGTGATACGCTGTTTCAGTGGGCGTTGTTGTTGCCCGGACTCGGGATCGCTATTTTATCTACCGCGCTTCCTTACTCGCTGGAGATGATTGCCCTTACCCGTTTGCCCAGCAAGACGTTCGGCACCCTGATGAGCATGGAGCCCGCTCTCGCCGCGCTTTCCGGGATGCTGTTTCTTGGCGAAACGTTGACGGCTTCCCAGACGCTGGCGCTGGGCGCGATCATTCTTGCTTCAATGGGTTCCACGCTGACCATGCGCCGGGAAACAAAAATCAAGGCGGTAGATATCAACTCGCCACGAGATCCTCTGTAATAGCTGAAAGCAACGCGGAGCACATAAATGCAATAAACTGATTTATAAATAAAAAATTACATTTTGCAGACCGTCTCTATCGAACTGATAGAGACTACCGCCCCTGCAAAGTTCATATCCGTTGCTATACTTAAACCCGTAAGTTATTGGGATGAGACACTCCGCATAATTCAAATTTGAAGTATGACGAGTACAA
This sequence comes from Klebsiella indica, assembly GCF_005860775.1. Classification (GTDB taxonomy): domain Bacteria; phylum Pseudomonadota; class Gammaproteobacteria; order Enterobacterales; family Enterobacteriaceae; genus Klebsiella; species Klebsiella indica. The sequence continues at coordinate 43,631 of NZ_VCHQ01000011.1, forward strand.
ATATCAAGAGGATATGACACTATGAGTACCGCAAAACTGGTTAAAACGAAAGCAACGAATCTGCTCTATACCCGTAACGACGTCGCTGATAGTGAGAAGAAAGCGACCGTTGAGCTGCTGAATCGCCAGGTGATCCAGTTCATTGACCTGTCGCTGATCACTAAACAGGCTCACTGGAATATGCGCGGTGCAAACTTTATTGCCGTTCATGAAATGCTGGATGGTTTCCGCACTGCCCTGGTCGATCACCTTGATACCATGGCTGAGCGCGCTGTACAGCTTGGTGGCGTGGCTCTGGGAACCACGCAGGTCATCAACAGTAAAAGTCCGCTCAAAAGCTATCCGCTCGATATCCATAACGTCCAGGATCATCTGAAAGAACTGGCCGACCGCTATGCCATTGTTGCCAATGATGTGCGCAAAGCCATTGAGGAAGCAAAAGATGAGGATACGGCTGACATCTTCACCGCCGCATCCCGTGACCTGGATAAATTCCTGTGGTTCATTGAAGCCAATATTGAGTAATGCCAACTGCCGTCAGCATCGCTGGCGGTTTTTTTATTTCCCCCACCCCGCAATGCACTGTTTTAGTGCTCTCCGACAACCGCAACCGGCGTCAAAGTAAATCAATTGTAATAATAAGCTCACACAATCGTTATAATAAGATTGTTTTAACACCATGAATTGCGTTAAAAATAGTCTGATTATGCGAGATTCTTATGACGCACCAAAATAGAGCCCCAGTTTAGTGCAATTACTCTTACGGGTTATCAAAACTGTGCAACAGGATTAATCCTGGTTGTTATAAAACAATAAGTTGTAAAACTGGCATGATTTTTTCATATAAGAGTACTTGTTCTCGCAGGGGATCGTCCCGTGGATAAAAAAGGAAATGCTATGAAGTCTGTATTAAAAGTTTCACTGGCTGCACTGACCCTGGCTTTTGCGGTTACTTCTCACGCCGCTGATAAAAAACTGGTTGTCGCTACCGATACGGCATTTGTGCCGTTCGAATTTAAACAGGGCGATAAATACGTTGGTTTCGACATTGATCTGTGGGCGGCTATCGCCAAAGAACTGAAACTGGATTACACCCTGAAGCCTATGGACTTCAGCGGCATCATCCCGGCGCTGCAGACCAAAAATATCGACCTCGCGCTGGCGGGGATCACCATTACGGACGCACGTAAAAAAGCGATCGACTTTTCTGATGGCTACTACAAAAGCGGCCTGATGGTAATGGTTAACGCTAATAATAACGACATTAAAAGCGTTAACGATCTGAACGGTAAAGTGGTTGCCGTGAAGAGCGGTACAGGCTCCGTTGACTACGCGAAAGCCAATATTAAAACCAAAGATCTGCGTCAGTTCCCGAACATTGACAACGCCTATATGGAACTGGGTACCGGTCGTGCCGATGCTGTCCTCCACGATACCCCGAACATTCTTTATTTCATCAAAACGGCTGGCAACGGCAAGTTCAAAGCGGTAGGTGAATCTCTGGAAGCGCAAAGCTACGGTATCGCCTTCCCGAAAGGCAGCGACGAACTGCGTAACAAAGTGAACGGCGCGCTGAAAACGCTGCGTGAAAACGGCACTTACAACGAAATTTATAAAAAATGGTTTGGTACTGAACCTAAATAATAATCAGCATTTCTCTTCCTGGCCTGCTATGGCCGAGTAGACCTGGAACTTACCGGCGCTACCCGTCAGCAGGCCTGAATAGTTTCCCCAGAGATTTTCTTCTGTTTTCAACACGGTAACAGGAACACATTATGCAGTTTGACTGGAGTGCCATCTGGCCCGCTATTCCTATTCTGCTGGAAGGCGCCAAAATGACGCTGTGGATTTCCATCCTCGGCCTGATCGGCGGTCTGATAATCGGCCTTGTGGCTGGCTTCGCTCGCTGTTTCGGCGGCTGGATAGCCAATCACATCGCCCTGGTGTTTATCGAAATCATTCGCGGTACCCCGATTGTGGTGCAGGTGATGTTTATCTACTTCGCCCTGCCAATGGCGTTTAACGATCTACGCATCGATCCCTTCTCCGCAGCAGTGGTCACCATCATGATCAACTCCGGCGCCTATATTGCGGAAATTACCCGCGGCGCGGTACTGTCGATCCATAAAGGTTTTCGCGAAGCAGGCCTCGCGCTGGGTCTTTCTCGTCGGGAAACCATCCGTTACGTGATCCTGCCGCTGGCGCTACGCCGTATGCTGCCGCCGCTGGGCAACCAGTGGATTATCAGCATCAAAGATACCTCGCTGTTTATTGTCATCGGCGTCGCTGAACTGACCCGTCAGGGGCAGGAGATCATTGCCGGTAACTTTCGCGCGCTGGAGATCTGGAGCGCGGTGGCCGTTATCTATCTGATTATCACTCTGGTGCTGAGCTTTGTTCTGCGTCGTCTTGAAAGAAGGATGAAAATCCTGTGATTGAATTTAAAAACGTTTCCAAACATTTTGGCCCAACTAAAGTGCTGCATGATATCGATCTGAAGATCAACCAGGGTGAAGTGGTGGTGATCATCGGGCCTTCCGGTTCCGGTAAATCGACCCTGCTACGCTGCATTAATAAACTGGAAGAAATTACCAGCGGGGATCTCATCGTCGATGGTCTGAAGGTCAACGATCCGAAAGTCGACGAGCGCCTGATCCGCCAGGAGGCGGGGATGGTGTTCCAGCAGTTTTATCTGTTCCCTCACCTGACGGCATTGGAAAACGTCATGTTCGGCCCGCTGCGGGTTCGCGGCGCGGATAAAGCGGCGGCAGAAAAACTGGCGAAAGACCTGCTGGAGAAAGTGGGCCTCGCGGAACGCGCGCACCACTATCCTTCCGAGCTTTCCGGCGGCCAACAGCAGCGCGTCGCCATTGCCCGCGCGCTGGCGGTAAAACCGAAAATGATGCTGTTTGATGAACCGACTTCCGCGCTGGACCCTGAACTGCGTCACGAAGTTCTGAAAGTGATGCAGGATCTGGCCGAAGAAGGCATGACCATGGTCATCGTCACCCATGAGATCGGCTTTGCCGAAAAAGTGGCTTCGCGTCTGATCTTTATCGATAAAGGGCGCATTGCGGAAGATGGCGATCCGCAGGTGCTGGTCAACAACCCGCCAAGTCCCCGTCTGCGCGAGTTCTTGCAACACGTCGCCTGATGTTCAATGGCTCTCTCCAGTCAGGGGAGAGCCGCTTTCCGTTTCCGGAATCATCTCAGCCCTTTTCTCCAGACATCGTCTTCTATACTTAACGGTTTGAGACACAATGGAGGGGATTGTGGCGCGGATTCTGTTACTGCTCACACTGCTATTCACCCTGCCGCTATCGGCCGCGACGCAGCCAGCGGTTCCGGCAAACACGGCTGACCAGTCCAGCAGTAGCGAACCCGATCTCGCGCAGAAGAAAGCCGCTTACGCCGCGCTGGCCGACGTGCTCGAAAATGCCGACGCCCGACAGGAGCTTATCGACCAGTTACGTAAAGCCGCCGCCACGCCGCCTCCGGCCAGCGCGCCGACGTTAACGCTGCCAGAGGAAGAAGATAAGACCACGGTGCTGGAAAACGTCACCCACATCAGCCGCGAATACGGTGCAGAGATCTCGTCACGCTTCTCGCAGTTGTGGCGCAACATCACCGGCTCTCCGCACAAACCTTTCAATTCACAAACCTTCACCAACGCGGCCTGGCATTTTTTATTGCTGGCCGGACTGGTCTTTGCCTTCTGGTGGCTGGTGCGCCTCGCCGTCCTGCCGCTATACCGCAAAATCGGCCACTGGGGACGACATAAAAATCGCGAACGACGTAACTGGCTCCAGCTCCCCGCCACCATCGCCGGCGCTTTTATCTGTGACTTGCTTCTGCTGGCGGTAACGCTGTTCATTGGTCAGATTTTAAGCGAGCACCTTAATGGTAATAATCCCACCATCGCCTTCCAGCAAAGTTTGTTTCTCAACGCCTTTGCCCTGATTGAGTTTTTCAAAACGCTTCTGCGGGTAATTTTCTGTCCACAGGTCCCGGAACTACGCCCGTTTACTCTCAGCGATGAGACGGCGAAATACTGGAACCTGCGCCTTAGCGCACTAAGCAGCCTGATTGGCTACGGGCTGATCGTCGCCGTGCCGATTATTTCCAATCAGGTCAACGTTCAGTTTGGCGCGCTGGCCAACGTAATTATCATGCTGTGCATTACCCTGTGGGCGCTATACCTGATATTCCATAATAAAAAAGCGATCGCTCAGGAACTTATCCAGCTTGCCAACCGCTCTCTGGCCTTCTTTAGTCTCTTTATCCGCACCTTTGCCCTGGTCTGGCACTGGCTGGCCTGCGCCTATTTTATCGTGCTGTTTTTCTTTTCTCTCTTCGACCCCGGCAACAGCCTGAAATTTATGATGGGCGCGACGCTGCGCAGTCTGGCAATTATCGGCGCCGCCGCGCTGGTCTCCGGCGTACTCTCGCGCTGGATTGCAAAAACCATCACCTTGTCGCCGGAAACCCAGCGCAACTATCCGGAACTGCAAAAACGGCTTAACGGCTGGCTATCCGCATCGCTGAAAGCCGCACGAATTCTGACGGTCTGCGTGGCGATTATGCTGTTGCTTAGCGCGTGGGGACTCTTCGATTTCTGGCAATGGCTCCATAACGACAGCGGGCAAAAGGCAGTGGACGTTCTTATTCGCATCGCGCTGATCCTGTTCTTCTCGGCGATCGGCTGGACGCTGCTCGCCAGTCTGATTGAAAATCGACTGGCATCAGACATTCATGGCCGCCCGCTGCCCAGCGCCCGCTCCCGGACGCTGCTGACGCTCTTACGCAACGCGCTGGCAGTGGTGATCAGCACCATTACGGTGATGATCCTGCTCTCCGAGGTGGGCGTGAATATCGCCCCGCTGCTGGCAGGTGCCGGTGCGCTGGGCCTCGCTATCTCTTTCGGCGCGCAAACCCTGGTCAAAGATATTATTACCGGTATTTTTATCCAGTTTGAAAACGGCATGAATACTGGCGATCTGGTGACGATCGGGCCATTAACCGGAACGGTGGAACGGATGTCGATTCGCTCCGTCGGCGTGCGCCAGGATACTGGCGCTTATCATATTATTCCGTGGTCTTCGATAACCACCTTTGCTAATTTCGTTCGCGGTATTGGCTCAGTGGTCGCCAACTATGACGTCGACCGGCAGGAAGATCTGGATAAAGCCAGTCAGGCATTAAAAGAGGCGGTAGCGGGCGTGATGGCCCAGGAAGAGATTCGCGGACTGATCATTGGCGATCCCGCTTTCGCCGGGCTGGTTGGCCTGAGCAATAATGCCTTTACCCTGCGAGTCACCTTTACCACCCTGCCGCTGAAGCAGTGGACGGTACGCTTCGCCCTCGATACCCAGGTGAAAAGGCAATTCGACCGCGCGGGCGTGCGGGCACCGGTACAAACTTACCAGCTACTGCCTGCGCTCACGCCAGACGAGCCGCCGGCCCCCACAGCGCCGACGTTATAAAGTCCGCCGACGTCTGGCGTCGTCCATAAAGCTCCAGGCGATAAAACGGCTTTGCTTATTGCCCTGCGCCATCTCTTTTTTCACCACCTTCACCGCTCCGACCTCAGTCAGGGCGCGGTAGAGCGGCGGCAGATTATCGCCGCGGGAAACCAGCGAAGTAAACCACTTCACCTGATGGCCAAACTGCTGGCTTTCCCGGATCATCTGGCTAATAAAGGCCACCTCGCCCCCCTCGCACCACAGCTCCTGCTGCTGGCCGCCAAAGTTCATCGCGCCATCTGCGCCCAGGCCCAGATTGCGGCGTTTACGCTCGCCGCCCGCCTGCGCGCTGGCAGCAGAATCATGAAATGGCGGGTTACACAAAGTTGCATCGTAGCGTTCGTTTTTATGGATAATCCCCGTCAGAATCGCTTTTTCATCTTTTTGGCGACGCAGGCGAATCTGGCGAGTCAGCCCAGTATTACCGTTAACGATAGCCTGCGCGCTGGCGAAAGCTTCAGCATTCACTTCGCTACCGGTAAAACGCCAGCCGTATTCGTGCGCGCCAATCAACGGGTAGATGCAGTTTGCGCCAACGCCGATATCAAGAATGCTGGCATTCGCTGGGATCGTTTCGCTATCCAGCGCCAGCAGATCGGCAAGATGATGAATATAGTCCGCCCTGCCCGGCACCGGCGGGCAGAGAAAGCCGTCGGGGATATCCCAGTATTTCACCGCGTAAAAGTGCGCCAGCAGCGCTTTATTCAGCGCCTTTACCGCCAGCGGACTGGCAAAGTCGATGGTCTGCTCTCCCAGAGGATTAAGGATGATAAAGCGCTGTAGCTCAGGGTAAGTCTGGCACAGCGCGGGCAGATCGTAGCGTTGGTGATGACGGTTACGCGGATGTAACCCCGGTTTCTGGGCTTTCATGGCAATCTCCTTTGGACAGCCGCGTAAGATACCCGTTGACGGCGACGCGGTAAATAAGTGAGTCTGGATATCTACTTTTTTGTTGCAGGTGGCGTATGTACTTCTATCAACCTTCGCACGGGCATGGTCTGCCGCACGACCCGCTGAACGCTATCATTGGCCCCCGGCCCATCGGATGGATAGCCTCGCTTGATAGCCACGGCCAACGTAATCTGGCGCCCTACAGCTTTTTCAACTGCTTTAACTATCGGCCGCCGATCATTGGTTTTGCCAGCTGCGGCTGGAAAGATAGCGTGCAGAATATCATCGAGACCAAAGAATTCGTCTGGAACCTGGCAACTCGCCCTCTGGCGGTCGCCATGAACGAAACGTCCGCCAGCATACCGCGTGATGAGGATGAATTTGTCCGTGCCAGGCTGACCCCCGCCCCCAGCCGTATTATCAACGCCCCGCGCGTTGGCGAAAGCCCGGTGAACTTCGAGTGTCGTCTTTCTCAATGCATCCAGTTAACCACCGCAGCAGGCGTGTCGATTGAAAGCTGGCTGGTGCTGGGCGAAGTGGTTGCAGTCCATATTGACGAATCGCTGCTGGAGGAAGGGATTTACCAGACCGCCAAAGCCCAGCCAATTCTGCGTGCCGGCGGCCCCAGCGCCTATTACGGCATTGATGAAAGTTTACGTTTTGACCTTGTTCGTCCCGACACCCGCTAAACGCTTTCCCTGCCCGGTCATCTCTTTCACATCAAGGTCGGGACAACCACGTACCGACCCCAATACATTCCACTTCTCTCCCCTCGCGGTGTCGCCTGCTGTTTATGTAGAAAAAATGCAGTGAATGTAAATAAATGTATTTATTTTTTTATAAATGAGTGATAAAAGATCGCGCGGTGTTTGATAATGATTATCACAATCAATATCAAAAGCATTGCTATTGTTAAAAATCACCTGCAGTGGTCGGGACGAAAACTCACTTCGTCTACGGTCGTTTTGGCCTAATTAAAACGATAAGTCATTTATTGATATGGAAAAAAATAACAATTTACCGTTCAGTAGCTTCAACTCGCTGACTATCTTCACCGGCTTGTGTCTGAGCCTCTCTCCAACGGGTCATCTGCTTGCCGCAGACAGCACAGAGAAAAATACCGGCGAAACGCTGGTGGTCGAAGCGCAGTCTCCATCGTTGTATGCACCGACTCAATCCGCCGATCCTAAGTTTTCTCGCCCGCTCGCCGACACCACGCGAACTGTGACCATCGTCCCCGAACAGGTGATGAAAGATCAGGGCGTCACCAACCTCACCGATGCGCTGAAAAACGTTCCCGGTGTGGGTGCGTTCTTTGCGGGTGAAAATGGCAGCTCAACAACCGGCGACGCCGTCTATATGCGCGGGGTAGATACATCCAACAGCATTTATCTCGATGGCATCCGCGATATCGCCAGCGTCAGTCGCGATACCTTTAACACCGAGCAGGTTGAGGTCATTAAAGGACCGTCAGGCTCCGACTATGGGCGTAGCGCGCCGAGCGGCTCGATCAATATGATCAGCAAACAGCCGCGCCTTGACTCCGGTATCGACGCTTCCGCCAGTATCGGCAGCGCCTGGTTCCGCCGCGGTACGCTGGATATCAACCAGGCGATTGGCGACACCAGCGCCGTTCGCCTGAATCTGATGGGCGAGAAAACCCATGATGCGGGCCGTGACAAGGTGAAAAATGAGCGTTACGGCGTAGCGCCGTCGGCGGCTTTTGGTCTCGGCACCGAGAATCGCCTTTATCTTAACTACCTGCATGTGACTCAGCACAACACGCCAGATGGCGGTATTCCGACCATCGGTCTGCCGGGCTATTCCGCGCCTGATGCCAAAACTTCAGCGCTTAATCACTCCGGCAAGGTTGCCACCAGCAACTTCTACGGCACCAATTCCGATTACGATGATTCTACGACTGACACCGTGACCATGCGTTTTGAGCACGATTTCAACGACACGACCACGATCCGTAACACCACCCGCTGGTCACGCGTGAAACAGGATTATCTGATGACGGCGGTAATGGGCGGGGCGTCAAATATTTCCACAAATAGCTCCGACGACGTCGGCGACTGGACCTGGTCACGGCTGGCAAACACCAAAGACACCAGCAACAAAATCATCACCAACCAGACTAACCTGACCTCGAAGTTCTATACCGGACCTGTTGGTCACGACATCAGCACCGGGGTGGAATTCACCCGCGAAACGCAGACCAACTATGGGGTTAATTCGATCACGGCCCCGGCGGTCAATATTTATCATCCAAATAGCGATATCTCGGTCGGCGGCCTGAACCGCAACGGGGCCAACGCTAACGGGCAGACGGATACCTTCGGCATCTATGCTTTCGATACCCTGCAGATTACTCAGGACTTCGAGCTTAACGGCGGAATTCGTCTGGATAGCTATCAGACTAAATACAACAGCGCAACCGCATGCGGCGGCAGTGGACGCAGCGCTGTCGCCTGTCCGGCTGGCGTGGCGAAGAATACCCCCGTCACCACCATCGATACTTCCACCAGCGGTAACCTGGTGAACTGGAAAGCCGGGGCGCTGTACCACCTGACCGAGAACGGCAATATCTACGTGAACTACGCCGTTTCCCAACAACCGCCGGGAGGCAGCAACTTCACCCTGTCAGCAAGCAGCAACAGCGCCAACAACCCTGACTTTAAACCGCAAAAAGCGAAAACCAGCGAAGTGGGCACCAAATGGCAGTTGATGGACAAACGCCTGCTGCTGAGCGCCGCCCTGTTCCGCACCGATATTGAGAACGAGGTGGAAGCGAACGACGATGGCACCTATTCACAGTATGGTAAGAAGCGCGTTCAGGGTTACGAGATTTCTCTGGCCGGTAATATCACGCCTGACTGGCAGGTTATCGGCGGATACACGCTGCAGCACGCCAGTATCCGCGAAGGCGCGAATACCGCCCAGGATGGCACCAGCTCGCTGCCGTATACCCCAGAACACGCGTTTACCGTCTGGAGCCAGTATCAGGCCACCGATGCGATCTCAGTGGGCGCTGGCGCACGTTACGTCGGCAGCATGCACCGCGGCAAAGACGGCGCGGTCGGTACGCCATCTTATACCGAAGGCTACTGGGTGGCTGACGCTAAAGTCGGCTATCGCATTAACCGTAATCTCGACCTGCAGCTGAACGTCTACAACCTGTTTGATACCGACTATGTCGCCTCTATCAACAAAAGCGGCTATCGTTATCATCCGGGCGAACCGCGGACCTTCCTGCTCACCGCCAATATGCATTTCTGATCTACAACGGGGCGCTAACGCCCCGTTTTCTCAGGAGACAAAACCATGATGTACCATATTCCCGCCATTCTCAGCCCTGAGGAAGTCGACTACTTTGCCACCCGGCTCCAGCAGGCGGAGTGGGTTGACGGACGCGTCACCACCGGCGATCAGGGGGCCCTGGTCAAAAACAACCAGCAGGTGGATACCCGCAGCAGCCTGTACAATGAACTTCAGGGTAAAGTGCTGGCGGCGCTGAATCGCAGCTCGCTGTTTTTCGCGGCCGCGCTGCCGAAGTCGATTTCCAGCCCGCTGTTCAACCGCTACCAGCAGAGTGAAACATACGGTTTCCACGTTGACGGCGCGGTACGCAGTCAGGCTCAGGGCGGCTGGATGCGTACCGATCTTTCTGCCACGCTCTTTTTATGCGCCCCCGATAGTTACGAAGGCGGTGAACTGGTCGTTAACGACACCTACGGCCAGCACTCGGTTAAGCTCCCGGCCGGAGACCTGGTGCTCTATCCCTCAAGCAGCCTGCATTGCGTCACCCCGGTCACATCGGGCGCCAGGGTTGCCTCATTTTTATGGATCCAGTCAATGATCCGCGACGATAAACGCCGCAGCATGCTGTTTGAGCTGGATGGCAATATCCAGAAACTCAAAAGCCGCCACGGCGAAAGCGAGGAAGTGCTGTCCCTTTTAAACCTGTACCATAATCTGCTCCGCGAATGGTCAGAGATCTGAGCCTTGCCTGAGCCATTTTTCGCCCCATATTCTCTATACTGAACAGCGTTCAGGTTGCGAATAAGCGAGTCACGATGATTCCGCTTATGGCCAGGGCTCGCCACATCGGGACCAAAATGCCGCTGCGGTTTTGCCATATAACCTGCACAAATGAGATGAAAAACAAAAATAGCGGGGTGAACCATCATGGCATCAGGCTGGGCGAATGATGACGCCGTACAGCAGCAAATTGACAGCACGGTTGATGATGCGGTTGCACGGGCGAGAAATGCGCTGCCGTCGGGTAAAAGCAACAAATTTTGTGAAGAATGTGGCGAACCGATCCCGGAAGCGCGTCGACGGGCGGTAGCCGGGGTTAAATACTGCCTTCAATGCCAGCAGAATAAAGATTTACATAACAATACATTTTCAGGATATAATCGCCGTGGCTCTAAAGACAGCCAGCTTCGCTGACCGATATTTACCGTTCATTACCGCATATCCCATTATCTTTTCGAGCACGTTTTTCCGCGATCGGAGTGGCAAAATGTGCCCTTATCGCCGCCCTTACTTCGCCACCGCGTGTTTTGCTTTCGGGGATTAAAATAATTTATTAATATTCAATAAATTATTATTCATTCAAAAAATTCGATGAAGACTGTTAATTTCCTTCGATTTTATCTCTCGCCAAAAGTCGTGATACTTATCACATCGACGGAACATCGTCCCCTGAACAGAACAACCTGCGAGAGATTAACTATGAAAACCATCAAATATACTGCCGCTGCTATCGCCCTTTCCGCACTCTCCTTCGGCGCGTTTGCCGCCCAGCCAGTCACATCGGCTCAGGCAGCAAGCATGACCAAAATCGGTGTTGTCTCTGCAGAAAGAGCAACGACGCTGGATGGACTTGAAGCCAAACTGGCTGCGAAGGCGGATGCCGCTGGCGCGACCGCTTACAGCATCACCTCCGCTAACACCAATAACAAAGTTAGCGGTACCGCGGTTATCTACAAATAATCGCCTGAAATCATTGTAGTAAGACCCTGTAATGCCACTGTTTTAACCCCGAAAGATCCTTTATTACCCTTGTTTTGCCCGCCCACGCCAGTGGACGGGCTTTTTTTTATCGGCTAAATACGGTTATACGATCTCTGCAACCTTCTCCAGCCCCTGTTCCAGCGACACCGCTTCTCCGGTTGCTAACAGACAACAGGCCAGCTGAATTTTCAGCGACTGCGGTAGCGGCTCGCTACCCGCAAGGCAACGCTCAATCCAGCGCGCGGTCACTTCAGGATCTTTTGATTCCGGCAGCAAAACAGCCTGCGCTGTGGCACTATCCTGGCGCTCATTGACAACCCGCGTCGCAGCGGCTGAAATCAGGCTAATCTGTGGACAGCGCTGCGGATTGGCGTAAACTTCGCCTTCAGTACCGTGCAACAGCAATGCCCGCCCGCCGATTTCCGCAAAAAATTGCGCCACCCGCCCGACGTATTCCGGATGCGAAACGCTCGACAAACGCAATGCCGCATCTTCCGCAAACGGCGTTGCCAGCTTGGCCAGGGTGTGCGCGCTGTTGCGCACCCCCATCCGCCAGCGCATCGCCAGTTGTTTTTCCAGCGGCGGGCAAAATGCGCTTATCGGCATATAAACCGGCTGATGGCTATCTAACCGCGCCTGAGCCTGACCCGCATGACGCGTCGCTGGCATCCCCATCAGCTCGAAAATAGTTTCCGTCAGCACCCGGGTTGGATCGTGACTCACACCATGAACAATGACCGGAAAACCAAGCTTGTGCAGCATAACCGCAAGCAGAGGCGTCAGGTTTGCCTGTTTGCGCGCGCCGTTGTAGCTGGGGATCACAACCGGCATTGGCCTTGAGACCGGTGGCGTCAGTTTAATGGTATGAGCCTGCATCGCTTCATAGAAACCCTTCATCTCCGCTTCGCCTTCGCCCTTGATGCGCAGGGCAATAAGAATGCCGCCCAGTTCAAGATCAGGTACCTCGCCGTTAAGCATCCGCGAGTAGAGCGCACGGGCCGTTTCCGCATCCAGGTCGCGGGCATGGTTTTTTCCGCGGCCGACTTCTTTAATGATTTTGCTGTAGTCCATTGCAGGTTCCTCTGAACGTCTCACATCGTCGACATTGCATGGTTAACGTCGTTTGCGACGCGTCTGTTTTGCTTTAGTTTTTACTATAACTTCAGGGACGTCAGGCTGCTCTATCGGAAATACAGGTAATGCATTCAATAAACGCTTACCGTAGTTTTTGCTCAGCAGACGTTTGTCATAAATCACCACTTCACCCCAGCAGCTATGGCTACGGATCAGGCGACCAACCTGCTGAATAAGATTGAACGATGCGCTGGGGAGACTCTGGACGTCGAACGGATAGCGGTTGAGGCTTTTAAGCCATTCGCCTTCGGTTATCACCACCGGGCTGTCTATCGGCGGAAAAGCGATTTTATGGATATGCACCTGACTTAACAGCTCGCCTTTTAAATCCAGACCTTCGGCAAAGGATTGCAGGCCAACCAGTATGCTGCGCTCCCCCGCAGCAACACGCTTACGGTGCAGTTCGACCAGCCGGTAGCGCGGCTTATCGCCCTGAACCAGCAGCAGCAGGCGCAGGTCAGTCACCTGTTCGAGAAATCGTTGCATCGCTCTCCCGCTGGCAAATAGCACCAGCATACCGAGATGCTTTCTGCTCTCGACCTGCTGCCGAAAATAAGCCGCCATCTCCGCAATATGCTGCTCTTCATGCTCAATAAGCGGCTCGTAATGCATTTTAGGGATGACGATTTTGCCCTGTTCGACGTGGTTAAAAGGCGAATCCAGCGCCACAAAACGGTCCCCGGCCTGCTCTTTGAGCCCGCTCATCTCCTGCAGACGAGAAAAGCTATTCAGCGAACGTAGCGTGGCTGAAGTCACGACGATATGCGGCACGCTGCGCCAGAGCAGCTTTTCCAGCTGATCGCTGACGCGGATCCCCACGCAGTGGAACCACAGATGTATCTGCCCGTCTCGCAGATCGCGGGTGGCCCATTTGGTCACCGGCGCGCCGGAAGAGTGTGCCAGCGATGCCAGCCGCCACAGTTTGCTTTGGCTTTCCAGCATCCCCAACGCGCGATTCATCTGTAACAGAACCCGGTGCAGGCGCACCACGTCATGGCTGCCGGTTTTATCCGCAAGATCGTTGAGGAACAGTTCCGCCAGGCCACGCAGCATTTCTGTCAGTTTGACCAGCCGCTGGCAAATCTCCATCACTTCCTGAGGCAGTTCCCCCATCGGGAAGCGGTGTTCTGCCGCCTGCCCGGCAGGCATATACAGATTAAGAATATTATTCAGGGAGGAGATATGCTCAAACAACTCTTCGCAATGTGCGTTCAGACGTTCTGGATTCGCCAGCGGCGGCGTGGTTTTAGGGCGAAACTGTTCCATGCAGGTGGCGACCAGCTTAGTAAACAGATCCAGTTGCAGGCGATACCACGGCGCGGTAATTTCCGCGCTCATCTCCAGCGCGTCGCGGGCGACGTCCGGCAAATGATGGCCTTCATCAAGCACCAGCAGTAAATGCTTCGGCTCCGGCAGCACCGCTTCGCTCTCCATCGCCGCCATCACCAGCGCGTGGTTCGCCACCACCACTTCCGCCTCCTGAATTTCCCGCCGGGCGACGAAGAACGGGCATTCCCGGTAATAGTAGCAGTTACGGTTCAGGCAACTGGCTTTATCGGTGCTCAGACGGCTCCATAAAGAATCATCAATATTTTTATCGCTATGATCGCGCAGGCCGTCCCATTTATAGCTATCGAGATCGGTTTTCAGGGTCGCGCACAGCTGCTGTTCCGCCTGGTTATTGGGGGTCAGTTCGTCATCCAGAAAGGCGAGCAAATCCTGCTGCGTCGGCTCACTGCTGGCCAGCGCGGCCAGATTACGCGGGCAGACATAGCGGCCGCGGCCAAAAGCGGCGGTAAAGCGCAGGTCGGGGATAATTTTGCGCAGCAGCGGCAGATCTTTACTGTAGATTTGATCCTGTAGCGCAACGTTGGCGGTGCTGACCACCAGCGTTTTTTGATCTTCACGGGCAATGGCGATGCCGGGAATCAGGTATGACAAGGTTTTGCCGACGCCGGTCGGCGCTTCAATCGCCAGGTGCCGCCCCTCTTCCCCGGCGAGCGTCTTCGCCACATCGGCGATCATCTGCCTCTGCGGCGGACGGGGGATAAAGTCCGGAATCTGTTCCTGAAGCGCCTTATACCAGGCGGCAATTTGCGCTTTTAGCGCAGTGGTCAAAGCCATGAGAAAACCCGAATACTGTATAAACAGCCACTATTGTGCCATTTTTTCGCTAACGGAAGGAATGTCTTTCTGAGGAAACTGGAATTACGATCGAGCGTAGACATGCGAGAAGAACAGAACGTTCCGGGCAAGATCCCTTGCCCGGATAATCAAACCTGTAACGCTGACCGCGGAACCGCCGCGATAGCCACAGGAATGCGCTAATATCGCTACTCAGCAGCGCCAGGTTTGCGCGGGCGGCGGCGACGCGGCGGTCTACCGTCCTGGGTACGCGCTTTTGGCGCTTCGCCATCGTTCCGGCGCAGCGCGGACTGCTGAACGCGCCCCTGACCACCACGCCCTTGACCTCCGCGACCGCCGCCGCGCTGCTGGCGACCGTTCTGAATCGGCTCAGCCTTGATCGACGGGTCCGGCTCATAGCCAGCAAGGGCGATGCGCGGGATCTCTTTTTTCAGCAAACGTTCGATATCCCGCAGCAGTTTATGTTCATCTACGCAGACCAGCGACAGCGCTTCGCCGGTTGCCGCAGCGCGACCGGTACGACCAATGCGGTGCACATAATCTTCCGGAACGTTTGGCAGCTCGTAGTTCACGACATGCGGGAGTTCTTCAATATCCAGGCCACGCGCGGCGATATCGGTCGCCACCAGCACACGAATACCGCCGGATTTAAAGTCAGCCAGGGCGCGGGTTCGCGCGCCCTGGCTCTTGTTACCGTGAATAGCGGCGCTACGGATGCCATCTTTATTAAGCTGTTCCGCCAGATGGTTCGCGCCGTGCTTGGTACGGGTAAAGACCAGAACCTGCTGCCAGTTGCCTTCACCTATCATCTGCGACAACAGCTCACGCTTGCGCTTTTTATCGACGAAATGCACCCGTTGACTAACCTGCTCGGACGCGGTGTTGCGGCGAGCCACTTCAATTTCCAGCGGGTTATGCAGCAGTTTCTCCGCCAGCGATTTAATGTCGTCGGAGAAAGTTGCCGAGAACAGCAGATTCTGGCGTTTCGCCGGCAGTTTCGCCAGTACGCGACGAATATCGTGGATAAAGCCCATATCCAGCATTCGGTCAGCCTCATCCAGCACCAGCACTTCAACCTTATCCAGATTGACGGCATTTTGATGCTCAAGATCCAGCAGACGACCCGGCGTCGCCACCAGAATATCAACGCCGCCGCGCAGCTTCATCATTTGCGGGTTAATGCTGACGCCGCCGAAAACCACCAGAGAACGCACGTTGAGATATTTGCTGTAATCCCGCACGTTCTCACCAATCTGGGCCGCCAGTTCACGTGTTGGGGTCAGAATCAGGGCGCGCACCGGGCGGCGGCCTTTAGCATGCGGTTCTTTCTGGATCAGATGCTGAAGCAGCGGCAGCGTAAAGCCCGCCGTTTTACCGGTGCCGGTCTGGGCGCTGGCCATCAGATCGCGCCCCTGTAATACCGCAGGAATCGCCTGCTGCTGAATGGGGGTTGGCTCAACGTAGCCCTGTTCAGCGACTGCGCGCAGGATTTCAGGATTCAGGCCAAGGGAATCAAAAGACATAACAACTCCGAACCGCCCCGGCCCGTCACAGGCGTAGTTTTCAGGGAGATTATTGCGAAAGAGATGGCAAAAACCACAATGCCATGAAGGGGCGCATTCTAGCAGAATTTGTGACGGACCGCATAAAATATCCCACTGGCTTTTATCTGCAAAATAATGCTCGTCTGTTCTGCGACGAATTCAGTCGGGCAGAGGCTGGACAAGGTTACGGATTGGTCATATTCTTAATCAATCGATTGATTAATTTTTTCAGCACAATGACTTCGACCACCATAACCAGTAAAGGCGAACAGGCGAAGAGCCAGCTTATCGCAGCCGCGCTTGCCCAGTTCGGCGAATACGGCCTGCATGCCACAACCCGCGATATCGCCGCCCTGGCCGGGCAAAATATCGCCGCGATCACCTACTATTTTGGTTCCAAGGACGATCTCTACCTCGCCTGTGCCCAGTGGATTGCCGATTTTATTGAGCGAAATTTCCGCCCTCATCGCCAGTCGGCAGAGGAACTTCTCGCGCAACCTTCGCCGGATAAAGCCGCCATTCGCACCCTGATTCTGCACGCCTGCCAAAATATGATCTTGCTGCTGACCCAGGATAATACGGTGAATTTAAGCAAATTTATCTCCCGCGAACAGTTGTCGCCGACCCCGGCCTACCAGCTTATCCACGATCAGGTAATCGCCCCGCTACACTGCTATCTGACCCGTTTAATCGCCGCGTTCACCGGCCTTGACGCTAACAGCACACAACTGATTCTTCACACCCACGCGCTACTGGGGGAGGTTCTCGCCTTTCGTCTTGGTCGGGAAACGGTTCTGCGTCGCACCGGTTGGGTGGAGTTCGATCGAGAAAAAACTGAGCAAATTTTTGAGGTTATCGCTTGCCACATTGATTTCGTTCTACAGGGATTAGCGCAAAGGAGTCTGAAGTCATGAAAAAACCCCTCATCATCGTTCTGCTGCTGCTCCTTCTGGCCGCTGTGATTGGCGGTAGCTGGTGGTATCAGAGCCGTCAGCCAAAAGAGCTCACGCTATATGGCAACGTTGATATTCGTACCGTCAATCTGAGCTTCCGCGTGGGCGGGCGGCTGGCGTCGCTGAACGTTGATGAAGGCGATACGATAAAGGCCGGACAAACGCTGGGCGAGCTGGATCGCGCCCCTTATGAAAACGCGCTGCAACAGGCGCAGGCCAATGTTTCTACTGCGCAGGCGCAGTATGATCTGATGATGGCGGGATACCGTTCAGAAGAGATTGCTCAGGTTGCCGCCGCGGTCAATCAGGCGCAGGCGGCGTATGATTACGCACAGAACTTTTACCAGCGCCAGTCCGGGCTGCGTAAAAGCAGCGCCATCTCCGCTAACGATCTGGAAAATGCCCGTTCCTCACGCGATCAGGCCCTGGCCACGCTGAAATCAGCCCAGGATAAACTGCGCCAGTACCGGACCGGTAACCGCCCGCAAGAAATCGCTCAGGCCAAAGCCAGTCTTGAGCAGACGCTGGCCGCGCTGGCGCAGGCGAAACTCGACCTGCACGATACCATCCTGACCTCCCCTTCCGATGGAACGCTGATGACCCGCGCCGTCGAACCGGGCAGCATGCTCAGCGCAGGCGGCACAGTGCTGACGTTATCGTTAACCCATCCTGTTTGGGTACGCGCTTACATTGATGAAAAAAACCTCGGTCAGGCCCGACCGGGGCGCGAGGTCCTGCTCTATACCGACAGCCGGCCAAATAAACCTTACCGTGGGAAAATCGGCTTCGTCTCTCCCAGCGCGGAATTTACGCCAAAAACGGTGGAGACGCCCGATCTGCGCACCGATCTGGTTTATCGCCTGCGGATCGTGGTGACTGATGCTGATGATGCGCTACGTCAGGGAATGCCGGTCACCATCACCTTCAGTAACGGAAGCGGACAATGAATGAGGATGTCATCACGCTGAGCGGATTGACCCGACGTTTTCCGGGAATGAATCGTCCGGCCGTTGCGCCGCTGGATTGTACCCTTCGTTCCGGCTATGTAACCGGCCTGGTCGGCCCCGACGGCGCCGGGAAAACAACGCTGATGCGCATGCTTGCCGGGCTGCTGAAGGCCGACGAAGGTCGCGCAAAAGTAATCGGTTTCGATCCTGTTGCCGACGATAGCGCCCTGCACGCGGTGCTTGGCTATATGCCGCAGAAATTTGGCCTGTATGAAGATCTGACGGTCATGGAAAACCTGATCCTCTACGCCGACCTGCGCAGCGTCACCGGCGCAGCACGGGAGAAGACCTTTGCCCGACTGCTGGAGTTTACCTCACTTGGTCCCTTTACCAGCCGACTGGCGGGCAAGCTTTCCGGCGGTATGAAGCAAAAACTCGGTCTGGCCTGTACCCTTGTCGGCGAACCTCAGGTGTTGCTGCTGGACGAACCCGGCGTCGGCGTCGATCCCATCTCGCGTCGTGAATTGTGGCAAATGGTCCACGAACTGGCGGGCGACGGGATGCTGATCCTCTGGAGTACCTCCTATCTTGATGAGGCCGAACAGTGCCGTGACGTGCTGTTGATGAACGAAGGCCAGCTTCTTTACCAGGGCCCGCCAAAAGAGCTGACTCAGACGATGATGGGACGCAGTTTTTTAATCTCCAGCGCTGAGGAAAATAACCGCCGTCTGCTCCAGCGGACGCTGAAATTGCCGCAGGTGAGCGATGGCGTGATTCAGGGGAAATCGGTGCGCCTGATCCTCAAAAAAAATGCCAACATCCGCGACCTACAGAACGCCGCCGATATGCCAACGCTGGATGTGACCGAAACCGCTCCGCGCTTTGAAGACGCCTTTATTGACCTGCTCGGCGGTGCCAATACCGCTGAATCGCCGCTGGGGAAAATCATCCATACTGTTGAAGGCGCTCATGACGAGACGGTGATTGAAGCGCAGGCGCTGACGAAGAAATTCGCTGATTTCGCCGCCACCGACCATGTCGATTTCCAGGTTAAGCGCGGCGAAATCTTCGGCCTCCTCGGCCCTAACGGCGCAGGCAAGTCCACCACCTTCAAAATGATGTGCGGACTGCTGGTGCCCACCTCCGGTAAAGCGCTGGTTCTGGGCATGGATCTCAAAGTCAGCTCCGGCAAGGCGCGCCAGCATCTCGGCTATATGGCGCAGAAATTCTCACTCTATGGCAATCTTACCGTCGAGCAAAATCTGCGCTTCTTCTCCGGCGTTTACGGCCTGCGCGGGCGCCTGCAGGACGCAAAGATCGCCAGCATGAGCGAGGCTTTCGGCCTGAAAAGTATTGCCCGGCAGGCGGCCGATGACCTGCCGCTCGGTTATAAGCAGCGTCTGGCGCTGGCCTGTTCACTGATGCATGAGCCGGATATCCTGTTTCTTGATGAACCCACTTCCGGGGTCGATCCTCTCACCCGCCGCGAGTTCTGGCTGCATATCAACAGCATGGTGGATAAAGGCGTGACGGTAATGGTGACCACCCACTTTATGGATGAAGCGGAATATTGCGATCGCATCGGCCTGGTCTACCACGGCAAACTGATCGCCAGCGGTACACCGGACGACCTGAAAGCCCAGGCGGCGGATGATCAACAGCCAGACCCGACGATGGAACAAGCCTTTATTACCCTCATCCACGACTGGGATAAGGAGAACGCTGGTGAGCGCTAAAATACTATCGTGGCGGCGCGTGCGCGCCTTGTGCGTCAAAGAGACCCGGCAGATAGTCCGCGACCCCAGCAGTTGGTTGATTGCGGTGGTGATCCCGCTGCTACTGCTGTTTATTTTTGGCTATGGTATTAATCTTGACTCCAGTAAGCTGCGGGTCGGCGTATTGCTGGAACAGCAGAGTGAAGACGCGCTGGATTTCGTCCACGCCATGACCGGTTCACCCTACATTGACGCTACCATTAGCGACAACCGCCAGCAGTTAATGCAAATGATGCAGGCCGGGCAAATCCGCGCGCTGGTGGTGGTGCCGGTAGATTTCGCGCAGAAGATGGCTCGCCCAGGGGATAGCGCGCCAATCCAGCTTATCACCGATGGCAGCGAACCGAACACCGCGAATTTTGCCCAGAACTACGTCGAGGGTATCTGGCAAATCTGGCAGCAACAGCAAGCGGAAGATCGTGGTGAAACCTTCGAGCCGCTGATTGATGTCAGGGCCCGCTACTGGTTTAATCCGGCGACCATCAGTCAGCACTTTATTATCCCTGGTGCAATCACCATCATTATGACGGTAGTCGGCGCGATTCTGACTTCGCTGGTGGTGGCCCGCGAGTGGGAGCGCGGCACCATGGAGGCACTGCTGTCGACCGAAATTACCCGCGCCGAACTGCTGCTGTGTAAGCTGATCCCCTACTACTTCCTCGGCATGCTGGCGATGCTGCTTTGCATGCTGGTGGCGGTATTTATTCTCGACGTGCCGTTTCGCGGTTCGCTGATGATCCTGTTTTTTATCGCCAGTCTATTTTTACTGAGTACGCTGGGAATGGGGCTACTGATTTCCACTATCACCCGCAACCAGTTCAACGCCGCCCAGGTCGCGCTAAATGCCGCATTTTTGCCGTCAATTATGTTGTCCGGATTTATTTTTCAGATAGACAGTATGCCAGCGATAATCCGCGCGGTGACCTACGTGATCCCGGCGCGCTATTTTGTCAGCACCCTGCAAAGCCTGTTTCTGGCGGGCAATATTCCGGTGGTGCTGCTGGTAAACGTCATGTTCCTGATCGCTTCAGCGGTGATGTTTATCGGCCTGACGTGGCTGAAAACCCGACGTCGACTGGATTAATCCTGGCCCGCGTATTTTGCCCGGCGGCGCCATGGGTACCGGACCTGCGGGCCATGCAGACCCGGTAAGCGCAGCGCCACCCGACATGAGGACGGTACTATGTTTCATCGCTTATGGACACTGATCCGCAAAGAGTTGCAGTCGCTGTTGCGCGAACCGCAAACGCGGGCGATTTTGATTATGCCAGTGCTGATTCAGGTGCTGTTGTTTCCTTTCGCCGCGACGCTGGAAGTCACCAATGCCACCATCGCTGTCTATAGCGAAGACAACGGCCAGCACGCGGTGGAACTGACTCAGCGCTTCGCTCGCGCCAAAGCCTTCCCCCACGTCCTGTTGCTGAAAAGCCCGCAGGAGATAGGGCCAACCATCAATGAACAAAAAGCGCTACTGGTCGTGCGCTTTCCGCCGGATTTCTCGCGCAATCTGGATAGCTGGCAGGCCGCGCAGCTCCAGCTACTGCTGGATGGACGGAATTCGAATAGCGCGCAAATCGCCGCTAACTATCTCCAGCAGATTGTTAAAAACTATCAGCAGGAACTGATGGCGGGAAAAACAACCCTGAACAACAGTGAGCTGGTCGTGCGTAACTGGTATAACCCGAATCTCGATTACAAATGGTTCGTAGTACCGTCGCTGATCGCGATGATCACCACTATCGGCGTGCTGATCGTCACCTCCCTTTCCGTTGCCCGCGAACGCGAACAGGGCACGCTCGATCAGTTGCTGGTCTCGCCGCTGGCGACCTGGCAGATTTTTATCGGCAAAGCGGTACCGGCACTGATTGTCGCCACTCTGCAGGCAACCATCGTACTGGTCGTGGGGATCTGGGGCTATCAGATTCCCTTTGCCGGTTCGCTGCTGCTATTTTACTTCACGATGATTATTTATGGCTTATCGCTGGTAGGATTCGGGCTGCTGATTTCATCGCTGTGCTCCACGCAGCAGCAGGCGTTTATCGGCGTATTCGTCTTTATGATGCCGGCGATTCTGCTCTCGGGCTACGTTTCGCCAGTGGAGAATATGCCGCAATGGTTACAGGACGTCACGTGGATAAATCCTATCCGTCACTTTACCGATATCACCAAGCAGATCTATCTGAAGGATGCGAGTCTGGAAATTGTATGGGGAAGTTTGTGGCCGCTATTAGTCATAGCGGCCACCACTGGCTCAGTTGCGTATGCGATGTTTCGCAGAAAGATTGCCTGATTCCCGCCATCGTTCAAACCACAACGGACAGGCTGTCCTGTTGCATAGCTACCGATGCTTCTGGGGATTCACGGCGCTGTCGCCTTGCTGTAGCCCGAAAGCTTTAGGGTAGCGGTTTTTATCTTTCGCCAGCAGCGACACAATCGCCGGACCGGCCAGTATTGCCAGCCCGGCAAGGGCCAACAGCAGATTATTGTGCAGCACGCGCGACAGCAGCCACAGCACGATAACCGCCGCGCCGAAGTACCAGGTGGTGGTGAGTTCCTCAAGGAAATCACCCACATCGCGCCAGCGCTCATCGTGGTGACGCTGCAAAAACAGCATCGCCAGTAGCGTGACGCCATACAGCACACACAAACCTAACCCGACACGTACCAGCGCGCCGCTCATCCAGCCTGCCACCAGTACCGCCACGACCAGTAGATGCAACATAATCTGCCAGCAACTAAGACCCGTTGCGACGCGTACACGTTGTTGCCACTTCATGGCTTCTCTCCTGAAGGATTTTTCTCTGCTACTCAGAGTACCGCACTTTACGGAAAATTCCGTATCGCCGCATCTTTTTGTGACCTCGACTACACTATTTTATTCAGGAAAGCGACATTGACTGGAGAAATATGACCGAGCAAACGCGGCGATTTTCGTTAAACGTGCTGACAATTAACACCCATAAAGGCTTTACCGCGTTTAACCGACGCTTCATTTTGCCCGAATTACGCGAAGCGGTACGCAGCGTCAGAGCCGACATTGTTTGCCTGCAGGAAGTGATGGGCGCGCACGAAATTTATCCGTTGCGGTTCGAAAACTGGCCGGAGACGCCCCACTATGAATTTCTCGCCGACACGATGTGGAACAATTATGCCTATGGGCGCAATGCCGTTTATCCGGAAGGGCATCACGGCAATGCGGTGCTGTCGCGCTTTCCTATCGAACATTATCAAAACCTTGACGTTTCGGTCGGTAATAGCGAAAAACGCGGCCTGCTCTACTGCCGCATCGTGCCGCCCGAAAGCGAAACAACGCTCCATTTGATCTGCGTGCATCTGGGGCTGCGCGCGCATCAGCGTCAGGCCCAGCTCGCAATGCTGGCGTCGTGGGTGAACAGCCTCCCCACGGGGGAGCCGGTTGTGGTAGCGGGGGATTTTAACGACTGGCGGCAACAGGCTAACCGGCAGCTCAAAACGCAGGCCGGTCTGGACGAAATTTTTACCCGCGCCAGGGGACGCCCGGCGCGGACTTTTCCGGTCCGTTTCCCGCTGCTGCGCCTCGATCGCATTTATGTCAAAAATGCACATGCCAGCCGACCTCAAATGCTGGCCTTAAAACAGTGGCGTCATCTGTCCGATCATGCACCGCTTAGCGTGGAGATTTATCTGTGAAATGTCGCTGGCAGGAAGGAAACCGCATTCAGCTCTTAGAAAACGGCGATAACTATTATCCGGCGGTATTTGCCGCTATTGGTCGCGCGCGACAGCGGGTGATCCTCGAATCCTTTATCTGGTTTGAAGATGACGTTGGCTGGCAACTCCATGCGGTGCTGCTACGGGCTGCCCGGCGCGGCGTTCGCGTGGAAGTTCTGCTCGACGGCTACGGCTCACCGGATTTAAGCGATCGTTTTGTCGGCGAGCTCACCGCGGCCGGGGTGATTTTTCGCTACTACGACCCGCGCCCACGCATGTTCGGCATGCGTACCAATTTGTTCCGCCGCATGCATCGCAAAATCGTGGTAATCGACGACGTCATCGCCTTTGTCGGCGGAATTAACTACTCCGCCGAGCATATGACCGGTTACGGCCCGGAGGCCAAACAGGATTACGCCGTCCAGGTCGAAGGGCCGGTCGTACTCGACATTCTGCAATTTGAACTCGACAATCTGCCCGCCAGCGAAGCCACGCGCCGCTGGTGGTGGCGGCGTCGACATAAGCCCGAAGTTAACCTTCATCCCGGCGAGGCTCAGGCGCTGTTTATCTGGCGTGACAATCAGGAACATCGCGACGATATTGAACGTCACTATCTGAAGATGCTGACCAGCGCACGCCGGGAAGTGATTATCGCCAACGCCTACTTCTTTCCCGGTTACCGGCTGCTGCACGCCATGCGCAACGCCGCCCGCCGCGGCGTGCGCGTCAAGTTAATCGTTCAGGGTGAGCCGGATATCCCGATTGTCAAATTCGGCGCACGCTTGCTCTACCATTACCTGGTCAAAGGCGGGGTACAGATTTTTGAATATCGCCGCCGCCCGCTACATGGCAAAGTCGCGCTGGCGGACGACCACTGGGCGACTGTCGGATCCAGCAACCTCGATCCGCTCAGCCTGTCGCTGAATCTGGAAGCCAACCTGGTTATCCACGACCGCGAGTTTAATCAGACGCTGCGCGACAATCTAAACGGATTGATCGCCAACGACTGCCGCCAGGTTGATAAGCGCATTCTTTCCAGACGCACCGGATGGCGGCTCGGCGTCAGCGTCCTGGCATTTCACTTCCTGCGCCATTTCCCGGCCTGGGTCGGCTGGCTACCGGCGCATACGCCGCGACTGTCGCGCGTCCCGCCGCCGGTACAGCCAGAAATAGAAACTCAGGACCGGGCAGAACCCGAAAACCAGGAGGTAAAACCCTGATGGCAAAATCGCACCCACGCTGGCGCAGGGTGAAAAAAATCCTTACGGCGCTCTTTTTTATCGCCGTGGTCGTGCTGCTGGTGATCTACGCGCAAAAAATTAACTGGCAGGAAGTCTGGAAAGTTATTCGCGACTATAATCGCGCGGCGCTGCTTAGCGCAATCGGCCTGGCTATCGCCAGCTACCTGATTTACGGCTGCTACGATCTGCTTGGGCGCGCATATTGCGGCCACAGGCTGGCAAAGCGGCAGGTGATGCTGGTGTCATTTATCTGCTATGCCTTTAACCTGACGCTCAGCACCTGGGTTGGCGGTATCGGCATGCGCTATCGGCTTTACTCGCGTCTGGGGCTTAGCGGAGGCACCATTACCCGGATCTTCTCCCTGAGCATTACCACCAACTGGCTGGGGTATATCCTGCTCGGCGGCATCATCTTTAGCGCCGGGATGGTGCAGGTCCCGGAACGCTGGTATATCAGCCAGCAGTCGCTACAGATTCTGGGCACCGTTTTACTGCTGGTTTCCACGTGCTATTTATGGGCCTGCGCCTTCGCTAAAAAACGTCACCTGACGATCAAAGGCCAGCGGCTGGTACTGCCTTCCTGGCGATTCGCGCTGCTGCAGATGACGGTTTCCAGCCTCAACTGGATGGCGATGGGAGCGATTATCTGGTTATTGTTGGGGCCGCAGGTCGACTATTTCCTGGTGCTTGGCGTGCTGCTGGTCAGCAGTATCGCTGGCGTCATCGTGCATATTCCTGCCGGTATTGGCGTTCTCGAAGGGGTGTTTATCGCCATGCTGTCCGGAGAGGAGATCTCCCGTGGCGCCATTATTGCCGCCTTGCTCGCGTATCGCACATTGTATTATTTCCTGCCCCTGCTGTTCGCAACCATCGGTTATCTGATTCTGGAGAGTCAGGCAAAACATTTGCGGGAAAAGAATCAGCGCAGGCTGGCAGGAGAGAAGTGAAAATCCCCCAGTCACGAATTATATGACCGGGGACATTACAATACTCAGCGACGGTTGCCGAAGATACGCAGCAACATCAGGAACAGGTTAATAAAGTCCAGATACAGCGTCAAAGCACCAAGAATGGCGTATTTGCGCAGAGTGGAAGTATCGCGGACATCTATCTGCTCGCCAATATTTTTCAGCTTCTGGGTGTCATAAGCGGTCAGGCCGACAAATACCAGCACTCCGATATAGGTCACCGCCCACATCAGCGCCTCACTCTTCAGCCAGAAGTTAACCAGCGACGCCAGCAGGATACCGATCAGCGCCATAAACAGCATATTACCGAAGCCGCTCAGATCCCGCTTAGTGGTATAACCGTAGAGACTCATCACGCCAAACATCCCGCCAGCAACCACGAAAGTGCTGGCGATTGACGAGTAGGTATAGACGATGAAAATACTGGATAAGGTTAGCCCGGTTAGCGCCGAATAGAGCATAAACAGCGTTGTCGCCATCCCGGCGCTCAGTCGCTGTACCATACCCGAAAGCACGAATACCAACCCCAGTTGGGCAATGATCAGCCCGAAAAAGGTTATTTTACTGGAAAAAACAAACATCATAACGGCCGGAGTATTGGCGGCATACCACGCAATAAACGCGGTGAGCAGCAGCCCGACTGTCATCCAGCCATAAACCTGCGCCATATAGGTTTGTAGTCCGCTACGGCCCTGTACGAGGGTGCCGGAACGAGGGAATCTGTCCATAACTATCTCCTGATGAACGGAATTTATCTTCTAAGCGTATCACACTACCAACGTTCTGCCGCCTGCCGATCGCTATCTCGCGCATCCACCCAGCGCTCGCCTTCCGGCGTCGCCTCACGCTTCCAGAACGGCGCGCGGGTTTTCAGATAATCCATAATAAACTCCCCGGCGGCAAACGCGCTGCTGCGATGGGCACTGGTGACGCCGACAAAAACAATCTCTTCCCCCGGCCACATCTCGCCGATACGGTGAATCACCGTTATCCGGCCCAGCGGCCAGCGCTGACGGGCGAGATCAACGATCTCCGTCAGCGATTTTTCCGTCATCCCCGGATAGTGTTCCAGCGTTAACGCCTTCACGCTGTCGCCAAGATTATGGTTACGCACCTTACCGGTAAATGTCACCACCGCGCCGTCTTCATCACGCCCGGCAAGCCAGGCATACTCGTCGCCGACCTTAAAGCGGTCATGACTGACGATAATGCGGGTTTGCGTCATCTTATCCCCCGGTAACCGGTGGAAAGAACGCCACTTCATCACCCGCCGCCAGCGGATGATCGAAAGTGGTCAGCGTCTGATTCACTGCCGCCAGCAGTTTGCCCTCTTCCAGCGCCAGCGCCCAGCGACCGCCACGGGCGATCAGCTGCTGGCGAACGGCCTCAACCGTGGGGAGCCCATTTGGATCAAGAGTCAGGGAATCGGTGCCGAGCAGTTCGCGCACCTGAGCAAAAAAAAGTACGTTAATCATGGTTATTCTTCCACTCTGAAATCGCCGGATTTGCCGCCGCTTTTCGCCAGCAGGCGCACCGGGCCAATCACCATATCCTTCTGCACCGCTTTGCACATATCGTAAATCGTCAGCGCGGCGACGGACGCGGCGGTCAGGGCTTCCATCTCCACGCCGGTTTTGCCGGTCAGACGACAGAGCGATTCAATGCGCACCCGGTTGTGTTCGGGCTGCGCCTGCAGATTGACTTCGACTTTGCTCAGCATCAGCGGATGGCACAGCGGGATCAGCTCCCAGGTACGCTTTGCCGCCTGAATCCCGGCAATACGCGCGGTGGCGAAGACATCGCCTTTGTGATGGCTGCCGTCGATGATCATCGCAAGAGTCGTTGGCTGCATGTCGACATAAGCCTCGGCACGCGCTTCGCGAACCGTTTCCGCTTTCGCGGAAACATCGACCATGTGCGCTTCGCCCGCGGCGTTAATGTGGGTCAGTTGCGACATAACTTACTTCTTAATATGAGAGATAAAATTGCACGGACGGATGCGCGCATCGAGCTGCGGCGCAATAATATTGTCCCATGCGGTACGACAGGCTTTGGTTGAGCCGGGCATCGCAAAAATTAGCGTGCGGTTCGCCATCCCGGCAACGGCCCGGGATTGCAGGGTCGAGGTGCCGATCTCTTCAAAAGAGAGCATACGGAACACCTCGCCAAAACCTTCCACTTCGCGGTCAAACAGCGGCAGCAGCGCCTCAGGTGTTTGATCGCCATCGGTAAAACCGGTCCCGCCGGTGATCAACACCACCTGAACCTCTTCGCTGGCAATCCACGCCGACACCTGGGCGCGAATGGCATAGCGGTTTTCTTTGACAATCGCCTTATCGACGACCATATGCCCCGCTTCCTGCGCCGTATCGCGCAGCCAGTGACCGGAGGTGTCGTCCTCTTCGCCACGGCGGCTGGAAACAGTGAGAATAGCAATACGGGTCGGAATAAACTCAGCGCTGACCTGGCTCATTTGATCGCTCCTTAAAATGCATTATCCGCCAATATAGGACAGGTTCTGTGTAATACCGGTGTTGCCCTGGTGCAGGAAATGGGTCTGCTTTTTATGCGTTAACGCCTCGGCAATGCGCGCTTCCAGCTCCGGCTGCTGCTGTTCATCGGTGAGCAGATCGCGCAAATCGACTCCGCCCTCACCAAACAGACACAGATGCAATTTGCCGACGGAAGAGACGCGCAGACGGTTGCAGGTGACGCAGAAATCTTTCTCATACGGCATAATGAGACCAATTTCGCCAACATAATCCGGATGACAAAACACCTGCGCCGGGCCATCGCTACGCTGGCGGATCTGGTGGATCCAGCCGCGGCGCAGCAGCGCGTCGCGCAGCACCATGCCAGAGATATGATGGCGGCGAAACAGCCCGCCGCCTTCGCCAGTTTCCATCAGTTCAATAAAACGCAGTTGAATGCGGCGCGGCTGGATCCATGCCAGAAAGGTGTCGAGCTGGTGGTGATTGACATCGCGCATCAGCACCGTGTTGACCTTAACTTTTTCGAAACCAGCGGCAAAGGCGGCGTCAATACCGTCCATTACCTGGTGAAACTTATCCTGACCGGTAATGGCGTAAAACTGGCGAGCGTCGAGGCTATCCACGCTGACGTTAATCGCCGTCAGCCCGGCGTCGCGCCAGCGTTCCACATCGCGCGCCAGCCGATAGCCGTTGGTGGTCACCGCAATCTGACGAATAGCAGCGTTTTCCCGCACGGCGGCGATAATATCGGTGAAATCCCGACGCAGCGAGGGCTCGCCGCCGGTCAGACGCACCTTCTCCGTGCCCAGGGCCGCAAATGCGCGCGTGACATGACGCACCTCGTCCACGCTGAGAAAGCCTTTGTTGGTGACGGCGCCGGGTTGATACCCGTTGGGCAGACAATAGGTACAACGAAAGTTGCAGACGTCGGTAATTGACAGGCGCAAGTAATAAAACTTACGCGCGAATGCATCGGTAAGCTGTGAAGCCATATACACCTTTCCAAATACGGGAGACGCGGTCATTTCTTTCCACGCCCTGGTGGCAACCGAAGTTGTCACGGCCAAAGCACCATATCTTGCGACACAGGCACAGAGGCTAGAGTGTTAACGGATTATGCCGATAGTAGCGCGTTAATGACAGTTTCGCCATTTCCGATTTCGCTATATAATTATGTACATATCGCCACGATCATGCATTTTCGCTACAGAATAGCGAAAAACTACGCTTTTGCATTGATATCGGTCAGTTTGTCAGGATCCGGCCATCGTCTTTTAGGGGTAGATCGGTTACTGTGTGCCCGTTTAATTGAGATAAGGAATTTTTATGCGCAATCGTACTTTCGCCGATCTTGATCGCGTTGTGGCACTCGGCGGCGGGCACGGACTGGGTCGGGTAATGTCCTCCCTCTCTTCTCTGGGCTCGCGCCTCACCGGTATCGTGACAACAACCGATAACGGCGGCTCCACAGGGCGAATTCGCCGTGCGGAAGGCGGTATCGCCTGGGGCGATATGCGCAACTGTATTAATCAATTAAGTGCCGGGCCTAGCGTAGCCTCCGCGATGTTTGAGTATCGTTTTAGCGGTAATGGCGAACTTTCTGGCCATAACCTTGGAAATCTGATGTTAAAGGCGCTGGATCATCTTAGCGTAAGGCCTCTGGAAGCGATCAACTTAATCAGAAACTTTCTCAAAATCGACGCATTTTTGATCCCGATGTCGGAACAACCGGTCGATCTGATGGCCATTGACCACGAAGGACAGGAAGTTTACGGCGAGGTCAATATCGATCTGCTCGCCAGCGTCCCACAGAAATTGATGCTCACCTCGCCGGTTCCCGCCACTCGCGAAGCGATAGAAGCCGTCGCCGAAGCCGATTTGATCCTGATCGGCCCGGGCAGTTTTTATACCAGCCTGATACCTATTCTGCTGCTTGAAGAGATGGCGCAGGCGCTGCGCCGCACGCCGGCGCCAATGGTGTTTATCGATAATCTCGGCAAAGAACACAGCCCGGCGGCCAGCCTGACGCTGGCGGACAGAGTGGCGATTATGGAGCAATATATTGGCAAACGGGTGATTGATGCCCTGGTTATCGGCCCGAAAGCCGATCTCGCGGGGATTGACAACCGGGTGGTCATTCAGACGCCGCTGGATGCCAGCGATGTACCCTACCGCCACGATCGCCAGCTATTACGTCGTGCGCTGGAAAAAGCGATTCAGGAATTAGGTTAATCCCGGACTCACTTTTCAGAGAACGTATTGCCATCAGGCTGAGAATCTTAAGGTTGTCTTAAAATAGAATCGGCAGCATAGCGGACACTCAAGGGAGCGAACTTTTCTCTTAACCGCTATTCCCACGAGTATCGGGCAACAGACGATATTTTAACGCCATGTAGAGAGGCCAGCCGATGAAAGTGTTAGTCATTGAAGATGATGCGCTCCTGTTACAAGGATTAATTCTGGCGATTCAAAGCGAGGGCTATGTTTGCGACGGTGTATCAACCGCTCACGAAGCTGCGCTCTCTCTGGCCGGTAATCACTACAGTCTCCTCGTTCTCGATCTGGGTCTGCCTGATGAGGACGGTCTGCATTTCCTGGCGCGTATACGGCGGGAGAAATTCAGTCAGCCCGTGCTGATTCTCACCGCCCGCGATACCGTTGATGACCGCATCAGCGGCCTGGATACCGGCGCAGATGACTATCTGGTTAAACCCTTTGCCCTGGGAGAGCTGAACGCGCGTATTCGCGCCCTGCTGCGGCGTCATAACAATCACGGCGACAACGAACTGACTATCGGTAATCTGCGGCTGAACCTCACCCGGCGGCTGGTCTGGCTTGACGAGCAATCCCTGGATTTGACCCCTAAGGAGTATGCTCTGCTTTCTCGTCTGATGATGAAAGCGGGTAGCCCGGTGCATCGCGAGATTCTCTATAATGATATTTACAACTGGGATAACGAACCCGCTACCAACGCGCTGGAGGTACATATCCATAATCTACGCGATAAAGTCGGCAAATCACGCATCCGCACGGTTCGTGGATTTGGCTACATGCTGATCAACACCGTTGAAACAGAATAACGCTATGGCTCTGTTTGTCAGTGAAACCTGGACCATGCGCCATCGGCTGCTGCTGACCATTGGCGCGATTCTGGTCGTGTGCCAATTGATTAGCGTGTTCTGGCTGTGGCACGAAAGCAAAGAGCAGATTCAGTTGCTGGTGGCCAGCGCCATTGAAGGGCACAATAACCAAAAACATGTGACGCAAGAAGTCCACGAAGCGGTGGCCAGTCTGTTAATCCCAAGCTTGCTGATCATCGGCCTGGCGCTGTATATCTGCCTGCTGGCGGTGAAGAAAATCACCAAACCGCTTTCCAGCCTGCAGCTTGAACTGGAGAATCGCACGCCGGACAATCTGCAGCCTATCGCTCTGAATGAGTCGGTACCGGAAGTCACCGCGGTGACCACCGCGATTAATCAACTGGTATCACGCCTGAATTCCACGCTCGATCGCGAGCGCCTTTTCACCGCCGATGTCGCCCATGAACTGCGTACGCCGCTGGCCGGGCTGCGTCTGCACCTGGAACTGCTGGAAAAAGTGCATGGCGTTGGCGTAGTGCCGCTGATTCTGCGCCTCGATCAAATGACCAGCAGTATTACCCAGCTACTTCAACTGGCGCGCATTGGTCAGTCGTTCTCCGCCGGAAACTATCAGCAAGTTGCGCTGAAAGAGGATGTTATCGAACCGCTCCAGGAGGAGCTTGAGGCCATGCTGGAGCAGCGGCAACAGAAGCTGGCGCTGCACGACAAGGAGGGCAAGGTCGTTGTTTCAGGCGACGTCACGCTGATGCGGGTTATTCTACGCAATCTGGTGGAAAATGCGCATCGCTACAGCCCGACAGGATCGACAATTACCCTGTCAATAACGCCAGGCCCGTCGCCCGTTCTGGCAGTAGAAGACGAAGGCCCCGGAATTGATGAGGCGAAAAGCGGTGAATTGAGCAAAGCGTTCGTTCGCATGGACAGCCGCTACGGCGGTATTGGCCTGGGGTTAAGTATCGTCACTCGTATCGCCCAGTTGCACGACGCCAGATTCTTTTTGCACAACCGTCGGCCAGGGCCTGGCGTTCGCGCCTGGATACTCTTCCCGAAGGCTTCCCGTCAGAATGTCAGCAGCCATTGATGAAAGAAGGCGACGACGATAACAAAGGCGCAGGAGACGGCCAGATATTCGCAGAAAGTTAATTTTTGCATGACGCTATCCTCATTAAATTGAGGAGAGTTTCGCCAAACAATATTAAGCCAGTATTAAGAGGCGGCGAAAAACAGCCCGACGAAGCAATAATTTTTTTACGGCGACAAAACCACGCAGCAAACTGTGCCCCACTCTGCCAGAAGCCGCGACGCTTATCCGCCAGCAAAATCCACGCAGCCTCCCCCCCGGACCACATGAACGAAGCGTGGACAGGGGATTTTTCCACCGGTTACGAAGCCGCAATAAACAGTTCACGCAGTTGATGAAGCTGGTCGCGAATTTGCGCCGCCTCTTCGAACTCCAGATTTTGCGCATGCTGCATCATCTGCGCTTCCAGTTGATGAATTTTCTGCTGTATCGCTTTAGGCGTCAGCGCGACGGTATCCGCCTCAACCGGTGAACGAGACTTACCGCGCCCCTTAACTTTGGTTTTCGCGATATTCTGCCCCAGGGCCAGAATATCCACCACTTTCTTATTGAGGCCCTGTGGCACGATGCCGTGTTCTTCGTTGTACGCCTGCTGCTTCTCACGACGGCGTTCGGTTTCACCGATCGCTTTCGCCATCGACGGGGTGATCTTATCACCGTAAAGAATCGCCTTGCCGCTGATATTACGCGCCGCGCGACCAATAGTCTGAATCAGCGAGCGTTCGGACCGCAGGAAGCCTTCTTTGTCGGCATCGAGGATTGCCACCAGCGAGACTTCCGGCATATCCAGCCCTTCACGCAGCAGGTTGATGCCCACCAGAACGTCAAACTCGCCCAGGCGCAGGTCGCGAATGATTTCCATGCGTTCCACGGTGTCGATATCCGAGTGCAGATAGCGCACCCGCTCGCCGTGCTCTTCCAGATACTCCGTTAAGTCTTCCGCCATACGTTTGGTCAGGGTGGTGACCAGCACGCGTTCGTTGATCGCGGTGCGAATGCGAATTTCCGAGAGCAGGTCATCCACCTGGGTAGCCACCGGGCGCACTTCAATAACCGGGTCAAGCAGCCCTGTCGGGCGCACTACCTGATCGATCACTTCGTCGCCGGATTTATCCAGCTCATAGGCGCCCGGCGTTGCTGAGACATAGATCGTCTGCGGCGCCAGCGCCTCAAACTCTTCAAACCGCAGCGGGCGGTTGTCCAGCGCCGACGGCAGCCGGAAGCCATATTCCACCAGCGTCTCTTTGCGCGCCCGGTCCCCACGGTACATGCCGCCGATTTGCGGGATAGTCACGTGGGATTCATCGATCACCAACAGGCCATCAGCCGGCAGGTAATCGAACAGGGTCGGCGGCGGCTCGCCCGGCCCGCGCCCTGACAGGTAGCGCGAGTAGTTTTCAATCCCCGAGCAATAGCCCAGTTCGTTCATCATTTCGAGATCGAACTGCGTACGCTGGCTCAGCCGCTGCTCTTCCAGCAGCTTGTTGTTCTCCAGCAGCACCTTGCGCCGTGCAGCCAGCTCAACTTTAATCTCTTCCATCGCCTGCACGATGCGCTCGCGCGGCGTGACGTAGTGGGTTTTCGGGTAAACGGTAAAGCGCGGGATCGTCGACTCAACGTGGCCGGTCAGAGGATCGAACAGCGACAGGCGCTCAACCTCGTCATCAAACAGCTCAACGCGCAGGGCAATATCGTCTGATTCCGCCGGAAAGATATCAATGACCTCTCCGCGCACGCGAAAGGTGCCGCGCTGGAAAGCCTGATCGTTACGGGTATATTGCAGTTCAGCCAGGCGACGCAAAATGGCGCGCTGGTCAATCAACATACCGACCGTCAGATGCAGCATCATCTTCAGGTACAGGTCCGGGTCGCCCAGGCCGTAGATAGCGGAGACCGACGCCACCACCACCACATCACGCCGCTCCAGCAACGCTTTGGTTGCAGACAGACGCATCTGTTCAATATGTTCGTTAACGGACGCATCTTTCTCAATAAAGGTGTCGGAGCTTGGCACGTAGGCTTCTGGTTGGTAGTAATCGTAATAGGAGACGAAATACTCCACTGCGTTTTCGGGGAAAAACTCTTTCATCTCGCCATACAGTTGCGCCGCCAGGGTTTTGTTCGGCGCCAGCACCATCGTCGGACGCTGCAGATCGGCAATGACGTTGGCAATGGTGAACGTTTTACCGGAGCCGGTCACGCCGAGCAGCGTCTGATGCGCCAGACCATCCTCCAGCCCCTCTTCCAGACGACGGATCGCTTCCGGCTGGTCACCGGAAGGACGGAAAGCAGAATGCAGCTTGAACGGTTTACTCATCAATCAGGACCTGAAGAAGGGTTGAACGGCAGGTGTTTAATTCTACCTTTCAGTACAATTTTTGCCAATAAAAAATACTGGATATAAAAACAGTACCATATTATCGTATTCTGGCAAACTGGATTTTTTTATCGTCATTAACGGCGAATCACCACGCTCATACGGGATAATCCACCAGACAGTGGGGTTATCCCCAGAAATTTTTGACATTTAACATTTGTCAAGCAAGCAGATGAATGTTTTATGGCCATCGATGACACTTTTCTGACAGGCATTGATTTTATATAATCAATTGATATTTAAAGAGATTAAATAAAAGATGGCTTTCACATCAATTCAGCCGCAGGCCGCATATTCTCTAGCTTACCGCAAGTTTTCTAACTCTAATACACAAGGTTATCCACAGGAATAGTGGATAACTGTCTCCAGCCCATGACCTGTGCCACCCGGAGAACATTGCTCGCCACGAGGAAACCCGCGATGAAAAAAAATTATTGAATTTTTTTTGCTGCCTACTGGCTAAAAACAGGCGGATTTTTTATGACTTTTTGCACCACATTTCAGCGTACTGGCACCGGGAAAGTGCAATATCTCGCCTGGCTCCCCCCCCTTTTTACCTGGCTACATCTGTATTCACCAGCAAATACCGAAAGTTCTTTTTCCTGGCAAGAGATTTGCAGAATCTTCTCGTCGCCCGCTCGCCCAGGAAAGGAGAAAACGTCTATGTTGAATCTACGAGCCGTGAACCACTATTACGGAAACCAGCACTCGCTGTGGAATGTTGATCTTGAGCTGATGCCCGGTAAGTGCACTTGCGTAATGGGGCGCCAGGGGATGGGGAAAACCACGCTCGTCAACTGTATTACCGGCTATCTGCCCGTTGCCAGCGGCAGCATGACCTGGCAGGACGTGGGAGCAGCACCCTACGATCTGATGCCCCTCTCCGCCCAGTCGCGTAGCGCTATCGGTATTGGCTATGTCCCGCAGGATAAGCGTATCTTTTCGCAGCTGAGCGTAGAAGAAAATCTGCATATCGCCCTCGCGGCCAGCAGAGAGCCTGATTTAGCGGTAGCAGGCGAAATTTACGATCTGTTTCCGGAGCTCTACTCCCTGCGACAAAGCAAGGGCATTACGCTAACCGCTGACGATCAGTACCAGTTAGCCCTGGCGCGGGCGCTGATAACCCGTCCGCGCCTGCTAATCCTCGACGAACCTTCGCGCGGCAGCGGCCAGCGCTTCCTGCATAAGTTGGGCGATTTATTGGTGCGTCTGAATCGCGATATTGGCCTGACGGTGCTGATCGCCGAGCAGCACCTGCCGTTTATTCGCCGGGTAGCGGATCGTTTTTGCCTGCTGCACTGCGGGCGCAGCGTCGCCCAGGGGGACGTTATTCAGCTGGATGAACCGCTGCTGGAGAAATGGATGACCCCCGATCCAGCGCGTTAAGGTCGAGGTACTGTCCGAGGCCTTCGTGCGGTACGGCATCCCCCAGCCACGGTATCTCGCCGAGAAACGGTGCCTTCAGCATCCGTTGTAACGTCACCAGATACTCAGCGTGGCGCATGCCTGGCGGCTGGATATCGTTGGCTATCCATCCCGCCAGCGGCAGTCCGGCCTGGCGCACCGCCTGCGCGGTAAGCATCGCATGGTTGATACACCCCAGTTTGACCCCCACCACGAGTATCACCGGCAGTTGCTCCTTTTGTACCCAATCAGCGAACGTGAAGGTTTCTGAAAGCGGCGTAAACCAGCCGCCCGCCCCTTCAACCAACAGCCAGTCCGCCAGCCCCTCCAGGGCGCGCAAGCCAGCAGAGAGCGCCAAAGCGTCAATCGGCCTGCCTTCGTCAGCACTGACAATGTGCGGCGACGTCGGCTCGGCAAACGTGTAGGGATTCACCTGCTCATAGCGTAGCGCGACCCGGCTGTTGCGCTGCAAAGCCAGCGCATCGTCATTGCGTAGCCCTTCAGCCGTATATGCGCTGCCGGAAGCAACAGGCTTATAGCCAACACTCCTGAAGCCTGCGCGGTTAGCCGCCTGTAGCAGGGCGCAACAGGTCACGGTTTTGCCGACTTCGGTATCGGTCCCGGTGACGAAAAAGCGTTTAATCACGTTCGATAACTCCTGTAAACAGATAATACGTCAGCGGACACTGCCCCTGCTGCTGTGGCCAGGCGATCTGAAGCTGGCGCAGTTTGCCGCGACTGAGCGGCGCGGGAGTGCGCCCCCGATGCAAATGGGTTGCGCCAATACCTTTCAGCGACCGCATCGCGCTGAGCGCATCGGTAAACGACAGAGTGATAACGTGGACGCGGCTGGTGACGCGGCGACCCGCCAGCGCCTGACTCACCGCCCGTTCGCTGAGAAAACGGTTGGAATGCGGCAGGTCGTCAATGGCTCGCCAGGCCTGATTCAGTTCCGGCAAAGAGCCTGCCAGCAGGGTACTGAACGCAACCCGGCCGCCGGGACGCACTACCCGACACAATTCGTTGATAGCGGTAGCGAGATTATCGCACCACTGAACGGCGAGGTTGCTCCACGCCAGGTCAACGCAGCAGTCCGCCAGCGGCATCGATTCAATATCCCCTGCGACGTAGCGATGGGCGCTGTCCCCGCGTCGGGCTTCCGCCAGCATATCGACGGAAAGATCCAGCGCGGTTACCCGACTCCCCGCCTCCCGCCAGGCGCGGCTCATTGTACCGGGACCGCAGCCCGCATCGAGCACGTCAGGAAAGCCGTTTATAGGGAGTTGATCGCGCAGCAGGGAGGCGCTGAGACGCTGTAGCTCGTCATGTTGCGTGTAATGGCCGGCCGCGCGGCCAAATGCCGCCGCCACCGCGCGCTTATTCACCGCCGCCATGCAGCACCTCCAGCAGGCGGACAATATCGGCGGACTCATGCGCCGCCGTCAGGGTCAGGCGCAGGCGCGCGCTACCGGCGGGAACCGTCGGCGGGCGGATTGCCATGGCCCAGCAGCCCTGCTCGCGCAGGCGCGCCGCCAGCCGCAACGCCCGGGCGTTATCGCCAACGATCAGCGGCTGGATCGCGCTGGCGGATGGCGTCAGTTCGCCGGGATACGTGGCTATTTCACGGCGAAAATCGGCAATATGGCGGGCCAGTTTTTCCCGTCGCTGCTGGCCGTCGCTGCTGCGTATTACGTCCAGCGCGGCGCTGAGCGCTACCGCCTGCGCCGGAGGCATAGCGGTGCTGTAAATCAGATGGCGGGCAAACTGCAACAGATAATCCGCCAGCGCGTCACTGCACAATATCGCCGCCCCGCTGACGCCAAAGGCTTTACCGAAGGTGACGATAAGCAGCTCCGGGCGCACCTGCTGTGCGTGACAACTGCCGCGGCCCTCTTCGCCGACCACGCCGATGCCGTGCGCATCGTCAACCAGCAGAAGCGCCCCGGCGGCCTGAGTCTCCCGCTGGATATCTGCCAGCGGCGCGCTATCACCATCCATGCTGAAGATGCCTTCGGTCACCGCCAGTTGTTGGCCGGATAGCGATTTTTCCAGCAATTGGTTGAGATGCCGGTGGTCATTATGCTGAAAACGACGCAGTTGCGCCGGACTGAGGCTGGCGGCCTCCAGAAGCGAAGCATGGCTGAGCCGATCGGCGACAATGTGGTCTTCTTTACCCGCCAGGGCGGCGATCGCTGCCTGATTTGCGGCGAAGCCGGAGATAAACAGCAGCGCGCGT
Organism: Klebsiella indica; assembly: GCF_005860775.1. Lineage (GTDB taxonomy): Bacteria > Pseudomonadota > Gammaproteobacteria > Enterobacterales > Enterobacteriaceae > Klebsiella > Klebsiella indica. Next base: position 82,157 of record NZ_VCHQ01000011.1, read on the forward strand.
GGATAGCCCAGCCAGTCGGCCAGTTGCTCCTCCAGGGCGCGATGCGCTTCGCTATAACCGCTAACGTGACCGGAGCCGCCGCTACCGACGCCATAACGTTCCGCTCCCTGCTGCCAGGCTTTGACAATTGCCGGATGCTGGCTGAGGCCAAGATAATCGTTACTGGAGAAATTGAGCCAGCGTCGCCCTTCGCGAATGAGCCAGCGCCCTGCGCCTTGTGTTACTGGCTGACGATGACGCAGGGCGTCCGCCCTCCGCCGCTCTTCCAGCGCCAGCGCGATACGTTGCTGCCAGCTCATAGCGCCGCCGCGTTGTAATATTCCTCAGTATCAGGGGTCATCAACGCCTGCTCCAGACGCTGCTGCTGGGCATTATCGCCTTCCTGCACCGCTGTTTGCTGCGGGTTAATGCCCAGTTTGCGGAACAGCTGCAGATCTTTGTCCTCTTCCGGGTTCGGCGTCGTCAGCAGCTTGCAGCCGTAGAAGATGGAGTTGGCTCCGGCCATAAAACACATCGCCTGGGTCTGTTCATTCATCTGCTCGCGACCGGCGGAGAGGCGCACATACGAACGTGGCATCATGATACGTGCGATGGCGATCGTGCGAATGAAATCAAAAGCATCAACATCGTCGTTATCCGCCAGCGGCGTGCCTTTAACCTTCACCAGCATGTTGATCGGCACGCTTTCCGGCGGTGTTGACAGGTTAGCCAGTTGCAGCAGCAGTCCGGCGCGGTCTTTCACCGTTTCGCCTAAGCCGACGATACCGCCGGAGCACACTTTAATCCCGGCATCGCGCACTTTGTCGAGGGTATCAAGGCGCTCCTGATAAGTGCGTGTGGTAATAATATTGCCGTAGAACTCCGGCGAGGTATCAAGATTGTGGTTGTAGTAATCCAGTCCGGCGTTAGCAAGGCGTTGCGCCTGACTGTCATTCAGGGTGCCGAGGGTCATGCAGGCTTCGAGCCCCATCGCCTTCACCCCTTTCACCATCTGCTCAAGGTAAGGCATGTCCCGGTCATTAGGGTTTTTCCATGCCGCGCCCATGCAGAAACGGGTTGAACCGGCTTTTTTCGCCTGGCGCGCCGACTCCAGCACCTGTTCGACCTCCATCAGGCGTTCAGATTCGAGGCCGGTCTTATAGCGCGCGCTTTGCGGGCAATATTTACAGTCTTCCGGGCAGGCGCCGGTCTTAATCGACAGCAGCGTACTGACCTGAACCTGGCGCGGATCAAAGTGCTGGCGGTGGATCTGCTGGGCTTCAAACAGCAGATCCAGAAAAGGTTTATTAAATAACTCAGTAACTTGCGACATTGTCCAGCGTGGATGGTGAGCCATTATCCTCTCCAGGGGGTTTCGTTAATTGTCCGTTCATTTTATACTTGTAAACCTAAATGTTTTTAAAATGGTTTACAAGTCGATTATGACAACGGACGATCTGGCCTTCGATCGGCGCCACATCTGGCACCCTTACACTTCAATGACTTCCCCTCTGCCGGTCTATCCGGTGGTGGCCGCCAGCGGCTGCGAGCTTACTCTCGCCAGCGGCGAACACCTGATCGACGGCATGTCGTCGTGGTGGGCAGCCATTCACGGCTACAATCACCCACGGCTTAACGCGGCAATGAAAACGCAGATTGACCGGATGCCGCACGTGATGTTCGGCGGGATCACCCATCCTTCCGCCGTCGCGTTGTGCCGCCAGCTGGTGGCGATGACGCCAACCCGCCTTGAGTGCGTCTTCCTCGCCGACTCCGGTTCCATTGCCGTCGAAGTGGCGATGAAAATGGCGCTCCAGTACTGGCAGGCAAAGGGCGAACCGCGCCAGCGTTTTCTCACCTTCCGCAACGGCTATCACGGCGACACTTTTGGTGCGATGTCGGTCTGCGACCCCGATAATTCAATGCACAGCCTGTGGCAGGGCTACCTGCCGGATAATCTGTTTGCCCCGGCGCCGCAAAGCCGCTTCGATGGCGAATGGGATGAGCGGGATATGGCGCCGTTCGCCCGTCTGATGGCCGCCCATCGCCATGACATCGCGGCAGTCATTCTGGAGCCGATTGTCCAGGGGGCTGGCGGAATGCGGATGTATCATCCGGAGTGGCTCAGACGAATTCGCAAAATGTGCGACCATGAAGGCATTTTGCTGATCGCCGATGAGATTGCCACCGGTTTTGGCCGGACCGGTAAGCTGTTCGCCTGTGAGCACGCGGATATCGCCGCCGACATTCTGTGTCTCGGTAAAGCGCTGACCGGCGGCACCATGACCCTTTCCGCCACGCTGACCACCCGCCAGGTAGCGGACACCATCAGCAACGGTGAAGCCGGTTGTTTTATGCACGGTCCGACATTTATGGGCAACCCGCTGGCCTGCGCGGTGGCCACGGAAAGCCTGCGCCTGCTGGCAAGCGGCGAATGGCGGCAGCAGGTGGCGGCAATTGAGGCGCAGCTTAAAGCCGAACTGGCTCCGACGCGAGGATCCGCGCAGGTTGCCGATGTTCGCGTGCTCGGGGCAATAGGCGTGGTCGAAACCCACCGGCCGGTAAATATGGCCGCCCTGCAGCGCTTTTTCGTCGGGCAAGGCGTGTGGATCCGCCCCTTCGGTCGCCTAATCTACCTGATGCCACCGTATATCATCACGCCAGAGCAGCTGACCCGTCTGACGCAGGCGGTTAACGCCGCAGTGCAGGAAGAAACGTTTTTTTGCGAATAAGAGACGGTAATGCCGCAGCTCACGCGCTACACTTTTTTGCTACTCAGTAGATGAATTTGAGGAGAGGCAATGAAACTCATCAGTCATGATTTACAGGACGGCGAGAAGCTGCCCAGCCGTCATGTTTTCAACGGCATGGGCTACGATGGCGACAATATTTCACCACATCTGGCGTGGGATGATGTCCCGGCAGGAACGAAAAGCTTCGTAGTCACCTGCTACGATCCCGATGCGCCAACCGGCTCCGGCTGGTGGCACTGGATTGTGGCGAATCTGCCTGCTGATACCCGCGTTTTACCGCAGGGTGCAGGTTCCGGTCAGGCAGAGTTGCCCAGCGGGGCGATTCAGACCCGTACCGATTTTGGTCAGACCGGATACGGCGGCGCAGCGCCGCCGAAAGGTGAAACCCACCGCTATATCTTTACCGTTCATGCGCTGGACGTGGATAAAATTGATGTCGACGAAGGCGCAAGCGGCGCGATGGTGGGCTTTAACGTCCATTTTCACCGTCTCGGCAGCGCATCAATTAGCGCGTTGTTTAGCTAACGATCCTGAAAGCGGCGCACTGCGCCGCCTCCGGGCAGAAATACGCGCGCAATATCTCATACGGTTTTATCATCACGTGTTTACCTGGCTATTTTTATCAGTTCAAGAAGACAAACCGCATTAATATCCATCGTTATTTCTGTTGACCAGTTGCGCACGATGAATTCATCATGAACGCTGAGCGTCGGCTCGGAACGTAGGGTAATGTAACGCATGGTCTCTTCATCCCGGTCATAACGCGTAGGATGCAGGCCATATTGATGGTATAACGCACCATTTTTCTGATCAAAAACCCATTTCTTTATTCTCCAGATACCCGGTTCACCCAAATCAAGCTGGATAGTAAAGCGCTTGCTGTAATCATTCAGAAAATGTTGTTGCACTGATAATAAGGGGTTAATGGTCACGGCATTGAGTAATAACAACTGCCGGGTATTGCCAGTACGAGTCGCGATCCAGTCAGATCCCGTATCACAGATAACGCCATTTAGACGTTCTTTTATAGAAACAATGTGAAATACCGGCCTTTTCGTCATACCGCTGAAGAATAATGAAAGACTATTATTGTTGATCGTATTACTGACGCAAACCTCTTTTTGCTGTTCAGAATTAAGCCATAAACCGACCATCACCACCTCCTCAGGAAGTGAAAGCAACATATCCATCAACAGAGCGCCGCGGAAAAAGGGCCCATTAATCATTAAAGTATTACCGGTAAGCGTACTCCATGACTGGAGATAAAGCTGGCAATGAAGATTATGTTTTTTTAACAGCTGGATGATCTCGTCAATCTGAACTTGTGCAACTTTATTATTTTCAAGCGGTTTAAATTCGGGTGAATTTAACTGGTCATCATGTTCATTAGAAATGATGGAAAATGCAATAAATTCGATTTCCTTTAGTAGCTCGACAGGTGGAAGACTCACACCGTTTTTATCATTAAACCAGGCCAGACCGACACTCGCATTAGGGAGCAAATCACGAATTAACTGCAATTGTTTTTGCGTCATTTCGCAAGAAATCTCCCCATTACACATTGAATACTCAAGGAGAAATGACCAGCCCCGCAGATACTCCTCGCCGAGCAACAGGAGGCTATGAAGAATAAACTCTTCAATCCTCGCTATTCTTTCGCTGATCGCAGAAAGTCTGACAACAAGTTGCAGGTTCATTTTTTTCAGGAAATTTAATGCGATATCAAGATTGCTCCATGGAGACCATGTTGGATTTAACTCCCCAGTATGAATATTCTGTAATGGGAAAATTTCTTCGAGCGGATCGTTAATTTCTACTTGTATATTCTTCAATCCTGAACTCAGGCAGATCAATTGCTGTTGAACGTGCTCTTTCAGTAATTCTGTAAAGCTTCCCACGGCGATCACGTAGCACCGGGATTTGACCTTATCAATTTCACCGGAGAAAGAGGGAGTAATCCGTTCTATTTTGAGATTGAGCTCCTCTTTATGGTCCAGTTGGTTAGTTGCTGAAGATGCCTGGGACAGGAGTGAAAAAAGCATAACAGAGCTGACTTCCCGAGTTTTCGGCATTTCCATCGAAATTGATTTATCTATTGCAGGAACAATAGCACCGGCCTTGACGCCTTTGCGCCAGTCGCCGGGGGTTAATCCATACCGTTCACGAAATAGCAGAGAAAATCGATGCATTGAGCAGAATTTATTATCGCTGACAATTTGGCTAATCGGACGAGATGTTAAAGCGATCTCTTTCACAGCGTGCTCAAAACGGAGTTCCGTCAAAAATGTACGGAAATTCTGACCCACTTCGGCAGAAAACTGACGGGATAAGTGAGCGCTGGTAACGTGGAGCAAAGACGCTATCAAATTTAACGAGATATCTTCCTGATAGTGTTCCCTCATCCATGAAACCGCTTTGCTGATTCTTAGACTCAACCGGTTTGCCTGGTGAACAGGGGCTGACGACTTAAAATATCTCAGCAGAAGGCATACGATATCCAGTAGAAAACGAATGGCCTCCAGACGCCAGGTTTCGCTGTTTTGTTTAAGCCAGAGCATAGCAACATTTTTAACTCGTTCGCCGATCATGGCCGCCTGCTCCGGGAACCGATGTGCATCAATACTAAAATTAAACGGATTAAGCCCTCCGGGCCGATTAAATAATAAGAATGGTGATATGCTTATGATAATTATAATATTATCCCTTTCTCCCGACACCCGAAATGCGGTATTGAAGTTGATAATCTGAGCCTCATTATCCCGAAGCACCTGCCCCGCTTCACCAGCTAAATTGAGCACAACTTCTCCACGCAGAATTAAAATAATCTGGAGCCGGTTCTCCGGGGGAAAACTCTGACTAATGACGTTCAGAAACTGCAAAGAAAATTCCTCTGCCAACTCACTCATAGTGATTTTCCAGTTGGATAACATTTGAAAACAAAATATCAAAAGATCATACTGAAAATTTTGATTTAGCCTGGAAAACCCTCATAAACATCACAAAAAAGCAATGGGTATATGCCATTAATCGACCTTTTTTTAGTCAGTTGGATATTTCATCATAACAGCGTAAATTCTGATCCACTTCTTAAGGAGTATTCTTATGACTTTACAGGAATTTATCGACTGTAACGCCACCAGATATTCGGAGTTACGCAGGGATATACATCAGCACCCTGAAATTGGCCTCGAGGAATTTCGTACCAGCGAGATTGTCGCTAACCATCTGGAAAGCCTGGGCTATGAAGTTTGTCGTGGAATGGCAAAAACGGGGGTTGTCGGTACTTTACGTGTCGGGAACGGAGACAAGGTGCTGGGGATCCGCGCCGATATGGATGCTCTGCCAATGTGTGAAACTAGTGGAAAAGCATGGCAAAGTGTTGTCGATGGTAAGTTTCATGGCTGCGGTCATGATGGCCACACTGCCACTCTACTGTTTGCGGCCGAATGGCTGGCAAAAGAAAAAAACTTTAATGGTACGCTGCATCTGATTTTCCAGCCCGGGGAGGAGCTTCTTTATGGCGGGAAAATGATGCTTGATGATGGCTTATTTGACCGCTTTCCCTGTGATGCTATTTTCGCCCTGCACAACATGCCAGGCTGGCCGCAAGGAAGCTTCCATTTCCGTAAAGGAGCGATGCTCTCATCATGTGATACTGTACAAATTGATATCAAAGGAACCGGTGGTCATGGCGCAATTCCGGAAAAAACCGTGGATTCGGTGGTAGTCGCCTGCTACGTGGTTACAGCTTTACAAACCATTATTTCCCGTAATATCACCCCTTTTCAACCCGCGGTAGTTACCGTCGGCACGATTCAATCCGGTACAGTTGCCAATATCATCAGCGACATTGCCACGCTGAAGCTCAGTATCCGCACGCTCGATCCTGATGTACGTACTCAGGTACTTAAACGCGTCCATGATATTGCTGTCAGCCAGGCTGAAAGTTTTGGCGCGACAGCCGATGTGCTACATCTGCAAGGAAGCCCGGTATTAGTCAACAATCCAGAGATGACTGATTTCGCTGTTAATGTCGCCCGGGGAATATTTGATGATTCATTGATCCATTCTGATGCATCCCCGGTGATGGCAAGCGAAGATTTTGCATTTATGCTTGAAGCCAACTCCAATGGCGCATATTTCTTTATTGGTGCGGGCGAAGGTTGTTCTGTACACAATCCAGGATATGACTTTAATGATGAAATAATGAAACCAGCAGTAACTTTCTGGGCAAAACTAGTTGAACAGTTTCTTAAATAAGTAAGACATAGCTTATATTTCTGGCCGCGGCAAATAAAAGAAGGAACAATCTTATTCACCGTAGACTCTCTTAAGCAATCATATCGCTCCTGGTATATGCCTGAACTTTCAAATGCCTGTTTCCTGGCTATATCGACCATTTCTTGTAATCAGCCTGAACAAGTTGATAAGGGATCTGATATTTTCCGCCACGGTACATACTGAATAATTTTTGCATATACATCCAGATTGAGCAATGCATATAAATTATTATAAAGAGGAATACATGGAATCAAATAAAAAAGAATATCAGGGTAATGCCCGGTTAATTCTCGGCATAGTCCTGTTAGTATTAACCTTCTGGATGTTTGCACAATCGATGCAGGCAGCCCTGATACCTATCATTTCAAAAGATTTTGGCATTATGAATGATCCAGCAAAAATGGATTTATTAAATTTTGCTGCATCAATAACACCTCTATTTTCCGCAGCATGCATCGTTGCTGCCGGCGGTCTGGCCGACAGATTTGGTCGAATGCGTTTCGCTTTTATTGGCGTAGTATTGAGCGTTTTGGGTTGCATAATTATTGCTCTTTCACCTAACGTTGAAATACTGATTGTAGGACGCGGCATTCAGGGATTATCAGCAGCATGTATTATGCCCTCAACTATCGCGCTAATGAAAACGTACTTTGAGGGAAAAAAACAGGCTACAGCCCTTACCTGGTGGTCAGTTGGTTCATGGGGAGGTTCCGGTTTCTGCGCCATTTTGGTTGGTCTTATTGAGCCCTCGTTTGGCTGGCAGGCCATTTACTGGCTTAGCGCTGTCGTCGCGATTATTGGCCTTCTGTTGATGGCCGGAACGCCAGAATCCAGGGCTGCGGCGACAGATAAAAAATTTGATAGTCAGGGAACGCTCATTTTTATCGCATCATTGATTGCGCTTGTCCTGGCCGTTTCTAAAGGACGGAGTTGGGGTTATGGTGATATCCGCTTTATTGGGTCTATGGTATTTGCCGTCATCGGTCTCATTTGTTTCTATTTTATTGAGAAACGCGCTCCGGCAAGAGGCATTGCCCAGTTGGTTGATTTCTCACTCTTCCGCTCACGCGGCTATTTCGGCGCCACCTTATCGAACTTCCTGCTAAACGCTATCGCAGGAGCTATGGTTATCGTAAATATCTATATGCTGCAAGGACGCGGACTTAATACCAGCGAAGTAGCAACAATGACGATTACCTACGCGGTGGCGGTGCTCGCCCTACTTCCTGTCGGTCAGAAAATCCTGTTTATCTTTGGCAGCAGGTTACCGATGATTATCGGGACGGTAATCACTTTTTCAGGGGTTATTCTGATGTCGATGACCAGCGTAGAAGACCTGGCGGTCTATAAAATTCTGGTGATGGCAGGCTACGCAATGTTTGGTCTGGGGCTGGGTATTTATGCTACCCCCTCCACCTATACCGCCGTCTCCTCCGCTCCGCAGGAAAAAGCCGCAGTGGCGGCAGGAATCTATAAACTAGCCAGCTCGTTAGGCGGTGCGATGGGAGTGGCATTATCGCTGGCGGTATATTCAGCATTTGATGATATCAATCAGGCAGGTTTCGCAGGATTATGGTTGAATGTGGGCTTCGGTATCCTTGCCCTTTTATCGATCCTGTTTGTGATTCCAAAGCAGCAAAAAACGTTAGCGCCGAAAGCTGTCTGATCAACCGGTACAGCGTGTTTCGTAATGACCTGTGCCGCGATAATTTTTATCCGACAACAAATATGTCGGCCCCGGGGAGGCCATCCTCCTGGGGCGGACACAAAAAACAACGATGCTTTAGCATTGTTCGGAAAGCACGGCGGGCAGCAGCCGCGCCAGATGACGCGTCGCCAGAAGTTCAATAGCGGTTTCAATATCCGGAGCGAAGAAACGGTCTTCGGTATAATGGGCGACCTTTTCGCGCAGCAGGCGACGCGCTGTTTCCAGCAGCGGACTGCTGGTCAGTCCTTCACGCATATCCAGCCCCTGTACGGCGGCCAGCCACTCAACCGCCAGCACTCCGCGGGTATTCTCCGCCATCGCCCACAGACGACGACCAGCGGCCGGGGCCATGGAAACGTGGTCCTCCTGGTTGGCGGAGGTCGGCAGGCTATCCACGCTGTGCGGGTGCGCCAGCGCTTTGTTTTCGCTGGCCAGCGCCGCCGCCGTTACCTGAGCGATCATAAAGCCGGAGTTAACGCCGCCATTTTTCACCAGAAACGGCGGCAGTTGCGACATATGGCTGTCCATCATCAGGGCGATTCGCCGCTCCGACAATGACCCTATTTCGGCAATGGCCAGCGCGATATTATCCGCCGCCATCGCCACCGGCTCGGCGTGGAAGTTACCGCCGGAGATCACATCGTTTTCGCTGGCAAAAACCAGCGGATTGTCGGATACCGCATTGGCTTCAATCAGCAGTACCTCCGCCGCCTGGCGAATCTGGGTCAGGCAGGCCCCCATCACCTGCGGCTGACAGCGCAAGGAGTACGGATCCTGCACCTTGCTGCAGTTATGGTGCGATTGTGAAATGGCGCTGTCGTCGGCCAGCAGATGGCGATAGAGCGCTGCGGCGTCAATTTGCCCGCGCTGACCGCGTGCTTCATGAATGCGCGGGTCAAACGGGCGACGCGAGCCAAGCGCCGCTTCAGTGGTTAATGCCCCGCAAACCACCGCGGAAGCAAACAGATCTTCGGCTTCAAACAGACCGCGCAGCGCAAACGCCGTCGAAACCTGGGTGCCGTTAAGCAGCGCCAGCCCCTCCTTCGCCGCAAGACTGATTGGCACAAGCCCGGCCAGGCGTAACGCGTCCATCGCGGGAAGCCATTCACCGCCCCGCACGCGGGCTTTACCTTCGCCAAGCAGGGCTAAAGACATATGCGCCAGCGGCGCGAGATCGCCGGAGGCCCCGACCGAACCTTTCGCCGGGATCCATGGCGTCACGCCCGCGTTAACCAGATCAATCAACGCCTGAATGACGCTCAGGCGAATCCCGGAGAAGCCGCGCGACAGGCTGTTAATTTTCAGCACCATAATCAGGCGCACCAGGTCATCATCCAGCGGTTCGCCAATTCCCGCCGCGTGGGATAGCACCAGCGAACGCTGGAGATTTTCCAGATCTTCAGTAGAAATGCGCGTTTGCGCCAGCAGGCCAAAACCGGTGTTTATACCATACGCGGTTCGGCCTTCCGCCAGAATCGCATTCACACAAGCAACGCTATCATCAATAGCCGCAATAGCGCGTTCGTCGAGGAGGAGCTTCAGTGGCTGACTGTAGACATCGCGCAGTTGCGACAGGCTAAGCTGGCCCGGAATCAATGTTAACGCGTTCATTTAGCATGCTCCTGGATTGCCGCCGACCTCGGAAGAGGCAAACCTTATTTTACTCCGCACTTGATAGCGACAACGTATCCCGCTTCGGCATGGCGCGCGATGCCTGTTGCCAGAGCGTGGTGCAGAACACGGACAGTATTGATTTTGCGACATCGGGGAAACCTCCTGACAATTTACGTTAGGCATATAGATACACATACTTGTATATACAATAGCATGCAAGCCAGGATTTAACAGAGATGATGCATTTTTGTTATATTGCGTCAGCAATCACATTTTACTGATCGTCATAGAGATCAAGACGTAAAAGCAGACGTACATAGCGCCACTGCAGCGTGACAGCTTGACAAACGGAGAATGTGGGAAAGAATGCCGGGCTCGGATCTTGCCGCTGCTGCAATGCACATCGGTAGCGATGGCGGCAGGAACGCATCGCATCCGCAGTACGATTTAGAGCACATATGTTATTTCTTTGTGATCAATCGGCGCGCCGGGGGCTTGCCACTGTGTAAAGAGCGCAACTTTTTTACGCAACATCTTCCCGTTTCGCTTAACTTGGTATAAAACAGCAGGCTTTAAAGGAGTTATACCCGTCATCGTTCGAGTTGCCTGTAAGCCTGGCCGCACCGGTTCCGCCTGGTGGTCGCGTTATCTGCGTACAGCATGCAGAATGAGAGAGCAGATGTCTCTCAACGCAGGCCTGCGCGCCGTGCAAAGACGCCTGAAGCGTTTTTGTCCTGAAACTTGAATGGGTCAGGGTATATCTATTTGACTGATTTTGCCTGGAGCAACATGAACACACTATCCGTTTCCCGCCTGGCGCTGGCCCTGGCCTTTGGCGCGACGTTGTCCGCCTGTAGCTCAACGCCCGCCGATCAACAGCCCTCAACGCAGACAGCGCCGGGCACGGCTTCTCGTCCCATTTTAACCGCCGATGAAGCAAAAAACTTTTTACCGGCGAGCTATTTCCAGTCACTGGATCCTAACGCAGCGGTCTGGCGTCCGTCTGCAATCAGCCTCCCGGCAAAACCTGACTTTATCGTCGGGCCCGCGGGAACGCCGGGCGTGACCAATACCAGCATTCAGGCGGCGGTGGATGCCGCAATTACTCGCCATTCCAGCCGTCGTCAGTTTATTGCCATCATGCCGGGTGACTATGCCGGCACAGTGTACATTCCGGCCGCTCCTGGCTCCCTGACGCTTTATGGTACTGGCGAAAAGCCCATTGATGTGAAGATCAGCGAAGCAATCGATTCAGAAATGGATCCCGTTTCCTGGCGTCGCCAGATTAATCCGGGCGGAAAATATATGCCGGGTAAACCCGCCTGGTATATGTTCGACAGTTGCCAGAATAAGCGTACCGCCACCGTTGGCGTGATGTGTTCTGCGGTATTATGGTCGCAGAACAATGGGCTACAACTGCAAAACCTGACCATTGCCAACAACCTCGGCGACAGTGTTGACGCGGGAACCCATCAGGCCGTGGCATTACGTAGCGATGGCGATCAGGTACAAATTAACAATGTGAATATCCTTGGCCGACAGAACACTTTTTTTGTGACCAACAGCGGCGTACAAAACCGCCTGCAGGATAATCGTCAGACCCGTACGCTGGTGAGTAATAGCTACATTGAAGGCGACGTCGATATTGTTGCGGGCCGCGGAGCCGTGGTGTTTGATAATACCGATTTCCGCGTTGTGAACTCCCGCACCCAGAAAGAAGCCTATGTGTTCGCGCCGGCCACGCTCAAGAGCGTGACCTACGGTTTCCTGGCGATAAATAGTCGCTTTACCGCTTCCGGTGATAACGTTGCCCAACTGGGGCGCTCTCTGGACGTTGACGGCAACACCAATGGCCAGGTTGTGATTCGCGACAGCGTGATTAACGGGGGTTTTAATGTAGCCAAGCCCTGGGCTGATGCCGTCGGTTCAAATCGCCCGTTTCGTGGGAATACCGGAACGGTGGATGACAAAGGTAACCTGCAACGTAACCTGAATGATACAAACTTCAACCGCATGTGGGAATACAATAACCGCGGCGTGGGAAGCGTTGTTGTCGCAGAACCGAAGCAGTAATATCGCGAATCTGGGGGAGTGTGACTCCCCCTTAATCCCTCCGCGATAAATCAACCTGGCACAGATTCGCGCACGGCTCACAGTCGTGCCTCGCAAATAAGCGTCTGAAATAAACAATCTCCTGTCGCCAACAGCACGGTAATTTGAAATATGACGGATTTAACGCCACGACTGGAGATATAATGTTGCGCAGGAATTGGGGCCAATTCCCAAATATGGGTACGCGCTTTAGCCTGTGTTCCCGATACCGTTCAGTTCCACACGCGATATTGGCGGAAAACCTCAGGATACCGTGTCTCCCTGGACTATCAGACAGACGAACAGCCATGTATCGCGGCATTCTGTTTTGCACGCAACAGCGCCATGGTTCTCAACCGTCTGTATAATGATGGATCTTGTTGCATAATCAGTTTGCGCACTAAGGAGTTCCGTTCTCTATAAATCAGTTTATCACTCACCCTCAATTCCCGAGAGATCTCTTTAATTGACAAACCTTCCAGTAAATGGAAAACAATTTGTTGTTCTCTCAGAGTAAACAAGAAATAATTGTGATACCTTTTTTTGTTTCCGGTGATAATAGAATGACAATGTATCAAAAACAACTCCATTCGCCCTTTAATAACTGAAAGCTCGTTACGTCCTCCCAGATGTAACATTGACGTTTTATCAGGACTGTACATATCGACAAAAAATAAAACGTTACTGAATACAACTCTTTTATCATCCAGCCATTTAGCAGAAAAAATAATATCATTTTCAAAAGGCTTGCTACGTGTTTTACTGGTATCAACAAATCTTAATGAGAAGGGAATAAAATTTACATATTTATCAATGAGATGAAATGGAATATCCTCTTGTAACTCACGTTTTAGTTCAGATGACAAGAGTAATTCTTCAAAAACCGAATGTACCGCAATACCATCATATACATTTTTTGTCAGATAAATAAACTTATAGCGTAGCAATGATGAGTTAAAGCCCAGCATAGTAATATCTCTCATTATTGTAAATTAACACGCTCCACGCCGTAATCATCAATCCAAATAAAAGACTTTATATTTTCATTCACCGCAACTAATTTCCCAAGAGATATATCCAGCGAAGAAAATGGAGAGATAATGCCATCGGAAGGTAAATTCTTTATCTCTTTACCGCTTTGTAATGTAATTTTCGATAAGGTATAATGAAATGGTGATTTATTCTCTATACGAATACACATTTCATTACCACAGTGTACTTTCAATGTTTTAATTTTTTCAATCTCACGCTCAACATCATATTGCGCCAGGGACTGCGGGCGGTAAAATATTTTAATACGCGTGCGAAAGGCCATTTGCAACATGGCCTTGCCCTCTTGAGCATTCGTTTTCTGCGGGATCTCTAATGCATTCAGCCAAAACAACGATTCTTTATTATCAGGTAACGTATTTTGATTATTAATCAACTGGAGCCGCACGACGCGAGAATTATGACCATTCAGTCGGAATATGGGGGGTAAAATCATGAACGGCATCTTAATTGCCTCCGGTTTGTCCATAATATCACCCCGGTCAGTCCATAGTTGCATCAGAACCGCATTATCACCTTCATTCTCAATTTTAAATGATACGTCATGCTCATTTTCATTCAGAATCAGCCGCGTAAAATTAATATATGTTGCTGAGAATGTCGATGAACAAAAGAATAGCAACAACGCGACAGAAAAAAGCTTTGTAAAAAAAATCATAATGCGGTTCCTGATCACAACTTTTATTTATAAATTAACGTAAACGTGACCGCTCCATTAACATTTCCGGAAGACACACTCTCTTCAGTTTGATATAGCCCTGCCCGTAATGGCACTGTATAGGTTGCATTCTCGAGAGAGGGATCATAATCAGTTAACAAATAGGATGTATTAAATGATATCGGTACATCCTGATCATTCAATAACTGAAGACTGACCCCGCTGGCCGTCGATGTCGCACTGCTGGCAAATACTCCCTGAGAGTTATCGATTATCGACGTTGTTGGTGTAAATTGATAACCGATACTGGCTAAACCTGACGGACACTTGGTAAATACCAGTGAAAAATCGGTCCTTGATGTAGTGTAGCCCACGCCCGTGAAACTTGCACGATTGGCTGGTGGAAGTTCCACATTAACATCAGAGGTTGTGCAGGTGCCGCCAGTCGTCGAAATAACCAATCCCCCGGCACGATACTGCGCAATCATATACGTACCACCACCGACAAAGACTGTGCCGCCATAAGTTTGATAATGGCGCATATACATCGGGTCGAAAATAGGGGTAGAACCTGCGGTTAATGTTGTCGCTGTTTTCACAAAGCGGACCTGTACATCAACACCAATATACCATGAATTAGGGCCATCGTAGCTCGCATTAAATAATTGTGAGGGCGTTTGATAAACGCCATTATTAATAGTCAGCGGGTACCAGTCACTGACCTGACCTTTAACGGTATAGCGCCATCGTGCGACATAACCTAAGCCCGTTTTAACCGTCGTGTTATAAACAGTATACGTTTGGCCATCAATCGACATCGTTCCCCAAATCGTGTATGGAGGATAGCCCTGAACCGCCATTGGTATCGCTTGATCCTGATACGCGGTCCTGTGGTTACAGGTCCATGCCGTAGGATCTGATGACGTCAACCAGGTGCCCAGTAGATCCCCTACCGCCGCATCTTTACCCACCTGCACTGTAGTCGAATCAAAAAGTTGATAGTAACCATTGGTTCTCTGGCAGTCGACCCATGTACCATCAGCCCTGGCAAAACCACTCGCTCCAGCGAAGACAAATAAGTACAAAACTAAACTCCGTACTATTTTTATCATTATGCCCTTCTCCTGTTATTGGCAAACCGCATTGGCTTGTGGCAAACCGGTACCTGTTCCTGCCGCTTTAGCAGGAAGTGCGTAAGTGAATGAACATGTCTGGCTACCGTGGTTTCCCCATTTCACATGGAGTTTCCCTGTTTCATTCTTAACTCTAACAAACGCCTGTCCACCTTGTGTGACATAACCGACAGAGTGGTTATTTTCATCCATAATCTCAGAACCGAACGGTAATTCTTCCGAGGGATGGCTTAACGTCAGAAGTAGAGAATGACCAATATCCGTCTTATATTTCATCAATACAACTGCCCCGGCCGTTGGCACAATATTCTGACTGGTCACATCCAGCGAAACATCATTCGATAATCCTTTCGGATCGAGCTCTATAGTATTCTGACGATACGGCGTTAAATAAGGCACTGCGGCTTTACCATAGCGATTTAAACTCAGGCTACTGTTATTGGTTATTCTTGCTCCGGCGGCATTATCCGCTTCGATAATCGCTATCGTATCCCCCATCACAGGCGTGAGTACGATACCACTTTGCCAGGCGACAACACCGCCAGATAAATTCATACCGTATTGTTGATAACCGCTTCCTGCTGAAATGCTGGCCCCGATATTGCTCCAGGGGGATGTCCAGTTGCCACTGACCCCTCCGGTCGTTTTCGTACCCGATTGCTTGTAGCGATCAACACTGCCAAAAGCACTATAGTTATACTGACGATTATTGCCGGCTGTTCCGGCAATGGAGTTTTGAATTCCCCGGTGATCGCGCTCTTGAATATAGGTAGAGTTGAGGTAAGCCGAACGACCGCTTTCCCCAAGCGGTAAAGAGATACCGATGGCAATCTTATTATCCCATTTATCCTTCACCAAATCGCGAGTTCGGCTGGCATTGATATTCAAATTGAAATACTTAAAGGCATTGGTATACCCAAACTGATATTCGGTATCCTGACCACTTCGGTTCCAGTAATTCTGAGTACTGGCGCTGATATTAAAGCTTCCCCAGGTATCATTAATCGTTTGCGTCGCACTAATCTGTAAGCGATTTTTACGGTTCACCGTATCATTAAACCAACTACTGCTGCGCTGTTGACCATCACGTAACATCATTGCATCATCAATGCTGTAATAACCTGAACTGGAATAGCGATAGCTGGCCAGAGTGACGTTGGTATTGACAACCGGCAATATTTTAGCAAAAGAAAAACGAATACTTTGCCCTTCACGTTTAATATCATCGCGAAGCGTACTGCGCGCATGAGTAATATCCGTTGAAATCGCCCCAATTGCGGTATTTAAAGCTATACCACCGGCGACTGACTGGTAATTTTCACCTGCCAATATACCGCTATAGCCTGTAATCAGGTTAGTAAAGCCATGACGTAGGGTTCCCATGATAATATCCGGGTCTTCATCAACTACCGTATTACGATAACGTCCCCCCATTAGGGTGTAACGTGTGGTGCCTGGACGTAAAAGTTCGGCAATAGATGCATAGGTCACGGTGAAGCTATGCTCGCTGCCATCGGCCTCTTTTATGGTTACCAGTAAATCGCCCCCCGTACCGGTGGGATACAGATCATCAATGACAAACGCCCCAGGAGGTACGGTTGTTTCATAGATCCGCATACCTCTCTGGCTGACACGAACCAGCGCGTTGGTGTTGGCAATTCCGGTAATTATCGGCGCGTAACCGCGTTGAGAATCCATGTACATACGATCGTCTGACGACATCATCACGCCGCGGAAGCCAATACTATCGAAAACTTGTCCATCGGTAGACGATTCCCCGACAACCAACTTGCTACGTAATGGGACAATCGCGCGTTCGAGATAGGTATTGGCATTGTTATAATCCCAACCTCTCCCTTCGCTCCAGCTAAATGAACCGCGATAACGCAGACGCCAGACATCCCAGTTAATTCCGCCTCTCAGTCCAAGATATTGAGTGGAAAGAGAGTCAGCTCCTGACATTCTGGAGTGGTAAGTGTTATAATCATATTGCAACGTCGCTGCCGGGATCCCGTTATCCCAGAGTTCAGGGCTAACATAACCCCGGGCATGGCGTAATAAGTAGATCTGTGGCGACTGCATATTAATACGTTGCGTCGCTACATCAAAGTTCGCTACCAGGTCCGGATATATCTCTTCAGCACGTACAC
This sequence comes from Klebsiella indica, assembly GCF_005860775.1. Taxonomy (GTDB): domain Bacteria; phylum Pseudomonadota; class Gammaproteobacteria; order Enterobacterales; family Enterobacteriaceae; genus Klebsiella; species Klebsiella indica. The sequence goes on from NZ_VCHQ01000011.1 coordinate 99,574, forward strand.
AAGCATTATCGGCTTTTAATCTTTGGATAATCTCTGGTTTGATTTTATCCAGATCAATTCCTGACAGTGAAACCAGTTTCAGATTAAAACACGGTCTTGCTATCGTTGTTTGACGATCATCTTTATCGAATTTAACATCAACACGCCCCTTCCATTTATCATTAACATAAAGATCGACGGTATAATTTCCGCTGGCAACGGGATTCCCCCGGGAATAAGCACTGACATCAATAGCTGAGCGTAAAAACTCACTATTGAAAATAACCTCATCACTTTGTGGTGCGGCTGCTGCCTGAGAAACAAAAATTGATACAATGACAAACTGTGCTATCAGCGTTAAACCAATCGAAGAGGGATTTTTTTTATTTACTTTGCAATACCTGCTCATTTTTTGTTTCTCCTCCATAATCATTAATCACACTGTAAAACAGAGTGAGACCATCCAGTCTTTCTGATTTTTTAGTAACTAACTGGAGATTCGTCTCTCCCTTAGGTGCAATCATTCGTTGAGGAAAATTCTCAACGGAAGCAACTATCGCAGACTCCTTTGTTCTCCGAACATCAACACTGCTTAATGTAATAAAATAAGGGGAGTCATTTTTAATATTTAACGTGTTACCTTTTCGGTTAAATTTGAGTTTTTTATAGGATTCCAGCGCGCTGTATTCAAGGCCAGCCGGGCGATAGAATAGTTTTATTCGCGTGCGAAATGCCAGTTGCAAAAGATTCGTGCCAGCTTCGATCATTTTTGTCGGTTTTGGCGGCACCTCCAGCATATTAAACCAGTACAATGACTCTCTGTCCTGAGGGAGGGAGGCATCAGTGAACATGATCCTCGCTGCCTGTCCTTTATTCGGATCGATGCGCACAACAGGAGGGGTGATAATAAAGGGGACGGTTACCTCACCGGGTCTGGATTTAGGATTGCCATCATCAATCCATAATTGTAATAGATAAGGGTTCTTACCATTATTTTTTAATTGTACAACCGATTCTTTATCTTTCGCATTGAAAATGATGCGCGTTCCGTTAATCGCAACGTCGGCCACCGTTTCAGCAGAGATGAAAAACGATACAATCAAAATTAAACAGTGGGGAATTTTTTTTAACATCAAAGAACCTCATCATTGACAGGAGTAAAAGCATTCGCTTTTACTCCTGTGAATCTATTACTCGTAAACCATGGTGTAATCAACCTGCGTGGTTACAGCGCCGGCGGTTGCTGCTGCTGTTGCATAATATTGCGCATAATAATTCAGAACACCGCTGCCAGAGCTGATATCAACCGGAATATCATTCTGACCAGTCGCTACTGACGCACCAGCAACAATAGCTTCACTATTGGCATTCAACAGTTGGACCTGTACATTGCCCGCAGCATCGCCAGCGGTAGTATCAATATTCAGACGTCCAGTCTCGCTATCAACATAAGTGCCCGGCTCAAAATAGGTGCTTGCAGTATTTAAAGCCGTCCCAGTACAACCGGAAAGTGAAATATTGAACGGTGTTGCACCCGCAGTCGCTCCTGGTGAAGGCAGAGCGGAAACTGAAACTGTCGGTAACGTTACCGTTGCATCAGCGGCACCGCCATCTACAGAGATAGTGCATGTGGTATCGGTAACCTGCCCATTGATAGTAATGGTTCCATCCACAGCAGAAGCGGAAGTTGCCACGACAGAAGACAATGCCAGAGCCAGTGCTGAAATAGCATATTTATAATTACGCATATATAGTTCCCTATTTGGGTTAAGATGTACAACAACACAAAAATGATATTGAAATAACTAACAGCACTTCCTTAATTCCTCAGAAATAAGAAAGTATCAATATCATCTAATTTTCATAACAATAATATACAGCAATTTATTGATACGCAATAATAGGAAAATTCAACCACATTTATATCCTGATAATTTATTTAGGATAAACCCAGGTATCTTATTTATTTATACGTAATATACAAAAAACACACTTTAATAGTTTTTTACTCTGCCATTTTTTACAAAAAAAAATAAATCACTATAATTTTTATTATTTGATCCAGATCAAATATACGGGTATTTATTAACAAAATCCTAACAATTTAGAAGTATTTTTGTACATTTTATAATCAATAAGAATTCATTTTTAGTACATTTAATGTACTTGTTTACTGTTTATTCTCCTTTCCATCAGAAATAGTAGAAATATCGTAAGTGGGACATTATTCACAAGAGTAAAAATACTTTAAAATACATAGAAATAAAAATTTATAATTCACAACACTCCACTAAGAAAGAAAAATCTTAATTCCTCTTAATCGTTGATAAATTATTCGGCGCTACTTGCTTGTTGCATTTTTCATCAGTTAGATTTATTTTCTTATAAACAGATAAATTTCAGCCAGAATGACTATAAAACGTATCATCAAACAACATTCACATTATAAAATCCCATAAAGACCCTGTTTATCAGGTAGATTCAGTATCTGGACATTTATCTATAGTAGAAAAATCCTGGGAAAGTGAACGTAAATGGTGAAAGACGCCATCTGTTTTCCCGCTTTTTCTGCCTGAGCGCATGCACAGACGCCCATCAGATATTGCGCTTGCCGTATGCCCCCCCGTAAATCGCCCAATTGACGAAAGTACTGTTCCCATCAATGCTCCCGTGTATTAACAGCGTATAAAGTACGGCCGTCCGACGCTAAGGCGATCCATAAATCGGCGCGAAAACGATAAGTCAGGGTTCTTTTACGGCAACACTGGCATCACTCGTCGGTGAATGGATACGCGATGATCTGGTTCAAAGAAGGCGCCGGTCAGGCATTATTTGGCGGGGTTGAGTGAAACGAAGGTCGATACCGCATCGCGGATGACATGCTGATTTACAGAGATGAACAACTATATACTCGCCATACTTCAGGTTGCATGCGTGGTGGCTTCTGAATGACTCGTCTCATCCATGAGACTTGCCCTTACGGGCCGTCGCTTTACGACGTTCAAATCCGTTCCTGACAGATCTGTCATTCCCCCCTGTCACATCACTATCTATGCTCCGGGGAATTGACTCTCTTGCCGTATGATCCGGCCTCTGCCTCATGCCTTCGGTGCCAGCACATACGCTGTGCAAAACGGTTAACCGTCTTGTCCCGCAACTCGCATGATCTAACGTACAGAGACGATTGCATGGAAAGGGCGTACAGTGAGTCAATCACAAAACATTGTTCCTGCCTCTTTCACTTCCCCATTCCCGGAGGCATCCGGTACTGCAATGAGGTTTATCATCTCGTCACTTAGTAGGCGTTCACCACCACCCACATCGGGCCCTGGCCGACGGCATAGCGCCCTTTCTCCTGCAATAGCCCCTGCTCGCCATGAATCTCATACACCGCGATATGATGCGATTTCTGTCCGGCGGCAATCAGGTATTTTCCGCTGTGATCGAGGTTGAAGCCACGTGGCTGGGCTTCGGTATTCTGATAGCCTTCAACAGACAGCACGCTACCATCTTCGGAGACGCTGAAGATGGTAATAATGCTGGCGGTACGATCGCAGGCGTAGAGATGACGACCATCCGGGGTCAGGTGAATATCCGCAGCCCAGCGTACATCGCTGAAATCAGGCGGCATCATATCCAGAGTCTGCACACACTCAATTTTGCCATGCAGATCTTTCAGCGCCCAGACATCAACGGAGCTATTCAGCTCATTTACGCAATAACCGTATTGCTGGTTCGGGTGGAACACCATATGACGCGGACCAGCACCTTCAACAGTGGTCACTTCCGCGGGTTCCTGCGCGCTCAGGAAACCATCCTCGCTCAGGGTAAACAGGCAAATACGATCCTGCTTCAACGCTGGCACCCACAGCGTACGATTATCCGGGGAGATGTTTGCTGAATGGCAGCCCTCCAGCCCTTCAACCACGGTCACCGTTTCCCCTGGCAGCCCCTCCACCAGCGGCGTGACGCTGACGCAGCCCGCATTATAAGAGGCACTAAATAAAAAGCGCCCCTGACGATCGGTGGAAATATGCGTCGGGCTGCCCGGCAATGCCGCCTCACCAGCAAAGGTCAGGGCGCCATTATCAGGCGCAATGCGGTAAGCCAGTACGCGAAACTCCGGACGCACGCCAACGTAGAGATACGCTTTGTTCGGGCTCACCACCATCGGCTGCACCTGACCAAATGCATCAACAACCTGCACCAGGGTCAGCTTTCCCTCAGGATCCAGATCCCAGACATGAATCTGTTGGCTTTCCGGGCTGGCGGTATAAACGGTTTGTTTCATGAATGCTCCTTTCCTCACTGCGCATGGAAAATTTATCTTTCACGGCTATAGCTGCCTGAAAAATACACTATGCAAACACACTCTCATTCAAGATACCTCGCGGTAGCTCAAAGGTTAACGTGTATCGGCTCTTTTGGCGGTAGATACTGAAAAGTTTCCCCGAACAGCACAGCGGTGTACCATCAGGGCAAGAAAACTTTTCATCATCAACCGGAAACAACACATGACCTCACGCGTGATTGCCCTGGATTTAGACGGCACGCTATTGACCAGCAAAAAAACTATCCTCCCCGCGTCGCTCGACGCACTGGATCGCGCTAAAAACGCCGGATACCAGGTGATCATCGTCACCGGTCGACATCACGTCGCTATCCACCCTTTTTATCAGGCACTGGCTCTGGATACACCTGCAATTTGCTGTAATGGCACTTATTTGTATGATTATCATGCAAAAAAGGTTATTGAGTCCGATCCGATGCCGGTAGACAAGGCCCTGAGCCTGACGGAAATGCTCAACGAGCATGATATCCACGGCCTGATGTACGTCGATGACGCCATGCTATACGAGCAGCTCACCGGCCACGTTATCCGTACCACCAACTGGGCGCAGTCTCTCCCCGTCGGGCAGCGTCCGGTATTTACTCAGGTCGACTCGCTGGCGCAGGCCGCGCGCCAGGTTAATGCCGTATGGAAATTCGCCCTCACCGACGAAGATACCGCGAAACTGCAGCATTTCGCCCGGCACGTCGCTCAGACGCTGGGGCTGGAATGCGAATGGTCGTGGCACGATCAGGTTGATATCGCCCGCGCGGGAAACAGTAAAGGCCAACGCCTGGCCAGGTGGATCGCGGCGCAGGGGCTGTCAATGCAGGACGTGGTGGCCTTCGGCGACAACTACAACGACCTCAGCATGCTGGAAGCGGCCGGTACCGGCGTAGCGATGGGCAACGCGGTGGATGAAGTCAAAGCCCGGGCCAACGTGGTGATTGGTGAAAACGAAACCCCCAGTATCGCCGACTACATCAACCGCTATTTGTTGTAATCAGGCGGCTATCGACACGCTTTTAATTTGCGCATACAACGGCTGCCCGGGGGTAATTTGCAGGTCATCGCGGGCCCAGGGGCTGATACGCGCCCACAACGTACGGCCGCTAATTTCCAGCCTGACCTCGACCTGCCCACTGCTTTCAATGCACTGCACCACCCGTGCGGGCAAAATATTGCGGATACTGGTTTGTTGCCCGGGTTGCAGTACCAGAGAGACATCGGAGGCCTGAATACGGATGCGTACCGTTTCTCCTTGCGGCCGGTCAAGCTGATTGACCCAAAGCCGTTGGTCGCCGAGCGCCAGCGCGGTCATCGCATATTGCTGATGCTGCTCGACAACGGTGACATTCAGGATGGTGCTTTGTTGCTCCTGCGGTAACCAGGGATGCATCACGCTGCTGCTCCACACCTCTTCCAGATCGCCCAACGCTTTTACTTTCCCCTCTTCCAGTACCAGTACTTTATCCGCCAGATGCTGGATTTCATCCAGCGAGTGGCTGACGTACAGCATCGGGATATGAATTTCGCGCGCCAGACGTTGCAGATAGGGCAACAGCTCGCGCTTACGCGGAATATCCAGCGATGCCAGCGGTTCATCCAGCAGCAGCAATTCCGGTGCAGTGAGCAATGCCCGGCCAATGGCGACTCGCTGCTTTTCGCCACCGGAGAGATCGCCCGGCAAGCGGTCCAGCAGCGGAGCAATACCGAGCAGCTCCACCAGCTTATCGAACTGATCGGTCATATTCTTCGCCATGCCGTATTTCAGATTGCCCCGTACCTTGTAGTGCGGAAACAGGCGGGCATCCTGAAAGACGTAGCCAATGCGGCGTTTTTCAGGAGCCAGACAGATGCGGTTTTCAACATCATTAAGCACTCTACCGTTAAGCACAATACGCCCCTGCTGAGGACGCGTCAGGCCGCTAATGGCGTTAATCAGTGATGTTTTTCCCGCACCAGACACGCCAAAAATCGCGGTAATACCGCTGGCGGGAAGTGTCTCGCGGATCTGCAGACAATGGGTGCCCAGCGTCTGGGTAAAATCGAGTTCGAGCATGCTTATTTCCCCGTCCGCTTACGGCTGAGACGGGCCAGCCATTCAGAAATCATCAGCGATATCAGCGCCAGAACAATCGAAATCAAACATAACCGCGCCGCCGCCCCTTCACCGCCGGGGGTCTGAATCAGGGTATACATCGCCGAAGGGATCGTCCGTGTTTCGCCGGGAATATTGGACACAAAAGTGATGGTTGCGCCAAATTCGCCCAGCGAGCGGGCGAAAGCGAGCACGGTGCCGACGATAATACCGGGCAGCGTCAACGGTAATGTAATGGTGAAAAATACGCGCCAGCGGCCTGCCCCCAGGGTGCGTGCCGCCTGTTCAAGCCTGACATCGACCCCTTCCAGCGCCAGACGAATGGCCCGTACCATCAGGGGAAAAGACATCACCGACGCCGCCAGTACCGCGCCGCGCCAGCTAAACGCGAAACTCAGACCAAACCAGTCATAAAGCCAGCTACCGATAAACCCGCGTCGCCCCATCGCAACCAGCAACAGATAACCCACGACCACCGGCGGTAACACCAGCGGCAAATGGATAACGCTATCGAGCAGCGCCTTACCCGGGAAATTCCGTCGCACCAGCAGCCAGGAAAAGAAGATCCCAAAAGGTAAGCTAAACACCACCGCCAGGGATGAGACTTTCAGGCTCAGCAGTACCGCCTGCCATTCGGGATCGCTTAAGAACATTAGTGAGTAGTAAACCCGTAACGTTTAAAGATTGCAGAAGCTTGTGGCCCTTTCAGATAATCATAAAAGGCGCTTACCGTCGCATTTTTATGCCCGTCGACTATAGCCAGCGGATATTCTACTTTCTTATGAGAATCTTCAGGGAAGGTTCCGACAACTTTTACGCCTTTGCTGGCAACGGCATCAGAGCCATAAACAATGCCCAGCGGGGCTTCGTTACGCTCAACCAGCGCCAGCGCGCCGCGAACGTCTTCCGCCGGCGCCAGTTTAGGCGACAAGGTTTCCCAGGCCCCCAGTTTTTGTAACGCTTCTTTAGCGTAAATGCCAGCAGGCACGTGCTCCGGGTCGCCGACAGCCAGACGGCCACCTTTCAACAAATGGGTCCAGTCGGTTTTATCATTAATGGTGAAAGCTTCCTGGGGGCTGGCTTTCGGCGCAACGACAACCAGGCTATTGCCCAGTAACGTGGTGCGTGAAGCGGTATCGATCGTTTTTTTCCCGACCGCGTAATCCATCCATTTTTGGTCCGCAGAGATGAACAAATCCGCAGGCGCTCCCGCTTCAATTTGTCGCGCCAGTGTAGATGAAGAGGCAAAGGAAGAGACCACGTCTACGTTTTTCTCTTTCTTATACTCTTTCGCAATATCCTGCATCGCGTTAGTGAGCGATGCCGCGGCAAACACCGTGATTTTACCTTCGTCCGCCAGCGCGTGACCAGCAACAGAGAGCGTTAACGCCGCTCCGGCAAAAAAACGTAACCATTGACCTGTCATCTGAAACTCCTGTGGGCTCGTTATGTAGGAGATAATATAACGACAAGTACAGGATTTTCCCAGAGTAAAATTAGGGATAACCAGAAACAGATCAATTGTTGAGAGAAATAAAAACGCCCGACAAAAGCGGGCGCGGGGGAGAAATCAGTGGTTTTGCGGCCTGCTGTCTTTGCGGCCCGCGCCGGAAAGGAAGTTAAAGACTTCACCCAGCCCGTAAATTAACCCCAGGATGACGGCCATCACCACCGGCACCATGACGACAGCAAAAACCAGACTTTTCAATAGCTCTAACATGGTTGGCTCCAGAAAGTAGGAATAGCGCATTGTAACCAATTCGGCAGGAAAAACACGCCCCATTTGTGCGGCGCCTCACTGAGTAGCGCGACAGATGCATCTTGCAAGATAGCCGCTATCGGTCACAATACCCTTTTTCATCAGGATATGATTATGCAGGCTGAAATTCTTCTTACCCTCAAGTTACAGCAGCGCCTGTTCGCCGATCCTCGCCGTATCGCCCTGCTGAAACAGATTGACCAGACCGGTTCCATTAGCCAGGGGGCAAAAAACGCGGGTATCAGCTATAAAAGCGCCTGGGATGCAATTAATGAAATGAATCAACTGAGCGAACAGACTCTGGTCGATCGCGCCACTGGCGGTAAAGGCGGCGGTGGCGCGGTTCTCACCCGCTACGGGCGACGACTGATTCAGCTTTACGACCTGCTGGCACAGATTCAGCAGAAAGCGTTCGATGTGCTGAGCGATGATGATGCCCTGCCTCTCGATAGTCTGCTGGCGGCTATTTCGCGTTTTTCTCTGCAAACCAGCGCCCGCAATCAGTGGTTTGGTACCATTACCGGTCGCGACCACCAGCAGGTGCAGCAGCATGTTGAAGTGCTGCTGGCCGACGGGCAAACCCGTTTTAAAGTCGCCATTACCGCACAAAGCGCCGATCGTCTGGGCCTTAATGAAGGCCAGGAAGTCTTAGTGCTGCTGAAAGCGCCGTGGGTTGGCATGACCCGGGATCCTGCGCGAGCTCAACAGGCGGATAATCAACTAACCGGGCGTATCAGCCATATTGAACATGGGCCAGAACAGTGCGAAGTGCTGATGGCGCTCCCGGATGGTCAGAATCTTTGTGCTACCCTTCCGGTGGAACAAACGCGCGAGCTGGCGGAAGGTGTAGAAGCAATCGCCTATTTCAACGCCGATCGTATCATTCTCGCCACCTTGTGCTAACGGCATTGACATTGTGCTTGTGAAGACGTATCCCTGAAGCTCATCGCTGCAAAAAGTGGGATATAAAATGTCATTGTTGCAAATTTCGCAAGGCACGTTTCGCCTGAGCGACACAAAAACGTTAAATATTGAGCACCTCAGCGTGCATGCGGGCGAAAGCTGGGCTTTCGTCGGCAGCAACGGCAGTGGGAAATCGGCCCTCGCCCGGGCGCTGTCCGGCGAACTGACGCTGCCTGGCGGGCAGCGGCAGTGTAACTTTTCCCGCATCACCCGCCTCTCCTTTGAGCAGTTGCAGAAACTGGTCAGCGATGAGTGGCAACGTAACAACACCGATATGCTGAGCCCCGGCGAAGATGATACCGGGCGAACAACAGCGGAAATCATCCAGGATGAGGTTAAGGACGCTTCCCGCTGCGCCCGGCTCGCGGAACAGTTTGGCATCACCGGCCTGTTACCGCGCCGCTTTAAATATCTCTCCACCGGTGAAACGCGCAAAACCCTGCTGTGCCAGGCGCTGATGGGCAACCCTGATCTGCTGATCCTTGATGAGCCGTTCGACGGCCTTGATGTCGCCTCCCGCCAGCAACTGGCGGCGCTGCTGGCAACCCTGAACAACGAAGGTATCACCCTTGTACTGGTTCTCAATCGTTTCGACGAGATCCCGACGTTCGTACAGTATGCTGGCGTGCTGGCGGATTGTGTCCTTAGCGAAACCGGTGAAAAGCAGGCCCTGCTGCAACAGGCGCTGATTGCTCAACTGGCGCATAGCGAGAAGCTTGACGGCATGGCGTTACCTGAACCGGATGCCCCGGCCGCGCGGCATACGCTGGACGCCAGCGCGCCGCTCATCGTACTCAAAGAGGGTAGGGTCTCTTATAACGACCGTCCGATCATTAACCACCTGAACTGGACGGTAAATCCTGGCGAACACTGGCAGATAGTCGGCCCCAACGGCGCCGGGAAATCAACGCTGCTCAGCCTGGTCACCGGCGATCATCCACAGGGATACAGTAACGACCTGACGCTGTTTGGCCGCCGTCGCGGCAGCGGAGAAACTATCTGGGATATCAAAAAGCATATTGGTTACGTCAGCAGCAGCCTGCACCTGGAGTATCGCGTCAGCACCAACGTGCGCAACGTTATTCTCTCCGGTTACTTCGACTCCATTGGCATCTACCAGGCCGTTTCCGACAAGCAGCATAAGCTGGCGCAAAAATGGCTGGATATTCTGGGCATCGACAAACGCACCGCCGATGCCCCGTTCCACAGTCTCTCATGGGGGCAGCAGCGGCTGGCGCTGATCGTCCGCGCGCTGGTCAAGCACCCTACCCTGCTGATTCTCGATGAGCCGCTACAGGGGCTGGATCCGCTCAACCGCCAACTGGTGCGCCGCTTTGTCGATGTGTTAATTAGCGAAGGGGCGACGCAACTGCTGTTTGTATCCCACCACGCCGAAGACGCCCCGGATTGTATTACTCACCGTCTGGCGTTTATCAGCAGTGGAGACGGTTACACTTACCAGGTCGGTCCACTGGAAAATTAAGCCTGTACAGGGGTCTGCAGATCCCTGGTTTTTTCGGAATAATATCCACACAATAGAGTATCAATTTGTTTTTAAAAGACAAAAAAGAGAATTTCGCAACGCCGCCTTTGAGTGTAAACGATTCCACCAATTTGCCCTGTGTCACACTTTTCACTTCTTTGATATGCTATCTTCATCTCACACGATAAGCCTATTGGAGCGAATCATGAAAGTACTGGTTACAGGTGGTAGCGGTTACATTGGAAGTCATACCTGCGTTCAACTGCTACAGCAGGGACACGAGGTGATTATTCTCGACAATCTCTGCAACAGTAAGCGCAGCGTATTGCCGGTGATTGAGCGTCTCGGCGGGAAAAGCGCCACCTTTGTTGAAGGCGACATTCGTAATGAAGCGCTGATGACGGAAATCCTCCACGATCATGCGATTGAAGCCGTGATCCATTTCGCCGGCCTGAAGGCCGTCGGGGAGTCCGTCGCTAAGCCGCTGGAATATTATGACAATAACGTAACCGGTACACTGAAATTAGTTTCCGCCATGCGCGCCGCGGGCGTGAAAAACTTTATTTTCAGCTCCTCCGCCACCGTCTACGGCGACCAGCCCAAAATCCCTTATGTCGAAAGTTTCCCGACCGGTACGCCGCAAAGCCCTTACGGCAAAAGCAAACTGATGGTCGAACAGATCCTCACCGATCTGCAAAAAGCTCAGCCGGAGTGGAGCATCGCCCTGCTGCGTTATTTCAACCCGGTCGGCGCGCATCCGTCGGGTGACATGGGTGAAGACCCTCAGGGTATCCCCAACAACCTGATGCCGTACATCGCACAAGTCGCCGTTGGCCGTCGCGAATCGCTGGCGGTGTTTGGTAACGACTATCCGACCAAAGATGGCACCGGCGTGCGTGACTATATTCACGTGATGGATCTGGCCGATGGTCACGTCGTGGCGATGGAAAAACTGGCCGGTAAAGCTGGCGTGCATATCTACAACCTTGGCGCCGGCATCGGCAACAGCGTGCTCGACGTCGTCAATGCCTTCAGCAAAGCCTGTGGCAAACCGATTAACTACCACTTCGCGCCACGCCGCGATGGCGACCTCCCGGCCTACTGGGCGGACGCTGAAAAGGCCGATCGCGATCTGAACTGGCGAGTGACCCGCAACCTTGACGAAATGGCGCAGGACACCTGGCACTGGCAGTCCCGTCATCCGCAAGGTTATCCAGACTAAGGAACCTTCATGAGCGTATTTAACCCCGTCGACCATCCGCATCGTCGTTATAACCCGTTAACCGGGCAGTGGATTCTGGTTTCTCCGCATCGCGCAAAGCGCCCCTGGCAGGGTGCGCAGGAGACACCAGCAAAACAGACGTTGCCCGCGCACGACCCGGACTGTTTCCTGTGCCCGGGTAATACCCGCGTGACCGGTGACAAAAACCCGAACTACACCGGCACCTTTGTTTTTACCAATGACTTTGCGGCGTTGATGAGCGATACCCCTGACGCTCCGGAAAGCGACGACCCGCTGATGCGTTGTCAGAGTGCCCGTGGCACCAGCCGGGTCATCTGCTTTTCGCCAGACCACAGCAAAACGCTGCCGGAGTTGAGCGTGGAGGCGCTGGAAGGCGTGGTTAAAACGTGGCAGGAACAGACCGCGGACCTCGGGAAAAGCTATCCCTGGGTCCAGGTTTTTGAAAACAAAGGCGCGGCGATGGGCTGCTCCAACCCGCATCCTCACGGTCAGGTGTGGGCAAACAGCTTCCTGCCTAACGAAGCGGAACGTGAAGATCGTCTGCAAAAAGCGTACTTCACCGAGCACGGCGCGCCGATGCTGGTGGATTACGCGCAGCGCGAATTCGCCGACGGTAGCCGCACGGTCGTCGAGACCGCACACTGGCTCGCCGTTGTCCCTTACTGGGCGGCATGGCCATTCGAGACGCTGCTGCTGCCGAAAACACACGTCCGGCGCCTGACTGATTTAACCGACGACCGGCGCAGCGACCTTGCGCTGGCGCTGAAAAAGCTGACCAGCCGTTACGACAACCTGTTCCAGTGCTCGTTCCCCTACTCTATGGGCTGGCACGGCGCGCCGTTTAACGATGAAAACAATGATCACTGGCAGCTGCACGCTCATTTTTATCCGCCGCTGCTGCGTTCCGCCACGGTGCGCAAATTTATGGTCGGCTATGAAATGCTGGCCGAAACTCAGCGTGACCTGACGGCCGAGCAAGCTGCTGAACGTCTGCGCGCTGTGAGCGACGTCCATTTCCGCGAATCCGGAGTATAACCATGAGTCTGAAAGAGAAAAACCAAGCCCTGTTTGCTGAAAAGTTCGGCTATCCCGCCAGCCATGTTATCCAGGCGCCTGGCCGGGTTAACCTGATTGGCGAACACACCGACTATAACGATGGATTCGTGCTGCCCTGCGCGATTGATTATCAGACGGTGATCAGTTGCTCACCGCGCAACGATCGTACCGTGCGGGTGATTGCCGCCGATTACGACAGTCAGAGCGATGAATTCTCCCTCGATTCGCAGATTACCCGCCACGACACCCAGCAGTGGTCGAACTATGTTCGCGGCGTGGTAAAGCATCTTCAGCAGCGCAACAACCACTTCGGCGGAGCGGACCTGGTCATTAGCGGTAACGTGCCACAGGGTGCGGGATTAAGCTCCTCAGCTTCACTGGAAGTCGCCGTCGGCACCGTATTTCAGCAGTTGTATCACCTGCCGCTCGACGGCGCGCAAATCGCGCTCAACGGCCAGGAAGCGGAAAACCAGTTCGTCGGCTGCAACTGCGGCATCATGGATCAGTTAATCTCCGCGCTCGGTAAAAAAGATCACGCGCTGCTGATCGACTGCCGATCATTAGGCACTAAGGCGGTTTCAATGCCGAAAGGCGTCGCGGTGGTGATTATCAACAGTAATTTTAAACGCACTCTGGTGGGCAGCGAATACAACACCCGTCGTGAACAGTGCGAAACCGGCGCCCGCTTCTTCCAGCAGCCCGCCCTGCGCGATGTGACCCTCGACGAGTTCAACGCCGTCGCCCACGAGCTTGACCCGGTGGTCGCCAGACGCGTTCGCCACGTACTGACCGAAAACGCCCGTACCGTAGAGGCCGCTACGGCGCTGGAAAAAGGCGACCTGCAACGAATGGGTGAACTGATGGCGGAATCTCATGCCTCCATGCGCGACGATTTTGAAATCACCGTACCGCAGATTGATACGCTAGTGGATATCGTCAAAGCGGCCATCGGCGACAAAGGCGGCGTCCGCATGACCGGCGGCGGTTTCGGCGGCTGTATTGTCGCGCTGATGCCGGAGGATCTGGTCGAAGGCGTACAGCAGGCCGTTGCCCAGGCATATGAAGCGAAAACCGGGATTAGAGAAACGTTCTATGTGTGCAAACCCTCTCAGGGAGCCGGACAATGCTAAACCAAACAACCGGGCTGGCGCCGGACGGCCTGCCGTGGAATATCCTCACCCTGCGTAATGACGCGGGGATGACGGTCACCGTAATGGATTGGGGCGCGACGCTGCTTTCGGCGCAGGTCGCCCTGGCTGACGGCAGCGTACGCGAAGCGCTGCTCGGCTGCGCGACGCCGAGCGACTATACGCATCAGGCCGCTTTTCTCGGCGCGTCCGTTGGCCGTTACGCCAACCGTATCGCCAACAGCCGCTTCCTCCTTGATGGTCGAACCGTCAATCTGACGCCTTCCAACGAGGCTGGACATCAGTTACACGGCGGGCCTGACGGTTTCGATAAGCGCCGCTGGCAAATTGTCAGCGCCGATGATCATCACGCGCTATTCTCACTCTCATCCGCCGATGGCGATCAGGGATACCCCGGCAATTTAACGGCAACCGCGCACTACCGCCTGACTGACGATAATCGGATCTCTATTGAGTATCGCGCCACCGTTGACCAGCCCTGCCCGGTGAACCTGACTAACCACGTCTATTTCAACCTGGATGGCATACAGAGCGACGTGCGTAACCATAAGCTGCAAATTTTTGCCGAGGCTTACCTCCCCGTAGAAAGCGACGGTATTCCGGGGGGAAACCTGCAAAGCGTTGCTCTGACCGGCTTTGATTTTCGTACGCCGAAGATGCTGGCGGACGATTTCCTGCGTGATGAAGACCAGCAGAAAGTGAAAGGTTACGACCACGCCTTTCTGCTCCAGGCGCAGGGAGATGCCCAGGTTCCGGCAGCTCACGTCTGGTCCCAGGATGAAAAGCTGCAGATGACGGTGTATACCTCCGCTCCGGCCCTGCAATTCTACTCCGGCAACTACCTGGGCGGCACGCCGTCGCGCAGCGCGCAACCCTACGCTGACTGGCAAGGCCTGGCGCTGGAGAGCGAGTTCCTGCCGGATTCGCCGAACCACCCGGAGTGGCCGCAGCCGGATTGCGTTCTGCTTCCCGGCGAAGAGTACGTCAGCCTGACGGAATATCAGTTTATCGCCAGATAATGCCTCACCCTCCACGCCAGGTGGAGGGCTTTTTTCCCCTTTCGCTGAAAAATTCGTCACTTACAGACAAAAACACAACCTCTGTTTTACAAGTATCTTACACTGGGCCACTATTTTCGCTATGGTTAGGGATAAGCATTGCCGTGAGGTAAATCGTGGCAATATAATGAGAATAGTTATCAATCAATAAATATATACACTACCAATTTCGAGTCGCCTCAAAGCGGCAAATGAGCGAATCCCAGGAACATAGTGAACGATGCGACCGGGGTGAGTGAAAGTAGCCAGCGATGAGGTGACGTGAAAGATGACGTGTATTGAGGAGTAAGTGTATGGCTGTAACTAAGCTGGTACTCGTTCGTCACGGCGAAAGCCAATGGAACAACGAAAACCGTTTCACCGGTTGGTATGACGTTGACCTGTCTGAGAAAGGCGTGGGTGAAGCAAAAGCAGCCGGCAAGCTGCTGAAAGAAGAAGGCTTCAGCTTCGACTTTGCTTATACCTCTGTGCTGAAACGTGCCATCCACACTCTGTGGAACGTGCTGGACGAACTGGATCAGGCCTGGCTGCCGGTTGAGAAATCCTGGAAACTGAATGAGCGCCATTACGGTGCGCTGCAGGGTCTGAACAAAGCGGAAACCGCTGAGAAATATGGTGATGAGCAGGTTAAACAGTGGCGTCGTGGCTTCGCGGTGACTCCGCCGGAGCTGACAAAAGACGACGAGCGTTATCCGGGCCACGATCCGCGCTACGCGAAACTGACGGATAAAGAGCTGCCGGTAACCGAAAGCCTGGCGCTGACCATTGAGCGCGTTGTACCGTACTGGAACGACACCATTCTGCCACGTCTGAAAAGCGGTGAGCGCGTGATTATCGCCGCTCACGGTAACTCCCTGCGCGCGCTGGTGAAATACCTCGACAATATGGGTGAAGACGAGATCCTCGAACTGAACATCCCGACCGGCGTACCGCTGGTGTATGAGTTCGATGAAAACTTCAAGCCGGTTAAACACTACTATCTGGGTAACGCCGACGAGATCGCCGCGAAAGCGGCTGCCGTTGCGAACCAGGGTAAAGCGAAGTAATTAAATATAAAAAACCGGCTAACAAAGCCGGTTTTTTTATTTTTTAGCATGGAAAACGCTTCAGCTAGCCGCGACGCGCTTTTACCGCATCCGCCAGTTGATGCAAAATCATATCGGTATCTTCCCAGCCGATGCAGGCATCGGTAATGCTCTTGCCGTAGGTCAGCGGCACACCGCTTTCAAGACTCTGATTGCCTTCCACCAGATGGCTTTCAATCATCACGCCCATGATTGATTGCTCACCGCCAGCAATCTGCTGACAAACATCTGCGCCCACATCCATCTGCTTTTTAAACTGCTTGCTGGAATTGGCATGGCTAAAATCGATCATAATCTTCGCGGGCAGACCCGCTTTCGCCAGGCCAACCTTCACGTCGGCAACGTGCTTCGCACTGTAGTTCGGCTCTTTACCGCCGCGCAGGATGATATGACAATCACTGTTGCCGCTGGTGTTGACGATCGCTGAATGACCCCATTTGGTTACCGACAGGAAACAGTGCGGTGCCCCCGCGGCGTTGATAGCATCAATCGCGACTTTTATGGTCCCATCGGTGCCGTTTTTGAAACCCACCGGGCAAGAGAGTCCGGAAGAGAGCTCGCGATGCACCTGAGATTCGGTGGTTCGCGCGCCAATCGCTCCCCAGCTCATCAGATCGGCAAGATACTGCGGCGTGATCATATCGAGGAATTCTCCGGCCGCCGGCAGCCCGCTGTCATTAATATCCAGCAACAGCTTGCGCGCGATACGCAGACCATCATTGATGCGGAAGCTGTTATCCATATGCGGATCGTTGATCAGCCCTTTCCATCCCACGGTGGTGCGCGGCTTCTCAAAATAGACGCGCATCACAATTTCCAGCTCACCTTTTAGCGATTTGCGCAACTTGAGCAGCCGATCGGCATACTCTTTCGCCGCAACAGGATCATGAATGGAACACGGGCCGATGACCACCAGCAAGCGATCGTCATTGCCTTTGAGGATCTGATGGATCGCTTTACGTGCATGCGCAACGGTATTAGCGGCATTCTCGGTAGCGGGGAATTTTTCAAGGAGGGCAACGGGAGGCAGTAATTCGTTGATCTCTTTAATGCGTAAGTCGTCGTTCTGATAATTCATTTTAGTTCCAGCGTTGCCATACTTATCCAGTTAAATGCAATCTCCACAATCTATCTCTTCAGCTAAAAAGTGTAAATATGATTTTACATTACGCGCAGTCCGGAGAGGGGGAGTAATGTTCTCGTTGTGTCCACAACTGGGCATCAACCCTGATAACGCAGAGGATAGAGCCCCTTCACGCAGGGCTATTGGGCCGCCAGCAGCGGTACTCACATACTATGCGGGGCACTCCTTTTTCATTTTGTTCACCTGAAAGCCCAATCATGTCATAAAGTAATAATCAGAATAATAATGTTAGAGAGAAATCATGGGGCACTCACATTCACATACTCCTGTGCGGCAAACGGACGATCATAATGCCCGGCGACTACTGCTGGCGTTTTGCGTCACTGCCGGATTTATGCTGGTTGAAATCGCAGGCGGGTTGCTTTCAGGTTCTCTGGCGCTGCTGGCCGATGCGGGCCATATGCTCACTGATACAGCAGCGCTCCTGTTCGCCTTGCTGGCGGTTCGCTTCTCCCGCCGCCCACCAAATACCCGTCATACCTTTGGCTGGTTACGTCTGACCACCCTGGCCGCGTTCCTTAATGCCATTGCGCTGGTCATCATTACGATTCTGATCGTCTGGGAAGCCATTCAACGCTTTAATCATCCTCAACCGGTTGCCGGTAAAACCATGATCATCATCGCCATAGCGGGATTACTGGCGAATATTCTGGCATTCTGGATCCTGCGTCATGGCAATGAAGGTCATAATCTCAATGTACGGGCTGCGGCTCTGCATGTACTGGGGGATCTACTTGGTTCGGTCGGGGCGATAATAGCCGCCATCATTATCCTCGCCACGGGCTGGACGCCTATCGATCCCATTCTGTCAGTGTTGGTTTCGTGCCTGGTTCTGCGTAGCGCCTGGCGTTTGTTGCAGGAGAGTATCAACGAACTCCTGGAAGGCGCCCCGCGCTCCCTTGATGTTGACGCATTAAAGCGCGATTTGCGCCGTTCAGTGCCGGAAGTGCGCGATGTACACCATGTTCATGCCTGGCTGGTAGGAGAGAAAACGGTGATGACGCTGCATGTGCAGGTGGTGCCGCCGCACGATCACGACGGCCTGCTGGAACGTATCCACCTTTTCTTGCAGCACAAGTATCAGATTGCGGACATTACGGTGCAGATGGAGTATCAGCCCTGTCGTGTCCCGGAATGCCATCTGAATATGTCGCCCTCCGGACATGGACACAATCATTAACGGGCAAAAGCGTGAGACCCGCGCTCACGCGCGCTGTTAATCCACATCCGGCTACCGTTAAGGGCGATAAACGTCAGAAGCAGGTATTCCAGCGACATCGCGTAGACCCCCTGACGCGCAAAAATAACCATGCTAATTATGTTAATAATCACCCATAGCAGCCAGTTTTCGACATATTTGCGCGTCATCAGAATCATCGCCACAATAGACAGCACCATCATGCAGGCGTCCCAGAACGGGAATGCATCCGGCTGCAGTGTCGGCATTGCTACCTGCAACCCCAGGGTTTGCATCAGCACAACGGCAATGCGCGTCAGGAAGGCAAAAACCGGGTTAATAAACGCCGTCATCAGACCAATCGCCACCACGCAGGCCGCCAGCCAGCCCAGCGCCTTTGTCAGCGGCAGCCAGCGGATTTGCAGTTCAGCCTGATTATCGCGGGTCTGTCGCGACCAGGCGTACCAGCCATAGACGTTGGCCGCGAAGAAAAAAACCTGTAACAGAAGGCTGGCATAAAGCTGGATCTGGAAGAAGATAATGGCAAACAGAGTGACGTTGATCAGCCCAAAGGCATAGTTACCGATCTTCTCCAGACTCGCCAGCCAGATGCACAACAGGCCAGCGAGGGTGCCAATGGCTTCAATCCACGACAGGTCATATCCACCGGCACCAATGGGTATGTGCACTAATATGTTCTGCGTACTAAAAAAATCCATCTTATCCCCAGAGCGTACAGTGACGCGATAATGCGTTATCTCCGAAGTGTAGCCGCAAAATCGAGCATTCTGTTCAGCGGCACCAGCGCAGCAGCGCGCAACTGCTCATCAACATGAATTTCATGTTCGCTGCCCCCCTGCTCCAGCCCTTCAGCAATCGTCCGCAGGCCATTCATGGCCATCCAGGGGCAGTGCGCGCAGCTCCGACAGGTTGCCCCTTCGCCAGCCGTAGGCGCTTCCAGCAGCTCTTTTCCCGGTACCGCCTGCTGCATTTTGTAGAAAATGCCGCGGTCGGTAGCAACAATTAGCTGATGCTGCGGCAGGGTTTTAGCCGCATTAATTAACTGGCTGGTTGACCCCACGGCATCGGCCATATCAACAATCGCCTGCGGCGATTCCGGGTGCACGAGCACAGCCGCATGCGGATAAAGCGCCTTCATTCTTACCAGCGCTTGCGTTTTGAATTCATCATGAACAATACAGGCTCCCTGCCAGCACAACACATCGGCAGCAGTCTGTTTTTGTACATAGTTGCCCAGATGGCGGTCTGGCGCCCAGATGATTTTTTCGCCCATGCTATCAAGATGCTCAATCAGTTCCACCGCAATGCTGGAGGTCACTACCCAGTCAGCGCGAGCCTTCACCGCCGCCGACGTATTGGCATAAACCACCACGGTGCGGTCCGGATGCGCATCGCAGAAGGCGCCAAATTCGTCTATCGGGCAGCCCAGGTCAAGGGAACATTCCGCGTGTAGCGTGGGCATCAGAATCGTTTTTTCCGGGCTGAGGATTTTTGCCGTTTCGCCCATAAAACGCACCCCGGCAACCAGCAATGTTGAAGCGGCATGCCGTGCGCCAAAGCGCGCCATTTCCAGGGAATCGGCTATGCATCCCCCCGTTTCTTCAGCCAGGTGCTGGATTTCCGGGTCAGTGTAATAATGTGCCACCATAACAGCATCACGCGCTTTCAGGAGACGTTTGATCTTCTCGCGGTAGAATTGCTTTTCATCCACGTTTAGCGGGGCGGGTTTTGGTGGAAACGGATAGACTGCCGCTTCCGGGTCAAACATTACGCTCATCTTGCTGTCTCGTTTTTCTGGCTTAACGAAATAACCGATATAAAGCGTATCTACACCATAATCGGTCAAATTTGTTTTATATGCTAAACAAGATAGCTGATTATGCCAGGAATGTCGTGGAGAATTTAGCGGAAGAGGCCGAGGTCATGTCACTTTTGAATCCTATCTATCGCAGGTAGCAGAAAAACATCTTTAACGTTAATACTATGCGATTAAACGGTACTTACCAGGGATATGGTCAGCCCGTTATGGCGAGATAGTGCATTTTTTTAGCTGCCCGGCTTACTCACTGCAAATGTGAAGATAGTCGTTATATCTGGTCTGTAAAAGACATGGGGCGTTCCGATCGCCCCAGACCGCGCTGAAACCTGCCGCTGGCGGACACTGAGTTTCTTTTCCCTGCCCTGTAACCTGACGACCGGTGGGTTCAACTGTTACCCGTGGTCGTACCCGACTTTACCACCATACTTCGGCCTGTACGCCCACGCTAAATTGATCATTTTTGTCATCTTCAAAAGAAACTTCAGAGATGTCGTTTTCCAGTGATTTAATATAGGTACCATAAAAACGTATTTCTGGACGAGACCTCAACATGCTGGTACCAACTTTAAAGGCATGATACAACGTGGTTTTATATCCTGATTCGTGGTATTTCTGATTGTTTGCCTCGTTGGTTTGGTTGAAATAGGCCAATTCAACGCCAGTCTGGTTGTAATCATTCCAGATATACGCAGGACGAACCACGGCCCTGAATGTTTCAAAATCAGTATGCGCGCCGGTTTCATAGCTATAGAGATCATTGCCACGGCCATAAACTAAGGCATTCGCCATAATCACGTCCGGACGAAGATAAGTCTCTCCTTGCGAGATCAAACGCAGGCCGGTTCCGTTTGTATGATCGCCATAATAATATCCGTTATATCCATAATCAGGGTTTGAATCTGAAATATGCATAAATCCGCTGGCAATGGCGTTGTTAGCCGCCTGGATGACAAATTCGTTAAACCCACCATTGTCAAAATTCTGTCGCACAAGCCCGGTGATCAGCCATGCATCTTTCATGTCAAAATAGTTGTCAGATTTAGATATGTGATCTTTATTTGGCATATTATACCGACCATAAACGCCTAAGGTTGCCTTATCCCATAATGGAATATCATGGAAACGCATATCGATGGCATTGGTATTCACCTGTGTCGTGCTGGAATAATCCTTTGAATACAGATCCAAATCTTGACGCAACAATGCTATGTCCAGTTTACCCACACCTACATTAATATTCTCCAGCCCAACGGCACCAGCAGAATCTGCTTTATGTGCTTTCCAGTCCAGCATCTGGATTTCATAGTTCTGCAGATAATGTTTCCCTACCCAAAAGTTGGCCTCAGGAAGCGATGGGATAAATCCTGTGGTTGTAATATACATATCTGAGAACTGCAATATATTATCTTTATTGGTATTAAATGATCCATTACTATAAGACTGGCTGACATTGCCGTCCAGCCAAACAACTGCGTTTACCGTTTTGCCATTCTGAGCGTAGACTCGTTTATCCAGAATTAGATCAAACCATCCTCCATATTCATTTCCGAAACGCCCCAATGCGCCAATAGCATAAGATTTGGGAACACCGTGGCTTGATGTCGCCCATCCGGTACGAAAATAGCCGCTATAATTAAAGCCAAGATCATCTTTGACATATTTACTAATATCTGCCAGCGTCATGTCCTGAGCGGATGTAGCGCCGGTCACTTTTGTTGCACTCCCGCCTGCAGTTGCTGCTACAGATGTCGACACGGTTGCTGTCGGCACTGTCTGCGGTTTTTTGTTCAGTTTATCGCGAGCACTGTTAGCAATGCCGGTATCAGCCGTCCCGGTTGTTACCGGTTGCCAATCAAAAAAAACTTTATATTGCTGTAACGCTTTCCTCGTGGATTGTAGTTCCTGTTTATTTTCCGCCAGTTCCTTTTCTAATAATTCCAGCCGTTGCTCAATGGTGAGTTTGGCTGCCATAGCACTATTAGACACAATAGCTGAAGAAATTAGTAATACAATGGATTTCAGCTGAGTGTTTTGGATCATAACAATATCCTTACAGTGTTGTTATTTTTTGCAATAAGAAGAACGCCTGACGTTTTTAATTTACGTCTGGTGTCCTGTAAATAACTTCTGCTCACGCGGTTTCTGCGTGAGCGATTTTTTGCAAACGTTATATTTTCTGTGGCGAAAAATGATGGCGAATAAAATAGCCAGGCGTGCAGCTCCAGGCATGACAGAAACTGTTTATTTGTTGTCCACCGTAGGGGGACGCCAGTGGGTTCTCCGGATCGAACGCTTCCCAAAATGTATCTGCTCCAGCTTTGATCATACCTCCCCAGTAACTTTCCACCAGTTGTCGGGCCGCCTGTGGTAACCCGTTCTGTACCAACGCGTCCACCATGTGGTGATAAAGATAGGGGGTCAAAGGCCGAACCGCGCCATCGTGTTTCATCACCTGTTGCAGCGCAACCGCGTTCTGCGATTCAGGCAGCACCTGAGCCAGAGTCAGCCACACATTCGATGCCCAGGATACCTGCCGCTGTTCACCGCTGACAAATAGCTGCTGCTTCTCGTCGTAAAAATGCGTTCTGGCCGCCGCACACATGCGCGTTATAGCAGTCTCTACTACCGCCAGGTCATCCTGCGGCGCAATCGCGCTCCCCAGTTCCAGCAAACGGCGACAACTGTAAATCAGCACGCCCTGCATCGCCGCCTGTCTCTCCAGACCTTTCAACGCCGCCGACTGATCCTTTCCGGCATCCCAGTCGATAAATACAAAACCTTCCTGCTCCGGCGCATGAAACAGCCCGTCCTCCCCCACATGACGCAACAAGAGTTCGATCTGTTTTTTCGCTACCGGCCACAGTTCATCAACGGTCACCCGGTCCTCACTGGCGCGCAGATAACCAAGCAGCACGTCGCCAAACAGAGCCGAGTAGTCCAGCAGTACCACTTCACCGATACGCGGCTGCGGCTTCTCATACACACAGGCGGTGACGTATCCGTCCGCACGCGACATACCCGCAAACAGATAAAGACAACGACGCACGAGCGCCATATTGCGAAAACTGACGTAGTTGGTTAGTGCCTGCAAGCGCAGATCCCCCAACCAAAGTCGACAATCACGGCGTGGACCATCCTCAAATACCGTCTGCATACATTCATGGAGCGTGCGAATGCCGACTCTATCAATCGCGCCCAGTAGTTCGCTGTCATAGTGCGCTGGACGTCCCGTGTCCTGACCTGCCGACGATACCGCCCTCACGGCGACATCATCCAGCGTAACGCTGAAGTTGTTTGACACCGCCACCACCTCGATACGCACATAGCGGAAAGCATGGCGACGCGCGACATTCACCCTCTGCGGCAGAAAATCTATATTCAGCACCTCGTCCGGTAACCAGGAAGCGCTGACCCAGCCGTTGTAGGGATAAAGTGGTACGGCTACGTCGGTCACCACTTCGCCAAATACCAGCCGTAACCGGGCTGGCGCATCGCACGACACCCCCTGCCAGCCGAGACGGAAACTCAGATAACCTGTGTAATGTTCACCGAAATCGACAATAATCTGTTCACCGGTCCGGAAAGCCTTTCCCGCTAGTTTGTCCGGCGTGTAGAGCGGCGTCATGCGGTAGCCCAGTGGTTGCGCGGCATCTTTCTGCGCCTTCACCGCACCGACGATAGAGTGCACCTCTTCACGCAGTCGGGGTTTGAGCGTTTCCGCGAGTGCAACCCAACGCTGTGGTGACGATTCTGACGGCACGCCCGGCGGCAACCCCGCACCTTTCTCCACCGCGGGTACTCTGCTCACGCCTTTCTCTGCCACAGCTGGCCAGATTTTGACGCTGGCAGCCGCAATGGCCGCCTTGACCAACAATTCTCGTCGATTCATAATTTTTTTATTCCTCTGATACAAGTTTATTCCAGCGCCTTGTTTTTCATTTTTTATTTCAAAAACAGCCCTGACTGAGAGCCTATCCCAGTAGGCGTTATTGGCGCAGACAGTTTGAACACGGCCAGCGCGGAAGAACCGGAGCGTACACGTAGTACGTGAGGATTCTGAGCACTGCCCAGGTTCAAAATAACAAGCAAAATAGCCCTAATGGGATAGGCTCTTAAGCACTTCCGCATAACAATGAATTCTTCTTATGGCAACGCTTCTGCGCACCGTTGCAGCATAGGGTAATAAAAGTATTACTACTCAAATCTTTGCCAGTGCAATGTCCCAATATAATCGGAAAAAAACACAATAACGTACCGCTGACGGGAAATAGCGCTGCCTGGCTATCACTACTGTCTTTCATCCCGTTATAAAACCGGTGCAATACTAAAAAAAACGTTAACACGCCATATGCAGACAGTCTCCCGATTGGGGAGATGACGATACCAGACGCAGTATCAATAAAATCAGAAAGGATAATTCGTTTTCCTTTATACGGGGATTGCACTTCCGGATTATCACTGATTTTATCAACATCGATCGGCACCTGGCATATCTCACCAACCTGATTTCCTGCCAGCACTTGCAATTGCCATCCCGCAAAAAAACATCATTAAATAACGATTTTTATCAAACAATCCCCTATTAAAGTTACCGTAATTTTTCAATGTAAAGCGTAGCCATGCCGCACAATGCGCGACACTGCAGACATTATCACGGCCACCTATGCCAGCAGGGTTCTCACTGGCTAATGTTTTATATTTCATGGTCGGTCCTTAATATCAAACCACTCTTCGCGGAAATCCAGTCGTGAATACTCAGCATAGTTTTAGGGACAAAAAAACAAACCACTTTTCTACGGCGACAGCCATATACACAAGTGGTTTGGGTTTTGCCCGTATGCATAATGCTTAAATACGGTAACAATCCGATTTTTATTACGCCAGAATACAGCGCTGCTATTTACTGACAGGTTCTGTTCAGCACATTACGAATATCTGCCCTTGCTTGCGGCATTTGATGCCTGAGTTGCAATGCTCGATCAAAAAAACATAGATGCTACTCAGGCGTTTTCTTGAGCAGCGATTTTTTGCCTGGCTGGTTATCTTACCCACAGCAGCCACGGCTGCGAATGGGATACCATCTACAACCTTTCTGAGCAGTGAAGATCTGTACCTTCGGCTCTTATTGATGACTGTCTCAACAATATTGTTCAATTTTCTGGCTATCTTCATTTTCTGGGCCCTGAAAACAAAAAAACCAGATGTCCGCTGACATCAGCGAACATCTGGTTTTGCCTGCGGTAACGCAGTAACAATCCAACGGAGATCAGCATACACATCAATAGCACTACCTCAATATAAACGATATTAAAACGTGATAGAGATCGAGATATGTATGCAATATTTCAATCTAAACAGGCAGGGGAATCCCAGGATTTGCAGAAATGGATAAAGAGGACAATCGCCAGAACATTCCTGAGTTGGTGAGATCCCCGGTTGAGCGTGGGTAACCCGGGGCGGTAATAATAGCGCCTCTGACCGGGCAAGAGAGCGCGCGAGGGTGAATCAGGCAGGCAAACCAGGATGTTTATAGTGAAAGCGATAAACCTGTCTTACCGTTGATTCTGATGAGCCATGTCTGGCCCTGTTAGTCGGGCAATGAATGATATTTGTCGGCAGGGTTACCGTCCTGAACTTCTGAGGATGACTCGCTTCGCTCGCCCTTCGGGCAACGCAACGCGTTGTGCAAATTTGTTCCCGACTATTTTGTCAGCCCGAATCTGCCGCAGGTTCGAATCTTATACATCGCAGATAGCAAAAAAGCGCCTTTAGGGCGCCTTTTTACATTGGTGGGTCGTGCAGGATTCGAACCTGCGACCAATTGATTAAAAGTCAACTGCTCTACCAACTGAGCTAACGACCCCTTGCGGGATTTTACTGCTTTAATCATTCAGGATGGTGGGTCGTGCAGGATGACTCGGCTTCGCCTCGCCCTTCGGGCCGCTGCTGACGCAACGTTATCCTTCACGTTCTCTACCAGTAACCACCTTTAAAACTGGTGGGTCGTGCAGGATTCGAACCTGCGACCAATTGATTAAAAGTCAACTGCTCTACCAACTGAGCTAACGACCCATATGGGTGTTACCTGAAAGATTTTACTTGCTACCAATCTAACCCTGGCGGTGGTGCAGGATGACCAGGCTTCGCCTTGCCTTTCGTGCCGTTACTCGCGCAACGTTATTCTTTACGCTTTACTTTCGCGTTCCACCAGAATAATTGGTGGGTCGTGCAGGATTCGAACCTGCGACCAATTGATTAAAAGTCAACTGCTCTACCAACTGAGCTAACGACCCGAGTGGTGGGTGATGACGGGATCGAACCGCCGACCCCCTCCTTGTAAGGGAGGTGCTCTCCCAGCTGAGCTAATCACCCGATACTGCGCTGGATACATCTTTTAGTGGTGAGTCGTGCAGGATGACTCGGCTTCGCCTCGCCCTACGGGCTGTTGCTGACGCAACATTATCCTTTACGTTTTACTCTCGCGTTCCACCAGAACAATTGGTGGGTCGTGCAGGATTCGAACCTGCGACCAATTGATTAAAAGTCAACTGCTCTACCAACTGAGCTAACGACCCACTCTTTTCTGTCGCCCGGGGCTTGTTTGATATCCCCTGGCAACGGCGGCATATATTACTGATTTCAGAATTCAGCGCAACAAGAATTTAGAGAAAGATCACTTAACTGCTTAGGATTCATGCGACAAGACCAGAAATAACGCGATTTCTGGTCATGGCATAATCATCCCAGGGCGTTAAGGCGTTTTTGCGCTTGTTTCGCGCCATCGGTGCCAGGATATTTACTGATCACTTGCTGATAAACCGCCTTCGCTTTTGCAGTATCACCTTTGTCCTGCATAATTACCCCAACTTTAAACATCGCATCGGGTGCCTTCGGGGATTTCGGGTATTTTTTGACCACAGAAGCAAAATAGTACGCCGCGTCATCTTTTTTCCCCTGGTTATAATTCAGCTGACCAAGCCAGTAGTTGGCATTTGGTTGATAAGTTGAATCAGGGTACTTCTTAATGAAATTCTGAAACGCTGCCATCGCATCGTTCTGGCGGGAAGAATCCCTCACCAGGGCGATAGCCGCATTGTAATCGGTATTTGCATCTCCCGTTTGCACCGGAACGCCTGAGGAGGCCGCAGGCGCAGTCTGAGGGGCTGCCGCCCCCTGCGCCGCTGCTGAGGGCTGTCCCCCCGCAGCTGCGCCACCGCTACTCAGTCCGTCAATCTGTTGCAGGATCTGCTTCTGGCGCTCAACAACCTGATTCAGTTGATATTGATTTTCCTGAATTTGACCGCGCAGGGAGTCGATATCGGACTGGTTATCAGAAAGCTGTTGCTGGAGTTGGGTTAAAAGCTGGCTGTGAGCATTAGAAATACGCTCAAGTTGAGTGACGCGGTCTTCGACCGAGCCTGAGCCGACACTACTGATTGGCGCCTGAGCAAAAGCGGCCCAGGGGGCCGCTATGCCAACCAGTAACGACAGACTCAACAGATGATGTCTGAAGTTACTGCTCATGCAATTCTCTTAGTAAACCAGTACGGCGCGACGGTTTTTGGCGTAAGCCGCTTCGTCATGACCCAGTACTGCAGGTTTTTCTTTACCGTAAGAAACGATGGACATCTGGTCAGCAGAGACACCTTTGCCCTGCAGATACATCTTAACGGCGTTAGCACGACGCTCACCCAGAGCGATGTTGTATTCCGGCGTACCACGTTCATCCGCGTGACCTTCAATAGTCACTTTATAGGATGGGTTGCTACGCAGGAAATTAGCATGCGCGTCCAGCATTGCAGCGAAGTCAGAACGGATATCGTATTTATCCAGATCGAAGTAAACGATATTGTTCTGCTGCAGTTGCTGCATCTGCAGACGAGCCTGCTCTTCGGAAGACATGTTGCCGCCGTTAGCGTTACCGTCCATACCAGTGCCGGCACCCAGCATGCCTTCACCGCTCTGGTCGTTGCTGGCGTTCTTATGAGAAGAACATGCCGCGATTGCCATAACCGGCAGAGCGATCAACAGCCCTTTCAGCACTTTGTTCAGTTGCATTTATTTGATTCCTTTAGTAATCAATTATTTATTATCACAGATACGGCGACCAGGCAGGTGATTTAACCTGTCCATCAGTTGCCGGAAGACGCGCCTTGAAACGCCCATCTGTAGAAACCAGATTCAGCACGGAACCCATCCCCTGAGAAGAGCTGTAGATTACCATAGTGCCGTTAGGTGCCAGACTTGGCGTTTCATCCAAAAACGTTGATGTGAGAACCTGCACAGCACCCGTTTCCAGATCTTGTTTAGCAATGTGCTGCTGACCATTGGCCGAGCTTACCATTACCATCGTTTTACCATCAGCGCTCACGTCCGCATCCTGGTTTTGCGACCCTTCCCAGGTAATGCGCTGCGGCGTGCCGCCATTAATATTGACTTTATACACCTGCGGACGACCGGCCTGGTCGGAAGTAAAGGCCAGGTTCTGGCTATCCGGAAACCAGCTTGGCTCTGTGTTATTACTGCGACCATCGGTCACCTGACGAATCTGACCCGAAGCAAGATCCATCACGTACAGGTTCAGACTACCCGTTTTCGACAGGGCGAAAGCCAGTTTGCTGCCGTCCGGGGAGAACGCGGGCGCGCCGTTATGACGCGGGAACGACGCAACCTGACGGACAGCGGCGGTAGTCAGCGACTGAATTACCAGCGCCGAACGACCGCTTTCGAAGGTAACGTAAGCCAGTTTGGAGCCATCCGGAGACCAGGCCGGAGACATCAGCGGCTGGCTTGAACGCTTGACAAGAAACTGGTTGTAGCCATCGTAATCGGATACGCGCAGCTCATACGGGAACTGGCCGCCGTTGGTCTGCACAACGTATGCGATACGGGTACGGAAGGCGCCCTTAATGCCGGTCAGCTTCTCAAATACCGCATCGCTGGCAGCATGCGCCGCATAGCGCAGATACTGTTTAGTCACTTTAAATGTGTTCTGCGCCAGCACGGTACCCGGCGCGCCGCCGGTATCAACCAGCTGATATGCCACGTTGTAAGAACCGTCCGGGTTTTGCGTCACCTGGCCGACAACCACGGCGTCAATACCCAGCGCAGACCATGCCGCAGGCTGCACTTCCTGAGCGCTACCCGGCTGCTGAGGCAGGCGAGAGCGATCCAGCGGGTTAAACTTGCCGCTATTGCGCAGGTCAGCCGCCACGATCCCCCCCACATCCGCCGGCGCGGCACCCTGCCCCGCCCACTGGAACGGCACAACGCCGATCGGGCGCGCCGAGTCAACCCCCTGGGTTATCTCGATACGGACTTCTGCGTGCAACACCGCCGCCCACAGCATTAAAAAACCAAATGCTACTCGTAATGCCTGCTTCATCATATCTCCCTTATCCGGGCTGAAAACCCATGATAATTTAGCAGAATGTTAACAAACTCAAATACACAAAACTACCAAAACCCCGTGACGACAGAGATTGGTTTTTCCCCGCCGAAGCGGGGAAGATCACTACAATTTAAAGTCCAGTGTCGCATTTTTTATTTTTTCATAAACAGCCTGACTTGGCGGTTTAGGAATAGTCGCAGTTCTCGCGGCGGTCAACGCAGCCTGGCAAAGCGAAGGATCGCCGCCCTCAGACGTTATGTCCTTTAAAGTGCCGTCGGGTGCAAGGTTTATATGCAATACGCACCGTTTGCCCTGATACAGACTTGCATCATACAGACGACGCTGAATCGCAACCTGAATTTGCCTGGCATAGGCACTTATGTCAGCCCCGTTATCACCGCCGTTTGCGCCAGAAGTCCCTGAATCTTTGGAAGGCTGCCCCTTCCCTTTAGCGCCCCCGCCCGATTTCGGCGCATTCTTACCGGAGCTCAGGTCGCCAAGGAGATCGTCAACGCCAGTGGCTTCTTTCGCCGCAGCGGCTTTCTTCGCGGCGGCGGCTTTAGCTGCAGCGGCTTTAGCCGCTTTCTCAGCAGCGGCCTTCTCTGCCGCAGCCGCTTTAGCAGCGGCGGCTTTCTCAGCGGCAGCTTTCTGCGCGGCGGCTTTTTCTGCTGCCGCTTTTTCTGCTGCGGCCTGTTTAGCCGCTTCCTGTTGAGCTTTTTTCTCTGCCTGTTGCTGCGCTTTCTTCTCGGCTTCCTGCTGAGCTTTCTTCGCCGCCTCAGCTTCGGCTTTCTTCTGCGCATCCGCAGCCGCTTTCGCCGCTTCCGCTTCGGCCTGTTTCTTCGCATCAGCCGCGGCTTTGGCCGCCGCGGCCGCTGCTGCTTTCGCCTGGGCTTCCGCCTTCGCTTTCGCATCCGCTGCGGCTTTGGCGGCGGCTTCCTGCGCCGCTTTCGCCTGCGCGTCCGCTTTCGCCTTCGCTTCAGCGGCAGCTTTGGCTGCCGCTTCTTCGGCCTGCTTCTGCTGTTCTTTCGCTTCTTTAGCCGCTTCCTGCGCCTGCAGACGTTCTTGTTCCAGCTGTTTTAGCCGCTCCTGCTCGGCTCCCTGCTTTTCACGTAACTCTTCCGCCTGCTGTTGAGCCTGCTTTTCACGCTGTTCAGCGGCGCGGCGGGCGCTGGCCTGCTGCTGCTGCTCGCGGTTGTAGTTATCCACGACCGCGCCCGGATCAACCATTACCGCGTCAATAGAAGAACCACCGCCGCCGCCGGCTGATGTATCCAGATGCTCGTCAAACGAACTCCAGATCAGTAACGCTATCAATACGATATGCAGCGCGACTGAAACGATGATCGCTCGTTTAAGCTTGTCGTTTTGTTCGGTTGCCTTTGACACTATCGGTTCCCAAAAACTGTTCGCCTGTTCCCGTTATACTATGCCGACCACGAAACGGTTTCGTCCCATAGTCAACATTCTGGCGGGCGTGTATATCCCGAGCGATTAGATCGGCTTAGTCATCAAGCCAACCGATTTAACCCCTGCGCTGTGCAACAGGTTAAGCGCTTTAATAATCTCATCGTAGGGCACCTCTTTGGCGCCACCAATCAGGAACACCGTTTTTTCATTCGCCTCAAGTCGGCGCCTGGCTTCGGCAATCACCTGTTCCGGCGGCAGTTGCGACAGCGTCTCAGCGCCCACTTTCACGCTATACTGCCCAACACCGGAAACTTCAACGATCACTGGCGGATCGTCGTTGCTTTTCACCGTTTGCGATTCCGTTGCGTCCGGCAGGTCGACCTCTACGCTCTGCGTAATGATCGGCGCAGTCGCCATAAAGATCAGCAACAGCACCAACAGAACATCCAGCAGCGGAACGATATTGATCTCGGACTTCAGTTCGCGACGCCCGCGTCCACGTGCTCTGGCCATGGCTTACCCCTTATTGCTTTCGCTGCTGGTAAACGCCTGACGGTGCAGAATGGCGGTGAACTCTTCCATAAAGTTGTCGTAGTTGAGTTCAATTTTGTTCACACGCTGATTCAGGCGGTTATAGGCCATTACCGCCGGAATTGCGGCAAAAAGACCAATTGCCGTGGCGATGAGCGCTTCAGCGATCCCCGGCGCAACCATTTGCAGCGTCGCTTGTTTTACCGCACCCAGCGCGATAAAGGCATGCATGATCCCCCACACGGTGCCAAACAGCCCGATATAAGGGCTGATCGACCCCACCGTGCCGAGGAACGGAATATGCGTCTCCAGGCTTTCCAGTTCGCGATTCATCGAAATACGCATGGCACGCGAGGCGCCTTCAACAATCGCTTCCGGCGCATGGCTGTTCGCACGATGCAGGCGAACAAATTCTTTGAAACCGCTATAGAAGATTTGTTCCGACCCCGTCAAATTATCACGACGTCCCTGGCTCTCCTGATACAGACGAGAAAGTTCAATACCGGACCAGAACTTATCTTCAAATGCCTCCGCTTCACGCGACGCTGAATTGAGAATACGCGTTCTCTGAATAATGATGGCCCAGGAAGCGATAGAAAAACCAATCAAAATCAACATGATAAGTTTAACCAGAAGGCTCGCCTTCAGGAACAAATCAAGGATATTCATGTCAGTCACTGCTTAAACTCCGCGACAATAGACTTGGGAAGCGCACGAGGCTTCATTAAGAGTGGATCAACGCACACGATAAGAACCTCTGCTTCATTCAAAACGACATTCTCGG
The DNA here is from genome assembly GCF_005860775.1 of Klebsiella indica. Lineage (GTDB taxonomy): Bacteria > Pseudomonadota > Gammaproteobacteria > Enterobacterales > Enterobacteriaceae > Klebsiella > Klebsiella indica. Next base: position 132,053 of record NZ_VCHQ01000011.1, read on the forward strand.
CGTTGACAATTCGCTGCGTGAATACCAGACAAGCGCCTCGCATTGAGGTGATTTCCGTCTGGATTTCAAGCATGTCGTCGAGTCTGGCGGGCGCAAAATATTCCACAGTCATTTTGCGAACCACAAAGGCAACTCGTTCAGCCAGCAAAACCTGTTGGCTGAAGTGATGGTGGCGCAGCATCTCTGTGCGTGCTCTTTCATAAAAAGCGACATAGCTGGCGTGGTAAACCACACCACCGGCATCGGTGTCTTCGTAATAGACCCGAACCGGCCATCGAAACAGCGTTGTATTCACTTTACATCCCGGTAATGCAACAAAAGGTTAGTGCTTTCAAACTTCGCTACTATACGCGCGGCAATCGTGGTTTGGAATGGGGGAAAGTAAACGACGAGTAAATTTTTATGGGCTTATGCAAGCCCATACAGTTACCAGAAACTTCTTATTCAAAAGAAGAAAAAGAACAGGCCCAAAACGAGCACAATATCAGCGATAAGTGGACAAAAAATTCCCTGCCAGTGAATGGTTCGCGGGCGAAAACCCACGCCGTGGATCACACCCGCACAAACGGCCCACATCAGCAGGAAACCGTGCCAGATCTCCAGCTCGCTGGTTTTTGCCGCAAAACGCGACGGGTCCCAGAAGATGCAGCCCGCTAACAGCAGCGCCATCAATAAGGAAAGCGCCCTTAACGGGCGCTTGTCCATTATCGCATACATATACTTTATCATTCACGACGCCTCTTTGTTGGCTACGTCTGCTTACCCCAGTCACTTACTTGTGTAAGCTCCTGGGGATTCACAGACTTGCCGCCTCGATGCAACCCGAATGATTTCGTATATCGCATCACGATAATACTCATCAGTGTTCTTCTTTACCTGCTTTGGTGGCTTCCACGTGCTCAAGCGCCAGCGCGGTAATCACCCCAAAAGCACAGGCAAGAAGCGTTCCCAAAATCCATGCGAAATACCACATATATAGCTCCTTACCTTAGTACAGCGAATGGGTGTTCTTTTCGATGTCGTCACGCGTGATGCGGCCAAACATTTTCCAGTAACACCAGGTGGTGTAGGCCAGAATAATTGGCACGAAGACAATCGCCACGTATGTCATCAGGTTCAGCGTTCTCTGGCTGGAGGTCGCGTCCCACATGGTCAGGCTCGCGTTCAATTCCGTGCTGGACGGCATGATGAACGGGAACATCGCGATACCGGCAGTCAGAATAATGCAGGCCAGCGTCAATGAAGAGAACAGAAACGCCAGCGCGCCTTTATCTGCCTTAGTGCTAAGGGCAGTCAACAGCGGAAGCACCACGCCCAGAGCCGGAATAATCCACAGCGCAGGTATACGGTTAAAGTTCACCATCCAGGCGCCCGCCTCCCGTGTGACCTCTTTGGTCAACGGGTTAGATGGGCCAGTGTGGTCCAGTACGGACTTCACCACATAACCGTCAATGCCATAGTAGACCCACACGCCCGCCAGCACGAAGCAGACCAGGGTGACCAGCGCCGCAACCGTTGAGACGGTGCGAGTACGCAGGTGCAGTTCGCCAACGGTACGCATTTGCAGGTAGGTCGCCCCCTGAGTCAGGATCATCGCCACGCTGACAATCCCGGCCAGCAGACCAAACGGGTTGAGCAACTGGAAGAAATTACCGGTGTAATACAGACGCAGGTATTCGTCGATGTGGAACGGTACGCCCTGCAGCAGGTTGCCGAAAGCCACGCCAATCACCAGTGGCGGGACAAAGCTGCCGACGAAGATGCCCCAGTCCCACATATTACGCCAGCGGGTATCTTCAATCTTCGAGCGATAGTCAAAACCCACCGGACGGAAGAATAAAGACGCCAGCACGAGGATCATCGCCACATAGAAACCGGAAAACGCAGCGGCGTAGACCATCGGCCAGGCGGCGAACAGCGCGCCACCGGCAGTGATCAGCCACACCTGGTTACCGTCCCAGTGCGGGGCGATGGAGTTAATCATAATTCGACGCTCGGTGTCATTACGACCCAGAAAGCGGGTGAGCATGCCCACCCCCATGTCGAAGCCATCGGCGACAGCAAAACCGATTAGCAAAATGCCGATCAGCAGCCACCAGATAAAACGCAATACTTCATAATCGATCATTTGACGACTCCTGTCTTAGCGTGCCGACTGAATAGCCGCGGAGGACTGTTCAAAGTGATAGCGACCGGTTTTCAGGCTGCTTGGTCCTTTACGGGCGAACTTGAACATCAGGAAAAGCTCAGCCACCAGGAACAGGGTATACAGACCGCAGATCAGTACCATGGAGAAGATCAGGTCACCCGCCGTCAGTGACGAATTGGCGACCGCCGTCGGTAATACTTCACCGATAGCCCACGGCTGGCGGCCATATTCAGCAACAAACCATCCTGCTTCAACGGCAATCCATGGCAGTGGCAAAGCGTAGAACGCAGCACGTAACAGCCATTTTTTCTCGCCAATGCGGTTACGAATCACGGTCCAGAAGGACGCGCCGATAATCAACAGCATAAGCACGCCGCACGCCACCATAATACGGAAAGCAAAGTACAGCGGCGCGACGCGAGGAATCGAATCTTTGGTCGCCTGCGCGATCTGCGCTTCCGTAGCTTGAGGAATATTGTCGGTATAGCGTTTCAGCAGCAGACCATAACCGAGGTCTTTTTTCACGTTGTTAAATTCATCGCGAACGGCTGGATCGGTAGACCCCGCACGCAGTTGTTCCAGCAGCGAGTAGGCTTTCATCCCGTTACGGATACGCTGTTGGTGCTGCGCCATCAGATCTTTCAGGCCAGTCACCTGCTTATCCACGGAGCGGGTCGCGATAATACCCAACGCATAAGGGATCTGAATCGAAAAGTGGTTCTCTTGTGCATCCTGATCGGGAATACCAAACAGAGTAAAGGACGCCGGAGCCGGCTGAGTATCCCATTCCGCTTCGATTGCCGCCAGTTTGGTTTTCTGCACATCACCCATTTCATAACCGGATTCATCACCGAGGACGATAACAGAGAGAACTGCCGCCATACCAAAGCTGGCTGCGATGGCGAAGGAACGCTTCGCAAAGGCGAAATCACGGCCTTTGAGCATATACCAGGCACTGATGCCAAGGATGAACATCGCGCCGGTCACATAGCCAGATGCCACGGTGTGAACGAATTTCACCTGAGCCACCGGGTTCAGCACCAGCTCGGAGAAGCTGACCATCTCCATACGCATGGTTTCAAAGTTGAAATCCGACGCGATAGGATTCTGCATCCAGCCGTTAGCGACGAGGATCCACAACGCCGACAGGTTCGACCCCAGCGCCACCAGCCAGGTAACAGCCATGTGCTGAACTTTGCCAAGACGATCCCAACCGAAGAAGAACAGACCGACAAAGGTAGATTCGAGGAAGAAAGCCATCAGACCTTCAATGGCCAGCGGCGCACCGAAGATATCACCGACGTAGTGAGAGTAGTAAGACCAGTTAGTCCCGAACTGGAACTCCATGGTCAGACCGGTTGCCACACCCAGGGCGAAGTTGATACCAAACAACTTGCCCCAGAATTTGGTCATATCTTTATAAATCTGTTTGCCGGAAAGGACGTAAACCGTTTCCATGATGGCCAGCAGGAACGCCATACCCAGCGTCAGCGGCACAAAAAGGAAGTGGTACATCGCGGTCAAGGCAAACTGTAAGCGCGACAGTTCGACTATATCTAACATCATGACTCCTTGCTCATCGCATGAAGACTCCGAGAGTGAACCCCGTTAGAAAGGGTCACACGCATGCCCCAATACAAATGTATTTGCTTCTTTTCTTCACACCCTCTTCTTAGTCAAGAAAACGGCAGTGCTGGAAAGTTACAAACATGTTAACAAAACACCCAAATTGATCCCGTGATTATATTACGCTGCAAAACCCTTACAATAAATAGGTTTTTATTGTGATAAATTTGCAATTTTCGACAGCGATCAATTTATAGCGAAAACACCCTGATTTGGTCAATTTGATCCGCAACAATTTAACTCCATTTCGCATTTATTTCCAAGCTTTAAACATTGATATAAATCAATTTTCACTTTAAATGTTAATTATGTTTACCATGTGAGTCATAGGTAGCACGCTGGTTAATGATATGTTTTTCAAGAGTGTCGTCAGTTACTAAAAATGATAGTCCATCTATTCAATTTCGGAGCGGAATTTAATGGCAGAAAGGGCGGTGAGTTAAATCAGCCATAAACGTAAAAGACTATATAGTTCACAGATTTTTTTTATCAAGTTAACACCATATATTTTTTTGTTTATATTATTTATCATTGCATTCACTTTAAGTTAACACAGCTAAGTAACTATCTCATTATCAAGTAAATGCGCTGCATGACCGCCTTTCTTGCCCCGGTGCCGCGCAACGTTCTGCCTCTGGCCTGCGTTCAGCAAAGCCCTTTTTCCTCATCTGTCGCGATTTGCCCTCCCCCTCCAGGTCACATTGTATTCAGCGCTTATCACCTGAGTAATGGAAGGCGTAGAACAAAAATGGTTTACGATAAATCACTGATGATCCAAATACGCCACAGTCAACGTATCAACAGCTTAAAGTCTACAGGAAGTTATCAGGAGAAAAAATGATGCAGACGATAGTCTATTTATCGCTCGCACTGACCGATAAATACCAATAAGAAACATAACCATATGATATATAATGATTTTAATACTATACAAGCGAACAATCACACGCAGAAAAATAGACTAAAAGAGAAAACTGTTCACTACAATCATGCATGTCAATTAACGGGTCACAATCATCAGCCCAAAATATTCGCCTCTATTTAATCTCATCAACGCGCTAAATAATTATAGGGAGAGATAATCAATCCAGGATATTGTCTGAGTAGGCTACGGTAAACCATAAATTTCCGAACGTGCTGTTATTATCCATAATTTTGCGTAATTAATCTGGCAGGATAAATATATCCCCTAAAGAATTCGTGTTGCATGACAAAACGGTTAACCGTGTTGAACTGCGCTGGCTACGAAGGAGTGAGGTCGCAGGCCTAATCACGCGGCAAAGCAACGGTCCGCATCAATGAGATGAGTCACAGCCCGGCCGACGCACATGCAGCCTGACGTAGAGCAAAAAGCGTGGAGTTTAGTGGTAACTAAATGAATTAAAAACAAAAAAGGCCATCATCAGATGGCCAACCATGTCGAAACTGAACCAGCCCTTGACCATGCAGACAATCAGGGCTGTTTTTTTACTTATGACTTAATGACAGTTTTCAGCGCTTCGCCGATATCCGCCAGGCTACGGACGGTTTTCACGCCTGCGGCTTCCAGCGCGGCGAATTTCTCATCCGCCGTCCCTTTACCACCCGCGATAATCGCTCCTGCGTGACCCATACGCTTGCCTTTCGGCGCGGTAACGCCCGCGATGTAACCAACAACCGGTTTGGTTACGTGATCTTTGATGTAGGCCGCCGCCTCTTCTTCCGCGCTACCGCCGATCTCACCGATCATCACGATCGCCTCCGTCTGCGGATCTTCCTCGAACAGTTTCAGGATATCGATGAAGTTAGAGCCCGGAATCGGGTCGCCGCCGATGCCCACACAGGTGGACTGGCCGAAACCGTAGTCAGTGGTCTGCTTAACCGCTTCATAGGTCAGCGTACCGGAACGGGACACGATACCCACTTTGCCCGGCTGGTGGATGTGGCCCGGCATGATGCCGATTTTGCACTCGCCTGGGGTGATCACGCCCGGGCAGTTCGGCCCGATCATGCGTACGCCCGCTTCGTCAAGCTTCACTTTCACCGTCAGCATATCCAGCGTCGGGATACCTTCGGTGATGGTGATAATCAGTTTGATGCCCGCGTCGACAGCTTCCAGAATGGAGTCCTTGCAGAACGGCGCCGGAACGTAGATAACCGTTGCGGTGGCGCCAGTGGCCTCTACCGCTTCACGCACGGTATTGAACACCGGCAGACCCAGATGCGTGGTGCCGCCTTTGCCTGGCGTGACGCCGCCCACCATCTGCGTACCATAAGCAATCGCCTGTTCGGAGTGGAAAGTCCCCTGGCTACCGGTAAAGCCCTGGCAGATAACCTTGGTGTTTTTATCGATTAAAACAGACATTATTTCCCCTCCACTGCGGCAACAACCTGCTGAGCTGCATCCGTCAGACTTTTCGCTGCAATAATATTCAGGCCGCTGTCAGCCAATTTTTTCGCGCCCAGTTCGGCGTTGTTGCCTTCCAGACGGACAACCACCGGTACGTTAACGCCCACTTCAGCAACCGCGCCGATGATACCGTCAGCAATCAGATCGCAACGAACAATACCGCCGAAGATGTTAACCAGAACCGCTTTCACGTTGTCATCGGAGAGGATGATTTTGAACGCTTCGGTCACGCGCTCTTTGGTCGCGCCGCCGCCTACGTCGAGGAAGTTAGCCGGTTCGCCGCCGTGCAGCTTAACGATGTCCATCGTGCCCATCGCCAGACCGGCTCCGTTAACCATGCAGCCGATGTTGCCGTCCAGCGCAACATAGTTCAGTTCCCACTGCGCCGCCTGGGCTTCACGCGGGTCTTCCTGAGACTGGTCGCGCATTTCGCGCAGATCCGGCTGGCGGAACAGCGCGTTGCCGTCAGCGCCCAGTTTGCCGTCGAGACAGATCAGATCGCCCTGTTTAGTGATCACCAGCGGGTTGATTTCGATCAGCGCCAGATCGCGCTCAAGGAAAATGGTCGCCAGCCCCATAAAGATCTTCGTAAATTGCTGAACCTGCTTGCCTTCCAGACCCAGTTTGAACGCCAGCTCGCGCCCCTGATACGGCATCGGACCCGCCAGCGGATCGAGGGCGATTTTGTGGATCAGGTGCGGGGTCTCTTCCGCCACTTTTTCGATCTCCACGCCGCCTTCGGTGGAAGCCATAAAGACCACCCGACGGGAGCTACGGTCAACAACCGCGCCCAGGTACAGCTCTTTATCAATATCGGTCGCCGCTTCAACCAGAATCTGGTTAACCGGCTGGCCGTTGGCGTCTGTCTGGTAGGTCACCAGACGTTTGCCCAGCCAGTGCTCCGCGAACGCGCGAATCTCTTCTTTACTGTTAACAACCTTCACACCGCCCGCTTTGCCGCGGCCACCTGCGTGAACCTGACATTTAACTACCCACGGGCCCGCGCCGATTTTTGAAGCGGCTTCTTCTGCTTCACGCGGAGTAGCACAGGCATAACCCACCGGCGCCGGTAAGCCATAGCGGGCAAAAAGTTGTTTTGCCTGATATTCATGTAAGTTCATGTGTTCTGTCCATCCTTCAGGGAATAATTATCTTTAAACCTGTAGGCCTGATAAGACGCGCCAGCGTCGCCATCAGGCATCTCATCAACGCCTTATCGGGCCTACGGTAGGTAATACTCTTGCTGACTAAACGTCCAGCAACAGACGCGTCGGATCTTCCAGCAGCTCTTTAATCGCCACCAGGAAACCGACCGATTCGCGTCCGTCGATCAGACGGTGATCATAGGAGAGCGCCAGATACATCATTGGCAGAATTTCTACTTTGCCATTCACCGCCATCGGACGGTCTTTAATGGCATGCATACCCAGAATCGCGCTCTGCGGTGGGTTAATGATTGGCGTGGACATCAGAGAACCAAAAACGCCGCCGTTAGTAATGGTGAAGTTACCGCCGGTCAGGTCATCCACGGTCAGCTTGCCGTCACGCCCTTTCACTGCCAGTTCTTTAATTTTCTTCTCAATATCCGCCATACCCAGCAGATCCACATCACGCAGAACCGGGGTAACCAGGCCGCGCGGCGTGGAAACCGCCATGCTGACATCGAAGTAGTTGTGATACACCACGTCGTCGCCATCAATGGAGGCGTTCACTTCCGGGTAGCGTTTCAGCGCTTCAACCACCGCTTTCACGTAGAAGGACATAAAGCCCAGACGGATACCGTGCCGTTTTTCAAACGCTTCGCCATACTGCTTGCGCAGATCCATAATCGGCTTCATGTTGACTTCGTTGAACGTCGTCAGCATCGCGGTGGAGTTTTTCGCTTCCAGCAGACGTTCGGCTACGCGCTTGCGCAGACGGGTCATCGGCACGCGTTTTTCAGAACGGTTACCCAGTTGTGCAGCCGGAACCGCCGCTTCTGGCGCTTTCGCTTCTTCTTTTTTCGCCGGCACGCTCGCCAGATATTTTTCAATATCTTCACGGGTGAGACGGCCACCCACGCCGGTACCTTGAATTACCGACGCGTCAAGGCTATGTTCCGCCAGCAGACGACGAATCGCCGGACTCAGCGCATCGTTGTTTTGTTCTTCCAGAGAGGCCTGCTGACGCTGGGCCGGCGTTGATTCTTTGGTATCGGCCTTCGCGTCGGACTCTTTGCCCGCGCTGTTACCTTCGCGCAGGCGCCCCAGAATCTGACGAGAGAGCACGGTGGCGCCTTCATCTTCAATAACTGCATCCAGAATGCCATCCGCTGAAGCCGGTACTTCCAGTACCACTTTGTCAGTTTCGATTTCTACCAGCACTTCGTCACGAACAACCGCATCGCCCGGTTTTTTATGCCAGGTTGCAACCGTTGCATCAGCTACGGACTCAGGCAGGTCGGGAACCAGAATATCTACGCTACTCATTATGTATCCTTTAATTAATCGACGTTCAGCGCGTCATTGACCAGATCTTGTTGCTGTTTCTGGTGAACGGACAAATACCCCACCGCCGGAGAGGCGGAGGCCGGGCGGCCTGCATAACGCAGAGAAGCCCCAAACGGAATCACTTCGCGGAAGTGATGCTGGCTACAGTACCAGGCGCCCTGGTTGAGCGGCTCTTCCTGACACCAGATAAAATCATGCACATGCGCGTAAGGTTTCAGCGCCTCCTGCACCGCCTGATGCGGGAACGGATAAAGCTGTTCAATACGCACAATGGCAACATCTTTCTGCTCATTTTTGCGGCGGCGTTCCAGCAGATCGTAATAAACTTTACCCGCACACAGCACAACGCGCTTCACCGCTTTCGGATCGAGATCGTCGATTTCCCCGATTGCGGGCTGGAAAGTCCCGTTGGCCAGTTCCTCCATGCTGGAAACCGCCAGCGGATGACGCAGCAAGGATTTCGGCGACATCACGATCAGCGGACGACGCATACCGCGCAGCGCCTGACGGCGCAGCATATGGTAAACCTGCGCCGGCGTTGACGGCACGCAAACTTGCATATTCTGCTCGGCGCAAAGTTGCAGATAACGCTCCAGCCGCGCGGAAGAATGCTCCGGCCCCTGACCTTCATAACCGTGTGGCAATAACATCACCAGACCGCACATCCGGCCCCATTTCTGCTCGCCGGAAGAGATGAACTGATCGATAACCACCTGCGCGCCGTTGGCGAAATCACCAAACTGCGCTTCCCAGATAGTCAGCGTGCGCGGTTCCGCGGTGGCATAACCATATTCAAACGCCAGCACCGCTTCTTCAGACAGGACCGAATCCCAGACCTTAAAGTGCCCCTGGCCATTATGCACGTGCTGCAGGGGCGTATAGGTGGAACCATTTTTCTGGTTATGAATCACCGCATGACGATGGAAGAAGGTACCGCGCCCGGAGTCTTCTCCGGACAAACGCACGGAAATGCCTTCATCAACCAGCGTGGCGTATGCGAGATTCTCCGCCCCGCCCCAGTCGAACAGTTTCTCTCCGGCAGCCATCGCCTGACGATCGCCATAAATTTTCGCTACGCGGGACTGCATCTCCACAGCTTCCGGCACGGTACTGATGCGTTTCGCCAGCTCCTGCAAACGTTTAGGTTCGACTTTGTCCGGATAGCTCTCATCCCACTCATGGTTGAGATACGGGGACCAGGTAAAAGAGTGCATGTTCATCGGACGCCACTCTTTGACCACGCATTCACCGGCATCCAGCGCATCGCGGTAGAGGTTGACCATTTCAGTCGCATCTTCCAGGGTCGCGACCTTTTCCGCTTCCAGCTTATCAGCGTAGATTTTGCGCGGGGTCGGATGTTTTTTGATTTTCTGGTACATCAGCGGCTGAGTTGCGCTCGGCTCATCGGCTTCATTATGGCCATGACGGCGGTAGCACACCAGGTCGATGAAGACATCGCGTTTAAAGGTGTTGCGGAAGTCCAGCGCCACGCGAGTAACGAAAGCCACCGCTTCCGGATCATCGGCGTTAACGTGGAAAATCGGTGCCTGTACCATTTTACCGATATCGGTGCAGTACGGGGTGGAGCGCGCATCCAGCGGGTTGGAGGTGGTGAAACCCACCTGGTTGTTGATAACGATGCGCACGGTGCCGCCCACTTCGTAACCACGCGCCTTAGACATGTTCAGGGTTTCCTGAACCACGCCCTGGCCCGTCACCGCGGCGTCGCCGTGGATGGTAATGGGCAGCACTTTATTGCTGCTCGGCTCATCCAGACGGTCGAGACGGGCGCGCACGGAACCAATCACCACCGGGCTGACGATCTCCAGGTGCGACGGGTTAAACGCCAGCGCCAGGTGCACCAGGCCACCTTCGGTTTCCATATCGGACGAGAAGCCCATATGGTACTTCACATCGCCGGTACCGAGTTGCTCTTTATGTTTACCGGAGAATTCATCAAACAGATCCTGGGGTTTTTTACCCAGCACGTTGACCAGCACGTTCAGACGACCACGGTGCGCCATGCCCAGCACCACTTCGCGGGAACCGCTCTTACCCGCATGGCGGATAATCTCTTTCAGCATCGGGATCAGCGCGTCGCCACCTTCCAGCGAGAAACGTTTTGCGCCGGGGAATTTCGCGCCGAGGTAGCGTTCCAGCCCTTCAGCCGCCGTCAGTTCGCTGAGAAAGCGTTTTTTCTCTTCGCCGCTAAAGTTCGCTTTTCCTGCTACCGACTCAATACGCTGCTGGATCCAGCGTTTTTCTTCGGTAGACGTGATGTGCATATATTCCGCACCGATTGAGCCGCAGTAGGTTTGCCTGAGGGCGGAAATCAACTCGCCCAGCTTCATCGTATCTTTACCGATGGCAAAAGATCCGACGTTGTAGCTTTCCTGAAAATCAGCCTCAGTCAGATCGTGGTATGCCGGATCGAGATCCGCCACTCGCTCTTGCTGCCACAGCCCCAGCGGATCGAGATTCGCATGCTGGTGACCACGGAAGCGGTATGCGTTGATGAGCTGCAGGACTTTCACCTGCTTGACATTGGTGTCAGGGTCGGAAATTGAAGAAGTGTAACGTGAGGCATCCTTCGCCAGGCGGCGGAAATAATCACGCGTTTTGGAATGGAATTGATCCGGTTTGACTCCGGTGCCAGGTAACTGCTGGAACATAGAACGCCAGTTAGCGTCAACAGAGTCAGGATCGGTTAAGAAGTCTTCATAGAGCTGTTCTATCCAGCTCTGGTTCGAGCCAGAGAGGTAAGAAGAGTCCAGCCAGGCTTTCATTGCGCCGTTCTGCATCGTGATCCCTTAAGCATTTATATGCTTACTTCGCCATGGATACTACCACGCACATTGCTGTGCGTGCCGGGGTTCACTTGCGAGCTCTTCTCTGTGTAGCGGCTCGCGAAGGAACCTTTAGAAACTGTCTAAATAATCTTCGTCGTTCCGGCTGCGACTGCGTTGCGGCTTTCACTCACCCCAGTCACATAGTCAACTATGCTCCAGGGAATTCGTTCAACCGCGCCTTGTCTCGCGCTGAACGTCTCGATTATTTACTTATCTGGCAGTTTTTAAAGGTTTCTGCAATTTGCCCGGTGGCGCTACGCTAACCGGGCCTACTGTTACGTAGGCCGGATAAGCGCAGCGCCATCCGGCGTTGTTACTTACGCACTGCGCTGCAACAACATCGACTTAATATGACCGATGGCGCGCGTCGGGTTCAGCCCCTTAGGACATACGCTGACGCAGTTCATGATGCTATGACAGCGGAATACGCTGAATGCATCGTTCAATCCTTCGAGGCGCTCGCTGGTTTCCGTATCGCGGCTGTCGATCAGGAAGCGATACGCGGCCAGCAGGCCCGCCGGACCAATAAACTTGTCCGGGTTCCACCAGAAGGACGGGCACGAAGTTGAACAGCATGCACAAAGGATACACTCATACAGCCCATCAAGCTTTTCACGCTGCTCTGGCATCTGCAAATGCTCGCGAGCGGGTGGATTTTGCCCATTATTCAATAAATAAGGCTTAATCTTCTCATATTGTGCATAGAATTGCCCCATGTCTACCACCAGGTCGCGGATAACCGGTAAACCGGGTAGTGGGCGAATCACAATTTTCTTGCCCGGCTGGTTCAGCGCTGAAATCGGCGTGATGCACGCCAGGCCATTTTTACCGTTCATATTCAGGCCATCTGAACCACACACGCCTTCACGGCATGAACGACGGAAAGAGAGGCTGGGATCTTTTTCTTTAAGCTGAATTAATGCATCCAGCAGCATCATATCGCGCCCTTCTTCGCCCTCCAGGGTGTAATCCTGCATACGCGGAGCGTCATCAACATCCGGGTTATAGCGATAAATTGAAAACTCGAGTTTCATTGTCCTGTCTCCGCATTAGTAAGTACGAATCTTCGGCGGGAATGCCGGGCGCAGTTTCGGTTCCATATTGACGCTTCGACGCGTCATGGATTCCGTCTCTGGCAGATACAGGGTATGGCACAGCCAGTTTTCATCATCGCGATCCGGGAAGTCGAAGCGGCTATGCGCGCCACGGCTTTCGGTACGGAAGTTGGCGGAGACGGCCGTTGCAAATGCCGTTTCCATCAGGTTGTCCAGCTCCAGGCACTCCACGCGCTGGGTGTTGAATTCGCTGGAGGTGTCGTCCAGACGGGCATTTTTCAGACGCTCGCGGATCACCTTCAGTTGCTCAAGCCCTTTCGCCATCGCGTCGCCTTCACGGAACACCGAGAAGTTGTGCTGCATACACTCCTGCAACGCTTTACGGATAGTGACCGGATCTTCGCCGTCACGGTTGTTGTTCCAGCGGTTGAGACGTTCCAGAGAGGCCTCAATGTCAGACTCGCTGGCGTCACGCAGCGCGCCCTGCTCGGCGATGGACTCCTGCAGATGCAGACCGGCCGCACGCCCGAAGACTACCAGGTCAAGCAGCGAGTTGCCGCCCAGGCGGTTAGCGCCGTGTACGGATACGCAGGCAATTTCACCCACCGCGAACAGACCAGGAATCACCACATCTTCGCCCTGCTCGTTCACGGTCAGCGCCTGACCGGTTACTTTGGTCGGGATGCCGCCCATCATATAGTGACAGGTTGGGATCACCGGAATCGGCTCTTTCACCGGGTCAACGTGGGCAAAGGTACGGGACAATTCGAGGATCCCCGGCAGACGGGATTCGAGCACTTCTTTCCCCAGATGGTCGAGCTTCAGTTTGGCATGCGGCCCCCACGGGCCGTCGCAGCCGCGACCTTCGCGGATTTCGATCATAATAGAACGCGCGACCACGTCACGACCGGCCAGGTCCTTCGCGTTCGGGGCATAGCGCTCCATAAAGCGCTCGCCGTGTTTATTCAGCAGATAACCGCCTTCGCCACGGCAGCCTTCTGTCACCAGCACGCCCGCGCCCGCAATACCGGTCGGGTGGAACTGCCACATTTCCATATCCTGCACCGGAACGCCGGCGCGCAACGCCATACCGACGCCGTCGCCGGTGTTGATATGCGCGTTAGTGGTGGACTGGTAAATACGGCCTGCGCCGCCGGTCGCCAGCACGGTTGCGCGCGCTTTGAAGTAAACCACTTCGCCGGTTTCGATACACAGGGCGGTACAACCTACCACTGCGCCGTCGGCATTTTTCACCAGATCCAGCGCATACCATTCAGAAAAAATAGTGGTATGGTTTTTCAAATTCTGTTGATACAACGTATGCAGCAATGCGTGACCGGTACGGTCAGCCGCCGCCGCGGTACGCGCCGCCTGTTCGCCGCCGAAGTTTTTCGACTGGCCGCCGAACGGACGCTGATAGATACGGCCATCGTCAAGACGGGAGAAAGGCAGCCCCATGTGCTCCAGTTCCAGAATCGCTTCCGGGCCGGTTTTGCACATATATTCAATGGCATCCTGGTCACCGATGTAGTCAGACCCTTTTACGGTATCGTACATGTGCCATTCCCAGTTATCTTCATGGGTATTACCGAGCGCCACGGTGATGCCACCTTGTGCGGATACGGTATGGGAACGGGTTGGGAAGACTTTGGAGAGCAGCGCACAGGTCTGGCCGCTTTGGGAAATTTGCAGCGCTGCGCGCATACCTGCGCCGCCTGCGCCAATAACAACAGCATCAAATTCTCTGACTGGCAGTTTCATTACACACCCCACACCACAACAAATCCATAAATGACGTAAACCACCAGCGCAACAACGATAGCAAGTTGCAGCACAAGACGCACGGCCAGCGGTTTAACGTAGTCGGTCAATACCTGCCACATGCCAATCCAGGCATGAATCAAGATGGAAAAAAGCGCCAGCAGGGTAAAGACTTTGGTGAATGACGATGAGAAGAAACCGCGCCAGAGTTCAAAAGTGAGTTCGCCGCTTGTGGCGAAGAAACCCACCATATAGATGATATATAACGTCAGAACGATAGCGGTGGCACGGACAAGGATGAAGTCATGTACGCCATTGCGTCCTAATGCGGAGGCGTTGCTTACCATACGAGGACTCCTGCGAGAAGTGAAAGCACGACAGTGATAACAAAAGAGATTTTGGCTGAGCGTTTACCCGCTTCGAATGTTTCTTCCAGATAACCAAAATCCATCATCATGTGACGAATGCCGACCACGACGTGATATGCCAGCGCGGTAAGAATGCCCCACATAATAAATTTAACAATGAAGCTATCCATGATAGCGGACGCTTGCTGGAATCCTTCAGGGGAAGAGAGGCTGGTGCCCAGTAACCACAACAGGATCCCGACCGCCACGAAAGTGATCACACCGGAAACGCGATGGAGAATGGACGCTATCGCCGTGATTGGGAACCGGATCGTTGTCAGATCCAGATTGACAGGTCTTTGTTTTTTCACATTTCTTACCATGAATAACGCCCACATGCTGTTCTTATTGTTTCCTTCCTCCGGTCTGCTTGCGGGTCAGACAGCGTCCTTATCTATAACCTGAAGTCATGTTAAAACTCTTTTTCAGGAGTTAAAACGTGACGAAAATAACGCTGGGTGGCTCGGGATTGCAGGGTATTCCGGAGACCTGGCGGCAGTATAGGCCGTTCACAAAATCATTACAATTAACCTACATATAGTTTGTCGGGTTTTCTCCCGAACAGTGATCAATATCACGATAACAACATATTTTTAAAATTTAATCATCTGATTTGACAAATATTAAACATTATTGTTACAACCATTACCAGATAAATGCGATAATGCACAAAAGTTATCGGGTCATGCTTTTACCTGAGAATAAGTTATGTAACAGTGAGAGAGTATTGACCGATGTAATCAGGACAGTTATTAGTGGTATATAGTTTATAAAATTCGGACTGCTAAAACGCTGATTTGCTGTTGTTTCATCGTAGACAGAAGGCGTACCATCAAGCGCCCTTGCTCTGTACCCTGCCCTGTTCCGCGACGCAGAGCGATGTGCAACATAACAAACTGGTAATGTTATCTGCTACGGGCCGAATGCAAATCCACCACCCGGCAGTCTTAAGCAATAAAGGCGCTAAGGAGACCATAAATGTCTGATGCTAAAGCAAAAATCACCCTGGGTGGTGATACTGCTATCGAACTGGATGTGCTAAAGGGCACGCTCGGTCAGGATGTTATTGATATTCGTAGCCTTGGTTCAAAGGGCGTATTTACTTTTGATCCTGGTTTTACCTCAACCGCATCCTGCGAATCTAAAATCACTTTTATCGATGGCGATGAAGGTATCCTGCTGCATCGCGGTTTCCCGATCGATCAGTTAGCCACCGATTCCAACTATCTGGAAGTGTGTTACATCCTGCTGAACGGTGAAAAGCCGACTCAGGCCCAGTACGACGAATTCAAAACCATCGTTACCCGCCACACCATGATTCACGAACAGATCACCCGTCTGTTCCACGCATTCCGCCGCGACTCTCACCCGATGGCCGTAATGTGCGGTATCACCGGCGCGCTGGCCGCGTTTTACCACGATTCGCTGGATGTAAATAATCCGCGTCACCGCGATATCGCCGCGTTCCGCCTGCTCTCCAAAATGCCGACCATGGCGGCGATGTGTTACAAATATTCGATTGGCCAGCCTTTCGTTTATCCGCGCAACGACCTTTCTTACGCGGGTAATTTCCTGAATATGATGTTCTCCACGCCGTGTGAAAAGTATGAGGTAAACCCGATACTGGAGCGCGCCATGGACCGTATTCTGATCCTTCATGCCGATCACGAACAGAACGCCTCAACCTCCACTGTTCGTACCGCGGGCTCTTCCGGCGCTAACCCGTTTGCCTGTATTGCGGCGGGCATTGCCTCCCTGTGGGGGCCGGCGCACGGCGGCGCCAACGAGGCGGCACTGAAGATGCTGGAAGAGATCAGCTCCGTTCAACACATTCCGGAGTTTGTCCGTCGCGCGAAAGACAAGAACGACTCTTTCCGTCTGATGGGCTTTGGCCACCGCGTGTATAAAAACTACGATCCACGTGCGACCGTTATGCGTGAAACCTGCCACCAGGTGCTCAAAGAACTGGGCACCAAAGACGATCTGCTGGAAGTGGCCATGGAGCTTGAGCACATCGCGCTCAACGACCCGTACTTTATTGAGAAAAAACTCTATCCGAACGTCGATTTTTATTCCGGCATCATCCTGAAAGCGATGGGTATTCCCTCCTCCATGTTCACCGTTATCTTCGCGATGGCGCGTACCGTGGGCTGGATCGCGCACTGGAACGAAATGCACAGCGACGGCATGAAAATCGCTCGCCCACGTCAGCTGTACACCGGCTACGAAAAACGCGATTTCCAGAACGATATCAAGCGGTAAGCCTGATATGACGAAAACGCGCCTTCTGGCGCGTTTTCGCGTGCTGACAAACCCGTATCAGATATTGTGCCCGCATTTCCGCCGGGTGGCGGCTAACGCCTTACCCGGCCCATAACCTCTTTAATATCAATAGATTATGTATCACCAGCAGGCCCGCGCAAGCGAAGCGCCGCCGGGCGATTCCGGAAGAGCAAACCGGCCGGCAATCTCACCGGCTAATGCTGGCATCCTGGACACCAGTAAAACGGTCTTGACGACAGCATCGTTCTCTCGATAATCCCGCCGCAGCGCTCACAATTCTCCCCTTCGCGATGAAAAACCTTAAAGCGAAACAGCGCGCCGTGATGCTTATCATCATCAACCAGGCCGCGAGTATTGTAGGACAGCCGCGGAATATCCAGCAGCGCCTGAGCCAGCACATCAAGCTGTTTATTATCAAGTCCGGATGCCTTGTGCCGCCCGGTTAACCCCGCCTGCCAGAGAATCTCTACGCGTAAATAATTCCCCAGCCCCGCAAGAAACGCCTGATCCAGCAACAGCCCGGAGAACTGACGATTGCGGAATTTCGCCGACAGCAGACGCGCTTTAACTTTCTCAACGGTAAGCGTCATATCGAGCACATCCGGCCCGACCCGCAGCAAAAACGGATGTCGGGCGAGCTGTTCAGGCGTCAGTATTTCAATATCAGAGGCGCTATAGAGCAAAATCGCCTTGCAGGCGGTCTGCAAGCGAACGCGCAAAATACGCGTCGTTTCAGGTTGTTCCCCCGCGTCGACCACTCGCCAGACGCCATACAACTGATTGTGGCTATAAAGCGTTAACCCGCCAGAGAAGTGAGTGAGCAGGGCTTTACCGCGGGTTTCAATACCTGTCACCTGTTGACCAACCAGCTGTGACTGATAAGCGTGTAACTGCGGGAAGGCGAACCACGCCTCAGTCAACGGTTCGCCTTTGATCGCCGCTTCCAGGCTATCCGCCGCACGGCGAATTTCCGGACCTTCCGGCATAATAATGTCCTTGTCTTAATGCGTTGCGCCGCCGACCGCTTTCACATCGCCATCCTGGCGTAAAGCAACGGCAATCGCGATCTCCAGCGCCGCACGTACCGTCTCTGCCGCCATACTCGCTTCGCCGGGATGAGCCGCAGCCTGCTCCGGCAAATAGGGGATATGAATAAATCCCCCCTTCACGCCGCATTTACCCTGTAGCCGATGCAGCAGACCATACATCACATGGTTACAGACAAATGTTCCCGCCGTCTGCGACACCGACGCCGGGATCCCACGCTCGCGCAGCGCCGCAACGATCGCTTTAATCGGCAGCGTGCTGAAATACGCCGCCGGACCATCGGCAATAATCGGTACGTCGATCGGCTGCAGGCCTTTATTGTCCGGAATTCGCGCATCATCAACGTTAATCGCCACCCGTTCCACGGTGATATCGACGCGCCCGCCCGCCTGACCAATCGCCAGCGTCAAGACGGGCTCCAGCTCGTCCAGCGCCGCGTTGAGTACCGCCAGGGCATCGCCAAATACGCACGGCAGTTGCCGCGCCGTAACGGGCAACCCGGCGATAATAACCCCATCCAGCTGCTTAACCACTTCCCACGAAGGATTAATCGCCTCGCCGCCAAAGGGTTCAAAACCGGTGATCAATACGCCAGCCATCATCCCTCCTTACAGGAACATCAGGAAATAGAGCAAAAATACGTTCACGGTAAGCAGCAGCACACCGGTCGGTACCTGAGCTTTGATCACCGCGTTTTTATCCGGCAGCTCCAGCAGCGCCGCCGGGACGATATTGAAGTTAGCCGCCATCGGGGTCATCAGAGTGCCGCAATAGCCGGAGAACATACCAATCGCCGCCATCACCGCCGGATTTCCGCCATGCTGTAACACCAGAATCGGGATCCCGACACCTGCCGTCACGATGGGGAATGCGGCGAAGGCGTTACCCATCACCATCGTCAGTAGCGCCATGCCGATAGCATAAACGGCAACGGCAATAAACCGGCTGTCCACCGCCAGATAGTGCTGCGTCAACCACGAGATGCTATTGCCGACGCCGGCGGCGGTAAACAGCAGGCCGAGAACCGCCAGGATCTGCGGCAAAATAAACGCCCAGCCGACCGAATCCAGAAGACGGCGCGCCTCCTGTAACGGCTGTGCGGCGGTTTCATGGGTCATGCGGATCGCCATCACCAGGCCGAGCAGCGTTCCCGCGGTCATGGAAAACAGGGTAATCAACGTGGCGTGATTGCCCGCGCCAAAGACAGCAACCTGCAACGCTGGCAGATTGTTAAACAGCAACACGCCAGCAACGGTCACCACCGGAATCGCCAGCGCGGGGAAGAACAGTTTGTTGCCCAGACGCGCGGCGCTGGCGGTGCGCTCTTCCTGCGAACGCTGATGATAGCGGCCGAGGCGAACACCGCCAAAACCGGCAATCAGCGCCAGCACGACAACGATGATACCGACGGCAATATTAACGGTCCGCTTATCGCCGACCAGTTGATACGTCCAGTCGCCAAACAGAAACACCACGCCGTAAAGCCCCCAGAACAGACCGGTCGTCAGCCTGCGCGGGTTCGCTTTATCGCGCCATGACATCACCGCCACCACCAGCAGAACGGCGCCCGCCAGCCAGTACAACCAGGTTTGCTGAAAATTCATGCGGCACCGCCTTTCGCCTGCGCGGCGTTAATCTTGTCCAGCTCACGCTGTAGATGACGGTCCAGACGCCACAGACGAGCGGAGTGGATCAGGAAGGCGCATACCGCCGTAGGGATCCCCCACACGGCGATGTGCAGCGGCTCGGTCTGAATGCCGCCTGACTCCAGCATAAAGTTATGCATAAAGATAATCGCGCCAAAGGCGACAAAAATATCTTCGCCGAAGAACAGGCCAACGTTATCGGTGGCGGCCGACATCGCGCGTAAGCGGTAACGGATATCGCCCGGCAGCGCGCCAAAATTCTTCTCCGCCGCGCCTTCCGCCATCGGCGCCAGCAGCGGACGCACCATCTGCGGATGCCCACCCAGACTGGTTAACCCCAGCGCGGCGGTCACTTCACGTACGAACAGATAGACAATGAGCAAACGGCCCGCTGTTGCGCTGCGGATCTTCGCGATCCACGCCTGCGCGCGCTCTTTCAGCCCATGCCGTTCCAGCAGGCCGATGACCGCCAGCGGCAGCAGAAGAATAAACGGCAGATTGCGGGTATTAAGAAACCCTTCCCCCAGCTTTTCCAGAATGGTCGCGACCGGCATATGCGCCGTCAGCCCGGTGATGATCCCGGAAACAATCACCACCAGAACCGGGTTAAAACGCAAAAGGAATCCAACCACGATTGCGGCAATGCCGATCAGCGGCCAGAGTGATACTGACTGTTCCATAGTAGCATCCTGTATGTTGTGTATTGTTAATTGCTTAATATTATTATTTTACTCTTCTGTTTCCGTGCTCACCTGTATATTGCGCCCGGCAAACGCCGCGCGCAAACGACGGGCAAAATCCAGCGCGTGCTCACCGTCACCATGCAAACAAACGGTTTCCGCTACCACATGCGCCCATTCACCGGTAATGCTCCGAACCCGATTGTGTTGCACCATTTCCAGCGTCTGCGCCAGCGATTGCTCTTCGCTCTCAATCAGCGCGCCAGGCTGCGTGCGCGGCACCAGGCTGCCATCCGCCAGATAGCCGCGATCGGCAAACACTTCCTGACGGGTAGCCAACTGGTAACGTTGTCCGGCGCGAATCAGCTCGCTGCCCGCCAGCCCAACCAGCACCAGATCAGCATCAATATCGCGCACCGCACGGGCAATCGCATCGGCCAGTTGCGGATCTTTCGCCGCCTGGTTATAGAGCATACCGTGCGGCTTAACGTGCTGTAATTCGCCGCCTTGCGCGCGCACCATCGCCGCCAGCGCGCCAACCTGGTACAGCGTTTGCGCATAAACGGTTTCCGGCGGCAGTTGCATAGGCGTCCGTCCGAAGTTCTCCCGGTCAGGGAAGCTCGGATGCGCCCCTACCGCAACGCCATATTTCAGCGCGTCGCGGACGCTCTGCAGCATCATCACCGCATCTCCGGCATGGAAACCGCAGGCGATATTGGCGGAAGAAACCAGTTGCAACAGGGCACTGTCATTGGCGCAGCCTTCACCCAGATCGGCATTTAAATCAATCTTCATTATCAAGTCTCCATGCCAGTTGTTCGAAATAACGCTGTCTGTCGTCACGCGCTTTAAGCGCTTCCTCCAGCGTACAGGGAACAAAGTGGATCGGCTGACCCAGCGGAATTTGCGCCAACTGGTACATATCAGCCTCAATAATACTGGCAATACGCGGATAACCACCGGTCGTCTGGGCATCATTCATCAGTACGATCGGCTGACCGTTGTGCGGAACCTGCACCACGCCGGGCAGCAGGCCGTGAGAGAGCATCTCGCGATCGGTCGTCCGCTTCAGCGGTTGCCCCTGCAGACGGTACCCCATGCGATTGCTTTGCGGACTCAATTGCCAGGGCGAACGCCAGAAAGACGCCTGCGATGCGCTATCAAATTCCTGATATTCCGGCCCAGGCAGCGCACGGATGCGATTGCCGACAGGCAGTTGCTTCACGCCGCGCGGCCCACGAAATTGTTTTTCGGATTTACCCAGTTTCAGCCGGTCGCCATCCTGTAAACGCCGTCCTTCCAGTCCGCCAATCCCCACTTTCAGGTCGGTACTGCGCGAGCCCAACACTTTCGGCACCGCAATGCCCCCCGCCACCGCAAGATAACTACGCACGCCGTGCTGGGGATTTTTGAGCACCAGATGCTGGCCCGCCCTGACCGCCGTCCGCCAGCCGACCCACACCGACTCATCATCCAGCTTCGCCTCACAGGCGGCGCCGGTCAGTGCAAACCAGCCGCTACGTTCAAACTGAATATCCACCTGACCCAGGGTTATCTCCAGCGCCGCGGCGTTGGCGCCGTTACCCACCAGCAAATTGGCGATCACCAGCGCGGGCTTATCCATAGCGCCGCAGCGGCTGATGCCCAACTGACGCAGCCCTTCACGCCCGCCATCCTGTACCGAGGTATACATCCCGGCACGGATTATCTTCAACATACGCCCTCCTTTTGCGGCACAAAACGGACCCGGTCGCCGGAACGCAGCAGCGTCGGCTCCTTGCGCGTCGGATCAAACAGCGCCAGCGGCGTACGCCCCAGTAGCTGCCAGCCTCCCGGCGTCGCCAGCGGGTAGATCCCGGTTTGCGCCCCGCCAATCCCGACCGAACCGGCGGGCACCAGTAGCCGCGGCTCCGCCCGGCGCGGCATCGCCAGTTGTTCCGGCAGGCCGCCAAAATACGGGAACCCAGGCTGGAAGCCAAGAAACCAGACCACGTACTCCACCGAGGCATGCAATTCAACAACCTGCTTTTCGCTCAGGCCGCTATGGCGAGCGACCTCCCCCAGATCCGGGCCGCCTTCGCCACCGTAAACGACCGGGATCGAGACCTGCCGGGATTCCGGTTCGAGCGTATCGCACTCCTCCCACCAGATTTGCAGGCGCTCAATCGCATCCCACGCGGTTTGCTGTGGATTACGCAATATCACGGTAATGTTGTTCATACCGGGAATCGCTTCCACCACCTCAGTATGGCCAATCAGCCGCTGCGCTAACCGCCAAATCCGTTTCTGACTCTCCAGCGTCACCGGTGGCTCCAGCTCCAGCACAACAGCCGTTTCACCTAATAAATAACAACGCGCTCGCTGCACTTTTACCTCCATTTATCAGGCCGGATTCGGGATATCAATAAATGTGACATCCAGTTCGCTGTTTTCCGTCAACCATTCGCTTAACGCACGAATCCCGCCGCGCTCGGTGGCATGGTGACCCGCGGCGTAAAAATGCAATCCCTGCTCACGCGCCGAATGGATGGTTTGTTCCGAAACTTCACCGGTAATAAACGCATCGACGCCAAAACGCGCCGCGCTGTCGATAAAGCTCTGACCGCCCCCGGTACACCACGCCACACGGGCTACTTTGTCCGGCCCGGTATCACCGCACCACAGCGGTTTACGTCCCAGGCGCGCTTCAATCCACGAAGCCAGTTCCAGGCCGGATACCGCCATTGAGAGTTCTCCCCATGGCACCAGCGGTTCGATCTCACCCATCACGTTGATGCCAAGCAGCGAAGCCAGCTGCGCGTTATTCCCCAGTTCCGGGTGGGCATCAAGGGGTAAGTGCCAGCCATAGAGGTTGATATCATTGCTTAGCAACGTCTTGAGACGGTTACGCTTCATACCGCGAATAACCGGCGATTCCCCTTTCCAGAAATAACCATGATGGACAATCACCGCATCGGCCTCCAGGCGCACGGCTTCGTCAAGCAGCGCCTGGCTGGCAGTCACGCCGGTAACAATTTTTTGCACCGTTTCACGTCCTTCCACCTGCAGACCATTGGGGGCGTAATCACTGATGGCCGCACTATTCAGCTTTTCATTAATCAGTTGTTCCAGTTCACTATTTTTCATTTTCGCTCCATCAGGCGATCGTGTTGTGCAGAGGGATAACATAACGATATCCATGCGATCCGTCGATAGCCTCCCGCCTTTCGCTGACGATTTTGATCATGCGCGAAATCCGGCGCTGTTTTTTCACCTGCTTTGCGCGTCTGCCCGCCGTGTTGTTCAGGCGGGAGCGGTCGGTACCGTCGCTCATTGTGACGACGATTACCGCACCTGGAGGGGATGTTCTGCGACGTCGCGTGGACGTGACGCCGTTCAGTCGTCCGCCGATGGCCTCTTCAGCTCTCTGGCGGCGTCCCAGGCTGCCAGCGTCGCCAGCCGGGCCTGCTTGTGATCAATAATCGGGCGCGGATAATCCAGCGTGAGGCCATTTTTCTCCGCCCATATCCACGGTTGATGCAGCGCTTTGTCAGGAACATCGGCCAGCTCAGGTAGCCATTGGCGAATAAACGTCCCGGCTTTATCAAACCGTTCACCCTGCGTCGTCGGGTTAAAAATACGAAAATAGGGTACGGCATCGGTGCCGGTTGAAGCCGCCCACTGCCAGCCGCCATTGTTAGCCGCCAGATCGCCATCAATAAGCTGTTCGATAAAGTAGCGTTCGCCCAGCCGCCAGTCGATACGCAGATCTTTCACCAGGAAACTGGCGACAATCATTCGCAGGCGATTATGCATCCAGCCAGTTGTATTTAGCTGACGCATCGCGGCATCAACAATCGGGAAGCCGGTTTTTCCGCGTTGCCAGGCCTGTAGCGCTAACTCATCATCCCGCCATGCGACATTATCAGTCCAGGCAATAAAGGGGCGTCCTTTACACACTTTCGGATGGTACACCATCAGATGGCGGTAGAATTCGCGCCAGATAAGTTCATTGAGCCACACGGCCCCTGCGTGGCCATTAAGCGCCCGTGGTTGCTCCACCAGCAGGCGATGCAGACACTGACGCGGCGAGAGGACGCCCACCGCCAGACACGGTGACAGCCGGCTGGTTCCCTCAATGGCCGGCAGGTCGCGCAGGTGTTCATAATCGGCAACCTTTTTCTGACAGAACCGGCGAAGCTGCGTAATAGCACTTTTTTCATCAGCGGCGAACAGGGCGCGATCAAAGGGCGTTTGCGGATAGTCTATTTTCACTTCAGACGCCGACACCCTTGCCCCGCTGGCGCGGACTTGCGGCGCGGCAACACACTCAGGAAACGCCTCCTGTAAACGGCGAATAAAAGCATGTTTAAATGGCGTAAACACCTTATACATTTCGCGATTGCCGGTGAGCACGCTGCCGGGCGCCAGCAATACGCTGTCATCAAAACCCTGACAGATCGCCTTTTCTAAGATTTTCTCCACGGCCGCGTCACGCTGGCGTTCATTAATTTCGTACTGGTAGTTATAAAACAGATGGGTGACCTGCTGCTGCTCGCAGATCCTGGCGAGCAGATTCACACTGGCGGCGAAGTCTTCCGCATGTTCAATGAGCAGCGGGATCCCTCGCGTTGCCAGCGCCGTTTGCAGACTATGAAGGTGGCTGACGATAAATGCCGCCTGGCGTGGCGCCATGCCATGCTGATGCCATTGTCCTGGCGTGGCGATAAATACCCCGAGGACACGGGCATGTGGATCCCGGCAGGCCGCCGCGAGCGCCAGATTATCGTGAATGCGCAAATCCGCGCGAAACCAGACCAGATGGGTGGCCATAACGCTCCTGAAATCCGTGATTTTTTATTCGTTCAGTGTTTCCGGCCAGCCAGTGAAATAGCGTTGTTCAGCGAGGTAAGCATCCGGAAATTCGGTCATATAATGTTTTAGCAACGTTACCGGGGCAAGCAACGGCTCTCTCCCCAAGCGATAGTCATTAATGAGCATCGTCAGCGCCTGCTTCTGTTCAGCGGTCAGGTGTTCACGGAAATAGCCCTGAACATGCATCAGAACGTTGGTATGGTTCTGCCGGGTAGAAGGATGGGCCAGCAGATTCACCAGACGCTCACGATAGGCATCGAAAAAAGCATCCAGCGATGGCCAGTCGGCCATCGCCGCCACAAAAGGCCCTATCTGACGGTACGCTGGCTGCGAATGCGCCAGCAGTATCAACTTGTAGCGGCTATGAAAATCGATCAGTCCGCCGCGGGTCAATCCTTCGCGACGCAAGTTATCCAGTTCACGTAAGGTATACATACGGGTTTTATCATCGTCTTCCAGCCAGGTCTCATTCATTACCGCTCCTTGTCTCATGGAAAGTTGTCAGTGTATACCCGTCATACTTCAAGTTGCATGTGCGTTGGCTTTCCTCATTCACCCCAGTCACGTACTGGAGTACGCTCCCGGGGATTCACTGCATCGCCGCCTTCCTGCAACTCGAATAATTTAGGGTATAAAACACAACTGGCAAAAAAAACCGCCGGGAAAACCGGCGGCCAGATGACTGATAAAGTGGGTTATTCCTGGAATTGCCCGGCGGCGCTTCGCTTGCGCGGACCGGAGTAAAATTCATAACATGATGATATTACGAGTTTCCCATGAGAAGCCAGGCCTCGATCGCCATCAGGCGGAAATACCCGCACACTATCCGTACGATAAATAATTTGAGACGATCAGTAAAAATCTGCGGCGGCTTTTTCCGCCTGGGCCATCCATACCGGCTGATCGCTGGTTTTGGCCCACACGCGGTGCAACCAGCTGTAAAAACGGGCGCGATCCTTCCAGAACAGCATCACCGGAAAAGCCAGCACGCCAGCCACAACGGCGAAAGCACGGCGCGCGAAGATGACGTAAGCCGGATAGTTTTTGTACAACGTCATAATTTCTCTCCCCTTTGTCAGGCCGGCAATCAACGCCGGTAAAGTGCCAATGTACTCTGGCTAAAATAGTACCGCTTTGACTGTAATTTTACTACTCATCCGACCACTAAAAAGCACTTATTTTCGCCTTTATTTTTATTCATTCGGTAAATTAGTTACATAAAAGTTAAATTAATACTAAACATTAGTTAAATTGTGGTTTTGGCGATTTTTATATTTTTTTTATCCCTCCGGCGCTGATTTTTGCGAAATCTTTGCGCCCAACTTTCTATTCTCCACGTAAAGCCTAAAAACACCCGGAGGTGGATTGTGACCGCAGGCGTAATCGCTGGCGTAGCGCTGGTGTTCCTGTTGCTGGTTTATCTGGTTTATGCCCTGCTACACGCGGAGGCATTCTGATGGCCGCGCAAGGATTTTTACTCATCACGAGCTTTATTCTGCTGCTGCTCATCCTGGCGCGTCCGCTGGGAAGCGTACTGGCAAGCATGATTAACGATGTACCGTTACCTGGCCTTGCCGGTATCGAACGCAGTTTATGGCGGGTAGCCGGTATTCGTTCGCAGGAGATGAACTGGTATCAATATTTATGCGCTATTTTGCTGTTTAACGCCCTCGGTATACTGGCGTTATTTGTGCTGCTGATGCTTCAGGGTTCACTGCCGCTCAACCCTCAGCATCTGCCCGGCCTGTCATGGGATCTGGCGCTGAATACCGCGGTGAGCTTCGTCAGTAACACCAACTGGCAGGCCTACGCCGGGGAAACCACCATGAGCTATCTGAGCCAGATGGCAGGACTGGCGGTGCAAAATTTCCTCTCTGCCGCCACCGGGATCGCGGTGGTCTTCGCTTTCACCCGTGCGTACGCCCGGCAGAAAGTCAGCACCCTGGGCAACGTCTGGGTCGATCTGATTCGTATCACGCTCTGGTTGTTGCTGCCGATTTCGCTACTGATCGCCCTGTTCTTTATTCAGCAAGGCGTGCCGCAGAATTTCGCTCCCTATCAGAGCATGGTTTCGCTTGAAGGTGTGCGCCAGATGCTGCCGATGGGGCCAGTGGCTTCCCAGGAAGCCATTAAGATGCTTGGCACCAACGGCGGCGGTTTCTTTAACGCTAATTCCGCTCACCCGTTCGAAAACCCCACCGCGCTGACCAATATGGTGCAGATGCTGGCGATCTTTCTGATCCCGGCGGCATTGTGCTTCGCCTTTGGCGAGGTGGTGGGCGATCGCCGCCAGGGTCGCGCGATTCTGTGGGCAATGTTGCTGATCTTTATTGTCTGCGCGGCGGCGGTGATGTGGGCGGAAACTCGCGGCAACCCGCATCTGTTGCACCTCGGGGCCGACAGTAATCTGAATATGGAAGGCAAAGAGAGTCGTTTTGGCATTCTCGCCAGCAGCCTGTTTGCGGTTATCACCACCGCCGCATCCTGCGGAGCGGTGAATGCGATGCATGACTCCTTTACCGCGCTGGGCGGGATGGTGCCCATGTGGCTGATGCAAATCGGCGAAGTGGTTTTTGGCGGCGTCGGGTCGGGTCTGTACGGCATGCTGTTATTCGTGATGCTGGCGGTATTTATCGCCGGGTTAATGATTGGCCGCACGCCGGAATACCTCGGTAAGAAAATCGATGTCCGTGAAATGAAAATGATTGCGCTGGCGATCCTCGTCACGCCGACGCTGGTGCTCCTCGGTACGGCTCTGGCGATGATGACCGGGGCCGGACGCGCCGCAATGCTTAATCCCGGCCCGCACGGATTTAGCGAAGTGCTGTACGCGGTAACTTCGGCGGCCAATAACAACGGCAGCGCCTTCGCGGGCATCAACGCAACGACGCCGTTCTGGAACCTGCTACTGGCGTTCTGCATGCTGGTCGGCCGCTTCGCGGTCATTATTCCGGTAATGGCCATTGCCGGCTCGCTGGCAACGAAGAAAATTCAGCCCGCCAGCAGCGGGACGCTCGCAACCCATGACGCGTTATTTATCGGCCTGCTGATCGGCACCGTTTTGCTGGTCGGTGCCCTGACCTTTATTCCCGCGCTCGCGCTCGGCCCGCTGGCGGAACAATTCTCTTTACTTTAAGCGATTGCGGAGCAACCTGTTATGAGTCGCAAATCATTAGCCCTGCTGGAGCCGACGCTTGTACGCCAGGCGTTGCTTGACGCAGTGAAAAAACTTAGCCCGCAAGTACAGTGGCGTAACCCGGTCATGTTTATCGTCTGGATCGGCAGCCTGCTGACCACTCTGCTCGCCATCGCGATGGCAAGCGGGCAGATCGCGGGAAGCGCCCCGTTTACCGCTGCCGTCAGTATTTGGCTGTGGTTTACCGTGCTGTTCGCCAACTTCGCCGAAGCAATGGCCGAAGGCCGCAGTAAAGCGCAGGCCAGCAGCCTCAAAGGGGTCAAAAAGACCGCATTTGCCCGTAAACTGCGCGCGCCGCAGCACGATGCGCAAATTGACCACATCCCCGCCGATGAACTGCGTAAAGGGGACGTCGTCCTGGTCGAAGCTGGGGATATTATTCCCTGCGATGGCGAAGTTATCGAAGGGGGCGCGTCGGTGGACGAAAGCGCCATCACCGGCGAGTCCGCGCCGGTCATTCGCGAATCCGGCGGCGACTTCGCCTCGGTGACCGGCGGAACGCGGATTCTCTCTGACTGGCTGGTCATCGAATGCAGCGTGAATCCCGGCGAAACCTTCCTTGACCGGATGATCGCCATGGTGGAAGGCGCGCAGCGCCGCAAGACGCCAAACGAAATCGCCCTGACCATTCTGCTGATCGCCCTGACTCTGGTGTTCCTGCTGGCGACCGCCACCATCTGGCCTTTCTCCGCCTGGGGCGGTCACGCCGTCAGCGTAACGGTGCTGGTCGCCCTGCTGGTGTGTCTGATCCCGACGACTATCGGCGGATTACTCTCGGCGATTGGCGTTGCCGGGATGAGCCGGATGCTGGGGGCCAACGTCATCGCCACCAGCGGACGCGCGGTAGAAGCCGCAGGCGATGTGGACGTGCTGCTTCTGGACAAAACCGGCACCATCACCCTCGGTAACCGCCAGGCTTCGGATTTTCTGCCCGCTCAGGGCGTGGATGAAAAGACGCTGGCGGACGCGGCGCAACTCTCCTCGCTGGCCGACGAAACGCCGGAAGGCCGCAGCATCGTCATCCTCGCCAAGCAACGTTTTAACCTGCGGGAACGCGATGTCCAGTCGCTTCATGCCACTTTTGTTCCCTTTACCGCGCAAAGCCGAATGAGCGGTATCAATATCGATAACCGAATGATCCGTAAAGGTTCCGTGGATGCCATTCGTCGCCATGTCGCCGCCAGCGGCGGTCATTTTCCTGCTGACGTGGAACAAAAAGTGGATAGCGTCGCTCGTCTTGGCGCCACGCCGCTGGTGGTGGTGGAAGGTTCCCGCGTGCTGGGCGTTATCGCGCTGAAAGATATTGTCAAAGGCGGGATCAAAGAACGCTTCGCCCAGTTGCGCAAAATGGGCATCAAAACGGTGATGATCACCGGCGATAACCGTCTGACGGCGGCGGCGATTGCCGCCGAAGCCGGTGTGGATGATTTTCTGGCGGAAGCGACGCCGGAAGCCAAGCTGGCGTTGATTCGCCAGTATCAGGCCGAAGGCCGTCTGGTGGCGATGACCGGCGACGGAACCAACGATGCGCCGGCGCTGGCGCAGGCTGATGTGGCGGTGGCGATGAACTCCGGTACTCAGGCGGCGAAAGAAGCCGGCAACATGGTGGATCTCGATTCTAACCCCACTAAGCTGATTGAGGTGGTGCATATCGGCAAACAGATGCTGATGACCCGCGGTTCTTTAACCACCTTTAGCATCGCCAACGACGTAGCAAAATATTTCGCTATTATTCCGGCGGCGTTTGCCGCGACCTATCCACAGTTGAATGCGCTGAACATTATGCGTCTGCATTCGCCGGACTCCGCGATCCTCAGCGCGGTGATCTTCAATGCGCTGGTTATCATTTTTCTGATCCCGCTGGCATTAAAAGGGGTGAGCTATAAGCCGCTTTCAGCCTCTGCCATGCTGCGCCGTAACCTGTGGATCTACGGTCTTGGCGGGCTGGTGATACCGTTTATCGGTATCAAAGCTATCGATCTGTTACTTACCCTGAGCGGGCTGCTGTGAGGAAAAGATCATGTCATTGATTCGCCCCGCCATTGTGCTTTTTATTCTGTTAACGCTTATTACCGGCGGCGTCTATCCGCTGTTGACCACCGCGCTGGGACAGTGGTGGTTCCCGCAACAAGCCAACGGTTCGCTGGTGAGGATTGACGGTGAAGTGCGCGGTTCCCGCCTGATCGGCCAGAACTTTACCTCCGCTGGCTATTTCCAGGGCCGCCCGTCCGCCACGACCGGGATGCCGGACAACCCGCTGGCTTCCGGCGGCAGCAACCTTTCCGTCAGCAATCCGGCGCTGGATAAAACTATCGGCGAACGGATACAGGCGCTGCGCGCCGCCAACCCGGATGCAAGTCCGGCGGTGCCGGTGGAGTTGGTCACC
This sequence comes from Klebsiella indica, assembly GCF_005860775.1. GTDB lineage: Bacteria > Pseudomonadota > Gammaproteobacteria > Enterobacterales > Enterobacteriaceae > Klebsiella > Klebsiella indica. The sequence goes on from NZ_VCHQ01000011.1 coordinate 162,870, forward strand.
GCCTCGGCGAGCGGACTGGATAACAATCTGACTCCGGCCGCCGCCCTATGGCAGGTACCTCGCGTCGCCAGAGCGCGGCAGCTTAGCGTTGAACAGGTCAGCCAGTTGGTCAACGACGCAACGCAAACACCGTTGCTCAGCTTTCTTGGTCAACCTGTGGTAAATATACTGCAGCTAAATATGTCGCTGGATGCGCTGAAGGATAAGTGAAATGAGTGATGAGCCGCTGCGCCCGGACCCTGACCACCTTCTGGAACACACCGCCGCACCGCACCGGGGAAAACTGAAAATCTTCTTTGGCGCCTGCGCGGGCGTCGGGAAAACCTGGGCGATGCTGGCGGAAGCGCAGCGGCTGCGCGGTCAGGACCTGGATATTTTGATCGGCGTGGTGGAAACCCACGGGCGTAAAGAGACGGCGGCGATGCTTGACGGGCTCAGCGTCCTTCCCCTGCGCCGCCTTTCCCACCGAGGGCGCTACGTTAAAGAGTTTGATCTGGACGGCGCGCTGGCTCGCCGCCCGGCGCTGATCCTCATCGATGAACTGGCGCATAACAACGCGCCCGGCTCACGTCATCCCAAACGCTGGCAGGACGTAGAGGAACTTCTGGAAGCCGGAATTGATGTCTTTACCACCGTCAACGTCCAGCACCTGGAGAGCCTGAATGATGTGGTCAGCGGCATCACCGGCGTTCAGGTCCGCGAAACCGTCCCCGATCCGTTCTTCGATGCCGCCGACGAAGTGGTGCTGGTGGATCTGCCGCCTGACGATCTGCGGGCGCGCCTGAAAGAAGGCAAGGTTTATATTGCCGGTCAGGCCGAACGCGCCATTGAACATTTCTTTCGTAAAGGTAATCTGATTGCCCTGCGTGAACTGGCGCTGCGCCGCACGGCCGACCGGGTGGACGATCAGATGCGCGCCTGGCGGGGCCATCCTGGCGAAGAGAAAGTATGGCATACCCGCGACGCCATTCTGCTGTGCATCGGACACAACACCGGTAGTGAAAAACTGGTGCGCGCCGCCGCGCGGCTGGCAGCCCGCCTCGGTAGCGTCTGGCACGCGGTGTATGTCGAAACCCCGGCGCTGCATCGTCTGCCGGAAAAGCAGCGACGCGCCATCTTAAGCGCCCTGCGCCTGGCGCAGGAGCTGGGGGCAGAGACCGCCACTCTCTCCGATCCTGCGGCAGAAAAAGCGGTTGTGCATTACGCCCGGGAGCATAATCTCGGCAAAATTGTGCTGGGCCATCCCACAACGCGGCGCTGGTGGCGCAGCGATTCGTTTGCCGATCGGCTGGCGAAACTGGCCCCGGATCTCGATCAGATAGTGGTGGCGATCGATGACCCGCCAGTTCGCCCGCTTAGCAGCTCATCGGACACCCGAACGTTTAAGGATAAGTGGCGGGTACAAATCCAGGGCTGTCTGGTTGCCATCGCCTTATGTGCGCTGACGACGATCATCGCCATACAGTGGATGGTCGCTTTTGATGCCGCTAACCTGGTGATGCTGTACCTGCTGGGCGTGGTGATTATCGCCCTGTTTTTCGGGCGCTGGCCCTCGGTGGTCGCCACCTTTATTAACGTCGCCAGCTTCGATCTCTTTTTTATCGCGCCTCGCGGTACGCTTGCCGTTTCCAATGTGCAATACCTGTTAACTTTCGCCGTGATGCTGACAGTGGGTCTGGTGATTGGTAACCTGACGGCAGGCGTACGCTATCAGGCACGGGTTGCCCGTTATCGCGAACAACGCACACGCCATCTGTACGAGATGTCCAAAGCGCTGGCGGTAGGGCGAAGCAAGCAGGATATCGCCGCCACCAGCGAACGGTTTATCACCTCCACGTTTCAGGCTCGTAGTCAGGTGTTATTGCCGGACGAAAACGGCACGCTAACGCCGCTGACGCACCAGCAAGGCATCACACCCTGGGATGACGCCATCGCCCGATGGAGTTTTGATAAAGGCCTGCCAGCCGGGGCGGGCACCGATACCCTGCCCGGCGTGCCGTATCAAATCCTGCCGTTAAAAAGCGCCGACAAAACGCACGGGCTGGTGGTAGTGGAGCCGGGTAATCTTCGCCAGTTGATGATCCCGGAGCAACAGCGGTTACTGGAAACATTCACCCTGCTGGTCGCCAGCGCGCTGGAGCGCCTGACGCTGACCGCCAGCGAAGAGCTGGCGCGACTCGCCAGCGAGCGCGAGAGCGTTCGCAACGCCCTGCTCGCCGCCCTATCCCATGATCTGCGCACGCCGCTGACGGTGCTGTTTGGTCAGGCGGAAATTTTAACCCTTGATTTAGCAAGTGAAGGATCGCCTCACGCTCGCCAGGCCAGCGAAATTCGCCAGCATGTGCTCAACACTACCCGGCTGGTGAATAACCTGCTGGATATGGCGCGAATCCAGTCCGGCGGCTTTAATCTTAAAAAAGAGTGGCTGACGCTTGAAGAGATCGTTGGCAGCGCTCTGCAAATGCTGGAGCCAGGGCTCTCCCGTCCGGTTAACCTGTCGTTGCCTGAGCCGCTGACGCTGGTGTACGTTGACGGCCCGCTGTTCGAGCGGGTGCTGATTAACCTGCTGGAAAACGCCGTCAAGTACGCCGGTTCACAGGCGGAGATCGGCATTAATGCTCATATTGCAGGCCAGTATCTCCAGCTTGAGGTGTGGGATAATGGTCCCGGCATTCCGGACGGGCAGGAGAAAAGCATCTTCGACAAATTTGCCCGCGGGAATAAAGAGTCGGCGGTACCGGGCGTTGGCCTGGGGCTGGCTATTTGCCAGGCAATTGTTGAAGTGCACGGCGGAACGATTTCCGCGCATAATCGTCCGCAAGGCGGAGCCTGTTTCCGTGTTACACTCCCGCAGGAAACCGCACCTGAATTTGAAGATTTTCATGAGGATATGTGACCAACGTTCTGATAGTTGAAGATGAACAGGCTATTCGCCGCTTTCTGCGCAGCGCGCTGGAAAGTGACGGGCTGCGCGTGTATGAGGCAGAAACGTTAAATCGCGGCCTGCTGGAAGCTGCCACGCGAAAACCCGATCTCATCATTCTTGATCTTGGCCTGCCTGACGGCGACGGCATCGATTTTATTCGCGATCTGCGGCAGTGGAGCGCAATTCCGTTGATTGTGCTTTCTGCGCGTAGTGAAGAGAGCGACAAAATCGCCGCGCTGGATGCGGGCGCTGACGACTATCTGAGTAAACCCTTCGGCATCGGCGAACTGCAGGCGCGCTTACGCGTGGCGCTGCGACGTCACGCCAGCGGCCCTTCTTCCGAACCCATCGTACAGTTTTCCAGCGTAAAAGTGGATTTAGCCGCACACCTTGTTCGTCGCGATGAAGAGGAGATTCACCTGACGCCGATCGAATTCCGTCTGCTGGCCGTACTGCTCAATAACGCCGGAAAAGTGCTGACTCAGCGCCAACTGTTAAATCAGGTCTGGGGACCGAACGCGGTCGAGCACAGTCACTATTTGCGTATTTATATGGGCCACCTGCGACAGAAGCTGGAGCTGGATCCGGCTCGTCCCCGCCATTTCATTACCGAAACCGGGATTGGCTATCGCTTTATGCCATGAATTCGTGACCTTCCTCGGCTGGACGCTGTATGGACTGGTATCGCCGCGCTTTGAGCTGAAAAACAAACACGGTTAAAAAAAAGCCCGGTAGCGATAACTAACGCTTACCGGGCCTACGATCGTTGTTGTAGGCCGGGCCGCACTACCGCCCGGCACACAAACCGCACTTACGCGTTTTTCAGCACTTCGCTGACAATCTCAACCGCTTCTTTTTCGATCTGCTTGCGGTGTTCCTCACCGAGGAAGCTTTCGCAATAGATCTTATACGCGTCTTCCGTACCAGAAGGCCGCGCGGCAAACCAGCCGTTGTCGGTCATCACCTTCAGGCCGCCAATGGCCGCGCCGTTACCCGGCGCCGCCGTCAGACGCGCGGTGATCGGATCGCCCGCCAGCGTGCTGGCGCTGACCATTTCCGGAGAGAGCTTAGACAGCGCCGCTTTCTGCGCGGAGGTCGCGCTTGCCTGCAAACGGTTATAGCTCGGCGCGCCAAAGCGGGCCGCCAGCTCGTTGTAGTGCTCCTGCGGGTTTTTCCCGGTGACGGCCGTGATTTCCGCCGCCAGCAGGCACATGATGATGCCGTCTTTATCGGTAGACCACGGCGTGCCGTCGAAACGCAGGAAAGAAGCCCCGGCGCTCTCTTCGCCGCCGAAGCCGAAGCTGCCGTCGAACAGACCGTCGACGAACCATTTAAAGCCGACCGGCACTTCCACCAGTTTACGCCCCAAATCGTTCACTACGCGGTCGATCATCGCGGAAGAGACCAGCGTTTTACCGACCGCCACCTCTTTGCCCCACTGCGGGCGGTGCCGGAACAGATAGTTGATCGCGACCGCCAGATAGTGGTTCGGGTTCATCAGCCCAGCCGGAGTCACGATGCCGTGGCGGTCATAGTCCGGGTCGTTGGCGAACGCCAGATCGAACTTATCACGCAGCGCCAGCAGACCCGCCATCGCGCACTCGGAGGAACAGTCCATACGGATTGCGCCGTCTTTGTCGAGATGCATAAAGCGGAACGTCTGATCAACGTGATCGTTAACGATAGTCAGGTTCAGGTTGTAGTGCTTAGCAATACGCTTCCAGTATTCGATACCGGAACCGCCCAGCGGATCAACGCCCAGCGTCAGGCCCGCTTTCTGAATCGCCGTCATATCGACGATATCCGCCAGCCCTTCGATAAACGGCTGCACCAGATCCTGCTCTTTCACATGTCCGGAGGCCAGTGCGGCATCCAGGGAAATGCGCTTCACGCCCTGCAAACCTGCAGCAAGCAGTTCGTTGGCCCGGTTTTCTACCACTTTAGTGACGTTGGTATCTGCCGGGCCGCCATTTGGCGGATTGTATTTGATACCGCCGTCTTCCGGCGGGTTATGAGAGGGAGTAATGACAATCCCGTCAGCCTGTGGCCCGCCGTTTTCATTATGCACCAGAATCGCATTCGAAATCGCTGGTGTCGGAGTAAAACCGTTGTTTTCCTGCACGATGACATCAACACCGTTTGCCGCCAGCACTTCTAGTACGGAAATGAAAGCCGGTTCGGATAATGCGTGGGTGTCCTTCCCGACGTAGCATGGGCCGGTGATCCCGTTCTTCGCGCGGTCTTCGGCAATTGCCTGCGCAATCGCCAGAATATGCTGCTCGTTGAAGTTGTGGCGCGCCGCGCTGCCGCGGTGACCGGAGGTACCAAACTTCACTGCATGTTCCGCGTTGCCTACATCCGGCTTCAGCACATAGTACTGGGCAGTCAGTTGGGCGACGTTAATCAAATCACTCTGTTGCGCAGGTTGACCTGCGCGCTTATCGATTGCCATTGCCTGATCCTTCTGGTGCAAAAGTTAAACAACTAGATCGTACCGCAAACCTTTTCGATCAATTCCGCGGGGAACTGCATTGATTGCATGATATGTTCGATCATGCTGCATTTGCGACCGGTATTGGTATTTGTAATCACCCACCATGGCGTACCCGGAACCTGCTTAGGTTTCGTCTGATTACCGTTTTTCTGTAGCGTCTTCTCATCTTCTGCAAAATAGACGCGGGTACGCCCGTGCAAAGACTCGGTGGCCTCCGCAAACCCTTTGCTGTCTAAAGAATAGAGGGTGGTCAGAATCAGCATGAAACGGTTTACCGCACGCTTTTGTTCAGCGTACTCATCAGACAACAGCAGTTCGCGCATCGCGCGGACTTTATCTTTCAGAGGATTAACGGGTTTCACTTCAACGACAGGCGCTGGCTCGGGAGCCGGGGTAGCTTTCGCTACCGGTGCAGCGGACTGAGGAACGGCGGAAAACTTCAACATGCGCCGTAAAATGTCGGATGCGCTCTCGCCAATATGCTTGGTGTGGCTGGCAATATAGCTATAGAGTTCATCATCAACTTCGATTGTTTTCATCTTAATCCAGTGCGATATCTTTTTCTGAATACAAGTTGTCGGGATTATAGGGGCAAATCCCAACCGCGGATAGCGTCAAACCAGGATGGCGGCAAAACTCGGAAATCTTCCGGTTCTTGCAGCCGAATGGCAGAATGTCCAACATAATACCCTAACCCGACGGAGCGAAAAAAAGAACTTTGCCATGAAATTAAATAGCCGAATACAATCTGCACAGAATCCGCATAATCATCCCCCTGTCGTCCTGGTCCACGGCCTTTTTGGCAGCCTGGATAACCTTGGGATCCTCGCCCGCGATCTGGTCGCCGATCACGATATTTTGCAGGTTGATATGCGAAACCACGGCCTTTCGCCGCGCGCGCCGGAAATGACCTATGCCGCGATGGCGCAGGATCTGCTGGACACCCTCAATGAATGTCAGATAGAAAAAGCGGTCTTTATTGGCCATTCTATGGGCGGCAAGGCGGTCATGGCGCTAAGCGCGCTGGCTCCTGAACGCATTGCAGGTCTGGTGATCATTGATATCGCCCCCGTGAATTATCACGTCCGCCGTCATGATGAAATCTTCGCCGCCATCAATGCCGTAACCGATGCCGGCGCGAGTACCCGCCAACAGGCAGCAGTGATTATGCGCGAGCACCTTCACGAAGAAGGGGTGATTCAGTTTCTGCTGAAGTCTTTTGTCGATAGCCAGTGGCGTTTTAACGTACCGGCTCTGTGGGAGCAGTATGACAATATCGTCGGCTGGCAAACTATCCCGGCCTGGCCTCACCCGGCGCTGTTTATCCCCGGTGGCAACTCCCCTTACGTGACCGATGCTTACCGCGATGCCCTGCTGGCGCAATTTCCCCAGGCCCGGGCGCACGTCATTGCCGGCGCCGGGCATTGGGTGCATGCCGAAAAGCCGGAGGCCGTGATACGGGCAATTCGCCGATATTTGCTCACCCTCGGCGCATAACTGGCTAAAATCTGCCCGACCGCGCGGCAGAATGTCTGCGGTCGTTGGCGCATCGCATTGCCTGATGTATGATGGCGCGCTATCTGCGTCGGCTATACCCGACAGCTTGTTTCCCCCGAAGTCACTCTGAATCATGGCAAAAGAACAAACGGACCGTACGACATTAGATTTGTTCGCAACTGAGCGTCGGCCGGGTAGACCGAAAACCAATCCGCTTTCACGCGATGAACAACTGCGCATCAATAAACGCAATCAGCTTAAACGCGATAAAGTTCGCGGATTGAAGCGCGTTGAGTTAAAACTGAATGCCGATATCGTCGATGAGCTGAATGAGCTGGCCGAAGCCCGTCGTATGACCCGCAGCGATCTGATAGAAGAGATACTGATGAACCAACTGGCGGCCTTGCGCAGCCACGATAACGCCTGAAACCTTCAAAAAATAACCTTTCATGTAGCAGAGTGTGCAGTTGGGCGCGATTGCTGTTTCCGCGCCCTTCTCAGTTCTGCTATGATTGCCCTTATCTGCAGGCATTAAGCCATTACCACATCATTAAGTTTCAAGAGGTTATTTTACTCATGGCTATCATCGGCATCTTTTTTGGCAGCGACACCGGCAACACCGAAAATATTGCAAAAATGATTCAAAAGCAGCTTGGTAAAGATGTTGCTGAAGTCCACGACATTGCCAAAAGCAGCAAAGAAGATCTGGAAGGCCACGACATTCTGCTGCTCGGCATCCCGACCTGGTATTACGGTGAAGCCCAATGCGACTGGGATGATTTTTTCCCTACGCTGGAAGAGATAGATTTCAATGGCAAGCTGGTCGCGCTTTTTGGCTGCGGCGATCAGGAAGACTACGCAGAATATTTTTGTGACGCGCTGGGGACTATCCGCGATATCATTGAGCCTCGCGGCGCGACTATCGTGGGTCACTGGCCGACAGCTGGCTACCATTTTGAAGCGTCTAAAGGCCTGGTCGATGATGACCACTTCGTCGGCCTGGCTATCGACGAAGACCGTCAGCCGGAACTGACTAATGAACGTGTCGACAAATGGGTAAAACAGATTTCTGAAGAACTGCATCTTGAAGAAATCAAGAATGCCTGAGTCTGTACCCGTCATACGGTCTGTTGCATCTGCGTTGACAATACTCGCTCATCCCCGGGCCTTGCCCTGCGAGGCCAGCGCAAGCGCTGTTCAAAACGGTTAACCGTTTTGTCCTGCAACTTGAATTAGTGAGGGGATAAACAACATAATCGACAGATTTTTTTGCATTAATAGACAAAAGCAATCAAAGATATAGCTACAAGTTTTTAACTTTTAATCACATATCTGTACAATGTCCTCTGATTTAACGAGGTCACGTAAAGTGCTTTTGCAGCGAATGCCTCGTTTTTGACAGTATACAAGGCCCGATGCTTGCGGTTTTCATTTCGCCATGGCAGTTCTATAATGATACGCATTACATCGGGTTATTCTCTGTATTACTTCCGCTCATGGAAGTAGATCGTTTAGCAACAGGACAGATTCCGCATGACTGACAACAATACCGCATTAAAGAAAGCTGGCCTGAAAGTGACCCTTCCGAGATTAAAAATCCTGGAAGTCCTGCAGGAACCGGATAACCATCATGTCAGCGCGGAAGACTTATATAAACGCCTGATTGATATGGGGGAAGAAATTGGTCTGGCAACCGTTTATCGCGTACTGAACCAGTTTGACGATGCTGGCATCGTTACCCGCCATAATTTCGAAGGCGGTAAATCCGTTTTTGAACTGACGCAGCAACATCACCACGATCACCTGATTTGCCTCGATTGCGGCAAAGTGATCGAATTTAGTGATGATTCCATTGAAGCGCGCCAGCGTGAAATTGCCGCCAAACACGGTATTCGTCTGACTAACCACAGCCTGTACCTGTACGGCCACTGTGCGGAAGGCGATTGCCGCGAAGATGAGCACGCTCACGACACCAAGTAATATGTCGCACTGAAAAGCCAGCCGCATCAGGCTGGCTTTTTTATCTGTTGAACTCGCCCACGCGCTCCCCGCCATCCCTGTGCTAATCTCATGTAAGTTCTGTCTGACCTCTTCCGGAGAATCGAAATGGAGCTTCGCCAGCTACGCTACTTTGTCCGTATTGTGGAAACCGGGAGTATGGGCAGTGCGGCGCTCGATCTTAATATCGGCGTCTCGGCACTCAGCCAGCAGATGACGCGGCTGGAAAACGAACTTGCCATTCGCCTGTTGCAACGCACTTCTCGCGGCGTAACGCCCACCAGTGCCGGACTGGCCTTTTATTCCCAGGCTCAGCTGGCGCTGCGTCATGCTGACGATGCTATTCTCGCCGCGCGGGAAGCGCGTCTCTCAGGACACGTCAGCGTCGGCATGGCCCCCAGCACCGCCTCTGTCCTCGGCATACCTTTTATCCATGCGATGCGGGAAAACTATGCGGATGTGCGTCTGCATGTGGTGGAAAGCCTTTCCGGTAATCTGGAACGGATGATCAATACCCGGCAGATTGATTTAGCCGTGGTGTTCCAGAAAGAGAAAATTCTGCGCTGGAGCGCCAGGCCGATTCTTGAAGAGCGACTGTTTCTGATTGGCGCACATGCTCTGCTGGCTGAAATTTCTGATGAGATCATCACCCCAGCAGAGTTGGCCAGTATTCCCCTGATTATGCCCAGTCCCGGTCATGGTCTGCGTGGCAGACTGGAAGCAATTTGTCAGGAAAATGCGTTTCAGGTTGAAATTACAGCAGAAATTGACGGCCTGACCTTGTTGATGCACGCCGTTCGTAGTGGGCTCGGCGCCACGCTACAGCCAGGCGCCGCAATTTCTCATCTTGATAAAGAGGCGCTCAGAGTGATCGGCATCCACAATCCGATACTGAGTCGCCCCAACTTTTTGGTCAGCCTTTCTGATGATGAGCTTACCCCTGCGGGCCTCGCCGCCCGCGTCGTGCTGACGAAGGTCATGCGTCACCTGGTAGATACAGGCGGTTGGCCTGGAGCAACACTTTACGCTAACTAAAGAACTCTTTAGCAGAGCCTCATAGCGCCCACACAACTTATACGTATACATTTTAATTACAAATTTAACAATCAGTTAAATAGTAATGGAGTATACGATGATTGATGTCCTGGTGATTGGCGGAGGCAACGCCGCATTATGTGCCGCCTTGACCGCCCGTGAGAGCGGAGCCTCCGTGCTGCTGCTTGAAGCGGCCCCCCGGGAGTGGCGCGGCGGAAATTCGCAACACACCCGCAACTTACGCTGCATGCACGATGCGCCGCAGGATGTGCTGGTCGAGAGCTATCCCGAAGAGGAGTTCTGGCAGGATCTCCGCCGCGTTACCGAAGGGAATACCGACGAAGCGCTGGCGCGACTGGTGATCCGTACCTCTTCACAATGTCGCGACTGGATGCGCCAGCACGGCGTTAACTTTCAGCCCCCTCTTTCCGGCGCGCTACATGTAGCACGTACCAATGCCTTCTTTATGGGCGGCGGGAAAGCTCTCGTCAATGCCTATTATCGCAGTGCAGAAAAGCTGGGGGTGCAAATTCGCTACAACATGCCAGTGCAGGCGCTTGAACTGCATAACGGCGAGTTCGTGGCGGCACTGGCGGGAGAGGAACGCATTGAAGCTAAAGCCTGTGTCCTCGCCGCCGGAGGATTTGAATCTAACCGCGAATGGCTGCGGGAAGCGTGGGGTGAAAACGAACGCGGCGAGTGGCCAGCGGATAATTTTCTCATTCGCGGCACCCGCTTTAACCAGGGCGTCCTGCTCAAATTTATGATGGATGCCGGGGCGGACATTATCGGCGATCCCTCCCAATCACATTGCGTGGCGATCGATGCCAGAGCGCCGCTGTATGACGGCGGGATTTGTACCCGCGTGGACTGCGTATCGCTGGGCGTGGTGGTCAACCGTGACGCTGAGCGTTTTTATGATGAAGGGGAAGATTTCTGGCCAAAACGTTACGCCATCTGGGGGCGTCTGGTCGCCCACCAGCCGGGGCAAATTGGCTATTCCATTATCGACAGCAAAGCGATCGGCCACTTTATGCCGCCGGTCTTCCCCGGCGCGCAGGCCAATACGCTGGCGGAACTGGCGCGCCAGTTAGGGCTGGATGGCGAACGCTTAACCCACACCGTAACGCAATACAATAAAGCCTGCCAGCCCGGGCAATTCGACCATACCACGCTGGATAACTGCGCAACGAAGGCGCTGACGCCGCCAAAAACCCACTGGGCACGACCGCTCGACACGCCGCCTTACTATGGCTATGCCTTGCGACCAGGCATCACCTTCACCTATCTGGGACTGAAAGTGAACGCACGCGCCGCAGTGCACTTTGCCGGACAACCGAGCCGTAATCTGTTTGTCGCCGGCGAAATGATGGCGGGCAACGTGCTGGGCAAAGGCTATACCGCTGGCGTCGGCATGTCCATCGGCACCACCTTTGGTCGTATCGCCGGAAAAGAGGCCGCTCTGGCAGCACAGAAGGAGGCGCGTCATGAAGCAGCTTGAGAAGTTGATCATCGACGCACACATTCTCACTGAGCCGGAAGCTGAAGTCGGGCGAGTGATGCAGGTGTGTAACGCCTGCCGCTACTGCGAAGGTTTTTGCGCTGTGTTCCCGGCGATGACCCAGCGCCTGGAATTCGGTAAAGCCGATATTAACTATCTGGCGAACCTGTGCCATAACTGCGGCGCTTGTCTGCACGCGTGTCAGTATGCGCCGCCTCATGAATTTGCGATTAACGTGCCGAAAGCGATGGCGGAAGTACGGCTTGAAACCTGGCAGCATTACGCCCTGCCCGCCGCCTTCAGCGCCTTGTACCGTCGGGCGGGCATAACCGTGGCGCTGGCGTTAGTTTTTGGTCTGAGCCTCTTTCTGCTCCTCGCGATAGGGTTGAAAGGCTCGCTATTTCACCCGCCGCTGGCCGGTGATTTTTACCAGATTTTCCCGCATAACCTGCTGGCGTGGATGTTTGGTTCCGTTTTTATTCTGGCGATCGGTTTACTGATGGCGGGCGTAATTCGCTTCTGGCGCGAGATCTCTCCCGGCACGCCGCGTTCCGCTGAAATTGCTGAAGCCTCGCGTAATGCCCTGACGCTGAAATATCTCGACGGCGGTCACGGCAAGGGCTGCAACGAAGCGGATGACGCTTTTACTCTGATGCGCCGTCGTTTCCACCACTTCACTTTTTACGGCTTTATGCTCTGTTTCGCCGCAACGGTAGTGGCGACAGGCTACCACTACTTCGCTGGCCTGGAGGCCCCTTATCCGTTCTTTAGCGCGCCGGTGATCCTCGGCACACTCGGTGGAACTGGTCTGGTCATTGGCCCGGCGGGATTGTTGTGGCTGAATCTCAGGCGCTCACCGCTGCATGGCGACGCGCGGCAAAAGCCGCTGGATCGCGGTTTTATTTTATTGCTACTGCTGACCAACCTGACGGGCTTAGCACTTCTGGCGGGCAGAGATAGCGCGTGGATGGGCATTTTGCTGGCCATCCATCTTGGGGTGGTCATGGCGTTGTTTTTGACTATTCCTTACGGAAAATTTGCCCATGGATTTTACCGCTGCGCTTCCTTACTCAAGTGGGCGATTGAGAAACGGCGCGGAAAACCGGCGGGGGTCGCAGGCGACTAACCCACACACTCTTACCTCTATAAGAACAAAAGAAAGACAATGGAGAGCAAACCCAATGACTCAACAACTATCGCGCGCCAGCACGTTTGGCGCAATACTCCGGGTGACCAGCGGTAACTTCCTCGAACAGTTCGACTTTTTTCTGTTCGGGTTTTACGCCACCTATATCGCGAAGACATTCTTCCCGGCGGAAAGTGAGTTCGCTTCATTAATGCTGACCTTTGCCGTTTTCGGCTCTGGCTTTTTAATGCGCCCTGTCGGGGCGATTGTGCTGGGTGCCTACATTGACAGAATCGGTCGCCGTAAAGGGCTGATGGTTACCCTGGCGATTATGGGCTGCGGTACGCTGCTGATTGCCCTGGTTCCTGGTTATCACAGTATCGGTCTGCTGGCGCCTGTACTGGTATTACTGGGGCGATTATTGCAGGGATTCTCTGCTGGCGTAGAGTTAGGCGGCGTTTCCGTCTATCTTTCTGAAATCGCCACGCCGGGAAATAAAGGCTTCTATACCAGCTGGCAATCCGCCAGCCAGCAGGTCGCGATTGTTGTCGCGGCACTGATGGGTTACGGCCTGAACGCCATGCTCGACCACGAGCAGATTTCCGCATGGGGCTGGCGTATCCCGTTCTTTATCGGTTGCATGATTATTCCACTGATTTTTGTTCTGCGCCGTTCTCTTCAGGAGACCGAAGAATTTTTACAACGTAAGCACCGCCCCGACACCAGGGAAATTTTTACCACTATCGTCAAAAACTGGCGTCTCATCACCGCCGGCACGCTACTGGTGGCGATGACTACCACCACCTTTTACTTTATCACTGTCTATACCCCGACCTATGGCAGAGCGGTACTAAACCTGAGCGCGCGGGACAGCCTGATTGTCACCATGCTGGTGGGCATTTCTAACTTTATCTGGTTACCGATTGGCGGCGCGATTTCCGACAGGATTGGCCGTCGACCGGTGCTGATGGGGATTACTCTGCTCGCGTTGATCACCACCTGGCCGGTGATGCACTGGCTGACCGCCGCGCCGGATTTCACCCGGATGACGCTGGTGCTGCTCTGGTTTTCGTTCTTCTTTGGAATGTACAACGGCGCAATGGTGGCGGCGCTCACCGAAGTGATGCCGGTGTATGTGCGAACCGTCGGTTTTTCCCTGGCCTTCAGTCTCGCAACCGCAATTTTTGGCGGCCTGACGCCCGCGATATCCACTGCGCTGGTCCAGTGGACCGGAGATAAAAGCGCCCCCGGATGGTGGCTGATGTGTGCGGCGCTCTGTGGACTCGCCGCCACCGCAATGCTGTTTGTCCGTTTAAGCCGTGGTTATCAACCGGTGGAAAATAAGCTCTGAAATGCAAGCGGGCGGAGAATGCTCTCCGCCCGCTTGTTTCCGGTCCGTGTCATCTGAATCCAGCATGCGTACACTTTTCTGGTCTACAGACTACTCGCGCTGTTTTTCTTTTTTCCGCTCGTTTTTCTCAACGAGTACGACAGGTGGTCAACCTGTCGTTATCGGCATCAGAAGATAGTGAATGGAGCGATAACCATGAACTTCACGTCGCGCTCATCCTGGAAGATATTGCCATAACCACCGCTCCAGCTTGGGATATCGGAGTGGTTGTCGTATTGCGTAAAGTGGAGTTTAAACAGCGTGCCCTTCGCGCGCCCTTCCTGCACAGTGTACATTGCATCCAGACTATACGCCGACTCTTTCAGACGTTTATCCGGGTTGTAATACGCGTCAGGCGAGGACATTTTCCCAGGTTTAGCATCCCATGCGTAAACGTAGGATGCGCCGAAGGCCCAGCCCGGCATGTTCCAGTTCTTCATGTCATACATCGCCCCGAAGAACAACGCTTTTTCCCCGTTGGCGTTAAAGTCGGAACGGTTATCCCACCAGATATCCAGACGCCCGTTAGAAGAGGCGTAGGTTGGCGTCATACGCTGCAGGAAATAGCCCTGCTGACCGTCAGCTTTTACCCAGGTTCCTTCCAGCCGCAGGTCCAGAACATCAGCAACCTTATAACCAAAGGTTAATGCCTGCAGCCAGGCAGTACCATCATAGATATCATTTGCCCCACTGTTGCTGACCTTATCGCGAGCGCCGTAGAACTGGTAGCTGGTGGTTAACGGTGTCCCTGCGACGTCAAATTTATAACTGGCTTTAGCAAAGTACTGATCAATATATCCCTGTGCCTGACCAAACGCCGCTTCCAGTACGAGGTCATTTTTAAAATCGTATTTAGCGCCGAGGGAGTGGAGATAATCCACTTTGGTTTTCTTGTCATTCTGGTAAAACTTATCCATTTCGATGTGCCAGGGCGCTTTATATTCGTTAGTCCACATCCAGGAGAAGCTCAGCGCCCCCTCATCGCCGTAATCAAAGTTAGCGCCCGCTTCTGCCCCCTGATAAGTGCCAGGCATAAAGCTCCAGTGCGGAGCCAGCAGGGTTTGCCCGGTTGGCTGAATATAGCCAGCGCGCGCCCACGCCGGACCGAACTTAAATTTTGCAGCTGCTTTATACAAGCTTATCCCGCTCTTATCGCCGGAATAGTCTTCATCGTAGGTTTTATTACGCGAAGAGAAAGCGATTTCGTTCGGGTGACCGCTGCCGTTACTTTCGTTCATTTCAATGGCGGTAAATGCGGCGACATCAATACCAAACATGTCGGCGGCATAACCGGACTGGAAATCCAGATTAGCGTTCCAGGTTGCATGGGAAAGGTTGGTTTTATACTTATCGCCGTCGGTCACATCTTTACGGTCACGCTCGCGCTGCCAGTAATAGATACCGCCGGTTAAGGTGGAGTCGTCAATAAATCCTTCAGCTTTTGCATCCGGCGCCATTGCAAAACCTGACAGCGCTGTTACACCGGCAATAGCCAGCGCCAGCGTACTACGTTTGCCACTAAACGTACGCATATACATGTCCTCTTTGACGTTTTAAATGCGCGATGGCCCAGGGCAACGCGCGAAAAATAAATAAGATCACAAAAATGCGGTGTGCGAAAAATTGCACAATCACTATGCATAGACTATTTTTCGCGACGCGAATTATCAATCTCTTTTAGAGACCAAAGATAAAGATTATGACAAAGCGCACATATTTTGTGTCTTTATGTTTCAATCGAAGATGTCGTGTCGACAGGGTATAAGCGCTTACAAAAACAGAGAAAATCAATAAAAACGACGTATGGGTACTTTTTTATGCGGGCAAACAGGACACCTTAAAAAGGTATCTTATTACAGTATGCAATCAGGTTAATTTTCATCACGAAAATATTAGAAAGGCATCTCGGATCACGAAATAAAAAAAACGCCGCAATGCGCGGCGCTCTCAATCATGGCAGGGATCGCTTATACGCCGACTTTCGCCCACGTATCGCGTAGCCCGACGGTACGGTTAAACACCAGATGGGTCGGGGTTGCAAGGTGGCTATCAAGGCAGAAGTATCCTTCGCGTTCAAACTGGAAGGCCTTACCCGCAACCGCGTCCTTCAGCGAGGGTTCCGCAAAGCCCTGCGTGATCACCAACGACTCAGGATTCATCGCCGACAGGAAGTCTTCCGCCGCTCCCGGATTCGGCACGCTGAACAGACGATCGTACAGGCGGATTTCCACCGGCAGCGCGTGCGCCGCGCTTACCCAGTGAATAACGCCTTTAACTTTACGCCCATCGGCCGGATCTTTGCTCAGGGTATCCGCATCGTAGGTGCAGAAGATTGTGGTGATATTGCCTTCGGCATCTTTCTCTACACGCTCTGCTTTGATCACGTAAGCGTTGCGCAGACGAACTTCTTTCCCCAGTACCAGACGCTTGTACTGTTTGTTCGCTTCTTCACGGAAGTCGGCGCGGTCGATCCAGATTTCGCCGCTGAACGGTACTTCGCGGCTGCCCATCTCCGGTTTGTTCGGATGATTCGGCATGGTCACGCTTTCGCTGCCGCCCTGCGGATAGTTTTCGATAACCAGCTTAACCGGGTCAATAACGGCCATCGCGCGCGGGGCGTTCTCGTTCAAATCCTCACGAATACAGGATTCCAGCGCAGCAATTTCGATAATGTTATCCTGCTTGGTCACACCGATACGTTTACAAAATTCACGGATAGATTCCGCCGTATAGCCACGGCGACGCAGGCCGGAGATGGTCGGCATACGTGGATCATCCCAGCCCTCAACGTGTTTCTCGGTTACCAGTTGGTTCAGCTTACGCTTGGACATCACGGTATATTCGAGATTAAGACGCGAGAATTCGTACTGACGCGGGTGTACGGGGATACTGATGTTATCCAGCACCCAATCATACAGGCGGCGGTTATCCTGGAATTCCAGAGTACACAGAGAGTGGGTAATCCCTTCCAGCGCATCGCTGATGCAGTGGGTAAAGTCGTACATCGGGTAGATGCACCACTTGTTCCCGGTCTGATGGTGTTCAGCAAACTTAATACGATACAGCACCGGGTCACGCATGACGATAAACGGCGAGGCCATATCGATTTTTGCTCGCAGACAGGCTTTACCTTCGGCAAAACCGCCACTACGCATTTTTTCAAACAGGGCCAGGTTTTCATCCACGCTGCGATCGCGGTACGGACTATTTTTACCCGGTTCTTTCAGGGTGCCGCGATATTCCCGGATCTCTTCCGCCGACAGCTCATCCACGTAAGCAAGACCCTTATTAATCAGCTCAACCGCATATTGATGCAGTTGATCGAAATAATCAGATGAGTAGCAAATGTCCCCGGACCAGTGAAAACCTAACCACTGCACGTCGTTTTTAATCGACTCAACGTATTCGATATCTTCCTTCACCGGGTTGGTGTCGTCGAAACGCAGATTACATTGGCCGTGGTAATCCTGAGCGATGCCAAAGTTCAGGCAAATAGACTTCGCATGGCCAATGTGCAGATAACCGTTCGGTTCCGGTGGAAAACGGGTATGAACGGTGGTGTGCTTACCAGTAGCCAGATCTTCATCAATGATCTGGCGAATAAAGTTAGTCGGGCGGGCTTCTGCCTCACTCATCGTGGGTTCCTCAAAGCGTAAACAACGTATAACGGCACATGATCTTACAAGCAGGGCGTGGAGACAACTATTAGTTACGTAAAATACGTATCTGAAGGCGATTATGGGGTGTTGGCGGTAAAAAAAGCGGCGGAGTTTTCCTCCGCCGTTGAGGTATAAACGCTAATCTGGAGACTTACTTGCTTTTAATTTCAAACAGCGGCGTCTGGCCCGCCACAACCTTATCGGTTGCCTGAATAACCAGTGCGCTGTAGTCGTCACTATTGCTGCACACCACCGGGCTGATCATTGAACGCGCGTTGGCATTCAGAAACGCCAGATCCAGTTCCAGAATCGGCTGACCCGCTTTCACTTCTGCGCCCTCTTCCACCAGCCGTTTAAAGCCCTGGCCGTTGAGCGCTACGGTATCAATCCCCATGTGGACAACAATTTCCGCGCCATTTTCCGTTTCCAGGCAGAAAGCATGGTTGGTATTGAAGATCTTCACTACCGTACCCGCCGCTGGCGCAACAACCAGCTTATCCGTCGGCTTTACTGCCACGCCGTCGCCAACGGCTTTGCTGGCAAAGGCTTCATCCGGGACTTGTTCCAGCGCCACAACGTCACCGGTAATCGGCGAAACCAGCGCGGCAACGGTTTTCGCGTTGGCGACGGCCTGTGGTTTGGCAGCCGGAACTGCGCCGGATGCGCCGTGGGTAGAAGCAGCCGTTGCGGCAACCGGGCCACGAGCAACCACTTTCTTCATTTCATCGCCGACGGATTCAGCTTTTGCCCCCACAATAACCTGAATGGTCTGTTTGTTCAGCTTGACCACGCCAGAAGCGCCGAGACGCTTACAGGCGGCATCGTTAACCAGTGCGGAATCCGCAACGGTCAAACGCAGGCGGGTAATGCAAGCATCAATCGCTTTCAGGTTATCGGTACCGCCGATCGCGGCGATATAGCCAGTCGCCAGTTGGGTTAAACCCTCTTCGGTATTACTGTTCGCCTCTTCCGTCACCACGTCATCAACGTTATCTTCACGGCCAGGCGTTTTCAGGTTGAACATGCGGATGATCACGCTGAACAGCAGGAAGTAGATAAAGAAGAACACGACGCCCATCACCAGCAACATCCAGACGTTTTTGCTGGCTGCCGGCAGGCTGTACATCAGAGCATAGTCGATCGCACCGGCTGAGAACGAGAAACCCGCGTGGATACCCAACGCCGTCGCGACAAACAGGCTGATACCGGTCAGGATAGCATGCAGCAAGTACAGCAGCGGAGCCAGGAACATGAACAGGAATTCCAGCGGCTCAGTAACCCCCGTCAGGAACGCGGTAATAGCGACCGACAACAGCATACCGCCGACCATCGGACGACGTTCTTTCGGCGCGGCAAAATACATTGCCAGCGCGGCGCCCGGCAAACCGAACATCATGATCGGGAAGAAGCCGGACATAAACATCCCTGCAGTGCCGTCACCCGCATAGAAGCGGTTGATGTCACCGTGGAATACCGCACCGGCAGCATTAGTAAATTCACCGATCTGGAACCAGGCGATAGTATTCAGTACCTGATGCAAACCGGTTGGGATCAGCAGACGGTTGATGAACCCGAAGATACCGGAGCCCAGCGCGCCAGCTGATACAATCCATTCACCACCGGAATGGATAGCGTTCTGCACAGGTGGCCAGACGTAGCCAAAGATGGCGGCCAGCACCAGGCAGAAGAAGCCAGTTGCGATCGGAACAAAACGTTTACCACCGAAGAAGCTCAAGAAGTCAGGCAACTTGATTCCCGCCCAGCGGTTATACACGGCCCCACCGACTAAACCGGTGATGATCCCCGCCAGGACACCCATATTGATGGCCGGGTTGATAGTGACCATGGCTTTAGTCATAACAAAATACCCAACAGCTCCCGCCAACGCGGCGGCCCCTGCACTGTCTTTCGACCAACTGGATGCCACACCGATAGCGAAAATCAGCGCCAGGTTGTCAAAGATCGCGCCACCCGCTTGTGCGATAAACGATATATTAAGCAGATCTGGTTGCCCGAATCGTAGCAGCAGCGCCGCGACCGGCAGCACGGCGATAGGGAGCTGTAACGCCCTACCAAGCCGCTGAAAAAAACCCAAAATATTCATCTTATTCCCCCTATAAAACCCCGATATAGCTCGCTCAAAGCCACCTTTATTATTGTGAAACCAGTTAGCTTTTACCTTTACCTGTAAAGTGTGTGAGAAATTAATTTGTATCGCAAATTAAACGCGTATTTTTTGTGATATCAATCACCATATATCGTATTATCTTTCGCCTCATACTGGCTAATAACGAAAACTTATTTTATGATTAAAAAAATCAACACCAATTCCTCCTGATCGACGGCGTTGCTGCAATACTCATACTGGTGCGCTGACGCCAACTCGCCAGGTTCTAATTTAACTATAGAGGTGAACAATGAGACTGATCCCCCTGGTAACAGCTGAACAAGTAGGTAAATGGGCTGCCCGCCACATCGTTAACCGTATCAATGCGTTCAAACCCACGGCGGACCGCCCCTTTGTTCTGGGTCTGCCTACCGGCGGCACGCCTCTGACCGCCTACAAAGCATTGGTTGAAATGCACAAAGCAGGCCTGGTCAGCTTTAAGCATGTTGTCACATTCAACATGGATGAATACGTTGGCCTGCCGAAAGAGCATCCGGAAAGCTATCATAGTTTTATGCACCGCAACTTTTTTGACCACGTTGATATTCCGGCGGAAAACATTAACCTGTTGAATGGTAACGCACCAGATATTGATGCAGAATGTCGCCTCTATGAAGAAAAAATCCGCGCCTATGGCAAAATTAATCTGTTTATGGGCGGCGTGGGTAACGATGGTCACATCGCCTTTAATGAACCGGCGTCTTCTCTGGCTTCACGCACCCGTATAAAAACCCTGACCCATGAAACCCGCGTAGCGAACTCTCGCTTCTTCGACGGTGATGTAAACCAGGTGCCTAAATACGCGCTCACCGTTGGCGTAGGGACATTACTTGATGCGGAAGAAGTGATGATTCTGGTACTTGGGCAGCAGAAATCACTGGCGCTGCAGGCGGCGGTCGAAGGCAACGTTAACCACATGTGGACCATTACCTGTCTACAGTTGCATCCGAAAGCGGTAATGGTCTGCGATGAACCGTCTACTATGGAGTTAAAAGTTAAAACGCTGAAATATTTCAAAGAGCTGGAAGCTGAAAACATCAAAGGTTTGTAAGGCAGTTTCGTTCCGCGGTTGCCCCCGCGGGACAACCATTTTTGACAACCGGGGGTCGTAATGTATGCATTAACCCAGGGCCGGATTTACACCGGTCATGAAATTCTGGATGACCATGCGATTGTTATCGCTAATGGCCTTATCGAACGTCTCTGTCCGCAGGCTGAACTGCCGGCAGGCGTTGAACCGCGCCCGGTTGATGGCGCCATTCTTGCCCCCGGCTTTATTGATGTTCAGCTTAACGGCTGTGGCGGTGTACAGTTCAATGACACGCCAGATGCAGTCACCGTTGATACGCTGGAAATTATGCAGAAGGCGAATCAACGTTCTGGCTGCACCAGCTATTTACCGACGCTGATTACCACCAGCGATGATCTCATGAAACAGGGCGTGCGCGTTATGCGCGAGTACCGGCAAAAGCATCCCAACCAGGCGCTCGGTCTGCATCTCGAAGGTCCATGGCTGAATATAGTCAAAAAAGGCACGCATAATCCGAAGTTCGTGCGCAAACCGGATGCCGCGCTGGTCGATTTCCTTTGTGACAACGCAGATGTGATTACCAAAATTACGCTCGCACCAGAGTGCGTCGAGCCGGAAGTGATCCGCAAACTGGTGGCTGCCGGTATCATTGTCTCCGCAGGTCATTCCAACGCAACGCTGAAAGAAGCGAAAGTCGGTTTCCGCGCCGGCATCACTTTCGCTACTCATCTGTTTAACGCAATGCCCTATATTACCGGACGCGAACCGGGTCTGACGGGGGCGATTTTCGACGAACCGGATGTCTACTGCGGTATCATTGCCGACGGTTTACATGTTGATTACGCTAACATCCGCCTCGCTAAACGCCTGAAAGGCGACAAACTGTGTCTCGTTACCGACGCAACGGCCCCTGCAGGTGCCAATATTGAGCAGTTCATTTTTGCCGGTAAAACAATATACTACCGGAACGGATTGTGTGTTGATGAGAACGGTACCCTTAGCGGATCTTCGTTGACCATGATTGAAGGGGTTCATAACCTCGTAAAACATTGCGGCATCGCGCTGGACGAAGCGTTGCGTATGGCAACCCTCTACCCTGCCCGCGCAATTGGCGTAGGTAAACAGTTGGGCTGTATTGCGCCGGGGATGGTCGCAAACCTGACTGCATTCACCCGCGATTATAAAATCACTAAGACCATCGTTAATGGTAACGAGGTCGTCACTGAGTAAATAAAAGTATGACAGCTGGCGGACAAGCTCAAATTGGTAATGTCGATCTGGTAAAACAGCTAAACAGCGCAGCCGTCTATCGGCTCATCGATCAACATGGCCCGATTTCGCGTATACAGGTCGCGGAACAAAGCCAGCTTGCCCCTGCCAGCGTAACCAAAATTACGCGTCAACTTATTGAACGCGGCCTGATCAAAGAAGTCGATCAGCAGGCCTCCACCGGGGGCCGACGCGCCATTTCCATTGTTGCCGAAACCCGTAACTTCCACGCCATCGGCGTACGTCTTGGCCGCTATGACGCAACCCTGACGCTGTACGATTTAAGCAGTAAAACCCTCGAAGAAGAACATTATCCCCTGCCGGAAAGAACCCAGGAAACGCTGGAGCATGCGCTGCTCAATATCATTGCCGACTTTATGGAACGCTGCCAGCGCAAAATCCGTGAGCTGATCGCCATCTCGGTTATCCTTCCTGGCCTTGTCGATCCAGAAAGCGGCGTGATTCGCTATATGCCGCACATTCAGGTTGAAAACTGGGGGCTGGTGGACGCGCTGGAAAAACGGTTTAAAGTGACCTGCTTTGTGGGTCACGATATCCGTAGCCTCGCGCTGGCGGAACACTATTTTGGCGCGAGCCACGACTGTGCAGACTCGATTCTGGTACGTGTACACCGCGGGACCGGTGCCGGTATCATCTCCAACGGGCGAATTTTTATTGGCCGCAATGGCAATGTCGGCGAAATTGGCCATATCCAGGTAGACCCTTTAGGCGAACGCTGCCACTGCGGCAACTTTGGCTGTCTGGAAACCATCGCCGCTAATGCCGCCATAGAACACCGCGTTCGCCACCTGCTGGAGCAGGGGTATCAAAGCAAGCTCACCCTCAATGACTGCACGATAAAAGCTATCTGCAAAGCGGCAAACAAGGGCGATGCGCTGGCCTGCGAGGTCATCGGGCATGTCGGCCGCCATCTTGGCAAAACCATCGCCATTGCTATTAACCTGTTTAATCCGCAAAAAGTGGTGATTGCCGGGGAAATTGTTGAAGCGGAAAAAGTGCTGCTGCCAGCGATTGAAGCCTGCATTAATACCCAGGTGCTGAAGGCATTCCGTAAAAATCTGCCTGTGGTACGGTCCACCCTCGATCATCGTTCGGCAATCGGTGCTTTTGCGCTGGTGAAGCGTGCCATGCTCAATGGGATCCTGCTTCAGCATTTGCTGGAAAGCTAAAGCCGCTTTATAGTTTCGCCTTTCTTTAAAGATGTCGGACTGCCCATGACCATTCAAAATATAATTTGTGATATCGACGGCGTGCTGATGCATGACAATGTGGCTGTGCCGGGCGCCGCTGAGTTCATCAAGCGTATTCTCGAAAAAGAGATGCCGCTGGTGATGCTGACCAACTACCCTTCACAAACCGGCCAGGATCTGGCGAACCGCTTTGCGACTGCGGGAATAGATGTACCCGATACCGCCTTTTATACCTCCGCAATGGCCACCGCGGATTTCCTGCGCCGCCAGGAAGGTAAGAAAGCCTACGTCGTTGGCGAAGGCGCACTGATTCACGAACTGTACAAAGCCGGGTTTACTATCACTGACGTCAACCCTGATTTTGTTATCGTCGGTGAAACCCGCTCTTTTAACTGGGAGATGATGCATAAGGCGGCTTTTTTTGTCGCCAACGGCGCGCGTTTTATCGCTACTAACCCGGATACTCACGGTCGCGGCTATTATCCGGCCTGCGGTGCCTTATGCGCTGGTATTGAAAAAATCTCTGGCCGTAAGCCATTCTACGTCGGTAAACCAAGTCCGTGGATCATCCGTTCCGCACTCAATAAAATGCAGGCGCATTCTGAGCAAACCGTCATCGTCGGCGATAATCTGCGCACGGATATTCTGGCAGGCTTCCAGGCCGGGCTGGAAACCATTCTGGTTCTTTCCGGCGTCGCCACGCTCGATGATATCGACGGCATGCCGTTCCGACCGTCGTGGATTTATCCCTCCGTTGCAGAAATTGATATTTTCTGAGCAAAACCACGTCCCCGGACGTGGTTTCTTATTTTTCTGGTCTTCCTGACAGCATTTCATCTAAAAAAAATGCACCAGCATTGAATATTCCTCAATGAAAGCGCTCAAAATATACTCTTTTTTTACTATTCAATAATCACCATTGCATTATTTTCTTTTTCGGCCGTAAAACCCTTGCGCCCTCAGTCCCTTTGCGGCATTTTCTTAAGCATGCATTGAGGCTTCGCGGCAAAATGAAGCCAGCACAACATCAAACAAGACAGGGTAACGGAGAAGGCTATGTGTTCGATTTTTGGCGTACTGGATATTAAAACTGATGCGGGCGAGCTGCGTAAAAAGGCGCTGGAACTTTCCCGTCTGATGCGCCACCGTGGTCCGGACTGGTCCGGCATCTATGCTTGTGATAAAGCGATTCTGGCGCATGAACGCCTCTCTATCGTCGACGTGAACGCCGGCGCGCAGCCGCTGTATAACGCGCAAAAAACTCACGCCCTCGCCGTCAACGGTGAAATCTACAACCACCAGGCACTGCGCGCGGAATATGGTGACCGCTACGCTTTCCAGACCGGTTCCGACTGCGAAGTGATCCTGGCGCTGTACCAGGAGAAAGGCCCGGAGTTTCTGGACGATCTGCAAGGAATGTTTGCCTTCGCTCTCTACGATAGCGAAAAAGATGCTTATCTGATTGGCCGTGACCACATCGGAATTATCCCACTGTATATGGGGCATGACGAACACGGCAACTTCTACGTTGCTTCAGAAATGAAGGCGCTGGTTCCGGTATGCCGCACCATTAAAGAGTTCCCGGCGGGCAGCTACCTGTGGAGCAAAGACGGCGAGATCCGCCAGTATTATCAGCGCGACTGGTTCGAGTATGATGCGGTTAAAGACAACGTCACCGACAAAAACGAACTGCGTCAGGCGCTGGAAGAGTCGGTGAAAAGCCACCTGATGTCCGATGTTCCATACGGGGTTCTGTTGTCCGGCGGCCTGGATTCATCGATTATTTCCGCCATCACCAAAAAATTTGCCGCGCGCCGCGTCGAAGATCAGGAAAAATCAGAAGCCTGGTGGCCTCAGCTACACTCCTTCGCCGTGGGCCTGGAAGGTGCGCCCGATCTGAAAGCGGCGCAAGAAGTCGCTAACCATTTAGGTACCGTGCATCACGAAATCCACTTTACGGTACAGGAAGGCCTGGACGCGATTCGCGATGTTATTTATCACATCGAAACCTACGATGTCACCACCATTCGCGCGTCTACGCCGATGTATTTGATGTCGAGGAAAATCAAAGCGATGGGCATCAAAATGGTGCTGTCCGGAGAAGGTTCTGACGAAGTGTTTGGCGGTTACCTCTATTTCCATAAAGCGCCAAACGCCAAAGAGCTGCACGAAGAGACCGTGCGCAAGCTGCAGGCGCTGCACATGTTTGACTGCGCGCGTGCCAACAAAGCGATGTCCGCATGGGGCGTGGAAGCACGCGTGCCGTTCCTGGATAAGAAATTCCTTGATGTGGCAATGCGTATCAACCCGCAGGATAAAATGTGCGGCAACGGTAAAATGGAAAAACATATCCTGCGTGAATGTTTCGAATCTTACCTGCCAGCAAGCGTCGCCTGGCGCCAGAAAGAGCAGTTCTCTGATGGGGTAGGTTACAGCTGGATCGATACGTTAAAAGACGTTGCCGCACAACAGATCTCCGATCAACAGCTGGAAACGGCGAGCTTCCGCTTCCCGTACAACACGCCATCGTCTAAAGAAGCGTATCTGTACCGCGAGATCTTCGAAGAACTGTTCCCGGTTCCCAGCGCTGCGGAATGCGTACCTGGCGGTCCGTCAGTTGCCTGTTCTTCCGCGAAAGCCATCGAATGGGATGAATCATTCAAAAAAATGAACGATCCATCGGGACGCGCTGTAGGCGTACACCAGTCTGCCTACTGATTAAGGCGTTTTTTCAAACGGGCTCTTCGGGGTCCGTTTTTATTTTTGTGCCTTATTCAAGCCATTAAAAACGATAAATAACCAATAATTGCTGATTATTGCGCCACGCTGTTCGCAACCTAACCAAACAGTTACATTCAATCCATTTTCGATGAAAAAGGGGTTGACGCTTCAGGGCTCAATACGCATAATGCGCCCCGCAACGCCGATAAGGTAGCGCAAAAAAAAGATGGCTACGTAGCTCAGCTGGTTAGAGCACATCACTCATAATGATGGGGTCACAGGTTCAAATCCCGTCGTAGCCACCATCTTTTTTGCGGGAGTGGCGAAATTGGTAGACGCACCAGATTTAGGTTCTGGCGCCGCAAGGTGTGCGAGTTCAAGTCTCGCCTCCCGCACCATTTACTCGTTGGCGTTGTAAGTAAAAGATGGTTATTGGGGTATCGCCAAGCGGTAAGGCACCGGTTTTTGATACCGGCATTCCCTGGTTCGAATCCAGGTACCCCAGCCACATTCCTTCGATGTTTGCGGTTAACCGCGACGATATTGGGGTATCGCCAAGCGGTAAGGCACCGGTTTTTGATACCGGCATTCCCTGGTTCGAATCCAGGTACCCCAGCCATCGAAGTAAAGCAGTAAAATCTGGCTACGTAGCTCAGCTGGTTAGAGCACATCACTCATAATGATGGGGTCACAGGTTCAAATCCCGTCGTAGCCACCATATAAAGGAATTATTGATTAGCTTCGATAAATCCAGAAAAATTGTTGGGGTATCGCCAAGCGGTAAGGCACCGGATTCTGATTCCGGCATTCCGAGGTTCGAATCCTCGTACCCCAGCCAATTTTAAAAGTCGCTTTATACATAAGCGCGTCGTTGGCTGAATCGCCGAAGTAAATGCGGGGAAATATTCACCAACAGACAATTGGGGTATCGCCAAGCGGTAAGGCACCGGATTCTGATTCCGGCATTCCGAGGTTCGAATCCTCGTACCCCAGCCAACAGAAAGCAAAAAGCTCGCTCAGGCGAGCTTTTTGCTTTCTGTCATTTAACACGTCAGAGAGGTTTAAACCGGGTCTGCTCTGGCCCGCAAAGCCCCGCCCCAGGAATACACCAGAAAACAGTCGCGAATCCGTCCGCGATCTGAAAGATAACCGGTATCCCCTCTTCTGTAACCCGACCTGATATTTCATCAACCGGGAAAGTCACGGTTACAATCCCAATGCGTATTTCAGGGCCTGCCGTTTCAGTTCGCCAGCGCGCTCAGCCGCCATCAGGCCAATATTGCGCAACATGCGCACCGGCGGCAGATCGTTGCTAAATCCAGCGTAAAACAGATCCATTCCTGACTGCATAATAAAATTATCCGCTCTGCGTCGCGTCTGGTAACGCTTAAGCACCGGCAGGCTGGCCCACTCTTCACCGTGCGCTCGCGCGCTGCTCAAAATATCCAGCAAGGCGTCAGCATCCCGATAGCCCAGATTCACCCCCTGCCCAGCCAGCGGGTGAATGGTATGCGCCGCATCACCGACCAGCGCCAGCCCCGGCTTCACATATTGCAACGCATGGCGGCGGATCAACGGGAATGCGCCCGCGCTTAGCGGCGTCACCTCTCCCAGCCGTGACGGAAAGTGGCGGGTAATCTCTTGCTGTAACTGGACCATGCTCATTCCCTGTAACTGGCGAACTCTGGCAGGCGTGTCGTACCATACCAGTGAAGCCCAATGGTCAAACAGCGGTAAAAACGCGCGCGGTCCTTCAGGGGTAAACTGCTGCCAGGTGCTATCGCCGGGGGCGTCCGCGCACTGTACGCTAATCAACATGCAGGCCTGTTGATACTGCCATGCATGAACGCCGATACCCGCCAGTTGCCGTACCTGTGAATTAGCGCCATCAGCCCCAATCACCAGCCGTGCTTGATGCTGGCTGCCGTCGGTTAGCATTAACGATGCCTGCGTCTCCCCACGCTGCATCTCCTGCAGTGACACCCCCACCAGCAGAGAGACTTGATTATGCGCCGCCAGCGCCTGCCACAAAGCGCCCTGCAGGACATTATTTTCCACCATATAGCCCAGTTCAGGCAGCTTCAGTTCGCTGGCATTAAAAACGACATGCGCGCTTTCCCACTCCCAGGTCTCCAGTTGACGATACGCATGCGCGCGCATCCCCTGTACCGCATCCCAGACGCCCAGGCTTTTCAGCAATCCCACCGATGCCGCGCTGATTGCTGAAATACGTATGTCAGGCGTCGAAGACGCGTCAAAAACAGGCGGCGCATTTTTTTCAATCACCGTTACCGTAAAACCGTGCTGCGCCAGCCCAAGCGCCAGGGCGCCGCCAACCATTCCACCGCCGACGATAACGACATCTGTTGCATGAATTGTCATGGCTATTATCCTTAAATTCGAATCACCTGAGTTTACCGGATTTTTATTCGCCTTGTGGTGATTACGGTCGTACTGGTCAGGGCGCGGTCAAAGCATTACAATACGCGCCCTGCAATCCTGGCTTTATACCCGTCACGCTTCACATTGCAGCGTAACGTCCGGTGAAGAAAATGACATTGGGTATACCTAATTAAGCATGAGCAAGTCGATGACCAAAAAACTCCATATTAAAACCTGGGGCTGTCAGATGAACGAATACGATTCATCAAAGATGGCCGATCTGCTGGATGCCACGCACGGGTATCAACTCACTGAAGTGGCGGAAGAGGCAGATGTGCTGCTGCTCAACACCTGCTCAATCCGTGAGAAGGCTCAGGAAAAAGTGTTCCATCAGCTAGGACGCTGGAAGCTGCTGAAAGAGAAAAATCCCGATCTGATCATCGGCGTCGGTGGCTGCGTGGCCTCGCAGGAAGGCGACCACATTCGCCAGCGCGCCCATTACGTCGATATCATTTTTGGCCCGCAAACCCTGCATCGCCTTCCGGAAATGATCAACTCCGTTCGCGGTAACCGCAGCCCGGTCGTCGATATCAGTTTCCCGGAAATCGAGAAATTCGATCGCCTGCCGGAACCACGCGCTGAAGGTCCTTCTGCGTTTGTGTCTATCATGGAAGGCTGCAACAAGTACTGCACCTACTGTGTCGTGCCTTACACCCGCGGTGAGGAAGTCAGCCGCCCGAGCGACGATATCCTGTTTGAAATCGCCCAACTGGCGGCCCAGGGCGTACGTGAAGTCAACCTGCTCGGGCAGAACGTCAACGCATGGCGCGGGGAAAACTACGATGGCACCACCGGTAGCTTCGCCGATCTGCTGCGCCTGGTCGCCGCCATTGACGGTATCGACCGCATTCGCTTTACCACCAGCCATCCGATCGAGTTCACCGATGATATCATTGAGGTTTATCGCGATACGCCCGAACTGGTCAGCTTCCTGCATCTGCCAGTACAGAGCGGTTCTGACCGGGTGTTGAATCTGATGGGCCGCACCCATACCGCTCTGGAATATAAAGCGATTATCCGCAAACTGCGCGCGGCGCGCCCGGATATTCAGATTAGCTCTGATTTCATTGTCGGCTTCCCTGGCGAAACCACCGATGATTTTGAAAAAACCATGAAGCTGATTGCCGATGTCAATTTCGATATGAGCTACAGCTTTATCTTTTCCGCGCGTCCGGGCACCCCGGCGGCGGATATGGTTGATGACGTGCCGGAAGAAGATAAAAAGCAGCGCCTGTATATCCTGCAGGAGCGTATCAACCAGCAGGCGACGGCCTGGAGCCGCCGTATGCTCGGCACCGTGCAGCGTATTCTGGTGGAAGGAACCTCCCGCAAAAGCATTATGGAGCTTTCCGGCCGTACCGAAAATAATCGCGTGGTGAACTTTGAAGGCTCGCCGCAAATGATCGGCAAGTTTGTCGATGTGGAAATTACCGACGTCTGGACCAACTCCCTGCGCGGCAAAGTGGTGCGTACCGAAGACGAAATGGGGTTACGCATCGCGGAAACACCGGAATCAGTGATTGCCCGTACCCGTAAAGAAAACGAGACTGGCGTCGGTTTCTATCAGCCTTAACCCGTTCAGGTCCACCGCGCCGGTGGGCCTTGTATTTCCTCTCCGGGCCCCAATATCTACAGCGATGCTTGCACCCTATTCCGATGACGTGAATAATTTCCTTACTGCCCGGTGAATTTTGCCGCCCGGCAAACGCGTATAAGAGGAACAGTTTGAACATAGAAACCCGTGAAATTACCCTGGAACCCGCGGATAACGCACGCCTGTTGGGGCTGTGCGGCCCGTTTGACGACAACATCAAACAGCTCGAACGGCGGCTGGGTATCGAGATCAATCGCCGCGATAATCGCTTTAAACTGACCGGGCGTGCAATATGCGTTAATGCCGCCGCCGATATTCTGCGTAGTCTGTACGTCGATACCGCCCCGATGCGCGGCGAGATTCAGGATATTGAACCGGAACAGATCCATCTGGCGATCAAAGAAGCCCGCGTGCTGGAACAGAGCGCCGAAAGCGTACCGGACTACGGTAAGGCCATCAATATCAAAACCCGGCGCGGCGTCATCAAGCCACGTACGCCGAATCAGGCACAGTACATCGCCAATATTCTTGATCACGATATTACCTTCGGCGTCGGCCCTGCCGGAACCGGGAAAACCTATCTGGCGGTCGCCGCGGCGGTGGATGCTCTGGAGCGTCAGGAAATTCGCCGTATTCTGCTGACCCGCCCGGCGGTGGAAGCGGGAGAGAAGCTGGGCTTCCTGCCAGGCGATCTGAGCCAAAAAGTCGACCCGTACCTGCGGCCGCTGTACGATGCGCTGTTCGAGATGCTCGGTTTTGAGAAGGTCGAAAAGCTTATTGAGCGCAATGTTATTGAGGTTGCGCCGCTGGCCTATATGCGCGGTCGTACGCTGAACGATGCGTTTATCATCCTTGATGAGAGCCAGAACACCACCATCGAACAGATGAAAATGTTCCTGACCCGTATCGGCTTTAACTCTAAAGCGGTCATTACCGGCGATATCACCCAGATTGACCTGCCGCGTAGCACCAAATCCGGCCTGCGCCACGCGATTGAAGTGCTGGCGGAGGTCGATGAAATTAGCTTCAACTTCTTCCATAGCGAAGATGTGGTGCGCCACCCGGTTGTCGCCCGTATCGTTAACGCCTATGAAGCATGGGAAGAAGCAGACCAAAAACGCAAAGCAGAACTGGCCGCCGAGCGCAAACGCGAAGCCCAGCAACAGGAGCAAAAATGAGTCAGGTCATTCTCGATTTACAGCTGGCTTGCGAAGATAACAGCGGAATGCCGGATGAAGCTCAGTTTCAACGCTGGGTTGATGCCGTCATCCCGCAGTTCCAGGAAGAATCAGAAGTCACGATTCGCCTGGTTGACGAAGCGGAAAGCCATGAGCTGAACCTGACTTATCGTGGGAAGGATAAACCGACGAATGTGCTCTCTTTCCCGTTTGAAGCGCCCCCCGGCATTGAAATGCCGCTGCTTGGCGATCTGGTTATCTGCCGTCAGGTCGTCGAACAGGAAGCAAAAGAGCAAGGCAAGCCGCTGGAGGCCCACTGGGCGCATATGGTTGTCCACGGTAGCCTGCACCTTTTGGGCTATGACCACATTGTTGACGAAGAAGCAGAAGAGATGGAATCCCTCGAAACAGAGATAATGCTTGCTCTGGGCTATGAGGATCCGTACATTGCCGAGAAGGAATAACCTGCCGCCGGCTTTGCCGGCGACTGGCCGCTATGCCGGGCGCTGAGTATACGCGTGACGAGCGACGATTTAACTAACATGAGAACCCATACGACGCCATGAGCGACGACAATTCACACAGTAGCGACACAGTAAACAGCAAAAAGGGATTTTTCTCCCTCTTACTCAGCCAGCTTTTTCACGGTGAACCCAAGAATCGTGATGAACTGCTGGCGCTGATCCGTGATTCCGGGCAAAACGATCTTATCGACGAAGATACGCGCGATATGCTCGAAGGGGTAATGGACATCGCCGACCAGCGCGTCCGCGATATTATGATCCCCCGCTCACAGATGATCACCCTGAAACGCAATCAGACGCTTGACGAATGCCTCGATGTGATCATCGAATCCGCGCACTCGCGTTTCCCGGTGATCAGCGAAGATAAAGATCACATTGAAGGGATTTTGATGGCCAAAGATCTGCTGCCGTTTATGCGCAGCGATGCCGAAGCCTTCAGCATGGAAAAAGTGTTGCGTCCGGCGGTTGTCGTGCCTGAAAGCAAGCGGGTTGACCGCATGCTGAAAGAGTTCCGCTCCCAGCGTTATCATATGGCTATCGTTATCGATGAGTTCGGCGGCGTCTCAGGCCTGGTAACCATTGAAGACATCCTTGAGCTGATCGTCGGCGAAATAGAAGACGAATACGACGAAGAAGAAGATATCGATTTTCGTCAGTTGAGCCGCCATACCTGGACGGTGCGGGCGCTGGCCTCCATCGAAGACTTCAACGAAGCCTACGGCACCCACTTTAGCGATGAAGAAGTTGATACCATCGGCGGCCTCGTGATGCAGGCGTTTGGTCATCTGCCCGCCCGCGGCGAATCTATCGACATTGATGGTTACCAATTCAAGGTCGCAATGGCTGACAGTCGACGTATTATTCAGGTACATGTAAAGCTTCCTGATGATGCGCCACAGCCGAAACTGGAAGACTAAACCACCGGGACGATTAACCTAAATGGTATTTGCCTCTCTTCTTGAACGCCAGCGCATACGTCTGTTGCTGGCGCTGTTATTCGGAGCCAGCGGAACGCTGGCTTTTTCACCTTATGACGTCTGGCCCGCGGCGATTATTTCGCTAATGGGCCTACAAGGTTTAACCCTTAATCGTCGTCCGCTGCAAAGCGCCTGGATCGGTTATTTCTGGGGACTGGGGCTGTTTGGTTCCGGTATTCACTGGGTCTACGTCAGTATTGCGCAGTTCGGCGGGATGCCGGGGCCGGTCAACGTTTTCCTGGTGGTTCTGCTGGCCGCGTATCTTTCACTTTATACCGGGTTATTCGCCGGGATCCTTTCGCGCCTGTGGCCGAAAACCAGCTGGATACGCGTCGCTGTCGCCGCGCCGGTGGTATGGCAAATTAGCGAATTCCTGCGTGGCTGGGTATTAACCGGTTTTCCGTGGCTGCAGTTTGGCTATAGCCAGATTGACGGCCCGCTAAAAGGTCTCGCCCCGGTGATGGGCGTCGAGGCAATTAGCTTCCTGCTGATGGTGGTCAGCGGCCTGCTGACGCTGGCTATCGTGCAGCGTAACGTGAAAGCGCTGATTACCGCCGCGGTGCTGTTCGCGCTGCCCTTCCCGCTGCGCTACATTCAGTGGTATCAGTTGCTGCCGGCACGGGCAACCGAAGTTTCGCTGGTACAGGGCGATATTCCACAGGCGATGAAATGGGATCCGGATCAGTTAATCAATACGCTGAAAACCTATCTGGATCTCACCCAGCCGCATATGGGTAAATCACAGTTAATCATCTGGCCGGAATCCGCTATTCCCGATCTGGAAATCAATCAGCAGCGTTTTCTGAGCATGATGGACGACCTGATGCGCGCGAAAAACAGTTCGCTGATCACCGGTATCGTCGATTCGCGCCTGAATCAGCACAATCGCTACGATACCTACAACTCCATCATCACGCTGGGTAAAGATAACCCCTACAGCTACGACTCAAAGGATCGCTACAATAAGAACCATCTGGTGCCGTTTGGCGAATTTGTGCCGCTGGAATCTATTCTGCGTCCGCTGGCCCCGTTCTTTGACCTGCCAATGTCCTCCTTCAGCCGCGGGCCTTACCTGCAGCCTCAGTTGGTGGCGCACAATTTGCGTCTGACGGCGGCGATCTGCTATGAAATTATTCTTGGCGAGCAGGTACGGGATAACTTCCGCCCGGATACTGATTTTCTGTTGACCATCTCCAACGATGCCTGGTTCGGGAAATCTATCGGCCCGTGGCAGCACTTCCAGATGGCGCGGATGCGCGCGCTGGAGCTGGCCCGCCCGCTGTTGCGCAGCACAAATAACGGCATTACCGCGGTCATCGGCCCGCGCGGCGAAATTCAGGATATGCTCCCCCAGTTTACCCGCGCCGTCTTGACGACCAAAGTGACGCCCACTTCCGGCCTGACGCCATACGCCCGAACCGGAAACTGGCCGCTGTGGGCGCTCACTGTCCTGTTTGGATTCGGCGCGCTGCTAATGAGCCTGCGCCAGCGCCGTCAATAATTCCCCCTTGTTCTCTGCCACCGCAGCGGCCTGTGTCGCTGCGGTTCCTCCCGTCTTCCCTGCTTTATTGGCATGGACATTGCTTAATAAATCTATGTAGCAACGTGATCCCCGGTGGTACAACCCGGTTGCACCATCAAGAGGCAATGACATGCTCAAGTTTGGTGCAGTGAAGCTTTTTTGCCTTTAAATGGTGCGGCGCACTTCGCAAAAATCAACAATATAAGAGCAAAATCTTTACATTAAGCCAAACTAAATGCTAACAAACACATACAAATGCTGCACGCAAAGACGGCAGCGATAACAGCACACACATTCACAATGGGTATCAATAGCGTCCGGTGACGCTAAGGATAAGGAGTCCGATATGCAATTACGTAAACTGGCCGCAGCAATGCTGGTCATGGGTCTGACCGCCAGTGCGGCACATGCAGAAGATACTGCGCCAGCAGCAGGTCAGAGTACTCTGGATAAAATTGCCAAAAACGGCGTTGTCGTCGTCGGTCATCGTGAATCATCCGTTCCGTTCTCTTACTATGACAACAAGCAGCAGGTCGTAGGCTACTCGCAGGACTACTCCAATGCGATTGTTGATGCCATCAAGAAGAAGCTGAACAAGCCTGACCTTGATGTGAAACTGATCCCCATCACCTCGCAAAACCGCATCCCGCTGCTGCAAAACGGCACCTACGATTTCGAATGCGGCTCCACCACCAATAACCTGGAACGGCAAAAACAAGTCGCCTTCTCCGACACGATTTTCGTCGTCGGCACGCGCCTGTTGGTGAAAAAAGGCGGGCCGATTAAAGACTTCGCCGACCTGAAAGGTAAAGCTGTCGTCGTAACGTCGGGCACCACATCTGAAATTCTGCTGCACAAGCTGAATGACGAGAAAAAAATGAACATGCGCATTATCAGTGCAAAAGATCACGGTGACTCCTTCCGAACCCTCGAAAGCGGTCGCGCGGTGGCTTTTATGATGGATGATGCTCTGCTGGCCGGCGAACGCGCGAAGGCGAAAAAGCCGGATAACTGGGAGATTGTCGGCACACCACAGTCTCAGGAAGCTTACGGCTGTATGCTGCGTAAAGACGATCCGCAGTTCAAAGCGCTGGTTGACGAGACCGTTGCCCACGCCCAGACCTCTGGCGAAGCCGAGAAATGGTTCGATAAGTGGTTCAAAAACCCCATTCCGCCGAAGAACCTGAACATGAACTTCGAACTCTCTTCAGATATGAAAGCGCTGTTCAAATCACCTAACGATAAAGCTCTTAACTAATTACAAAAACAAGGGGCGGGAAAATCCTGCCCTCCCGATCGTTGTTACAGTACGGACAGACTATACGGCGGCTGGTCGTTCCCCAGCCGCCGCGAATACCGAAACAAGCTGAGCAATGATCTTCGAGGGTAGCGCTGCTACCCTTTTTTTCCAGGAGTTATTTATGTCAATAGACTGGAACTGGGGAATATTCCTGCAACAGGCCCCATTCGGCAACACAACCTATTTAGGCTGGCTCTGGAGTGGCTTTCAGGTTACCGTCGCACTGTCGATAACGGCCTGGATTATCGCCTTCTTCGTCGGTTCGTTATTCGGTATTTTACGCACCGTCCCTAATCGCCTGCTATCGATGATCGGTACCTGTTACGTTGAGTTCTTTCGTAATGTCCCGCTTATCGTACAGTTCTTTACCTGGTATCTGGTCGTCCCGGAACTGCTGCCGGAAAACATTGGTATGTGGTTTAAGGCCGAGCTGGACCCGAATATTCAATTCTTCGTCTCTTCCATGCTGTGCCTGGGGTTATTTACCGCGGCACGCGTCTGCGAACAGGTCCGCTCTGGTATCCAATCGCTGCCGCGCGGACAAAAAAATGCCGGTCTGGCAATGGGACTGACGCTGCCGCAAACCTATCGCTACGTCCTGCTGCCCAACGCCTACCGGGTTATCGTCCCGCCGATGACTTCTGAAATGATGAACCTGGTGAAAAACTCGGCCATCGCATCCACGATAGGGCTTGCTGATATGGCCGCGCAGGCCGGTAAACTGCTGGATTACTCGGCCCACGCCTGGGAGTCGTTTACCGCGATCACCCTGGCCTACGTTTTTATCAACGCCGTAATTATGCTGGCTATGTATGTGGTCGAACGTAAGGTCCGCCTGCCGGGCAATATGGGGGGCAAATAATGTACGATTTTGACTGGAGTTCCATTATTCCCTCAATGCCATACCTGCTGGCAGGGCTGGTTATCACCCTAAAAATCACCGTGACGGCGATTATTATCGGCATTGTCTGGGGGACGATTCTGGCGGTTATGCGCCTGTCGAGCTTCCTGCCGCTGGCGTGGTTTGCCAAAACCTATGTCAACGTCTTCCGTTCCATCCCTCTGGTCATGGTATTGCTGTGGTTTTATCTGATTGTGCCCGGCTTTTTGCAAAACGTACTGGGCCTGTCGCCGAAGACCGACATTCGCCTGATTTCGGCGATGGTCGCCTTCTCCATGTTTGAAGCCGCATACTATTCAGAGATTATTCGCGCCGGCATTCAGAGTATCTCTCGCGGTCAGTCCAGCGCGGCGCTGGCACTGGGCATGACCCACTGGCAGTCCATGAAACTGGTGATTCTGCCGCAAGCGTTTCGCGCCATGGTGCCGCTGCTGCTGACGCAGGGCATCGTACTGTTCCAGGATACGTCGCTGGTTTACGTTTTAAGCCTGGCTGACTTCTTCCGCACCGCCACCACCATTGGCGAACGTGACGGAACCCAGGTAGAAATGATCCTGTTCGCAGGTGCCGTTTATTTTGTTATTAGTCTCAGCGCATCGCTGTTGGTCAGCTGGTTG
The DNA here is from genome assembly GCF_005860775.1 of Klebsiella indica. Lineage (GTDB taxonomy): Bacteria > Pseudomonadota > Gammaproteobacteria > Enterobacterales > Enterobacteriaceae > Klebsiella > Klebsiella indica. Next base: position 199,949 of record NZ_VCHQ01000011.1, read on the forward strand.
AAGAAAAGGACTGTGTAATGATTACCCTGAAAAACGTTTCAAAATGGTATGGTCACTTTCAGGTGCTGACCGACTGCTCCACGGAAGTGAAAAAAGGCGAAGTGGTGGTGGTCTGCGGGCCTTCAGGCTCCGGTAAATCCACGCTGATTAAAACCGTTAACGGTCTGGAACCAATACAGCAAGGTGACATCATCGTTGACGGCACCACCGTTAACGACAAAAAGACCAACCTTGCTAAACTTCGCTCCCACGTTGGTATGGTGTTCCAGCACTTCGAGCTGTTCCCGCATCTGTCTATTATCGACAACCTGACGCTGGCCCAGGTCAAAGTGCTCAATCGCGATAAAGCCTCTTCGCGCGCAAAAGGGTTAAAACTGCTGGAGCGGGTAGGACTGTCTGCCCATGCCAGTAAATATCCCGCACAGCTATCCGGCGGCCAGCAGCAGCGCGTCGCGATTGCTCGTGCGCTCTGTATGGACCCGATCGCCATGCTGTTCGATGAACCGACCTCAGCACTGGATCCTGAGATGATCAACGAAGTGCTGGACGTGATGGTCGAGCTGGCTAATGAAGGGATGACCATGATGGTGGTCACTCATGAAATGGGCTTCGCGCGCAAAGTGGCCAACCGGGTGATCTTTATGGATGAAGGGAAAATTGTCGAAGACGCCGATAAAGAAGCGTTTTTCGCTAACCCTCAATCTGAACGCGCGAAAGACTTCCTCGCCAAAATTCTGCATTAAGATCGCGACGCGCGTCTAAGCAATAAACAGGCGATACCACGAATTTGTCGTATCGCCTGCCCGGATCAATGCTGGCGCTTCAATGCCCGCCTGTTTAAGGCTCAAATGGCCGACGCTGAAACTGATCGTGGCCGCATTTTGGGCAGCGGGGCAGCACATCCGGCGTATAAATCGGCAGATGATAGTGGCACTTCTCACACACCAGGTTCCCCAGCCCCACCACTTCGCCGCTGTGATAAACGCCGTGGTGACTGAGATCCTGAAATACCTCACGCCACTCAAGCTGCGTTTTATCCGTAATATCCGCCAGCTCCTGCCACAGGCTCTCTTTAATCACGCGCATAAAAACGCTGTCGCTGAGCGCTTCCTGGCCCTCCTCATAACTGAGCGCGAACTCCTCCAGATCCCGCCTGACGGCGCGAATAACATTCTCGATTTCACTCTGCGTTAACTCGCCGGACTGACTGATTTTTGCCCTGGCCTGTTCCACCAGCGCGTCGATATCCCGTTCTCCATTGCGTAACCGCTCACTGAGCGTTGACACCAGCTCTCGGTAAAATTGAGCAACCTTGTTCATCTTTTCGCCTCCGGTGTGGTTAACTTCTTCTAAGAATAGACGTTATCCACATGCGGCTCTGCAAGTCACGCCACAGACTCGTGAAATATTCTCCGCCGCTTTCCTCCATGTAAGTGTGTGAAAGGCTGTTTTGACGTTGGCGTTTGGGCTATGCTATGCCGATCTGAAATAACACATCCATTGGCTACATTTTGTAGCTGTTATTGAAAACAGGACCACTGGCTGCCATGCAAGAGCAATACCGCCCGGAAGAGATAGAATCGAAAGTCCAGCTTCACTGGGACGAAAATCGTACATTTGAAGTCACCGAAGACGAGAGCAAAGAGAAGTATTACTGCCTGTCGATGCTTCCATATCCTTCTGGCCGACTACACATGGGCCACGTGCGCAACTACACCATCGGCGACGTTATTTCCCGTTACCAGCGTATGCTGGGTAAAAACGTGCTGCAGCCTATCGGCTGGGATGCGTTTGGTCTGCCTGCGGAAGGCGCGGCGGTGAAGAACAACACCGCCCCTGCTCCGTGGACCTATGACAACATCGCCTACATGAAAAATCAGCTGAAAAAGCTGGGTTTCGGCTATGACTGGAGCCGGGAAGTGGCGACCTGCACCCCGGAATACTATCGCTGGGAGCAGAAGTTCTTCACTGAGCTGTATAAAAAAGGTCTGGTGTATAAAAAGACCTCCGCGGTGAACTGGTGTCCGAACGATCAGACCGTTCTGGCGAATGAGCAGGTTATCGACGGCTGCTGCTGGCGCTGCGATACCAAAGTTGAGCGCAAAGAGATCCCGCAGTGGTTTATCAAAATCACCGCCTATGCAGACGAACTGCTGAACGATCTGGATAATCTGGATCACTGGCCTGATACCGTTAAAACCATGCAGCGCAACTGGATCGGTCGTTCCGAAGGGGTAGAGATCTCCTTCGATGTCAACGAATATGCCGACAAGCTGACCGTATACACCACCCGCCCGGACACCTTCATGGGTTGCACCTACCTGGCCGTGGCGGCGGGCCACCCGCTGGCGCAGCAGGCGGCTGCCGGGAACCCCGCGCTGGCGGCGTTTATCGACGAATGCAAAAATACCAAAGTAGCCGAAGCGGATATGGCGACGATGGAGAAAAAAGGCATTGATACCGGCTACAAAGCGATTCATCCGCTGACGGGCGAAACCATCCCGGTGTGGGCGGCGAACTTCGTCCTGATGGAGTACGGTACCGGTGCGGTAATGGCTGTTCCGGGCCACGATCAGCGCGACTATGAGTTTGCCAGCAAGTACGGACTGAACATCAAGCCGGTTATCCTTGCCGCTGACGGTAGCGAACCGGATCTCTCCGCTCAGGCGATGACCGATAAAGGCGTACTGTTTAACTCTGGCGAGTTCAGCGGTCTGGATCATGAAGCAGGTTTCAACGCCATCGCGGATAAGCTGGCTTCCCTCGGGGTGGGTAAACGTAAAGTCAATTACCGCCTGCGCGACTGGGGCGTTTCCCGTCAGCGCTACTGGGGCGCACCGATCCCGATGGTCACGCTGGAAGACGGTACCGTGCTGCCGACGCCAGAAGATCAACTGCCGGTGATTTTGCCGGAAGATGTCGTGATGGACGGTATCACCAGCCCAATTAAAGCCGATCCTGAGTGGGCGAAAACCACCGTTAACGGCCAGCCTGCGCTGCGCGAAACCGACACCTTCGATACCTTTATGGAATCGTCCTGGTACTACGCGCGCTACACCTGCCCGCAGTATGATCAGGGAATGCTGGACCCGAAAGCGGCGAACTACTGGCTGCCGGTCGACATTTACATTGGCGGTATTGAGCACGCCATTATGCACCTGCTCTACTTCCGCTTCTTCCACAAACTGATGCGCGATGCCGGTATGGTTAACTCCGACGAACCGGCTAAACAGCTGCTGTGCCAGGGGATGGTACTGGCGGATTCCTTCTACTACGTCGGAGAAAACGGCGAGCGTAACTGGGTTTCACCGAAAGACGCGCTCGTTGAGCGCGACGAGAAAGGCCGGATCGTGAAAGCCAAAGACGCCGCAGGCCATGAGCTGGTGTATACCGGCATGAGCAAGATGTCCAAGTCGAAAAATAACGGTATCGATCCGCAGGAGATGGTTGAACGTTACGGCGCGGACACCGTTCGTCTGTTTATGATGTTCGCCTCGCCGGCGGATATGACGCTGGAGTGGCAGGAGTCCGGCGTGGAAGGGGCCAACCGCTTCCTGAAACGCGTATGGAAACTGATCTATGAACACCTTGCCACAGGCGATGTCGTTGCGCTTGATGCAAACGCATTGAGCGAAGATCAAAAAGCGCTGCGTCGCGACGTACACAAAACCATCGCCAAAGTGACCGATGATATTGGTCGCCGTCAGACCTTCAATACCGCGATTGCGGCAATTATGGAGCTGATGAACAAACTGGCGAAAGCGCCGCAGGAAAACGAACAGGATCGTGCGCTGATGCGGGAAGCCCTGCTTGCCGTGGTGCGAATGCTCAACCCGTTCACGCCGCATGCCAGCTTTACCCTGTGGCAGGAGCTGGGCGGTGAAGGCGATATCGACAACGCGCCGTGGCCGGTCGCGGATGAAAGCGCGATGGTTGAGGACACCACGCTGGTCGTGGTCCAGGTCAATGGTAAAGTACGTGGTAAAATTACCGTTGCGGTGGATGCAAGCGAAGAGCAGGTGCGTGAGCGTGCAGCCCAGGAACATCTGGTGGCGAAATATCTCGACGGTGTGACCGTGCGTAAAGTGATTTACGTTCCGGGTAAACTGCTCAATCTGGTCGTTGGCTAAGCGCGGGAGGAAGCGTGCGATATCTGACAACATTGTTGTTATCTCTGGCGGTGTTTATCACTGCGGGTTGCGGCTGGCATCTGCGTAGCACTACGCAGGTGCCGAGTGCCATGCAAACCATGATCTTCCAGTCTAGCGATCCAAATGGTCCACTCAGTCGCGCGGTCCGGAATCAGTTGCGTTTGAATGGCGTCGAGCTGCTCGATGCCAGCACGCTACGCCAGGATGTTCCCTCCCTGCGTCTGGAGTCATCGTCTATTCAGAAAGATACGGCGTCTATTTTCCAGGATGGTCGTACCGCGGAATATCAGATGGTGATGACGGTAAAAGCCAGCGTGCTGATCCCGGGCCATGATATCTATCCGATTACCACTACCGTCTACCGTTCGTTTTTCGATAACCCGCAGGCGGCGTTAGCGAAAGATGCTGAGCAGAGCATGATTATTAAGGAAATGTACGACAAAGCGGCAGAGCAGTTGATCCGTAAGCTGCCGAGCGTACAGGTTGCGGATAGCGAAGCCACAAAAGCGGATGCGAAACCGGTCAAGGCGACCTCAACATCCTCTGCCTCCGGCAACCGTCTCTCCACCCCGTCGGGTAACTGATGATTCGGTTGTACCCGGAACAGCTCCGCGCGCAGCTCACTGAAGGGCTGCGCGCGGCCTATTTGCTGCTTGGCAACGACCCGCTGCTGTTGCAGGAAAGCCAGGACGCTATACGCGAAGCCGCTACCGCTCAGGGCTTTATCGAACACCATACCGCCACGCTTGATGCCAGTACCGACTGGTCTGCCCTTTTCTCGCTCAGTCAGGCAATGAGCCTGTTTTCAAGCCGTCAAACGCTGCTGCTGATATTACCGGAAAACGGTCCCAATGCGGCCATGAACGAACAGCTGGCTACGCTTGTGGGTATGCTGCATGAGGATTTATTGCTGATCGTTCGCGGCAATAAACTGACAAAAGCGCAGGAAAATGCCGCATGGGCGACAGCACTTACCAGCCGGGCGGTGCAGGTCAGCTGTCAGACGCCGGAGTATGCCCAACTGCCGCGCTGGCTCGCCGCGCGCGCGCAGCGTCATGATCTGCAGCTTGATGACGCCGCCAGCCAGCTTCTGTGCTACTGCTATGAAGGTAATCTGCTGGCCCTGGCACAGGCGCTGGAGCGTCTGTCGCTACTGTGGCCGGACGGGAAACTCACCTTACCCCGCGTTGAGCAGGCAGTGAACGATGCGGCGCATTTCACGCCTTACCACTGGGTCGATGCGCTGCTGGCGGGCAAAAGTAAGCGCGTCCTGCACATACTGCAACAGTTGCGTTTAGAAGGCTGCGAACCGGCCATTCTGCTACGGACCCTGCAGCGTGAACTACTGCTGCTGGTACAGTTGAAACGACAATCGGCCCATACGCCACTGCGCGCGCTGTTTGATAAGCATCGGGTATGGCAAAACCGGCGACCGCTGGTCAGCGACGCGCTCAGCCGCCTCAGCGCCGACCAGCTACGCCAGGCCGTCACTTTATTGACCCGTGCGGAACTCACCTTCAAGCAGGATTACGGGCACGCCGTCTGGCCCGAACTGGAAAGTCTCTCTTTGTTGCTCTGCCACAAGGCGCTGGCAGACGTTTTTATTGATGGTTGATATGAATCAATTACAGGCGATGTACGGTGGCACCTTCGATCCGGTGCATTACGGTCACCTTAAACCGGTAGAAATTCTGGCCAACCAAATCGGCCTCAATAAAGTCATCATTGTGCCGAATAATGTGCCGCCACACCGTCCGCAGCCCGAAGCCACCAGCGAACAACGTCTACGTATGCTGGCGCTGGCTATTGCCGACAAACCGCTGTTTATTCTGGACGAGCGCGAACTTGAGCGCGATACGCCGTCATACTCCGCGCAAACTCTGCGCGAATGGCGTCAGGAACAGGGGCCGAAGCGGCCGCTGGCTTTTATTATTGGTCAGGATTCGCTGCTTACCTTTACCACCTGGCATGACTACAGCAGCATTCTTGATCATGTTCATTTGATCGTTTGTCGTCGCCCTGGTTACCCGTTAACCATGGCGAACGCGCAGGATCAGCGCTGGCTGGATAAGCATCTCACCTATGACGTCGAAAGGCTGCATAACCGCCCGGCGGGCGTTATCTACCTGGCTGAAACGCCGTGGTTTGATATTTCGGCGACCATTATTCGCCAGCGCCTTGAGAACGGTGAATCCTGCTCAGATATGCTGCCGGAAGCCGTACTTGACTATATCCGTGAGCAAAAACTCTATTGCTAACCCGGAAACAGGAGACGTCGTTCAGACTCCTGTCAGGGAGGTCATCATGAAATTGTGGTTGGTTCGTCATGGAGAAACCGAGGCTAACGTCGCGGGCCTCTATAGCGGGCATGCGCCCACATCGTTAACCAAACGTGGTATCAGTCAGGCCAGAACGCTGGGGCAGCGGCTACAGGACGTTCCTTTTCAGCACGTGTTCTACAGTGAACTTGAGCGTACTCAGCATACGGCCAGCCTGCTACTTGGCGAGCGAGATATCCCCTGTCAGGCTTTTCCTGAACTCAATGAGATGTTCTTTGGCGACTGGGAAATGCGTCATCATCGCGATTTACAACGTGAAGATGCGGAAAATTACGCTGCATGGTGTGCAGACTGGCAGCATGCGGCACCAACCAATGGCGAAAGTTTTCAGGCATTTGCCCGGCGAGTTTCCGGTTTTACCGCTACCCTTGCACAATATCGGCAACTTGAGCATCTGCTGATAGTCGGTCATCAGGGGGTTCTTAGCCTGTTAATTGCCCTGTTGCTCGACATGCCGTCGGCGGCTATGTGGCACTTCCCTGTTGAACAAGGCGCATGGAGCCTTGTCGATCTGCAGCCTGATTTCGCTACGCTGCGCGTACTAAATAGCCAGGCCGTCTGGCTGGCGGAAGAAGAATTGCGCGCAGACCATTGACAGAGCAAAGCAGGCTGTTATTCTCCGCAGCCAGGCTGCATCAGCCATTTGAACGTTGCAGAAATTGTTTTACAAAAATGGCGATGCAATCATCGGTGATGGATGGGATGATAGCCGCCTTCACCGCCTGTTTACCGCCATTTAGCCCCGGAAACATTCGTGTTGCATAAAGGCGGCGACAGAACGAAAAATGCGCCTGGAACGGATTTGAACGCAGCCTGCAGCAGCCGATTAAGACGAGGTTCGGGAATGTCCCGGGTCACCGCAACCAGCGCCCATGCTGCATGAAATATGATGGTTATATCCCGACGTTGCCACCCGTTCGGGTATACTAGCGAATTGTTTATTGTTATCACTCTTCACACACCCAGGGGGAACTCTTGCAGGGTAAAGCACTCCAGGATTTTGTTATCGACAAAATTGATGACCTGAAAGGTCAGGACATCGTTGCCATTGACGTACATGGCAAATCCAGCATTACAGATTGCATGGTTATCTGCACCGGCACATCCACGCGCCACGTGATGTCCATCGCCGATCACGTTGTCCAGGAGTCGCGCGCCGCCGGTATGCTGCCGCTGGGCGTTGAAGGCGAAGCCTCTGCGGACTGGATTGTTGTGGATCTTGGCGACGTTATGGTTCACGTCATGCAGGAAGAGAGCCGTCGTCTGTACGAGCTGGAAAAACTCTGGAGTTAATGCGTGAAGCTGCAGCTGGTGGCCGTTGGCACCAAAATGCCGGATTGGGTTCAGACCGGCTTTAGCGAATATCTGCGCCGTTTTCCAAAAGATATTCCGCTCGAACTGGTGGAAATCCCCGCCGGCAAACGCGGCAAAAATGCCGATATCAAGCGCATTCTTGAAAAAGAAGGCGAAATGATGCTGGCGGCCGCAGGCAAAAATCGCATCGTCACCCTGGATATCCCCGGGAAACCGTGGGATACGCCGCAACTGGCGCGTGAACTGGAACGCTGGAAACAGGATGGCCGCGATGTCAGCCTGCTTATCGGCGGCCCGGAAGGTCTTTCACCCGCCTGCAAAGCAGCGGCGGAACAAAGTTGGTCGCTCTCAACGCTCACGTTGCCTCATCCGCTGGTTCGCGTACTGGTGGCTGAGAGTCTCTATCGGGCGTGGAGCATTACCACCAACCACCCATACCACCGTGAGTAATGATGACCATGGCAGACTAAGCAGCGAATGAAATTACAGAATTCTTTCCGCGATTATACGGCTGAATCCTCGCTGTTCATGCGCCGGGCGCTGGTCGCTTTTTTGGGGATTTTACTGCTTACCGGCGTGCTGATCGCCAACCTCTATAACGTGCAAATTGTGCGTTATACCGACTATCAGACACGCTCAAACGAAAACCGCATCAAGCTGGTGCCTATTCCACCGACCCGCGGCATTATCTACGATCGCAACGGCACGCCGCTGGCAATTAATCGTACCATTTACCAACTGGAGATGATGCCGGAAAAGGTCGACAACGTTCAGCAAACGCTGGATGAGCTGCGCGACGTTATCGATTTGACCGATGACGATGTGGCGAACTTTAAAAAAGAGCGCGCGCGCGCCCATCGCTTCACCTCCATTCCGGTGAAAGTCAACCTTAACGAGGTTCAGGTCGCCCGTTTCGCGGTTAACCAGTACCGGTTTCCCGGCGTTGAAGTCAAAGGCTATAAACGTCGCTACTATCCCTATAACTCCGCCCTGACCCACGTTATCGGCTACGTCTCGAAAATTAACGATAAAGACGTCGATCGTCTGGACAAAGAGGGAAAGCTGGCTAACTACGCCTCAACGCACGACATTGGAAAGCTGGGGATTGAGCGCTATTACGAAGATATCCTGCATGGTCAGACGGGTTATGAAGAGGTCGAGGTTAACAACCGCGGTCGCGTGATTCGCCAGCTCAAAGAGGTTCCTCCGCAGGCGGGGCGCGATATCTATTTAACGCTCGACCTGAAACTACAGCAATATATCGAAACGCTGCTCGCCGGTAGCCGCGCGGCCGTGGTCGTGACGGACCCGCGTACCGGCGCCATCCTCGCGCTGGTCTCGACGCCCAGTTACGATCCCAATCTGTTCGTTGATGGCATCTCCAGTAAGGACTATTCCGGGTTACTTAACGATCCAAACACGCCGCTGGTCAACCGCGCCACACAAGGGGTTTACCCGCCTGCATCGACGGTTAAGCCATACGTCGCCGTGTCGGCGCTCAGCGCCGGCGTCATTACCCGCAATACCAGCCTGTTCGACCCCGGCTGGTGGCAGCTCCCCGGCTCGGAAAAACGCTATCGCGACTGGAAAAAATGGGGCCACGGTCACCTGAACGTCACTAAAGCGCTGGAAGAGTCCGCCGATACCTACTTCTATCAGGTCGCCTATGATATGGGTATCGATCGTCTGTCGGAATGGATGAGCAAATTCGGCTATGGTCACTATACCGGCGTTGATCTGGCAGAAGAGCGTTCCGGCAATATGCCAACCCGGGAATGGAAGCTCAAGCGCTTTAAAAAGCCCTGGTATCAGGGCGATACCATCCCTGTCGGCATCGGTCAGGGCTACTGGACCGCCACCCCCATTCAGATGAACAAAGCGCTGATGATTCTGATTAACGATGGCGTTGTTAAAGTACCGCACCTGCTGCAAAGCACGATAGAAAACGGCAACCCCGTTCCCTGGGTGCAGCCACATGAACCGCCGGTGGGCGATATTCATTCTGGTTTTTGGGAAATCGCTAAAGACGGAATGTTTGGCGTAGCCAACCGTAACAACGGGACCGCGCATAAATATTTCGCCAGCGCGCCATATAAAATTGCCGCCAAATCGGGCACCGCTCAGGTCTTTGGCCTGAAAGCCAATGAAACCTATAACGCGCACAGAATCGCCGAACGCCTGCGCGACCATAAACTGATGACCGCGTTCGCGCCTTATAACAATCCCCAGGTTGCCGTTGCCATTATTCTTGAGAACGGCGGCGCGGGCCCGGCAGTGGGGACCATAATGCGCCAGATTCTCGATCATATTATGCTGGGCGATAACAACACCAATCTGCCGAATGAAAATCCGGCAGTGACGGCTGGAGAGGATCAATAATGACCGATAGTCCGAACAAAAAATCGCTCTGGGATAAAATTCATATCGATCCCACTATGCTGCTTATTCTGCTGGCGCTGCTGACCTACAGCGCACTGGTCATCTGGAGCGCCAGCGGTCAGGATATCGGTATGATGGAGCGTAAAATCGGCCAGATTGCCATGGGTATCGTTATCCTGATCGTCATGGCGCAAATTCCGCCGCGAGTCTATGAAGGTTGGGCCCCCTACCTTTATATTTTATGCATTATCCTTCTGGTGGCGGTTGATGCCTTCGGCGCTATCTCCAAAGGGGCGCAACGATGGCTCGATCTGGGGATTGTCCGTTTCCAGCCCTCGGAAATCGCTAAAATTGCAGTCCCCCTGATGGTTGCACGCTTTATTAACCGCGATATTTGTCCGCCGTCGTTAAAGAATACCGCCATCGCACTGGTGCTGATTTTCCTGCCGACGCTGCTGGTGGCTGCCCAGCCCGATCTCGGGACCTCCATTCTGATTGCGCTGTCCGGCCTCTTCGTGCTGTTCCTGGCCGGTCTGAGCTGGCGTCTGATCGGAATTGCCGTCGTGCTGGTGGCTGCCTTTATTCCGATCCTGTGGTTCTTCCTGATGCATGATTATCAGCGACAGCGGGTGATGATGTTACTCGATCCGGAAACCGATCCACTCGGCGCCGGCTACCACATTATTCAGTCGAAAATCGCCATTGGTTCCGGTGGACTGCGCGGTAAAGGCTGGTTACATGGCACTCAGTCGCAGCTGGAGTTCTTGCCAGAACGTCATACGGATTTTATCTTTGCCGTCCTGGCGGAAGAACTGGGGTTGATCGGCGTGCTGGTTCTGCTGGCATTGTATATTTTGCTTATTATGCGCGGTTTATGGATTGCCGCCCAAGCGCAAACCACCTTTGGCCGGGTCATGGCCGGTGGTTTAATGTTGATTTTATTCGTTTATGTCTTCGTAAATATTGGTATGGTGAGTGGTATTTTACCCGTGGTGGGGGTACCTTTGCCGCTGGTGAGCTACGGGGGCTCTGCCCTAATCGTATTGATGGCCGGGTTTGGTATCGTCATGTCGATCCATACTCACAGAAAAATGTTGTCGAAAAGCGTTTAAGGGGTTCGCGATGCGTAAGCAATGGCTGGGGATCTGCATAGCAGCAGGGCTGCTGGCGGCATGTTCGGGTGAAGACGTTCAACAGAAAACGGTCAGCACTCCGCAGCCGGCCGTTTGCAATGGCCCAACGGTGGAAATCGGCGGTGTCGAGCCGCAGTATGAAACGCCCAATGCAACGGCGAATCAGGATTATGAACGCGATGGTAAACGCTATACCATCGTCCGGGATCCGTCTAACTTTACCCAGGCCGGTTTCGCAGCGATCTATGACGCCGAGCCCAACAGCAATCTGACCTCATCCGGCGAGGTTTTTGATCCTACCCAGCTCACTGCCGCCCATCCCACGCTGCCGATCCCAAGCTACGCGCGGATCACCAACCTGGCGAACGGGCGGATGCTTGTGGTTCGTATCAACGATCGCGGGCCTTACGGTACCGATCGCGTCATTTCGCTTTCACGTGCAGCCGCCGATCGGCTGAATACCTCGAATAACACCAAAGTGCGTATCGACCCGATCGTCGTCGCGCCAGACGGCACGCTTTCCGGTCCGGGTACGGCTTGTACCACCGTCGCCAAACAGACTTACGCCCTGCCCGCCCGTCCTAATCTTGATGGCGACGGCAGCGCGGTGAGTAACCCGCCTGCGCAAACGGATGTTCACGCCATCAGCAATGCGACGCTGAAGCCAGTCGACACGACTGGCGCCCCCGTCAACAGCGGCGGATTTCTTGGCGCGCCAACGCCGCTAAATAGTGGCGTGCTGGAAAGCAGTGAACCGGCCATACAAACTGCGCCGATTACCGCACCGGGTTCAGTACAAGGCAGCGTAGCGCCTGCAGCGGCGGCCACCGCCGCAGTGACGCCGACGGCGACAAGCACCAGCGGCGATGTCGTCGTACAGGTTGGCGCCGTCAGCGATCAGACCCGGGCGCTGCAATATCAGCAGCGCTTGAGTCAGCAGTTCTCCGTTCCAGGACGCGTTACGCAAAACGGCGCGATATGGCGTATTCAGCTAGGCCCATTCAGCAGCAAAGCACAGGCCAGCGCCATTCAACAGCGCCTGCAAAGCGAGGCGCAACTGCAATCATTTATTACTCGCGCCAACTAAATGCGCCGGCGATAGCTATCCTCTTCATTGCGCATGAAAAAGTCATTAACAAAGTCATGCGTAATGTCGGGTGTTGCCCCGCAATGCATTTGCTATAGTAAGGCACTTTTTTAACTTCATCACGGATACCGTTGTACAAACCATGAAGACCTCTTTTACCGCTCGTTTACTTGTTACCGCGCTCTCCGTGGCAGCGCTGTCCTCAGTCGCCCGCGCCGATGATCTGAATATTAAAACCATGATCCCAGGCGCCCCGCAGATTGATGCCGCATCCTGGATCCTTATCGATTACAACTCAGGCAAGGTACTGGCGGAAAACAACGCCGATGCCCGTCGCGATCCCGCAAGTCTGACCAAAATGATGACCAGCTACGTTATTGGTCAGGCCATGAAGGCGGGTAAGTTTAAAGAGTCCGATCTGGTCACCATCGGAAACGATGCGTGGGCGACCGGAAACCCGGTCTTTAAAGGTTCCTCGCTGATGTTTCTTAAGCCTGGCATGCAGGTACCGGTTTCCCAGTTGATTCGCGGTATCAACCTGCAGTCAGGCAACGACGCCTGTGTCGCAATGGCCGATTATGTCGCCGGTAGCCAGGATGCCTTCGTTAACCTGATGAACAACTACGTTAACGCTCTGGGCCTGAAAAATACCCACTTCCAGACCGTTCATGGCCTTGATGCGGATGGCCAGTACAGCTCGGCACGCGATATGGCGCTTATCGGCCAGGCCTTGATCCGTGATGTGCCAAACGAATACGCCATCTACAAAGAAAAAGAGTTTACTTTCAATGGCATTCGCCAGCTCAACCGTAACGGCCTGCTGTGGGATAACAGCCTCAATGTTGACGGTATCAAGACCGGTCATACGGACAGAGCGGGCTATAACCTCGTTGCTTCCGCAACCGAAGGCCAGATGCGCCTGATCTCTGCGGTCATGGGTGGGCGTACCTACAAGGGGCGCGAATCCGAAAGCAAAAAACTGCTGACCTGGGGTTTCCGCTTCTTCGAAACCGTTAATCCACTTAAGGCCGGTAAAGAATTCGCCTCCGAACCCGCCTGGTTTGGCGATAGCGATCGTGCCTCTCTCGGCGTGGATAAAGATGTTTACCTGACAATCCCGCGTGGTCGAATGAAGGACCTGAAAGCGAGCTACGTCCTGAATAATGCCGAACTACACGCCCCACTACAGAAAAATCAGGTGGTCGGCACCATTAATTTCCAGTTAGATGGCAAAACTATCGATCAGCGTCCGCTGGTGGTACTGCAGGAAATTCCGGAAGGGAATTTCTTCAGTAAAATCATTGATTACATTAAATTAATGTTCCATCACTGGTTTGGTTAAAAATCGAACACTTGAAAGTGTGATTTTCGTCGCCATATACTAAGAATCCTGATAACTCCCACATGACATCGTGGGAGTTATTATTTTTTGTCGTAACACCGGAGCTGACATGAAAACCAAACTTAACGAACTGCTTGAATTCCCTACGCCTTTTACTTACAAAGTCATGGGGCAGGCGTTGCCGGAGCTGGTTGACCAGGTGGTTGAAGTGGTACAGCGCCATGCACCAGGTGATTACTCTCCGACGGTAAAACCCAGCAGTAAAGGCAACTACCACTCAGTGTCGATTACTATTAACGCCACGCATATTGAACAGGTAGAAACCCTGTACGAAGAACTGGGTAATATCGACATCGTACGAATGGTGCTGTAAATCTTTTCCCCGACCCGGCCTCCGTGCCGGGTCAATCTCTTTATTTCGCTGTGATATACTCCCCCCTACTCAAGTCATTTTCTCCGCGGAGATGTTGTTTTGCAGCACAATAAAATTCTCATCCGCCAGCTTGGCCTGCAGCCTTACGAACCTGTCTCGCAGGCAATGCATGAGTTTACCGACACCCGCGATAGCGCGACATTGGATGAAATCTGGCTGGTAGAGCATCACCCGGTGTTTACTCAGGGTCAGGCGGGAAAAGCTGAACATGTCCTTGTTCCCGGCGATATTCCGGTCATTCAAAGCGATCGCGGCGGCCAGGTGACCTATCACGGCCCCGGACAACAGGTGATGTACGTTCTGCTGAACCTTAAACGCCGTAAACTCGGCGTACGTGAGTTGGTTACGCTTCTGGAACAAACCGTGGTGAATACGCTGGCGGAATACGCTATTGAATCACACCCGCGCGCCGATGCGCCCGGTGTTTACGTCGGCGATCAAAAAATCTGTTCTCTGGGTCTGCGTATCCGCAAAGGCTGTTCATTCCACGGTCTGGCGCTGAATATTGATATGGATCTGTCACCCTTTCTGAGAATTAATCCATGCGGTTATGCCGGTATGGAAATGACGCAAATGCGTAAGTGGCTGCCGGATGTCCGCCCGGACAACGTTGCCCCGCGGCTGGTGGCCAATCTGCTGGCATTGCTGAATAATCCGCCTTCTGAGTATATTTCTGCTCGCTAGCGATCGCGTCCCGTTGCTGCGGGGCGTCGTATCTTGCTCGCCATCAGTAAACGGCCGCATTGTTGTCTGCACGGTAGATCCTGAACGGTTTTGTTCACGGGAGATAAATCAGGCGCAAAAAAGCATAAAACAACAACTATTTTACAATTTGCCCGGCAAGCAGGCTGATTTATGCCCCGTATCAATGATATACTGCCTGCGCTTAATTCAAAAATAGTTGATAAATACAACATTTACTTGAATTAACGCGCACGTCTTCGTCACTCGCAACTGGAACACGCACGCTATGAGTAAACCCATTGTGATGGAACGCGGTGTTAAATACCGCGATGCCGATAAAATGGCCCTTATCCCGGTGAAAAACGTGGTAACTGAGCGGGAAGCTCTGCTCAGAAAACCGGAATGGATGAAAATCAAACTTCCGGCTGACTCATCCCGTATTCAGGGGATCAAGGCAGCGATGCGTAAGAATGGCCTGCACTCCGTGTGCGAAGAAGCCTCTTGCCCTAACCTCGCGGAATGCTTTAACCACGGAACGGCAACCTTTATGATCCTGGGCGCTATCTGTACCCGTCGTTGCCCGTTTTGCGATGTGGCGCACGGTCGTCCGGTCACACCCGATGCCAGCGAGCCGCAAAAACTGGCGCAAACCATTGCCGATATGGCGTTGCGCTATGTCGTCGTAACCTCCGTCGATCGCGACGACCTGCGTGATGGCGGCGCGCAACATTTCGCTGACTGCATCAAAGCGATTCGTGAGAAGAGCCCGGCCATTAAAATTGAAACGCTGGTGCCAGATTTCCGTGGTCGTATGGATCGGGCGCTGGAAATTCTTCAGGCGACGCCGCCGGATGTCTTTAACCATAACCTGGAAAACGTACCGCGTCTGTATCGTCAGGTGCGTCCGGGAGCTGACTACAACTGGTCGCTCAAGCTGCTGGAACGTTTTAAAGAAGCGCATCCCGAGATCCCAACGAAATCAGGTTTGATGGTCGGTTTAGGCGAAACAAATGCCGAAATCATTGAAGTCATGCGCGATCTTCGCCGTCACGGCGTCACCATGTTGACGCTAGGCCAGTACTTGCAGCCAAGCCGTCACCACCTGCCGGTAAAACGCTACGTCAGCCCGGATGAGTTCGAAGAGATGAAAGCCGAAGCGATGGCGATGGGCTTTACCCATGCAGCTTGCGGGCCCTTTGTCCGCTCCTCTTATCACGCTGACCTGCAGGCCAAAGGCATGGAAGTGAAATAATTCTGCCCTGCGCGGTAACAGTTGGTTGCATCTTTTCTGGTATCGCGCACATTAATGACAAAAAGAGGCCGCAACGTTCAACGTAGCGGCCTCTTTGTCGACCGGTTGTACCGCCCGACAATGCGCCCCCCGTAACGGGGAACGCACCATTAATTACTCTTTATGAGAAAGCTTCTGTGCAGGTGCTTCTTCATCTGCGCTGGTCTTCTTCACACTATCATCGTCATCGTTCATGGCTTTTTTAAAGCCCTTGATAGCCGAGCCCAGGTCTCCACCCAGCGTGCGTAATTTTTTGGTACCAAACACTAAGATAATCAGTGCTGCGACTACCAGTAGTTTGGTAATACTAATCTCACCCATAGCTAACCTTCTTCTATAATACAAGCTGCGAATACGCCATCATACACGGATACAATTAACGGCTATTTGACGCGCGGACACAATAGCAATCTGTAACAAGGTGAATCAAGCTTTGTTTAAAAAAACATCATAATAGTTGCGGTGGCGCAAAACGACGGTTCTGTAACACCGGCAAGCTTTTTCGTACCTGCTGAAGATAATCAACCGAAAGCTCGGCAAAAATCAACTGCGGCTGCACGGCAGCTCCGGCAAGAGTCGTTCCCATGGGATCAACAATACGGCTCTGACCAATATTACGCGTTCCGCACTCTCCTGCAGCAATAATATAACAGGTTGTATCCAGTGCGCGCGCTGATAACAACGTTGCCCAATGCTGTTCCTTCATTGCCCCTCTTACCCATGCAACAGGGAGCGCCAGTATTTCAGCCCCGCTGAGCGCCAGCGACAACGCCAGTTCAGGAAAGCGTAAATCGTAACAGGTCATCAGCCCGACGCGCATACCATCGACCTCAATGAGCGGCGGGATCTGTCTTCCGGCATCAACCAGCCGGGACTCCTGAATATTGAACGCATCATACAAATGTAGCTTTTGATATTGCGCAATAATCTTCCCTTGTCGTAAAGCCACCAGCGTATTCGTTGCCCGGCCCTCGCCAGAGGGCACATGGAGGGTCAACAACGTGGTCAACGCGTTATTTTCGCTCTCCGTCAGCAGCAACTGTAAAAAGCCGCCATCCAGAGGCTGGGCCGATTTAACCGATAAATCCGCATCATTATCATCCCGCGCCAGTAACGCTTCCGGGAGAACCAGCAGCGCAGCCCCTCGTCCGGCAGCCTGACGCATCATGCCGACGCAGGTCCGCGCATTGACCATCCAGTCCGGCGTAACGGCAAATTGTCCGGCAGCAACAAGCATCTTATCTCTCCCATCCAGTAATCCATAGCCAATATGGTATTTCACGCGCTACACTTGAAAATCAGTATTAATCAATAAACAGAGAACGATCGTGTTGCAACTTCTTTTGGCTGTATTTATTGGCGGCGGCACTGGCAGCGTTCTGCGCTGGTTGTTGAGTATGAAGCTTAACCCCATGCACCATGCTATTCCCCTTGGCACGCTCACCGCTAACCTGCTAGGCGCTTTTATCATCGGTGCCGGACTGGCCTGGTTTAACCGCCTGACGGCGATTGACCCGATGTGGAAACTGCTCATCACCACCGGCTTTTGCGGCGGACTGACGACCTTCTCCACATTTTCCTCTGAAGTTGTCTTTCTGCTACAACAGGGGCGTTTTAGCTGGGCATTGCTGAACGTTCTCGTCAACTTACTGGGCTCATTCGCCATGACGGCTGCCGCGTTCTGGCTGTTTTCTCATGCCGCCAGTCGCTAAAAACCGGTTGTTAAGGTTGCTGACACCGTGGGTTCTTCCGAGCCTTTCCGGCTGCGCTTCACTTACGCAGGATAAGGTAAAATGCAGAGCATACTGATATTTTGGTTTTCCACGACAAGAAAGGCAGGCATAGCCGTCATATGGCAGAAATACGGACATAATCGCTGATACCGATTTGTCATCCGTTCTGAAACAAAAAAACCCGCTAAGCGCGGGTTTTTATATTCTGCTGACGCGTGGCTTAGATAGGCATTACGTTTGCAGCAGAAGGGCCTTTGGCACCGTTAGTGATTTCGAACTCTACACGCTGTCCTTCAGCCAGAGTTTTGAAACCGTTGGACTGGATTGCAGAGAAGTGTACGAATACATCTTTGCTGCCATCTTCCGGAGTAATGAAACCGAATCCTTTGGATTCATTAAACCACTTAACGTTACCTTTAATCTTAGACATCAAAATTACCTTTATATGAAAAAATGGACACTAATACTGTGTCGCTTACCAGTACACCAATTGTGGTACCTTTTGTCCAGCGCAACTTTTCTAAAAAGTGATAAAAGTCTCTATATTTTTCTACAGAGTCCGTTTAGTTGTTGTTTTTCCACAGGACAGACTGCTTATCTCTTTTATTGCTATACCATCGCGAATTAAAACTGGATACGCGCCCAGGCAAAGTAAACGTTACCGTTGTTATACGTACCTGGTATATAGGTCATCTGGAACGTTGCGGGACCGTAGCCAATAGAAGCCAGAGGCAGCACTACCGGAATCGGGATATAGTTCCAGTTATCACGCGCGGTCACGCCAAGAGTATACCCCAGGCCAAGATGGAAATTATCATCAGCCAAAGGACGCCAGGTTTTCTCCCAGCCATAACCGCCAATAGGTTCCCACTTGTTAAAAGAGTCTTTAAAGGCCATCAGATAAATACCGTGCCAGTTCCCCTGCGCGTCCCAGCGGGAAACGCCGAAACCAGCCCCCCACGGGCGCTCGTTATACTTATCTGTTTTTTCTTTGTCATAGGCGAAGCGGGCATGCCAGGTTATCGCCGGAATGTACAGATCGTAGTGCTCAGGCGCATTCCATGTCTGAGCGACATTATCACTTAGCGTGTTATAACCATCACGAAGCGTGGAACTAAACGATGCGTTAGCAGAAGTGGATGCCACTAACAGGCTGAGACATCCAAGAAAAAAACATGTAAATCGACGTAGCATTAACACTTCTCTATTACCAGTACCATGATTAAAGCGAAACAAGATAGCAAAGATAATCTTAATATTACCTTAACGAAGCACGGCAAGCTCTTGATTTCTCCGGTACAAAACTCTGAAAGTCGCCACCTGGCGCATTTTTGCTGCCTATCTCTTCCGCATCTCTTATCGATATTATCAATCTATTCATTGATTTAAATCAGAAATCTTCATCCGTTTTTTAGGCACATTCGCTCACTAAATTTTTCCTCATCTGCATTCATTAGCAGATTATTTTGGTCATGAGTAAAAAGAATGCTTACGTTAGTTGAGATCCTGATTGGTATAGTGGTCATTGTGGGCGTCGCTCGCTATATCATTAAAGGCTATTCCGCCACCGGGGTACTGTTCCTCGGCGGTTTAGTATTGCTTATCGCCAGCGCGCTATGGGGCATAAGATCCTTCCGGACAGTGCAAAGAGTACGGGTTACTCCGCGACGGATATCGTCGAATACGTGAAAATTCTGCTGATGAGCCGCGGCGGCGACCTCGGCATGATGATTATGATGCTGTGCGGTTTCGCAACTTACATGACCCATATCGGCGCCAACGATATGGTGGTGAAACTGGCCTCAAAACCGTTACGCTACATTAATTCCCCGTACCTGCTGATGATCGCTGCTTATTTCGTTGCCTGCCTGATGTCGCTGGCGGTTTCTTCTGCAACCGGTCTCGGGGTACTGCTCATGGCAACCCTGTTCCCGATAATGGTTAACGTGGGTATCAGCCGTGGCGCAGCCGCGGCGATTTGCGCCTCTCCCGCGGCGATCATTCTTTCCCCTACCTCTGGTGATGTGGTGCTGGCCGCCGAAGCAGCCGAAATGCCGCTGATTGACTTTGCCTTTAAAACCACGTTACCTATCTCCATCGTGGCTATTATCAGCATGGCCGTCGCCCACTTTTTCTGGCAACGCTATCTGGACAAAAAAGAAAATGTCGCCCACGAGATGCTCGATGTGAACGAAATCACCACTACCGCCCCTGCTTTTTATGCCATCCTGCCGTTTACGCCAATCATTGGCGTACTCATTTTTGACGGCAAATGGGGGCCGGAACTGCATATTATCGCGATTCTCGTTCTCTGCATGCTGATTACGGCAATACTGGAATTCTGTCGCGGTTTCAATACCCAAAATGTGTTCACCGGGCTGGAGACGGCATATCGCGGCATGGCTGACGCATTTGCCGGCGTCGTCATGCTGTTGGTCGCCGCTGGCGTCTTTGCGCAAGGACTGAGCACAATTGGCTTTATCAGCAGCCTGATCTCTATCGCCACCTCGTTCGGCTCCGCCAGTATTATTCTGATGCTGGTACTGGTTATTCTGACGATGCTGGCGGCGATGACCACCGGTTCCGGTAATGCGCCATTCTACGCCTTTGTGGAGATGATCCCGAAGCTGGCGCACTCTTCCGGCATCAACCCCGCGTACCTCTCTATCCCGATGTTACAGGCCTCTAACCTTGGTCGCACCATTTCTCCGGTTTCGGGCGTTGTGGTCGCTGTCGCAGGGATGGCAAAAATCTCACCGTTCGAGGTCGTTAAACGGACTTCCGTTCCTGTGTTAGTCGGTCTGTTAGTCGTTATCATTGCCACTGAAGTGCTGGTCCCGGTTAGCGTAATCCACTAACGCCGTTCCCCCCGTGAAAAGGTGCCTGCTGGCGCCTTTTTATGCTTTAATTACGCAATATTATTAAAGATCATTTGTCATCAGGAATAAAAATGTTCAGGAAGGATTTCATCGCCATTGCGCTCTTGCTGAGCGCAAGCCAGGTCAGCGCGGAACCGCTGGTCGCAACACAATATGGCGATTTCGACCGCTACGTGCTCGCGCTCTCCTGGCAAACAGGATTCTGCCAAAGCATGCATGACAGAAAACGTAACGAACCGGAAGAGTGTCGTTTACAACAAGAGCGCGACAATAAAGCGGATTTTTTGACCGTACACGGCCTGTGGCCAGGGCTGCCTAAATCTATCGCCGCCCGCGGCGTGGATCAACGCCGATGGATGCGCTTTGGTTGCGCGACACGCCCCATTCCCAACATGCCTGAAGCGCAGGCCGGGAGAAAATGCCAGGCCGCAGAAACCGGGCTGTCGCTGGAAATGGCGAATAAGCTCAACGATGTGATGCCAGGCGCCGGGGGAAGTTCCTGTCTCGAACGCTATGAATATGCCAAGCACGGCGTTTGCTTTGGTTTTAACCCCGACGACTATTTCGCTGCCATGGTTCGCCTGAATGGCGAGGTCAAACACAGCCCTGTGGGGACGTTCCTCGCAAAGCACTATGGGCAAACCGTTAGCCGTGATGATTTTGATGCGGCGGTGGCGCAGGCCTATGGTAAACAGAATGTGAAGGCATTCAAATTAACCTGCCATGGTAACCCCGCCTATCTGACCGAGATGCAAATTTCCATCAAGGCCGCGTCAATCAATACCCCGCTGGCGGTTGATTCATTCTTACCTCAACCACATCCAGGCAACTGCGGTAAGCAATTTGTACTGGATAAAGCGGGGAGCTAACGATATCTCCACTGCGTTATTCCCGTAAAGGCAGCAAATGAGGTGTCATTTGACGCGTCATCATCGATGAATGTGCGTTTAATCACTTCAAACGGCTAACAAGTCTCAGTATGATGGCAGAAGATTAACCCTTGCCCTTTCCGGCGAGGGTTTTCTTTTACGGACAGGTTCCTGGATAACACGGAGTATGCGATGACCAGACCCGCAATCATCATTAATGAACTTGATGCAGAACGCATCGACAGGTTGCTTGAACAACCTGCTTTCGCCAATTCACCGGTGGCGGATACGCTGAACGACGAGCTCGACCGCGCGCAAATGCTGTCTCCGGAAGCCATGCCGCATGATGTTGTCAGTATGAACAGCCGGGTGCGATTTCGTGATTTAACAACCGGTGAAGAACGTATTCGGACACTGGTTTTCCCGGCTCAGGTCACGGACAGCAGCACTCAACTTTCGGTCATGGCGCCGGTCGGCGCAGCCCTGCTGGGTCTCAAAGTCGGGAGCGTCATTCACTGGGAATTACCGGGCGGCACCTCAACGCACCTTGAAGTCCTTGAGCTGCTATACCAACCGGAAGCCGCGGGCGATCTCCATCGTTAATCACTCTGCAGCCTGAGGCGTTTTACGCTTTATCAGAGGATGTATTCACATCCTCTTTCTGCCTGTATCAGGCTATCTGCTTCTTTTGACAACGTTTTAGCTCATCCTTAACCCGTTCTGACAGTTTTGCGACCTGAATGGCACAATATTTTCTTATAATATGCTGATATATATAAATCATTCGGAATACATTGATGCGGCAACGGAGAGGGGTTCCGCGTTTACGCAGGCCATACGACTACCGGGTCAGCAACAGAGGTAAACGCCGCCTGACGCTCCGTAACAGTAAGGCTCAGGAATGGAGCCAGTCAATTCGTGGCCAGCGAAGAAGCCGTGACAAAAATGAAGTCTATCGAAGCAGATGTACAAGGAGGAATACATATGTATAAAACAATCATTATGCCCGTTGATGTTTTTGAGATGGAGCTAAGCGATAAAGCGGTCCGCCATGCGGAGTTTTTAGCCCAGCAGGACGGAATTATCCATCTTCTTCACGTACTCCCCGGTTCCTCAAGCTTCACAATGAGCCGTTTCACCGCTGATCTGCGCCGTTTTGAAGAGCATTTACAGCATGAAGCGGAGAGCCGTCTTCAGACAATGGTCGGGCATTTCAGTATTGATCCCTCGCGTATCAAAATACATGTTCGTTTTGGCAACGTACGCGATATGGTGAATGAACTGGCAAACGAAATTGAAGCAGATGTTGTGGTAATTGGCTCACGCAATCCGTCAATCAGCACTCACCTGCTCGGTTCCAATGCCTCCAGCGTGATCCGTCATGCTCATATTCCAGTCATGGTGGTGAGATAATCTCCTGAGTAAAAAGAGGCTACTCGCGGGTAGCCTCTTTATGACGCAGATGAGCTCTGACTTGCTTCTGAATTATGCCGTTTTCGTGCGAATCAGATAATCGAACGCGCTCAGGGAGGCTTTTGCACCTTCGCCCGTGGCGATAATAATCTGTTTGTACGGTACGGTAGTACAGTCTCCCGCCGCGAACACCCCCCTCACGCTGGTTTCACACTTGGCGTCGACGATGATTTCACCCATACGATTACGCTCAATCGTGCCTTCCAGCCAGTTAGTGTTTGGCAGCAGCCCTATCTGAACAAAGATCCCAGCCAGAGCGACATGGTGTTCATCGCCGCTCACACGATCGCGGTACTGCAGTCCTGTGACTTTACTGCCATCGCCGACCACTTCCGTGGTTTGCGCGTTAACAATGATGTCGACGTTCTTCAGGCTACGCACTTTATCCTGCAGT
Organism: Klebsiella indica; assembly: GCF_005860775.1. Classification (GTDB taxonomy): domain Bacteria; phylum Pseudomonadota; class Gammaproteobacteria; order Enterobacterales; family Enterobacteriaceae; genus Klebsiella; species Klebsiella indica. The sequence continues at coordinate 223,450 of NZ_VCHQ01000011.1, forward strand.
ACCTGGTCGGCCTTCAGTTCCGGGGCAAACTCAAGCAAAGTAACGTGTTCAACCACGCCGGCAAGATCGATCGCCGCTTCCACGCCGGAGTTACCGCCGCCGATAACCGCCACACGCTTGCCTTTAAACAGCGGGCCGTCACAATGCGGGCAGTAGGTTACGCCTTTTGTGCGATACTGATCTTCGCCCGGCACGTTCATGTTGCGCCATTTTGCGCCAGTCGCAATGATCACGCTACGCGCTTTCAGTACCGCCCCGGAAGCCGTTTCAATGTGATGCAGGCCGCCTTCCACCGATGCCGGGATCAGTTTTGACGCGCTCTGGGCGTCAATCACATCCACATCATATTCACTGACGTGGGCTTTCAACGCCCCGGCCAGCTTCTGACCTTCGGTTTTCGGTACTGAGATATAGTTTTCAATATCGACCGTATCCAGCACCTGGCCGCCAAAGCGCTCCCCCATCAGGCCGGTACGAATACCTTTACGCGCGGAGTAAACTGCCGCAGCGGCGCCAGAAGGGCCAGAACCGACAATCAGCACATCGTAAGCGTCACGTTTATTCAGCTCTTCCGCCACACGTTTTTCCGCACCGGTATCCACTTTGGCGACAATCTCAGACAGCGTCATACGACCCTGACCAAATTCCTGACCGTTCAAAAATACCGCCGGTACGCCCATGATGTTACGGTCGGTGATTTCATTCTGGAAAGTCCCGCCGTCAATCGCCGTATGCTTAATACGCGGATTAAGGATCGCCATCAGGTTCAGCGCCTGAACAACATCCGGACAATTATGGCAGGAGAGCGAATAATAGGTTTCAAACGTGAAATCGCCATCAATTTCGCGGATCTGTTCCAGCAGCGTCTGTGCTTCTTTTGATGGATGACCACCGGTCCACAACAGTGCCAGAACTAAAGAGGTGAATTCATGGCCCAGCGGAGAACCGGCAAAGCGTGGCCCCTGTTGTGAACCAGGATTGGTAATCAGAAACGAAGGCTTGCGTACTGGCAGGCTATTCTCTTCTTTGAACGTGACCTTATCTGACAGTTCAGCAATTTCAGCCAGCAGTTCCCTGATTTCTGCCGATTTAGCGCTGTCATCCAGCGTGGCAATCAGCTCAACGGGTTTGGTCAGTTTCTCAAGATAAGCCTTGAGCTGAGTTTTCATCGTAGTGTCGAGCATTTTTAATCTCCTGGGCTTAAAACCTCATCATGCAAGCGGCCTCGTTCAGGCTGCCTGGATGCGCTTGCATCATGATGCTGGAATAAAACGGGTGCGGTGCACCCGCCTTGAGGATTAATTCGCCGGTATTTCTCGTTACAGGAAGGCGAAATCTTATGAATCCCCGGAAGCTTACATCCGTAAGCAACCGGGGTGAGTAAGCGTCGCCAACACACCTGTCGCGCGAACAGCGTCGCGAATTTTAGATTTTGCCGACCAGGTCCAGAGACGGCGCCAGAGTTGCGTCACCTTCTTTCCATTTTGCCGGGCATACTTCGCCTGGGTGAGAAGCGACATACTGCGCGGCCTTGATTTTACGCAGCAGGTCAGAGGCATCACGGCCGATACCTTCAGCGGTAACTTCGATTGCCTGGATAATACCCTGCGGGTCGACAACGAAAGTTGCGCGGTCAGCCAGGCCTTCACCTTCACGCATATTGTCAAAGTTACGGGTCAGGGCGCCAGTCGGGTCGCCGATCATCGCATATTTGATTTTAGCGATGGTTTCGGAGCTGCTGTGCCATGCTTTGTGGGTAAAGTGAGTATCGGTAGAGACGGAGTAAACGTCTACGCCCAGCTTCTGCAGCTCTTCGTAATGGTCTGCCACATCACCCAGTTCAGTCGGGCAAACGAAGGTGAAGTCAGCCGGGTAGAAGAAGAAGACGCTCCAGCGGCCTTCAGTATCTTTCTCGGTAACTTCAATAAATTCACCGTTTTTGAACGCCTGGTTTTTAAAAGGTTTGATTTTGGTATTAATTAAGGACATCTATACTTCCTCCGTGTTTTCGTTGAGGTCTACGTTAACGAATTTTTACTGACCCGACCAATGCGTTTGCATTATCAAATCAATAAGCGTTATCTAACAACCGGAACAAGACAACCTTGTGAACCCGTTAACGCCGCAGCGGCCTTCCGCGCATTTTCGCGTTATAAGTCGCTGAAACGTAAAAAGGCCACCCTTTCAGGTGGCCCCGTTACCTGAAACACCCGCGGGTAGGTTCAGCGCCAGCTAACTGGCTACGTGTTGCGCTCTACACCTTAATGTAACAGCTTAAGGATTACATCACCCACAGAATCAAAGGACAATCCACTCCGTCGCAGGTCTTGCCTATGATTGTAATAGGTTTCACCGCTATACTGACTTTTTCATCAATCCATATAAGGAATAGCAATGCTAAAACGTCTGATTTTGCTGAGTTTTATACCGTTTTTCGGCTATGCCGAGGATCTTCCCGCACCGGTAAAAGCCATAGAACAGCAGGGCATAACCATCATCAAACCTTTCGAAGCGCCGGGCGGAATGAAAGCCTGGTTAGGCAAATATCAGGACATGGGGGTCGCTATCTACCTGACGCCCGACGGCAAGCATGCGATTTCTGGCTATATGTATGATGAGAAGGGAAACAATCTTAGCGAACAGTTATTTCAAAAAGAGCTGTACACGCCAGCAGGCCAGCAAATGTGGAAAAAACTGGGCACAGCAGACTGGCTACTTGATGGTAAAAAAGAGGCGCCCATCGTCCTGTATGTCTTTGCCGATCCCTTTTGCCCCTACTGCAAACAGTTCTGGCAACAGGCGCGCCCGTGGGTAGAATCAGGCAAAGTTCAGTTACGTACCTTATTGGTCGGCGTGATCAAACCAGAAAGCCTGACAATGGCCGCGGCCATACTCGCCAGTCAGGATCCGGCAAAAAACTGGAATGACTACGAACTCGCCAACGGAAAAACACAAATATCCGTCCCGACCGCCATCCAGCCAGAACAGATGAAAATACTTAAATCCAATCAGCAATTAATGGATGAACTCGGCGCTGACGTCACTCCCGCTATTTACTACATGAATAATGAAAATGCGCTTCAGCAAGCTATCGGACTACCTGATAAACAAAAGCTGCAAATAATGATGGGTGAAAAGTAAAAATGGCTACCCTCGCGTCATCTGCCGGATGTTACCGTTTGTTCACTCAAGGTTCTTCGCCGGACAGGTTCCTGTTTCAGCCCTTGAATTCCACTTAATTTCCTGCCCCGGCCATGCATGTCATACATGATTATGATATATAACTGTCTAAGATGAATGGCAATCCGGAATCAGACAGTGTATCGTTTTCTTGTGGTGTAGCGGCTCACGTCTTACCCGACCGGAAAAATCAGCCATATCATCAAATCAGGTATTCCGCGCAAGCGAAACGCCAACAGGCAATTCCAAAAGAACGCACTTTATCAGCAATCTGCGATATTATATTTCTCTTTTATTTTCGCCAGCTTAACAGGATGTTGACAATGGCTAATCTCTACGCACTTAAAAAATTCGATCTTAATCTTCTGGTGATTTTTGAATGCATTTATCAGCATTTAAGTATCAGTAAAGCAGCTGAAATGCTATTTATTACGCCATCGGCAGTCAGCCAGTCGCTTCAGCGCTTACGCACTCAGCTCAACGATCCGCTGTTTGTTCGCTCTGGCAAAGGCATTATTCCTACAGCGGTCGGTATTAATCTGCACCATCATCTGGAAAAAAATCTTAACCAGATTGAACACACCATCAATATCACCCATCAGCTGCAGTTAAAAAAACGGCTGGTTGTTTATACACCGCAACTTTTTATTACGCAAAAAATAACAAATCTGATTCAGATGTTATTACGTGAATCAAAACTGTGTCTGGAGCATCACGATCTGTTGACATCCGAAGAATCCGTGGAAAATCTGTTAGCCCATCGAAAAGCCGACCTGATATTTAGCCCCGTGCCAGTCTCTTCTCGCGCAATAGTATGCAAGCCCATTCAGACGCTGGAAACGGCTCTCGTGTGTAGCAAAAATCATCCCCGACTGGCATCATTAACCACAACAACAGCCATATGTCGGGAAGGCTTCACGCATCACCTGGCAAATGGTAATGAAAGTAAATTTTTTCAGCGTCTGGCGACGGGGATACATTCTGATATAACAGTATCTTTTAGCAGCGATTCATACATCGCCATCCTTAATGTTATTCAACAAACCGAACTCATTGGTTTTGTACCAACCTGTATTTTACAACAAATAAACTTTAAGAATAAATTTAACATCATCAAGAGCACGTTCAGTATCCCTGACCTCACTATTTATATGATCTACAACCGAATTAAGCTTAATGAACCTATTTTTTCAACGTTTATCAATGACTGCGAAACAAAGCATATTTACTTATAACAAACATAATGTCATTCATCGAACACGTAATAACTTCTCTTCTGGCAGGGAAAAGAATATGACTGATACACAGATCATTCGCAATGCCAGCAAACACAGACAAGCGGCAACGCATTAAGTCTGAACGCCTGGAAGCATTACGCCCGAGCAAATCAGCGGTCCTCGGAGAAAATCCGACGACCGCTAATGCGCTCAGGCACGATGTGCAGACCCACTACAGGCGGCACAGGCGTTCCGCCGCAGCCAGCAGCGTGGCTGGCTGCTTCGCGAAGCACAGACGTATTAACTTATGTGGGAATGGTCCAGCGCAGAACACCGACAGCGGGATCGCCGCAACGCCGATTTCGGTAGTCAACCAGCGGCAAAAACTCACATCATCCAGATCCGAAATAGCACTATAATCCGCCAGCAAAAAATAAGTCCCTTCACAGGCCAGAACGTTCAGACGACTGTCGCGCAGCGCATCAACAAACAGATCCCGGCGCTCGCGGTAAAACGCCGGCAACTGGCGATAGTGATCCGGTTCGCGACGCAGCATATCGGCAATCGCCAGTTGAGCTGGCGTATTCACCGAAAAAGTCAGGTACTGGTGGACTTTACGCAGTTCGGCGCTAATGGCGGCAGGCGCCACGCAATAACCCACCTTCCAGCCGGTCATATGAAAAGTTTTACCGAACGAAGACACCGCGACCGCGCGCTCACGTAGCTGCGGATGAGCCAGCACGCTGGCATGCCCGTCAGCGGCAAAACAGATATGTTCGTAGACTTCATCGCTAATCACATAAATTTCCCGGTCGGCAATTGCCTGCCACAGGGCGGCGAAATCTTCACGCCGCCACACGGTCGCGGACGGGTTATGCGGAGTATTGAGGATCACCAGCCGGGTTTTGTCGCTAAGCGTCGCGGCGAACTGCTGCCAGTCCACGCGAAAATGGGGTGGCTGAAGAGCAATGCGCTTCAGCACGCCGCCAGACAGTTCAACCGCCGGGGCATAGCTATCATAACTAGGGTCGAAGCAGACAACTTCGTCGCCGGTACGCACCAGCGCGGTGATCGCCGCATACAGCGCTTCTGTCGCTCCTGCGGTCACAGTTACATCGCTGTTGGCATCGGGACGATAGCCGTATAGCTCTTCGGTTTTATCGACAATCGCTTCACGTAATGCGACAACACCGGTCATCGGCGCATACTGGTTCGCGCCCTGTGCGACATGGTAAGCCAGTCGCTCCTGCAAATAGCGTGGACCGTCAAAATCGGGGAACCCCTGCGACAGGTTAATCGCCTGGTGCTGCTGCGCCAAGGCACTCATTTGGGTAAAAATAGTCGTGCCGAGCGAAGGGAGTTTACTCTCAGGAATCAGTGGTTTATTGCTCATTCTTTGTGTACCGTCTGTGATGCTGTTGTTGAAGCCACTATAACACGGTGTTAATATTTGGCAATCAAGACGCTTAGACGTCTAAATGATAATGTTATTTCACTAATGAATGATTGAAAAACAACTATCATCACAACACCATCGTCAGCACGACACACCGCTCACTCTGGAGAACTCATGATCCGCGCTATCGTGACCGATATTGAAGGCACCACCAGCGACATTCGCTTCGTCCACAACATCCTGTTTCCGTACGCCCGCGAACGCCTGGCCCCTTTCGTCACCGCTCAGCAGTTTGTCGAGCCGGTAAAGACCATTCTCGATAACCTGCGCGAAGAGATCGCCGAACCTGCCGCCACGACAGAACGGCTTATTGCTACCCTGTTTGCTTTTATGGATGAAGATCGCAAATCCACTGCCCTGAAGGCGCTGCAGGGCATTATCTGGCGCGAAGGCTATGTCAATGGCGACTTCACCGGACACATTTATCCTGACGTTCTCCCGGCACTGGAAAAGTGGAAATCACAGGGCATTGATTTATATATATATTCATCAGGCTCCGTTGCTGCGCAGAAATTGTTATTTGGCTACAGCGCTGAAGGTGATATGACTCATTTATTCAACGGCTATTTCGATACCCGGGTAGGCGCCAAACGTGACGTGCAGTCCTACCGTAATATTGCTGAACAGCTGGGACATCCTCCTGGCGCCATTCTGTTCCTGTCCGATATCCATCAGGAACTGGATGCCGCAGAAGAGGCTGGTTTCCATACCCTGCAACTGGTACGGGGCGACCGCGATCCAGCCAGCCACCACCCACAGGTTCAGCATTTTGACGACATTCATCCGGAGCAGATCCCAGCATGAGCGCATTAACTATTTTTTCTGTTACAGACCCGCAAAACCACCGCTGGCACAGCAGCGACGCCGCCGAGATCCAGCAGCAGCTCAACGCCAAAGGCGTACGTTTCGAGCGCTGGCAGGCTGACCGCGATTTAGGCCCGGCGCCAACCCCGGAAACGGTGATTGCTGCCTACCAACACGCCATTGATAAACTCGTTGCCGAGAAAGGCTATCAAAGCTGGGACGTGATCAGCCTGCGGGCGGATAACCCGCAGAAAGCGGCGCTACGGGAAAAATTCCTGAATGAACATACCCATGGAGAAGACGAAGTGCGTTTCTTCGTTGAGGGAGCCGGTCTCTTCTGCCTGCATATTGGCGATGAAGTTTTCCAGGTACTGTGCGAAAAGAACGATTTAATTTCCGTTCCCGCCCACACGCCGCACTGGTTTGATATGGGTTCAGAGCCTAACTTCACCGCCATTCGCATCTTCGATAACCCGGAAGGCTGGATCGCCCGGTTTACCGGCGACGACATCGCTAACGCCTACCCGCGTCTGGCGTAACGCCGGGATTCCACCGACGGAATCACTCCGCCGGTGGAGAACAATACCGGCTTATTCACCCACATAGCGGCGGCGCATCAGCTCACACTCGAACAGGAATTCCAGTCCTTCCAGTTGACGACGGGCCTCGTTGATATCTTTTCCCCAGCAGGTCAGACCATGACCGCGCAGCAGAAAGCCGTAACGCAACGGGTTGGTTTGCGCATAGTCTTCAATGCGCGCCGCCAGCGCGTCGATATCCTGATCGTTATCGAAAATCGCCACCGGTACGGTATCAAGATGACTGTGCTGACCGGTCAGGGTTTTCTGCATTTCGTAGCCCTGTAGCGACAGGGTGGCGCTTTTTTCAATGCGCGACAGTACGGTCGCATTGACGGTATGAACGTGCAACACAAAATTAGCTTCCGGGAACAAACGGTAGACCAGCGTATGCAGGCCCGTTTCAGCGGAGGGTTTTCGCCCGGAAGGGGCTTTATTGCTGGCGATCTCGACCTGAAGGAAATCTGCCGACGTCAGGCTGCCTTTATCGCGCCCGGACTCGCTGAGCCAGCACCAGGTCTCATCCTGACGCGCCGACATATTGCCGCCGGTGGCCGGTGCCCAGCCTTTCGCTCCGATCCAATGACAGGTGGTGACCAGTTGCGCGACTCTTTCTTGCCACATAGCAGTTCCTCAGTTTAGCGATGTTATATTTAGCCATCTAAATGGCTATTCATCCGATACTAACATCGCCGGACCAACGGAACAATATTTCATAAAAAGCACACATTAATAATGGTTATATCAAAAACACATATCAAATTACTGTTTTTCACAGTGAAGTCACCGTGAATTTTCATGGCGTCAATATTACCGGCTGCAGACAGGTAAAAAAGCGGGAAATTATGTGGTGGAGAGGACACAAAATGCGCCCGCAGAAACCGGGCGCATAAGTGGTTACAGGGCCGTCGCGGCCATATCAATCACAAAGCGGTATTTCACCTCTCCCTTCAACATCCGGCTGAACGCCGCTTCGACGTCCTCGCCGCGAATCATCTCCACGTCGGCGGTAATGTTGTGCTGGCCGCAGAAATCAAGCATCTCCTGAGTCTCCTGAATGCTACCGATTGAGGTGCCGGTGATGCTCAGACGGCGGAACACCAGCGGCGTCACGTCCGGCGACGGATGCGGGCTATCGGGGATCCCCACCAGTACCAGACGACCGTTGGTTTTCAGGGTCGCCAGATACGGATCAAGGTCATGTGGCGCAGCGACGCAGTCAAGAATGATATCAAGGCTGGCAACACAGGCCGCCATCTGCTCGCTATCGCGGGAAACCACTACCCTGCTCGCGCCCAGACGCCGCGCGTCTTCGCCTTTTTCCGGCGAGGTCGTAAACAGCGTCACCTCCGCGCCCAGCGCGCTGGCCAACTTAACCGCCATATGCCCCAACCCGCCAAGACCAATTACTCCGACGCAGTCCCCCGGCTTCACACCGAAGTGGCGCAGCGGCGACCAGACGGTAACGCCCGCGCACAGCAGCGGCGCGACGCCAGGCAGATCGAGATTCTCCGGCACGCGCACCACAAAGCGCTGGTCAACCACGATATTCTGCGCGTAGCCGCCGCGAGTCAGCTCACCCGTATAGCGATCTTTACCGTTATACGTTGGCGTAAAGCCCGCGTCGCAATATTGCTCTTCATGCTGTTGGCAGAACGCGCAATGACCGCAGGAGTCGACCATTACGCCAACCCCGACCAGTTGACCCGGCGTAAAGCGCGTTACCGCTTTTCCGCTTTGCCGGACCCGGCCAACGATTTCGTGACCCGGCACCAGCGGATACTGGCTGACGCCCCATTCGTTGCGCGCCATATGCAGGTCGGAGTGGCATACGCCGCAGTAGAGAATATCGATCAGCACATCGTTATCCTGGACATCGCGCAGGGAAATCTCCCCTACCCGCAGCGGCTGGTCGGCGGCGGTCGCCATCATTCCACGAATCTTCATCTTTACCTCAGATCTGGCTATAAAAGGGGCGCACACTATAGACACATGGCTTCCATATTGGTAGTAGTTACCATTTGGTTACCATAAAGAAAGGGAGCGAAAATGCCGGTTATCGTCGATGGCAAACTCTGTTTTTATGCCGATTCCGCCCCGCGACGGCTGATGGATCTTTTTTCCGTAAAATGGTCTTCCATGGTGCTGCACGCCCTGTGGCACTGGCCGAATCATCGCTGCCGCACCGCTGAACTACAGCGCAGCCTGCAGGGCATTTCCAAAAAGATGCTGATCCAGACTCTGCGCGAACTGGAGATGCGCGGGCTGATTAGCCGCCATGTATATCCTGTCGTGCCGCCAAAAGTGGAATATGAGCTGACCGGTTTGGGCAAAACCTTCGCCTGGCCCATCGAGCAGATGTATCAGTGGGGGCTGGAAAACCAGGCCGCGCTTGATGCGATGGAAGAACATTACCGGGCAGCGATGGAGAACGGCACCTCGTCCTGAAAACACGCTCATCTGCGGCTCTCGCCGGGCGATAAGGCGCCTGATGCGGGTCTGAACGGAACGGGCGGCTAATCAAAACCGACGAAGACAAAACCGGGTTCTGTTGCAGATTGCTGACAACGCCTTCTTCTGAAATTGCCCGGCGTCGCGTTTAGCCGCTTTACTGTTATCAATTGCGGCTGTCGATAACCCCGAACGACAGCCGCTTCACGCTTTAATCCCTTCTCAGGCTCTTTCTGGCGCGAACGCCCCGGCCGCCACCTGCTGCGGGGTCACCACGCCGCTATCCAGCACCCAGCCGCTAATCAGCGTCGCAGGCGTGACGTCAAATGCCGGATTGTAGACTTCGGCCTCTTTCGGCGCCCACTGAACCGCGCCGAAACTGCCGGCGACGCCGGTGACTTCCGCTGCCGCTCGCTGTTCAATGGGAATGGCAGCGCCGTTCGGACAATGGCGATCAAGGGTGGTCTGCGGCGCAGCGACGTAAAACGGGATCTGGTGATACTTTGCCAGTACCGCCAGCGAATAGGTGCCGATTTTATTCGCCACATCACCATTGGCGGCGATACGGTCAGCACCGACCCACACCGCGTCAACCTCTCCCCGAGCCATCAGGCTGGCAGCCATCGAATCGGTAATCAGCCGATACGGTACGCCCAGTTCCCCCAGTTCCCAGGCAGTCAGCCGCCCGCCCTGTAACAGAGGCCGGGTTTCATCCACCCACACGTTCGCCACTTTCCCCTGCTGATGCGCCAGCGCTATCACCCCCAGCGCGGTCCCCACTCCCGCCGTCGCCAGACCGCCGGTATTGCAGTGGGTTAACAGGCGGCTGCCCGGTGTCACCAGCGCGCTACCCGCCTCCGCAATGCGGGCGCAAAGTTGTTTATCTTCCTCGATCAGGCGCAGCGCTTCCACTTCCAGCGCCTGAGGATAGTTATCTTCCGCCAGCGTCAGCTTCATGCGGTCAAGATTATTCATCAGGTTCACCGCCGTCGGACGCGCGGCGCGCAGCGTCTCCAGCGCCCCGGACAGCTCGTCGCGGCTCAGCCCACGCTGAGCCAGCAGCGCCAGCAGCAGGCTGGCGGAGAGGCCAATCAGCGGCGCGCCGCGCACCCGCAGCGCAAGAATGTGATCCACCAGAAGGGGAACGCTATCCGCCGCCAGCCAGCGCTTTTCCTGCGGCAGGGCCTGCTGGTCAAGAATAAACAACTGATTTTCGCTCACCCGCAGGCTGGTGGTCTGTAGTCTCTGCATTTAGTTAAATCCCTGTTGCGTTGTTGTATCACATTGTGTCAGGATGGAATCCAGAAGTATAGACGTCTGAATGGCTTAATCAGAATTTTGAGGATCGAGGTAATGTCGCAATACCATACTTTCACAGCCAGCGATGCGGTGGCTTACGCACAACAATTTGGCGGACTCGAGAACCCGTCAGAACTGGTGTCCGCACAGGAAGTGGGCGACGGCAACCTTAACCTGGTGTTTAAAATTTTTGATACGCAGGGCGTTAGCCGGATTATTGTTAAGCAGGCCCTGCCCTACGTGCGCTGCGTGGGGGAATCCTGGCCGCTGACCCTCGACCGCGCCCGTCTTGAGGCGCAAACCCTGGTAGCCCACTATCAGCACTGCCCGCAGCACACGGTGCACATTGTGCATTTTGATCCCGAACTGGCGGTCATGGTGATGGAAGATCTCTCCGATCACCGCATCTGGCGCGGTGAGTTGATTAACAACGTGTACTACCCGCTCGCCGCCAGCCAACTGGGAGAATATCTGGCCCGGGTGTTGTTCCATACCAGCGACTTTTATCTGCATCCGCATCAGAAAAAAGCCCTGGTGGCGCAATTTATCAATCCGGAAATGTGCGAAATCACCGAAGACCTGTTCTTTAACGACCCGTATCAGGTTCACGAGCGCAATAACTATCCGTCCGCGCTGGAAGCCGACGTTGCCGCCCTGCGTGATGACGCGCAGCTCAAACTGGCCGTTGCCGCGCTGAAGCACCGTTTCTTCTCCCATGCCGAAGCGCTGCTGCACGGCGATATTCACAGCGGCTCGATTTTCGTCGCCGAGGGCAGCTTTAAAGCTATCGACGCCGAGTTCGGTTATTTCGGCCCCATGGGCTTCGATATCGGCACCGCCATCGGCAATCTGCTGCTCAATTATTGCGGTCTGCCGGGGCATCTGGGCATTCGCGATGCCGCCGCCGCCCGCGAACAGCGCCTCAGCGATATTCAGCAATTCTGGAATACCTTCGCCGAACGTTTCCAGGCGCTGGCGGCGGAGAAAACCCACGACGCAGCGCTGGCTTATCCCGGCTATGCCTCCGCGTTTCTGAAAAACGTGTGGGCCGATGCGATTGGCTTCTGCGGAACCGAGCTGATTCGCCGCAGCGTCGGGCTGTCCCACGTTGCCGATATCGACACGATTCAGGACGAAGCCATGCGCCACGAATGTCTGCGCCACGCCATCGCCCTGGGTAAAACGCTGATTGTGATTGCCGGGCGAATCGACAGTGTCGAAGAGCTGATCGCCCGCATTCGTCAGCACGGTTGACGCGTTATCTGCCGGGCGGCGCCTGACGCCTTGCCCGGCCTACAGTCCGGGCGTTTACCCGCCCGGTAATCACTGCGCCGCCCGGCAAAAAGCTACCCCAGATACTCAATCACCGACAGTCCGCCATTATAGTCGGTGCTGTAGATAATCCCCTGCGCATCGACAAACACGTCGCAGGACTGGATCACCCGCGGACGCCCGGGGCGGGTATCCATCATTTTCGCTGGCGCGGCGGGCACCAGCGCCCCGGTTTCCACCGGTCGATAAGGATTGGAAATATCGTAAGCACGCACTCCCGCATTCTGGTAAGTGGCAAAAATCAGCGTTGAGCTAATAAAGCTGCCAGGGCGGTTCTCATGCAGATTATGCGGGCCGAAATGCGCCCCTTTCGCCACATAGTCCGTCTCATCCGGCTGCGGGAAGGTGGAGATACTCACCGGGTTCGCCGGGTCGCGAATATCAAACAACCAGATCAGTTTCTCGCCGTCCTGCTGGTTATCCAGCACCGCCTCATCAAGCACCACCAGCAGATCCCGGTCCGGCAGCGGCAACGCGGTGTGCGTGCCGCCGCCAAACGGCGGGCTCCAGTTACGGTGACTAATCAGCTTCGGCTGAGTGCGATCTTTAATATCAAGCAGCGTCAGACCGCCATCGCGCCAGCTACCGTAGGCGGTATCCCCGGCGATAATCGCGTGGTGCAGCGCGTAGCGCTTACCTTCCGGCCACTGCGGGGTTTCGCCCGCCGCCTGATTCATTCCCGGCAGCCACCAGCGTCCGGCGACTTCCGGCTTGCGTGGGTCGGCCAGATCGATAGTCAGGAAGATGTAGTCGCTAAAACCGTCGATCAGCGCGGAAACGTAGGCCCAGCGTCCGCCGACGTACCAGATCCGATGAATACCGATCCCGTTCAGCGACAGAAAGCTGATTTCGCGCGGTGTATCCGGGGTCGAAATATCAAAAATCCGCAGCCCGGCGCTCCAGCCCCGATCCTGTACATCGCTGACCGTCTCGCCCACCGAGCGGGTGTAGTAAACCTTCTCATCGGCAAAGCGCGTATCGGCAAAAAGATCCCTTGCGTTGATCACCAGCAGTAGATCGTCGTGCGCCTGTAAATGGACGTTCCAGGTACCCGGCGGCGCGGCGATATAATTGACCGTGCGCGGATTTTTAGGATCGCGCACGTCCACCACTGAAAACCCCTGCGACACCATATGGCCAATATAGGCAAAGCCACGGTGCACCATCAACTGAACGCCGTCCGGACGTCCCCCCTGATCGCTGTGCCCAATCAGCCGCATATTACGGCTATATTCGGGACGTGGTAATTCAGTCACCTTAAGCTCCTTTTGCCGGATGGCGGCTGCGCCTTATCCGGCCGACAATATCACTGGCCCGGTAAGCGCAGCGCCTGCGGGATTACTTGTTTTTTGCTTCCAGCGTAGCAAACCACGGGGCGACAAAATCTTCAGTCTGGCCCCAGCCCGGAATAATTTTCCCCAGCGAGGCGACGTTGACCGCCCCAGGTTGCGCCGCCAGCAGCGCCTGCGGAATCGCCGCCGCTTTAAAGTCGTAGGTCGCCGGGGTCACTTCACCGGCAATCTTATTGGCGATCAGGCGCACGTTAGTGGCGCCGATAAGCTTCGGATCCACCGCCACGCTCACTTTCCACGGGCTGCCGGGTTCGCGCATCAGTTGCAGATCCTGGTTGGAAATATCAATGCTGTAGAGTTTGATCTCAGTGCGACCATTCTCTTTCAGCGCCTTATAAGCGCCCTGGCTGAAAGCATCCCAGGTTCCCCAGATGGCATCAATTTTGCCTTTCGGGTATTTGGCTAAGATCGCGCCGACTTTGTTGGCGGTATCGCCCTGCACATCGGAAGAGACGGCGCCGATGGATTCCAGCTCCTTAATGCCGGGATTTTGTTTAAGCAGCGTCTGATAAGCGGCCTGACGACGCTCCATCGGCGGGAAACCTGCGACCCACAGTTTGATGATATTGGCTTTGCCGTGGAAATCTTTCACCAGTTGGCCAAACGAGAGTTCCGTCAGGGAAGCATCATCCTGCTGAGTCACGGTCACGCCAGGGATCTCGCCATTGATCGCAGTATCAAAGACCGATACTTTAATCCCGGCATCCACGGCTTTTTTCACCAGCGCGGTAGCATAGGGATCGCGTGCCTGAGAAAGAATAATGCCGTCATATTTCTGGCTGATGGCCTGGTTTACGAAATCCTGAAATTTGGCATCATCGCCATTGCTGAGGAAGGTGCTGATTTTAAAACCGAGCTTTTTCCCCTCCTGAATCGCTCCGGCGACAAACTGAGTGGTGTTATCGTCGGAACCGAGGTTACGGATCACCGCAATACGAATCGGGCCGTGATGTTCGGCAATCGCCGCCGGAACTGGCGCTGGCGTTTCAGCAAAGGCCGCCGCAGAATTAAACAACCCTAATGCGATGAGTGAAAGCGTTATCTTTTTCATAGTGTTTGCCCTGTAAAATGTTAGGTGCGGCGCTGAAAATAGGTCAGTGCAAGCGCGCCAGCCAGCACCAGCCCTTTAATAATGTCCATTGCGTAATACGGCACCGAGAGCATCACCAGGCCATTGGAGAGCACGCCCAAAATCACCGCGCCTACCAGCGTCCCGAGGGCGTTCGGCTTACCGCTACCGGCCAGCGAGAAGCCGATCCATGCCGCCGCCACCGCATCCATCAGGTAGCCGCTACCGGCGTTGACCTGCGATGATCCAATGCGCGAGGCCAGAAGAATGCCGCCGAGCCCGGCCAGCAGAGACGCGATCACATAAGCCGCCACTTTGTAACGGGTGATCCGCAGGCCGGAGAGACGCGCCGCTTCCGGGTTGCCGCCAATGGCGTACATCCGCCGCCCGTGGGTAGTGAAAGAGAGCGCTAGCTGGGCGATGACGGTCACCACCAGCATAATGATGACAATCGTCGGCACCTGTCCCAGCAAACCGAACGCGGCTGGAATAGTGCCCTCTGCCATATCCCCGCTCGGCAGTACCATGTTTTCGGTGATCGACCCGCCATAGCTATAGGTCATCGCCACGCCCTGAATCACGAACAGACTGGCAAGCGTCGCCAGCATGTCGGGAATACGCAGGATCACAATCAGAAACGCGTTAAACAGCCCCACAAGAGTACAGAGTGCCAGGGTGACAACAATTGCCTCGGTGGCGCCAAAGCCGTGCCAGACAAAGAGTGAGATGACCAGCGCATTAGCCAGCGAGGCGGTTGAGCCCACCGAAAGATCAAAACCGCCGACCGTCAGCGAGATCGACACGCCGATGGCAATCACCGTCACAATAGCAATGGAGCGCAGGATATTGATAATGTTAAACGGGTCAAGGAAGTTGTCCGATGCCAGGCCAAAAACGGCAATCAGCAACACCACGGTCAGCAGCATGCCCCATTTGTAGAGAAAATCGAAAAATCGCTGACGGCCTGATACCGCCGCGTTAACTGTCAGGGCCTTGCTCACGCTGCTGCTCCTCCGGTGGAGTAATAAAGAATGTTCTCTTCCCGGGCCTCATCGCCCGGAATTTCTGCAACGATGCGCCCGTCCCACAGCACGCAGATGCGATCGCACAGGCCAACCAGTTCGGCGAATTCGCCCGAGGCGTAAATCACCCCTTTGCCTTCCCGCGCCAGACCATCAATCAGATTGAACAAATCCGTTTTCGCTTTCACATCAACGCCTTTGGTCGGCTCATCGAAAATCAGCACATTGGCGTTGCCGCGCAGCCATTTGCCGATCGCCACTTTCTGCTGATTGCCGCCGGAGAGACGTCGCAGGGTCTGCGCCGGTCCGGAAGTGCGGATCCCCACGCGGGCGATCACCTCTTCCGCCCAGCGCCAGGCCTGACGATGACCAAACAGGCTCCAGCGGGAGAAGCTGTTATCGGCGCTGACCGCCAGATTCATCGCCACCGGCTCTTCGATAAAGATCCCCTCTTTGCGCCGCTCTTCCGGCACCAGCGCCAGGCCGCGAGCCACCGAATCCGCTGGATCGCGCGGTCGCCACGGCTGGTTATTGAGTTCCCCGCGCGTCAGGCGACATTTGCTGGCGCCAAACAGCGCCTTACACAGTTCGGTTTTCCCGGCGCCCGCCAGCCCGGCAATGCCGAGAATTTCCCCTTTACGCAGACGCAGCGAGATCCCCTGTAGCAGCTTTTCGTCATGCAGACCGTCGATCTGCAACAGCACCTCATCGCTATGCGGGGGACGCTTCGGCGGGAAGATATCGCGGAGTTCATGGCCGAGCATCTTCTCGACGATCTGTTCGCCGCTCAGTTCAGCCATCGGCCCGCTCTCAACCAGGCAACCATCGCGCAACACCGTCAGGGTGTCGCAAATCGCTTTTAACTCATGAATGCGGTGTGAGATAAACACCACGCCAATACCCTGCTGCTGCAGGCGGCGAACCACCGCAAACAGGCGCTCGCTTTCGTTTTGGTCCAGCGGCGCAGTAGGCTCGTCAAGAATCAGAAAGCGGCAATGGTGAGACAAGGCGCGGGCCAGCAGGATTTGCTGTTTTTCCGCCAGCGAACAGCTCTCGATTGAACGCCGCACGTCAAGGGTGACGTCAAGTTGAGTCAGCGCCTCGCGCGCCAGCTGGCGCAGTCGCCCCCAGCGAAAGGCGATACCCGGCTCCGCCAGCCGGTCGAGCATAATGTTTTCCGCAATGCTCAGACCTGGCACCAGCGCAACATCGACCTCCTGCTGCACCAGATGAATGCCGAGCTGTTTGGCATCGCGCGGCGAACGAATGCTTACCGGATGATTGTTGATAATCACCTCACCTTCATAGTGGGCGTGCGTACCACATAGCACCGCCATCAGCGTGGATTTACCCGCGCCGTTGGCTCCGGTCAGCGCATGTACTGAACCGCCCTTCAGCGTGAAAGAGACGTTACTCAGCGCCCGAAAGCCGGAAAAAGCCAGGCTAATGTTTTGCATCTCAAGGCGATTGCCGGTCATCTCCTGTACCCTGTCGATTAATCTTCTGATTTAACGAATTTTTCATAGCTGCCCTTGACTGACAAATGCATAAAAGGCATAAGATAAAACGAAATATTATTAGCCATCCGGATGTCCAGACATAACATCAGGTTAGCGAAACAGAATAAGGACAACATTTATGTGTCATAGCGATATCCGCGTGGTCCCCGGCCCCGCCAACTACTACTCCCATCCCGGCAGCCTTACCCGATTACATGATTTTTACAGCGCAGAGCAGCTTTCACGCGCGGTGTGGGTTTATGGCGAGCGGGCTATCGCTGGCGCGCAGGCTTTCCTCCCGGATACCTTTAACGCAGTCGGTGCGAAAAAAATCTTATTTAAAGGGCATTGCAGCGAAAGCGATGTCAGCAAACTGGCCTGCGAGGCCGGCGACGATCGCTCAGTGGTAATTGGCGTCGGCGGCGGCGCGCTGCTGGATACCGCCAAAGCGCTGGCCCGCCGCCTCGGTCTGCCGGTGGTGGCGATCCCCACCATCGCCGCCACCTGCGCGGCGTGGACGCCGCTGTCGGTGTGGTACAACGATGCCGGTCAGGCGCTGCAATTCGAAATCTTTGACGACGCCAACTTCCTTGTTCTGGTGGAGCCGCAGATTATCCTCAACGCGCCGGCGGAGTATCTGCTGGCGGGGATCGGCGATACGCTGGCGAAATGGTATGAAGCGGTGGTACTGGCCCCGCAGCCGGAAACGCTGCCGCTCACCGTGCGCCTCGGCATTAATGGCGCGCTGGCAATCCGCGATGTGCTGCTGGAAAGCAGCGAAACCGCGCTGGCCGACCAGCAGCGCGGTGAACTCACGCAGACTTTCCGCGATGTGGTGGATGCGATTATCGCTGGCGGCGGTATGGTCGGCGGCTTAGGCGAGCGCTATACCCGCGTCGCCGCCGCCCATGCGGTGCATAACGGCCTGACGGTACTGCCGCAGACGGAAAAGTATCTCCACGGCACCAAAGTCGCCTACGGCATTCTGGTGCAGAGCGCCCTGCTCGGTCAGGACGACGTGCTGGCACAGCTGGTGCAGGCGTATCAGCGCTTTAATCTGCCAACTACGCTGGCCGCGCTGGAAGTCGATATCAACAATCGTGAAGATCTGGATAAGGTGATTGCCCATACCCTGCGCCCGGTGGAGTCCATCCATTTTCTGCCGGTTGCGCTGAACGCCGAAACCCTGCGCGCCGCGTTTGAAAAAGTTGAGCGTTTCGCCGGTTAACTGCGTTGTTATACACGCCTCTGCCGCCCGGCGGAGGCGCTCGATGCCCCCCGTAAAGACAATGCCGTTCACTTAAGCAAATCATCGGCGTTGTCTTCGGTTTTATTTGCCAGCGGCAATCGCATTATCGGTGGTTATGGCGAACATGCGCGTTTTTCGTTTTCGCCCATTCAGATTCCGTGGTCAATTCCGTTCACGATAAATTCGCGGATATTCGTTATATCCACAGCGTGTGAACGGGCAGGGGGACGTTTCGCCCGTCCCCCTGCACCCCCGGCATGGCGCTGAAAACCTGCCGCTCCGCGGTCCGCTCCACTCCGGCTTCATCTGGCGGACCGGGCGGGACTCGACGTCCCTGTCTCGACCCGCCCTCTGGCCGCCGTCCTGGCGGCCAGTCCTGGATGCGCGCCTGCGTTCCCGCCAGGTTTCCTTGATGCGCCCAACCCCCATGCGGTGAGTCCGTTATTCGTCAGTGGCTTTTCAGAGGCTGAAAGTCATAAAAAAGTCATATCCTTTATATTTCAGCCCGTATCAGCTCAGTTAGTGAATCAACCGAATTAGATTTTCGTTTAAACCACCGATTAACAGAAC
>NZ_VCHQ01000012.1 GCF_005860775.1 Klebsiella indica
GTTATGCCACGACGAACTGCGTCGGAAGAAAATCAGTGCACTTATCCCTCCCCGGAAAGGCGCGGGTTACTGGCCGGGTGAATATGCGGACCGAAACCGTGCAGTGGCAAATCAACGGCTGAGCGGGAGCAATGCCCGGTGGAAATGGACGACAGATTATAATCGTCGCTCAATAGCCGAAACGGCAATGTACAGGGTAAAGCAGTTGTTAGGCGGTTCGCTGGCGCTACGGGACTACGACGGTCAGGTTGCAGAGGCTTTGGCGCTGGTGCGTGCACTGAACAAAATGACGAAGGCGGGTATGCCAGAAAGCGTGCGCATTGCCTGAACAGTGAGCTGTTACAGGAAGACTCGCCTCAAATCTGATTTATTCAACAAAGCCCTGCAGGGAACAAATTTCATCAGCCAAAGGCATCCCTCCGGCGAAGCCCATTGGATATCTCTCATTGTTGGGAACAGCATAAATAGTTTTTTCTAAAACATATTTTTGAATTTACTCATTTAGAACCGTTCTCACCAGACGTTATTGTTGCAGGCAGTTTGAACACGGACAGCGCGGAAAAACCGGAGCGTACACTAAGTACGTGAGGATTTTGAGCGCGGCCCTGATTCAAAATGACAAATAAAATAGCTCTAATGGGACAGACTCTTAAACAATTCTAATAAACATTCAACCATCCGTTTTTTCGGCGATATATTTTTCTATTAGGAGTGGCGCTGAGAAAAAGTTGCCAATGAATTTATTATGATTGTTAATATTAATAGCTTTTCACTATACATTTAATTAAATAGTTTTATTTTATTTTTTGGATTAATGTCATATCACTTTGGGCATTAGCACAAAACTAAAAATAACGATTAAGCTAATTTCCCATAATCTTATTTTTAATGGCGCACTACACTGAGTAAATAAAATTAACGAGTGAGCGCATGTAACTTTTCTTTATGATGTAAACGGGGGGTGTCAGACGTTGTAGTTGTAATGAAGCAGATATGTTAAACATACCAGATTCGGCCGCTTGATTTATAGAGTATCCGCGTCAGTTCTGCGAAAAAAATTACAGTACCCTAATAAATATTCAATTAACCAACGACGAAATTAAAGATGAATAATGAAAAACGTACCAATGTCCGGTTTTATGTCATCTTGATGGTGCTTATTACCGGTATAATTTTATTTGCTGACAGAAACCTTTTGCCAACAATTGCCAAACCATTAATGCATGCTCTGGATATCTCCCCGGCGACACTGGGTTGGATTTTTAGTTGTTTCTCTATCGTCTACGTTGCCTGTCAGATTCCCGGTGGCTGGCTGCTTGACAGGTTTGGCTCACGTAAAATAGTTACCCTGTCCTTTGTCGGGATGGCTATCGTGAATATCCTACAAGGGTTTGTCACGTTCTATTCCGGAGTGTGGGTGCTGATTTCTTTCTGTATCCTGCGCGGAGTCATTGGGTTTCTGGAAACGCCGGGGGTGCCTGCTTTTATAAGGGTGATCACCACATGGTGCCCGCTGAAAGAGAAAGGCTTAGCAGGAAGTCTGGCCGGGGCGGCACAGTATATGGCGGTATTCGTGTTTGTGCCGTTTTTCGCGTGGTTCGCCAGCGCATATAACTTCCAGAAATTGTTCTTTGTTATTGGCATACTTGAGTTGCTGATTGCCTGGCTTTTTTACAAATCTACCCCCGCTCCGGCACATCATCCGAAAGTGAATCAGGCGGAGCTTGATTATATCCGTGAAGGCGGTGGCCTGCCGGATATGGATATTAAGAAGAAAGAAAAGAAAGCTCAGAAGGTTGTTGAGTGGACTGACATCAAAGCCTTCATCACCAACAGGCAGACTATTGGCATTTTCATCAGCCAGTATTGCTTTAACTGTCTGGCGTTATTCTTCCTCTCCTGGTTCCCTATGTATTTGATGACGGAACGGGGAATTGATATTAAAGCTACCGGTATTCTGGTTGCGATCCCGGCTTTCGGAGCATTTGTTGGCGGTCTTTCCAGCGGCGCGCTCTCCGATTTCCTAATGAGGAAAACATCTTCCCTCACCATTTCCAGAAAAACGCCTATCTATATCGGTATGCTCTGTTCATTCTCTATGTTTTTCTGTAACTACGTTGATTCTATCTATTTAGTGGTAGCACTGATGACGCTCGCGTATTTTGGCAAAGGTTGTTCAACGCTGGGTTGGGTAATTCTTACCGATGTTGCGCCGAAGAAAATCATCAGCACCGCTGGCGGTATTTTCAATGCGTTCAGCAATATCTCAACGATCGTAACGCCAATTGTGATTGGCTACATAGTAAATTACACAGGAAGTTTTACCTGGGCGCTTATATTTGTATCAGCACATGCCCTCCTCGCTTTACTTAGCTACCTGGTTATTGTCTGGCCAATTAAACGTATTGAGGTAGATCCGAACGAGGAAATCTCGGTATCGGCCTCTGAACCAGTGAAAGAATAAGCCGCGGCATCGGTGTTTATCTATCAACCGGTGCTAAAATTTTTATACTGTCGATCGTGATAACGATATGCAGGGGAGAACAAACTATGACGGCCAAAAGTGACTATGCAGCATACCTGCAACGTAAAGAGAGAAAGAAAGCTGAATTGATGGGGAAATACTGGGTTAACCAGGAAAGCCGCTATATATCTCCCTTTCAGATTTATGGGAATTTGTATTATGTCGGTGACAGCTGGGTTTGCGCACATATTGTGGATACCGGAGACGGGCTCATTTTATTTGATGCAGGCAATACTGGTGCGACTGCAATGCTGATTCATGCGATCTGGGCCGCGGGATTTAATCCTGCCGATGTCCGCTGGCTGATACTATCGCATGGTCATGTAGAGCATATTGGTGCGGCTAATTTTTTCAAAAGGATGTTTGATACTAAAATCTATCCGGGAGCGCCAGATGCTGAAATGTTCAGAACTAAGCCCGAGTTCGTCTTTATTCAAGACGGTGCCAGTATCGAAGATGAATTATGCCTGATTGATGTTGAAATCAATGATGGAGATGTGCTCCAGTTCGGTCATATTACCGTAAAATTTGTGCTCGTTCCGGGGCATACTGAGGGATGTATCGCCTGCTTTTTTGATGTGACTGATGGCGATCATACCAGGCGAGTAGGCTATTACGGTGGGTTTGGTTTCAATACATTACAGAAAGAATTTCTTGAAGAGTATGGCGACCCACAGCTGACTCTGCGTCAGCAGTACCTTCATTCACTTGAAAAAGTGCGCAATGAACCCGTTGATATTTTTATGGCAAATCACACTGTTAATATTGATCTGTTAGCCAAACGTCAGCAAATGCTTGCTGATCCAGGCGTAAATCCTTTTATAGATAAAAAGGCATGGTCATTATATCTGGATAAAAACGTGATGATTTACTTAAAATGATGGAAGATTGATATTTACCGTACTAAGAGCGTTATTCGTAACCAGAGGTATTTACTGATGAAATATTTTATTGAACCCGGCAGAACCCGCAAAAGCATCAACTTTATTGATAATATTATTTATTCCCACTCCCATGATCTAAATGGTAATCCTCTGGAACTGAAGTTGTCGATTATGTCACAGAACGGTAATAGTGAAATGAAAGCGGCCTCAGGAAGCGAATATCAAGAAGAAAAAAATCAGCTCGTCAGGCTATCCTCTGGATTCCCGGAGGTGGATTTCGCGGCGTCGATAAAAATATGATGGTGGCGGAAGTTCAGTATCTGGTCGAGGCTGGTTACATCGTTGCATCAATGTATTATCGTGGCAGTCATCAGGCACATTATCCCGAGCAATTAAAAGATGTTAAAACCGTGCTGCGTTTCTTACGTGCCCATGCCGGGGAATATGATATTGATCCGCAATATATAGGTGTAATGGGGCGTTCTGCGGGGGGACATTTAAGTTTAATGGCGGCAATGAATACCGAAGGTTACGATACCGACGAATGGGCGGGATTTTCATCAAAAGTACAGGCAGCTTACGATCTCTTCGGGCCGGCAGATATTGTAACCCTGATGGAAAACGATGAAATTCAGATGCGTAATCCAGGCCACCGCTGGAAAAAAATTGAGGATACTCATGCTGGTGCATTACTGGGAGGCGACCCCGCGATAATGAAAGAACGTGCAAAGGAGGCCTGTGTAAAATATTTCATTAATCATGAGATGGCCCCGGTATTGATTATGCATGGTGATAACGATCCTCTGGTACCACTAACGATTAGTGAAGATATCTATAATGACATTTGTCGCGCTGGGTTAGAATATCGCGTAGATTTCTATGTCGTCAAAAATGGAGGACACGGTACGCCAGAGTTTTTTCAACCGGAAACACAACAAATTTCACTGGGATTTTTTAATCGACAGTTACGTGCAAAATAAAATAATCATTTAATAACAGAGATGCTGCTTCCATTATTAGCTTAGCTAGCATCCGTATGATTTTATATTTCCATATAAAAATAACGCGCAGACAATCATCTTTAATATTCTTCACTAGCTTATCTCTCCAGGCAAGCGGATAAATAGTTTATAAACAAAAAAATCATCAGTTAAAAACATCGATATGAAATAAAATTTCAATTATTAACAACACAATACAGATTATAACTTAGCACGATTTGAACTTTAAAAAAGTCATAAACTATTTAATCATGGAAGATTATGGTATCTACAATACTTACTCGAGTTTGCTTATGAAACAGATTTGTTCTACAGATTTTACACATTTTAAGCATGTGCGTTTTGTACTCACAGACCTCGATGACACGCTAACCTATAGAGGACGGCTGTCAGCTGAAACCTATACGGCGCTGGAAAGGTTGCAAAAAGCGGGGGTTAAAGTGATACCAGTCACAGCCGCGCCCGCAGGCTGGTGCGATCAGATGGCGCGGATGTGGCCAGTTGATGGCGTCATTGGTGAAAATGGCGGCATATTTTTCAGAAGAAAAAATGACGGCCACGGAATCGAACACTTTTTTTGGCATGATAAAGAGAAACATTCTGAGGTTGCTGAACGCCTGAAGCTGATTGGGGAACAGATAAAAAGGGAAATTGTTGCCGCCCGCTTTGCCGACGATCAACCGTTCAGAATGACCTCAATTGCCTTTTCTAAACCGCAAGAAGATCGGCTTTGTTCATTAATACTTGACGCATTAGTACAAGCAGGTGCGGCAACCACTGTAAATAATCTCTGGATTCTTGGCTGGCTTGGGAAATATGACAAGTTATCTATGGCCCGGCGAATACTCAGGGATTTTTACGCGCTTGACATAGATTTCGATCGCTCCGCCATACTGTATAGCGGCGACTCGACGAATGACGCGCCGATGTTTTCATTCTTTGAACATACGGTTGGAGTGAGCACAGTAACAGACTACCTGGATCAAATCCCGCAACCTCCGCAGTGGATTACCTGTGGGCCAGGTGGCGCTGGTTTTGTAGAAATTGCAGATGCGATAATCGCTTCCAGATAATAAGGGGATATTAACTGGTTAAGTAAACTTTAAGTTAACCCCATCCAGCTATATCGGTAATCCTCACGAGCCAGCAGGTCAACCAACGGTTTACCCTTAAAGCGCTGCTTGCGGTTCTTCGGTAACTGCTGGAGAACATAACGAACCCTGAGCACATCAATCAGCGCGGGTTACCCTTTTGGCGTCAGCATTGAGACCCAGATAGTCGAATATTTCGATTAACTCAGCGTGAGATGATTGGTTTTCCCCTAAGGTGGTTGGCTTCTAGTATGGAGCGTTTTCCGCTTCGTACTGCTCAAAGAGGCTAGCGCAGCTAATGCTGCCTGGTCACTACAGGGTTACAGTGAATAAAACTATCAGGAGGCTTAAAGCTGCATCCCTTAGGATTCAGTAAACAGGAATACTTTAAGAAGATGTCTGGAGCGGGCGAAGGGAATCGAACCCTCGTATAGAGCTTGGGAAGCTCTCGTTCTACCATTGAACTACGCCCGCGAGGAAGTGCGTGGGCCATTATAGACCTTACACATCGGCTGACAAGCCTGAACTGCGCTAACTGCCGATAAAATAACCTGTTAGCACTTAGGTTTACTGCCCTGCGGTGGTAAATAACGCAGTGGGTCGATCGCCGTCGCTCGGTAGCGAATCTGGAAATGCAGACGCACGGAGTCCGCATCCGTGCTGCCCATTGTGGCGATCTGCTGGCCAATCTTCACGTTCTGCCCGTTATTCACCATCATCTTATCGTTATGCGCATAGGCGCTGATATAGTCCTCGCCATGTTTAATCATAATCAGATTACCGTAGCCGCGCAGTTGATTACCCACGTATACCACTTTGCCCGCGCCTGCGGCGTAGATCGGCTGGCCGCGCCGGCCAGCAATATCAATACCTTTATTACCGCCATCGCGGGTGGAATACGGCAACACAACTTTACCGCTGGTTGGCCAGCGCCAGCAGCGTTGTCCCACCGGCGGCCAGGATGATTGCGGAACCTGTGAGGAAGGCGTCACGGTAACGGTGCGGCTGGTTGACGGCTTCTTAGTGGATGAATGTCCTTTCGTCGTGGCCCCTGAACGACTGTTCAGCTTCAGCTTCTGTCCGACTTCAATGATATAGGGAGGCGAAATATTGTTAAGTCGGGCGAGATCCCTGACGCTGGTGCCCGTAGCACGTGAAATCGCATACAGCGTATCGCCACGCTTCACGGTATATATGGAGCCGGAACCAGATGAACTGGAACACCCCGCAACGATCAGGCTGCTCATCAATATTATCGTGATATAAAAGCGTTTACCCATCAGGCATCCTGCACTCAACACAAACCGCCACCTCAACAATCAGAACAATCATCATACCAGTCAGCCGGAGGATACCCAATCGCGACACCGCCACCGGAAGTATTAAAGTGATGATATCCATCCGCGCGAGGACATTTGCCGATACCGGCCAGAGTTTATCGCCTTATGCACTGTGTATCATAATGATTTAATTAGGCTCATAATGATATACCGCATTCGGCCCGCTTTTCTCCCCTGCCCCGTCATATGCGCCACATTTTTTAACGTCATCACACTTCCATGTTACCTCGCCCGAGATTTCCGCTTCTGGCGTAATTCTTGCCTGTTTCAGGTATTGGCATACATGCCAAATCTTCATTTCAGAGGGGACGATTATGGAATCGCGAGAAGCGACCGCAACCGGTGAATCATGCATGCGTGTGGATGCCATTGCCAAAGTGACCGGGCGTGCCAGATACACCGACGATTACGTTATGGCAGGGATGTGTTATGCCAAATATGTCCGCAGCCCTATTGCTCACGGTTATGCCAATAACATTGATTGCAGCGAGGCCAAAAAGCTGCCAGGCGTACTGGCGGTGTTTACCTGGGAAGACGTGCCAGATATTGCGTTTGCCACTGCCGGGCATGCCTGGACGCTGGACGAAGGTAAACGCGATATTGCCGACCGCTACCTGTTAACCCGTCACGTCCGTCATCATGGCGACGCGGTGGCGATTGTCGTGGCACGAGATGAGCTTACCGCCGAGAAAGCGGCCCTGTTGGTCAACGTCGACTGGCAGCCACTGCCCGTAATAACGACGCCGGAGGCCGCGCTGGCGCCGGGTGCGGTCAAAATCCATCCGGAGGGCAATCTGCTCAAACAGAGCGAAATGAATGCAGGCAACGTTACCCAGGCGATAGAAACCGCAGACCTGCAGATTCAGGGGCATTATCAAACCCCGGTTATCCAGCATTGCCATATGGAAAGCGTCACCTCCTTTGCCTGGATGGAAGAGGATTCCCGCATCTCCATCATCACCAGCACGCAGATCCCGCATATCGTGCGCCGGGTTGTCGGTCAGGCGCTCAGTATTCCGTGGTCGCATGTGCGGATCATCAAACCGTATGTCGGCGGCGGTTTCGGCAATAAGCAGGACGTGCTGGAAGAGCCGATGGCGGCATTTCTGACCAGCAAACTTGGCGGTATTCCGGTGAAAGTATCGCTGAGTCGCGAAGAGTGCTTTCTTGCTTCCCGTACCCGCCACGCTTTTACTATCAATGGCCGAATGGGTATCAATCGCGACGGCACTTTACAAGGCTATAGTCTCGATGTTCTGTCAAATACTGGCGCTTACAGCTCGCATGGTCACTCCATCGCCTCAGCCGGCGGCAATAAAGTGGCATATCTCTATCCGCGTAGCGCTTACAGATACCGTTCAACAACCTGCTACACCAACCTTCCCACAGCAGGCGCCATGCGCGGTTACGGCGCTCCGCAGGTGGTCTTCGCGCTAGAAGCAATGATCGATGATGCCGCTACCGCGCTGGAGCTCGATCCGGTGGACGTCCGCTTATGTAACGCCGCCCGCGAAGGTGACGCTAACCCGCTCACCGGGAAAATTATCTACAGCGCCGGGTTGCCAGAATGTCTGCAAAAAGGCCGCAAACTGTTTGACTGGGATAAACGCCGCGAGGCGTGTCGCCATCAGCAAGGCAATATCCGCCGGGGCGTCGGCGTCGCCTGCTTCAGCTATACCTCCAACACCTGGCCGGTAGGGGTCGAAATCGCCGGCGTTCGCCTGCTGATGAATCAGGACGGTACAATTAATGTGCAAAGCGGCGCCACCGAAATTGGTCAGGGCGCCGATACCGTATTTGCACAGATGGTAGCAGAGACGGTTGGTGTCGCAGTAAGCAACGTACACGTAATTTCAACCCAGGATACCGATGTCACACCATTCGATCCTGGCGCATTCGCTTCGCGGCAAAGCTATACTACCGCGCCCGCGCTGCGCAAAGCGGCACTGCTGTTAAAAGAGAAAATCCTTGCCCAGGCCTCGACTATGCTGCATCAGTCGGCCATAAACCTGACGCTGATCGACGGCAATATCGTCCTTATCGATCGCCCTGCAATCCCGTTGCTGTCGCTGAAAGAGCTGGCCATGGATGCGTTTTATCATCCTGAACGCGGCGGGCAGCTCTCAGCGGAAAGTTCCGTAAAAACCACCACCAATCCTCCGGCCTTCGGCTGCACTTTTGTCGATCTGAACGTTGATATCGCACTTTGCAAAGTCACCATCAACCGCATCCTCAACGTTCATGATTCCGGTCATATTCTGAACCCTCTGCTGGCGGAAGGTCAGGTGCATGGCGGAATGGGGATGGGTATTGGCTGGGCGCTGTTTGAAGAGATGATTATCGACGCTGACAGCGGCGTCATACGCAACCCCAATCTGCTGGATTACAAAATACCCACCATGCTCGATCTCCCGGAACTGGAGGGGGCTTTCGTCGAAACGCTGGAGCCGCAATCCGCCTATGGCCATAAATCACTTGGAGAGCCGCCAATCATTCCCGTTGCGGCCGCCATTCGCAATGCGGTCAAAATGGCGACGGGCGTGGCGATCGATACGCTGCCGCTGACGCCAAAACGGCTGTTCACCGCATTTCACGACGCGGGTTTGATTAAAGGATAAGACTATGTTTGATATCGCGACCTACCACCGCGCCACGGATATCGACGGGGCCATCACGCTGCTGACGAACAATCCGCAGGCCAAACTACTCGCGGGTGGTACAGATGTATTAATTCAGCTTCATCATCATAACGCCCGTTATCGCCATATTGTGGATATCAATGGATTAGCGGAACTACGCGGCATTACCCTCGCGGATCATGGAGGAATACGCATTGGTTCCGCCACCACCTTCTGCGAACTGATCAACACTCCCTTGATCCAGCACCATCTTCCAGCACTCAGCGCCGCTGCCGCGTCGATTGCCGGGCCGCAAATTCGCAACGTCGCCACCTATGGGGGCAATATTTGCAACGGCGCAACCAGCGCCGATTCGGCGACGCCTACGCTGATTTACGAAGCGACCCTCGAAATCCATTCTCCCGACGGGGTGCGTTTTATGCCCATCAACGGCTTTCACACTGGCCCAGGAAAGGTTTCTCTTGCACACAACGAACTGGTGGTGGCGTTTCATTTTCCTGCCCAGCCTGCCACCGATACCGGTAGCGCCCACTATAAATACGCGATGCGCGACGCCATGGATATTTCCACTATTGGCTGCGCCGCGCGCTGTACTCTGGAGGATGGCCATATTCGCGAGCTTCGGCTGGCTTTCGGGGTCGCCGCTCCGACGCCGATCCGCTGCCCCCACGCGGAACAGAGTGTGCAAAATGCCCCGTTAACCCAACAAACGCTGGAGACGGTTAGCGAAGCGGTTTTACATGATGTCGCACCGCGATCCTCGTGGCGTGCCAGCAAAGCATTTCGTCTACATCTTATCCAGACGATGACTCAAAAAGTGGTCAGCGAAGCCGCTATCAAGGCAGGAGGAGAATGGCAATGAATCACACCGACAGAATCACCCTCGCATGCCAGATCAACGGCATGGATTTTCAACTAAGCGTCCCTCCGGGCATGCCGCTCTCCGAACTGCTACGCGAACAAGGGCTGTTGAGCGTAAAGCACGGCTGCTGCGTCGGAGAGTGTGGTGCCTGTACCGTCCTGGTTGATGGTACCGCCATAGACAGCTGCCTGTATCTCGCCGTCTGGGCCGCGGGTAAAGAGATTCGCACGCTGGAGGGGGAATCACAGAACGGTCAACTATCGCACGTGCAGAGGGCTTATGCCGAATCAGGCGCCGTACAGTGCGGATTCTGCACGCCGGGGCTCATTATGGCCACCACGGCCATGCTTGCAAAACCCCGTAACCAGCCAATGACCATACTGGAGATACGTCGGGGGCTGGCGGGAAATCTGTGCCGTTGTACTGGCTATCAGATGATCCTCAACGCAGTACGTGCCTGCGAGACGCCGGAATAAACCGCATCTGACCGGCCTGAATTCAGGCCAGTCAGATATTCATTAATTCGTATTTTTTAATCTTGCGATAGAGCGTGGCGATGCCAATACCCAGTTCGTCCGCCGCCTGCTTTTTATTGTGATGCCGTGACAGCGCCTCGCGGATCATCTGTTTCTCCATCTCTTCAAGCGCGGTACCGCCAGCGTCCTCGGCCTGAGGAGGCAATATGTTAACGGGTTCGTCATCGCACCCTGGCATTTTATCATTGTGAAGCAAATTCGGCGGCAGCAGCGCGCTATCAATCACCTCACCAGAGGGCACGACGTTAACCAGATACTCCATCAAATTACTCAACTCCCGCAGATTGCCCGGCCAGCGATGACGCTTTAGCAAAGTCACCACATCCGGAGCGATGCCGGGATACACCAACCCAAGCCGACGGGTATGCAGATGCAGAAAGTAATGCACCAGCAGTTCAATATCATCCTGACGTTCACGCAGGGGCGGCAAGGTTAATGGAATCACGTTAAGCCTGTAGAAAAGATCTTCGCGAAATTTACCTTCTGCAATGAACTGCCCCAGATTTTGATTGGTAGCGGAAATAATTCGGATATCCACCTGCACCGGACTGCTGGCACCAAGGGGTAAAATTTCCCTCGCTTCAATCGCGCGCAACAATTTCGCCTGCAGCATCAGCGGCATATCGCCAATCTCATCGAGAAACAGCGTCCCGCTATTAGCGGCCTGAATCAGGCCGGTTTTACCGTTAGCAGACGCGCCGGTAAAAGCCCCTTTCACATAACCAAACAGTTCACTTTCCAGCAGTTGTTCTGGGATCGCAGCGCAGTTAATGGCGATAAAGGATTTGTTTTTACGCTCGCTCAGCTTGTGGATCGCCCGGGCGACAACCTCTTTCCCGGTACCGCTTTCGCCAACGATCATCACGCTGGAAGGACTGGGAGCAATGCGGCTAATCAGTCGCTTAAGCTGACGCATCACCCGGCATTCACCGACCAGTTGCTCAATATGCGGTTCGTCGGTTGCCAGCGATACGGCGGTACTGGTATGCGACTGATGAAAGGCCATCAGGAATAATTGCCGCCCTTGAATATTATGTAACTGGCCGATAATCAGTTCATTTTTATCATCCCAGGAGACAATATGTTGCATATGCCCATGAGTGAAATTGCTTTCAAATGTTAGCGGCCTGAAGCGAACGGATTTTCCCGTCATGGTGTTATTCATAACCCCAAGAATTTTCAGGGCCGTTTGATTGGCGAACTGCACACGGCTGTCTTCATCGATGACCAGCACGCCTTGATCCATATTTTCGATCATGGTCGAGAATATTTTACTGATCCCCTCGCCGCCACCTTGATCCTGAAGAAGTTTCGAAACAAAAATGGTTGATATATGCCGAACGTAATCGGAAAACTCCCGCAGATTATCGTTAATATGTTCCTGCTGTTCATGCGTGACGGCAAGCAAACTGATTACGCCAACACAACGATTCTGTAAAATAACCGGTGTTCCCAGAAATGCTTTCTCACGACAATTATCTTTGCAGTCACATCCTTCGCAAAGAGGATCGTGACGAGAGTGCGTCACCACCTTTTCCTTTTGCGTTTCCAGAACATAACGTAATAACCTTGAATTGCTGCTCAATTGACGACCGAGGAATTTACCGTAGGTGCCTGTGCCCGCAACGCGGCACAGATTTTCATCGACGATCTCCACCTCCAGTTGCAATACACTGGCAAGCATTCTGGCAAAACGCTGAATAGTCGGTTGAATTTGCATCAAAACGGATTGCGTCGTTGCAAGCACCATAGACTCACCTTCCGGCATCACTTAAGTAGTTGAACATTTATAATATTGATGTTTATCAGGGGTTAATAATACTAACCCAGGAAAATATTGCTTTGATAAAAACAGGACTCTTTATCATTTTCCCATCCTCATTATGGAAGAGATGTCACATTTTCATATCAATATGAGAATCGACCCAACAATTTTATCAATATGGCTATCTACTCTGTTCTTCGATGCCTTATTTTCATTCTATTTCTCACCATAAAAAATGACGTTTAAAAAGCCAAACGTTTACGTCCGATAATCCGCAGAAAAAAGAGCGATAATGTGTGATCGCCGCCACAAATAACCGTTCTGAAATAATATCCCCGCAGCACTGGATTAATTCTGGCACAGTTATTGTTAGGTGATGGTATCGCTGTGATATCGCGCAGTCATAGCAATTAAGCCACCTTGCCGTTATTCCACTACCGGGACTTTACAATGAAAACTGTTAATGAGCTGATAAAGGATATCAATTCGCTGACTTCGCACCTTCACGAGAAGGATTTTTTATTAACGTGGGAACAGACAACGGATGAACTACAACAAGTCCTTGATGTTGCCGCCGCACTGAAGATGCTACGCGCCGAGAATATCGCGACCAAAGTCTTCAATAGTGGATTAGGGATTTCCGTTTTCCGCGATAATTCCACCCGAACCCGCTTCTCTTATGCCTCTGCTCTTAACCTGCTTGGCCTGGCCCAGCAAGATCTTGATGAAGGTAAATCGCAAATCGCCCACGGCGAAACGGTCCGCGAAACGGCCAATATGATCGCCTTCTGCGCCGACGCAATTGGTATCCGCGACGACATGTATCTTGGCGCGGGGAACGCCTATATGCGTGAAGTCGGCGCCGCGCTTGATGACGGTTATAAACAAGGTGTTTTGCCCCAGCGTCCAGCGTTAGTCAACCTGCAATGCGATATCGACCATCCGACCCAGGCAATGGCCGATCTGGCCTGGCTGCGCGAGCATTTTGGTTCGCTGCAGAATCTGAAAGGTAAGAAAATCGCCATGACCTGGGCTTATTCACCGAGCTACGGTAAACCGCTCTCTGTGCCCCAGGGCATTATCGGCCTGATGACCCGTTTCGGCATGGAGGTGACCCTGGCGCATCCGGAAGGCTATGACCTGATCCCCGATGTTATCGAAGTTGCCAAAAACAATGCCAATGCTTCCGGCGGCAGCTTCCGCCAGGTCACCAGCATGGAAGATGCATTCAAAGACGCAGACATCGTCTATCCGAAGTCATGGGCGCCCTATAAAGTTATGGAAGAACGGACCAAACTCCTGCGCGCCAACGATCACGCGGCCCTGAAAGCCCTGGAAAGGAAGTGTCTGGAGCAGAATGCGAAGCATAAGGACTGGCACTGCACCGAAGAGATGATGCAGCTCACGCGCAACGGAAATGCGCTGTATATGCACTGCCTGCCGGCGGATATCAGCGGCGTCTCCTGTGAGGAAGGGGAAGTCACCGAAGGGGTATTCGAAAAATACCGTATCGCCACTTACAAGGAGGCCAGCTGGAAGCCATACATCATCGCCGCAATGATCCTCTCTCGCAAATACGCGAAGCCCGGCATCCTGCTGGAACAACTGCTGAAAGAAGCGCAACAGCGCATCAAATAACCCCCCAGGCCGACCTTCCGGTCGGCCCTCCGTTTCCGGAGGCAACAAGGAGAAGGATAGAATATGTCCGTTTTCTCATTGAAAATTGATATCGCCGACAATCGCTTTTACAGCGGTAAAACGTCCGCGCTGTTCTCGCAACGGCAGGCGAAACAGGCTCGCCTGTTCCACCAAAAAATTACCGGTTATCGTCCGACGCCGCTCTGCGCACTGGACAGTCTCGCCAGCCTGTTTGGCGTAAAGAAAATTCTCGTTAAAGATGAATCGAAACGCTTTGGACTGAACGCCTTCAAGATGCTCGGCGGCGTTTATGCCACCGCCCGTCTGCTGTGTGAAAAATACCAGCTTGACATCAATACCCTTTCGTTCTCGCAGCTTAAAAACGCCATTGACGAGAAGATGACCTTCGCGACGACCACCGATGGCAACCACGGCCGGGGCATTGCGTGGGCTGCGCAACAACTAGGGCAAAACGCGGTGATTTATATGCCGAAAGGCTCTGCCCAGGAGCGGGTCGACGCCATTCTCAATCTTGGCGCGGAGTGCATCGTCACTGATATGAACTATGACGATACGGTCCGTCTGACCATTCAGCATGCGCAACAGAACGGTTGGGAAGTGGTACAGGATACCGCCTGGGAAGGCTACACCAAAATCCCCACCTGGATCATGCAGGGCTACGCCACGCTAGCCGATGAAGCCGTGGAGCAAATGCGTGAACTGGGCGTCGTTCCGACCCACGTACTGTTGCAGGCTGGCGTCGGCGCAATGGCAGGCGGCGTGCTGGGCTATCTGGTCGATGTCTATGGCCCGCAGAACCTGCGCAGCATTATCGTCGAACCGGACAAAGCCGACTGCATTTACCGCTCGGGCATTAAAGGCGACATCGTCAATGTCGACGGCGATATGGCGACCATCATGGCCGGTCTGGCCTGTGGCGAACCTAATCCGCTCGGCTGGGAAATTCTGCGCAACTGCGCCACACAGTTTATCTCCTGCCAGGACAGCGTCGCCGCGCTGGGTATGCGCGTACTGGGAAATCCCTATGGCGACGACCCGAGAGTCATCTCCGGTGAGTCAGGAGCCGTGGGGCTGGGCGTACTGGCCGCCATTCACTATCACCCGCAGCGTCAGGCCTTAATGGAAAAACTGGCGCTGAATAACGACGCCGTGGTGCTGCTTATCAGTACCGAAGGCGATACCGATATCAAGCACTACCGCGAAGTGGTCTGGGAAGGCAAACATCCCGTCGCACCGTAGTTCCCTTTATTGACAAAGGCTCCCAGAAGACGCGGGGGTTAAAACTGGAGATAAACAATGGCTAAGAACATTCCATTTAAACTGATTCTGGAAAAAGCAAACCACTACAAAGACGATATGACGCGCTTCCTGCGCGATATGATCGCCATTCCCAGCGAAAGCTGCGATGAAAAGCGCGTGGTTCATCGGATCAAACAAGAAATGGAAAAAGTCGGTTTCGATAAAGTCGAGATCGATCCGATGGGTAATATTTTGGGTTATATCGGTCACGGGCCGCGTCTGGTTGCAATGGACGCACATATTGATACCGTTGGGATCGGTAATATTAAAAACTGGAATTTTGATCCCTATGAAGGAATGGAAACCGATGAGCTGATCGGCGGACGCGGCACCTCCGATCAGGAAGGCGGCATGGCATCAATGGTTTACGCCGGAAAGATCATTAAGGATCTCGGTCTGGAAGATGACTACACGCTGCTGGTCACCGGTACGGTACAGGAAGAAGACTGCGACGGCCTGTGCTGGCAGTACATTATTGAGCAATCCGGTATTCGGCCGGAATTTGTCGTCAGTACCGAACCGACCGACTGCCGGGTGTATCGTGGGCACCGCGGGCGTATGGAAATCCGTATTGATGTCCAGGGCGTCAGTTGCCACGGTTCCGCACCGGAGCGCGGCGATAACGCGATCTTTAAAATGGGGCCGATCCTTAACGAATTGCAGGAGTTATCACAACGTCTGGCCTACGATCCGTTTCTCGGCAAAGGCACTCTGACCGTTTCCGAAATCTTCTTCACCTCGCCCAGCCGTTGCGCCGTAGCGGACAGTTGCGCCGTCTCTATTGACCGTCGTCTGACCTGGGGAGAAACCTGGGAAGGCGCGCTGGAAGAGATCCGCGCCCTGCCGGCAGTGAAGAAAGCCAATGCAGCCGTTTCTCTGTACCACTACGATCGCCCCTCCTGGACCGGCCTGGTCTACCCGACCGAATGCTACTTCCCGACCTGGAAAGTGGAAGAGGATCACTTCACCGTGAAAGCGCTGGTCAGCGCTTACGAAGGGCTGTTTGGCAAAACGCCGGTGGTCGATAAGTGGACCTTCTCCACAAACGGCGTCTCGATCATGGGCCGCCACGGCATCCCGGTAATCGGCTTCGGCCCGGGCAAAGAGCCGGAGGCCCACGCGCCAAATGAGAAAACCTGGAAATCGCATCTGGTTACCTGTGCCGCCATGTACGCCGCCATTCCGCTGAGCTGGCTGGCAACGGAATAATCATTAACCGCACCTCCGCTTAGAGCTTGTCTCCGCAGGCATCATTAGCGTGGCCAGTAGGATACCGACAGTGCGCAGAAACCGGAACGTACACGCTGTACGTGAGGATTATTCGCATCACTCGCCCCTTCGGTGCCACGCCTAAAGTGCCTTCAAAACGCAACGCGTTTTGTACGGGCACAGCCCATGACCAGAATGGCAAATGAAAACATCCTGCCGGGATGGGCTCTTCGCCGGAGGCGATTCTGGAGTCCGCTATGCGCGTGCTGATTAAAAACGGCATTGTCGTTAATGCCGATGCTCAGACAAGACAAGATTTGCTGATAGAGAACGGCATTGTTCGCCAACTGGACGACGATATTATTCCGCAGCTTCCCTGCGAGATTATCGACGCGACAGACTGCTACGTCATGCCCGGCGGCGTGGATGTACACACTCATTTTAACATTGACGCCGGTATTGCCCGCAGTTGTGATGATTTTTTTACCGGTACCCGCGCAGCAGCATGCGGCGGTACAACAACCATCATCGATCATATGGGATTTGGCCCGACGGGATGCCAGTTGCGCCATCAGCTAGGGGTTTATCACGGTTACGCCGCGCATAAAGCCGTCATCGACTATAGCTTTCACGGGGTCATTCAGCATATCAACCACGCCATTCTTGATGAAATTCCGATGATGGTTGAAGAGGGGATCAGCAGCTTTAAGCTGTATCTGACATATCAATACAAGCTTAACGATGATGATGTGTTGCAGGCACTGCGCCGTCTGCATCTCTCTGGCGCGCTGACAACGGTCCATCCAGAAAATGATGCCGCCATCGCCTGCAAACGCGCCGAGTTTCTTGCCGCAGGACTCACTGCGCCGCGCTATCACGCCCTGAGTCGCCCCCTGGAGTGCGAAGCCGAAGCCATTGCCAGGATGATCAATCTTGCGCAGCTCGCCGGCAATGCACCTCTGTATATCGTCCATCTCTCCAACGGCTTAGGGCTGGATTATTTACGTCTGGCGAAATCCAGACACCAGCCGGTATGGGTAGAAACCTGTCCTCAATATCTACTGCTGGACGAGCGTCGCTATAACACACCGGAAGGACTGAACTTCATTCTCAGCCCTCCGCTGCGCAATGTCAGCGAGCAGGACAAACTCTGGTGCGGTATCAGCGACGGCACGATTGATGTGGTCGCCACCGATCACTGCAATTTTTCAATGGCGCAGCGCCAACAGCTCTCCGGCGGCGATTTCAACCGCTGCCCAAATGGGCTGCCCGGCGTAGAAAACCGGCTGCTGCTGCTCTTTTCCAGCGCCGTGATAACTGAGCGCATTACGCCACAACGCTTTGTCAATATGACCAGCGCCCTACCCGCGAAACTGTTCGGCCTGTGGCCGCAGAAAGGGCGGCTGGCGCCAGGCTCCGATGGCGATGTGGTGATTATCGATCCGCATCAGACAACGGAAATTCGCCATGCCGAACAGCATGATAACGGCGACTACTCTCCCTGGGAGGGATTCCGCTGTACCGGGGCTATCGTCAGAACCCTTTCACGCGGCGAAACCCTGTTTTGTCAGGGGGAGTTTAACGCCAGAGCGGGCCGGGGTCGCTTCCTGAGACGCAAGCCGTTTAGCCATCCTAATCACACTGAATAAGTGAGGAAAAATGAGTAAGAAAATTGTTCTCGCGCTGGGCGGGAATGCGCTGGGCGAGGATCTGGCCGGGCAAATGCAGGCCGTTAAAATGACCTCTCAGGCGATCGTGGATTTAATCGCCCAGGGCCATCAACTGGTGGTCACGCACGGTAACGGTCCGCAGGTGGGGATGATCAACCTGGCCTTTGAAGCGGCGGCGAAAACCGCAGCCCATACGCCAATGCTGCCGATGTCAGTGTGTGTGGCATTAAGCCAGGGTTATATTGGTTACGATCTGCAAAACGCGCTGCG
Source organism: Klebsiella indica (assembly GCF_005860775.1). Lineage (GTDB taxonomy): Bacteria > Pseudomonadota > Gammaproteobacteria > Enterobacterales > Enterobacteriaceae > Klebsiella > Klebsiella indica. Next base: position 18,750 of record NZ_VCHQ01000012.1, read on the forward strand.
CGAAGAACTGTTATCACGCGGCATACAAATGCCGGTGGTGACACTGGTCACGCAAGTGGAAGTTGACGCCAGCGATCCTGCCTTTCTTAATCCAACCAAACCCATTGGTTCTTTCTTCACCCGGCAAGAAGCCGAATTGCTGGAGAAACAGGGTTATACGCTGAAAGAAGATGCCGGTCGCGGCTACCGCCGCGTTGTCGCCTCTCCCAAACCAATAGACATTATCGAAAAAGAGACCGTCAAGGCGCTGGTCGAGGCCGGACAGTTAGTCATTACCGTCGGCGGCGGTGGTATTCCCGTGATCCGTGAAGGCAACCATCTGCGAGGCGCCAGCGCGGTTATCGACAAGGACTGGGCCAGCGCCCGGCTCGCCGAAATGATCGATGCAGATATGCTCATCATTTTGACGGCAGTGGAAAAAGTGGCGATTAACTTCGGTAAAGAAAATGAGCAATGGCTGGATCGTCTGTCATTAAACGATGCCGATCGCTTTATCAACGAAGGCCATTTCGCCAAAGGCTCCATGCTGCCGAAAGTTGAAGCCGCCGTGTCATTCGCCCGTTCCCGGCCTGGACGGGAAGCGCTGATTACCGTCTTGAGCAAAGCGAAAGAAGGCATTGAAGGAAAAACCGGCACCGTGATCTGCCAGTAGCCGGACAATACAGCGCCATCCGGCATACGCTCCACACGGTTGCCGGATGGTGACGCTAACGTCCCCTGTCATCCTCTGCGAACAGCGTGGTCGTTGGTGACAAACAACACGCAACCTTATGCAACTTCCAGCACTTCTCTGGTTGATTTTACCCCCTGATGCATCAGCATCATCAGCGCTTCCAGGACTCCGCCGCCGATCGCCCGCGCTTTATCAGACACGGTGGTAAAATCGGCTGTCTCGCCACGCGGGTCAATATCACCGATTTTAAACCCGCCGACCACCGCCAGCCCGTCGCTTAACAGGCCACGCACCATGCCCGACAGCGGGGCCTTAATTTCACTGTCGCCAATCCAGGCGATCACCTCCCCCTCCTTCACCAGGTCGCCTAATTTTACATTGGCACGCATGATGCCCGCTGCGGGCGCACGAATCACCCGTCGCGCGGTATGCCCCATAATATTCCCCGGCACGCCGGTATTTTCTTGTGCGCAACCGGAGTAAATCACCTTTCCCAGCCAGTGGCCGCGATTGGTTTCTATTACCGCATGACAATCCTCACCTGCGCTAAATCCTGGCCCTAAAGCAATCGTCACCGGGGCCATCGCAATATGGGTGCCCAAATTGTGTTTTGCCAGAATGGCATCCACCACGCAGACGGGCTTTAACGTATCAAGAGATGCACAGACAGGATCGACCAGTACCGGAATGATGCCGCGCTCCGCCAGCGCTATCGCGTCTGTCGCCGAATTCACCCGCCGGGCGGTGACGCTTTCCACCACCATTTCCCCCTCAAACACCGCCTGAGCAAATGCCACGCTACGGCGGATCACCGTCGGTTGCTCCACTTCCAGCATGAATACCTTGAATCCGGCATGGTAAAGACGCAACGCCACGCCGCTGGCGATATCTCCCGCGCCGCGGATCACCACGCGCTGATGCCCGGAAGGATGCGCAGGTTTCATCATTAATCCGCCAGGCGCATTATTCTTTATCTGTAAAATCTCAGCCAGCACGCTTACCGCGATCTCCTGCGGCGTTTCAGCGCCAATGTTGTAACCTACCGGCGCATGCAGGCGCGCAAGATGTTCTTCCGCGATGCCTTTTTCCCGCAACTGGCGCAAAAAAAGCTGAACCTTGCGGCGACTTGCCAGCAGCCCCAGCCAGGCCAGCGGACGCTCCACCAGCTTATCCAGCGCCTCGCGATCCTGATTATTGGTGGCGATAAGGACGAAGTTATCGGGCCGGATCTCCAGCGCATCCACCGCCTCAGCAAACGAATCGGCATGCAGTAACTGCACCGAGGGCGGGAATGCCGCCAGATTTAAGCTTTCACGATAAATATCCGCCACGGCGATATCAAAACCCAACAGCGCGGCGCTCTGTGCTATCGCCCGATTCACATGCCCGGCGCCGATCAGCACCAGACGGGGACGGAGCCCATGTACGCTGATGAAGACCGTCATCGCGCCACCGCAATCAGAACCGACAGCATCCGCACCATTACGCGCCATCCGCCCATGAAACAAACGCGGCTTTCTTTCCCGTAAAGCCTGTTGCGCCTCATCGATCACTTTGCGCTCCACCATTCCTCCGCCAATCGTGCCAAAGGTCGTTCCATCCTGATGAATCAACATCTCAGCTGAATGTCGCGGCGTTGAGCCACGGCTATCGACAATTTGCGCCAACGCAAATGGACTGTTTTGTTCTTCGAGTCTTGCCGCTTCTGTGAAAATATTCATAAAAACCTCAATGGATATCCCTATGGTGGTTCCGGTTTCCCGGCCTCGCTATCTCACAAGTCTGCGCGTAATCGGTGGCTGTTCCCGTACCGCCCCCAGCCAGATGGCATCCACATTCCCATTGCGCAATAGCTGGAACAGATCGTATTCCGTCGCGCTATTCTCAGATTGAGAAAATTGATTGAGAAACCAGATACGCCTGCTGTCCGGCGGGACGTTTTTAAACGCCCCCTGTGGGTGGCGAATTAGCCGAAGAAGGTGCCCGAAGGTCAGCGGCTCATCCGCCGTCAGGCCAGTGATCTCAGCAAACAACGGCCAGCGATGGACATTCTCCGCGCCCGTATTCTCCCCCAACATCTGCCCGCCCATAACGGCAATCACGCAGCAACTGCTTTCAGGTATGCAAGGTTCGTGCTCATCCGGCGCTTTAAGCGGCAATCCGTGAGCGCCATCCGCTTCTACCAGAATAACGTCACATTCCGCACGGGCCGCCAGCGCATCAATGGCCTGCGGCGAAAATCCTCTCGCTTTCCCTTCCTGCGCTTTCCATGCGCGAAAACAGGCCCAGATGGGCCGCATAAGATAGTGGGAAGGCAGAGCGGCAGGCTCCCTGCAGAAGATCGTTGGGCAAGCGGCATCGGGCAGAAACATATGCGTCGTTGTGGTCACGATGACCCGCCTGCCGTAGCCATGAAATAATCTCGCCAGCCAGAAAAGCGTACTCGTTTTCCCTCCAGCCCCGACAAGCGAAATAATCAAGGGACGTTTCTGCGCACCTAAATCAAAGAATAAACCGGCGTGACTCTTTATATTTTTATCAATAATCATCAGCCACCTAAAATAAGGAATGGACGATGCCGCCAATCGACTGCATTATTACCGCCGCGGGGCTTTCATCACGAATGGGAAAATGGAAAATGATGCTACCCTGGCAGGACGGGACAATTCTTGATGCAAGTATCAAAAATGCCCTGCAATTTTGCAGCCAGGTTATTTTAGTTACCGGCTATCGCGGCGATGAACTGTACCATCGCTATGCCGGCGCAAGTCATATACTGATAACGCACAACCCTGACTATGCTGATGGTCTGTACTCTTCTGTGAAGGTCGCCGCAAACGCCGTTAAAAGCGAATACTGCTTCATCACCCACGGAGACATGCCCTGCCTGACGTTTGAAATATTTAATAAAATATGGTCATTACGCAATGACAGCGCGCTAATCCCGTACTATCAGGGCACGCCAGGCCATCCGATTCTGCTCACCCGACGCTGCCTGTTACAGGCCCTCTCCGGCCCGCAAAAAAATATGCATCAGGCATTACTGGCTGGCGCGCATAATAAGGTGGAAATAGATCATATAGAAATCATTTCGGATGTTGATACGCCAGAGGATTTTATTCGCCTCCATCAGCGTTAATAAAAATTATCACGACCAGGTTAAACGATTGCGTTCAAACAAAAAAGTTCCACACCCTCCACACTTATCATAATGATACAAATTCCTTCTTTTTGAGAAAATAAAAGGCGTTCGTGAAACAACCGTTTGATAAATGGATCATACTGATTTTAATTCTCATTTACGACATGTGAGATATTTCACAAAGCGGGCTCAAGTTTAGAAGCACTTCACAAAAAATTATATTTATGCCCGGTGTCCGTAATCATGGTGTGAATGTTGCTCTACCCCCCCCAGACCTCCGGTTTATCCACACCGGTTAATTCATGATAAAAGGAGAGGGTTATGGGGGATATTATGCGTCCCGTGCCATTTGAGGAGCTTTTGACGCGCATATTTGATGAATACCTGCAACAGGGTTCTATCTTTGGTATTCCTGAGCAACAGTTTTACTCACCCGCCAATGATAGGTCAGTCAACGTCTTTGGTGAAACCTGTGCCACCCCCGTTGGTCCTGCCGCTGGCCCGCACACCCAACTGGCGCAAAATATCATCACCTCCTGGCTGACTGGCGGCCGCTTCATTGAACTGAAAACAGTACAAATACTTGACCGGCTGGAGCTGGAAAAACCCTGTATCGATGCGGAAGACGAATGTTTCAATACTGAGTGGTCCACCGAGTTTACTCTGCAAAAGGCCTGGGATGAATACCTGAAGGCCTGGTTCGTCCTGCATCTGTTAGAGCAGATGTTCCAGCCCGCCAGCGCTGGCGCCGGGAAATCATTTATCTTCAATATGAGCGTCGGCTACAACCTGGACGGCATCAAACAACCGCCGATGCAGCAGTTTATCGACAGTATGATCGATGCTTCAGCGCAGCCGAAATTTACGCAATACCGCGACACACTTAGCCGCTGGCTGCATGACGACGATTTTCTGGCACGCCACGGACTGAATAAACAGCGGGAAACCCTGCGCGCGCTTCCCGAACGTATTCCTGCCACCCTGGTTCACGGCGTCACCCTCTCTACCATGCATGGCTGTCCGCCACATGAAATCGAGGCCATCTGCCAGTACATGCTGGAAGAAAAGGCGCTGAACACCTTCGTAAAACTGAATCCAACCCTGTTGGGCTATGCCCGCGTTCGCCAGATTCTGGATAGCTGCGGCTTCAGTTATATTGGACTGAAAGAGGCGTCGTTCGAGCACGATCTCAAACTGCCTCAGGCGCTGGAAATGCTGAAACGCCTGATGACGCTGGCGAAAAAGAAATCGCTGGGCTTCGGCGTCAAGCTCACCAACACCCTTGGCACCATCAACAATAAAGGCGCGCTTCCCGGCGATGAGATGTATATGTCCGGTCGGGCGCTGTTCCCGCTTTCTATCAACGTGGCGGCGGAACTGTCCCGGGCCTTCGACGGAAAATTACCGATCTCATATTCCGGTGGCGCCAGCCAACTGACAATTCGCGATATTTTCGATACCGGGATCCGCCCTATTACTATGGCGACCGATCTATTGAAGCCCGGCGGCTACCTGCGTCTGAGCGCCTGCATGCGTGAGCTGGAAGCATCGGATACCTGGGGAATGACCCAAATCGACGTGGAGCGATTAAATCGGCTGGCAGAAGACGCCATGACGATGGCCTATACCCAGAAACACTGGAAACCGGAAGATCGTATTGAGGTAGCGGAAAGCCTGCCGCTAACCGATTGCTACGTCGCGCCGTGCGTTACCGCCTGCGCTATTAAGCAGGATATCCCCGAATATATTCGCCTGATGGGAGAACAGCGCTACGCCGATGCGCTGGCGCTTATCTATCAACGCAACGCTCTGCCTGCCATTACCGGTCATATTTGCGATCATCAATGCCAGTACAACTGTACGCGCCTGGATTACGACAGCGCCCTGAACATTCGCGAACTGAAAAAAATCGCTCTGGAAAAAGGCTGGGATGAATACAAACAACGCTGGCATAAACCCGCAGGCTCCGGCTCCCGGCATCCGGTAGCGGTGATCGGCGCGGGCCCCGCGGGGCTTGCCGCAGGTTATTTCCTGGCGCGAGCCGGACATTCAGTTACCCTGTTTGAGCGGGAAGCTAACGCTGGCGGCGTCGTCAAAAACATTATCCCGCAGTTCCGCATCCCTGCTGAGTTAATCCAGCATGATATTGATTTTGTTGCCGATCACGGCGTGAAATTCGAATATGGCTGTGATGCCCATCTCACGATAGAACAGTTGAAAAACCAGGGCTATCAGTATGTGCTGATCGCCACCGGTACTGACAAAAACAGTGGAGTGAAGCTGGAAGGCGATAATCCTCATGTCTGGAAATCGTTGCCCTTCCTGCGTGAATACAATCAGGGCTCCACGCTGAACCTGGGTAAACACGTGGTTGTTGTTGGTGCCGGGAATACCGCGATGGACTGTGCCCGGGCGGCGTTGCGCGTGCCCGGTGTGGAAAAGGCAACCATTGTCTATCGCCGTTCACTGCAGGAAATGCCTGCCTGGCGTGAAGAGTATGAAGAGGCATTGCACGATGGCGTTGAGTTCCGCTTCCTGATGAATCCACAACGCTTTGCTGCCGACGGGACGCTCACCCTGCGCGTGATGTCTCTTGGCGAGCCTGATGAGAAAGGGCGCCGCCGTCCGGTAGAAACAGATGAGACCATTACGCTGCATGCCGACAGCCTGATCACCGCCATTGGGGAACAGCAGGACACCGATGCGCTGAGCGCCATGGGAGTCCCGCTGAACGATAAAGGCTGGCCGGAGGTAAACGCCAACGGTGAAACCCGCCTGACAAACGTCTTTATGATTGGCGATGTTCAGCGTGGTCCTTCCTCTATCGTCGCCGCTATCGGCTCTGCCCGGCGGGCAACCGATACGATCCTTTACCGGGAAAATATCCGCTCTCACCACGCCGATAAACGCTGGAATAACGTAAATCCTGCTGAAATCTACCAGCGTAAGGGGGAGATATCGGTCGCCATCATCGACAAAGACGATCGCGATGCCTTCGTTGCCCAGGAAGGCGAACGCTGCCTTGAGTGCAACTACTTATGCAGCAAGTGTGTCGATGTCTGCCCAAACCGCGCCAACGTATCGATTGCGATACCAGGCTTCAGGAACCGCTTCCAGACGCTGCACCTGGACGCTTACTGCAACGAATGCGGCAACTGCGCCCAGTTCTGCCCGTGGCAGGGCAAACCTTACAAAGACAAAATCACCGTCTTTAGCCTGGCGCAGGATTTTGACGCCAGCAGCAATCCAGGTTTCCTGGTGGAAGAGGATCGCGTACGCATCCGTCTCAATAACCAAAGTTGGGTCCTGAATATTGATAACGACGGCCAGTTCGCCAGCATCCCACCGGGACTGGATGAAACCTGCCGCATCATCAGCCATGTCCACCAGCAACATCACTATCTGCTGGGCCGGGTGGAGGTATAACCATGTTAATTCTGAAAAATGTCACTGCCATACAGCTTCACCCTGCGAAAGTGCAAGAGGGTGTTGATATCGCCATAGACAATGACGTTATCATCGGGATCGGCGATGCGCTGACCCGACGCTACCCAGAGGCGGACTGGAAAGAGATGCATGGGCGCCTCGTCATGCCCGGGCTGGTTTGCGCACACAACCATTTCTACTCCGGCCTGTCGCGCGGCATTATGGCGAAAATTGCGCCCAGCCCGGATTTTATTTCAACGCTGAAAAACCTGTGGTGGCGGCTGGATCGCGCGCTGGACGAAGAGTCGCTCTACTACAGCGGATTAATTTGCGCCATCGAAGCGATTAAGAGCGGATGCTCTGCGGTCATCGATCACCACGCTTCTCCCGCGTACATCGATGGATCGCTCTCCACGTTGCGCAATGCTTTTCTGAAAATCGGCCTGCGCGGAATGACCTGCTTTGAAACGACCGATCGCAACGGTGGGATCGATGAGCTACAGGCCGGTGTGGAAGAAAATATCCGCTTCGCCCGCCAGATAGATCAGGCCAGGGAAGCGGGCACAGAACCCTATCTGGTGGAAGCGCATATCGGCGCTCATGCCCCCTTTACCGTACCGGACGCTGGCCTGGAAATGCTGCGCGAAGCGCTCAACGCCACCGGTCGCGGGCTGCATATCCACGCCGCGGAAGATCGCTATGATGTTTCCCACAGCCACCATATGTATGGCAAAGATTTGCTTATCCGGCTGGCGGAATGGGATCTTATCAATCGCAAAACGCTGGTCGCGCACGGCCTTTATTTGTCCGCAGACGATATCGCCCTGCTGAACGAACAGGATGCGTTTCTGGTGCACAACGCCCGCTCCAACATGAACAACCATGTCGGCTACAACCACCATCTTACCGATATTCGCAATCTGGCGCTGGGCACCGACGGTATCGGCTCCGACATGCTGGAAGAGATGAAATTTGCCTTCTTTAAACATCGTGATGCCGGCGGTCCGCTGTGGCCTGACGGTTTCGCTCGTGCCCTGACTAACGGCAACGAGCTGCTGAACCGCAACTTCGGCGCACGCTTCGGTCGACTGGAGGCGGGTTATAAAGCCGATCTGACCATTTGTGATTACGCCGCGCCCACGCCGCTGCTGGCTGACAACATCGCCGGACATATCGCCTTTGGTCTCGGTTCCGCCAGCGTCCATAGCGTGATGATCAACGGCGCGATGGTTTATGAAGACCGCCAGTTCGCTTTCGATTGCGATTCGATTTATGCCCAGGCACGGAAAGTTGCTGCGGATATGTGGCGTCGAATGGACTCGCTGGCATAACCCACGCCTCTTTCGTATCGACAGAAAGATTGATGAGGAAAGATTATGATCGAGCAATTTTTCAAACCGGACTCCGTAGAACAAGCGCTGGAGCTCAAATCACGCTACCAGGATGATGCCGTCTGGTTTGCCGGGGGCAGTAAGATCAATGCCACGCCGACGCAGCCTGACAAGCAAATTGCCATTTCCCTACAGAACCTTGAACTGGAGTGGGTTGACTGGGATAACGGCTCTCTGCGAATTGGCGCAATGACGCGCCTGCAGACTCTGCGCGATACCCACTATATTCCCGACGCGCTGCACGACGCGCTGGGTTTCGTTTACTCCCGCCACCTGCGTAACCAGTCGACTCTTGGCGGTGAGATCGCCGCCCGTCAGGAAGAGTCCGTTTTGCTCCCTGTTCTGCTGGCGCTGGACGCGCACCTGATATTTGCCGACGGCAAGAGCCTGTCGCTGGAGAATTACCTCACTCAGCCCGGCTCGCCCCTGATCACGGAAATTGTCATCAACAATCCGTTTTGCGCCTGTGCAACCCGTAGAATCAGCCGCTCGCAAGCCGGGTTAACCGTAGTCACCGCCGCGGTGGCTATTCCGGAACAGGATGAAATACGTATCGCGCTGGACGGCGTGGCGGACAGGCCAGTCCGTTTGCGGGATGTGGAATCACAGCGCCTGGAAGGCCGTGCGCTGGAGCAGGCCGTCGCCGCCTCCATTTTCCCTCAGCAGGATCTACGGGGCAGCGTGGCTTATAAACGCTATATCGCCGGTGTGGTCGTGGCGGATTTGTATACCGACTGCCAGCAGACAGGGGAGAAGGTCGTATGATTATTCACTTTACCTTAAACGGCACTGCGCGCGAGATGAAGGTGAATCCTGGCGCTAACGTACAGGCATTACTTTTCGATCTTGGCATGCATTCGGTGCGCAACAGCGATGATGGTTTTGGTTTCGCCGGTTCTGACGCGATTCTGTTTAATGGCCGCATCGTCAACGCCTCTCTGCTTATCGCCGCCCAACTGGAGCAGGCAGCGATCCGCACGAGCGAATCGTTGGGCAAATGGAATCAACTGAGCCTGGTACAGCAGGCAATGGTCGACGTCGGGGTGGTGCAATCGGGCTATAACGACCCCGCTGCCGCGCTAATTATCAGCGATCTTCTCGAGCGTATCGCGGACCCGACGCGTGAAGAGATCGACGACGCGCTCTCCGGTTTATTTAGTCGAGATGCTGGCTGGCAACAGTATTATCAGGTGATAGCGCTGGCGGTGGCACGTAAAAGCAACCCGCAGATAACCCTTGATAGCGCACCAACCTTCCGCGACGACCTGGCAATTGTCGGCAAGCTGTATCCGAAAACCGATGCGGCAACCATGGTGCAGGCTAAACCCTGCTACGTCGAAGACCGTATCACACCCGATGCCTGCGTGATTAAGATGCTGCGCAGCCCGCATCCTCATGCACTGATTACCCACCTTGACGTTAGCAAAGCCGAGGCGCTGCCGGGAGTCGTTCACGTTATCACCTATCTTAACTGCCCCAACATCTACTACACCCCCGGCGGCCAGAGCGCTCCGGAGCCGTCGCCGCTCGACCGAAGGATGTTTAGTCAAAAACTGCGTCACGTTGGCGATCGCGTCGCGGCGGTCGTTGCAGAAAACGAACAGATAGCACTGGCGGCGCTGAAGCTTATCGACGTCAAATATCAAGTGCTCAAGCCGGTCATGTCGATTGACGACGCAATGGCCGATGACGCGCCGGTAATTCACGATGAACCGGTTGTCTATATGGCCGGGGCGCCGGATACGCTGGAAGAAGATAACCGCCATGCAACCCAGCGCGGGGAACATATGATCATCAATTTCCCCATTGGCGCGCGTCCACGTAAAAATATTGCCGCCAGTATTCACGGTCATATTGGCGATATGGAAAAAGGCTTCGCCGAAGCCGATGTGGTGATTGAGCGTACCTATTCCTCTACCCAGGCCCAGCAGTGTCCGGCAGAACCCCATATCTGCTTTACCCACATGGACGGTGACCGTCTGATTATTCACGCGTCAACGCAGGTTCCATGGCACTTACGTCGCCAGGTTGCTCGCCTCGTCGGAATGAAACAGCACAAGGTTCATGTGATTAAAGAGCGTGTGGGCGGCGGATTTGGTTCCAAGCAAGATATCCTGCTGGAAGAAGTTTGCGCCTGGGCCACCTGCGTCACCGGACGCCCGGTCTATTTCCGCTACACCCGTGAAGAGGAATTTATTGCCAATACCTCCCGCCACGTTGCCAACGTCACCGTAAAGCTTGGGGCGAAGAAAGATGGTCGCCTGACCGCGGTGAAGATGGATTTCCGCGCGAATACCGGCCCCTACGGCAACCACTCTCTCACCGTGCCGTCCAACGGACCAGCGCTGTCACTGCCTTTGTATCCCTGTGATAACGTCGATTTCAACGTAACAACCTACTACAGCAATATCTGTCCGACCGGCGCCTATCAGGGATACGGCGCACCGAAAGGCAACTTCGCTATCACCATGGCGCTGGCCGAACTGGCCGAACAGCTACAGATTGATCAACTGGAGATGATTGAGCGTAATCGCGTCCATGAAGGTCAACCATTGAAAATTCTTGGCGCAATTGGCGAAGGTAAAGCGCCAACATCGGTGCCGACCGCGGCCAGCTGTGCGCTGGAAGCGATTCTGCATCAGGGGCGCGAGATGATCCAATGGTCCTCACCCAAACCGCACGACGGTGACTGGCGAGTGGGCCGCGGTGTCGCCATCATTATGCAGAAGTCCGGGATCCCCGATATCGATCAGGCCAACTGCATGATTAAACTCGAATCTGATGGCACGTTTATCGTGCATTCCGGCGGGGCGGATATTGGTACCGGCCTGGATACGGTGATCACCAAACTGGCGGCGGAAGTGCTGCATTGCCCACCGCAGGATGTATACGTTATTTCCGGCGATACCGACCACGCCCTGTTTGACAAAGGCGCCTATGCCTCATCCGGCACCTGCTTTTCCGGCAATGCGGCGCGCAAAGCGGCGGAAAATCTGCGGGAAAAAATCCTCTTTCACGGAGCTGAAATGCTCGGTGAGCCGCTGAGCGATGTTGCGCTGGCAGCCCCTGGCGTGGTGCGTGGCAAGCAGGGTGAAGTGAGCTACGCTGACATCGGCCACAAAGCCGAAACTGGCACCGGTTTCGGGACGCTGGTCGCCACCGCCAGCTATATCACGGCCGATTTCGCGTTCCCGTATGGAGCGAACTTCGCCGAAGTGGCGGTAAATACCCGCACCGGCGAGATTCGCCTCGATAAATTCTATGCGTTGCTGGACTGTGGCACGCCGGTTAATCCCGAACTGGCGCTGGGACAAATTTACGGGGCGTCAATGCGCGCCATCGGTCACAGCCTGAGCGAAGAGATTATCTATGACGCACAAGGCCATCCGCTCACCCGGGATTTGCGCAGCTATGGCGCACCGAAAATCGGTGATATTCCGCGTGATTTTCGCGCGGTGCTGGTACCCAGCGACGATAAAGTCGGTCCATTTGGTGCCAAATCTATCTCCGAAATTGGCGTGAACGGCGCGGCGCCGGCCATTGCCACCGCCATTCACGATGCCTGCGGCGTCTGGCTGCGCGAATGGCATTTTACACCGGAGAAAATACTGAGCGCCTTAGGAAGGCTGTAACGCGAAGAACCGCGACAGTACACAGCAAGCATTCCCTCTCCTCCGGGAGAGGGAAAGAACCACGCGGGCTTTTTTATTCCAGTAATACGGCCAGATTAAGAGCCTATCCCACCAGGCGTTATTGGCGCAGACAGTTTGAACACGGCCAGCGCGGAAGAACCGGAGCGTACACGTAGTACGTGAGGATTCTGAGCACTGCCCAGGTTCAAAATGACAAGCAAAATAGCCCTGACGGGATAGGCTCTAAGAGCCCGGCCCAACAGGCGTAGTTGGCATGGCCAATGAAAGCCTTCTGCTGGGCCAGGCGCAAGGTGATTCAATCATTATTAAATGCCGTCTGTGGGTTGATCGCCTCGCGGCTCAGGGCGTTCTGCGCTCAGCATCCACAGAATTTTAATCTACTGAATCAGATGATCAAATTTGCTTATACCCAAACAGAGGGAGTAAAGGGATGTCTGATCTACCCCATGCAGGTTCCGACCTGATTTATGAACTGGAGGATCGCCCTCCTTTTCGCGAGACAATAGTGGGAGCGATTACCCATTTATTAGCTATTTTCGTCCCCATGGTCACCCCTGCCCTGATTGTCGGAGCAACGCTACAACTCTCTGCGGAAACCACCGCGTATCTGGTCTCGATGGCGATGATCGCCTCCGGGATCGGCACCTGGCTGCAGGTTAACCGCTACGGCATTATCGGCTCGGGTTTGCTGTCGATACAGTCGGTGAATTTCTCGTTCGTTACCGTGATGATAGCCCTCGGCAGCAGCATGAAAAGCGATGGTTTTCATGAGCAGTTGATTATGTCATCACTGCTCGGCGTGTCGTTTGTCGGCGCATTTCTGGTCGTAGGTTCCTCGTTTATCCTCCCCTATCTACGCCGGGTGATCACGCCCACGGTCAGCGGCATTGTGGTGCTGATGATTGGCCTGAGCCTGATTAAAGTCGGCATTATTGATTTTGGCGGCGGCTTTGCAGCAAAGAGTAGCGGCACCTACGGTGATTATCAAAATATCGGCGTCGGCTTGTTAGTCCTGATAGTCGTGATCGGTTTTAACTGCTGCCGCAACCCGTTACTGCGCATGGGAGGGATCGCCATCGGATTAGGCGTCGGCTATATCGTATCGCTATGTCTTGGCATGGTCGATTTCAGCAGCATGAAAAACCTGCCGTTGGTGACCGTACCGGTCCCGTTTAAATATGGTTTTCATTTCAGCCTGCATCATTTTCTGGTGGTCGGCACCATTTACCTGCTGAGCGTGCTGGAGGCCGTTGGCGACATTACGGCAACGGCGATGGTTTCGCGGCGTCCAATCCAGGGCGATGAGTATCAGTCGCGCCTGAAAGGCGGCGTGCTGGCTGACGGACTGGTCTCGGTCATTGCCTCCGCACTCGGCTCCCTGCCGCTCACTACCTTTGCGCAAAATAACGGCATTATCCAGATGACCGGCGTCGCCTCGCGCTATATCGGGCGCACCATCGCCGTGATACTGGTGATCCTCGGTCTGTTTCCCACAATTGGCGGCTTCTTCACGACCATTCCCTCTGCGGTACTCGGCGGCGCGATGACGCTGATGTTCTCCATGATCGCTATCGCCGGGATCCGCATCATCATTTCAAACGGTCTGAAGCGCCGCGAAACGCTTATCGTCGCGACCTCTCTCGGTCTGGGGCTCGGCGTTTCCTATGACCCGGAAATTTTCAAAATATTGCCTGCCTCCATTTATGTGCTGGTGGAAAACCCCATCTGCGCGGGCGGGCTGACCGCGATCCTGTTGAATATCATCCTCCCTGGCGGCTATCGGCAAGAGGACGTTTTGCCCGCAGCGACCTCGGTGGAAGAAACGGATTAATTGTAAGGGGATCACATGTCAGGTGAACACACGCTTAAAGCCGTGCGCGGCAGTTTTCTCGATATCACTCACACCATCGACAATCCCGAAGCGCTTGAATCGGCGTTGCGGTTTGTCGAGGATGGGTTGCTCTTGATTTATCAGGGGAAAATCGAGTGGTTTGGCGAATGGGAACAAGGGAAACATCAGGTTCCGGAGGCTACCCGCATCCGCGATTATCGTGGAAAACTGGTGACTCCCGGATTTGTCGATACCCATATCCACTATCCGCAGAGCGAAATGGTCGGCGCCTATGGCGAACAGCTACTGGAGTGGCTGAACAAACACACCTTTCCCACCGAGCGGCGTTATCAGGACCTGGAATATGCGCGCGAGATGTCCTCTTTTTTCCTGAAGCAATTACTGCGTAATGGCACCACCACTGCGCTGGTCTTCGGTACCGTACACCCCCAATCGGTAGATGCCCTGTTCGAAGCCGCCAGCCATATCAATATGCGCATGATCGCCGGCAAAGTGATGATGGATCGCAACGCCCCGGCTTACCTGTTGGATGATGCGGAAAGCAGTTACCAGCAAAGTAAAGCGCTGATTGAACGCTGGCATAAAAAGGGTCGCTTGCTGTATGCCATCACCCCTCGTTTCGCCCCAACGTCTACGCCGCAACAGCTTGCGATGGCGCAGCGCCTGCGCCAGGAGTACCCGGACACATGGTTACATACGCATCTGTGTGAAAACAAAGATGAAATTAACTGGGTGAAAACACTCTACCCCGACCATGACGGCTACCTTGACGTCTATCACCAGTACGGATTGACCGGTAAGAACTGCGTCTTCGCTCACTGCGTGCATCTGGACGAGAAAGAGTGGGATCGCCTGAGCGAAACAGGTTCCAGCATCGCCTTTTGCCCCACGTCAAACCTGTATCTCGGCAGCGGCCTGTTCAATTTGCAAAAAGCCTGGCGCAAAAAGATCAACGTTGGCCTGGGCACCGATATCGGGGCGGGCACCACCTTCAATATGCTGCAAACGCTAAACGAGGCCTACAAAGTCATGCAGCTTCAGGGATACCGTCTCTCGGCCTATGAGGCATTTTACCTCGCGACGCTGGGCGGGGCGAAGGCGCTGGGGCTCGATCCTCTCATCGGTAATTTCACCCCGGGAAAAGAGGCGGATTTTGTAGTGCTGGAGCCAACGGCAACACCGCTGCAGCAATTACGTTACGACAACTCGGTGTCTTTGATCGACAAACTGTTCGTGATGATGACGCTGGGTGACGATCGCTCTATTTATCGTACCTATATTGACGGCCGCCTGGTGTATGAGCGCACCTGACGCAACCCTTATATTCGACTGAGGACATGATTATGTCTGGAGATACTCTGCCAACGCCTAACGCATCACAACCCCGCGGTGCGCTCGATGCTTACTTCAACATTACGGCTCGCGGCAGTTCAGTTCGCCAGGAAATCCTGGCCGGGCTGACCACCTTTCTGGCGATGGTCTATTCGGTCATCGTGGTGCCCGGTATGCTGGGAAAAGCGGGATTCCCGCCAGCCGCGGTGTTTGTCGCAACCTGTCTGGTCGCAGGATTCGGGTCACTACTGATGGGGCTGTGGGCCAATTTACCCATGGCGATCGGTTGTGCCATTTCTCTGACCGCCTTTACCGCCTTTAGCCTCGTGCTGGGACAACAGATCAGCATTCCCATCGCACTCGGCGCGGTATTTCTGATGGGGGTCATTTTCACCGCAATTTCAGTCACCGGAGTACGAACCTGGATCTTGCGTAATCTGCCAATGGGCATCGCCCACGGTACCGGAATCGGTATTGGGTTGTTCCTGCTGCTCATTGCGGCGAACGGCGTCGGTATGGTGATAAAAAACCCGCTCGAAGGGCTACCGGTTGCGCTAGGCGCATTTACTTCTTTTCCGGTACTCACGAGTTTGCTGGGCCTGGCGGTCATTTTTGGTCTGGAAAAATGTCACGTTCCCGGGGGGATCCTGCTGGTCATTATCGCTATCTCAATTATTGGCCTGATTTTCGATCCCGCCGTCCAGTATCACGGCCTGGTCGCGATGCCCAGTCTGAGCGGCGAAGACGGAAAGTCGCTGATTTTTAGCCTCGATATCATGGGTGCGCTGAAGCCAGCCGTACTGCCCAGCGTACTGGCGCTGGTGATGACCGCCGTCTTTGATGCCACAGGTACGATTCGCGCGGTGGCCGGGCAGGCAAATCTGCTGGATAAGGACAACCAGATTATCAACGGCGGTAAAGCGCTAACCAGCGACTCCGTGAGCTCCGTATTCTCCGGCCTGGTCGGCGCCGCCCCCGCGGCGGTCTATATCGAATCCGCCGCAGGAACCGCCGCCGGAGGGAAAACCGGCCTGACGGCGACCATTGTCGGCTGCCTGTTTTTGCTGATCCTGTTTTTATCTCCGCTGTCTTATTTAATCCCTG
This sequence comes from Klebsiella indica, assembly GCF_005860775.1. Classification (GTDB taxonomy): domain Bacteria; phylum Pseudomonadota; class Gammaproteobacteria; order Enterobacterales; family Enterobacteriaceae; genus Klebsiella; species Klebsiella indica. The sequence goes on from NZ_VCHQ01000012.1 coordinate 35,323, forward strand.
GCTATGCCACCGCACCGGCACTGATGTACGTAGGGTTGCTGATGCTAAGTAATGTCTCAAAACTCGATTTCAACGACTTTATTGATGCGATGTCGGGCCTGGTCTGCGCGGTGTTTATCGTCCTGACTTGCAATATCGTCACTGGCATTATGCTCGGCTTTGTCACCCTGGTTGTCGGGCGCATTTTCGCCCGCGAATGGCAAAAACTGAATATTGGTACCGTAATTATCACGCTCGCCCTGGTGATATTTTATGCTGGAGGATGGGCCATTTAAGTACCCACGGACAGGGTATCGAGGCTCGTCATTTTTAATCCCCGGTAAGCGATTTGGCCGTTTACCGGGTTAAGGAGAAATACGCATGAGCGCCATAGATTCTCAACTTCCTCCCCCCGCAGATCCCGACAATACGATCGACGAAGTTGATCGTCTCTTATCGCCGGGAAAGCTCCTCATTCTGGGGCTACAGCACGTACTGGTTATGTACGCGGGTGCGGTAGCAGTACCGCTGATGATTGGTGACAGACTCGGACTGAATAAAGACGCCATCGCCCTGTTGATCAGCTCCGATCTTTTTTGCTGCGGCGTAGTCACGCTGCTGCAATGCATTGGAATCGGTCGTTTTATGGGCATTCGTCTGCCGGTGATTATGTCGGTGACGTTTGCCGCCGTAACGCCGATGATCGCCATTGGGATCAACCCGGATATTGGCCTGCTGGGGATTTTTGGCGCAACCCTTGTCGCCGGGCTCATAACCACATTGCTGGCGCCGCTTATCGGGCGCTTAATCCCGCTATTTCCTTCACTGGTGACCGGCGTGGTCATCACCTCTATTGGTTTGAGTATTATTCAGGTTGGCGTCGACTGGGCTGCCGGGGGCAAAGGTAACCCGGAATACGGCAATCCGGTATATCTGGGCATTTCATTTGCGGTACTGATTTTTATCTTATTGATCACACGGTTCGCAAAGGGCTTTCTCTCTAACGTCGCCGTTTTATTAGGCATTATTTTTGGCTTTACGCTGTCCTGGATGATGAATGAGGTTAACCTTTCTGGCCTACAGGACGCCTCATGGTTCGCTATCATCACCCCAATGGCTTTCGGGACGCCGGTCTTTGATCCGGTATCGATCCTGACCATGACGGCGGTGTTAATCATCGTCTTTATTGAATCGATGGGAATGTTCCTCGCTCTCGGAGAGATCGTTGGCCGCAAACTCTCCTCGCAGGATATTGTCCGCGGGCTGCGCGTGGATGGTGTGGGCTCGCTGATTGGCGGCCTGTTCAACAGCTTCCCCCATACTTCATTTTCGCAAAACGTCGGTCTGGTCAGCGTCACCCGCGTGTACAGCCGCTGGGTATGCATCGCTTCCGGGATGATTTTGATTCTGTTTGGCATGGTACCGAAAATGGCGGTACTGGTTGCGTCGATTCCACAGTTTGTCCTGGGCGGCGCTGGTCTGGTCATGTTCGGAATGGTGCTGGCGACGGGCATTCGCATTCTGTCGCGCTGTAACTACACCACTAATCGTTACAACCTCTATATTGTGGCAATCAGTCTCGGTATCGGCATGACGCCCACCCTGTCGCATGATTTTTTCTCTAAATTGCCCGCGGTCCTCCAGCCGCTGCTGCATAGCGGCATTATGCTGGCCACCATTAGCGCTGTACTACTTAACCTGTTCTTTAATGGCTATCGGCATCATAGCGAACTGGCGCAAGAAACCGCGTCCTCGGGCGTTAAAGTCCGAACGGTACGCATGTGGCTACTGCTGCGCAAGCTCAAGAAGAGCCAGCGGGAGGAGTAAGATGAATGCCGCTCTGCGCTGTATTATTAGCCTGTTACTGCTAGTGCTACTGGCGATCCCGGCGGTTTCCGAGGGCATTGCGCTGGCCATTGAAAGTCGGTTTCAGTTTATGCTGCTTTTCTGAGTCTCCCTTCTTCGGCGGCCTCATCAGATAAGATGAGGCCGTCATCTATAGGTGAAATAGTCCGAAGTGTTAATTATTCCGTCGCAACAGGGCTTATAATAGCCAGTGCTTATGATTTTTGGTGAAAACTATGCGACAGGAACATGTTATTTTGCTGGATGAGCAAGATAAGCCCTCAGGTATGCTGGAGAAGTATGCCGCCCACACCCGCAGTACTCCTTTGCATCTTGCGTTTTCCTGCTGGTTGTTTAATGAACATGGTCAGTTGCTGGTCACCCGGCGTTCACTGGGCAAAAAAGCCTGGCCCGGCGTCTGGACGAATTCTGTTTGCGGGCATCCGCAGACCGGCGAAACCTTTGAGCAGGCGGTTGCCCGCCGCTGCCGCTTTGAACTTGGTGTTGATATTACCGACATCACGCCGGTCTTTCCTGCATTTCGCTATCGGGCCATCGCGCCAAACGGTATTGTCGAAAACGAAGTCTGCCCGGTATATGCTGCCCGAATAGCCAGCCCGCTACAGGTTAATCCCGATGAGGTTATGGATTACCAGTGGAGCAATCTTACAGCGGTGCTAAGCGGTATCCGCACCACGCCGTGGGCTTTTAGTCCGTGGATGGCAATGCAGGCCGCTGATAATAATGCGCGTAACGCGTTAATCAACTTTAGCCGCCAGATGTAAAAAACCCCAGCAGCGCTGGGGTCTCGTTTATTGCCGTTATGCTTATTTTACCGGACGCATCGCCGGGAACAGGATCACGTCGCGGATAGTGTGACTGTTGGTGAACAGCATCACCATACGGTCGATGCCAATGCCCAGCCCCGCCGTTGGCGGCAGACCGTGCTCCAGCGCGGTAACATAGTCTTCGTCGTAGAACATCGCTTCGTCGTCACCGGCTTCTTTCGCGTTAACCTGATCCTGGAAGCGCTGCGCCTGGTCTTCCGCATCGTTCAGCTCGCTAAAGCCGTTACCGATTTCACGCCCGCCGATGAAGAATTCAAAGCGGTCGGTAATTTCCGGGTTCACGTCATTACGGCGCGCCAGCGGAGAGACTTCTGCCGGATATTCGGTGATGAAGGTCGGCTGAATCAGGTGCGCTTCCGCCACTTCTTCAAAGATCTCGGTCACGATGCGACCCAGACCCCAGCTCTTCTCAACGTGAATGCCGATGCTTTCCGCAATGGCTTTTGCAGAATCGAAGTTATCCAGATCGGCCATATCTGTTTCAGGACGGTACTTCTTGATCGCTTCGCGCATGGTCAGTTTTTCAAACGGCTTGCCGAAATCAAAGGTCTGATCGCCGTAAGGCACTTCGGTATGGCCGAGAACGTCCTGCGCCAGGGTGCGGAACAGGGATTCGGTCAGCTCGATCAGGTCTTTATAGTCCGCATAGGCCATATAGAGTTCCATCATGGTGAACTCTGGGTTATGACGAACGGAGATACCTTCGTTACGGAAGTTACGGTTGATTTCGAACACGCGCTCGAAGCCGCCAACTACCAGACGCTTCAGGTACAGTTCCGGCGCGATGCGCAGGTACATGTCCAGATCCAGCGCGTTGTGATGGGTGATAAACGGACGGGCGGAAGCGCCACCGGGGATCACCTGCATCATCGGAGTTTCCACTTCCATAAAGCCGCGGCCGACCATGAACTGACGAATGCCTGCCAGGATCTGCGAACGCACTTTAAAGGTGTTGCGGGATTCATCGTTGGCGATCAGGTCCAGGTAGCGCTGACGATAGCGCGCTTCCTGATCCTGCAGACCGTGGAATTTGTCCGGCAGCGGGCGCAGGGCTTTGGTCAGCAGACGCAGTTCGCTGCAATGGATGGAGAGTTCACCGGTTTTGGTTTTGAACAGCTTACCGCGCGCCGCGATGATGTCCCCGAGGTCCCATTTTTTGAACTGCTCGTTGTAGACCCCTTCCGCCAGATCGTCGCGGGCGACATACAGCTGAATGCGGCCGCCAACGTCCTGCAGCGTAACGAAGGAGGCTTTCCCCATAATGCGACGGGTCATCATACGGCCAGCAACGGCGACTTCAACGTTCAGCGCTTCCAGCTCTTCGTTTTCTTTGGCATCGAATTCAGCGTGCAGTTGGTCAGAGGTGTGGTCACGACGGAAATCATTCGGGAACGGGATACCCTTCTCACGCAGTGCAGCCAGCTTTTCACGACGGGCTTTCAGTTCATTATTAAGGTCAATTGCCGCGTCAGCGCCCTGTGCTTGTTGTTCAGACATGTTGGTTCCTCATAGCCCTGCTTTCAAACTTGCTTCGATAAATTGATCCAGGCTGCCGTCCAGCACCGCCTGAGTGTTACGGGTTTCCACCCCGGTACGCAGATCTTTAATGCGGGAGTCATCCAGCACATAAGAGCGGATCTGGCTACCCCAGCCGATGTCGGATTTAGTATCTTCCATCGCCTGCTTCTCAGCATTTTTCTTCTGCATCTCCAGCTCATAAAGCTTCGCTTTCATCTGCTTCATGGCCTGGTCTTTGTTCTTGTGCTGTGAACGGTCGTTCTGACATTGAGTCACTAAGCCAGTCGGGATATGGGTGATACGCACCGCGGATTCCGTCCGGTTAACGTGCTGACCGCCCGCGCCGGACGCGCGGTAAACGTCAATGCGCAGATCCGCCGGATTAATTTCGATATCAATATCGTCATCCACTTCCGGGTAAACGAACGCGGAGCTGAAAGAGGTGTGGCGTCGGCCGCCGGAATCGAACGGGCTCTTACGCACCAGACGATGAACGCCGGTTTCGGTACGCAGCCAGCCGTAGGCGTAGTCACCGATAATCTTGATGGTCACGGACTTAATGCCCGCCACTTCGCCTTCGGACTCTTCGATAATCTCAGTCTTAAAGCCGCGCGCTTCCGCCCAGCGCAGATACATACGCATCAGCATGCTGGCCCAGTCCTGCGCTTCGGTTCCGCCGGAACCTGCCTGGATATCAAGGTAGCAATCGGCGCTGTCATATTCACCGGAGAACATACGGCGGAACTCCAGCTGCGCCAGCTTCTCTTCCAGTCCGTCAAGCTCAGCGACGGCTTCGTTAAAGGTCTCTTCGTCGTCGGCTTCAACGGCCAGCTCCAGCAGGCCAGAGACATCTTCCAGCCCCTGAGACATTTGATCCAGCGTATCAACGATGGCTTCCAGCGAGGAGCGCTCTTTACCCAGCGCCTGGGCGCGCTCGGGTTCATTCCAGACGTCCGGCTGCTCCAGCTCGGCGTTTACTTCTTCGAGACGCTCTTTCTTGGCATCATAGTCAAAGATACCCCCTAAGAACGTCCGAGCGCTCCGTAAGGTCCTGAATGCGGTTTTTTACCGGATTTATTTCAAACATGATCGGTTTCTTTTAATGGATTCGTCAAAATGCGGTGATAAGAGCGGAATTCTACCGGATTCGCGCTCTTATTAATATACTGTTGTCAATTTGGCCAGAGGTGGTCGATAATCAGCTGCAGGCTACGGTTGCCGCGGAACTCGTTGATATCAAGCTTATAGGCAAGCTGCACTTCGCGCACGCCGTTATCCGGCCAGATGGAAGTATCAACATTGAACGCGATACCGTCCAGCAGCGGGCCGCCGCCAACAGGCTCAACCATCACTTTCAGATGACGTTCGCCCACCAGCCGCTGTTGCAACAGGCGAAAGCGCCCGTCAAACAGCGGCTCCGGGAACATCTGCCCCCAGGGACCGGCATCACGTAACATTTGCGCGACTTCCATGCTCATCTCCGCCGCCGCCAGCGGGCCGTCGGAGACGACTTCCCCCTGCAAAAGCGCGGGATCGAGCCACTCAGTCACCAGCTCGCCAAACCGTTGCTGAAATTCGGCAAAACGCACCTCTTCCAGCGACAGTCCCGCCGCCATAGCATGACCGCCAAACTTCAGGATCATACCAGGGTAGAGCGTATCCAGGCGTTCCAGCGCATCACGCATATGCAGCCCCGGGATCGACCGACCGGACCCTTTTAACGTTCCGTCCCCGGTAGGCGCAAAAGCGATAACCGGACGGTGAAAGCGCTCTTTAATGCGCGAAGCCAGAATGCCGACCACGCCCTGGTGCCACTGCGGATGATACATCGCCAGCCCGCCAGGCAGCGCCTCACTGCCGTGCTCCAGCCTCTCGCACAAGGCCAGCGCTTCCGCCTGCATGCCCTGCTCTATCTCTTTGCGCGTCTGGTTTAACGCATCAAGTTCATTAGCCAGCATCCGTGCTTCGCCGATGTTGTCGCATAGCAACAATGCGACGCCGACGGACATATCGTCCAGCCGCCCCGCCGCGTTCAGACGCGGTCCGAGAGCAAAGCCCAGATCGCTGGCCGCCAGCTTTTGCGGATCGCGATTAGAAATTTCCAGCAACGCCTTGATGCCAGGGCGGCATTTCCCCGCCCGGATACGGCTCAGCCCCTGCCAGGTCAGGATGCGATTATTGGCATCCAGCGGCACCACATCGGCCACGGTACCGAGCGCGACCAGGTCGAGCAGATCCGCCAGATTCGGCGGCGCAATGCGGTGCTCGTCAAACCAGCCTTTATCACGCAAAAAAGTGCGCAACGCCAGCATCAGGTAAAAAGCGACGCCAACCCCGGCCAGCGATTTCGACGGGAATTCGCAGTCGATCAGGTTAGGGTTAATAATGGCTTCCGCCGGGGGTAACGTATCTCCCGGCAGGTGGTGATCGGTCACCAGCACCGGAATACCCAGCGAGTGAGCATATTCGACGCCCGTATGGGATGAAATACCGTTATCAACGGTCATAATCATCTGCGCACCGCGAGCGTGAGCCTGAGCGACCACCTCCGGGCTTAGGCCATAACCATCTTCAAAGCGGTTAGGCACCAGATAGGAAACATTACCGTAGCCCATCGACCGCAGAGCCAGTATGCTTAGCGCGGTGCTGGTGGCGCCGTCGGCGTCAAAATCGCCGACCACCACAATGTGCAGCGCCTGTTTAAATGCGCCATAGAGCATCTCAACCGCTTTTTCGACCCCGCTCAGCTGTGACCACGGCAGCATGCCTTTCACGCCGCGCTCCAGCTCCTGCGCACTGCGCACGCCGCGACTGGCGTACAAGCGTTGCAGCAGAGGCGGGAGACTGGCAGGTAAATCGACGCCATCAACCGCCTCACGGCGGCGTAGTTGTATCTGTTGTTTCACGCGTATCAGTTACCGCTCGTTTGTTTTTGATACTCATCAAGGAGTGCTTTCAGATCCTTAGGATCCCGATAGCCTGGCATAAGCGTGCCGTCACTCAGCACCATCGCCGGAGTACCGTTAACGCCAAACTGCACGCCGAGCGTGTAGTGTTTAGCGATATCAATATCGCAGCTCGCGGGCTCAACACTTTTGCCGCTCATCGCATTATCCAGCGCTTTGTTACGATCTTTCGCACACCAGATAGCCTTCATATTCTGCTCGGCTTCGCTTTGCAGGCCTTGTCGAGGGAAAGCGAGATAGCGCACCGTAATGCCCAATGCGTTGTAATCGCGCATCTGTTCATGCAGTTTATGGCAGTAGCCGCAGGTAATATCAGTGAAAACGGTAATAACCTGCTTTTCCTGCGGCGCTTTATAAACAATCATCTCTTTTTCCAGCGCCTTCAGCTTACTCGCCAACAGCGTATTAGTGACGTTCACCGGCTGCGCGCCGCTAACGTCATACATCGGCCCCTGGATAATATGCTTACCATCATCCGTAACATACAGCACGCCGCTTTCCGTTAACACGGTGCTGATACCCTTGATCGGAGAAGGTTGAACGTCCGAACTCTGAACCCCCAGTCTGGTCAACAGCTGTTTAATCGCCGCGCTATCGGCATGTGCCGCGCCGGACAAAGTGGTTGCCAGTAGGGTGAACATCAGTAAACCTTTTTTCATACTCAGTCCTTTTTTCAGCACTCACGCACGCGGGTGATGCTGTTGATGAAGTTGTCGCAGACGCTCGGTCGCCACATGGGTATAGATCTGCGTCGTGGAGAGATCGCTGTGTCCTAACAGCATCTGCACCACGCGTAAGTCGGCGCCATGATTAAGCAAATGCGTAGCAAAAGCATGGCGCAACACGTGCGGAGAGAGCTTTTCGCTGTCAATCCCCGCCAGTACGGCATAGTGCTTAATTCGATGCCAGAACGTCTGTCGCGTCATCTGCTGCGCGCGCTGACTCGGGAAAAGCACATCGGATGCCGCGCCGTTCAGCAGCCAGGGACGCCCGTACTCAAGGTAATTCTCAACCCACAGTATCGCTTCTTCGCCTAACGGCACCAGTCGTTCTTTATTACCTTTCCCGATCACGCGCAACACGCCCTGACGCAGGCTAATGTCGCTCATGGTCAGGCCAACCAGCTCTGACACGCGCAGACCGGTGGCGTACAGCACTTCCAGCATTGCTTTATCGCGCAGCTCAAGCGGTTGTTCAACCAGAGGTGCCTGTAACAGACGCTCAACCTGAGCCTCGCTCAGATCCTTCGGCAGCCTCTGCGGCAACTTTGGCGATGCCAGCCGCGCGCTGGGATCGTCCGGGCGGATTTTTTCCCGATAAAGGTGCTGGAAGAAACGGCGCACGGCGCTTAGCAAGCGCGCGGTGCTGGTGGCTTTATAGCCGCCGGTTTGCCGCTCCGCCAGCAGCGACTGGAGATCTTCGCCGCTAACGCTGGCAAGCGACAGCCCGCGGTGGTGCAACCATTCGACCACCATCGTCAGGTCCCGACGATAGGCGCTTAGCGTGTTTTCCGCCAGATTACGCTCCAGCCATAAAGCATCAAGAAACTGCTCGATTTGTCCGAGATCCTGTTCCACTCCGGCCTCTTTGCTTATTAAAACGGCGTCATTATACCCTAAATAATTCGAGTTGCAGGCTGGCGCGACCTTTCTGGTACACTACGCCAAAGTCACAGCAAGAATTGAGACGTTTTCGCGATGAACATAGGTCTTTTTTACGGTTCCAGCACCTGCTATACGGAAATGGCGGCAGAAAAAATACGCGATATCATCGGCCCTGAACTGGTGACGCTACACAACCTGAAAGATGACTCCCCTGCCCTGATGACGCAATATGATGTGCTGATCCTCGGCATTCCGACCTGGGATTTTGGCGAGATCCAGGAAGACTGGGAGGCTGTCTGGTCGCAGCTCGATACCCTGGATCTGCAGGGTAAGATTGTGGCGTTGTACGGTATGGGCGACCAGTTAGGCTACGGCGAATGGTTCCTTGATGCGCTCGGTATGCTGCACGACAAGCTGGCGACCAGAGGCGTGACGTTTATCGGCTACTGGCCAACCGAGGGCTATGAATTCACCAGCGCCAAACCGGTTATCGCCGATGGTCAACTGTTCGTTGGCCTGGCGCTCGACGAAACGAACCAGTACGACCTGAGCGATGAACGTATTCAGAGCTGGTGCGAGCAAATTCTCGGCGAAATGGCCGAGCAGTTTGCCTGAGTCCGCGCACAGGCCAGGCCTATCCGACGTTGTTGTCACAGCCAGCCTCAACAGCGTACAACAACCGAAACGCAGATGGAGTCTATAAGGACTGACTCGCGACGTTCGCTCTCCGGGCCGCCCGGAAGAGTGTTCAAAATAGGTTGGTATGTTGCCGGGCACTGCCCTGGTGCAAAATAGCAAGTAAAATAGTTCTGATGGGCCAGTCGCTTAATCTTGCGTGGGTTTCTGTAACACCAGCCGACACAAATCGCGCCACTCTCCCGCATCCATGCTATCCGCCGCAACCCACAAATTTTGCGTCCGGTGGTCTTCCATATGCCGCAGCCGCAGCAACATTCCGCTGCTGATCACCCACGGCGTGCCGATAATCGCCCACTCCGTTTTTTGCCAGCGTAAGCGAGAGTCAATCAGCAGCTTTATTTCACCCTGTCGGGCGTGGATCCGCCGCTGGCTACGCACGCAGTCAAACACCACCAGCGACAAGAGTATCAGCCAGAGTGGGGTATAACTTAGCGGCCAGGGCATCAGCAGCACCAGCGCCGCCACGATGCCATGCAGCAACAGTGAGAACCACTGCGCTCGCCATGAGATGCGTAAATCAGATTGCCACAGGACCACGTTCCCGATTCCGTGTCTGAATTAATTTTACCATCCGTTGCAGTTCTGCATCAGCCGGCTCACCATGATTCATTAACCAGTTGAATAAATCCGGATCGTCGTTTTCCAGCAGGCGGATAAACAACTGTTTGTCGCCATTGCTCAACGAATCGTACTCATGCTCGAAAAACGGCATGATGGAAATATCAAGTTCACGCATACCCCGACGGCATGCCCAGTGGATACGAGCTTTATTGTTAATGTCCATGTTGTCATTCCTGCACAGAGATATTGCTTAGTTTAACGCGTTTTCGCTATCGACTTCACTGGAATATCAAGATTCGCGAACGCTATTCCATGAAATCCCTAAAAATACCCGGGTTTTGCTGAATGCCTCCCCCACGATTAACGCGCCCGGCGCCATGCCGACTTGTGGGGATATTTATTCTTCTCCCTTGCCTTCGCTCTGGCGTTTAAGGGCACTCGTGGCCTGGCGAAAGCGCTTGCATTGCGCAATAGCTCTTTTACCATTAGTCGCACACTCTGCGTTAAGCTATTCAGGATATGACTATGGCTTTTACACCTTTTCCTCCGCGTCAGCCCTCCTCTTCCGCTCGCCTGCCGTTAACGCTGATGACGCTGGATGACTGGGCGCTGGCGACGATTACCGGCCCGGATGGCGAGAAATATCTGCAGGGGCAGATTACTGCCGACGTCAGTCACCTGACCGACGAGCAGCATCTGCTTGCCGCGCATTGTGACGCCAAAGGCAAGATGTGGAGCAACCTGCGCGTTTTCCGCCGTAACGAGGGGTTTGCGTGGATTGAACGCCGCAGCCTGCGTGAAGCGCAACTGACCGAGCTAAAAAAATACGCAGTATTTTCTAAAGTGACGATCGCCGCCAATGATGACCTCGTGCTGTTAGGCGTCGCCGGTTTCCAGGCGCGCGCCGCGCTGGCGCCGCTGTTTGGCGAATTGCCTCATGCCGAAAAACAGGTTGTCAGCGAAGGCGCCACTAGCCTGCTGTGGTTTGCGCATCCGGCTGAACGTTTCCTGCTGGTGACCGATGTGGAAACCGCTACCCGCATCACCAACGCTCTGCGCGGTGAAGCCCAGCTTAATAACAGCCAGCAGTGGCTGGCGCTGAATATTGAAGCCGGTCTGCCGGTTATTGATAGCGCCAACAGCGCGCAGTTTATTCCGCAAGCCACCAACCTACAGGCGCTGGGCGGTATCAGTTTTAAGAAAGGCTGCTATACCGGTCAGGAAATGGTTGCCCGTGCTAAATTCCGGGGCGCCAACAAGCGCGCCCTGTGGTCTCTGGCGGGGAAAGCCAGCCGCGTACCGGAAGCCGGGGAAGACCTGGAGCTGAAAATGGGTGAAAACTGGCGTCGTACCGGCACCGTTTTAGCCGCGGTGCAGTTAGACGATGGTCATCTGCTGGTGCAAGTGGTGATGAATAACGATATGGAGCCCGACAGCGTCTTCCGCGTACGTGATGACACCGGTAGCCTGGGCATCGTGCCGCTGCCATATTCGCTGGAAGAGCGTTAAGGCCCGATTATAGCCTTAGCAGAGCCGTCTCCCCGGAGGCGGCGCTCTAAAACGTCGAGCGCACAACATGGTCGGAGGGAGTTTCCCGATGACGCTTTATTAAACCTACCCCACGTACAAATAAATCGCCAGGAAATGGCATACGCTGCCGCCCAGCACAAAGCCGTGCCAGATCGCATGGTTGTACGGAATGCGCTTGCAGACGTAGAAAATCACGCCCAGCGAATAGACCACGCCGCCAACCGCCAGCAGCGTCACACCGCCCACCGAGAGTTTAATCGCCAGTTGATAGACGACGATCAGCGACAGCCAGCCCATTGTCAGATAGGTCACCAAAGAGAGGATCTTGAAACGATGCGCAATTGTCAGCTTAAACAAGATCCCCAGCAGCGCCAGACTCCAGATCACTATCATCAGCCCGCGGGATAGCGGCGAATTTAGCCCTACCAGCAGGAATGGCGTATAGGTTCCGGCGATCAGCAGGTAGATAGCGCAGTGGTCGAACTTTTTCAGCCAGAGCTTGGCCCGCTGATGCGGAATCGCGTGATAGAGCGTGGAGGCAAGAAACAGCAAAATCATACTGCCGCCGTACAGGCTGTAGCTGGTAATGGCTGTAGCACTGGCATTCGCATCTACCGCCTGAACCAGCAACAACACCAGACCGACAATGCCAAATACCAGGCCGACCCCATGACTGACGCTGTTGGCAATTTCCTCTGCCAGAGAATATCCCTGAGTGATTAATGGTCTGCGAACCATAGTTGACTCCGAAAACAAGTACGCTTTCAATGCTCACTTAGGTTAACTGAGAATGATTCCAGTGAACACCTGTTAGCTAAAATAAAAAGGTGAATATTTATTAACAATATAAAATCATAAAGTTACAGATAAATTTCAACTAACAGTCGTTCGCTTTTTAATTAAAGCTTTTCAAATTCAATCACATAAAACTGCTTTTCATGCGGATAGATCTCTGCAATTACCTTTTTCAGCTGCGGCAGCGTCATATTTTCCTGCTGAGCCTGCAATTCACTCAGAGTATCCAGAGTCACCGTTGATGTCGCCAGTACGCGAATGGCGCAGAAATAGCCATCATCTTCATAGCGGCCAACGCGCAGAATATCGCCCGCTTTAAAGTGCGATTCAGACGCATCGCGGATGGTAATGGTCTTGCGCCCGGCGAGGATGTCCTCCTGAAAACGCTGAAAAAAAGTGATGTCATTTGGCTGCATGATATCATTCCGTCCTGGTCATTATGAATTGTGAGTTTGCCCTGTGAGTATCTTCTCCCACGCCGCTATCGCCAGTCTCAATAATCTTGAGATGATGGTCTATCACTACGTCATTAAAAATCGCGACAAAGTGATGTACATGACCATCCGCGAACTGGCGGAAGCCGCCGGGGTCTCGACGACTACCGTCCTGCGCTTCTGCCGCAAGCTACAGTGCGAAGGTTACTCGGAGTTTCGCGTACGCTTTAAATTATATTTAGAGCAGGATGAGCCGCAACAGGCCAATTTTGGCGCCAGCGAAATAATAAGCTTTTTTAAAAGCGTGAATAACGATGAATTTGACCAGCTACTCGCCCAGGCGGTCGATATTATTCTCGCTTCCGAGAGAATTATTTTCGTCGGCGCCGGAACCTCCGGTGCGCTGGCAAAATATGGCGCACGCTTTTTCTCTAACGTCGGAAAATTCAGTAATCATATCGACGATCCTTATTTTCCGGTTACCAGTGATATGGCGCGTCATGCGCTGGCAATTGTGCTGTCCGTCTCCGGTGAAACCGAAGAGATCCTGCGCTTCGCCAGCCAGTTCAGCCTGCATCGCTGCAAGGTGATGTCCATCACCAGCCACGAACACTCGCGGCTGGCAAAGCTGGCCGATTTCAATCTCTCCTGGCATGTGCCGCAAACGCGTATTGCTGGCGGTTATGATATTACCACGCAGATCCCGGTGATTTATATTCTTGAAACGCTGGGACGTAAATTAGCGCGCAAACTCATCTGAAAATAACAGGATGTTTTTTCGATGTAACAAATCCCACGCCGGGTAAATTGTTATATCGTGACATTTATATTCTCTTTGTTAGACTCAAACCAGATTGTATTAATTTGAGATTGAGCAACAATGAAAAAACTCACCTTACCAAAAGATTTCTTATGGGGCGGCGCCGTTGCCGCTCATCAGGTTGAAGGCGGCTGGAACAAAGGCGGAAAAGGGCCAAGCATCTGCGACGTGCTGACGGGCGGGGCGCATGGCGTACCGCGTGAAATCACCCAACAAGTCGTAGCGGGTAAATATTATCCAAACCATGAAGCGGTCGATTTTTACGGTCACTATAAAGACGATATTAAGCTGTTCGCCGAGATGGGTTTTAAATGCTTTCGCACCTCCATCGCCTGGACCCGCATTTTCCCGCAGGGTGACGAGACGCAGCCGAACGAAGAAGGGCTGAAATTCTACGATGATATGTTCGATGAGTTGCTCAGATACAACATCGAACCGGTCATCACCCTCTCCCACTTTGAAATGCCGCTGCATCTGGTACAGCAATACGGCGGCTGGACCAACCGTAAAGTAGTGGATTTCTTCGTCCACTTCGCGGAGGTGGTATTTGAGCGCTACAAGCACAAAGTCAAATACTGGATGACCTTCAACGAGATCAACAACCAGCGCAACTGGCGCGCGCCGCTGTTTGGCTACTGCTGTTCCGGCGTGGTGTATACCGAACATGAAAACCCGGAAGAAACCATGTATCAGGTGCTGCATCACCAGTTCGTCGCCAGCGCGCTGGCGGTGAAGGCGGCACGCCGCATCAACCCGGAGATGAAGGTCGGCTGTATGCTGGCGATGGTTGCGCTCTATCCCTTTTCCTGTAATCCGGAAGATGTCATTTTCGCGCAGGAATCCATGCGTGAGCGCTATGTGTTTACCGACGTTCAGTTACGCGGCTACTACCCGTCTTATGTGCTGAACGAATGGGAACGTCGCGGCTTTAACATCAGCATGGACGCTGGCGACGCGGAGATCCTGCGTGAAGGCACCTGCGATTATCTTGGCTTCAGCTACTACATGACTAACGCGGTAAAAGCAGAAGGCGGTAGCGGCGATGCCATTTCCGGCTTCGAGGGCAGCGTGCCGAATCCGCACGTCAAAGCCTCCGACTGGGGCTGGCAGATTGACCCGGTCGGCCTGCGTTATTCCCTGTGCGAGCTGTATGAACGCTATCAGAAGCCGCTGTTTATCGTCGAAAATGGCTTTGGCGCCTACGACAAAGTGGAAGAAGACGGCAGCATCAACGACGATTACCGCATCGACTATCTGCGTGCTCACGTAGAAGAGATGATTAAAGCGGTGACCTATGATGGCGTGGATCTGATGGGCTATACGCCATGGGGCTGCATCGACTGCGTGTCATTCACCACCGGGCAATACAGCAAGCGTTACGGTTTTATTTACGTGAACAAGCATGACGACGGCAGCGGCGATATGTCACGCTCGCGGAAGAAAAGCTTTACCTGGTATAAAGAGGTTATCGCCAGCAACGGCGAAACGCTCTAACTCAGCCACGCCGGGCGGCGCTACGCTTGCAACGCCCTACAAAACCATAGGCCCGGTAAGCAATTAGCGCTACCGGGCGTTTATTTTCCACCCGCTAATTCAAGAAAACTCCCCGTCACATACGAAGCTTTCTCACTCAGTAACCAGACAATGGCCTGCGCGACCTCCTCCGGCTGGCCGCCGCGCTGCATAGGGAGCATCGACTTAACGCGATCAACCCGCCCTGGCTCACCGCCGGAAGCATGCATTTCGGTATAGATAAGACCAGGGCGCACACAGTTCACGCGAATCCCCTGGGCCGCTACTTCCAGCGCCAGCCCGGTAGTGAGCGTATCCACGGCCCCTTTTGACGCCGCATAGTCAACATATTCGAAAGGCGCTCCCAGCCGCGATGCCACAGATGAAACATTAACAATCGCACCACCCTGCCCCCCGTGCTTTCTGGACATCCGCTTTACCGCCTCCCGACAACAGAGGAAATAGCCTGTCACATTGGTCGCCAGTACGCGATTAATCCGTTCAGCGGTTAAATTTTCTATCGTGCTCTGTTCAAACAAAATCCCGGCGTTATTCACCAACGCGCTCAGCGGCTCAGCTTCGCGATCGATGGCTTCGAACATCGCCATAACCTGGCTTTCATCGCTGATGTCGGCACGCAAAGCAAAGGCATTCCTGCCTGCGGCAATAATCGAATTCACGACCTCTGTAGCCGCTCGAATATTGTGATGAAAGTTAACCGCGACGGTATAGCCCTCTTCTGCCAGTTGCAGAGCCGTCGCCCGTCCTATCCCACGACTACCGCCGGTAACCAGTGCTATTGCCATATCATTTCTCCTAAAAATAAAGGCGCCGAAGCGCCTTTAAAAGATAGTCGAATCAGCTGATTACTGATATTCAGCGATCGGTACGCAGGAACAGAACAGGTTACGATCGCCGTAAACATCATCCAGACGTTTCACGGTCGGCCAGTATTTATTGTTCAGCCCTGCCGGGAATACCGCCAGCTCGCGACTGTAAGGATGGTTCCACTCGCTCACCAGTTCGCCCTGCGTGTGCGGCGCGTTAACCAGCGGGTTATCCGCCAGCGGCCACTCACCGGCCTTCACGCGATCGATTTCCGCGCGAATCGCCAGCATCGCATTGATAAAGCGATCCAGCTCCATCTTGCTTTCCGATTCCGTCGGTTCAACCATCAGCGTACCCGCCACCGGGAACGACATGGTCGGCGCATGGAAGCCGTAGTCGATCAAACGCTTGGCAATATCCAGTTCGCTGATGCCGGTCTCTTCTTTCAGCGGACGGATGTCGAGAATACACTCGTGCGCCACGCGGCCATCACGACCGGTATACAGCACCGGAAATGCATCTTTCAGCCGGCTGGCGATATAGTTGGCGTTCAGAATCGCCACCTGACTTGCCTGCTTCAGCCCTTCCGCCCCCATCATGCGGATGTACATCCAGCTGATCGGCAGAATGGATGCGCTGCCGAACGGGGCGGCAGACACCGCGCCCTGACGGGTCAGCATCCCTTCGATGTGCACCACGCTGTGACCCGGAACAAACGGCGCCAGATGCGATTTCACACCGATCGGCCCCATACCCGGGCCGCCGCCGCCGTGCGGAATGCAGAAGGTTTTATGCAGGTTGAGGTGCGAAACGTCTGCGCCGATAAAACCCGGAGAGGTAATGCCGACCTGCGCGTTCATATTGGCACCATCAAGATAAACCTGACCGCCGAACTGATGCACTATCTCGCACACATCACGAATGGTTTCTTCGTACACGCCGTGGGTGGATGGGTAAGTGACCATGATGCAGGAGAGGTTCTGCGCATGCTGCTCCGCTTTCGCCCGCAGATCCGCTAAGTCGATATTGCCGTTTTTATCGCAGGCCACTACCACCACCTGCATTCCTGCCATATGCGCTGAAGCCGGGTTGGTGCCGTGAGCCGAAGCGGGGATCAGGCAGATATCACGATGCCCTTCATTGCGGCTTTCGTGGTAATGACGAATCGCCAGCAGACCCGCGTATTCGCCCTGTGCGCCAGAGTTCGGCTGCATACACACGGCGTCATAGCCCGTCAGTTTCACCAGCCAGTCAGAAAGCTGGCTGATCATCTGATGATACCCTTCCGCCTGATCTGCCGGACAAAACGGATGCAGTTCCGCAAATTCCGGCCAGGTGATGGGGATCATCTCGGCGGCGGCATTGAGCTTCATAGTACAGGAACCCAGCGGGATCATCGCCTGGTTCAGCGCCAGATCCTTACGCTCCAGCGCATGCATATAGCGCATCATCTCCGTTTCGCTATGGTAGCGGTTAAATACCGGATGCGTCAGGATCGCGTCATCACGCAACATGCAGGCCGGAATTGAGCGGCTATCAAGCGCCACATCTTTATCCAGCGTATCAATGTTAAGGCCGTGGTCGTCACCCAGCAGGACAGAGAACAGTTGCCGCACATTTTCGCGGGTTGTCGTTTCATCCAGCGTGATGCCAACGGCGTTGTGGATGTCGCTGCGCAGGTTGATCTCTGCCGCTTCCGCGCGCGCCAGAACGGCGGCTTTATCCGCGACTTCCACACACAGGGTGTCAAAATAGTGCGCGTGACGCAGTTTCAGCCCTTTTTGCTGTACGCCCGCCGCCAGAATGTCGGTCAGGCGGTGAATGCGATTAGCAATGCGCTTCAGCCCAACCGGGCCGTGATAAACGGCATACAGGCTGGCGATGTTGGCCAGCAGCACCTGAGAAGTACAAATATTGGAGTTGGCTTTCTCGCGACGGATATGCTGTTCGCGAGTCTGCATCGCCATGCGCAGTGCGGTATTGCCCGCCGCATCTTTCGATACGCCGATAATACGGCCCGGCATAGAGCGTTTGAATTCATCTTTGGCGGCAAAGAACGCCGCGTGTGGGCCGCCGTAGCCCATCGGTACGCCGAAGCGTTGCGCAGAGCCGAACACAATGTCCGCACCCTGCTTGCCCGGCGCCGTCAGCAGCACCAGCGCCATAAAGTCAGCGGCCACGCTAACGATAACTTTACGCGACTTCAGTTCGCTAATCAGCGCGCTGTAGTCGTGAACTTCACCGGTGGTGCCAACCTGCTGCAACAGCACGCCGAACACATCCTGGTGATCCAGCGCTTTTTCCGCATCATCGACAATAACATCGAAACCAAAGGTTTTCGCCCGGGTGCGCACCACGTCCAGCGTTTGCGGATGAACGTCAGAGGCGACAAAGAAACGGCTGGCGTTTTTCAGTTTGCTGATGCGTTTTGCCATTGCCATCGCTTCCGCTGCGGCGGTGGCTTCATCCAGCAACGAAGCGGAGGCCATATCCAGCCCGGTCAGATCCAGCGTCACCTGCTGGAAATTCAGCAGCGCTTCCAGACGCCCCTGCGAAACTTCCGGCTGATAAGGCGTATACGCAGTGTACCAGCCCGGATTTTCCAGCATATTGCGCAGGATAACCGGCGGCAGCTGCACCGCGGTATAACCCATGCCAATGTAAGACGTGAAGCGCTTGTTGCGACCGGCAATCGCTTTTAATTCTGCCAGCGCGGCGTATTCCGTCGCCGCTTCACCTACCTGCGGCGGCGTGGCAAGCTGAATGTCTTGCGGCACAATCTGGCAGATTAGGGCGTTTAGCGACCCGGCGCCAACGGCATTCAGCATCTCTTGCTGCTGCGCGGCATCCGGTCCGATATGGCGTGTAATGAAAGCGCCGCTATTTTCAAGCTGGCTTAACGTCTGTGTCATGGGCGATGGTTCCTGAAACGTGCGGTGAATCGTGGTTGTCTCTGGCTCAATTGCCCGGTGGCGCTAACGCTTACCGGGCCTACGCGTGCGAAAACGAATACGCAAAATCATTCACATGGCAGGACGGCGGCGACGCAGAGAATCCCAGGAGCTTACATAAGTAAGTGACTGGGATAAGCGAGGAGGCCAACACACCTGCAACATGAAGGATGACGCGTATTTATTCGTCTTCTAACAATGCTTCGTATGCGGTTGCATCCAGCAGCGCATCGATTTCACTTTCGTCACTGGCTTTGATTTTGAAGATCCAACCGCCCGCATATGGCTCGCTGTTGACCAGTTCCGGGGAATCGTTCAGATCTTCATTGACGGCAACGATTTCACCGCTAACTGGCGCATAAATATCAGAAGCCGCTTTTACCGACTCGGCAACGGCGCAGTCAGCGCCCGCGTCAACGGTCGCGCCCACTTCCGGCAGGTCAACGAAAACCATATCGCCAAGCAGCTCCTGCGCGTGCTCAGTGATGCCGACGGTATAGGTGCCATCCGCTTCTTTGCGCAGCCATTCGTGTTCTTTGCTGTATTTCAGTTCTGCTGGTACGTTGCTCATCAATTCATCTCCAAAAGGGGAAATCACACCACGGCTTTGCCGTTGCGTACAAAAACGGGTTTCGTCACTTTTACCGGCATTTCGCGGTTGCGGATCTGCACCACGGCGGTTTCACCAATGCCTGCCGGCACACGCGCTAAGGCAATGCTGTAACCCAGTGTGGGGGAGAAGGTGCCGCTGGTGATAATGCCTTCTTTCTGATTACCATCGGCATCGCTAAAGTGGACCGGCAGGCCGCCGCGCAGGACGCCTTTCTCAGTCATTACCAGCCCCACCAGCTTCTCGGTGCCTTTTTCACGCTGCAGTTCCAGCGCTTCGCGACCGATAAAATCACGATCAGCGGGCTCCCAGGCGATGGTCCAGCCCATATTCGCCGCCAGCGGAGAGACGCTTTCATCCATCTCCTGGCCGTAAAGATTCATCCCCGCCTCCAGGCGCAGCGTATCCCGGGCGCCAAGGCCGCACGGCTTAACGCCTGCGTCCAGCAGGCCACGCCAGAAACCTGCCGCCTGCTCGTTCGGCAGCGCGATTTCATAGCCCGCTTCCCCGGTATAGCCGGTGGTGGCGATAAACAGGTCGCCGGACTGCACGCCAAAAAAGGGCTTCATGCCTTCAACGGCCTGCCGCTGGGTCTCGGTAAACAGCGTGGCCGCTCTCTCCTGCGCCTTCGGCCCCTGTACGGCAATCAGGGAAAGATCGTCGCGCACGGTTACCCCAAGGCCATAGGATTCAGAATGCTGAGCAATCCAGGCGAGATCTTTCTCACGGGTGGCGGAGTTAACAACAAGGCGGAAATAATCTTCAGAAAGGAAATAAACAATCAGGTCATCAATGACGCCGCCGGAGGCAGTCAGCATTCCGCTATAGAGCGCTTTACCCGGGACGGTAAGCTTCGCCACGTCATTCGCCAGTAAATAGCGCAGAAATTCGCGGATACGGCTACCATGAAAGTCCACGATGGTCATATGCGACACATCAAACATCCCGGCATCACGACGCACCGTGTGATGCTCATCGATCTGCGATCCGTAATGCAGCGGCATCATCCAGCCATGGAAATCCACCATGCGCGCGCCGCATAACGTGTGTTGTTCAAACAACGGAGTCTGTTGAGCCATCTTTTCCTCATCGAATAAAACGGAAACCAGCCACTGGTTTTAGCGATTTTACGCCGCAAACGCGCCGCCGCCATCGCTGACGAACACCGACGCAAACGTTCTCTTTGGCCTGAACTTACCACCGAAATCCGGACTAAACCATAAGCTAAATCAGGACATCACATTAGCTTATGACAAAAATCCACGGCACAACCAACAGAACTTTAAACTAAAAAATCACCTATTATTCCGCGCAAAATAAAACAAAATCGCCAATGAAGCAGAAAATTATGACATTTAATGTTGAATTAAAAACCTAAGATCGGTGATGAAAATAAGACGGCATTAATAAAACTAATGCGAAAAAAGAGGTGAAATTAGATTATTTCAAATGAGAGAGGGTAGCCCGGCGCGGAGGCCGGGGAAATAAATGTGACGAACTTAACGTAACCAGGCAGGAAGGTCGTTTAACCCCATCGCCTGACGAATAAGCTGTGGCTTCACGCCGGGTAACGTATCCGCCAGCTTGAGGCCGATGTCGCGCAGTAGCTTCTTCGCCGGATGGCTGCCGGAGAACATCTCGCGAAATCCCTGCATCCCCGCCAGCATCAACGCTGCGCTATGCTTACGCCTGCGCTCGTAGCGACGCAGATACAGATGCTGACCGATATCCTTACCCTGCGCATGCAGGCGTTTCAGTTCATCAATCAGCTCGGCGGCATCCATAAAACCAAGGTTAACGCCCTGCCCGGCCAGCGGGTGAATAGTGTGAGCGGCATCGCCAACCAACGCCAGGCGATGGGCGGCAAACTGACGGGCATAGCGGCCGGTCAACGGAAAGACCTGACGCTCGCTCTCAACGGCGCACAACCCCAGACGATTATCAAAAGCAATATTCAGCGCCTGGTTGAAAGCGGGTGCCTCTGCCTGTTGCATCCGTTTCGCTGCCTCGGGAGACAGCGACCAGACGATAGAGCAGAGATGCGGATCGCTCAGCGGCAAAAACGCCAGGATGCCTTCGCCGTGGAACGCCTGGCGAGCAATCGCTTCGTGCGGCGCTTCAGTGCGAATGGTAGCGACCAGCGCGTGATGCTGATAATCCCAGTACGTCAGCGGAATGTCGGCATTGTTGCGCAACCACGAATTGGCGCCGTCAGCGCCAATCACCAGCCGGGCGGTTAACATACTGCCATCCTGCAGGCTAAGAAAGGCTTCATTTTCCCCCCAGGCGACATGCTGCAACTGGGCCGGAGCCAGCAAGGTGACGTCGGAACAACGCTGCGCTTTTTGCCACAGAGCATGGTGTATCACCGCGTTTTCAATAATATGCCCCAGGTGGCTAAAGCCCATGCTTTGATCATCGAAGCGAATGCGACCAAAACTGTCTTTATCCCACACTTCCATGCCGTGATAGCAACTGGCGCGTCGGGCAATGATATCCTGCCAGACGCCCAGTTTGCTCAATAGCGTTTCGCTGGCGGCGTTAATCGCCGACACCCGCAGCGCCGGCGGCGCATCGGCGTTCAGCGGTTGAGGCTCAGCCTGTTCCAGCACCGCAACGCGCAGCCCGCTACCCTGCAACCCGCAGGCAACCGCCAGCCCCACCATTCCACCGCCCACAATGGCGACATCAACACTTTGCACGTTTCACTCCTTAACGGGGGACCCAACCGAGGGTACGCTGCGCCAGCGCATCGCGAGCCGGGGTAAATAATTCCATCGCCATCAGACCGACATTGCGCCCCACGACCAGCGGCGCCCAACGATTGGCGAACAGATGCACCAGACCGTCGGTCACGCCAATCGTGGCGGCTTTGTCGTCGGCGCGTCGCGCCTGATAACGGCTCAAAAGCGCATAGTCGCCCGGATCCTGACCAACGGCATGCGCCTGCGCAACCATTTCCGCCAGACTCATCACATCCCGCAGGCCGAGGTTAAACCCCTGTCCGGCAATGGGATGCAGCGTCTGCGCCGCATTACCCACCAGGGCCAGACGATGCGTAACCGTGCGGGTAGCGGCAGTCAGCGATAACGGATAAGCGCTACGCTTTCCGGCGTGAGTTATCTGGCCAAGCCGCCAGCCAAATGCCTGCTGCAGTTCATCGCAGAAACGTTCATCTGACCAGCCGAGCACCTCTTCATGCCGCGACTGCGGATGACACCACACCAGCGAACCGCGCCCCTGCGACATCGGCAGCATCGCCAGCGGGCCATGTCGGGTAAAGCGTT
This sequence comes from Klebsiella indica, assembly GCF_005860775.1. Lineage (GTDB taxonomy): Bacteria > Pseudomonadota > Gammaproteobacteria > Enterobacterales > Enterobacteriaceae > Klebsiella > Klebsiella indica. The sequence continues at coordinate 58,110 of NZ_VCHQ01000012.1, forward strand.
CGAATGCCTGGCCGTTATGCGGCCGAGCGGTACTGACGTTGGCGATAATCGCCAGTTGTTCATAGGGCTGCTGCTGCCAGCTTATCCCGCAGCGCGCCCCCAGAGTGGAGCGCGAACCATCGGCCGCCACCAGCAGTTTACCGTTAAGGGTTTCACCATTGTCCAGAGTAAGACTAACGTCCCCCACGCTGCGGCTAACCTCCGCAACTTTAGCCGGACAGTGCAGCGTGATGCCAGGCGCCTTGCGCAGTTGCGCAAACAGGCGCTGGCCGACATCGTGTAGTTCAACCACCTGACCTAGTGCCGCCAGAGCGTAATCCCGGGCGTCAAGCGTCACAAATCCCGCATGCCCGCGATCGCTGACGTGGACGCGCTGAATGGCCGTCGCGCAGTCGGCAATCTCCTGCCAGATACCGATCCTGGCCAGTTGCTGGCAGGTTCCGGCCGCCAGTGCGATCGCCCGCGCGTCAAAGCCCGGATGCTTCGCGGATTCCGGCGCCGATGCTTCAACCAGATGCACCGGCAGATTACCGCCGGTCAGGCGAGAAATCGCCAGCGCCAGCGTCGCACCGGTCATTCCACCGCCAACGATCAGTACGCTCATAGCTGGCGCGCCGCCGCCATCAGCGCCTCAATATCGTCCGCGTTTTTCACCACACCCGCGGTGAGGTTCTCGTTGCCGTCTTCGGTGATGACAATGTCATCTTCGATACGAATGCCGATACCCCGATACTGCGCCGGAACATCAGCATCCGTCGCAATATACAGACCCGGCTCAACGGTCAGCACCATTCCCGGTTCAAGAATACGCGAGCGGTCGACGTCATAATTCCCCACATCGTGTACGTCGAGTCCCAGCCAGTGGCTCAGACCATGCATAAAGAAAGGACGATGGGCGTTATTAGCCATCAGTTCGTCAATATCCCCTTTCAGTATTCCCAGACGTACCAGGCCGCTAATCATAATCCGCACCACCTGCTGGTTAACCTCATTAATTGAGGTGCCGGGGCGATAAAGCTTCAGCGAGGTTTCCAGAGATTCAAGGACGATATCGTAAATCTTGCGCTGCGCCGGGCTGAATTTACCGTTAACCGGGAAGGTACGGGTAATATCGCCCGCATAGCCACGGTATTCACAGCCGGCATCAATCAGCACCAGATCACCGTCGCGCAGTTCGCTCTCATTCTCGGTGTAGTGCAAAATGCAGCCATTTTCACCGCCGCCCACGATGGTGTTATAAGAAGGGAAGCGCGCGCCGTGGCGGTTGAACTCATGGAGGATCTCACCTTCCAGCTGGTATTCGAACATCCCTGGGCGGCATTTTTCCATGGCGCGAGTATGGGCCAGCGCGGAGATTTCACCGGCGCGTCGCATCACGTCCAGCTCTTCCGCCGACTTAAACAGGCGCATTTCATGCACGACTGGCCGCCAGTCAATCACCGAGTTCGGTGCCTGCAGATTCTGACGCACGCCTTTACGCAGTTTTTCCAGCGCGTTAAACACCAGTTCATCGGCGTATGCATATTCGCCCTGGGCAAAATAAATAGCATCAAGGCCATTAAGCAACTGAAACAGTTGCTGATTAATTTCACTAAACGCCAGCGCGCGATCGACTCCCAGCTTCGCCGGCGCGGCCTCCTGCCCAAGACGACGGCCAAACCAGATTTCAGCGGTCAAATCGCGAACGCGGTTAAACAATACGCTGTGGTTGTGCGTTTCATCGCTTTTAATCAGCACCAGCAGCGCTTCCGGCTCATTAAAGCCGGTGAAATACCAAAAATCGCTATTCTGCCGGTAGGGATATTCCGAATCTGCGCTACGCGTGACTTCCGGCGCGGCGAAAATCAACGCCGCGCTGCCTGGCTGCATCTGCGCCAGCAGAGCCTGGCGACGAGAGAGAAATTCCTGCTGAGTCATGACGCCCCCTGAACAATTTAGTGAATAATTAGTGTAGTGTCGGCTTCTGAACTTCCGGCGCAGTAGGTTTTTGCATTGAAAACGTATCGTGGCACAACAGCGCTGCAACGCGGACGTACTCGATAATCTCTTCAAGGGACATTTCGAGCTCTTCCTGATCCTCGTCTTCGTCGTACCCGAGCTGGGCGATATTGCGCAGATCGTCAATCGCTTCGCCCGCTTCGTCTTTGACTTTATCCAGCTTAGGCTGCGTCACGCCTAACCCAAGCAGAAAATGGTTCACCCAGCCCGCCAGCGCATCGGCACGATCGAACACGCTCACCGCCTCGCCATCCGGCAAGTAAAGCTGGAACAAAAAGCCGTCATCTTCCAGCGAATCACTGGTGGCGGAATGCATGTGACGCAGCGCCTGCGCCAGTTCATGGCCAAAAGCCAGTCCTTCGTTAGTCAGGTCATGCACCAGAGGCTGCCAGCTGCTGTCCTTGTTGCCGCCACACAGGATCCCACAGATTAATCCGTGCATTTCGGCAGGCGTTAATCCCACCCCTTGTTGGTTCAGTAACTGGTCTACATCACTGTAATCAGGCATTTCGTTCTGTATAGACATGCGCATTCGTCATCGTTGGGAGGAATATTCATGATATGCTACCACTTTGGACCCTGGTGAACCAGAATAGGACTTGTATCTCCGAACCAGGGTAGCTATAGTGTCGCCCCTTCGCGGAGCCTCCTTGGCGCGAAGGCCGCGCAGTTAATCAGCAGGAAGGTGGCATGTCTGCACAACCCGTAGATCTCCAGATTTTTGGCCGTTCACTCCGCGTGAATTGCCCGCCCGAACAAAGGGATGCCTTAAACCAGGCCGCTGATGACCTGAATCAGCGGTTGCAAGATTTAAAAGAACGCACTAGAGTCACAAATACTGAGCAGTTGGTGTTCATCGCCGCGTTGAACATCAGCTATGAGTTGACTCAGGAAAAAGCGAAAACCCGCGACTACGCCGCCAGTATGGAGCAGCGTATTCGGATGCTTCAGCAGACCATCGAACAAGCGTTGCTTGAGCAAGGTCGCATAAGCGAAAGACCCGGGCAGAAGTTTGAATAACACTTTGCATTTAACTGTGTTAGAGTAATCGCAAGAACAAAATTTCTCTGAGATGTTTGCAAGCGGGCCAGTCCCCTGAGCCGATATTTCATACCACAAGAATGTGGCGCTCCATGGTTGGTGAGCATGCTCGGTTCGTCCGAGAAGCCTTAAAACCGTGACGACACATTCACCTTGAACCAAGGGTTCAAGGGTTACAGCCTGCGGCGGCATCTCGGAGATTCCCTTCTTTATCGTTCCATTCCCCGACTTCATTTCCGGCTTATGCCATCGTGTATTACACTATGCCTGTTTGTATTGTTTGCTCACCATTGTTTGTACACCAATGAGATTCAGGCATGACGCTATTGTCAGATATCCCGTACACCAGGCAACACATTCGCCAGCAGATCCGCCAGCGCCGACGCGCGTTAACACCGGAGCAGCAAACACTGTTTGCCCTGCAGGCAGCAGACAGAATGATGGTGTATCCTCCTGTTTTGCTTGCGCATACGGTCGCAGTATTTCTTTCGTTTGATGGCGAACTGGATACGCAGCCGCTCATTGACCAACTCTGGCGAGCGGGCAAGCGAGTTTATCTCCCCGTCCTTCACCCTTTCAGTCCGGCCAATCTGCTGTTTTTACACTACCACCCGCACAGTGACCTGGTCGTCAATCGTTTGAAAATCCACGAACCCAGACTTGATGTGCGCGATGTGCTGCCCCTCAGCCAACTGGATGTGCTGATTACCCCGCTGGTGGCGTTCGATGCCGTCGGGCAACGCCTGGGAATGGGCGGCGGATTTTACGACCGGACGCTGCAAAACTGGCGGCAATACCATCTTCAGCCGGTCGGTTACGCCCACGATTGCCAGCAGGTCGAAGCGCTACCGGCAGAGCAGTGGGATATCCCGCTGCCAGCGGTCATCACGCCGTCAAAAACCTGGATCTGGTAAATCGGCTTTAATCGCCAGCAGCGCGTTTGTATGAGCGAGAGAAACGTCAGAATTGCGGTATGAAGCCGAGAGAAGGGCAGGTTGCTGACCTGCCCGCTGGCAACAAAGGGGATTAGAACAGCAGACGAGCGCGAATAGTGCCCGGAATGGCCTTCATCGCCTGCAATGCGGTCTGTGCCACATCTTCTTCCGCTTCGATATCGATAACCACGTAACCCATCTGCGGCGTGGTCTGCAGATACTGCGCCGCGATGTTAATACCCTGGGCCGCAAAGATCTGGTTAATCGAGGTCAGCACGCCCGGACGGTTTTCGTGGATGTGCAGCAGACGGCGGCCACCGTGCAGCGGCAACGACACTTCAGGGAAGTTAACCGCAGAAAGCGTCGAACCGTTATCAGAGTATTTCACCAGCTTGCCCGAGACTTCCAGACCGATATTTTCCTGCGCTTCCTGAGTTGAACCGCCAATGTGCGGAGTCAGGATAACGTTGTCAAATTCGCAGAGCGGGGAGTTAAACGGATCGCTGTTGGTCGCAGGTTCGGTTGGAAATACATCAATCGCCGCGCCCGCCAGATGTTTGCTCGCCAGCACCTCGCACAGGGCCGGGATATCAACGACTGTGCCGCGAGAGGCGTTAATCAGCAGCGCGCCCGGCTTCATCAGCGCCAGTTCTTCCGCGCCAATCATATTTTTAGTGGAGATGTTTTCCGGCACATGCAGACTCACAACATCGCTCATATTCAACAAATCAGAGAGATGCTGTACCTGAACGGCGTTACCTAACGGTAATTTGCTTTCAATATCATAGAAATAGACGTGCATCCCCAGCGATTCGGCCAGGATACCCAGTTGGGTACCGATATGACCATAGCCAATAATGCCCAACTTTTTGCCGCGCGCTTCGAAGCTGCCAACCGCCAGTTTGTTCCACACGCCGCGATGTGCTTTCGCGTTTGCCGCCGGCACTCCGCGCAGCATAAGCAACAATTCGCCAATAACCAGTTCAGCAACGGAGCGCGTATTTGAGAACGGCGCGTTAAACACCGGAATACCGCGTTTTGCCGCCGCATTCAAATCAACCTGATTGGTACCGATACAGAAACAGCCGACGGCAACCAGCTTTTCCGCCGCCGCGAAGATCTCTTCAGTCAGATGAGTACGGGAACGCAGGCCAATAAAATGAGCATCACGGATCGACGCTTTCAGCGCTTCGCTATCCAGCGCGCCTTTGTGAAACTCGATATTGGTGTAGCCCGCCGCGCGGAGATTATCCACCGCTTTTTGATGTACACCTTCAACCAGCAGAAATTTAATCTTGTCTTTTTCCAGTGATACCTTAGCCATTTCCCCGTCCTGTTTTGTCTTAACTGATGTCGTGCGGAACGAAAGTTCTTCTCAGCAACATATCAAAAAAAACTATCGCGGCAATATGAACGTTTGCGCCAACAACCTGAAGAAATATCACTCAGCGGGAAATGACAGAACAAAACACCATAAAGAAAAAGAAAGACAGACTGTTACTCATGATTTGAGAATAAATGTGACATAAGTCACCAAAATGAACCTGATAAAAAAATATTGCCGAGGGAGCAGGTTCACTCCCCCGGTCAGACTATTTCGTGATGGTTTTTACTCCATCGGCGGTGCCGATCAGCGCGATATCCGCGCCACGATTCGCAAACAGGCCGACGGTTACCACGCCCGGAATACCGTTGATGGCATTTTCCAGCGCCACGGCGTCAAGAATCTCCAGGCCATATACATCGAGGATCACGTTACCGTTGTCGGTCACCACGCCCTGACGATACTCCGGACGACCGCCCAGCTTAACCAGCGCACGCGCCACGGCGCTGCGGGCCATCGGAATCACTTCAACCGGCAGCGGAAATGTACCGAGAATATCGACCTGCTTAGAAGCATCGGCGATACAGATAAACTTGTCAGCAACCGAGGCGATAATTTTCTCCCGCGTCAGCGCCGCACCGCCGCCTTTAATCATCTGCATATGGCCGTTAATCTCGTCAGCACCGTCTACATAGATGCCCAGACGATCAACGCTGTTAAGATCAAAAACAGTAATACCGAGGCTTTTCAGTTTTTCGGTTGAGGCATCGGAGCTGGAAACCGCCCCTTCAATCTGCCCTTTCATGGTGCCCAGCGCGTCAATAAAATGTGCCGCCGTGGAACCCGTACCAACCCCAACGATGGTGCCCGGCTGTACATACTGCAATGCCGCCCAGCCTACTGCTTTTTTCAGTTCATCTTGCGTCATGATTATGGTCCGAAATGTAATTGCCTGTGGCGCATTATAGAACACCAGGGGTGTTATTGTCCCTGCGACGAAGATCACACAACGCAGCAGACAATTTTTTCGTCTTCATCAAAAGCAAATTTATGTCATAGTGCGAGTTAACGAAAAGTATTAGGGGTACGTCAGAGCAATGAAACGACCGGACTACAGAACACTACAGGCGCTGGACGCGGTAATCAGGGAACGAGGATTTGAGCGCGCCGCGCAGAAGCTTTGTATCACCCAGTCCGCCGTCTCACAGCGCATTAAACAACTGGAAAATATGTTTGGCCAACCGCTGCTGGTGCGCACCGTACCGCCGCGTCCTACCGAGCAAGGGCAAAAATTGCTGGCCCTGCTGCGTCAGGTCGAGCTGCTGGAAGAGGAGTGGCTGGGCGATGAGCAAACCGGCTCCACGCCGCTGCTGCTGTCGCTGGCGGTCAACGCCGACAGTCTGGCAACCTGGCTGCTGCCCGCGCTTTCCAGCGTACTCTCCGACTCCCCTATTCGCCTCAATTTACAGGTGGAAGATGAAACCCGTACCCAGGAACGTCTGCGCCGCGGTGAAGTCGTCGGGGCAGTCAGTATTCAGCCGCAGGCACTGCCCAGTTGCCTGGTCGACCAGCTCGGGGCTCTCGACTATCTGTTCGTCGCCTCTAAAGAGTTTGCGCAACGCTATTTTCCCAACGGCGTCACCCGTTCGGCGCTGCTCAAAGCGCCGGTGGTGGCGTTCGATCATCTCGACGATATGCACCAGGCTTTCTTACAGCAGAATTTCGACTTACCGCCGGGCAGCGTCCCCTGCCATATCGTGAACTCTTCTGAAGCCTTTGTGCAGTTAGCTCGTCAGGGAACCACCTGCTGTATGATCCCGCATCTGCAGATTGAGAAAGAGTTGAACAGCGGTGAGCTTATTGACCTCACCCCTGGCCTGTTCCAGCGCCGGATGCTCTACTGGCACCGTTTCGCGCCGGAGAGCCGCATGATGCGCCGGGTGACCGATGCGCTGATCAATTATGGGCACAAAGTATTAAGGCAAGATTAGGCCAGGCTTTCAGGGTGGGAGCCATCCAGCCAGTGAATGACGAGTTACAGTAATCTGACTTTATGCAATCGGTTCACATTGGGCGAGGGTTCACGGCGGGCTTTGCTAAACGATTCAGCGTGTCGCCGATATCATGTTGACGCAATGACCATCGGAAAAGCCCGGCATGCAGGCCGGGCAACATAGTCTATTGCGCCGCTTTTGACTCATCAGCAGCTTTTGCTGGCGTGGATGGAGCCGAGGCAGACTGCGCAGGTTGCAGTTCAAACACCACATCCACCTGATCATCAAACTGAATTGTCGCCTGTTCATAGCTTTCCTGAGCAGAAACTGGCGCCGCATCCGCTTTCATCATCCGCACCATCGGGCTGGGCTGGTAATTGGAGACATGATAACGAACGCTATAGACCGGCCCCAGCTTACTATGGAAACCGGCTGCCAGTTCCTGTGCCTGGTGAATAGCATTATCAATCGCCGCTTTGCGCGCTTTATCTTTATACGCGTCCGGTTGCGCAACCCCCAGAGACACTGAGCGGATCTCATTCAGACCCGCTTTTAATGCACCATCTAACAGACCGTTGAGCTTATCCAGTTGCCGTAACGTGACTTCAACGCTACGCACCGCGCGGTAGCCCTTAAGAATGCTTTTACCATTCTGATAATCATAATCAGGCTGAGTACGCAGATTGGCTGAGTTAATATCTTTCCTGCCAATACCGCTCTTTTCCAGGAAAGAAAGATACTGGGCAACACGTTCGTCAGCCTGTTTCTTTGCCGATGCCGCGTCTTTCGCGGAGACGTTAACTTCAATCGCCAGGGTGGCGATATCGGGAACCGCGGCAACGCTGGCGGTCCCTGACGTGACAATATGTGGGCCATTTGGCAATTCATTTGCCTGTGTGGCCATTACGCTAAATCCGAGTGCTGCCGCCAGGGCCATGACTTTTAACTTCACTGTCGTTTCTCCATCTTACATGAGTCGTCCATAAGGTGGACGCATGCCAACCAGCTTAGCGCGTAGATGAGGAAAGTCCATCAGAGAAGGCTTAGTTAAGCAGCGCCTGCACATGCGCAAGGCCATCTTTCGCTAACTGTAGCGCAATCATCCACATTACCAGGCCGACCAGCAGATTGATGACTCTTTGCGCCGTTGCCGTACGCAAACGCGGTGCCAGCCAGGCGGCCAGCAGGGCCAGACCAAAGAACCATAAAAACGAAGCGCTAATGGTACCTAAGGCAAACCAGCGCTTTGGCTCTGCTGCCAGTTGTCCGCCAAGGCTGCCGAGCACCACAAAGGTATCAAGATAAACATGTGGATTCAGCCAGGTCACCGCCAGCATGGTGACAATAATTCTCCAGCGCCCCTGCTTCATCGCTTCCGCGCTGGCCAGTTCCAGATGTCGGCTAAAAGCCGTTTTCATCGCCCCAAAACCGTACCACAATAAAAAGGCGACGCCGCCCCAGGTCACCATCGCCAACAGCCACGGCGACTGCATCAGCAACGCGCTGCCGCCAAACACGCCGGCACAAATGAGCAGCAGATCGCTGATCGCGCAAAGCAGAGCAATCATCAGATGATACTGGCGACGAATACCCTGATTCATCACAAAAGCATTTTGGGGACCGAGCGGCAAAATCATCGCCGCTCCCAGAGCAAGCCCCTGGAAATAATAAGATAACATATGGGATTTTCCGCCAGAGTCGTAAATTCGGACTGACTATAGCGCGGCACGATTATTAGATGAAATTTATATTTTTAATCATTAATAAGTAAAGCTAATAAAAGATTTTTACAGGCGCTTGTCGTCGCAAACAAAAAGGGCCCGCGATCATCAACCGCGAGCCCTTTTCGCTAAAACCTGAAGCGAATATTATTCCGCCTGTTCTTTCACCTTCTTAACGTTCACATCCATTTGCGGATACGGGAAGCTAATTCCGTTGGCGTCAAAATCACGCTTAATACGCTCCAGAATATCCCAGTAAACGCTTTGCAGATCGCTACTTTTGCTCCATACGCGCACCACGTAGTTCACCGATGACGCCCCCAGTTCATGGAGACGAACCGTCATTTCCCGATCTTTCAGGATACGCTCATCAGATGTAATGATATCGGTAAGCAGCTTTTTCACCAGATCCGTATCAGAGTCATATCCAACGCCAATGATAAACTCATTACGGCGAACCGGTTCACGGGAGAAGTTGGTGATATTACCGTCAATAACCTTTTTGTTCGGCACAATAACGATTTTGCCATCCGCGGCACGCAGCGTGGTGGAAAAAATCTGGACGTTAAGTACCGTTCCCGCGGTACCGCCCAGATCAACGTACTCCCCCGCGCGGAACGGACGGAAAACAACCAGCAGCACGCCAGCCGCGAGGTTAGCCAGCGATCCCTGCAGCGCCAGGCCAACGGCCAGACCTGCGGCGCCAAGAACGGCGATAACCGATGCTGTCTGCACGCCTACACGCCCCAGTGCGGCAATCAGCGTAAAAGCAATAACCGCATAACGCGCCAGTGCGGACAGAAAATCGGCGACGGTGGCATCAATGTGTCGCGCCTGCATCAGACGATTCAGAGTATTAGACACAATTCGCGCCACGATCAGACCAACAATAATAATCGCGATGGCCGCGACGATGTTGACGGCATAACTCAGTAATAGTTGCTGATTACGCACCAGCCATGAACCGGCGTGATTTATGCTACCGACAACGTTCAACTCTTCCATTTAACATTCCTTATGGATACCCGGACGGGAAATAAAATAACTAAGCCTGCTAATGGCAGGTAGCTTAAGGGTAAACAATAAGCGTATGTTTTGCCAAATTGATCACATTTTTTCGCGACGTTCTGCCTTGCCCGAAAAATAAAAAAAGCCCGCATCGCTGCGGGCTCCAGACTAAAAAAAGAATTTTGTTACAGAACGTCGATCGCGTTCAGCTCTTTAAATGCCTGCTCCAGACGCGTCACCATTGAGGTCTGAGCGGCGCGCAGCCATACGCGCGGATCGTAGTATTTCTTGTTCGGCTGGTCTTCGCCTTTCGGGTTGCCCAGCTGGCCCTGTAGGTAAGCTTCGTTCGTTTTGTAGTACTGCAGGATACCGTCCCAGGTTGCCCATTGGGTATCGGTATCGATGTTCATTTTGATAACGCCGTAGCTTACGGAGTCTTTGATTTCCTGAGCAGAAGAACCGGAACCGCCGTGGAAGACGAAGTTCAGGCTGTTGTGCGGCAGGTTATGTTTCTTAGAAACATATTCCTGAGAATCACGCAGGATAGTCGGGGTCAGAACCACATTGCCCGGTTTGTAAACGCCGTGCACGTTACCAAAGGAAGCAGCGATGGTGAAACGCGGGCTGATTTTGCTCAGCTCGGTGTACGCGTAATCAACATCTTCCGGCTGGGTGTACAGAGCGGAAGCATCCATGTGGCTGTTGTCCACGCCGTCTTCTTCGCCACCGGTGCAACCCAGTTCGATTTCCAGCGTCATGTCCATTTTGGCCATACGCGCCAGGTATTTAGAACAGATCTCAATGTTTTCGTGCAGCGATTCTTCAGACAGGTCAATCATGTGAGAAGAGAACAGCGGTTTGCCGGTAGCAGCGAAATGTTTTTCACCCGCATCCAACAGACCGTCGATCCACGGCAGCAGTTTCTTCGCACAGTGGTCGGTGTGCAGAATAACCGGAACACCGTAATGCTCAGCCATCTGATGAACGTGGTGCGCGCCAGAGATCGCCCCCAGAATTGCCGCGCCCTGAGGCACGTCAGTTTTCACGCCTTTGCCGGCGATGAACGCCGCGCCGCCGTTAGAGAACTGAACGATAACCGGAGAACGAACTTTTGCTGCGGCTTCCAGAACGGCGTTGATGGAATCAGTACCCACGCAGTTTACCGCTGGCAGAGCAAAGTTGTTTTCTTTAGCAACCTGGAACACTTTCTGAACGTCGTCGCCAGTGATGACGCCCGGTTTTACGAAATCAAAAATTTTAGACATGTTACGTAGTCCTGTATCTGTATCTTCGACCGTTGAAGGAGGTTCGCGAGCTTTTACACGCGCTGAAAAACAGGCGGGTCTCCCCGCCTGAACTGAATTACTGCTTAGCGCGCTCTTCGAGCATAGCTACTGCAGGCAGAACTTTGCCTTCCACGAATTCGAGGAATGCGCCGCCGCCAGTGGAGATGTAGGAGATTTTGTCCGCAATGCCGAACAGGTCGATTGCCGCCAGAGTGTCACCGCCGCCAGCGATGGAGAACGCTTCGCTGTCGGCGATCGCGTTGGCAACAATTTCAGTACCTTTACGGAAGTTCGGGAATTCGAACACGCCAACCGGACCGTTCCACAGAATGGTTTTTGCATTTTTCAGGATTGCAGCCAGTTTTTCTGCGGAGGCATCGCCGAGGTCCAGAATCTGCTCGTCATCTTTGATGTCGCTAACCGATTTCAGGGTCGCGGTTGCTGTTTCAGAAAACTCGGTCGCCACGCGGACGTCAGTCGGAACCGGGATATCGCAGGTGCCGAGCAGGCGTTTCGCTTCATCAACCAGGTCGGCCTCGTACAGGGATTTGCCCACATTGTGCCCCTGAGCGGCAACGAAGGTATTGGCAATACCACCGCCAACGATCAGCTGGTCAGCGATTTTGGACAGGGAGTCCAGAACGGTCAGTTTGGTAGACACTTTAGAACCACCAACGATAGCCACCATCGGGCGAGCCGGTTCTTTCAACGCTTTACCCAGCGCGTCCAGCTCAGCGGCCAGCAGCGGACCTGCGCAAGCGACGTCGGCGAATTTACCGATACCGTGAGTAGAAGCCTGGGCGCGGTGAGCGGTACCGAATGCGTCCATCACAAACACGTCGCACAGCGCAGCATATTTTTTAGACAGCGCTTCGTCGTCTTTCTTTTCGCCTTTGTTGAAGCGAACGTTTTCCAGCACCACCAGTTCACCGGCAGCCACGTCAACGCCATCCAGGTAATCTTTTACCAGGCGAACCGGATTGGAGAGTTTGTCTTTCAGGTAGTTAACAACCGGCAGCAGAGAGAATTCTTCGTTGTACTCGCCTTCGGTAGGACGACCCAGGTGAGAAGTGACCATCACTTTCGCACCCTGTTTCAGGGCCAGTTCAATGGTCGGCAGAGAGGCGCGGATGCGCGCATCGCTGGTTACTTTCCCTTCTTTAACGGGTACGTTCAGATCCGCGCGGATAAAAACGCGTTTACCCGCCAGATCCAGATCGGTCATCTTAATTACAGACATGGTGAATCCTCTCGTTGATTCTTAATAAAGTTTTGCAAGCGCCTGAGCGCCTTACCTGAAACCTTGTGCGGCCATCGCTAACGTGGTGTCAAGCATCCGGTTAGCAAAGCCCCATTCGTTATCACACCAGACCAGCGTTTTGATCAAATGTGCGCCACTCACCCGCGTCTGCGTGCCATCAACAATCGCGCTATGCGGGTCATGGTTAAAATCTATCGAGACTAACGGTAATTCCGTATAGTCAACTATACCATGAAATGAACCCTGTGCTGCTTTTTGCAACAACTGGTTGACTTCACTCGCTTTTACTGGTTTCTTCACCGTCACGCTGAGGTCAATTGCCGTGACATTAATGGTCGGCACGCGAACCGCAATCGCCTCAAAACGGTCGTTAAACTGGGGAAAGATACGCGCGATCCCCGCAGCCAGTTTAGTATCCACCGGGATAATCGATTGACTGGCTGCTCGCGTACGGCGCAGATCCGGATGGTAGGCATCAATGACCTGCTGATCGTGCATCGCGGAGTGGATCGTCGTTACCGTGCCTGACTCAATGCCGTAAGCATCATCCAGCAGTTTAATGACCGGAATAATGCAGTTGGTGGTACAAGAAGCGTTGGAGACGATACGGTGCCCGGCGCGTAGCTCATCATGATTTACGCCAAAAACCACCGTTGCGTCGAGATCGTTGCCGCCAGGATGTGAAAAGAGCACCTTCTTTGCCCCGGCCTGAAGGTGGGCTTCGCCATGTTCACGGCTACCGTAAACGCCGGTGCAGTCAAGCACGACATCAACCGCCAGTTCCCGCCAGGGTAACGCCGTAATGGAAGACTCATGCAACAGGCGAATCGCATCATCGCCAACAAACAGTTGCTCTCTCTCCTGGCGCACATCCCAGGCAAAGCGCCCATGGCTGGTGTCATACTTCAACAAATGCGCGATACCCGCGGCATCCGCCAGTTCGTTAATTGCCACTACGGTGATTTCCGCCCGGCGCCCGGATTCATACAAAGCACGAACCACGTTACGCCCGATGCGACCGAAGCCATTAATCGCAATGCGTATGGTCATAGGTCTCCTGCAAGGCTTTCCCTGATCTGAAGTGGCTGACAGAGTAATCCAGCAACGCCGTGAGGGAAACCTTACCTGTCGCAAACTGCGACTGATTGATTAATTGTCGAACATTTAGCCGACTGAAACGCTTCAGCTAGAATAAGCGAAACAAGGAATAAAAGGAATGATTGTCCAGCTCAATAAGCGATTTATCTGACTTGCGTCACATTTTAAAAGGAATAGTTTATTGGGAAACCATCATTCCTGCGGTACCGTTTATTGCTTTCAGCCAGATAAATGAAAAAAGGCCGCTCTCTCGCGGCCTTAGTGTGGAAACGCATCTGCTACAGCAGCGCTTTCGCCTTAGCAACCACGTTCTCAACGGTAAAACCGAACTCTTCGAACAGTTGCTCCGCCGGGGCTGATTCACCGAAGGTGGTCATGCCGACGATCGCGCCGTTCAGGCCCACGTATTTGAACCAGTAGTCGGCGATACCCGCTTCGATTGCCACGCGCGCAGAGACTGCTTTCGGCAATACCGCTTCACGATAGGCCGCATCCTGCTTGTCGAACGCGTCGGTGGACGGCATGGAAACCACCCGCGCCTTCACGCCTTCGGCGGTCAGTTTTTCGTATGCCGCAACCGCCAGCTCCACTTCGGAACCGGTGGCAATGAAGATCAGTTCCGGCTGACCAGCACAATCTTTCAGTACGTAACCACCGCGGGCGATGTTCGCCAGCTGCTCTTCGCTACGCTCCTGCTGCGCCAGGTTCTGACGGGAGAGGATCAGCGCGGTCGGGCCGTCCTGACGCTCCACACCGTATTTCCACGCCACCGCAGATTCCACCTGGTCGCACGGACGCCATGTGGACATGTTCGGCGTCACGCGCAGGGAAGCCACCTGTTCTACCGGCTGGTGCGTCGGGCCGTCTTCCCCCAGACCGATGGAGTCGTGGGTGTAGACCATCACCTGACGCTGCTTCATCAGCGCCGCCATACGCACCGCGTTACGGGCATATTCCACGAACATCAGGAAGGTGGAGGTGTACGGCAGGAAACCACCGTGTAGCGCGATGCCGTTGGCAATGGCGGTCATACCGAACTCGCGCACGCCGTAGTGGATGTAGTTACCGGCGGTATCTTCGTTGATCGCTTTAGAGCCGGACCACAGGGTCAGGTTAGACGGCGCCAGGTCAGCGGAGCCGCCGAGAAACTCAGGCAGCAGCGGACCAAATGCTTCAATGGCATTCTGCGACGCTTTACGGCTGGCGATTTTCGCCGGATTCGCCTGCAGCTTCGCGATAAATTCATTCGCTTTCGCGTCGAAGTCAGCCGGCATATCGCCTTTCATACGACGGGTAAATTCAGCCGCTTCCTGCGGGAAGGCTTTGGCATAGGCGGCAAACTTCTCGTTCCACGCAGACTCTTTCGCCTGACCGGCCTCTTTCGCATCCCACTGCGCATAGATGTCCGACGGAATTTCGAACGGCGCGTATTTCCAGCCCAGTTGTTCACGGGTCAGCGCGATTTCCGCATCGCCCAGCGGCGCGCCGTGGGAATCGTGGGTACCGGCTTTGTTCGGGGAACCGAAACCGATGATGGTTTTGCACATCAGCAGGGAAGGTTTGTCGGTAACCGCGCGCGCTTCTTCCACCGCACGTTTAATCGCTTCAGCATCGTGACCATCCACGCCGCGCACCACGTGCCAGCCGTAAGCTTCAAAACGCTTCGCGGTATCATCGGTAAACCAGCCTTCAACGTGACCATCAATGGAGATACCATTGTCGTCGTAGAATGCCACCAGTTTGCCCAGTTTCAGGGTGCCGGCCAGGGAACATACCTCGTGAGAGATACCTTCCATCATGCAGCCGTCGCCCATGAACGCATATGTGAAGTGGTCAACAATATCGTGGCCCGGACGGTTGAACTGCGCCGCCAGGGTTTTCTCGGCAATCGCCATCCCGACCGCGTTCGCAATGCCCTGCCCCAGCGGGCCGGTGGTGGTTTCGACACCGGCGGTGTAGCCCACTTCCGGGTGGCCCGGCGTTTTCGAGTGCAGCTGACGGAAGTTTTTCAGCTCTTCAATCGGCAGGTCATAACCGGTGAGGTGCAGCAGGCTGTAGATCAGCATCGAGCCGTGGCCGTTGGACAGTACGAAACGGTCGCGGTCGGCCCAGGACGGATTGTTCGGGTTATGGTTCAGGAAATCACGCCACAGGACTTCGGCAATGTCAGCCATCCCCATCGGGGCGCCCGGGTGACCGGATTTGGCTTTCTGTACTGCGTCCATGCTCAGCGCACGAATAGCGTTAGCAAGCTCTTTACGTGAGGACATTTTGACTCCAGATCGGATAATGAAGGCCGTGCCCGCAACGGCTTGACGACCGCGCGTTTTGGGCTACGCCGGAAAAAAGTGTGAACAATGTAACCTAAGCGGCAAAGCATGTACATGGAGCATCCTTTTGCCGCTTAAGAAATCTCCGGAACAGGTTGTGCTACGCGGTAATCCTCTCGCCCGCCTCTCAAGAGAGTATTTATAATTTGCGCAGGATATGGCAGGTCAGCCATAGCCATTTTTCGAATAAATAACCATAAGATTGTGGAAGATAAAAATGAAAATTCACTCAACTATTTTTGCCCTTGGGATCGCCGCAGCCCTCACCGGATGCCAGAACATGGATTCCAGCGCCCTGCTCAGCTCAGGAGCGGGAGCCTATCAGGCCTGGTCGCTCAGCGATGAGCAGGTGAAAGCGTTAAGCGATAAAGCCTGTCAGGAGATGGATGCCAAAGCCACCATCGCGCCTGCGGGGAGCCAATACAGTAAACGGCTGACTAAAATCGCCGCCGCGCTGGGGGACAATATCAACGGCCAGCCGGTGAACTACAAGGTATACCAGACCAAAGACGTTAACGCCTTCGCCATGGCTAACGGCTGCATCCGCGTATACAGCGGACTGATGGATCTAATGAACGACAACGAAGTCGAAGCAGTGATCGGCCACGAAATGGGCCACGTCGCGCTTGGGCATGTGAAGAAAGGAATGCAGGTCGCATTAGGCACTAACGCCTTGCGCGCGGCGGCGGCTTCCGCTGGCGGCGTTGTCGGCAGCCTGTCGCAGTCCCAGCTAGGCGATCTTGGTGAAAAGCTGGTGAATTCTCAGTTCTCTCAACGTCAGGAGTCGGAAGCGGACGATTACTCTTACGATTTGCTGCGTAAGCGCGGGATTAGCCCTGCCGGGCTCGCCACCAGCTTCGAGAAACTGGCCAAACTGGAAGCCGGTCGCCAAAGTTCAATGTTTGACGATCACCCGGCGTCTGAAGCGCGCGCTCAGCATATTCGCGAACGCATGGCTGCGGACGGAATTAAGTAATGATTCCCCCCATTCCGCAACGCTATTGGGCGGAATGGGGGAAGTCAGACGGACTCCGGACCTACAGCCGGAACGCCGTCCCTGCTCAAACCGGCAAGCCAAATAACCCGATTACTCGCCTTTCTTCGCCGCCTGGATATACAGCATTTCCAGCGCTAGCGTCGCTGCCGCCAGCGCGGTGATCTCCGATTGATCGTAGGCAGGCGCGACTTCTACTACGTCCATCCCCACAATGTTCAAATCCTTCAGGCCGCGCACCAGTTTGATCGCACGATCCGACGTCAGGCCGCCAATCACCGGCGTACCGGTACCCGGCGCGAACGCGGGATCGAGACAGTCGATATCAAACGTCAGATAGACCGGCATATCGCCAACGATCTGTTTCACCTGCGCGATCACGTCGTCCGCGGTACGATCGTTGACCTGGCCCGCGTCCAGCACCGTGAAGCCGTTATCTTTATCAAACTCGGTACGGATACCGATCTGCACGGAATGATGAGGATCGATCAGACCTTCGTTCGGCGCGGTATAAAACATGGTGCCGTGGTCAAACTCGCAGCCGTTCGCGTAGGTATCGGTGTGGGCATCAAAGTGTACCAGCGCCATTTTGCCGAAGTGTTTAGCATGCGCGCGCAACAACGGCAGAGTCACGAAATGGTCGCCGCCGAAGGAGAGCATACGCTTCCCGGCCGCCAGCAATTTCTCCGCATGGGCCTGCAGCTTTTCGCTCATTTCACGCGCATCGCCGAAAGCATAAACCAGGTCGCCGCAGTCAACTACGTTCAGGCGCTCACGCATGTCGAAGTTCCACGGGAAGCGGTTGTGCTCCCACGCAAGGTTGGTCGAAACCTGGCGGATCGCCGCCGGTCCGTGACGGCCGCCCGCACGCCCGGAAGTCGCCATATCAAACGGAACGCCGGTAATGACCCAGTCGGCATCGCTGTCGTACGGCTGGAAATTCAGCGGCAGACGCAGGAAGCCAAATGCGTTAGATACCAGCGAGTTATCATATTGATGACCTAAGGTGCTCATGTCCTGACCTCTTTTAAAGTCGATACATTAAAAACAGATGAAAAAAAATCCCCTCCGCGTCGTTAAACCCGACGAGGAAGGGATTAATTAGTAAATCGCTTATTGGGGCGAATTATCGCCGGTAATACATGCGGGTTCAAGTGAGTATAGCACTCTGCCGGATGGCGCCGCCTTATCCGGCCTGCATTCACAGGCCCGGTAAACGCAGCGCCACCGGGCACCGACGGCTACTCATCTTCCAGGTAAGTATACCCGTACAGACCCGCTTCGAACTCTTCAAGGAACTGTTGCTGTAAATCCGCATCCAGATCGGTATTTTTCACCTGATCGCGGAACTGAGTCAGCAGCGTGCTCGGCTCCAGCTGCACGTATTGCAGCATATCCGCCACGGTATCCCCTTCATCAGACAATTCAACTTCGACGCTGCCATCAGGGAAGACAAACACGTCCACGGCTTCCGTATCGCCGAACAGGTTATGCATATTGCCGAGAATTTCCTGATAGGCGCCGACCATAAAGAAGCCCAGCATCGGCGGGTTGTCTGGATCATATTCCGGCATCGGCATGGTGGTCGCAATACCGTCACCATCCACATAGTGGTCGATCGCGCCATCGGAATCGCAGGTAATATCCAGCAGCACCGCACGACGTTCCGGCACCTTGTTCAGCCCTTCCAGCGGCATCACCGGGAACAGTTGATCGATACCCCAGGCGTCCGGCATCGACTGGAACAGGGAGAAGTTGACGTAAATTTTATCCGCCATTCGTTCCTGCAGTTCGTCGATGATCGGGCGATGGGCGCGGTTGCTCGGATCAAGCTGTTTCTGTACTTCATGGCACATATTCAGATACAGCTGTTCGGCCCAGGCGCGCTCCTGAAGATTAAAGGTGCCGGAGGAGTAGCCGATATGAATATCGTGCAAATCCATCTGGCTATCGTGCAGCCATTCCCGCAGCGAGCGGCGATTGCCGGTTTCGTGCATTTCCTGCCAGGTTTCCCACATACTTTGCAGCGGACGGGCGGCATCTTCCGCTGGCGGGGTGGCCTCGGTATATTCGTTACGCTCAACGCCGATAATATTGGAGACCAGCACCGTGTGATGCGCGGTGACTGCGCGACCGGACTCAGTAATCACCGTCGGATGCGGCAGGCCGTTCTCTTCACAGGCATCGCCAATCGCCCAGATAATATTGTTGGCATATTCGTTCAGACCGTAGTTCACCGAACAGTCAGACTGCGAACGGGTGCCTTCATAATCAACGCCAAGACCGCCGCCAACATCGAAGCACTGAATATTGACGCCCAGCTTATGCAGTTCGACATAAAAGCGTGCGGACTCGCGGACGCCGGTGGCGATATCGCGAATATTGGCCATCTGCGACCCCAGGTGGAAGTGCAGCAGTTGCAGACTCTCCAGGTGCCCTGCCGAGCGCAGGATCTCAACCAGCTGCAGAACCTGCGTTGCCGCAAGGCCGAATTTTGATTTTTCGCCGCCGGAGGATTGCCATTTACCGGAACCCTGAGAAGCCAGACGCGCGCGGACGCCAAGCCGCGGCACCACGTTCAGGCGCTCGGCCTCCTCCAGCACGATGGCGATTTCCGACATTTTTTCGATGACCAGATAGACCTTATGGCCCATCTTTTCACCCACCAGCGCCAGGCGGATATATTCACGGTCTTTATAACCGTTGCACACAATCACGCTGCGGGTCATGCCCGCATGCGCCAGCACCGCCATCAGTTCAGCCTTGGAGCCCGCTTCCAGCCCCAGCGGTTCGCCGGAGTGGATCAGCGATTCAATAACCCGACGATGCTGGTTAACCTTGATCGGATAAACCAGAAAGTAGTCGCCGTTGTAGCCATAGGATTCCCGCGCGCGCTTAAAAGCCGCGTTGATGGAGCGCAGGCGGTGCTGCAGAATCTGCGGGAAACAAAATAGCGCAGGCAGGCGCTGGCCCTGCGCTTCACGCGCTTTTACCAGCTCAGCGAGGTCAACGCGCGCTTGCGGGACGTCAGGGTCAGGGCAGACGCTGATATGGCCCAGTTCGTTAACGTCGTAGTAGTTATTACCCCACCAGGCAATATTATAAGTGCGTAGCATCTTGCTGACTTCCTGGGAGCTCATCGCAACCTCCTGCATGGAACGTAGTACACCGTGCTCGCCTGCTGACGAAGGCGAAAACAAAGGCATGTCGTCAGACATAGCGAACCTCAAATTTTATTAACAAGTGTAAAACAGTTGACTACTATCGCAATCCGAAGACGCGATAACAACCCATAAACAGTCCCTGATCCCAGCGGATAGTGCTGGACCTGTGACTGTGCGACCGGTTTCTTATTCATATCATCGTACAACACGTCGCCGAACAGCGTATGACAGTCCGGAGAAACCACGAGAAAACCCTTGCTATCGCAAGAGCGCCCTTGTTCAGTTTTCGGCTGGCCGACCGGCCCTGGAATCCTGAGAAGCGCCGAGATGGGTAGAACATCGGCAGGTTTGCATGAGAAAGATGCAGAATGATGCAGGACAGTGACGCGCGACGATACGACGCGGCGAGCCAGGTGAAAAACGTGGGTTCATTATCTGTGAGCACCTCCACACTGCCCCGATACGGGCCAGCGACAAGCCAAAGCGATACATTCCTGACAGACAGCGCAAACGCCATTGCGGGGCGCTGTAAATACAGACTGCTTAGCCTATTCCACCAGGCGTTATTGTTGCAGGCCGTTTGAGCACTGCCCGGGTTCAAAAATAGCCCCAATGGGATAGGCTCTTAACCCGGCTGGAAGTGACGCCACGAACTGCGTGCCCGTGCGCTTTTTTCGTGCGCTTTTTTAATGAGCCGCGCGCGGCGATTTATACCGAGAAGCGCGGTAAAAAGCAAAATAAAAATATGTACGCTGTCAGGTTTTATCAGCAAAACTGCCCTCCCCCTTTTTTCCATAAATGCGACCAATATCAAAAAAGGCTGGAAATGGGCTCAAGAACTGACCTAAAATAGCCATCCAGAAGTTAATCCGTCTATACTGATTAACACTCAGACTGCTCGTGTCACTACCTGCAAGCTTTGGTATAGTCATCCGTCAAAGCCTCTTCACACAACAGTATGAGCTACCCGAATAGTCTACAGGTGAAATTAAATATGGCAAAACACCTCTTTACGTCCGAGTCCGTATCAGAAGGGCATCCAGACAAAATTGCTGACCAAATCTCCGACGCCGTGCTGGATGCGATCCTCGAACAGGATCCAAAAGCACGCGTAGCATGTGAAACCTACGTTAAAACCGGCATGGTTCTGGTTGGCGGTGAAATCACCACCAGCGCATGGGTGGATATCGAAGAGATCACCCGTAATACGGTCCGTGAAATTGGCTACGTGCATTCCGATATGGGCTTTGACGCCAATTCTTGCGCGGTGCTGAGCGCGATCGGAAAACAATCTCCGGATATTAACCAGGGCGTTGACCGCGCCGATCCGCTGGAACAGGGCGCGGGCGACCAGGGCCTGATGTTTGGCTACGCGACCAACGAAACCGATGTGCTGATGCCAGCGCCGATCACCTACGCGCACCGTCTGGTGCAGCGTCAGGCTGAAGTTCGCAAGAACGGTACCCTGCCGTGGCTGCGCCCGGATGCGAAAAGCCAGGTCACCTTCCAGTATGACGATGGCAAAATTGTCGGTATTGACGCGGTCGTGTTGTCTACCCAGCACGCTGAAGAAATTGACCAGAAATCGCTGCAGGAAGCGGTGATGGAAGAGATCATTAAACCGATTCTGCCTACCGAGTGGCTGAATACTTCCACCAAATTCTTTATCAACCCGACCGGCCGTTTTGTTATCGGCGGCCCGATGGGCGACTGCGGACTGACCGGGCGTAAAATCATCGTTGATACCTACGGCGGTATGGCTCGTCACGGCGGCGGCGCTTTCTCAGGTAAAGATCCATCTAAAGTGGACCGTTCAGCGGCTTACGCTGCACGCTATGTTGCGAAAAACATCGTTGCCGCTGGCCTGGCTGACCGTTGTGAGATTCAGGTTTCTTACGCTATCGGCGTGGCTGAACCGACCTCTATCATGGTTGAAACCTTCGGTACTGAAAAAGTGCCTTCTGAACAGTTGACCCTGCTGGTACGCGAATTCTTCGACCTGCGTCCGTACGGCTTGATTCAAATGCTGGATCTGCTTCACCCTATCTACAAAGAGACTGCGGCATACGGTCACTTTGGTCGTGAACACTTCCCATGGGAAAAAACCGACAAGGCAGCTCAACTTCGCGATGCCGCTGGCCTGAAATAACCCCATTCCCGCACGCTTAAGGCCAGCCATGCGCTGGCTTTTTTTTGCAACAATCCTCATTCGCAACTGTTCAACTGTCCTGTAGTTTCCCTTGAAACAAGCACTTAAATGAAAGCGATTACATTAGATACAGATTCAATCTCTTATCAAGGCCGACGTGAAATGTAACAACACTCCGCAGTGTTACACAATATTTCAGAGAATGCTGATTAGCGTTTTTAATAAACTAAGCCATACTATATCAACTAATTGATTTAAATAAATTTATATTGATTACGTTTCTTTACCTTAGTGTAATCGATTACACGGTCGTGATTTTTATCACATTTTTTTACTGCGGACTTCCCTACCCTACCCGGAGACGAATCACTCACTCAACTGGAGGGCGTTATGCCTGACAACAAAACACAAGGGCGCGCAAACAAGACGATGACGTTCTTCGTCTGCTTCCTCGCCGCACTGGCTGGCCTGCTATTCGGTCTTGATATTGGTGTCATTGCAGGTGCCTTACCCTTTATTGCCAATGAATTTCAGATAAGCGCTCACACCCAGGAATGGGTAGTGAGTTCCATGATGTTCGGCGCCGCTGTCGGTGCGGTCGGCAGTGGCTGGCTCTCCTTTAAACTCGGGCGTAAAAAAAGCCTGATGATTGGCGCAATCCTGTTCGTTGCCGGTTCGTTATTCTCTGCCGCCGCACCGAACGTTGAAGTACTGCTGATCTCCCGCGTCCTGCTCGGTCTGGCTGTCGGCGTAGCCTCCTACACGGCCCCCCTGTATTTGTCGGAAATCGCGCCGGAAAAAATTCGCGGCAGTATGATTTCGATGTACCAGTTGATGATCACCATTGGTATTCTCGGCGCTTATCTTTCCGATACCGCCTTCAGCTACAGCGGCGCATGGCGCTGGATGCTCGGCGTGATTATTATCCCGGCGGTACTGCTGCTGATTGGCGTTATCTTCCTGCCAGACAGCCCGCGCTGGTTTGCGGCTAAACGTCGCTTTGTCGATGCCGAACGCGTTCTGTTGCGCCTGCGCGACACCAGCGCAGAAGCAAAACGCGAGCTTGATGAGATCCGTGAAAGTCTGCAGGTAAAACAATCCGGTTGGTCGCTGTTTAAAGAGAACAGCAACTTCCGCCGCGCGGTATTTCTCGGCATCCTGTTACAGGTGATGCAGCAGTTCACCGGTATGAACGTTATCATGTACTACGCGCCGAAGATTTTTGAACTGGCGGGCTACGCGAATACCACCGAACAGATGTGGGGAACCGTCATCGTTGGTTTGACCAACGTTCTGGCCACCTTCATCGCGATCGGCCTGGTCGACCGCTGGGGCCGCAAACCGACCCTGATCCTCGGGTTTATCGTCATGGCCGTCGGCATGGGCGTACTGGGCAGCATGATGCATATCGGGATTCACTCCGCCATGGCACAGTACTTCGCGGTCCTGATGCTGTTGATGTTTATCGTTGGCTTCGCCATGAGCGCCGGCCCGCTTATTTGGGTACTGTGTTCCGAAATCCAGCCGCTGAAAGGACGTGATTTCGGTATTACCTGCTCAACGGCGACCAACTGGATCGCCAACATGATCGTTGGCGCCACCTTCCTGACCATGCTGAACTCTCTGGGAAGCGCCAACACCTTCTGGGTCTACGGCGGGCTGAACGTTCTGTTCATTTTCCTGACCCTGTGGCTGATCCCCGAAACCAAAAACGTTTCACTGGAACATATTGAACGTAACCTGATGAAAGGCCGCAAACTGCGTGAAATCGGCGCCCGCGACTAGTCTGACACGCTTCCTCTCTGCGGGGAGGAAGCTTCTTCTTGCTCTCCCTTCCGTGGCGCATTATCCTCTGGCGCTATGAAAACACCCCGAATTCCGATTGCTCTTCAACAGGCTGTCATGCGCAGCCTGCGGGAGAATCTGGCCAAAGCAAACCTCAAACTGGGGCGTAACTATCGAGAGCCGGTACTGGTTTATCAGCAACGCGGAGCCGCCGCCGGTACCGCCTGGCTGGAAAAAAACGAAATTCGTCTTAACCCGGTACTGCTTCTGGAAAACCAGCAGGCGTTTATCCGTGAGGTCGTGCCCCATGAGTTAGCCCACCTGCTGGTGTGGAATCACTTTGGCCGCGTCGCGCCGCATGGTAAAGAGTGGAAATGGATGATGGAAAGCGTATTGGGCGTTCCGGCCCTGCGCACCCATCGTTTCGAACTTGCGTCAGTGCGGCAAAATACCTTTACTTACCGCTGCCAGTGTCAGCAGCACCAGCTAACCGTCCGCCGCCATAACCGTGTGGTACGGGGCGAAGCGGTTTATCGCTGCACCCGCTGTGGTGATGTCCTGGTCGCTGAAGAGTAATCCCCCGAATACCTCGCCTCACTCATTCACGTTTTAACAGCAAATCATGCACCCCGGGCTATTCCTGAGTATCACAACAACAAATGAGTGGCCGTATCACATCCAGCCAGCGACGTGGTCGTTACCAGGATTTCGGGTATAACTGGAAATTTTCTGCGCTGACTGATTGCATCCGGCAATCGTATTCGTTACGTTGCGGGCTCGTTTTACTACGGAGTTCACAATGTCCCGTATTCATATTTTTGCTGTCGCATTGCTCAGCGCGACGGCGTGTGCCCCGCTTGCGGCGGAAGGAATCCACAGTTTTTCCCAGGCCAAGGCCGCAGGCGTCAAAGTTAACGCCGATGTTCCCGGCGATTTCTACTGTGGCTGTAAAATCAACTGGCAGGGTAAAAAAGGCATTATCGACCTGCAATCCTGTGGTTATAGAGTGCGTAAAAATGAAAACCGCGCCCATCGGGTCGAGTGGGAACACGTGGTTCCGGCCTGGCAGTTTGGCCATCAGCGCCTGTGCTGGCAGGAGGGTGGCCGGAAAAACTGCGCTAAAGATCCGGAATACCGCAAAATGGAAAGCGATATGCATAATCTGCAGCCAGCGGTCGGCGAAGTAAATGGCGATCGCGGCAACTTTATGTACAGCCAGTGGAACGGTGGTGAAGGCCAATATGGCCAGTGCGCGATGAAAGTGGACTTCAAAGACAAAATCGCCGAGCCGCCGGTTCGCGCCCGAGGGGCTATCGCCCGCATCTATTTTTATATGCGCGACCGCTATAAGCTAAATCTCTCTCGTCAGCAAACCCAACTGTTTACCGCATGGAATAAGCAATACCCGGTCACCGCCTGGGAGTGCGAGCGCGACGAGCGTATTGCGAAAATTCAGGGCAATCATAATCCGTACGTCCAGCAGGCTTGCCAGGCGCGAAAGAGCTAACCTACACTAGCGGCAATTGTCAATTTGCAGCGTCACGCTTCCCCCGGCACGGGGGGAGACAGCATCTGCGCGAAGAACGGAATATCAAGCATGCGCATTCCTCGTATCTATCATCCAGAACCGCTCGCAACGGGTAGCCATATCGCCCTCTCCGACGATGCGGCTAACCATGTCGGCCGTGTGCTGCGTATGGGCAAAGGGCAGATAATTGAGCTTTTTGACGGCAGCAATCAGGTCTTCGAAGCGGTTATTGTCGAGGCAGGTAAAAAAAATGTTCTGGTGGCGGTGCAGAGCAGCACAATCGATAACCGCGAATCACCGCTGCATATCCATTTAGGCCAGGTTATGTCCCGTGGCGAAAAAATGGAGTTCACGATTCAGAAATCGATTGAACTGGGTGTAAGCCTCATAACGCCACTGTTTTCCGAACGCTGCGGCGTTAAACTGGACGCTGAACGTTTGCAAAAGAAGATCCAGCAGTGGCAAAAAATCGCCATTGCCGCCTGCGAGCAGAGTGGCCGCAACGTGGTGCCGGAGATTCGCCCGGCCATGCCGCTTGAAGCCTGGTGCGCGGAGCAGGATGAAGGACTTAAGCTCAATTTGCACCCGCGCGCCAGCGCCAGGATTAACACGCTGCCGTTGCCGGTCGAGCGCGTTCGCCTGCTGATTGGTCCGGAAGGCGGCCTTTCCGCGGAAGAGATAGCAATGACCGCTCGCTACCAGTTTACTGATATCCTGTTAGGACCTCGCGTTCTGCGTACAGAGACAACTGCGCTCACTGCCATTACCGCCCTGCAGGTGCGTTTTGGCGACTTAGGTTGAAGCGTTAACGGAGAAGAATAATGATCAAGCTCGGCATCGTGATGGATCCCATCGCAACCATCAACATCAAAAAAGACACCAGCTTCGCCATGTTGCTGGAAGCGCAGCGTCGCGGCTACGAACTCCATTACATGGAGATGAACGATCTGTACTTAATCAATGGCGAAGCCCGCGCCCGTACACGCAAGCTGAGCGTCGAGCAGAATTACGATAAATGGTACGAATTCAACGGCGAACAGGACCTGCCGCTGGCGGACCTTAACGTGATTCTGATGCGTAAAGACCCGCCGTTTGATACCGAGTTTATCTACGCGACCTATATTCTGGAACGCGCCGAAGAGAAAGGTACGCTCATCGTCAATAAGCCGCAAAGCCTGCGCGATTGTAACGAAAAGTTGTTTACCGCCTGGTTCTCCGAACTGACGCCGGAAACGCTGGTTACCCGCAATAAAGCGCAGTTGAAAGCATTCTGGGAAAAACATGGCGATGTCATCCTCAAGCCGCTGGACGGTATGGGCGGCACGTCGATTTTCCGTGTTAAAGAGAGCGATCCTAACCTCGGCGTCATTACCGAGACGCTAACCGAGTTGGGCAGCCGATACTGCATGGCGCAGAACTATCTGCCCGCCATTAAAGATGGCGATAAGCGCGTGCTGGTGATTGACGGCGAGCCGGTTCCATACTGCCTGGCCCGCATCCCGCAGGGCGGCGAAACCCGTGGCAACCTTGCGGCTGGCGGTCGTGGCGAAGCGCGTCCGCTGACCGAAAGCGACTGGTCCATCGCCCGTCGCGTTGGCCCGACGCTAAAAGCCAAAGGCTTAATCTTCGTTGGTCTGGATATCATCGGCGATCGCCTGACGGAAATTAACGTCACCAGTCCGACCTGCGTACGCGAGATCGAAGCGGCATTCCCGATTTCCATTACGGGTATGCTGATGGATGCCATCGAAAAGCGTCTTAATAAATAAAGGGCAGATTCAGGCTATGGGGTAACGCCTGTAGCCTGAAGATAGCTGAAAGAGATTCAATTTCAGATTATAGACAGGCGACACCCCTGAAGCCTGCAAGATAAAGTTGAATCGACACTTTCATACTTTACCCGCATACTGGGTGCTGCTTTTTTGAACCAGGAACAGAACCTCTGACAATGAATTTACAGCATCACTTTCTAATTGCCATGCCTGCTCTTCAGGACCCGATTTTCCGCCGCTCGGTAGTCTATATCTGCGAGTATAACGATGACGGCGCCATGGGCATTATTATCAATAAGCCGATGGAAAATCTGCAGGTTGAAGGGATCCTGGAAAAATTAAAAATCACGCCTGAGCCGCGCAACCCTGAGATCCGTCTGGATAAACCGGTGATGCTGGGCGGCCCGCTGGCCGAGGATCGGGGCTTTATTCTGCACACGCCCCCCTCTGATTTTTCTTCCAGCATCCGTATTTCTGATAACACGGTGATCACCACCTCCCGTGATGTCCTGGAAACGCTGGGGACGGACAAACAACCGGCCAACGTGCTGGTCGCGCTGGGCTATGCTTCCTGGGAAAAAGGCCAACTGGAGCAAGAAATACTGGATAACGCCTGGCTAACCGCGCCGGCCGATCAGAATATTTTGTTCACCACGCCGATAGCAGACCGCTGGCGCGATGCGGCAAAACTGATCGGTATTGACATCGTGACCATGCCAGCCGAAGCGGGGCATGCATAATGAGCGGGACCTTTCTGGGTTTTGATTTCGGCACCAAAAGTATTGGTGTCGCCGTTGGGCAACGCATTACCGGCACCGCCCGCCCCCTTCCCGCATTAAAAGCCCAGGACGGTAAACCCGACTGGAACGTTATCGAAAAACTGCTGCAAGAGTGGCAACCTGACGCCGTTATCGTCGGCCTGCCGCTTAATATGGACGGCACGGAGCAGCCGCTGACCGCGCGAGCGCGTAACTTTGCCAATAAGATACATGGCCGCTTCGGCGTACAGATAACACTGCATGATGAGCGCCTGAGCACGGTTGAAGCCAGAGCCGGATTATTCGAACACGGCGGATTCCGGGCGCTCAATAAGGGGCGAGTTGATTCAGCCTCTGCCGTCATCATTCTTGAAAGCTATTTTGAACAAGGGTTTTAAGCCTGTTATATAGGCATATGCGGGCGTCATCGCACGATATCGGGCTCCTGCGCGCTACCGCGTGCAAGCTTAAGATATCTGAATATAACAACCGACTACAAACGCCCCTCAGCCGTACGTTGCTGAAAGCTTTGTGTAAAGGTTTGCATGCCAGATTGTTGCCCGGTTTGCATCACGCCGGGCAGTTGATGCGTTTTTCCCTCACGGATTAAATTCGCTACCGCCGGGGTATTGACCAGCAGTTCGTACAGCGCAACCCTTTTGCCAGCGGTATCCGGAAGCAGTTTTTGCGCCAGCACCGCACACAGGCTCCCCGCCAGTTGGCTACGAACCTGCTCTTTCTCCTGAGCCGGGAAGACATCGACCAGCCGCTCGACCGCCTGTGCCGCACCGCGCGTATGTAACGTCGCCATCACCAGATGGCCGGTCTCCGCCGCGGTTAATGCAAGACGGATCGTCTCTTTGTCGCGGAGCTCACCCAACAAAATAACGTCCGGATCCTGGCGTAACGCGACGCGCAAAGCGGCAGCAAAAGAGGAACAGTGACGGCCGATTTCCCGTTGCTGAATCAGGCAGCGCTCGCTACGATGAATAAATTCCACCGGATCTTCCAGCGTTAAAATATGGCCATCAAGACGCTGATTAAGGCTACCCACCATCGCTGCCAGTGTGGTTGATTTACCGCTACCTGTGGCTCCGGTCACCAGAATAAGCCCACTCTCTTCGTTGAGCAGTTCTGTTAAGGCTACCGGAACGCCAAGCTCGTCCAGTAACGGACAGGTTTCCGCCAGCAGACGCAACACCAGCGACAGGCCGCGGGTATGGGCAAATGCGCTGGCACGAAGACGCGGCCCGCCCGCCGGAGCCAGGGCGAAATCTACTTGCCCGCTGTTCTGCCACTGAACCAGTTGATCATCGCTGAGCCAGTCATGAAGGATCTGGCCGATGTCCGGCGCAGCGAATGGCGCGGGCTCCAGCTTTCCCTGACGACGCCAGCGTGGTGCCGAAGCATTACACAGGTGTAGATCGGAGACATTATGCTTTACACTAAGGGCCACTATTTCTTCCAGTTCCATAACTCATCCTCGGTATATGAACGATATTGCGCATAACCTGGCACAGGTCCGGGACAAAATCTCCGCCGCCGCCGTACGCTGCGGTCGTGCTCCAGAAGAAGTTACGTTGCTTGCAGTGAGTAAAACAAAACCGGCGAGCGCGATCGAAGAAGCGATAGCCGCAGGTCAGACTGCATTTGGCGAAAACTATGTTCAGGAAGGGGTGGAGAAAATCCGCCATTTTCAGGAAACTGGCGTAACCGGGTTACAGTGGCACTTTATTGGCCCGCTGCAGTCCAACAAAAGCCGTCTGGTGGCGGAGCACTTTGACTGGTGCCATACCGTCGATCGCCTCAAAATCGCCGTTCGCCTTAACGAGCAGCGTCCGTCGCATGCGCTGCCTCTCAATGTGCTGATTCAAATCAACATTAGCGATGAGCAGAGCAAGTCGGGCATTCCGCCTGAAGAACTGGACGCGCTGGCGGCGGAAATCGCTGAACTGCCGAATCTGCGGCTGCGCGGTTTAATGGCGATTCCGGCGCCAGAGTCAGAATATGTAAGGCAGTTTGCCGTCGCCCAACAAATGGCGGTAGCATTTGCCCGGCTAAAAGCGCACTACCCTACCGTCGATACCCTGTCTTTGGGGATGACGGATGATATGGAAGCCGCTATCGCGGCGGGAAGCACTATGGTGCGCATCGGAACCGCAATTTTCGGCGCACGCGACTACAGCAAAAAATAAGGAACCTGAGGAACGCCATGAAGACGTTGACTTTCCTGCTTTCAACGGCCATTGAACTTTATACAATGGTCGTGTTGTTACGCGTCTGGATGCAGTGGGCGCGCTGCGATTTTTATAATCCGTTTTCGCAGTTCGTGGTCAAAGCGACGCAGCCTGTCGTTGGCCCCTTGCGCCGCATCATTCCGGCAATGGGGCCGCTCGATAGCGCCTCCCTGCTGGTTGCATTTATTCTTTGCGTCGTGAAAGCCATCGTCCTGTTTATGGTCGTGACTTTCCAGCCCATTATCTGGATTTCTGCGCTGCTGATCCTCATTAAAACCGTGGGCTCGCTGATTTTCTGGGTGCTGTTGCTGATGGCCATTATGAGCTGGGTAAGCCAGGGCCGCAGCCCGGTGGAATATGTTCTTATGCAACTGGCTGACCCGCTGCTGCGCCCGATCCGCAGAATGCTGCCATCAATGGGTGGGATTGATTTCTCCCCGATGGTGCTGGTTCTGCTGCTGTACATTATCAATATGGGTATCGCCGAACTGTTGCAGGCTACCGGCAACATTCTGCTTCCGGGACTGTGGATGGCGCTATGAGTGCCGTTGAAGTCCGCGCTGACGGGCTGGTTTTGCGGCTGTATATTCAGCCTAAAGCCAGCCGAGACAGCATCGTTGGTTTACATGGCGACGAGCTGAAAGTCGCCATTACCGCTCCCCCCGTTGACGGCCAGGCCAATGCCCATCTGGTTAAATTCCTCGCCAAACAGTTTCGCGTAGCGAAAAGCCAGATTGTTATTGAGAAGGGCGAACTGGGCCGTCACAAACAGATAAAAATCATTCATCCGCAGCAGATCCCGGCCGGGATCGCCGCGCTGACAGAATAAACAGGATTGATTATGCAAAAAGTTGTTCTCGCCACCGGCAATCCCGGAAAAGTGCGTGAGCTGGCCTCGTTACTGGCAGATTTTGGCCTCGATATCGTCGCTCAGACCGATCTGGGCGTCGATTCCGCAGAGGAAACCGGTCTGACGTTTATTGAAAATGCCATTCTGAAAGCGCGCCATGCCTCGCAAGTTACCGGACTGCCGGCCATCGCCGATGACTCCGGGCTGGCCGTCGATGCGCTGGGCGGCGCGCCTGGCATCTATTCCGCGCGCTATGCCGGCGAAGATGCGACCGACCAACAGAACCTGGAAAAGTTACTCGCTGCGTTGAAGGACGTGCCGGACGATAAACGCCAGGCCAAATTCCACTGTGTGCTGGTTTATCTGCGCCACGCGGAAGATCCGACGCCGCTGGTCTGCCACGGCAGTTGGCCCGGCATCATCGCACGCGAAGCCGCAGGCAGCGGCGGCTTTGGCTACGACCCAATTTTCTTTGTTCCGACGGAAGGGAAAACCGCAGCTGAACTGACCCGCGAAGAGAAAAGCGCGATTTCCCACCGCGGGCGGGCGCTGAAACTGTTACTGGACGCCTTACGTAATGGCTAATTTGCCGCCTCTCAGCCTCTATATTCACATCCCGTGGTGCGTGCAAAAATGCCCGTACTGCGATTTTAACTCGCACGCGCTGAAAGGCGACGTGCCGCACGACGATTACGTTCAGCATCTTTTGAACGATCTGCGGGCTGACGCCCATTATGCGCAGGGGCGAGAAATTGGGACGATTTTTATCGGCGGCGGTACGCCGAGCCTGCTCTCCGGCCCGGCAATGCAAACCCTGCTTGATGGCGTTCGCGAGTCTCTGCCGCTGGCGGCCGATGCGGAAATCACCATGGAAGCCAATCCTGGTACCGTGGAAGTGGATCGTTTCGTGGAGTATCAGCGCGCGGGCATCAACCGTATCTCTATCGGCGTCCAGAGCTTTAGCCAGCAGAAGCTCCAGCGTCTCGGGCGCATTCATGGCCCGCAGGAGGCGAAACGCGCGGCAAACCTGGCAAGCAGTCTGGGGCTGCGCAGTTTTAACCTTGATTTAATGCACGGCCTGCCCGATCAGTCGCTGGAGGAGGCGCTGGACGACCTGCGCCAGGCCATTGAGCTCAGCCCACCGCATCTCTCCTGGTATCAGTTGACCATTGAGCCCAACACCCTGTTTGGCTCGCGTCCGCCGGTATTGCCGGATGACGATGCCCTGTGGGATATCTTCGAGCAGGGGCATCATCTGCTAAGCGCGGCGGGCTACCAGCAATATGAAACTTCCGCCTATGCTAAGCCGGGTTATCAGTGCCAGCATAACCTGAACTACTGGCGCTTTGGCGACTATCTGGGCATCGGCTGCGGCGCGCACGGGAAAGTGACCTTCCCGGACCGGCGGATTTTGCGGACGGCAAAAACCCGGCATCCGCGTGGCTATATGGCAGGTCGCTACCTTGAACGCCAGCATGATGTGGAAGCTGAAGATAAACCGTTCGAGTTTTTTATGAACCGTTTTCGCCTGCTGGAAGCGGCGCCGCGCGATCAATTCAGCCGCTACACCGGGCTTGATGAGCGCACCATCCGCCCACAGATTGATGCGGCGATTGCCCAGGGCTATCTGACGGAAGATAAGCGCTGCTGGCAGATTACCGGGCACGGTAAGCTGTTTTTAAATTCTCTCCTCGAATTATTCCTTCACGAATAATCCCTTTAATTTATATCCCGCGATAAAAATAGGGCGGGATATTTCATTGCTCGCTTTTTCCGATACGTCAATATTATTATTTTCGAATCATTCGTGCGAAATTTACAATAAAAAATGAAACAAACTTATTTACCCAATAATAAATATGAGATTAAGCACAAAACCATGCATTTCATTGCGTCACTGAAAAAATTTGTGAGTCAGATAGCTTAAAGATGTCAGACAGCCAGGATAACATGTCATACAGAAAGAAGGAAATATGCTCAAGATATTGACCAATTAACCTATGTGCATGGAGCCGATTCATGAAAAAATTCTCTTTCCCTTGTTCACTGGCGTGCGTATCTCTGCTTGCCCTACTCTCTTCAGGTGCCGGCGCGGCGGAGAAAATTACGTTAAAACTGGCGCATAACCTTGAGCGCAGCCACGTTGTTCATCAGGCTTTTGAAAAGATGTCCAAAGAGGTTAACCAACTTTCCGGCGGTAATATGAAGATACGTATTTACCCCAGTAGCCAGATGGGTAGCGCGCGAGAAACCATGGAGCTATTACAAAATGGCGCCCTGGATATGACCAAAGGTTCTGCCAGCGATCTGGAGTCATTTGATAATATCTACGCGATTTATAACCTGCCGTTTCTGTTTAAAGACCAGATGCATTTTAATAAAGTTGTCTTCGGTGAAGTGGGCAAGGAAATAATGGCGTCCACTAAAGACAAAGGGTTCTTTGCGCTTGCTGCTTATGTTGCCGGTACACGAAGTTTTTATGCCAAAAAGCCCATCACCAAACCGGAAGATTTAAAAGGACTGAAGATCCGCGTCCAGGCCAGCCCGACAACGCTCAGGATGATTGAATTAATGGGAGGGTCGCCAACCCCCATCTCCTTTGGCGAAGTCTATACCGCCATGCAGCAGGGCGTCGTGGATGGTGCGGAAAATAACGTTCCTTCCTGGGTTCAGACCCGCCATATCGAAATCGCTAACGTTTTCTCCGAAGACGAACATGCCTCAATCCCGGATTTCCTCGTTATCTCCAGTCGCACCTGGGACAAGCTCACGCCAGAGCAGCAACAAATCCTGACCAAAGCGGCTAAATCCTCAGAAGTTTATCAACAACAGCTGTGGGAAAAGATCGATGCCGACACCCGCGCAGAGGCAAAAGCCATGGATGGCGAAATTGTTAAAGTCGATAAAGCGCCGTTCCGTGCGGCCGTACAGCCGCTGTTTGATGACTTCAAAAAAGACCCGAAACAGGCTGCTCTGCTGGCCAAATTTGAAGCTGCTGCCGAATAAAACTTTAATGGGCCGGCAACTGGCCCGTTTTCATCGGGGAATCAATGATGATACTTAACCGCATAAAACTGGCGGTGGATCGCACGATCGCCGCATTCTCTGTCGCCGTCATGGTAGCGCTGGTTGTCTGCGTCGTCTGGCAGGTATTCAGTCGTTACGTATTAAACGCGCCAAGTACCCTGACCGATGAACTGGCCCGCTTTTTAATGATCTGGGTCGGCCTGCTGGGTGCAGCTTACACTGTTGGCGCTCAGCGTCATCTGGCTATCGATTTGCTTGCGATGACGCTGTCGCCCCGCAAACAGGCATTTCTCAGCGTAATCATTAATTTACTGATCTTTATTTTTGCCGGATCAGTGATCGTCACCGGCGGCCTGAAGCTGATTGAAAAAACACTGTCAACCGCCCAGGTCTCAGCGGCAATGCAGATTCCGATGGGTTATGTTTATCTGATCCTGCCGCTAACTGGCATCATCATGATGTTTTACGCGTTATGTTTTATTAGCAGCGGTCTGAAAAACATGAAGCACGCTGAAGCGGGAGCACACTAATGGATAGCTATATTGCACTGACGCTGTTCGGTTCTTTCTTTGTGCTGGTCTTTATTGGCGTACCTATCTCCTTTTCTATTGGTATCGCCACCGTGGGCTCGATGCTAATGATGTTCCCCTGGGATATCGCGGCAATCACCGTTTCTCAGCGCCTGGCGAACGGACTGGATAACTTCGCCCTGCTGGCTATCCCGTTCTTTATCTTTGCCGGTACGCTAATGAACAGCGGTGGAATCGCTATACGCTTAATTAATCTGGCGCAGGTGATGGTTGGGCGCGTCCCGGGCTCTCTGGGTCATGTCAACGTGCTGGCGAACATGATGTTCGGCTCCATTTCAGGTTCGGCTGTCGCCGCTGCCGCTGCGGTGGGTGGAACGCTGAATCCTATCCAGACGCAAAAAGGTTATGACCCGGCCTTCTCTACGGCGGTTAACGTCTCATCCTGCATCACGGGCCTGTTAATTCCACCATCAAACGTGCTGATCGTCTTTTCGCTGACGGCGGGCGGCGTCTCGGTCGCATCGCTATTTATGGCAGGTTATCTGCCCGGCATTCTGATGGGCCTGTCGATCATGACTGTCTGCGCCATCATTGCTAAGCGTCGCAACTACCCGGTCTCTGAACGCCCGACCTGCGCCCAGGCGGTAAAAGCGTTTTTCGACGCGTTGCCCAGCCTGCTGCTGGTTGTCATCGTAATGGGCGGGATCCTCGGCGGCATCTTCACGGCAACAGAAGCCTCCGCTATTGCCGTCGTGTATACCTTTATCCTGTCGGTCCTCATTTATCGGGAAGTGAAATGGCGGGATCTGCCAAAGCTGATTCTTGAATCCGTGGTGATGACCTCTATCGTGCTGCTGCTGATTGGTTTCTCGGTCGGCATGTCGTGGGCAATGACCAATGCCGATATTCCCTACATGATAAGCGACGCGCTGATGGGGGTTTCTGAAAACCCGGTGGTGATTCTGCTACTGATTAATATCGTGCTCTTAATCGTCGGGATCTTTATGGATATGACTCCGGCGGTGCTGATTTTCACGCCAATCTTCCTGCCAATCGCCGAGGATTTAGGTATGGATCCGGTGCATTTCGGCATTATGATGGTCGCTAACCTGTGTATCGGTCTGCTGACGCCCCCAGTGGGGAGTGCGCTGTTTGTCGGCTGCTCGATTTCCGGCGTTAAAATTCAGCAATTGATCAAGCCGCTATTGCCGTTCTACGCGGCCCTGCTGATTGCCCTGATGATGATTGTCTATATTCCGCAGATCTCGCTGTTTATTCCGCAGATACTGGGGCTGATGTAACCTGTTTCTATGACTCAGGATGCTTTATCAGCAGCCGACAACAACGGAAAGGATAAACACAGAACCTGATTTTGCTACCTGCAGGCGCAGGTAGCGGAATAAAGATTATTTTAGCGACCCCACCAGCGCTTTGCGGCTCTCCTCCAGGGAAACCACGCGATTACAGACATCCTTACCAAACTGCTGGAAATCTGCCTCCTGGTTTTTCCACTCTTCCTGAATCGCCGTTTGCAGGCCGCCCAGGCTGCCGAGGATCCCCTGCAGCGGGTTACCGCCGCCTTTTAGGACCGCTTTCGCCCCCATCTCGTTGATGCTGTCCTGCAGGATGCCGCCCATGGTCTGGTTCACCAGTTGCTGGCCGTCGGCGCGCACCTGATCGATGGCTTTATAATGAAAAGTCAGCCCGTCGCTGCGATGTTCAATAATACGCCCCATCTGCGCTTTCAGTTGCGCATCCAGCTTCGTCAGGCGGCTATGCATGCTACTGCTGGCGCCCACCTGTTCAGTAATAATTTTATCCAGCGCGGCGCGGCTTTTTTCAACCCGCGAACGTGCGCCTTCATCAATCCACGGCAGACTGCTGCGCAGGCTGGCCTGATAGTCCTGAGCCTGCTCGCGCTGAGCGGCATTCAGGGAATACGCTTTTCCGTTAAAGCTCAAGTTGCCGTCCGGTTTAATCACCAGATCGCCGTGTTCGCCTTTCACCTGCACCTGCTGCGGGCTAAGGATGACATCGTCACGCGGCGTGACGCTACACTGGTAGTCCGCATGCGCGGACAAAGCGGTGACGGAAAGCGCCACGGCCAACAGCGTTTTGCGCATCATTTTACTCCCTTAAGACAAAACGGGCCGGCAGTTGCCGACCCTTGTCAAACTTAGTCCCACCAGATATCAAAAAGTTCGCTGGTGCGAACATCGGCAAGGCCGCGCGCCTCCAGCCACTGACGTACAAGGGTCTGATGCTCCTCGGTACATTTGCCGATTTCCTGCATGCAGATTAAACCTTCCCAGGAGAGATAGCCGCTGCCGTCAAAAGCCAGCTTATTGGGCTCAATCACTTGATCAATCAGATCGTTAACGGTCTGGTCGATCTGCTCTTCGCTTGTCCCTTCCGCAAAGCGCCACGCCACGGAAAAACCCACTTCCTGAAACTCGTCGATATGCATTTTTTTACGCAGACGACGGCTACGATTCGTTGCCATTATTTCACCCTCTCGAACATTAAGTCCCATACGCCGTGGCCAAGACGATGACCACGCTGTTCAAATTTGGTTACCGGACGTGATGCCGGGCGCGGTACATAGTCGTTGTTCTCAGACAGATTACGGTATCCCTCAAGTGAAGACATCACTGCCAGCATATGTTCGGCATATTGCGCCCAGTCGGTCGCCATGTGGAAAACACCGCCCAGTTTCAGCTTACTTTTTACCAGTTCGGCAAAAGGCGGCTGAACGATACGCCGCTTATTATGCCGCGCTTTGTGCCATGGATCGGGAAAAAACAGCTGCACCATATTCAGGGCGTTATCCGGGATCATCGTATGCAGGACTTCAACCGCATCGTGACACATGACGCGCAGGTTTTGCACACCCTCTTCTTCGGCGGAAGCCAGGCAGGCGCCAACGCCCGGTGAATGCACTTCTATGCCGAGAAAATTCTGTTCCGGTTTCGCCTTCGCCATGGCCACCAGCGAAGCGCCCATACCGAAACCGATCTCCAGGGTGACCGGCGCTTCACGGCCAAACAGGGCGGCGAAATCGAGCGGCGCATCGTTGAATTCAACGCCCATCACCGGCCAAATGTTATCCAGCGCATGCTGCTGACCCTTCGTCAGGCGCCCCTGACGACGGACGAAGCTGCGAATACGGCGCAGCGGGCGACCGTTTTCATCGAATTCCGGGGATATGACGTCGTTTTTCATAAAAGTTAAGTCTGCTTGTGAGAGTGTTCGGAAAACGGGCATTATCCAAAGTTACCCGGCGGATGCAAGGGTTTACAGTCTCTCGCCCTTGTGCTGCAATCTGCCACCTTATAATCGCAATCCCGGAGCTGTAGCTTTGACTTTTCTCGCCGCGCAATTTTCAGCCCAGGTACTGGACTGGTACGACAAATACGGGCGTAAAACCCTGCCCTGGCAAATCGGCAAGACGCCTTACAAAGTATGGCTCTCCGAGGTGATGTTGCAACAAACGCAAGTGGCGACGGTCATCCCCTATTTCGACCGCTTTATGGCACGTTTTCCAACGGTTAACGACCTGGCTAACGCGCCTCTTGATGAGGTCCTGCATCTGTGGACCGGGCTGGGCTATTACGCCCGCGCGCGCAATTTGCATAAAGCGGCGCAGCAGGTCGCAACGCTGCATGGCGGCGAATTCCCGCAAACTTTTGATGAGGTCTCCGCATTGCCCGGCGTTGGACGCTCCACCGCAGGGGCGATTTTGTCCCTTTCCCTCGGTCAGCATTATCCGATTCTTGATGGTAATGTGAAACGCGTGCTCGCACGCTGCTATGCTGTCAGCGGCTGGCCGGGGAAAAAAGAGGTTGAGAAGCGGCTGTGGGATATCAGTAATGAAGTCACGCCAGCCAAAGGTGTGGAACGTTTTAACCAGGCGATGATGGATCTCGGCGCGATGGTATGTACCCGCTCAAAGCCAAAATGCGAGCTTTGTCCATTGAATAACGGCTGCCTGGCCTACGCAAATCATTCATGGACTCAATATCCTGGGAAAAAACCGAAACAGACGCTTCCGGAACGTACCGGTTATTTTCTGCTAATGCAGCACGGCGATGAGGTATATCTCTCTCAGCGTCCACCGGTGGGTCTGTGGGGAGGATTGTTCTGCTTCCCGCAGTTTGAGGATGAAGATGCACTGCGTGAGTGGCTGGCGCAACGTCAGATTAAGGCAGATAATCTGACGCAATTAACCGCGTTCCGCCACACTTTCAGCCATTTCCATCTGGATATTGTGCCGATGTGGCTTACAGTACATTCATCCAGCACATGCATGGATGAAGGGAACGCACTCTGGTATAACTTAGCGCAGCCGCCATCCGTCGGCCTGGCGGCCCCCGTGGAGCGCCTGTTGCAACAGTTGAAGGCCGGGGCACCGGTTTAGCTCTCTGGCGATTAAAGAGGATTAATAATGAGCAGAACGATTTTTTGTACTTTCCTGCAGCGCGAAGCCGATGGTCAGGATTTCCAGCTGTATCCGGGCGAGATTGGCAAACGTATCTATAACGAAATCTCCAAAGAAGCCTGGGCACAATGGCAGCATAAGCAGACCATGCTGATCAACGAGAAAAAACTCAGCATGATGAATCCGGAGCACCGCAAACTGCTGGAGCAGGAGATGGTCAAGTTCCTGTTCGAAGGTAAAGACGTACACATCGAAGGCTATACGCCGCCAGAAAAATAATAAGGGCCTGCAGGCCCTTTCTCACACAAACACAACTTGCACTCCCGGAATGATGAAAAAATACTTAGCGCTAGCGCTGATTGCGCCCCTGCTCGTTTCGTGTTCCAGTTCGCCAAAAAAAGACACCGGGTATAACGAGGCGTGGGTGAAGGACACCAACGGCTTCGATATCCTGGTTGGTCAGTTCGCCCATAACATCGAGAACATTTGGGGTTATAACGAAGTGCTACTGGCCGGGCCGAAAGACTACGTTAAATACACCGACCAGTATCAAACCCGCAGCCACATTAACTTTGATAAAGGGACCATTACCGTCGAAACCATTGCCGGTACCGACCCGGCGGGTCGTCTGCGCCAGGCGATCGTTAAAACCCTGCTGATGGGCGACGATCCTAACTCCATCGACCTCTATTCCGACATTGATGATATTCAGATTTCGAAAGAGCCGTTTCTTTATGGTCAGGTGGTGGATAACACCGGCGAGTCAATTCGCTGGGAGTGGCGCGCCTCGCGCTTTGCCGACTATTTACTGCAAAACCGCCTGAAAAGCCGCAGGAATGGCCCACGGATGATCTACAGCATCACCATTAACCTGGTGCCGAACCACCTGGACAAACGCGCGCATAAATACCTTGGGATAGTGCGCCAGGCATCACAGAAATATGGTGTTGATGAGTCGCTTATTCTGGCGATTATGCAAACCGAATCCTCCTTTAACCCCTATGCGGTCAGCCATGCCGACGCCCTGGGGCTGATGCAGGTGGTTCAGCACAGCGCCGGTAAGGACGTGTTCCGTTCGCAGGGGAAATCAGGCCTGCCGAGCCGCAGCTATCTGTTCGACCCGGTCAATAACATCAACACCGGCACGGCTTATCTGGCGATGCTAAACAACGTCTATCTGGCCGGTATTGAGAACCCAACTTCACGCCGTTATGCGGTGATTACCGCGTATAACGGCGGCGCGGGCAGCGTGCTGCGTCTCTTCTCCAGCGATAAGACTCAGGCTGCGAATATCATCAATACCATGACGCCGGGCGATGTTTATCAGACCATCACCAGCCGTCATCCCTCCGCGGAGTCGCGCCGCTATCTGTACAAGGTCAACACCGCGCAAAAAGGCTATCGTCGTTATTAATCCCCCAAACGCCCTTGTCTCCTCAAGGGCGTTGAGACTGATGACAAACCTGTATCAGACATTGTGCTCGTATTTCCGTCGGCGGCGACCAACGCACTTTATCAGCAATCTGAGCGCCCTTGTCTCCTCAAGCGCCTTCTTCTGCTGGAACCGCCAGAGTTACCAGCGCTTATCCGGCGTTAACACAGCACATACCCATACAGCCGCTTGATACCATCCGCATCCGTTTCGCTGTAAACCCCCTGCAGCTCTGGCGAAAAGCCCGGCAGCATATTGACGCCTTCCTCCAGCGCCAGGAAATAGCGCAGCACCGCGCCGCCCCAGATTTCACCGGGTACGACGCACAGCACCCCCGGTGGATACGGTAATGCGCCTTCCGCCGCAATCCGCCCCTCGGCTTCACTTAAGCGCACCAGTTCAACGTTACCGCGAATAAACTCACCGTTGGCATCCTGGGGATTCATCACCGCACGCGGGAAACTCTGCTTGCGGAACATCTCTTTCTGCAGGCTCTTCACGTCAAAGCTCACGTACAGGTCATGCATCTCCTGACACAGTTCGCGAATGGTGTAATCCCGATAGCGCACCGGATACTTGTTATAGATGGTCGGCAACACGTCGGCCAGCGGGCTATCGGACTCAATATGTTGCTCAAATTGCCCAAGCATCGCCACCAGTTGCGCCAGCTTCTCTGTGCTCTCGGCGGGCGTCAGCAGGAACAGAATTGAGTTGAGATCGCATTTTTCCGGCACAATACCGTTCTCACGCAGGTAGTGTGCCAGAATGGTCGCCGGAATGCCGAAATCGGTGTATTCACCGCTTTGCGCATCAATACCTGGTGTGGTGAGCAGCAGTTTGCAGGGATCGACGAAGTATTGATCGCTGGCGTAACCTTCAAAACCGTGCCAGCGCGCCCCCGGCTCAAAGCTGAAGAAACGCCGCTCGCGGGCGATGGCTTCGGTGGGATGATCCTGCCACGGACGCCCTGCCACCACTGGTGGAATAAACGGCTGGATCATTTTACAGTTGGCGATAATCGCTTTACGCGCCTCGATTCCCAGCGCCACGCACTCGGCCCACAGGCGCCGCCCACTCTCCCCTTCGTGAATTTTGGCATTCACGTCCAGGGCTGCGAAGAGCGGATAAAATGGACTGGTTGAGGCATGCAGCATAAAAGCGCTATTCAGCCGCTTATGCGGGCAAAAACGCGCCTGGCCGCGCAGGTGATTGTCTTTTTTATGGATCTGCGAGGTTTGCGAGAAGCCGGCCTGCTGTTTATGCACCGATTGAGTCACAAAAATGCCGGGATCTTCCGGCGTCAGATCCAGCAGCAACGGCGAGCAGTCAGCCATCATCGGGATAAATTGTTCGTAGCCGACCCATGCGGAATCAAACAGAATATAATCACACAGATGACCAATCTTATCGACCACCTGCCGCGCATTGTAAATTGTACCGTCATAGGTACCGAGCTGAATCACCGCCAGACGGAACGGCCGCGGCATATCGGTTTTTTCCGGCGCCACCTCACGAATCAAATCACGCAGGTACTTTTCATCGAAGCAGCGGTCATCAATACCGCCAATAAAACCGAACGGATTGCGCGATGCTTCAAGATAAACCGGTGTCGCGCCGGCCTGGATCAACGCGCCATGATGATTTGATTTATGGTTGTTACGGTCAAATAACACCAAATCGCCGCGGGTCAGTAATGCGTTGGTGACTACCTTGTTCGCCGCTGAAGTACCGTTAAGCACGAAATAGGTTTTATCAGCGTTGAAGACTTTCGCCGCGAACTTCTGCGCGTATTTGGCTGAACCTTCATGGATCAGCAAATCGCCGAGTTTAACGTCCGCATTGCACATATCAGCGCGAAAGAGATTGTCACCAAAGAAGTCGAAGAACTGGCGCCCCGCCGGATGCTTCTTGAAAAACGCGCCATGCTGATGGCCGGGGCAGGCAAAGGTGCTATTATTCATTTCGACATACTGCGTCAGAGTATCGAAGAAAGGCGGCAGCAAATTCTCTTCATAGTTACAGGCCGCAGTTTCCAGTTCCAGCCACTCCTGCTCTTTACCGCGAATGATCCCCGCCACGCCTTCCGGTTTTTCGTGTTCAGTTTCACTGAACAGGTAGACCGGCAGGTTGAAGCCGGTACGTTTTAACAACGAAAGGATGCCGCTGCGGCTGTCTGCTGTGGTGATAACGACTGCCGCCACATCGGTAAAATCGGTGCTGTCCAGCGCCACCACGAGGCGATGGGTGGACAGGCGGGATACCAGCTCGTGGCTGGCGGCAATGTGCATTGATTTCATGAGCGCGAATACCCGTTTCCGGAGAGTAAAAGGCTTCGGCCAGGCATCTACGCGCTGGCCAACGAAATGTCAGGGCCTGACTGGATCCCAGCTCCGACCGCCAGACATCAGTAAAAGCAGACCGTGTCCGCTCTTACTGTTGTCCTGCAGTGAGCATGCGTTACGCTCACCGCATGGTGGATAGGGGATGAAAAGTAAGGGTAGCAAGACGAGGCAACCTGCGCATCTGTACGCAGCGGCAACGGCGATGTAATAGCGATGTCATCATCCCGGCGGCCTTATC
This sequence comes from Klebsiella indica, assembly GCF_005860775.1. GTDB lineage: Bacteria > Pseudomonadota > Gammaproteobacteria > Enterobacterales > Enterobacteriaceae > Klebsiella > Klebsiella indica. The sequence goes on from NZ_VCHQ01000012.1 coordinate 101,350, forward strand.
TCTTAAGGGGAGAAAATTCGCGCAATCATGTCACCTTTATAGGGGTCGCGCAAGATGAATTACCTATGCCGTCATACCACAGAGGCGCGAGCCTTCACTGTATAATCGCGCCATAATACCGCATCATTAGAAATCATTAACAGGAGTTGTATTTTGATTACAGGGCCATTTATTAACGCCAGCGCAGTCCTTTTGGGCGGCATGATTGGCGCACTGTTAAGTCAGAGATTACCAGAGCGGATTCGTACATCAATGACCTCTATTTTTGGTCTCGCCTCGTTAGGTATCGGGATTCTGCTGGTCAACAAGTGCGTTAACCTACCAGTGATGGTGCTTTCAACGCTGGTGGGTGCGTTGCTGGGTGAAGTGTGCAATATGGAAAAGGGCATTAATACGCTGGTCAGCAAGCTACAGCAGTTGCTTACGCGCCAAAAAGGGCAGAAAAAGGCGTCGACGCACGAGTCCTATATTCAAAGTTATGTCGCCATCATCGTGCTATTTTGCGCCAGCGGCACCGGGATTTTCGGCGCGATGCGCGAAGGGATGACCGGCGACCCCAGCATCCTTATTGCTAAGGCGTTTCTTGACTTCTTTACTGCCATCATTTTCGCCTGCACCCTGGGAATGGCCGTTTCCGCCATTTGCGTACCGATGCTGCTGATTCAGTTAGCGCTGGCGACCTGCGCGTCATTGATTATGCCGCTGACCACACCGATGATGATGGCGGATTTCACCGCCGTCGGGGGAATGTTGCTGCTCGCGACAGGTTTGCGTATCTGCGGGATTAAAATGTTCGCAGTGGTGAATATGCTGCCCGCGCTGGTGCTGGCAATGCCGATTTCCGTCGCCTGGACAGCATTATTCGCCTGATGATGCGTGCTTTGGATTCAATGTGATGATAGATTGTTCAGTCTGCTACAAAATAGATAAATTTCGTTGACGAGGTGCGGCGAATCAGGTTTAATGCGCCCCGTTGCCCGGATAGCTCAGTCGGTAGAGCAGGGGATTGAAAATCCCCGTGTCCTTGGTTCGATTCCGAGTCCGGGCACCACTCATTTAGAAACGGACGTCTACTGACGTCCGTTTTGCTTTCTAAAATCAGTTAGTTACCCCATCTCGTTGTCTACTCTCATCTACTGAAATCTACCTACAGCTATACTGTTTTGATGGTATATTTGCTGGCACATCCAGTTCGATGAGTTTTGTACCATCAATGGAGGCTCAACGATGGCTCTGACTGACATTCAGATTAAAAACGCAAAAACCCCAGAAAAGAAGATCAAGCTCACTGATGGTGCAGGTATGTATCTTCTCCTTCATCCTAACGGTTCAAAGTATTGGCGTATGCAATACCGGTTCGACGGTAAGCAAAAAACCTATGCAATTGGTGTCTATCCCTCCGTATCCCTCGCAGAAGCTCGTACAAAGCGTGATGAGGCCAGAGCGATGATTGCCGCAGGTGTAGACCCCTCTGAAAAAAAACAGGCTGTAAAGGCTCAGGAGAGCGGTTATTTTACGTTTGAAGCTGTAGCGCGTGAATGGCACAAAAAAATGTCTGTTGCTGAGAGGTGGATACCGAAACACAGTGAGCGCATTTTAAACAGTCTCATCAATCATCTTTTCCCTGCCATAGGTTCACGTGATGTTAAGACGATAAAAACTCGTGATCTGCTTTTACCCTTACGTAAAATTGAGGCTAAAGGCCAACACGAAACCGCTTCACGTTTAAAACAGCGTATTACGGCTATTATGCGTTATGCTGTCCAAGAAGATATGATTGAACACAACCCGGCGGATCAACTTGATGGAACCCTGACCCCACCGAAACGCAAACATTATCCGGCTCTTAAACTTGATCAAATACCAGACTTATTAAGCCGTATTGATGCTTATAAAGGCCGCAGGTTAACTGTATTAGCTTTAAAGCTCACTTTATTAGTTTTCATTCGATCGAGTGAACTACGCTTTGCCAGATGGCCGGAAATCGACTTTAAAAATGCTCTATGGGTTATTCCACCGGAAAGGGACGAGATCGAGAACGTTAGATTTTCCGAGCGTGGTTCTAAAATGCGTATACCACATTATGTACCTTTGAGCCACCAATCCATTGAAATATTAAAAGAACTAAAAGAGATCAGCTATGATATAGCTGACGGTGAAGGATTAATTTTTATTGGTTGCCACGATTATTGTAAGCCCATGAGCGAAAACACCATTAATAAAGCTTTACGTCAGGTGGGGTATGACACCCAAAAAGATATATGCGGTCATGGTTTTCGTGCTATGGCCTGTAGTTCATTGGTAGAGTCTGGAATATGGACTGAGGATGCTATAGAAAGACAAATGAGCCACAAGGAGCAAAATAATGTCCGTGCTGCTTATACTCACATAGCACAGCATATTACGCAACGCAGGCTTATGCTTCAATGGTGGGCTGATTATTTGGACGCAAACAAAGAAAGGCATATTATGCCGTTTGATTTCGCCAGAATAAATAACTGATTACCTAAAACAATAAAAGAGGCTTAAAGCCTCTTTTATCGTGGTTTAAAACTTCTTGGTTTTAAATTCTGCTCGTCTTCCTGCTGTGGTGTTGTTTCATTTTTTGGCTTTTCTTTCTTAAGAGCTTCTTTTAACTTCGATTTAAATCTATTTTCATCCATACTCAACCCTAACGGCTTTTTCTTTATTTCTTCTTTAACTATTTTTTCTTTGTTTTTTGGCTGAATAACTGGTTTTTTTATTCCAAGTCTATCTCTTATCTCTTCGATCTTAGTTGCTCTACTATTGAAACGGCTACCGCTCTTGAGTCTAAATTTATTTGTGGCTGTTGTGGCTGTTTCTGCATGATCAAGTATCCTACTGATAGAACTGCCACTAAATGTATTGCTCCCACGATTAAAGCTACTTTTAGTATAAGTTTTGATTGGTTCTTTATTGTATTGTTTTTTAACTCTGTTGAGTATTTGTGCAGCTTTATGTGTTGCTCTTCTAACTTTTGGGCTTGTTGGTCTATTGTATTTTTCGCTGAGTTTAAAGCTGTTGTGGTTGCTTCTAATGAGTTGTTCACTCTTGTTAGTGTCTGTTGCGTCTGATTTAATGCTGTGCTGACTGACTCCGATAATATCATCATCGTTTCTGATAATGGTTCTATCGTCATTGATATTTGGTTCAACAAGTGATCGTCTAATACTATTTTCGTCATCTGTTTTTCTTGCTGCGAATCTTCTAACGAGTTCATCATCTCTATTTTTGTCATATTTCACCTTTGTTTTAATAGTGTTCCAGCTAAATTTTTTACCTAATGAAGATCCCTTAAATGCTATGTCATTTACACTGAATGAAACCCCCGCCACGTTGCCAGTGCTGGCAACATTGAACTGAGGTTCAATGCCTACGGCCTGCATTCTGTCTATAAAAGTCTGCAGATCTGGTTTACCCAACATAGCTGCCTGTAGCGCGTTCTGAAGCACTATACGCGCTGGTTTCTCACCTTTCCTTAATGCCTGCTCAATTTCGTTTTTCGTAGGAGCTGATACATCTGATTTTTGACCTTTAAGCCCCTGCGTAATAGTTAAGCCGTGCCTTTTCTCTAAACGTTCACAAGCTGCTATTGTATTAAATGCTGAGTGCTGACCATGCCAGACTGAACCATCAACGCCAACACGATTAACTACAATGTGAATATGGTCTTTACCATTATCATTATCATTATCATTATCATTATGGCGCACACAAATATATTGATGTTTTTCAATATCAATATTGATTTCTTTCAAATAATCTTTCGCTATCTCTTCCCATTTTTCAGCCGTTAAATGCTCAGTATCAGGCAAGGATAAAAATGCGTGAAAGACTGGTTTTTTAATATCTGTTCTAAATTTCCCTACTGCTTTAAACTCATCAGTTAAATCACTAACATTATTTTTATCTGCTGACATATTGCTACATATGAAATCATGATCATCTTTTAATATATACTTAACTCTGTTTTTAAATGATTTCCCATGCTTCCCTACATTACCCTTCATAGTTTAGATCCTTCTGTATTTCCAACAGCCTTTTACTTACCTGCTTTATCAAAAAGTTTGTTTCAGAGACTTTGATATTATCAAAATCATTATTTGAGTTTAATTTTTTTGCTACTTGATTTAAGTTATTCCCTAATGATGAAAGCTGTATATAAGTCTTCTGGTTAAGTTCTGGCATTTTTCTTTTTATAACGGGTTTAGAGTTTAAAATCTCTTTTCTAATGTAATGACCTCTTTCAAGGCCGGAGGCTTCAACTAATGATTTTAAATATTCAAACTCTGCTTTGTTTACTCTGAACTGTATAGATATATCTCTGCGTTCTTCGTGATTTAATTCTATACGTCCTCTTTTTCTGTCTGTATCCATATTTTATTACCCCCTGTAGTAAACATATAATCTCTTATAGCTTTTATATAGTCTTCATCATTTTCATCAATCAACGATTTTAGAAGATCATCAGCTTTATTTTCTTGTATATACCTATGAGCCACGAAATAACATAGTCTTTGTTCATCACTATTTATTTCACTAAAAGGTATATCTTTATCTTGTTCTATGTAGTAAAAAAATCTGGCTAATAACTCAAACTTCATTTTTAAACTCATTTGTTTTCCTATGTCATCATCAATCATATTCTATTGCTCCTTTTATATTTTATAAGGGCTTTTTTATCTATCATTTTTCTAACATCTGATATTGCTTGCTTTGCTTCGCTTGATGTGTTTGTCTTACCCATACAACTACGGATCATAAACGCCCCTAAAAGAATACAAAGAAGCATCATTCCCACCGATACGATCATCATAATATTTCTCCACTGTATTTATTAGACATATCAGAATAGATTAAATTAAGTTCGGTATATTGTTCATCAGTATCGTTATTACATATGAAATCATATATCCTCTTGATTATTCCTTGCTCTACAAAATAATCCGTATATACATCAAAAAGACTATCTCTATTAACATCTAACTCTGCGTTCGCTTGTATGTGAAAAAAGCATCTTTGATATAAAATATCACTTAATGCATTAATAGCTTTGTGCTCATCATGGTAAATGTATTTTAAATCAAAATACATCTTTAATGCTTTTTTATATTGTTCATCATTTAAATAAAAAGCATTACTTTCTAAGAAGTAATCTTTATCTGTATATACAGCTAACCTACTATCGAAATTTTCAAAATCTTCATGCATATTAAATGCTCCTATATAGTTATAATATCCAATGTAAAACTACCGGGTTTTACCGCTTCCCCTTGATAGGGGAAATAAGCGGAAAGGTAGATCTTTTTCAACCCTACGAGCAAAGCGAGATAGGGCAATCCGAAGGATTGGGTAAATACCGGCTACGGGATTACACCTTGCCTCAGTTTCCGAAAAGCTAAAAATAAAGCTGAACTCAACCTATATTTAAATAAATAACCGATAATAAGATCTAGTCAATAGCGGCTACATAAATAAATACACTGCACGCCGAATAAAAAGCAAATAAAAGATAGGGTAAATAATATATTGTCTGTTGGTAGCCGTGCGTAAATTTTACTGTGGTGGTCAAATCGTCAAGTGCTAAATCGTGGGGTCCCGCCTTGCGGGTTCCGATTTAGTGCTTGAAGACGCAATGAATAAATAAACTTGTTATGGGTGATGGTTCACGTAGGGAGCCATCGCCATGTAAAACGGATTTTTTATTTTTCATTATGTTGTACCTTCTTATGAAAGTGGGTAACATAATGCGTTATGTGCCGTATGTTTACAGAGTTAAAACTGTACATTCATCCAGCTCCATGCTATTTTTTCTTAACCATTAAGAAGATATCAACAGGAGAAAAAATGGAACATCCTGAAATTATCCCATCAGACTGGATAGATGTAGCAGGCTGTGCTTGCGTAGTCATGAGAGTCTATCCTAAGAATTCACCATTCGGAGTTTGTAAGGTCGTTTTTAATAAAGTTAAACCAACTACCCGTGATGTTGACTGGAATGGTGAAAAATGGTTTTTCCCTCAGCGTCCTGATTTTGGAGGATATGGCAGAGACGACGATCCATATGTACGACAATTAAAAAAAGGTAGATATTGATATGGATGTCATAAACAAACCTTTTTTTATAAAATTAAATAGTCGGCAGATAATATAAAAGCGAAGAAGGCATTTATGAAGAATATACTCTTTATTTGCTTGATGATCTTATTTTCATTCAACACACATGCTTTAGAACATATCAATTGGGATTTTCAAAAAGATGGATCTTTCTGCCCGTTATTAGGGTATAAAATTTGCACAATGCATGTTTACACTGGTGATATAATCAAAGGTGATGCAAATCGATTGGATGACTATATTGGTAAACTTGCCAAATTAGAACCATCGACAAGAATAGGTATTATTCAAATTAGCTCTAATGGTGGTGATGTTGAGGAAGCATTACGTATAGGTAGAATTCTTCGTAAAAACCGAATTCAAGTTCTTATCCCAATGGATTCACATTGCTATTCATCATGTGTTTTATTACTTGCAGGTGGTGTAGGCCGATTTCCCTTTGGAGACGTTGGAATCCATTCGTTTTATAGTATGAGTTCTCAAAAGCCAAATGCTGACTATGAACAAGAAGAGAAAATCTATGCCGCTACCGAAAAATCCATAAGGGATTATCTCAATGAAATGAGAGTTTCAGGATCCGTAATGGATGCTATGTTAAGGGTACCATCATCAAAACTGGAGATTCTTGATATTGATAAATTACAGGAGTTTGGGCTTTTTGGTATAGATCCTGTTTTCAATCAATACTTGTTATCCAATAACTATCTAAATAAATAACAATATTATTCGATCGGTTAAACCTATATTAAAATAAAAAAGAAGTTGGGATCCTCCCGACTTCTTTTCAATCAATTATTAATTTAATGAAAATATTTTTATTTAATTTTTTTGTACTAGTAGTACTAGAATTTTATTAGATTAGGTTCTGGGGTTTTTAGATGGCGACTTTCAGTCGTAGTAGTTTTCCGTCAGGAAAACTTAGTTTTTCTTTAAGCATTCCCCCCCTACCCCCCACGCCAAAAATGGAAAGATAGAAGATGCTCATTGCGTCTTGAAAATATTCAGAACGTTTCCATTCTGATACTTCCCCCACGACCCACGCAAACAATACCATTGTTATTTTAAAACACTTCTCGTTTTACTAAAGAAGCTATACTAAACTAATGTTCTAAAAAACTTTAGGTATTGCGATTCAGGTTGGCAGCTACGTATCATCCGGCACTGCCACAATAACATAAGAACCGCCAATCACTTGAGGAACCTTCATTCTTATACCTGATACAGCAGGTTTTAACGTTATTGCTTTTGAGGATTAAAAAGGATTCTGGAAATGGTATTTAAAAGACTTGTAAAAAGTTGGGATTTAGATTTGACAAATATAAGTTGATTAGATAATACTTTATTTATATTTGTAATCACGTTCTCGTATAACTGATTACAAGACTTAAAAAAGTCAGCGAAAACTTTTTTAGTCCTTAAAAAGTCAGATTGATAATCTGGCTTTTTTTGTATCTTCATTCTTTATAGATCTCTATATATTACCTGTCAAGTATGAATCAATAATATTTTTAGCACCATGATCAATTAGACAAAACCAATAAATAAAAAAGGCCAGATAAAAATCCAGCCTTTTATTTTAAATGTATAATGCTTTTCATATATTGCCTTAAAACGCTCTGTATGCGATTTTGAGACGTTTACACTGGAAGCGGTGTAATCATATAAATAGTATATAGTAATGGTTTTTACGCAGCTTGATTACGCGAATAAAAAATCTTTTCATCAATCCACGCATCAACTTCACTTTCAATGAATGCGATAGACCGTTCACCAGTTTTTACAGGTGATGGGAAACTATTATTTTTAATCAGTCGATAAATCCAAGCCCTGCAAAATCCGGTACGGTCGATTACTTCAGAAATGCGGATCAGTTTTGTTTTTTCTTTCATATATTTCTCCATTGTTGTTTTGATGGAGTGTATTATTCGAATATCGCTTATGACGATCAATACCTATTTTTGGGATTTTCATGGCTTTTTGGAAGGGAACAGAGGAAAAATACAATAAACCAATTAAAAACAATTAGTTATTATTTTTATCAAAAAGTGCCTTTTTATTTGACAACACAATGCTCACTCTATCTTAAAAATGATGTTAACTGATGTCTACTACTGTAATCAGTTGTTTTTTAATTGACTTTTCTTACTCTCCCTATCAAAATGATGGCACATTTAGATGGCATAAAAATTTAAATGTATAAAAAATCTTTTATTTACAATATGGTATAATATAGGTCGATTCCGAGTCCGGCACCACTATTCTTTTTTTATGCCTTCCTATGAGTTCCTATATTGTTGCTATTCAATAGGTTGGCGTAAAAAGTCTTTCCGATACGTTTTGATTTATCCCTTCGTATCCGGAAAATTTGGGGTCAGATTGCGGGTCATTCAGTTCGACAACTGGAGTGACCCTCACATGTTAACTGACAGCAAAATCCGCTCAGCAAAACCTCTCGTAAAATCATACAAACTCACTGATTCTCAAGGCTTGTACCTGACGGTATCGACCAGCGGCGCTAAGTTGTGGTATTTCCGCTATCGTCTCGATGGTAAAGAAAGCCGTCTGGCTTTTGGCCCCTACCCTCAAACTACGCTGGCGGAGGCTCGCGAAAAGCGCGACGCTGCCCGCAAGCTGCTGGCATCCGGCATCAGCCCTTCTCAGCTTCGCAAAACGAACAATCCCCCCGTTGATGAATCCTGCACCCTTCAGTATGTCGCTCTGGCGTGGCACACCAGCAGTCTTAAACTCTGGTCGGAAGCCCACGCCGATAAAATTCTCACCTGTCTGAAACGCTACGTTTTCCCTGGGATTGGCGCGATGGACATCGCAAAGATTGAAACCCGCCATCTGGCGCAACTTGTTAAGGACATCGACGATAAAGGTGTGCATGACGTTGCCGGACGGGTGCGCCAGCATCTGACCAAAATCATGCGTCATGCCGTACAGCAGGGCATAATCAAATACAATCCGGCTTACGATTTGGATGGCGTCGTGACCCCGGTAGCGACCCAACATCACCCCGCCCTGCCGCTGAAACGCCTGCCGGAGCTGCTTGAGAAGATTTGTAATTACAAAGGCAGGGAACTGACCCGTCTGGCGCTGGAGTTGAATCTGCATGTATTTCTGCGCTCCAGTGAACTACGTTTTGCCCGCTGGGATGAGTTCAACCTGAGAGCACATATCTGGACCGTACCTGCCCAGCGTGAGGCCGTAAAAGGCGTGAGGTTCTCAGAGCGTGGCGCAAAGATGAAAGATGAACACCTGGTGCCGCTATCGCAGCAGGCGGTTGCCCTGCTGAAACAAATTCAGGCGATTTCCGGCGAATCGGTCTTCGTTTTTCCGGGCGCACATACCCTGGACAAGCCGATGAGTGAAAATACCATCAACAAGGCGCTGCGCGTGATGGGCTATGACACCAAAACCCAAGTATGCTGCCACGGCTTCAGGACCATGGCCTGTAGCGCCCTGAACGAGTCCGGGCGCTGGTCAAAGGATGCCATTGAGCGGCAGATGAGCCACAAAGAACGCAACGGCGTTCGGGCCGCCTACGTGCATAAAGCGGAGCATCTGGAAGCCAGAATCGAAATGATGCAGTGGTGGTCGGATTATCTGGATGAATGTACAGAGGGGCATGTTGCGCCTTACATATATGCACGGCAGCATAAAATAACTTCTGTTGTCTGAATATCCAGACAACTACAACCGGTATCACGTAATATTTATGGAAAATAGGCATAAATCATAGACGGGTTAATGCAGCACTGACGAGTAAAACGCAGATGGTGACAGGCGTTATCACAGGCAGCATACCTTACCCATGGCGGACATGGTTGCCTGAGCATCATCAACAATACCAGCGATTACCTTACCTGTTTTGTAAGCGGCATCTCATTGCCGTCTGTTGCAATTGCCAATGATTGACGATGATGGAGTCCTCTTATAAACGTTAATGGACTCTATCAATGTCAGAATCTCCTCATCGCCGTCGGGTTCGTGCATCCTACACCATGGGCTTCAAACTGGATCTTATCGAAAAGTCGTATCAGCCCGGCGCCTGCGTTGCCCAACTCGCGCGCGAGCATGGGATCAATGACAATCTGCTGTTCACATGGCGGCAACGCTACCGCCATCTTTTGCCTGATGAGATACAACGCCCACTCAAAAAACCAGACTCTGTCATCCCTGTTGTGGTATCTGATATGACCCGGTCACCCCGTACAGAACCGCGCGATGAACCAACTACTCCGGCTTACCGTGAGGTCATGACCTGCGAGGTGACTGTCGGCGGTGCCATTCTGCGTTTGTCGGGCGACTTATCGCCCGCTATCCTGAAAACACTGCTCCGCGAACTGACCGGGAGGGGACGATGATATCCCTGCCCTCGGGTACCCGTATCTGGCTGGTTGCCGGTGTCACGGACATGAGAAAGTCCTTCAACGGGCTGGGCGAGCAGATACAACACGTGCTGGATGAGAACCCGTTCTCCGGCCACCTGTTCATCTTCCGTGGCCGCCGGGGAGACACCGTGAAGATACTGTGGGCGGATGCGGACGGCCTGTGCCTGTTCATCAAACGCCTTGAGGAAGGCCAGTTCGTCTGGCCCGCCGTTCGTGACGGTAAAATCGCCATTACCCGCTCGCAGCTGGCGATGCTGCTCGATAAGCTGGACTGGCGTCAGCCCAGAACATCCCGCCTTAACTCGCTGACCATGTTGTAAAAAAAACATGAGCGCATTATAAATGGGGGCATGGATCAGGACTATCTCGCCCGTATCGCCGCGCTGGAAGAAGAGCTTCGCTGCAAAGACAGTCAGCTCAGTCTCGTTGCAGAGACTGAGGCCTTCCTGCGCTCAGCGCTGGCCCGTGCCGAAGAGAAGATCGAGCAGGACGAGCGTGAAATAGAGCACCTGCGCGCGCAACTGGAAAAACTGCGCCGGATGATGTTCGGCACCCGCTCTGAAAAACTGCGCCGCGAGGTGGCGCAGGCCGAAGCGCTGCTGAAACAGCGCGAACAGGAGAGTGACCGTTACAGTGGTCGGGAGGACGATCCGCAGGTTCCCCGCCAGTTGCGCCAGTCGCGGCACCGTCGCCAGTTACCGGAACACCTTCCCCGTGAGACACGCCGTCTGGAGCCGGAAGAGACAAACTGCCCGGAATGTGGCGGTGAACTGGGGTATCTGGGTGAGGTCAGTTCGGAACAACTGGAACTGGTGACCAGCGCCCTGAAAGTGATCCGAACGGTACGGGTGAAAAGAGCCTGCACCCGGTGCGACTGCATCGTGGAAGCATCAGCACCTTCACGCCCCATCGACCGGGGCATCGCCGGGCCGGGGCTGCTGGCCCGGGTGTTAACGGGCAAGTACTGCGAGCACTTGCCGCTCTATCGCCAGACCGAAATCCTGGCCCGTCAGGGGGTTGAGCTGAGCCGTGCGTTGCTCTCCAACTGGGTGGACGCCTGCTGCCGGTTGATGGCGCCGCTGGATGAAGCCCTGTACAAATACGTAATGGATACACGCAAACTTCATTCGGATGATACTCCGGTGCCGGTGTTGGCGCCGGGCAGGAAAAAGACAAAAACCGGGCGTATCTGGACGTACGTACGGGATGACCGGACTGCCGGTTCGTCAGATCCGCCTGCGGCATGGTTCGCGTTCTCGCCGGACCGGCAGGGAAAGCACGCGGAGCAACACCTTCGCCCCTTCCATGGAGTGCTGCAGGCGGATGCCTGCGTATTCCGCTCTGAACGATCACGGATTGGCATCGAAGTTCGATCACAGTTTCGCATCTGTTCGATCAGCCGGGATGCGCTAACTTTCTCTGCTGCTTTTTAACCTGGTTTCTTCTCGCTTTCCACTCCCTTCCGGCATTTCCTCATCGACTCTCCCTGTAACACTAACCGGTGAGCGGTATGCACCAGCCGGTCCAGGATCGCATCAGCCGTCGTCGGGTTCTCCATCAGCCCGTGCCACTTGTCCACCGGGAACTGGCTGACCACTATCGTGCTGCTCTGACCGTAACGGTCCTCCACGATTTCAAGCAGGTCATTGCATTGCGCCGTCGTCAGCGGCTCAAGACCCAGATCGTCAAGGATCAGTACCTGCACTTTCTGCAGCTGTTTCAGATGCTTCAGCCAGCTCCCGTCAACGCGACCCTGCGCCAGCAGTTCCAGCAGACGACCTGTGCGCCAGTACTGAACGCTGTGTTTTTGACGGCACGCCTGTTCGCCCAGGGCATTCGCCACCCAGCTTTTCCCGCACCCCGTCGGGCCCGTTATCAGCAGGCTTTTTTTGTGCGTGATATAGTGACCGTTCAGCAGTTCACGCATCTGCTCCGCCCTCAACCCTCGCGATACCGGGTAATGCAGCCCCTCCGGGGCCGCATGGTACTTCAGGTTCGCGTTCTTCCTCAGCCGCGCCACGCGACCGTTTTCTCTGTTCAGCAGCTCGTCATCGACCAGCAGCGTCAGACGCTCCTCGAACGACAGCTCGTCGTACGTCTGCGGGGTTTCACGATGACGTATCAGGCTACCCGCCATCGCCGGAAGCTTCAGCTGCGTCAGTTTGGTTAACAGGTTATCGCTCATCTCTTTTTATTCCTTTATCTGTCAGTGGTAGTAGCCCGGACCGCGCACGTTCTCATGCGCCAGCGACAACGGTGAGGGTGATTCACTTTCACCGGCCAGCGGCAGAGCCTGCTCCTCGCGGTGGTGGCGCAGCAGGTTGTCGATGAAGCGGCGGTCAGGGCTTTTGTAGTGCCAGGCCACGCCGCAGGCTTTTTCCAGCCGCTCTCTGCCGTATTTCTTCTGCAGCGCGATGAGGCCCAGCACCGCGCGGTAGGCCAGCTCCGGATGCGCCTTCGCCTTCAGCATCGCCTCAACGACTCGGCCCGTGAACGGGCCAACGCTGCGCCCCGTTTCCACCAGGCGTTCCGGCGTCCAGCTGCCGTGGCCCCGGTGCCGGGCCGGCATGTGCAGCGGGTTGGTCGAGTGTTTGTATTCATGCTGGCTGCGCGGATGCTGCGCCACGCACTGTCCCTTATGCCACACCTGCACCACCGTCTGGCCCGCCTTCAGCGACAGGCGCTGACCCGCCAGCTCGTGCGGCACGGAGTACCAGTGGCGCGCATACTCAACGTGGTAGTCCGGTCCCACCTTCACCGCTTTGTATTCGGTGTACTCATAAGGCGACAGCGGCAGCGCTGAGAGTGCGGGGGCGTCAAGCTCGCGGAAGCGCTCCGCGCGGCTCTGGTTGCCGTAGCCTTTCATGGGACGGTTATTCATGTCCGTCAGCAGCGCGCGCAGGCGGGTATTCAGCGCCCTCAGCGTGTAGAAGGTCTCATGGCGGATGCGCGCCAGCAGCCACCTTTCCACGATGAGCACGCCGTTTTCTGCTTTCGGCTTATCCTTCGGTTTATACGGGCGGGCCGGGATGATGACGGTGCCGTAGTGCTCTGCCAGCGCCTGGTAGCTGTCATTGATGACGGGTTCGTAGCGGTCGGCTTTTTTCACTGCGCTTTTGAGATTGTCGGGGATGAGCAGCTTCGGCACGCCGCCCAGGAAGGTCAGGCACCGGCTGTTGGCGCTGAGCCACGACATCATGTCCTGGCTTTCGCAGGCCTCAACGTAGGTGTAGTTGGACGCCCCCATCACGGCCACGAAGATGGCCACCCGGCGTATTTCACCGGTATCCGGGTTAACCACGGGTACCGTGGGCCCGCAGAAGTCGATGAAGAGCTTTTCACCGGCACGGTGCTCCTGCCGCATGGAGAGGCGCCGCGTTTTTTTCCATTCCCGGTAGCAGCGGCAGAAGTGAGAGTACCCCATCGCCCGCTCGCCGGCCTGAACCTTGTACTCCGTCCACAGCAGCTGTCGCGTCACGCCGGGCTTTCTCATTTCGGTATCGAACCAGAGCAGGTCCGGCATGACCAGCTCTGATGCTGACGCGCATTTTGCCGGGAAGATGCGTTTTTCAAGGGCGTCGTGGGATAGCACTTCGGGCAGGGGCCACGGCAGCGCGGTGGTACGGAAGCGGGTGAGCACTTCAAAAACGGTAGAGGCGCTGATTTTGAGGGTGAGCGCGATACAGCGGTTGGTCAGCTTCTGGTCGAACTTAAGCTGCAGGATCTTAAAACAGGTTTCCATAGAACTCCGGGCTTCTCTCTTTCTGGACATCGTTGTCTCCGCTGCTGGGGTAAAAATCAGCAAGGGAGACCGTGTAAGAAAGCGTTAATTCCCGGCGTGATCGACAGGATGCCAATCAGTGATCGGAGGCATGCCAAACCGTGATCGACCGCGATGCCAAATCGTGATCGGAGATGGATGCCAATTCATGATCGACCTTGATGCCAAACCGTGATCGATTCACATGCCATTTTGCAATGCCTTCACGGGGTATGACCGGCTGTTCAGTGCATCGCGCGAAGGAGGTGCGCTGATCGAGGCCGCGTGCTGGGCGCATGCCCGCAGAAAAATCCACGACGTGTACATCGGCAGCAAAAGCGCCACAGCGGAAGAAGCCCTGAAGCGCATCGGCGAACTGTACGCCATCGAGGCGGAGATACGCGACAGACCGGAAGCAGAGCGTCTCGCCGTCAGACAGGCGCGGAGTAAACCGCTGCTGGCGGCCCTGCATGAGTGGATGGTGGAGAAAAACACGACACTGTCGAAAAAATCCCGGTTGGGAGAGGGGTTCGCCTACGTACTGAACCAGTGGCAGGCGCTGTGTTACTACAGTGACGATGGTCTGGCCGACGCGGGTAGAGTAGAGATGTGGCGCGGTGGTTTTAGTTCAGGCATATCTGTTAATCCACCTCTTTCGATTGGTGGTGCCTTACTGTCCTGAGCGTGACTCCGTTTCCACATCCCTCTCATCGAACCGGACTTGCGGATTTCCCGCATCCGGCTCTCTTGCAGCACATCAGACCTTCGCGTTCGGGCGGTTACGGGGGAGATCCAGCAGGCGTATCAGTCCTAACTGCTCGTACAGGTACTGGTCGGGATACTGGCGATATCCCGTTCCCCGCTGACCTTTTCTTCTCTGTAACCAGATCCTGACCCGTCTCGCCGTATAGATATCAATGTCACGGTAAATCTGTAACACTGGTCCCTGATTGAAATAACTGGCCCAACCCCTGAGAAGCGGGTTTAACCTTTCAGCTCTTTCAGCTATGGGGGTACAGTTCCAGCGTGACGTAGTCTGGGCGTGTATTTCCTGTTTGAGCCGTTTGATCGCTTTTCGGGATATTGCGGTTCCCCAGTAGGGGCGCCCA
>NZ_VCHQ01000013.1 GCF_005860775.1 Klebsiella indica
AATCTGATTCGGTTGATTCACTAACTGAGCTGATACGGGCTGAATGAAATATAAAGGATATAACTTTTTTATGATTTTCAGCCTCTGAAAAGCCACTGACGAATAACGGACTCACCGCATGGGGGTTGGGCGCATCAAGGAAACCTGGCGAGAACGCAGGCGCGCATCCAGGACTGGCCGCCAGGACGGCGGCCAGAGGGCGGGTCGAGACAGGGACAAAATTGCCGGGAGCAATTTTGAACAGCGCTTGCGCTGGCCCTGGAAGGGCGAGTCCCAGGGATGGGACGAGTAGCGTCGAGTCCCGCCCGGTCCGCCAGATGAAGCCGGAGTGGAGCGGACCGCGCAGCGGCAGGTTTTCAGCGCAATGCCGGGGGTGCAGGGGGACGGGCGAAACGTCCCCCTGCCCGTTCACACGCTGTGGATATAACGAATATCCGCGTATTTATCGTGAACGGAACAGACCACGGAATCTGAATGGGTGAAAACGAAAAATGCGTCATGCTCGCCAGAACCACCGATTAACGGAACCGCTCAGCCAGCCATAAACGCAACTGACAGCCCTTAACTGACAAGCATTACAGCGTAGTGACTGCCGTTTTAGCAATGCATGACGACCGCTTAATATTCTGAATTCACGATCACCTATTCTCCCTGAGAGCCCGCCATTGGCAGAGGCTTATAAGAAGAGTTTGAGGCGCGCATAATACGGATCCCGCGCGCCCCTACCTCCCGGGCAGCAGAAATATCGTTATCTGAATCACCATAGAAAACTTTAATTCTTTTCTCCTGCAACCACTGCGTTTTGGTATTCTGACCCGGTTTATCACCGGCAAAAATAACCGGGTTCATATTCGCCGCCGGGATGTGGAAATCATTCTGTAACGTTTTTGACACCGTTTCTGTTTTGGTCTGCGTGCGGCCGGTGACAAAATAGATGCTGTCGCCACGTTTGACATGCATGGCGATCAACTGCCGGGCCACCTCTTTCGGCATACTGAATTCATCCCAGCCGTTATTCATTTTTTCCCAGAATTCCGGGTTTTTCAGGTAATCATCGCTGCCAGGAGAAAAGGTGTTTTGCCCGCGCCAGAAGCCCGGGCTGGAAAACAGGACGGTATCGTCAATATCAAAGCCGACGGCCATCGGCTGGCGCCCCAACAGGCTATTCTCGATCTGGGCGACGGAGACCCAGTGGATGGGCGCCTGTTCGGCGAGTTTCGCCATATTTGTGCCCACCCACAGCGGTTGCGGTGTGGAGGCACGAGCAACAACGGCGCTATTTAGCGTAAACAGTAAGCAGACGGCGCCAAAGGCAAGGGTGATCTTACGCATATTTATCCTTAAATCATCAGTTAATTATTATCGCTAATAGCGCAACAGATTAAACGCATTATGCACCATACACCGTGCGTCGTGCCGCATAAACATCTTTTGCAAAACTATCAGAGGAAACAATCATGATCACATTGTTATAACTGGATTATTAATCTTCTCAGCGCGCATGTTTACATTTTGTAATATTTCTTGAACTAATTATCTTGTGTGATAAACCACACACCCCGGTCATCATTCTGTATCCTTATTCACAGTATTGTATCGTTCTCCTTCTCGCGATCCAGACGATGATAATATACTAAATTTTTACATAGTCGCATGGATGTCAAATGATAATATCATATACAAATAACACCGACAGCAAATGGCCATACCGAACGGCCAGCGTTATTTTATTTTTGGTATTATTGGCTATTTCCACACTATTCCTGCACGAAAGATTTATCACATTATCAGGCACGGACAGAATGCGCCTTGAAATGTATAAATCAACACTAAACTCCACTATCGAACAATATTATATCCTGCCTTATATGTTATCTATTGATAAAGACATAATACAATCAATAGCAGACAGTAACGATATACAAAAAAACTCGTTAAATAAAAAAATTGAATACCTTAACCGTCATTTGAAAACCGCCGCTATTTTTATCCTGGACGCTCAGGGTAAAGCCATCGCGTCCAGCAACTGGCAGGAAGCAGGCAGCTATGTCGGTCATAATTACAGCTATCGCCCCTACTATAAACAGGCGATGGCCGGGCTAAACGGGAAATTTTACGGCATCGGCAATACGACCAACAGGCCTGGTTTCTTTCTCTCCACCAGCATCAAACAAAATGGCGAAATTATTGGCGTCATTGTCGTTAAAATTAGCCTTAATGAAATTGAGAATATCTGGTCAGAGGGGCCAGAAAATATTATCGTAACCGATGAGCACAGTATTATATTTCTCAGCTCACAGCCACACTGGCGACTGAAATCTTTGCAGCCGCTACCGATAAATATTATGAAAAAACTACAATCTACCCGTCAGTACAGCATCAACAATCTGGCGCCCGCAGATTACTACCCCTGCTTTACATTAGGGGGCTTTGTTTTTTTAAAAAATGAGGCGCATCAATCATGCATTTTCCCGGTATTTTACACTCAACAGATCGCTATCCCGGAATTTAACTGGAATATGATGATCATCGTGCCGTTAGAAAATGCCTACTGGACGTTTGGCGTGACTCTGGCGATCACCATCGCCACATACCTGCTGGTGCTGATATTTATTAAATACTGGCGGATGCGTCTGAAAAACCAACAGTTGCTCGCACAGGCAAATGAAATACTGGAAAAGCAGGTTAAGGAACGAACTCAGGAACTGGAATCAATTAACCAAAAACTGATTCGGGAAATGAAAGAACGCAATCAGGCTGAGCAGGTGCTGCAACTCACCCGTAGCAAACTGGCGGAATCCAGTAAACTGGCAGCGTTGGGGCAAATGGCTACCGAAATCGCTCATGAGCAAAATCAACCGCTGGCAGCCATCCATTCGCTGACTGACAATGCGCGTATAATGCTGGCTAAAGGGATGTATTCGCAGGTTGATCAAAACCTTAAATACACCATTTCCGTCATCGAACGCATGACGCAACTGATGTCGGAATTGAAAACGTTCGCCTCTCGTCACCGGGTACCGAAGGGATCCGCCGATGTCATCAAAGTGATGTACAGCGCCGTCGCTCTGCTGAATCACAGTATGGAAAAAAATCATGTCGAGCGGCGTATCAAAGCGCCTTCAATACCGCTTTTCGTCGGCTGCGATGAATTGGGGTTAGAGCAAATATTCAGCAATCTGATTTCTAACGCCCTTGATGCAATGGAGCAGCAGCAGAATAAACGCCTGGATATCGCGATATATTGTCTGGAACACCGGGTCATCGTCACGTTAAAAGACACCGGTCCGGGTTTCTCTTCCCAGGCGATCGATCGCGTATTCGAACCTTTTTTCACCACCAAACGCAGAGGTATTGGGTTAGGTCTGGCGATCGTCAGCGAAATTATCAGGAATTCTAATGGAATAATTCGAGCCGATAATCACCCGGAAGGCGGCGCGATTATTACGCTCTCATGGCCAGAATGGCGAGGAAGCGACAATGAAAATAAATAATGATGTGTCCATTATTTATATTGAAGACAGTGACGATGTTCGTTTTGCCTGTGAACAAACGCTAATGTTATCAGGCTATCACGTTATTTCCTTTTCAAATGCCGAACAAAGCCTGGCGGAAATCCGCCGCCGAACAAATATCATCGTCCTGACCGACGTGCGGCTCCCCGGCTTATCCGGTCTGGATTTACTTCAACATGTTATTGAAATAGATGCCGAAATTCCGGTTATCTTAATTACCGGACATGGTGATGTCGAGATGGCCGTGGAGGCCATGCGCAACGGCGCGTGGGACTTTATTGAAAAGCCGTGCAGCAGTGAGAAATTACTCGATATTATCGCCAGAGCCGCGGAAAAACGCCGTCTGGTGGTAGACAATCATCAGCTTCTCGCGCAGTTACAGCAAGAAAGAGGTCCGCTATTGATTGGCCGCAGCGCGGCAATGCAGCAACTGCGCAAGACGATAATGAACGTGGCCGACACCGACGTGGACGTGCTGATTTACGGCGAAACCGGCAGTGGTAAAGAGGTTGTCGCGCGTATGCTTCACCACTGGAGCACACGCAGCGGCGGCCCCTTCGTCGCACTGAACTGCGCCGGGCTGCCGGAAACCCTGTTCGAAAGCGAAATTTTCGGTCATGAAGCCGGCGCATTTACCGGAGCAGTCAAAAAACGCATCGGAAAAATAGAACACGCCAGCGGCGGCACATTGTTCCTCGATGAAATAGAAGGGATGCCGCTGGGCATGCAGGCCAAACTGCTGCGCGTATTACAAGAGCGTACTATTGAGCGTCTGGGAGCCAATCAGTTAATCCCGGTGAACTGCCGTGTTATTGCGGCGACCAAAGAAGATCTGCTGCGCCGGAGTGAAGAAAATCATTTTCGTTCAGATCTCTATTACCGCCTGAACGTCGTCAGCCTGAACATCCCCCCGCTGCGGCAGCGGCGGGAAGATATTCCCGAGCTTTTTTACTGGTTTGCCAGCCAGGCGGCGCAAAAATATAACCGTCCCCTGCCGGATATCTCTCCCATGTTGCTCGCCTGGCTGCAATCACAGAGCTGGTCCGGCAACGTGCGGGAGCTGAAACACACCGCCGAGCGCTTTGTTCTGGGGCTGCTGGCCCAACATCAGACCGTGCCTATGACACAGCAGGAAGAGCGCGGTCTGACCGCCTGTATCGACGCATTCGAGAAAAAGCTGATTGAAGATATGCTGCGGCAAACAGGGGGGCAGGTCAGTTTAACTGCGCGGCTATTACAACTGCCGCGCAAGACGTTATACGACAAACTGAATAAGCACCATATTCACCCACAAGTCTTCCGCTTTACGGAATCAACCAGCTAGCGCGGCAGGCTGAGCGTGTAAATGAAGATCGATCCCTTTTTCAGCATAATGTTCCACCACCCAGGACCAGAATGTCGCCGGAATGGGAACGGTTTTGTCATTACGTTCCCGGATGGCCGCTTCCGGCATTCCGGGATAGATTACGCCTTTTCCATCCGGCTGCGGACGCGTCGCCAGCAGATAATCGGCAAAGAACTGCCCTTTCTCGTCCGCCAGAACCGAGAATTTATCCGGATCGATCAGCAGAGCAAACAGATGGTTATGCGCCGATCCATCCGGACGGTGATCTTCAGCGATTGTCTCGCCGCCGGAGAGGATCCCCGCCATCATCTCGATCGCCAGCGCCAGGCCGAAACCTTTATGTTCGCCAAACGGCAGCAGCGCCCCCGCGGGCGACGTAAACAGTACACCAGGATCAAGACTGG
The DNA here is from genome assembly GCF_005860775.1 of Klebsiella indica. Lineage (GTDB taxonomy): Bacteria > Pseudomonadota > Gammaproteobacteria > Enterobacterales > Enterobacteriaceae > Klebsiella > Klebsiella indica. The sequence continues at coordinate 5,265 of NZ_VCHQ01000013.1, forward strand.
GATGGCCTTGTGCGTCAATCAGTTGTCCCGATTTGACCGTCTTGCCCTGCGCTGACAAGACGCGCGCTTTATTTAACGCCATGCTACTGGTGGCGAAATCCACCAGAATTGCCGGACGTCCATCTTTAAACGGCCAGGCAAAACAGAACGGATTCGTGGTCATACGCGCTTCGGCCCCTCCCCAGGGGGCGACGAGCGCGGGTCGACCGGTCACGTTGCTCATCGCCAGCATAGCCAGCCCCTTATCCGCCGCCATCTGTCCGTAGTGTCCGAGACGTCCCAGATGGTGTGCATGGCACAAGGTAAGCAGACAAAATCCCTGCTGCCGCGCCCGCTCTATCGCCGCCGTTAACGCAATCTTCCCGGCATATTGTCCGAAACCATTGCAGCCATCGAAACGCAGCAAGTTACCTTCATTCGCCGTACATTTCGGTCGGGCGTTAACGGTCACATCGCCTCTGGCGATGTTATCAAGATACTTCGGCAGTAACGTGACGCCGTGGCTGGTAAAACCATAACGCTCAGCCTCAATCATATGTTCAGCCACATCCTGGGCGATATCGGCATCACAACCATTTAACTCCAGAAGACCGGCGACTAACCAGCGCACCTTCTCTATTGCGATTTGTAATGACATCATATGCTTCCTCACATCAGGCCCAATAGCTTCCACCAGGTGGAGGCAAACAGCAGCAGCAATAGGTAGCCAATTACGGTGAGCCAAATCCCCACGCGGGTAAACTGGCGCGGTGTGAATGTATCCGTTCCCAGACACACCATATTTTGCGGCGCGTTAATTGGCAGGATGAAGCCGAAACTCATACTAAAAGCCAACATGATGGTCATTCCGATAGGATTTACGCCCAGCTCAGGCGGCAGGCTACTGAGCAGACTAATCAAAATCGGCAGTAGCGCGGCGGTCAGTGCCGTGGCGCTGGCGAATCCGAGATGGATCAAAATCAGGAAGGCGGCGAGAATAGCAAAGATTGCCAGCGGCGGTAGCGCGTCAAGACCAAAGCCCTGCACCACATAGTTGGCCATCCAGGAAGCAGCCTGGGTATCAAGCAGAGTTGAGCCCAGGCTGATACCAATACCAAACATCAGCAAAGTTCCCCACTGTACCCGCTTCTCAACCTCTTTCCACTTCATCACGCCGATGCCAGGGAGCAACATCACAGCAAGCCCGGCCAACGTCACCGAGGTGGTATCGATGCTGTGCAGTTTTCCGCCCGTTGCCCAGAACACCAGCAACAGCAGAGAAATCGCGATCAGGCGTTTTTCTTTGCCCGTTGTTTGTCCCAGCTCCGCCAGCGCCTTTTTAATGGCTTCACTGCCCCCTTCAACACTTTCCGTTTCCGGCGGCAACAATTTCCGGGCGAGGAAATAGAGGATCACCGACATCATCAGGCTCCAGGGCGCGCCAGCCAGCAGCCAGTTAAGCCAGCTAATCGTATTATCCGCACCGAAGGTTTTATTGATAAAACCGATAGCGAGGAGGTTTTGCGCGGCGGAGGTCTGGATGCCGATATTCCAGATGCTGGTCGCCTGTGCAATCACAATCATCATTGAGGCCGCGAGGCGGGATTGTTTATCAACCTTAAACGCTGCGATAACCCCCATCATGATCGGCACCACGCAGGCGGTACGCGCGGTGGCACTCGGCACCACAAGGCTCAGCACGATGGTGACGGCAATTGCGCCAATAATAATGCTGCGGCTGCTGGCGCCAATTTTCGACATCGTAAACAGCGCAATTCGTTTATCCAGTCCAGTGATGGTCATCGCCGCGGCGATAAACATTGCCGCGGCAACCAGCGCCAGAGCGGAATTAGAAAAACCGGATAGCGCCAGTTTAAGCGCTTTCGAGGTGCCTAACATATTTTCCGGATGATGAATATCCGGCGCAAATCCCACCATAAAAATAATCAGCGCGGAAATAACGATCGCGCTTGCCGTATAATCCATCGCTTCGCTGATCCACACGATAATCGCAAAGACCAGAATGGCGATCATATGTTGACCGGCGACCGGTAATGCATCACCCAATGGCAAAAAAGTAATAATCAGACCGGCAATAATAGCCAACCATAAACCGGGGTTAGGAATAATTTGACGCTTGTGCGGAGCGTCATTAGAGACTGAAGACATATTCACCTCACTGTGAAGGATAAAAGACCTGCTCCGGTATTGCAGTTGCTATGCCAACTATCTTTAAAATATAACTCGTTGTTGTTTATTGATTTATTTAAAAACTGGCCTTCGATAATGCGCGGTTTACCGCACAGTGGTAAAAAAGTGAATATAAAACCGCACACCTGCTAAAGCGTCATTGGTTTAATATTAACTCGCTGCACAACACATTGAAAATGTTATGCATTTTCATTTACCAGCGGAAATATCTTTGCAGGTGATTTTAGTGAAAAAACAGATATGCATCGAGGACAGGCGGTCAGAGACGGTAAAGGCAGGATAACATGGTCAGGAATAATCGTTACGCCAGATAAATTTTGGCTAATAACGTTCGGGGAAAATACGCTCTACTTTTCATCAACACGATTAAGAGCCTATCCCACCAGGCGTTATTGGCGCAGACAGTTTAAACACGGCCAGCGCGGAAGAACCGGAGCGTACACGTAGTACGTGAGGATTCTGAGCACTGCCCAGGTTCAAAATGACAAGCAAAATAGCCCTAATGGGATAGGCTCTAAGGGGAGCCATCGCTCCCCTTAATATTGATTACTTAATCGCGTTCCACAGCGTCTCGCCAATTTTTGCCGGGTTTCGCGTCCACGTCATTCCTGCCTTATCGAAGGCACGGAATTTATCTTCCGCGCTGCCGCTGCTCCCGGAAATAATCGCCCCGGCATGCCCCATACGTTTTCCTTTCGGCGCAGTCACGCCAGCAATATAACCAATAACGGGTTTATTCATTTCGTAACGAATAAATTCTGCGGCACGTTCTTCGGCATTGCCGCCTATTTCCCCGATCATAATGACCGCATCCGTTTGCGGATCGTCGGCAAATAAACGTAATGCGTCAATAAAATTCGTCCCTGGTACCGGATCGCCGCCGATACCAATACAGGTCGATTGTCCCAGCCCCAACGCGGTGGTCTGCGCGACGGCTTCATAGGTCAACGTCCCGGAACGGGAAATAATGCCGATGCGCCCCGCACGATGAATATCGCCCGGCATAATGCCAATCTTACAGGCTTCCGGGGTAATAATACCGGGGCAGTTAGGCCCAATTAACCGGACCTCGGGATGGCAATCCAGCAGGCGGCGCACTTTAACCATATCTAACGTCGGCACACCTTCGGTGATCACCACAATCAGCTTCACGCCAGCCTCAACGGCTTCCACGACAGAGTCAAGGACAAACGGAGCGGGAACATAAATCACGCTGGCATCTGCGTCTGTCTGGCGCATCGCCTCCTTCATGGAATTAAACACCGGGCACCCCAGATGCTGCTGCCCGCCTTTACCCGGCGTCACGCCGCCGACGATTTGCGTACCATAGGCGATCGCCTGCTCGGTATGAAACGAGCCATTTTTACCGGTGATCCCCTGGACCAGAACCCTGGTGTGCTTATCTATCAAAACGCTCACGCTAACCTCCTTAATTTAGCAATGCGATAATGCGCTTCGCGGCATCATCCAGAGAATCAACAGCTTCCACCGCCAGGCCGCTCTCGCTCAGCAGACGCTGTCCTTCAGCCGCACGGTTACCTGACAAGCGCACCACCACCGGCAGCGCGATCTCTTCTTCCTGCAGCGCACATATGATGGCGCGAGCGATCATGTCGCAGCGGACAATCCCGCCGAAAATATTGATCAAAATCGCCCGTACTTTGTTGTCGGAGACAATCAGGCGGAAGGCCTCGCTCACGCGCGCCTGGGTCGCGCCGCCGCCAACGTCGAGAAAGTTAGCGGGTTGCGCACCGTAGAGTTTGATAATATCCATCGTCGCCATCGCCAGGCCCGCGCCATTGACCATGCAACCAATATCGCCATCCAGCGAGACATAGTTAAGATCGAGTCTGGCCGCCTGGTTTTCCCGCTCATCCTCCTGAGTTTCATCGCGCAGCGCTTGTAATTCCGGGTGACGATACAGCGCGTTGTCATCCAGAGTCACTTTAGCGTCGGCGCACATAAAATCGCCGCTTTCGCGCAAAACCAGCGGGTTGATCTCCAGCAACGAGAAATCCAGTTCGTTAAAGGCTCTCCATGCCTGATTCACCAGACTACTGAAAGCCGGGAAGAGGGCATGATCGAGCTGCAGCACCGCAAACAGCTCACGGATATGGCAGGGCTGAACACCGGTGAGCGGATCGACACTCACTTTACCTATCTTCTCCGGCGTCTCGTGGGCGACTTTCTCAATCTCCACGCCGCCTTCCGGGCTGACGATAAACGTCACGCGCTGGCTTTCCCGATCAATCACCATGCCGAAGTACAATTCCTGGCGTACCGGATAGATGTTCTCGCACACGAGGATATGACTCACATACTGGCCTTCCGGTCCGGTCTGGTAAGTCACCAGTTGCGATCCCAGCATCTGCTCAACAAACGTTTCCGCCTGTGCGTACTGCGTCAACGCCTTCACACCACCTGCTTTGCCGCGGCCTCCCGCATGGACCTGCGCCTTCAGTACCGCACCTTTGCTTTCGCTGGCAATCTCCCGCCACGCCTCCGGCAATTGCGCTTTATCGTGGATTGCCACTTCTTGCGGGCACGGCATTCCCATGCCGGCCAGTAAGGATTTGGCCTGATACTCATGTAAATTCATAATGTCCCTCAACGTTATCCATGCAGCGCCTGTTTATTCAGCGCCATCGCGGCTTCGTGTATCACTTCACTGAGCGTCGGATGGGCATGTACCGCGCAGGCAATATCCTCACCCGCCGCGCTGAACGCCATCGCTAACGCAATTTCATTAATTAATTCAGAGGACTGTGGACCGACGATTGCCCCGCCCAGCAGGCGATCGGTGTGCTTATCCGCATACAATACGCAGCGGCCCCCCTCCTGCCCCAGGGCCAGCGCCCGTCCGTTGCCGACAAACAGCGAATGGCCTTTTGTAAAGGGAATCCCCGTTGCTTTAAGCGCGGTTTCGCTGTTGCCAATCCACGCCACTTCCGGCTGGGTATAGATAACGGACGGGATCAGCGCGAAATTAACGGGCTCCACCGGTAACCCTGCAATCTGATCGGCGACAACCACCCCTTCCGCCATCGCTTTGTGCGCCAGCATTGGCCCGCGTACCACATCGCCGATTGCCCACAGGCCGGTCTGACCCGTCCGGCATAGCGCATCCACCTCAATGCCTCCCCGGCCATCAGACGTCAGACCCAACGCGGTCAGATCGACGCCGGACAAGCGCGGCTCCCGGCCAATCGCGACAATCAGCTTGTCGACGCGGGTTTCCTGTACCTCATCGCCCTGCCGCCAGCGAATGACGACCGCATTCTCCTGTGGTTCAACAGCGTCAATCGCCACACCGAACTGCATCTCCATGCCGCTGGCGGTCATCGCTTTACGGACCTCGCCAGCCAGTCGCGGCTCCAGCGCGGGCAGGAAGGTTTCCGCCATTTCCCACAACGTGACCTGCGCGCCCAACCGGTTCCAGACAGACCCCAGTTCCAGACCTATCACCCCGGCGCCAATCACTCCCAGACGTGCCGGGCATTCGCCTAACGCCAGGGCGCCGCGGTTATCAAGAATCTGCACATTGTCCACGATGGCGCCAGGCAGTTGCCGTGGCTGCGAGCCGGTGGCGATCACCACATTCCGGGCGCCAATCCGTTGCTCATTGACCGCCAATTGCCACAGACCGTCTTGTTGCCCGCACAGCGTCGCCAGCCCGGAAAGATAGGTGACTTTGTTTTTATCAAACAGCAGGCGAATCCCCTGAGTCAGGCGATGTACGATGGCGTCCTTACGTCGGATCATGGCGGCGACATCAAAGGCGACGCTCTCGACCTTAACCCCATGGACGCTCGCTTCATGCTGAATCTGTGCATACAGTTCGGATGATTGCAGCAGCGACTTCGACGGTATACAGCCAACGTTCAGGCAGGTGCCGCCCGGTGAGGGTTCGCCCTGCTCGTTAACGCCATCATCGATACAAATCACCGACAGCCCGCGTTGCGCCGCCCGCAAGGCCGCCACATAGCCTCCGGGACCGCCCCCCATCACCGCTACGTCAAAAATCGTATTCATCAACGCTCTCCTTACAGATCAAGCAGCAGTTGTTCCGGCGCTTCCAGCAGCTCGCGGATCGTCACCAGCGTCTGCACTGCCTCCTGGCCATCGATAATGCGATGGTCATAGCTCAGCGCAAGATACATCATCGGGCGAACCACCACCTGGCCGTTCTCCGCCACCGGGCGTGGCGTAATGGCGTGCATACCGAGAATGGCTGATTGCGGTGGATTGATAATTGGCGTTGACATCATCGAACCGAACGTACCGCCGTTGGTGATCGAGAAAGTACCGCCCTGAAGCGCCTCAAGCGGCAGCTTCCCGGCGCGGGCCTGAGTGGCATATTCTGCGATTTGCCGTTCAATATCGGCCAAAGAGAGATTTTGCGCGTTGCGGAGTACCGGCACCACCAACCCGCGATTACTGCTCACCGCAATGCCAATATCGCAATAATCGCGCCAGATAATATCGTGACCATCAACGCTGGCATTGACGATTGGGAAGCGTTCCAGCGCGCGCGTCACCGCCTTAACAAAGAACGACATAAAACCGAGCTTCACGCCGTGTTTTTCCGCAAAGCGATCCTTCCAGCGAGCGCGCAGATCCATGACCTGCTGCATATTCACTTCATTGAAGGTGGTGAGAATCGCGTTATCCCGCTGCGATGCCAGCAGACGTTCGGCAATGCGTGTACGCAGGCGCGACATCGGCTCGCGACGCTCTTCCCTGGAGCCAGATAGTGCAGGGGCCGGACGCACGGTTTCTGGCGTCCGGACGGGCTCCGGCGCTGAAGCGGGAACAAATCGCAACACATCTTCTTTCAGGATCCGCCCCTGACGGCCGCTTCCCGACACATCGGCGAGCGCCACCTCGCTACGTTGCGCTTCCAGCCTCGCCGACGGCATCACTGCCGCTTCGACTGGCGCGGAAGCGGCTTCCACAACGGCGGCAGCCTGCGGCTCCAGATGGGCCAGCAGTTGAGTCGAGGTCACCGTACAGCCTTCGTCAACCAGAATATGCGTCAGGATGCCATCCTGCGGTGCGGGAATTTCGAGGATCACCTTATCGGTTTCCAGCTCCGCCACAACCTCATCACGTTTCACCCAATCGCCTTCCTTCTTGCACCAGGTCGTCAAGGTACCTTCCGCCACGGACTCGGGAAGCTGAGGGACTGTAATTTCCATCATTGTTTATTTTCCTTGTGATAACGGGATATCTGCGAACGCATCCGTCAGAAAGTCGTCAATTTGTTGTTTATGCACTCGCCCGTAACCCGTCGCCGGTGCGGCGGCGGCAGGTCGCCCGACATAGCGCCAGGCGGGGTTATCAAGCGCCAGTGCGGCCAGTTGCTGGCAAATCTGCCGCCACGCGCCCTGATTCTCCGGTTCCTCCTGGAGCCAGACCCAATTTGGGCAATGCCGCCATACCGCCAGCAAAGCGTTCAGTTCATCCGCCGGGAACGGATAAAGCTGTTCAACACATACGATCGCCACGCTGTCATCAAGGCCACGCTGCTTCCTCGCGTCCAGCGCGTCGTAATACACCTGGCCGCTACACAAAATGACGCACTTAACCTTCGCCGGATCCTGCGCCAGCGGATCGTTAATCACCGGCCGGAAAGCGCCTTCGCTCAGTTGTGAAAGCTCGCTCATCGCGCCCTTAAGACGAAGTAAACGTTTACTCATAAAGATGACCAGCGGCTTACGCATCGGTCGCAACATCTGTCCACGCAGCAGATGGAACATCTGCGCCGACTCGCTGGGCATCACCACCTGCATATTGTTTTCAGCACACAGTTGCAGCCAGCGCTCAGGACGAGCGGAAGAGTGTTCCGGGCCCTGACCGTCGTAACCGTGCGGCAGGAGGATCGTTAGCCCGCTATAGCGGTCCCATTTGGTTTCACCGGACGAGATAAACTGGTCGATCGCCACCTGCGCACCGTTGGCGAAATCACCAAACTGCGCCTCCCAGATCACCAGTTGCTGCGGCGCGGAGGTGGAATAACCGTACTCCCAGGCCAGCAACGCCTCTTCGTTCAGAACCGAATCAAATACCTCGAAAGGCGCTTGTCCCGCGCGGATATGTTGCAAAGGTGAGTAGCAAATCGGCTGCGTCTGATGATGAATGACGGCATGGCGGTGGCTGAATGTTCCCCTGCCAGAATCTTCTCCGGACAGGCGCACGCCATATCCGTAATCGACCAACGAGGCATAGGCCAACATTTCCGCCATCCCCCAATCGACGGGTTGCGCGCCTGCCGCCATCTTCTTGCGCAAAGCCAACTGCCGCTTGATAGTAGGATGCGCGACGATATCTTCCGGCAGCGTGGCAATGATCTCGCCGTAGCCGGTCAGCGTCTCACGAGGCAGCGCGGTGGAAACCGGCGCGCTCCACTGTGGGTTGGATAACCCCTCCCAGTTGGCGCTGAATGCGTGTTTTGCACACGGTACGGGAAGCGGCTCACGCTCATGGCAGGCATCCAGCCAGTCTCGGTAACGGCCAATCAATTGCTCCTGTTGCTCCGCCGTCAAAACGCCGCGACGCATCAGCACTTCACCATAGCGGGTACGCGTACCGGGATGAGCATCAACAGCCTGATACATCTGCGGCTGGGTCAGGCGCGGTTCATCGCTTTCGTTATGACCGTGCTTACGAAAACAAACCAGATCGACCATGATGTCGCGGTGGAAAGTATTGCGCCAGTCGCAGGCCAGCGCTATCGCCTGACATACCGCGTCCACATCGTCGCCGTTGATGTGGATCACCGGCGCCGCAACCATTTTGGCGATATCGGTACAGTAACGCGATGAACGCATATCCTGCTGTCGGGAGGTGGTGAAGCCAATCTGGTTATTAATAACAAGATGAATCGTGCCCCCGGTACCATACCCCTCCGTTTGCGACAGATTAAGCGTTGTCTGGTTGACCCCGAGGCCGCCCAGCGCTGAATCGCCGTGGATTAGCACGCCAGCGACCCGCTCCCGTCCCTTTTCGCCACGCCGGTTCTGCCGCGCGCGCACCTGTCCCTGTACGACCGGATTGACAATCTCCAGATGCGACGGGTTATAGGCCAGCGCCACATGTAGCGACCCAGCCGGTGTCTCCAGATTGCTGGAGTAACCCATATGATATTTCACGTCGCCGGAACCGTGGCCAACAGGCAGTTTCCCTTCAAATTCGGCAAACAACCGGGCCGGATCTTTATTCAACAGATTGACCAGCACATTCAGCCGCCCACGGTGCGCCATGCCGATCACTAACTCTTCCACGCCCTGTTCACGCAGGCGCTGCGCCAACGTATGCAGCGCGGGGATCGCGCTCTCTCCTCCCTCCAGAGAAAAGCGCTTCTGCCCGACATAGCGCGTATGCAGGTAACGCTCCAGCGTCTCCGCCGCCACCAGCTTTTCAAAACGCGCCATACAGGTCTGCGCATCTGGCTGCGGAGCGTTGCGTTCAATTCGCGCCAGTAGCCAGGCCACTTCCTCACGGTTATCCAGATGGGCCAGCTCATACCCCAGGCTTCCCGCCCAGCTCTGCTCCAGCATCGTAAGCAGCTGTTTAAGCGGCATCAGCGTTGTATGTTCGCCGAAGGTGACGCTGAACTCCTGGGTCAGATCCTCTTCGCTCAATCCCCAAAATGCCAACGTCAGCTGCGGCACTTCCGCAACCGCCGATTGCGCGAGCGGATCCAGTTTCGCGCGCAGGTGTCCGAGATTTCGCCAGGCGTAAATCAACTGCGTCACGGCAGCCTGTTTTTTTAAGGTCGTGCCTGAGGTCGCTACCGTTGACGGTTCAACGCCGGGATCCTGTTCCTGAGAAAGAAAAAAACGCCGCCAGTCTTCCGGGATCTGCTCGGGGGAGTGCAGCCAGGTCTGGTAATACTCTTCAAGCCAGGCCGCATTCTCGCCGCTGAGCAGCGCACCGGGCGAGGTCGTGTTTTCCATATGATTCTCCTTGTGGTTAATAACCTGCCGGAGTAATGCAGCATCCATACCAACAAGGATAAATCTTTATATTCAAATGGTTATCAATAATTCGATGCGTAAATCTGGGCGGAAACAGGAACAGGTAATAAGAAGATGTCCGGCATCAGGCACAGCCGTTCGGATTAACAGAGGTGATGACATCAAGCCAGTCAGAAATGCTGGCAAAATATTCAGAGTGGGTTGGTTACCAGCCTGGCGCTGACGCCAGGCCTTGAAGGCGTGACTTACATCACCGCAGCAAAAGCCTGCGCCACGCGCTGCACATTACGTGAGTTCAGCCCCGCCACGCACATGCGACCGCTGGCAATCAGGTAGACGCCGAATTCATCGCGCAGACGGTCAACCTGGGCCTCGCTAAAACCGGTATAGCTAAACATCCCGCGCTGCTTAAGCAGGTACTCAAAATCGCCGCCCGGCACCGCCTCTTTAAGCACGTTAACCAGCGCCTGACGCATGGTCAAAATGCGGGTACGCATCCCTTCAACTTCCGCCAGCCAGCGGGCTTTCAGCGCGCTGTCGTTCAATACCGCCGCAACCACCTGCGCGCCAAAATTCGGCGGGCTGGAGTAGTTACGACGCACGGTCGCTTTCAGTTGTCCCAGCACGCGGCTCGCGGTTTCCGCATCTTCACACACCACCGACAACCCGCCAACCCGCTCCCCGTACAAGGAGAAAATTTTTGAGAAGGAATTACTGACCAGCATTGGCATGCCGGCGTGGGCAATGGCGCGAATGGCATAGGCATCGTCGTCCATTCCGCCACCGAATCCCTGATAGGCGATATCGAGGAAGGGGATCAGATTACGCGTTTGTAATACCTCAACCACGTCATCCCATTGCGCGTTGCTGAGATCGGCTCCGGTCGGGTTGTGGCAGCACGGATGCAACAGCACGATGTCGCCCTCCGGCAACGTATTGAGTTTTTCCAGCAAGGCTTCGAAACGCACGCCATTGGTTTCATCATCAAACCAGGGGTAAGTCCTTACTTCGAATCCAGCCCCTTCAAATATAGCAATGTGGTTTTCCCATGTCGGATCGCTAACCCATACCCGCGACGCCGGGAAATAATGCTTCAGGAAATCAGCCCCCACTTTCAGCGCGCCGGAACCGCCCAGAGTTTGAATCGATGCGACGCGATTTTGCGCCAGTACCGGATGATCGACGCCAAACAGCAGCGGCGCGATCGCCTGACGGTAGGTGTTCAGCCCTTCCATCGGCAAATAGAGCGAAGCGCCGTGGGGCTGGGCATTCAGGCGCGCTTCCGCTGCGGCAACCGACTGAAGTTGAGGAACAATGCCGTCTTCGTTGTAAAAGAGGCCAATGCTAAGGTTTACTTTGTCGCTGCGCGGATCTTCTTTGAAACGCTCCATCAGGGAGAGAATGGGATCGCCGGCATAGGCGTCAACTTTTTGAAACACGAGATGTTTCTCCGGATTTACATGAGGCTAGTCATAACACAATAAACTGGATGTGAAAGAAGATCGAGAGGATGTTAGCGGATTCAACAAAACAGAGCGGATGTGGCGTCACGCTGGCCGGTGCAGCGGATAATCTGGAGTGTTGCTCCTCCCCGGCGGGGACAAAGCCTGATGCCCCCGCCGCACTTCAAGTTCAGTATGCGCAGCCAGTCATTCGCCCCGCCTTGCGACTCGAATTATTCTGGGTATAAATGCATCAGGAGGTGTCGCAGCCAGCTGAACGCCGGTTAATCCACATACTTCATCAACACTCTTGAAGTCAGGCGCGTAATAAGTTCGTAAGCACTTACTTTTGTAATTTCGGCAATACGCTCCACGGGCAGACCATCTCCCCAGAACACCACCGGATCGCCAGATTTATCCTGCGCTTCGGGCCCAAGATCGACGCAAATCATATCCATCGCCACGCGCCCGACAATCGGCACCTCGCGACCATTAACCCGCACCGGCGTTCCGGACGGCGCGGCGCGCGGGTAACCATCGCCGTAGCCCATCGCCACCACGCCTAAACGCGTATCGCGCTCGCTAACCCAGGTCCCGCCGTAGCCAACCGGTTCGCCGGCTTTATGTTCGCGAACCGCAATCAGGCTGGAGGCCAGAGTCATCACCGGCTGGCAGCCAAAATCCGCGCCAGTGGAGCGGTTATCCAGCGGCGATACGCCGTAAAGAATAATCCCCGGGCGCACCCAGTCGAAATGCGACTGCGGCCACAGCAAAATCCCGCCGGAGGCAGCAATAGAGCGCAGCCCCGGTTTTTCTTCCGTAAAGGAAGTAAAGATATCCAGCTGACGTTCCGTAACCCCGCTCTCAGGCTCATCAGCACGGGCGAAGTGGCTGACGACATTTACCGGCTGGCGGACGTTTTTACACTGGCTCAGGCGCTGATAAAATTCTTCGGCCTGCTCCGGCAGCACGCCAAGACGATGCATGCCCGTATCCAGCTTCATCCATACGGTTACCGGCTCCGGTAAATCAGCCTCTTCCAGCGCCGCCAGCTGTTCCGGGCTGTGTACCGCCGTGTGCAGACGCTGGGCGGAAATCACCGCCAGGTCAGCGGCATTGAAGAAGCCTTCCAGCAGCAGAATCGGCTGGACGATACCGCCAGCGCGCAGACTCAGCGCTTCTTCGAGGCGAGCGACGCCAAAAGCATCGGCGTCAGGGAGCGTTCGCGCGGTCTCAAGAAGACCGTGTCCGTAGGCGTTCGCTTTCACCACCGCAACCAGTTTGCTGGCAGGCGCCAGTTCGCGTAAACGTTGCAGGTTGTGTCGCAGAGCGCGGCGGTTAATCACTACAGTTGCCGCTTGCATTTAAATTCCTTGAATTATTTATCTCAAATTTGGCGTTATTGATGCAGCGAGTTTGGGTGCGGCCAGCGCGCAGCCACCGGAGCGTACTGAAGTACGTGAGGATGGCGAGCACTGCCCAATCCCAAAATCGCAAATAAAATAGCCAAATTATTTATTCGTCGTCGTATTGTGGCCCAGCATAATTATCAAAGCGCGACCACTGACCGTTAAACGTCAGGCGCACCGTCCCGATGGGGCCGTTACGCTGTTTACCAATAATAATTTCAGCGATGCCTTTTAAATCGCTGTTCTCGTGATACACCTCGTCACGATAGATAAACATGATTAAGTCGGCATCCTGCTCGATGGAGCCGGATTCACGCAGGTCGGAGTTCACCGGGCGTTTGTCCGCTCGCTGTTCCAGGGAGCGGTTAAGCTGCGACAACGCCACCACCGGCACCTGCAGCTCTTTCGCCAGCGCCTTCAAGGAACGCGATATTTCCGCGATTTCCAGGGTACGGTTATCGGAGAGCGACGGCACGCGCATCAGTTGCAGGTAGTCGATCATGATAAGGCCAATCCCGCCGTGCTCACGCGCGATACGCCGCGCGCGGGAGCGTACTTCCGTTGGCGTCAGGCCGGAGGAGTCATCAATATAGATATTACGCTTTTCCAGCAAAATCCCCATGGTGCCGGAAATGCGCGCCCAGTCTTCATCATCCAGTTGACCGGTACGAATGCGGGTCTGGTCAACGCGAGACAGGGAAGCCAGAGAACGCATCATAATCTGTTCCGAGGGCATCTCAAGGCTAAAGATTAATACCGGTTTATCCTGCAACATCGCCGCATTTTCAACGAGGTTCATCGCAAATGTCGTTTTACCCATCGACGGACGCGCGGCGACAATAATCAGATCCGACGGCTGAAGACCGGCGGTCTTTTTGTTGAGGTCGTCATAACCGGTATTCACGCCGGTGACGCCGTCGTGAGGTTGCTGGAATAACTGTTCGATGCGCGCCACGGTGGCATCCAGCACGTCAGCGATATTCTTCGGGCCTTCATCTTTATTGGCGCGGCTTTCGGCGATTTTGAAAACTCGCGATTCGGCCAGGTCCAGCAGATCTTCGCTGGTGCGGCCCTGCGGATCGAAACCGGCTTCGGCGATTTCGTTAGCCACCGAGATCATTTCACGCACAACCGCACGTTCCCGCACGATATCGGCATAGGCGCTAATATTCGCCGCACTTGGCGTATTTTTCGATAATTCCGCCAGATAGGCGAATCCGCCGACGCTATCCAGTTGCCCCTGACGCTCCAGCGATTCCGCGAGCGTAATCAGGTCAATCGGACTCCCCGACTCCTGCAGACGCGCCATTTCGGTAAAAATATGGCGGTGCGGACGAGTATAAAAATCGTCTGAAACGACGCGTTCGGCAACATCATCCCAGCGTTCGTTATCCAGCATTAAACCGCCCAACACCGACTGTTCCGCTTCAATCGAGTGCGGCGGGACTTTTAACCCGTCGAGTTGATAATCGCGCTCTCTGGGTTCAGTCTGTGATTTGTTGAAGGGTTTATTTCCTGCCATAGTGAATGGAGTTACCGAGATAGTGAATGGTTCGAAAGATTACCACATTATTTAATGGAGGGAGCATGGCAACACGTATTGAATTTCACAAGCACGGAGGGCCTGACGTTCTGCAAACGGTGGAGTTCACGCCGCAGCCTCCCGCAGAATACGACGTTCAGGTAGAAAATAAAGCTATAGGCATCAACTACATTGATACCTACATCCGTAGCGGCCTCTATCCGCCGCCCTCATTACCGAGCGGCCTGGGTACCGAAGCCGCTGGCGTGGTCAGCCAGGTCGGCAGCGGCGTAACCCATATCAAGGTCGGCGATCGGGTGGTTTACGCCCAATCGGCTCTGGGCGCCTATAGTTCCGTGCATAACGTCGCCGCCGATAAAGTCGCCATTTTACCCAAGGCGATCACTTTCGAGCAGGCGGCAGCCTCATTTCTGAAAGGCCTGACGGTCTGGTATCTGCTGCGTAAAACCTATGAAATCAAAGCAGGCGAAGCGTTCCTGTTTCACGCGGCGGCTGGCGGCGTGGGATTGATTGCCTGCCAGTGGGCAAAAGCGCTGGGAGCTAAACTGATCGGCACCGTCGGCAGCGCGCAAAAGGCTGAACGCGCCAGACAGGCCGGGGCCTGGCAAATCATTAACTACCGCGAAGAGAACATCGTCGAACGTCTGAAGGAGATCACCGACGGCAAGAAAGTCCATGTGGTCTATGATTCCGTGGGCAAAGATACCTGGGAGTCCTCCCTTGACTGCCTGCAGCGGCGGGGGCTGATGGTCAGCTTCGGCAACTCATCAGGCCCGGTAACCGGCGTCAATCTTGGCATCCTCAACCAGAAAGGTTCGCTGTATGTCACCCGCCCTTCGCTGCAAGGCTATATCACCACGCGCGAAGAGCTGACGGAAGCCAGCAACGAGCTATTCTCGCTGATCGCCAGCGGCGTGATAAAAGTGGATGTCGCAGAGAATCAGAAATATGCCTTAACCGAGGCCAGACGCGCGCATGAGGTACTGGAAAGCCGGGCGACGCAGGGTTCAAGTTTGTTGTTGCCGTAGTTCGGATGTGTTGCCTGGAGTGATGGATAAAAGCCGGGCAACCACAGCCAGCGCCCCTGTAGCCTGTCGTATGCCGGAATAAGCAGAAAAGGTTCAGCGTGCTGACAAAGCGCGTTTTTCTGAAATTTCCCGGCGGCGCTTCGCTTACGCAGGCTTGCAGGAAATTCATAACATATTAATATTAAATGATTTATAGGTCTAATCAGGTGCCAGACGCCACCTGGCGGAAATACGAGACATATCTAATATCGGTTTGTCATCAGCCTCAAAAGTTTAGGGCTTCCACACGGGAAGCCCTTACTTTTTTTGTTTCGGCTGTATGTAGGGTACAGCTCGATGAATTCATTAACTTGTTAATAGTGGCAGATTTAATTAGCAAAGCCTACGCTGTTTTAGGCAAAAATCTTCAGGTTGTGACATAGCGCTCAATACCTTAGTAATGCCAGCGGTTATTACTCCGATAACGACTCTCAGTCGGCGATTTTATCGCCCGGATCGCCCACACCACGACAACGACCAACAGCAGCCACGGCAGTAATTTAATCATTAAAGCAAAGAGTCCGCCGACAAACATCACCGCTGTCGCCACCACGATGGCGGCGATAATACCCAATAATGACACGCCGGTGACCAACAGCATGACAAAAAAGCCAATCACAAATAAGAGTTCCAGCATCATCTTCTCCCCAAAGAAATTTTTCTATCACTTCCTGGGTATTACAAGAACCATGCCAAATATAACTTATTGAATATAAACAAAATTTATCACATCACTTATACGTAAAGTGGTGAATTTGACCAGGTTTTAGTGAAAAATTAACCCTTGTCGGCAACCCATCGCAGCGCCTGCTCCAGCACATTGATATCCGCACCGGCTTTATGCGCATTCTCGCTCAGATGGCGGCGCCACTGGCGCGCGCCCGGAATCCCCTGAAACAGTCCCAGCATGTGGCGCGTCACGTGTCCCAGATATGTTCCGTTGCTGAGTTCACGTTCAATATAGGGATACATCGCGCGGACCACGGCAACCGGATCGGCATCTATACCGTCCACGGCGAAAATTTCCCGGTCGACCGAGGCCAGAATGCCCGGATTCTGATAAGCCTCGCGGCCCACCATCACCCCATCCATATGCTCCAGATGCCGTTTCGCCTCCGCCAGCGACTTAATGCCGCCATTAATCGCCATCGTCAGATGCGGGAAATCGCGTTTAAGCTGGTAGACGCGCGGATAATCCAGCGGCGGGATCTCACGATTCTCCTTCGGGCTCAGGCCGGATAACCACGCCTTACGCGCGTGGATGATAAACATCTCACACTCGCCTTTCCCGGAAACCGTTTCGATAAAATCACACAGAAATTCGTAACTGTCCTGGTCATCAATACCGATGCGGGTCTTTACCGTTACCGGAATCGACACCACGTCGCGCATCGCTTTAATGCAGTCGGCAACCCGTTGGGCATTGCCCATCAGGCAAGCGCCGAACATGCCGTTTTGCACGCGATCGGACGGGCAACCAACGTTGAGGTTTATTTCATCATAGCCGCGCGCCTGCGCCAGCTTTGCGCAGTGCGCCAGCGCCGCCGGATCGCTGCCACCCAGTTGCAGAGCGACCGGATGCTCTTCTTCGCTATAGGCCAGGTAGTCGCCTTTACCGTGAATAATCGCGCCAGTGGTCACCATTTCAGTGTACAGCAGCGTATGGCGCGAGAGCTGGCGCAGAAAATAGCGGCAGTGTCTGTCTGTCCAGTCGAGCATCGGCGCGATGGAAAAACGGTGGGCGGCAAAAGCAGTTGGCGTTGATTCTGACATCATGGCGAATAAATAAGCATCCGGGTAAAAAGGGGCGCTACTATAGCACAAAGATACATCACTGGCGCATCGCCCCGGCGCGGGCTTTTTCTATCGGACAACAAACGTTACTTTCTCCGCGGCTTGCCGTCGTGCGGGCCGAAAAACTGCGGCGGATGATCAACCCAACGATCCTGACGGGTAGCGGCATAGCCGGGATTAAGCGGATAGTAGATACGGTTGAATTTGTTGTTCGCCTCGCCGACGACTAACAGGCGAACTTCGTGGTCGGTATTATTGAGGAAGGTGTGGCAAACGCCGGTTCCGGCAGGAAAGCCGACGCTATCACCGGGCTCCAGCTTCCAGAGATAGCCGTTAATCCACACGTCCGGATACCCCTCCAGCACATAGATAAACTCTTCTTCGTCGCTTTCCGCGTGCGGATAGGAGGTACGACGCCCGGGCGGAAGACGTTCGTGATGGATCCCCAGACGATTCAACCGCAGGCCGCGCGCCAGCGGCGCACCGATGGAGAACAGCTCTGTGCTATCGGGATAGGTGGAATCATCCGCCCCCTCCAGTTCACGCCAGTGTCGAATGCAATCAGGTCGTTTCATCGTTTTCTCCCGAAAATGAGATGCATCGGATATAGCATAACCCTAAATAATTCGCGTTGCAGACAGCGGAAAGTGAGCGACAAATTCGTCAGAAACAAATTTGTCCCGCCAGAAAGGCGCCTCCGGCGAGCACAGGCAACGTGAAGTGTGACCGGTATAAGTCCCAGGGACTCGGTGTTTTATCTGGAACGTGATAAAGTAACAGTTTCACATTCACGCGACCAGAGGACGCCATGGATAAGACTACTTCGCAACAAATGTTAGCGCATGCTGAAAAGCTCTGTGCACAACGTGGCGTACGCCTGACCCCTCAGCGCCTTGAAGTGTTGCGTTTGATGAGCCTGCAGCAAGGGGCTATCAGCGCCTACGATCTGCTCGATCTGCTCCGGGAAACAGAACCGCAGGCCAAACCGCCAACGGTATACCGGGCGCTGGAGTTTTTGCTGGAGCAGGGACTCGTGCACAAGGTGGAATCCACCAACAGCTATGTGCTGTGTCACCTTTTCGATCAGCCAACCCACAGCTCAGCGATGTTTATCTGCGACCGCTGCGGTGGCGTCAAAGAAGAGTGTGCGGAAGGTGTAGAAGATATTATGCATTCCCTGGCGGCGAAGATGGGCTTCGCTCTGCGCCACAATGTGATTGAAGCTCACGGCCTGTGTGCAGCCTGCGTTGAAGTCGAAGCCTGCAGCACGCCGGGGCACTGCCATCACGATCACACCATACAGATTAAAAAGAAAGCCCGCTGAGGGGGAGCCGCAGCGGGAATCAAGGCTAACGGTACCTCCGGATACCGTCAAGGCAGGCACTAACAGTGGGTTAAAACACGACGCTTTCGCTACCAGCGATAATCGTTACGGGTTTCCCACTCCGTGACCTCTTTCTCGGCCTGGTCTTTGGCGTAGCCATAACGTTCCTGAATCTTACCGACAAGCTGGTCACGTTTACCCTCGATGACGGTCATATCGTCGTCGGTCAGTTTGCCCCATTGTTCTTTTGCTTTACCTTTCAACTGTTTCCAGTTACCGCCGATTTCGTCTTTATTCATCATGCAATCCTCATCGTTCGGTGAATGAACAGCCCATTATGGGCCGGGCATGACTTAACTATAGATGAGTATTCTGAGTAGAATTTATTATTCAGAATCTTTAACCAGCAGACAAATAAAACCCGCTACGAAAACCAGGTTCCATACCGCCAGTGTCGCCGCCAGATGAGCGCCAGCGACGCCCCGCGCAGGGCAAGAAAAACCGTCAGCGCCAGCCACAAACCGTGATTCCCGAGAACCGGTAGCGTTAACAGCGTCAGGGCAAATCCCGCCGCCGCCACAACCATACTATTACGCATCTCCGCCCCGCGCGTCGCGCCGATAAACATACCGTCCAGCAAATAGCACCAGACACCAATCACCGGCAGTATCGTCTGCCAGATGAGATAGCGGTCGGCCAGTTGCTGCAATGAAGGCAGAGACGTCAACACGCTGATGATCTGCTCACCGGCAAGGCTGTAAATCAGCGTAAACGCCAGCGCCACCATCCCTGACTGGCGACAGGCCGCACGCCAGACGACAAGCAGTTGACCGTCATCGCGCGCGCCGTAGGCCTGCCCGGAATGGGCTTCAACGGCATAGGCGAAACCATCCAGTGCGTAGGCGGTAAAGGTCAGCATAGTCATCAGTACCGCATTGACCGCCACCACATCGGCGCCGAGACGGGCCCCGAATACTGTCACCGCCCCGAAGCAAAGCTGTAGCAGCAGCGAACGCAGCATGATGTCGCGATTTAACGCCAGCAAACGGCGTATGTCGCCACGCCAGGCGTTTTTCAACATCGACAGGGGAACGCCACGCAGCGCCAGCACGCGTCTCACCATTAACAGTCCAATAAAGAAGGTGGCGTATTCTGCCGTGACCGTCGCCAGCGCCGCTCCCTGAACATTCATATGCAGGCCGATCACCAACCATAAATCGAGCGCAATGTTAAGAACATTGCCGACCACCAGCAGGATCACCGGCGCCCGGGCATACTGCACACCAAGCAGCCAGCCCAGCAGGACCAGATTCGCCAGCGAGGCGGGCGCGCTTAGCCAACGAATCTCAAGAAAGTGCCGGGCCTGTACGAGCACAGATTCACTGCCGCCGACAATATGTAGCGCCAGATTGATTAACGGCCCCCTGAAGAGGACGATCGCTACCCCGGCGGCCAGCGCCAGAACAATCGGCTGCACCAGCGCGCGCGCCAGCCGCTGCGAATCGTTTGCGCCAAATGCCTGCGCCGTCAGTCCGGTAGTGCTCATGCGCAGAAACAGAAGCAGCATAAAAAGGAAGCTGGTGGCCGTTGCGCCAACCGCCACGCCTGCCAGATAAACTGGGCTGTCGAGGTGACCAATAACGGCGGTATCCACCAGTCCCAACAGCGGAACGGTGATATTGGAGAAGATCATCGGTAACGCTAAGCGCCACAGGGCTCTGTCAGCAGAGTTAAAAAGCATGGAAGAGGAGCCTGAATGGAAGTAAACGACGCAGCATCATGCATCAGCGGATAATGCTGCGGAATGGCGAGGTTATTGCCAGTTGCCGTTGCGGATAACGCCGACAGCCAGGCCTTCAATGGTAAAACTTTGTTCGCGCAGATCGACCACGATCGGGGAAAATTCGCTATTTTCAGGCAGCAGCTCAACGACGTTGCCCTGCTTTTTCAGCCGCTTCACGGTGACTTCTTCGTCAATGCGCGCCACAACCACCTGACCGTTGCGCACATCCTGCGTTTTATGCACCGCCAGCAGATCGCCATCCAGAATCCCGATGTCTTTCATTGACATACCGCTGACGCGCAGCAGAAAATCGGCGCTCGGCTTAAACATGGATGGATCCACCTGATAGTGGCCTTCAATATGCTGCTGCGCCAGCAGCGGTTCACCTGCGGCAACGCGGCCAATTAGCGGCAGACCGCTCTCTTCCTCCGTCAGCAAGCGAATACCGCGAGAAGCGCCAGAAACGATCTCGATTGCGCCTTTACGCGCCAGCGCCTTCAGGTGTTCTTCCGCCGCGTTTGGGGAACGAAACCCCAAGCGCTGAGCAATCTCCGCACGCGTCGGCGGCATGCCCGTCTGGCTGATATGATCCCGAATGAGATCAAACACCTCCTGCTGCCTGGTCGTTAACGCTTTCATTCCGCCCCCTGGGTGTATATACAGTTATGCTGTGAGTATATACAGCTAACGGTGATTTTGGAACCATATTTCACACAAAAATCAGCAGTTTCTTTCCATTTTGCGAACCGATACGGCAAGAGTCAGCGATAGTTCGCCCACAACAGCATTCCCCAGGTCATCAGCGCGATAATAATCGCCAGCAGAACCGCCGCGGACCCCAGATCTTTCGCCCGTCCCGAAAGGACGTGACGCTCAGGACCAATACGGTCGACGACGGCTTCAATGGCGCTATTGATAATTTCAACTATCATCACGAGCAGAACCGAACCAATCAGCAGAACCCGGGTGACGGCATCGACGTCCAGCCAGCAGGCTATTGCCACGGCAATAATGGCCGCGATACCTTCCTGACGAAATGCGGCCTCGTTGATCCACGCCGCGCGAAATCCTTTACAGGAATACCCTGCGGCTTTAATAATTCGGGTTAACCCGGTGGTATTATTGGCCATCAAACGAACCTTTTAATGTAAATAACGCCAATGAGTGTACGCGTTTGCCGCGTTACACCGGAAATTTTGCGCACTTTCTGTTATTCTTGCCGCGCATTTGCATGATTAACCAGGGGCTTCATATCGTCTATGTCTGGCTGGCAACGAATTTACTATAAATTACTGAATTTACCATTAAGGGTGCTGGTAAAAAGCAAGTCTATTCCGGCGCAACCTGCCGAGGAATTAGGCCTGGATACCTCGCGCCCTATTATGTACGTCCTGCCTTACAATTCGAAGGCGGACCTGCTGACGCTACGCGCTCAGTGTCTGGCACATGAGTTACCCGATCCTCTGGAGCCGCTGGAAATCGATGGCTCTCTGCTTCCGCGCTATGTATTTATCCACGGCGGCCCGCGCGTATTTACCTATTACACGCCAAAGGAAGAGTCCATCAAGCTGTTCCATGACTATCTGGACCTGCACCGTAATCATCCCGATCTGGATGTACAGATGGTGCCAGTTTCAGTGATGTTCGGTCGTGCTCCGGGGCGCGAAAAGGGAGAAGAAAACCCGCCTTTACGTATGCTCAACGGCGTGCAGAAATTCTTTGCCGTCTCCTGGCTGGGACGCGACAGCTTTGTGCGTTTCTCGCCTTCGGTCTCTCTACGTAAGATGGCGGACGAGCACGGCACCGACAAAATTATCGCTCAGAAACTGGCCCGCGTGGCGCGCATGCACTTTGCCCGCCAGCGTCTGGCAGCCGTCGGGCCGCGTCTGCCAGCCCGTCAGGATCTGTTCAATAAACTGCTGGCGTCAAAAGCCATTGCCCGCGCGGTGGAAGATGAAGCACGCAGCAAGAAAATCTCCCATGAAAAAGCGCAGCAAAACGCCATCGCGCTGATGGAAGAGATTGCCGCCAACTTCTCCTACGAGATGATCCGTCTGACCGACCGTATTCTGGGCTTTACCTGGAACCGTCTCTATCAAGGGATTAACGTCCATAACGCCGAGCGCGTTCGTCAGCTGGCGCACGACGGGCATGAAATTGTCTATGTGCCCTGCCACCGCAGCCACATGGACTATCTGCTGCTCTCCTACGTGCTGTATCACCAGGGGCTGGTGCCGCCGCATATCGCCGCCGGCATCAACCTGAACTTCTGGCCTGCGGGCCCGATTTTCCGCCGCCTGGGCGCGTTCTTTATTCGCCGTACCTTTAAGGGCAATAAGCTCTACTCCACCGTCTTTCGCGAATACCTGGGCGAGCTGTTCAGCCGCGGCTATTCCGTGGAATATTTCGTGGAGGGCGGTCGTTCGCGTACCGGTCGTCTGCTGGATCCGAAAACCGGCACCCTGTCGATGACCATCCAGGCGATGCTGCGTGGCGGTAATCGTCCTATCACGCTGGTGCCGATTTATATCGGCTACGAGCATGTGATGGAGGTCGGGACCTACGCCAAAGAGCTGCGCGGCGCGACGAAAGAGAAAGAAAACCTGCCGCAGATGCTACGCGGATTAAGCAAACTGCGTAATCTCGGTCAGGGTTACGTGAACTTCGGCGAGCCGCTGCCGCTGATGAGCTACCTGAACCAGCATGTACCTGAATGGCGCGAGTCTATCGATCCTATCGAAGCCGTTCGTCCATCGTGGCTCACACCGACGGTGAATAACATCGCTTCGGATCTGATGGTGCGGATTAACAATGCCGGTGCGGCAAACGCCATGAACCTGTGCTGCACCGCGCTGCTCGCGTCGCGTCAGCGTTCCCTGACCCGCAAGCAGCTAACCGAACAGCTGGAGTGCTATCTTGCCCTGCTGCGCAATGTGCCCTATTCAACGGATGCGACCACGCCTGCGGTCTCGGCCAGCGCTCTTATCGACCACGCGCTGCAAATGAACAAGTTTGAAGTCGAGAAAGACACCATTGGCGATATCATCATTTTGCCGCGCGAGCAGGCGGTACTGATGACCTACTATCGTAACAATATCGCCCATATGCTGGTTATGCCGTCGCTGTTAGCCGCCATCGTCACCCAGCATCGTCATATTACCCGCGCAGAAATATTGCGCCACGTCGAGATGTTCTATCCGTTCCTCAAGGCCGAGCTGTTCCTGCGCTGGGAGATAGCCGAGCTGGCGGGCGTTGTCGATGCGCTGATTGCCGAAATGCAGCGTCAGAGCCTGATCGTCGTGAATGGCGATGATGTAAGCGTGAACCCTTCTCATGCTCGCGCGCTACAACTGCTGGCCGCAGGCGCGCGCGAAACGCTACAGCGCTACGCGATTACCTTCTGGCTGCTGAGCGCCAACCCGGCAATCAACCGCAGTTCGCTGGAGAAAGAGAGCCGTACCGTCGCGCAACGTCTGTCGGTACTGCACGGCATCAATGCGCCGGAGTTCTTCGATAAGGCGGTATTTAGCACGCTGGTGCTGACCCTGCGCGACGAAGGCTATATCAGCGATACCGGGGATGCGGAACCGGAAGAGACGCTGAAGATCTACCGTATGCTGGCTGCGCTGGTTACGTCCGATGTGCGTTTAACGATTGAAAGCGTTACCCAGGATGAAGCGTAACGCGTGAAGAAAGCGCCCGGCTTGCGCACGATGCCAGCAAGCCGGGTAGAGCGTCGAATCTAGCGCATATATCCCATCACCAGGCCAAGAAACAGCACCATCCCAACGTAGTTGTTATTTAAAAACGCTTTAAAACAGTCATCGCGTTCGCGCCTGAAAATCAGCTTCTGCTGCCAGACAAACAGCGCCGCGGCGATAAACAACGACCAGTAATATTCCCAGCCCAACCCGTTCAGCCAGCCAACCGTCGCCATCAGCGCCAGTACCGCCACCTGTAACATACCAATAATTAAACGATCGCTATCGCCGAACAGAATCGCCGTCGATTTAATACCGATTTTTACGTCGTCGTCGCGATCGACCATCGCATACTGGGTGTCGTAGGCCACCGCCCACAGAATATTGGCGAGAAACAGCAGCCAGCAGCTCAGCGGTAGCGATTCCGTTACCGCCGAGAATGCCATCGGAATCGACCAGCCGAACGCCGCGCCCAGCACCACCTGCGGCAGATGAGTGTAGCGTTTCATAAACGGATAGACCCAGGCTAATGCCAGCGCCGCAATCGACAGCAGGATAGTCATGGTGTTGAGGGTCAGCACCAGCAGAAACGAGACCAGCACCAGCGCGATAAATAGCGTACGCGCCTCTTTCTCGGTGACATCCCCGCTCGGCAGCGGACGGTGAGCGGTGCGCTTGACGTGGCCGTCAAACTTGCGGTCGGCATAATCATTTACCACGCAACCTGCGGCGCGCATCAGCCAGACACCCGCAACAAAAACCACGAGGATCCACAGCGGCGGCATTCCCGGCGTCGCGACCCATAGCGCCCACAGCGTCGGCCACAGCAACAGCAGCGCGCCGATCGGTTTGTCAGTACGCATCAAGCGGTGAAACGCCAACAGCTTATTCTGCGTCAGACTCCACTCCATTTTATTTTTCCTCTTAATACAACGGTGATGCAGGCAAAAACAGTTCCGTTAACAACAGCGGTTTGCCGCTCAGCCGCAGACGGGAACGCCGCCCCCAAAGACCAGCATGGCGACCAATTTCAATAAAATCGCGGGTTAGCGTAGATGACGTAAACAGATAACGGCCCAGCGGCGTTTGCCCCAACTGTTGTAGCGCCATTTCGGGGCCGCTGAGCGTCGACTCAGGGACGAGAGTGCGGCCCGCCAGCCAGGGCGTATCATTGGCGCAAAGTATAATTTCCCGCAGCCAGTAGCGCGGTTCATCCGGCAACAAAGAGGCTTCATCCGCCAGCGCTTCGCGGCCAACATAACCTTCGTTAACCATCATTACGCTGACTTTTTTCCCCTGTTGCTCAAAGCGTTTGGTCATTGAGTCTTCCAGCAATAACCAGTCGCGCAGAGGCGAATCCAACGAGGGCATCGTGGCAAAATAACGCAGCGCACGCAGTTGCGTAAGCGCAGGATGTGGCATGCCTGAATCTCCGGTACATAACATGACAGTATTGTATCGCAGAATGAGACACTGAGGGCGGGCAAACGTCAATATCCGATCATCCACGCAACAGCCATGCAACAGACGCCGCCGCGCGATAAAAAAAGTGCGCCCCAATGGACGCACCGAAAGGCTGAGCCTAAACATCAGCATTGTGGGGAGACGGTCACCCCTTGCCTTTTACACTGCTGATAAAGGTGGAACGAGCAGATTTCGAACCGAGACGTTCAGCTTCGTTCATCAATTTCAGGGCCTTATCGATATCACCTTTCGCGACCGCCTGTTTAATGCCGTTGTTGAAATAGGTTTCAGTATCATCGAGCATCGGTTCGCTTTTCGCTGCCGGAACGGAAGCCGGGGCGGGTGCGCTATAGGCTGGCGCCGCCGTATTACCTACGGTGACAGGGCCAGGTCCGGAAGAGCCAAACAGCGGGCCGACCAGCACGCTGGAGCCGCTACTGGTTTTCACTTTCAGCTTCAGTACACCCTCGGTGGTGTGTCGCGCAACCGGGTCTGGAATATCCGGGATGGCATTGCCCGCGCCTTTGGCATAGGCTTTCGCCGGATCCAGCAGGGTGGTCGTTTGTTGCAAATCTTTTTCCGTCGTAAAGACCAGCACATAGAGCTTCTGCTGCCCCAATGCTGGCGTCAGGCGCATCACACCCTCAAGCCGATCCGCTGCCATGACGCCGGGCTGCTGATAGGTAAAATAGCTGCTGGGGAAAAACGCAGACGGGGTCATATTCTGATCTAAAATCAACACGTTCGGCGCAAAAATCTGTTTTTGCTTATTCACTTCGCTACTGAGCGTCAGGGTCAGTTCGCCAATATTCGCCGGCACGCTCCAGGCCGCAACCGGGCCGGAGATACCGGCGACATCCAGCCGTTGCCCTGCCGTAAGCAAATCGACGGATTGCGTTTTAGATTGATCGACTGGCGTCCAGACCAGTTTCTGCAGAGCCGTTCCGGGAATGGCCGGGGCGGCGCTGATGTTTTGCGGGACAACGTTGACATCGGCAAGGCTCATCCCCGGCACGCAGGCCAACATTCCTGCGGATAAACACAGGGCGACGAGCGTTTTCTTCATTTTCATTGTTTTCACCTCGGATAGCATCGGATCAGCGGTAGCCAGGCAATAGCGCGCTAATCCTGAATAATCAGGAGGGGTGTAAGCCCCTCCGTGTCACTACGTGATTACGACGGTATTACCACCAGACTTCCATCTGCGCGCCGAAGGTTACTTCGCTATCGCTACCACGGCTGTCGGTCAGGAGACCATTACCGCTGCTATCTTTCGTTTGCAGACCTGTGGTTGTGCTGTTACCCCAGTTTTCATCCCATTTGGCATAGGTGGCGAAAATACGGATCGCCGGGCGGGACCAAACGCTGCTACCTGCCTGCCATTGCTGAGCGAGGGTAATTTTGTACTGGTTGTTGCGTTCGCCGGTTCGCTGGGATTTCACGTTGTCGTAACCGATTTCCAGCTGGGTGCTCATAATCGGCGTCCATTTATACATTGGACGAATACCCGCAGTGTACCAGGTCGAACCATTTTTACTGTCCAGATCGACGTCCTGATACATCGCAACGTACATCAGGCCCCAGTCGTCATTGAAGTCCATCGCACCGTGATCCAGAACGCGGATCATGCTGCCATCGTTATCAATACTGGTGCCCTGAGAGTGGCCGTTACCCGAGGAGGTCATCGCGTCGGTAGCATACTGAACCACAAACTTGTTAAAGCCGCCCCAGAGAGACTGCGTATGTTCACCGGTGAACATCCAGCCATCTTTCGACGCGCCATCGGCGAGGCGATAGTTGTCCTGTGGGTTGGCGCGTCCGTAGTCGACACCTAATTCCAGAACACCACCCGGGTTAGTTTCCAGACCTGCCAGTCGCACGTCGAAAACATCGTTCGCGGTTTTAGATGCGTATTTCTTAGTGTCATCGCTGGAGAAAGTATACGAACCGCCGCTTTCTGAGTTACGCGTGGCCGCCAGAGAGAGTTTACCGAAGCCAAGGTCGACGTTTTCCAGACCGGCACCCGGGCCAGAGATATCCCAGTAGTAGAAGTCGATCATATGAACGTCATGCCGCTGGTAGAAGCGCTTACCGGCCCACAGGGTTGAACCGGGTAACCAGTCAATCAGGTTTTTACCCTGGATATTGGCTTCACGGAACGCCGGAGAGGTGCTTTCCCAGTCATCCTGTTGGTCTACGGAATAAGCGACGTTAGTATCGAAATAAAAACTCTTGTCACCCTCTTTCCATAATTCCTGGCCCAGCTTCAGCTCAGCATAGGTTTCACATTCATTACCGAGACGGTATTTACTTTGAGCGCCCGTGGCTTTGAAACATTGCTGTGAACCGCCGCTGCCGGTCCAGCCGATACCGGAACGCGCATAGCCGTGGAAATCAACGGCCAACGCCTGGGCGGACATAACGCCTGCCGCAACGGCGACCGCCAGTGGAAGTTTGCGCAGAGTCATCATCATTCTATCTCCTGAGATCATTGCTTTTCTTTGAACGCTTCACCTGTTGTTGCGCCGGTTTAGCGGCGCGCCAGGGTGCACGTTTTTTTTAATTAGAAGCCCTACACGCCCGGCTCTTTATGCAACCGACGACAGGCGGTGCCATCCTCACGGAATAAATGGCAACGCTCAGGCGGCAAACCGATGGCGAATGTGGCTCCCTCTTCTACCAGCACCACGTCGTTCTGGCGGTACACCAGGTTTTGACGGATGGATGGGATCTGGATATGAATTTGCGTTTCGTGACCAAGCTGCTCGACCACCTGAACCTCGCCTTCGAGGGTGACATCGGCGATATCGCAGGGCAGCAGATGTTCCGGGCGAATACCTAAGGACATATTGGCGCCGACCTGAACGCGGGCGCCGTCCACCGGCAACCAGATTTGCTGACGGTTAGGCAGTTCCACCTGCACCTGCTCAATGGCGGTGGCGGTGACTTTAACCGGCAGAAAGTTCATCTTTGGCGAGCCAATAAAACCGGCGACAAAGCGATCCGCCGGATAGTGATAGAGTTCAAGAGGCTTGCCGACCTGCGCGACGCGACCGGCATCCAGTACCACAATCTTGTCGGCAAGGGTCATCGCTTCGACCTGGTCGTGGGTGACGTAAATCATCGTGCGCCCGAGGCGCTTATGCAGCCGGGAAATCTCAATACGCATCTGCACGCGCAGCGCGGCATCGAGGTTAGAAAGCGGTTCATCCAGCAGGAAAACCCGTGGTTCGGCAACCAGGGTACGACCAATCGCCACACGCTGCCGCTGACCGCCGGAAAGGGCTTTCGGTTTGCGATCCAGCAGATGGGCCAGTTGCAGGACTTCCGCCACCTGAGTAACACGTTGGTTAATAAGTTCTTTTTTCGCGCCGGCCAGCTTCAGGCCAAAAGACATGTTTTCCGCGACGGAAAGGTGGGGATAAAGCGCATAGGACTGGAACACCATCCCGATACCACGTTCGGCGGGCGGGACATCATTCATGCGGGTATCGCCAATCAGCAGATCGCCGCTGGTCACCGTTTCCAGCCCGGCAATCATACGCAGCAGAGTGGATTTACCGCAGCCCGATGGGCCAACAAACACGACGAATTCCCCATCCTGGATCTCAAGGTTAATGTCTTTCGAGACCACCACCTCGCCCCAGGCTTTCGTTACATTCCGCAGTTGTACGCTCGCCATGCCCTTCTCCCTTCGTTACAACCTGTCACTTAACGACACATTCAAGATGGGCTGACTATGCGGCATTCGTGAATCCGGCAAATCCTCCACCCCCGGCTTTTTTATGGGGGAGGAGGCGGGAGGATGAGAGATGCCATCTCGCTGGTTGGGAGAACGGGATGCGGTTCATTTCGTGATATGGACGACAAAATGAGCAGCATTTTTATGTGCTCCAGAGCGCATAAATGGCATTTCTGTAATGGAGATCACATAAACGAAGGAAGGGGCGTAGAGATGGGGAGGATGGAAAGAGGTTGTTAAAAAAGGACACTCATTATCGTCAAGCCACTTAAGTGTATCCACGAGCACATCACCAAATAGGACGGGTATATGAAAATCAAAACTGGCGCTCGCATCCTCGCGCTGTCTGCATTGACCACGATGATGTTTTCCGCCTCTGCCCTCGCAAAAATTGAAGAAGGTAAGCTGGTTATCTGGATTAACGGCGACAAAGGCTACAACGGCCTCGCTGAAGTGGGTAAAAAGTTTGAAAAAGATACCGGTATTCACGTTTCCGTAGAACATCCGGACAAGCTGGAAGAGAAATTCCCGCAGGTTGCCGCGACTGGCGACGGTCCGGACATCATCTTCTGGGCCCACGACCGTTTCGGCGGCTATGCGCAGTCCGGACTGCTGGCGGAAATCACCCCGGATAAAGCCTTCCAGGACAAACTCTATCCGTTCACCTGGGATGCGGTTCGCTATAACGGCAAACTGATCGCGTATCCGGTCGCCGTAGAAGCGCTGTCGCTGATTTATAACAAAGATCTGGTGCCGAATCCGCCGAAAACCTGGGAAGAAATTCCAGCGCTGGATAAAACGTTGAAGGCGAAAGGTAAGAGCGCGCTGATGTTCAACCTGCAGGAACCGTACTTCACCTGGCCGCTGATTGCTGCCGACGGCGGCTACGCATTCAAATTTGAAAACGGCAAATATGACGTGAAGGACGTTGGCGTGGACAGCGCTGGCGCGAAAGCGGGCCTGACCTTCCTGGTCGACCTGATCAAAAACAAACACATGAACGCCGACACCGATTATTCCATCGCGGAAGCGGCATTCAATAAAGGCGAAACCGCGATGACCATCAACGGTCCGTGGGCGTGGTCAAACATCGACAAGAGCAAAATCAATTACGGCGTGACGCTGCTGCCGACATTCAAAGGCAAGCCGTCCAAACCGTTCGTTGGCGTACTGAGCGCCGGTATTAACGCCGCCAGCCCGAACAAAGAACTGGCGAAAGAGTTCCTCGAAAACTACCTGCTGACCGACCAGGGCCTGGACGCAGTGAACAAGGATAAACCGCTGGGCGCCGTCGCTCTGAAATCTTTCCAGGAGAAACTGGAAAAAGATCCGCGTATCGCCGCCACCATGGCGAACGCCCAGAAAGGCGAAATCATGCCGAACATCCCACAGATGTCCGCGTTCTGGTATGCCGTTCGTACCGCAGTGATCAACGCCGCCAGCGGTCGTCAGACCGTCGACGCCGCGCTGAAAGATGCACAAGCTCGTATCACCAAGTAATACAGTTTCTCTTATTTCTTAAGAAATAAGGTTTATTGAATACGTTGTTACACGAAATCATTCGCGCTACATCGAGGCGGCAAGGATGCAAATCCCCAGGAGCTTACATAAGTATGTGACTGGGGTGCGCATTCGCAGCCAACAAAGAGGTAGCACGAAAGAAAAAGTGTAAAGAGGAAGATCCCCATGGATGTCGTAAAAAAGAAACACTGGTGGCAAAGCCCGCAGTTGACATGGTCTGTGATTGGTTTGCTTGGCCTGTTGATAGGTTACCTTGTTGTTTTGATGTATGCCCAGGGGGAGTACCTGTTTGCCATCATGACGCTGATTTTAAGCTCGGTTGGCCTGTACATTTTTTCAAACCGCAAGACCTATGCCTGGCGCTACGTTTATCCGGGTCTCGCCGGGATGGGGCTGTTCGTTCTGTTCCCGTTGGTCTGCACCATCGCCATCGCCTTCACCAACTACAGCAGCACCAACCAGTTGACCTTCGAACGCGCGCAGCAGGTACTGATGGATCGCACCTTCCAGGCGGGTAAAACCTACAACTTCGCGCTTTACCCGGCGGGAGAGGAGTGGAAGCTGGCGCTGACCGATAGCGAAAGCGGTAAACATTATCTTTCCGACGTCTTTAAATTCGGTGGCGAGCAGAAGCTTGCCCTTAAAGAAGCCGATACCTTGCCAGAAGGCGAACGCGCTAACCTGCGCATCATTACGCAAAACCGTATCGCCCTGAACCAACTGACCGCCGTACTGCCGGACGCAAGCAAAGTCATTATGAGCTCCCTGCGTCAGTTCTCCGGCACGCAGCCGCTGTATACGCTCTCCGGGGACGGTACGCTGACGAATAACCAGAATGGCGTGAAATATCGCCCTAACGCCGGAATCGGTTTCTACCAGGCGATTAACGCCGACGGTAGCTGGGGGAGTGAGAAGCTGAGTCCTGGCTATACCGTCGCCATTGGCTGGGACAACTTCACCCGCGTGTTCCAGGATGAAGGTATCCAGAAACCCTTCTTCGCCATTTTCGTCTGGACAGTGGTCTTCTCCCTCCTGACCGTTATCCTGACCGTGGCGGTAGGCATGGTGCTCGCCTGCCTCGTCCAGTGGGAAGCCTTAAAAGGCAAAGCGATTTATCGCGTCCTGCTGATTCTGCCTTACGCCGTACCGTCATTTATCTCGATTCTGATTTTCAAAGGGTTATTCAACCAGAGCTTCGGTGAGATCAACATGATGCTCAGCGCGTTGTTCGGCATCAAGCCGGCCTGGTTTAGCGACCCGACCACCGCGCGCGCCATGATCATCATCGTCAATACCTGGCTGGGCTATCCATACATGATGATCCTGTGCATGGGCCTGCTGAAAGCGATTCCTGACGACTTATATGAAGCCTCGGCAATGGACGGCGCAACCCCGTTGCAGAATTTCTTTAAGATCACGTTCCCGCTGCTGATTAAACCGCTAACGCCGCTGATGATCGCCAGCTTCGCCTTCAACTTTAACAACTTCGTGCTGATTCAACTGTTAACCAACGGCGGACCGGATCGCCTCGGCACGACCACGCCTGCGGGCTATACCGACCTGCTGGTGAGCTACACCTACCGTATCGCCTTTGAAGGCGGCGGCGGTCAGGATTTCGGCCTGGCTGCGGCTATCGCCACGCTGATCTTCCTGCTGGTGGGCGCGCTGGCGATTGTTAACCTGAAAGCCACACGTATGAAGTTTGATTAACTGGAATAACCAGGCGTCATTGGCGCGGCCAGCCAGAGCTCGGCCAGCGTGGAAGAACCGGCGCGTACAGGTAGTACGTGAGGATTATTCGCTACGCTCACCCTTCGGGTCGTCCTGAAGGACGTTCAAAACGCGGTGACTTTTGCCTGAGCACTGCCTGAGTTCAAAATGGCAAGCAAAATAACCTGGAGCGGTATCAAGGGGAGTAAAAATATTATGGCTATGGTTCAACCCAAATCTCAGAAGCTGCGCCTGTTCATCACGCATCTCCTGCTACTGATTTTTATCGCGGCGATTATGTTCCCGCTGCTGATGGTTATCACTATCTCTCTGCGCGAAGGTAACTTCGCCACCGGTAGCCTGATCCCGGAACGTATCTCCTGGGAGCACTGGCGGCTGGCGTTAGGTTTTAGCGTTGAACATGCTGATGGCCGGGTTACGCCGCCCCCCTTCCCGGTCCTGCTGTGGCTGTGGAACTCCATCAAGGTGGCCGGTATTACCGCCATTGGCATCGTCGCGCTCTCTACCACCTGCGCATACGCTTTTGCCCGCATGCGCTTTCCGGGTAAAGCCACGTTGCTGAAAGGGATGCTGATTTTCCAGATGTTCCCGGCGGTTCTGTCGCTGGTCGCGCTGTATGCCCTGTTTGACCGTCTCGGCCAGTATATTCCGTTCGTCGGTCTGAATACCCACGGCGGCGTAATCTTCGCCTATATGGGCGGTATTGCGCTGCACGTCTGGACGATTAAAGGTTACTTCGAAACCATCGATGGCTCTCTGGAAGAAGCGGCGGCGCTGGATGGCGCCACCCCGTGGCAGGCGTTCCGCCTGGTGCTGCTCCCGCTGTCGGTGCCGATTCTGGCGGTGGTGTTTATTCTGTCGTTCATCGCCGCGATTACTGAAGTGCCGGTCGCCTCGCTACTGCTACGCGATGTGAACAGCTACACCCTGGCCGTCGGCATGCAGCAGTATCTCAACCCGCAAAACTATCTGTGGGGCGACTTCGCCGCCGCCGCGGTACTCTCCGCCATCCCGATTACCGTGGTGTTCCTGCTGGCCCAGCGCTGGTTAGTTAACGGTCTGACGGCAGGCGGAGTGAAAGGTTAAGTTTTATTGTTAGATACTCTAAATAATTCAGGTTGCGGGAAGGCGATACCCCCCGCTTATCCCCGGAGCATAGAGCGCTATGTGACCGGGGCAAACGGGAGCGGTCAATGCATCAACAACCTGAAGTATGACGAGTATACCGCCCCAAATTTCAGAAGAGGGTCGGTGGTTCAGTCGCCGTACGCGCCCCCAACCGGGTACGGCAGCCACCGCCCTCATCTGAAAAAGTAAGGCAAATGCCACTGCGACCCTCAACTGGACCCGACATAAATGATATTTGTGACTGTTGGTCAGCGGCCCTTGTGGCCGCTTTTTTTTACTCGCGTTTCAGACGGTTGGAGTTACACAGCCAGAGCGTAATCACCAGAATCAGGATCGCCGCGGAGTAAATCAGCACCGCCATCGGCGACTCATGATCGATAATAATCAGCCTCACGATAGCGGTGATCCCGATATAGACGAAATAGCGTAGCGGGAAGTGAAACCCCGATTCGAAATACTTCACAATCAGCGCAATAAACTCGAAATAGAGAAAATAGACCACCAGCCCTTCCACCAGCTTGTACTTACTGACCGGATCGGGGGTGAACAATACGTGCGCCAGATGCAGCGTCTCTTTGCCCAGGAAAACGATCAGAATGATCCCGAGACATACCAGGCCAAGATTCAAAATCGTTTGCATTGCCGTGGCGATAAAATTGACCAACGGACGATAAACCGGCGCCATATACACACCTCATCATCATGATTCCATGTAACCTGTATAACGTAAAAATGTGATCAAGATCGACATTATTCGTTAGATTTTTGCCACCGTTGGCGTAAATGTAACAATCGTTCGTCAGGTTTGCGGGTTAAAAAGGAAATAATCATGCTGAAAATTCGCACTGCG
Organism: Klebsiella indica; assembly: GCF_005860775.1. Lineage (GTDB taxonomy): Bacteria > Pseudomonadota > Gammaproteobacteria > Enterobacterales > Enterobacteriaceae > Klebsiella > Klebsiella indica. Next base: position 39,933 of record NZ_VCHQ01000013.1, read on the forward strand.
CGACCAAAAGACGCAGCCCTGCTCAATCAAATGGGCAACGCCAGCTACCGCCACCACTTCGCTCACCTTTGGCATAACGCCGACGAACTGGCGCTTTTCCTGGAGCAGGAGTATTCCGTCGCCTCGCTGGCGCGCAGCCTCTCCGATAAGAAGTCCCGCTGGTTGATTGCGCAGGCAGAGCAGCCCATCGGCTTCGCTAAATATACCTGCCGCCAGGATATTAACCCAGGGGGTCCATCCGGCACGCTGCTGCATAAGCTCTACCTGATGCCTGGCGCGACGGGGCTACGCTATGGCGAGCAGTTTTTTAGCGCCATCGAAAAACAAGCAAAAGAGGCCGGCGAAAGCTGGCTATGGCTGGAGGTGCTCGCGGCAAATCCCGGTGCCCGACGTTTTTATGAACGTCAGGGAATGCGGCACATCAAAGACACCGTTTTTCATTCCGCTACCCAACACAGCACGCTACATATTCTGGCCAAACCACTCTGAGAGGCAACATGCATACCTTTCGTGAAACCGCTATTCGCAACGTCACCAGCGGAGAGAATGTGGTGATTTACCAACCCGCTAACCTCTACGACTGCACGCTCGGCGATAATGTTTTTGTTGGCCCCTTCGTTGAAATTCAGGGCCATACCCATATTGGCAGAGACAGCAAAATTCAGTCCCATACTTTTATTTGCGAGTATGTCACCATAGGCGAACGCTGCTTTATCGGTCACGGAGTGATGTTCGCCAACGATATGTTCCGCGATGGCAAACCGAATGCCGACCGCGAAAGCTGGGGAAGAATTGTCCTTGGCAACGATGTGTCGATCGGCAGCGGCGCGACCATTCTGGCGATCAGCATTTGCGATGGCGTAGTGATAGGCGCGGGCAGCGTGGTTACCCGGTCAATTACCGAGAAAGGCGTGTGGGCAGGAAACCCGGCGAAACTGTTGCGACGACTCTAAACAAAAATGCCGGCCACATGGGCCGGCATTCAGGCATCCGTCTGATTATACGCGCCAGGATTTGTAGCGATTAATCAGGCCATTGGTCGAGCTGTCGTGGCTGCTCACTTCGCTGCCATCTTTCAGCTCCGGCAGAATGCGGTTAGCCAGCTGTTTACCCAGCTCAACGCCCCACTGGTCAAAAGTGAAGATGTTCATAATCACACCCTGGGTGAAGATCTTGTGCTCATACAGCGCAATCAGCGCCCCCAGGCTGAACGGCGTGATTTCACGCAGCAGGATGGAGTTGGTCGGGCGGTTGCCTTCAAACACTTTGAACGGCACCACGTGCTCCAGCGTCGCCGGATCTTTCCCCTGATCGCGATATTCCTGCTCAACCACTTCACGGGATTTACCGAACGCCAGCGCTTCGGTCTGCGCAAAGAAGTTAGACAGCAGTTTCTGATGGTGGTCAGACAGCGGGTTGTGGGTCATCGCCGGGGCGATAAAATCGCACGGCACCATTTTGGTCCCCTGATGGATCAACTGGTAGAACGCGTGCTGACCGTTGGTGCCCGGCTCGCCCCAGATGATTGGGCCCGTCTGGTAATCCACGGCATTGCCGTTACGGTCAACATACTTGCCGTTGGATTCCATATTGCCCTGCTGGAAGTAGGCGGCGAAACGGTGCATATACTGATCGTACGGCAGAATCGCTTCGGTTTCGGCACCGAAGAAATTGTTGTACCAGATACCAATCAGCGCCAGCAGCACCGGCAGGTTTTTCTCAGACGGGGTGGTGGAGAAATGTTTGTCCATCGCATGCGCGCCGGAAAGCAGTTCAACGAAGTTGTCAAAGCCGACAGACAGGATGATAGACAGACCAATCGCCGACCACAGAGAGTAGCGACCGCCGACCCAGTCCCAGAACTCAAACATATTGGCGGTATCAATACCGAACTCGCCAACCGCTTTACCGTTGGTGGAAAGCGCAGCGAAGTGTTTCGCCACGTGTTTCTCATCACCCGCGGTCGCCAGGAACCAGTCGCGCGCGCTGTGGGCGTTGGTCATGGTTTCCTGCGTGGTAAAGGTTTTGGAAGCCACCAGGAATAGCGTGGTTGCCGGGTCCACTTTCTTCAGCACTTCGGCGATATGGGTACCATCGACGTTAGAGACAAAGTGCATGTTGAGGTGGTTTTTGTACGGACGCAACGCTTCGGTCACCATAAACGGACCAAGGTCAGATCCGCCGATACCGATGTTCACCACATCGGTAATGGCTTTGCCGGTATAGCCTTTCCAGCTGCCGGAGATAATGGCCTCTGAGAAGGTTTTCATTTTCTCAAGCACCGCGTTCACTTCCGGCATCACATCTTTGCCATCAACCAGAATCGGCGTATTGCTACGGTTACGCAGCGCAACGTGCAGCACCGCGCGGTCCTCTGTGCGGTTAATCTTCTCGCCAGAGAACATTGATTTAATGGCGTCGGCCAGGAAGGTCTCTTTCGCCAGATCCTGCAATTTTGCCAGCGTCTCTTCGGTGATGCGGTTTTTAGAGAAATCCACCAGCATCAGATCGTCGAAGGTCGCAGAGAATTTAGAGAAACGGTCGCTATCTTTGGCGAAAAGATCGCTGATAGTAACGTCTTTCATTTCATCAAAATGTTTCTGTAATGCCTGCCAGGCAGAAGTCTGCGTTGGGTTGATGTTTTTCATTAGCAATACTCTTCTGATTTGAGAATTGTGACTGCGGTCGATTGTAGCGCCGGTGGCGAAAAATTGTGATGATTTTTGTGTTATGCCTATGATACGCGTCAGGAACAGAGGCTATTTGGCGCAAAATGTCTCTGCCAATATAGCCATCATAAGGCTTTTTTCTGTCAGTAACTTGAGCATGAAAAATCCGCATAACCCTGACATTGACATACTTCGTCTGAAGCCTTTATATAACGGCAGTACCGACAAGACGTCGGTATGTATCGATCGCGAATTTCACGCTACAGCGAAAGAGTATTGCAGGGGGGATGACCCCAGGCAAAGTGAAAGACGTCGGTAATTGCCAGAAGAGGTGCGTTGCCCAGGTAACCGTATTGGAGGAACCAGTCCGGAGAAAATACGTGAGGGGGAGCAACGCCGAGGTGAAAAGCGTCTGGTTACGCCCATCACCGGCCGCAGGGGCTGAATCCCCTGGGTTGTCACCAGAAACGTTCGCAGTCGGGCGTTTCATACTCGCCGCATCAGCGATGCGAGTCTACAAGGTGGAGCACTTCTGGGTGACATCGTAGTTTGTTTATCGCTCTGCGCCCACCCTGTTTTTCGCTCTTCCCTTGTGCCATGGCTGAATAATTTGGCCTGACTTATTAAGACATTTTTTGCAATCCGGCGGCCTCCTGCCCCATCAGTATGAATTGTCAGGAAGCGTTTTAATAAGTCAGGCCCCTGACACGAGGTTGTTATGACAGATTTAGTTGTAGCCAAATTCGGCGGCACCAGCGTTGCCGATTTCGATGCCATGAACCGCAGCATAGAGGTCGCGCTGCTCGATGCCAGTACCCGCGTGGTGGTGCTTTCCGCCTCTGCGGGCGTGACCAACCTTCTGGTCGCGCTGGCGGAAGGGCTGGAGCCGACCGAACGCTTCGAAAAGCTCGATGCCATACGCCAGATCCAGTTCAATATTCTGGAACGCCTGCGCTATCCGAACGTAATTCGCGAGGAAATTGAGCGCCTGCTGGAAAATATCACCGCGCTGGCGGAAGCCGCATCGTTGGCCAGTTCGACCGCGCTGACGGATGAACTGGTCAGCCACGGTGAATTGATGTCCACGTTGCTGTTTGTCGAAATCCTGCGTGAGCGCGGTATCGCCGCCCAGTGGTTCGACGTGCGTAAAATAATGCGCACCAACGATCGCTTTGGTCGTGCGGAACCGGATATCGCCGCGCTTGCTGAATTAACTCAGCAACTGCTGGCTCCGCGTCTTGCGGAAGGACTGGTGATCACCCAGGGCTTTATCGGCAGCGAAGCCAAAGGCCGTACCACCACCCTGGGCCGTGGCGGCAGCGACTATACCGCCGCTCTGCTGGGCGAAGCGTTAAAGGCGACCCGCGTTGATATCTGGACCGATGTTCCGGGCATCTACACCACCGATCCGCGCGTCGCTCCGGCAGCCAAGCGCATTGACGTTATCGCCTTTGAAGAAGCGGCGGAAATGGCGACCTTCGGCGCGAAAGTGCTGCATCCGGCGACCCTGCTTCCCGCCGTGCGCAGCGATATTCCGGTATTTGTCGGTTCCAGCAAAGCGCCTGAGGCCGGCGGCACGCTGGTGTGCAAAACCACCGAACACCCTCCGCTATTCCGCGCTCTGGCGCTACGTCGCAGACAGACGCTACTGACGCTGCACAGCCTGAATATGTTGCACTCACGCGGATTTCTCGCCGAAGTCTTCAGTATTCTGGCGCGGCATAATATCTCCGTGGATCTGATCACCACCTCAGAAGTCAGCGTGGCGCTAACCCTGGATACCACCGGCTCAACCTCGGTTGGCGATACGCTGCTGACCCAGGCGCTGTTGACCGAACTGTCGTCCCTGTGCCGCGTAGAGGTCGAGCAGGACCTGGCGCTGATTGCCTTGATTGGTAACGAACTGTCAAAAGCCTGCGGCGTTGGTAAAGAGGTCTTCTCTGTGCTGGAGCCGTTCAACATTCGTATGATTTGCTACGGCGCCTCCAGCCATAACCTGTGCTTCCTGGTGCCGGGGGCGGATGCCGAGAAAGTGGTGCAAAAACTTCACCATAATTTATTTGAATAATCTCCCTTCTCACGATAAACAATACCTCTGGCCGGGCGTGACCCGGCCTATTTATAACAAGATCAACACAACGGACTCACCATCACTTGGGTTTTCCTGAGTATGGCAAGTCAATCGCAAGGAAAACACTATGCTCGCCACGCTTACGCGGTTGTTCCCATTATGGGCGCTACTGCTCTCCGTTATCGCGTATTACACACCCGCCACTTTCACTCCCGTTGGTCCGTGGGTTCCCACGCTGCTGATGCTGATTATGTTCGGCATGGGCGTGCACCTGAAAGTGGATGACTTTAAACGCGTTCTCTCCCGTCCCGCGCCGGTCGCGGCGGGTATTTTTTTGCACTATCTGGTGATGCCATTTGCCGCCTGGCTGCTGGCGCTGATTTTTCAGATGCCGCCGGAGCTTTCTGCCGGGATGGTGCTGGTCGGTAGCGTCGCCAGCGGTACGGCATCCAACGTCATGATCTTTCTGGCTAAAGGCGATGTCGCGCTCTCGGTGACTATCTCATCGGTCTCCACGCTGGTCGGCGTGGTGGCGACGCCGCTGCTGACGCGTCTGTACGTGGATGCGCATATTCAGGTGGATGTGATGGGGATGCTGCTCAGTATTCTGCAAATCGTGGTGATCCCGATTGCGCTGGGGCTGGTGGTGCATCACCTACTGCCAAAAGTGGTGAGGGCGGTGGAACCATTCCTCCCGGCGTTTTCAATGGTTTGTATTCTGGCGATTATCTGCGCCGTGGTGGCGGGTTCCGCTTCGCATATCGCCTCCGTCGGCCTGGTGGTGATTATCGCGGTGATCCTGCACAACACCATTGGCCTGCTCGGCGGCTACTGGGGCGAGCGTCTGTTTGGCTTTGACGAATCCACCTGCCGCACGCTGGCGATTGAGGTTGGGATGCAGAATTCCGGGCTTGCCGCCGCGCTGGGGAAAATCTACTTTGGCCCGCTGGCAGCACTACCAGGCGCGCTGTTCTCTGTCTGGCACAACCTTTCCGGGTCGTTGCTGGCCGGTTACTGGTCAGGGAAACCGATTTCTGATAAAGCGCGCAACAGGGCACAAGAACGCGAATAACGGTAGAGAATCGACAACCCCCGGCGGCGCAGCGCCGCCGGAATTTTCCTCGACGCACGACGATTTACAGTGAGACGTCTGCCTCTTTACCGTACACTGAAGCCATCAGCTACCTGAGGGCACCATTATGGCACTCCCCCGCATCACCCAAAAAGAGATGACCGAGCGCGAGCAGCGCGAACTGAAAACGTTGCTCGACCGCGCGCGCATCGCTCATGGGCGTCCGCTGACCAATGCGGAAACCAACAGCGTGAAAAAAGAGTACATCGATAAACTGATGGCGCTACGCGAAGCCGAAGCCAAAAAGGCCCGCCAGCTAAAGAAAAAGCAGGCTTATAAACCGGATACTGAAGCGTCGTTTTCCTGGTCGGCAAATACATCAACGCGCGGCAGGCGTTAACGCCCTTTCTTTTTACGCCCCGGCGCGGTAAAGCGCTTGCCATTCGTTGCCGGGCGAGCGGGTTTCCCGTTGGTTTTTTCGAGCGTCACCACCGGGCGTTTAATACCGGTCGCTTTCGGCCTGGCTTTTGCCTTCGGTTTCGCTTCCGATGATGAATTCTCAATCAGCTTAAACAGATCAACCAGCTCATCATCGGTCAAATCGCGCCATTCGCCCAAAGGGATGCCGGTCAGGCTAACGTTCATAATCCGCGTACGTTCAAGCTTCGTCACTTCATAGCCAAAGTGTTCGCACATCCGGCGGATCTGGCGGTTTAGCCCCTGCACCAGCGTAATGCGAAACACGAACGGCGCTTCTTTTTTGACTTTGCACTTTTTGGTCACCGTTCCGAGGATCGGCACACCCGCCCCCATACTCCGCACAAATTCATCGGTTACCGGCTTATCCACGGTCACCAGATACTCTTTTTCGTGATCGTTGCCGGCACGCAGGATCTTGTTAACCAGATCGCCATGGTTGGTCAGAAAGATCAGCCCCTGGGAATCTTTATCCAGACGACCGATCGGAAAAACGCGTTTGCTGTGATTAACGAAATCAACGATGTTGTCGCGTTCGCCATCTTCGGTGGTGCTGACAATACCGACGGGTTTATTCAGCGCAATCAGTACTAAATCGTCCGCTTCACGCGGCTCAATCAATCGGCCATTGACCTTAACCACATCGCCCGGCTTAACCTGATCGCCAATAGTGGCGCGCTTGCCATTGATAAAAACGTTACCTTGTTCGATAAAGCGGTCCGCTTCGCGGCGCGAGCAGATTCCGCTTTCACTGATGTATTTGTTAAGTCGGGTTGATGGATCGGGCAGCATAACTCTCCTGAAACAGATTATCCTTCAAGTTGTCTCTGTGTTGGCTACGTTCACTCATCCCGGAGGCATAGAAATCTATACCTCCAGGAATTTACGCGCATGCCGCCCTGATAAAACTTGAATGCGTTTATGTTTAAAACGCGAAATATATCCTACCTTGCGGACAATAAAAAATAATCGCGTTCTCGCCGCTTCACGCTAAATGTGATCTATCACGCCTTTCAACACAAAAGTGTGCCATTAAACCGGAGGCAACTTTACCCAGTGAAATAAAGGAGAATCAGGCCGTTAGCGTCATCAGCACAAAAGTGCCATAAACCACCTCGCCAGAATACAAATGTGCAACAGAAACCGTCAGCATATCAGCATGAAATAGATGAAAATTGCTTTAAAGTCCGCTCTTGATCGGGTTATATCAGATCAGAGCAGAAAATATGTGATTTGCACAAATGTGCAGGAGTCGAAAGATGACGATAGAAAATAGCGACGATATCCGCCTGATTGTGAAAATCGCCCAACTCTATTATGAGCAGGATATGACCCAGGCGCAGATCGCCCGCGAGCTGGGGATCTATCGCACCACCATCAGCCGCCTGCTGAAGCGTGGCCGCGAGCAGGGCATCGTCACCATCGCCATCAACTATGACTACAACGAAAACCTGTGGCTTGAGCAGCAGCTAAAACAAAAATTTGGTCTCAAAGAGGCCGTTGTGGCGGCCTGTGATTCTCTTCAGGAAGAGGATCAGCTCAACGTTATCGGCCAACACGGCGCACAGCTGGTTGACAGATTGCTGGAGCCGGGTGATATCGTCGGTTTCTCCTGGGGGCGCGCGGTGCGGGCATTGGTGGAAAATTTGCCACAGGCCAGCCACTCCCGCCAGGTTATCTGCGTGCCGATTATCGGTGGCCCATCCGGCAAACTGGAGAGCCGCTACCACGTTAATACGCTGACCTACAGCGCAGCAGCGAAGCTGAAAGCCGAATCGCATCTCGCCGATTTTCCGGCGCTTCTGGATAACACATTAATTCGTAACGGGATTATGCAGTCTCATCACTTTAAAACCATCGCCGCTTACTGGGAAAATCTGGACGTCGCGCTGGTGGGCATTGGCTCTCCGGAGATTCGCGATGGCGCTAACTGGCACGCATTTTATGGCAGCGAAGAGAGCGACGACCTCAATGCCCGTCGCGTTGCTGGCGATATCTGTTCACGTTTCTACAATATTGATGGTGCGACGGTAGAAACCGCCATGAGCGAGAAAACGATCGCTATTGAGATGGCGAAACTGAAAAATGCTCGCTATTCCGTGGGTATCGCGATGGGCGAAGAAAAATACTCTGGTATTCTTGGTGCATTAAACGGCAGTTATATTAACTGTCTGGTGACGAATAAAGAAACCGCAGAGTCGTTACTGAACTAAAGATCAACAATATCATTTCACGCAGTACGCCTGCGGGGGATCCCTTTATCTGAAGAAAACAGGAGTCGATAATGGAAACGTGGTTAAATTTAGGATGTAAAGTGATTATTGTTACCGGCGGCGCCTCAGGAATTGGTTTGGCCATCGTCGATGAGTTATTAGCCCAGGGTGCTAACGTGCAAATGATAGATATTCATGGCGGTGATAAACATCACAATAGCGAACGTTATACTTTCTGGCCAACGGATATTTCCCGCGCCAGTGAGGTTAATAAAACCGTCACAAGTATTATTCAACGAGTTGGTCGTATTGATGGTCTGGTTAATAACGCCGGGGTGAACTTTCCACGTTTATTAGTCGATGAAAAATCTCCAGCCGGTCGCTATGAATTAAATGAAGCCGCTTTTGAAAAAATGGTCAATATCAACCAGAAAGGCGTTTTTTTACTCTCCCAGGCGGTGGCTCGCCAGATGGTCAAACAACGCGACGGGGTGATTGTTAACGTCTCTTCTGAAAGCGGACTGGAAGGGTCTGAAGGCCAGAGCTGCTATGCGGCAACCAAAGCAGCGCTGAATAGCTTTACCCGCTCCTGGTCGAAAGAGCTGGGCAAACACGGTATCCGCGTGGTCGGCGTTGCGCCGGGGATTCTGGAAAAAACCGGGCTGCGTACGCCGGAGTATGAAGAGGCGCTGGCCTGGACCCGCAACATCACCGTTGAGCAACTGCGGGACGGCTATACCCGAAACGCGATTCCGATTGGCCGCGCTGGTCATCTTTCTGAAGTCGCTGATTTTGTTTGCTATTTACTCTCAGAGCGCGCCAGCTATATCACCGGAGTAACCACTAACATCGCTGGCGGCAAAACGCGCGGCTAAGGGGGAAAAATGGTTAACGTTATCTTCTGCGCCCACGGCCAACTGGCCAGCGCCATGCTCGATTCAGTACGCATGGTCTACGGCGATGTCAACGTCAGCGCCGTCAATTTTGTCCCCGGAGAAAACGCGGGTGATATCGCCTGTAAGCTCGAAAAGTTAGTAAGCGCACACAACAATGAAGAGTGGCTTATCGCCGTCGATTTACAGTGCGGCAGCCCGTGGAATGCCGCCGCCGGGCTGGCGATGAGCAATCCACAGCTACGGGTAATCAGCGGCCTGTCGTTACCGCTGGCTCTGGAGCTGGTGGATAACCAGCAAACGTTGTATGCGGATGAACTATGCCAACACCTGGAGACCATCGCCAGCCAGTGCTGCGTCACCTGGCGACAGCCGGAAACTATTGAGGAGGATTTTTGATGAACATTACGCTTGCGCGTATTGATGACCGTTTAATTCATGGTCAGGTTACTACCGTATGGTCAAAAGTAGCCAATGCACAGCGGATTATTATCTGCAATGATGATGTTTATAACGATGACGTTCGCCGCACGTTACTCCGCCAGGCCGCGCCTCCGGGTATGAAGGTTAATGTGGTCAATATTGAAAAGACGGTGGCGGTATACCATAACCCTCAATATAAAGATGAAACTGTTTTTTACTTATTTACCAATCCACAAGATGCTTTAGCGATGGTGAAACACGGAGTAAAAATTGCCACATTAAATATTGGCGGCATGGCCTGGCGACCGGGTAAGAAACAATTAACTAAAGCCGTATCTTTAGATAACAACGATATTTTCGCTTTCCGCGAACTGGATAGTCTTGGCGTAAAATTGGATTTACGCGTCGTCGCATCTGACCCATCCATTAATATTATGGAAAAAATTAAAGAGCAGTCATTCGCAGAATAAATAAAACGCCTGTATTTATTACACACAGTCATTCCGGAGGCAGCCTGAAGGACATCGTGTCAATGCCGTAACAGGCAGGGAATCTTATACCCTTGAGGTAACAAATTATGGAAATGAGTACCCTACAAATAATAGCCATATTTATTTTTTCCTGTATTGCCGGAATGGGCAGCGTGCTGGATGAATTTCAGACACATCGCCCACTCATCGCCTGTACCGTGGTTGGTTTGATTCTCGGTGATTTAAAAACCGGCATTATGCTCGGCGGCACTCTGGAGCTGATCGCGCTGGGCTGGATGAACGTCGGCGCGGCGCAGTCTCCGGACTCGGCGCTGGCCAGCATTATCTCGGCAATCCTGGTGATTGTCGGCCATCAAAGCATCGCCACCGGAATAGCCATCGCCCTGCCGGTCGCCGCCGCGGGCCAGGTGCTTACCGTGTTTGCCCGCACTATTACCGTGGTATTCCAGCACGCGGCGGATAAAGCGGCGGAAGAGGCACGCTTTGGGACAATCGATCTGCTGCACATCTCGGCGCTGGGCGTCCAGGCGCTGCGCGTTGCTATCCCTGCGCTGGTGGTGTCCCTGTTCGTCAGCGCCGATATGGTCAGCAATATGCTCAACGCTATCCCGGAATTCGTCACCCGCGGTCTGCAAATCGCCGGCGGTTTTATCGTGGTGGTCGGCTACGCGATGGTACTGCGCATGATGGGCGTGAAGTATCTGATGCCCTTCTTCTTCCTCGGCTTCCTCGCTGGCGGTTATCTCGACTTCAGCCTGCTGGCCTTCGGCGGAGTGGGGGTGATCATGGCGCTGATTTATATCCAACTGAATCCGCAGTGGCGCAAATCTGAACCGCAGGCCGCAGCCACCACGTCCACCGCCCTTGACCAGCTTGACGACTGATGGAGCCCGACATGGAACAGAAAAGAATTACCCAAGGCGACCTGGTGAGCATGTTTCTGCGCTCCAATCTGCAGCAGGCGTCATTCAACTTTGAACGTATTCACGGTCTTGGCTTTTGCTACGACATGATCCCGGCTATTAAGCGCCTCTATCCGCTGAAAGCGGATCAGGTCGCTGCGCTAAAACGCCATCTGGTGTTCTTTAACACCACCCCGGCGGTCTGCGGCCCGGTGATTGGCGTGACGGCGGCGATGGAGGAAGCGCGAGCTAACGGCGCCGCCATTGACGATGGTGCAATCAACGGCATCAAAGTTGGTCTGATGGGGCCGCTGGCAGGCGTTGGCGATCCGCTGGTATGGGGCACATTGCGGCCGATTACCGCCGCACTCGGCGCATCGCTGGCGCTCTCTGGCAATATTGTTGGCCCCCTGCTGTTCTTCTTTCTTTTTAATGCCGTACGTCTGGCCATGAAATGGTACGGGCTACAGTTGGGCTTTCGTAAGGGAGTCAGCATCGTCAGCGATATGGGCGGCAACCTGCTACAAAAACTTACCGAAGGCGCGTCCATTCTCGGCCTGTTTGTGATGGGCGTGCTGGTGACCAAATGGACCACCATCAACGTGCCGTTGGTGATCTCGCAGACGCCTGGCGCCGACGGTTCCACTGTCACCATGACCGTGCAGAACATCCTTGATCAACTCTGTCCTGGTCTGCTGGCCCTCGGGCTGACGCTGATGATGGTGCGCCTGCTCAATAAAAAAGTGAATCCCGTATGGCTGATTTTCGCCCTGTTCGGTTTAGGGATTGTCGGTAACGCGCTGGGCTTCCTGTCCTGATTATTCCTCCCCGGCGATGCCGGGGCTATTTCAACAAGTAACCCCAGAAAATTTCGGCGTACGTAAAGGCGGCGACTGGACCTCTCCCCGGAGCGTAGATTCACTGCGTGACCGGGCGGCGTGAAGGAAGCCAGCATCGCTGTCGTTCGAAAGATGAAGGGGATGAGGTGGAAAACATGCAAACAACAACGGCCCTGCGTCTTTACGGCAAACGCGATCTGCGCCTGGAAACCTTCGAACTCCCGGCGATGCAGGATGATGAAATTCTGGCCCGCGTGGTCACCGACAGTCTGTGCCTTTCATCCTGGAAAGAGGCTAATCAGGGCGAGACGCATAAAAAAGTACCGGACGATGTGGCGACCAACCCGATCATTATCGGCCATGAATTCTGCGGTGAAATTATCGCCGTGGGCAAAAAGTGGCAGCACAAGTTTCATACCGGTCAGCGCTATGTGATTCAGGCCAACCTGCAACTGCCGGATCGTCCGGACTGCCCCGGCTATTCCTTCCCCTGGATCGGCGGGGAAGCGACTCACGTGGTGATCCCCAATGAGGTCATGGAACAGGATTGTCTGCTCTGCTGGGAAGGCGATACCTGGTTTGAAGGATCGCTGGTAGAGCCCCTCTCCTGCGTGATCGGTGCCTTCAACGCCAACTATCATCTGCAGGAAGGCAGCTATAACCACGTAATGGGGATTCGTCCGCGAGGGCGCACGCTGATCCTTGGCGGCACCGGCCCGATGGGACTGTTGGCTATCGATTACGCCCTGCATGGCCCTGTCAACCCGGCGCTGCTGGTGGTCACCGATACCAATAAGCCGAAACTGAGCTATGCGCGTCGGCACTATCCATCCGAACCGCAAACGCTGATTCACTATCTTGATGGCAATGACGCCAGCCGCGAAACGCTGATGGCGCTCAGCGGCGGCCACGGATTTGATGATATTTTCGTCTTCGTCCCTAACGAACAGCTGATCACTATGGCTTCATCGCTGCTGGCCGCGGACGGCTGTCTGAACTTCTTTGCCGGTCCGCAGGATAAACAGTTCAGCGCATCGATCAATTTTTACGATGTACATTACGCCTTCACTCACTATGTGGGTACCTCCGGCGGCAATACCGACGACATGCGCGCCGCCGTAGAATTAATGCAGGCGAAAAAAGTTCAGACCGCGAAAGTGGTGACCCATATTTTGGGGCTGAACGCGGCGGGCGAGACGACGCTGGATTTACCGAAGGTTGGCGGCGGTAAAAAATTAGTGTATACCGGGAAAAACATACCGTTAACACCGCTAGGGGAAATTACCGACCCGGAACTGGCGGCGATAATGGAACGCCATCACGGTATCTGGTCAAAAGAGGCGGAAGAGTATCTTCTGGCCCATACAGAGGATATTACCCATGATTAATCGCGATACGCTACTGTGCATGTCCCTGGCCGGTCGTCCCGGCAACTTCGGCACCCGCTTTCATAACTATTTATATGAGAAGCTGGGACTGAACTACATCTATAAGGCGTTTACAACAAAGGATATTGAAGCGGCGGTAAAAGGCGTGCGCGCGTTAGGTATTCGCGGCTGCGCGGTATCAATGCCGTTTAAAGAGAGCTGCATGCCGTTTCTCGACGCTATCGATCCTTCGGCAAAAGTGATTGACTCGGTCAACACCATCGTTAATGACGACGGCAGGTTGACCGGGCTGAATACCGACTACATCGCAGTGAAAAGCCTGATTGACAGCAACCAGCTCGATTCCTCCGCGAAAGTGATGATCCAGGGCAGCGGCGGGATGGGCAAAGCGGTGATCGCCGCCTTTCGCGATGCCGGTTTCCGCGACGTCATTATCGCTGCCCGCAACCGCGATAATGGCCTGACGCTGGCGAACCAGTACGGCTTCCAGTGGCAGCCGCAGCCGGAAGGAAATGCGGTGGATATTCTGGTCAACGTCACCCCGCTCGGCATGGCGGGCAGTGCGGAAAGCGAAACGCTGGCTTTCAGCCAGACGATGGTGGAACAGGCCAGCGTGGTATTTGACGTGGTCGCTCTGCCGCCGGAAACGCCGCTGATCAAACTGGCGCAGCAGCTGGATAAGCAGGTTATCAGCGGCGCGGAAGTGATTGCCCTGCAGGCGGTGGAGCAGTTCGTACTCTACACCGGCGTGCGCCCGGATGATGCGCTGGTCGCTGAAGCGGCCGCATTTGCCAGAGCGTAAGCATAACCCCCGGGTAAGGCGCCAGCCATCGCCCGGGGATTTTTCCCGGCAGCGGCACCTCCTCCTCCCGGTTCAGGCTATCACCCCTGGCTGTGTCACGACCTGGTGCGGAGCACAGCCTAATACTCATCCCGCTCATCATCTTCATCCGGTTGTTCCATCACGCTATAGGCCACCGAACAGAACAGCGAATTCAGACGCTTCATATCTCCCAGCAACGCCAGATGCAGCGTGCTGGTTTCAATACTCTGCACGTTTTGCTGGTGCAGGCGGTCAACGTGGGCATGAGAGTAACGACGGTTCATAATGCGAAAACGGTGCTTGCTGCGGCGCAGACGGCGGGCGCTGGGCACATCGCCGGAGAAAAATACCGACATCGCCAGTTGCAGGTTGCTGAGCAGTTGGTCGTAGAGCGCATCCAGCTCTTTTAACCCCTCCATAGAGAACGCCCGACGCGCCGCCAGAGATTTGTCGGCGATTTCACTGGCCATTCTTTCAACGATATCCGACGCCTGCTCAAGATTAAGCGCCATTTCGATAATCTCCGCCCAACGGCGGGATTCTTCATCCGCCAGTTCCTCTTTCGGCATCCTCGCCAGATAGAGCTTAATGGCGGTATACAGTACGTTGATATCGTCCGCCATTCGCCGCAGCGCCTTCTCCTCGCGCGGCTCACCGTGCATCACCTTGTGCAAACCGGCCAGCATCTGCTCCATGGCATCGCCAATACGCAGCGTTTCGCGGGCGGCATTAGCCAGCGCCAGCGCAGGGGTATCGAGTGCCGAGGTGTCAAGGTGCTTCGGCTTCAGACGAGCATCCAGCTCCGGCTCGTCGCGAATTAAACGCTTACAGAATCGCGCCATCGGCCCGACGAACGGCACCATGGCAAGACAACGAATCAGGTTGTAAAAAACATGGAAGTAGATGACCAGTTCAGATTCCGCCAGGGGCAGTTTCTGCATGACCGCCGCCAGCACATGGACAAATGGCAGAATAATCAGGCTACCCACCACCTTAAACAGCAGGCTACCCAGCGCGACGCGCCGCGCCGCGGCATTAGCGCCGCTATTGTTAAGCATCGCCAGCAGCCCGGAGCCGAGGTTCGCGCCAATCACCAGGCACAGCGCGACCGGAAATGAAATCACGCCGGTTGCGGTTAAGGTTGCGGTCAGCAACACCGCCGCCAGGCTTGAATAACTGATGATCGCAAACACCGCGCCGATCAGCGCATCCAATAAAATATCGCCGGTCAGTGAAGCGAAAATAACCTGTACGCCGCTGGCCTGAGTGATGGGATGCACCGCCTGGACGATCAGTTCCAGCGCCAGAAGTATCAGCCCAAGGCCAATCCCCACGCGTCCAAGCTGGCCCGCACGCGTCTGCTTACGCCCAAGAAAGAAAATCACGCCGATAAAAATCAGCAGCGGCGAAAGCCATGACAGGTCGAAGGTCAGCACCCTCGCCATCAGTGCGGTGCCGACATCCGCCCCCAGCACCATCACCAGCGCCGGGGCCAGCGCCACCAGATCCTGGGAGACAAAAGAAGTAACCAGCATGGTGGTGGCATTGCTGCTCTGGACCAGCGCGGTAACGCCAATCCCCGCGCAGAAGGCGAGCGGCTTTTTCTCCACGCTACTGCTCAGCACGCTTCGCAGACGAGCACCGTAAACACGCATCACGCCGGTACGCACAATGTGGGTACCCCATACCAGAAGAGCAACAGCAGACAGCAGGTGTAGCAGAGTTAGCACAGAATCAGGTACTCCTTATCATTATTATGATGTTCAGCCTTTTTTGCCGGATGGCGCTGCGCTTATCCGACCTACGGAGATATTTGTCGGCCGGATAAGGCGTTTACGTCACATCCGGCAAGCAGCCCCATGAACCTTCAGTATAAGGGTTCCGGCACAATAAAGAGACAGGGCGCCCGATGAGCGCCCTGTTTGTTGTAAGAAAAAATGACAGTTTTATGAATTAGTCAGCATCATAGCCCAGGTTGGCAGCCAACCAGCGTTCCACCTCCGCGACCGTCATCCCTTTACGCTGCGCATAATCCTCCACCTGATCGCGCTGAATTTGCGCTACCGCGAAATACTTGCTGTCCGGATGGCTGAAATACCAGCCGGAGACCGACGCGCCCGGCCACATGGCGTAGGATTCGGTCAGCGTCATGCCGGTGTGTTTTTCCACCTCCAACAGTTGCCAGATGGTGCCCTTCTCAGTGTGCTCCGGGCAGGCCGGATAGCCCGGTGCCGGACGAATCCCCTGATAGTTTTCGCGAATCAGCTCCTCGTTGCTGAGGTTCTCATTCGCTGCATAGCCCCAGTAGACTTTACGCACCCGCTCATGCAGGTATTCCGCAAAGGCTTCCGCCAGACGGTCAGCAATCGCTTTGACCATAATCTTGTTGTAATCATCATGCTGCGCCTCGAATGCCTCTGCCAGCGCATCCTCTTCCAGACCGCCCGTGACGGCGAAGGCGCCAATGTAATCCTCTTTGCCGCTCTGTTTCGGCGCAACAAAGTCAGACAGGCAATAGTTGGCGAACCCCACCTTCTCCGTTTGCTGACGCAGATGATGGCTGACCGCCAGCACATGGGTACGCGTCTCATCGCGATAAATTTCGATATCATCGCCAACGCGGTTTGCCGGGAACAGACCCACCACGCCGCGCGGGTTGAGCGTCTTCTCCGCGCTCAGCTTATCCAGCATGTCGTTGGCGTCTTTAAACAGGCGTTTCGCCTCTTCGCCCACCACTTCGTCTTCGAGAATGCGCGGATATTTGCCCGCCAGCGACCAGGTCATAAAGAATGGCGTCCAGTCGATGTAGTTGCGCAGCGTTTCGATACTGGCTTCAACCTCCTGCACGCCCAGACGATGAGCAACCGGCGGCGTGTAGCTTTGCCAGTCAAAAGCCAGATCGTTTTCGCGCGCGGCGGCCAGCGTCACCGGCGGCGTGCGTGGCTTTTTACGCCCATGCTGGATGCGCACCGTTTCGTACTCTTTACGGGTACGGGCGACAAACTCATCGCGCTGGGTATCGGAGAGCAGAGCCGCCACTACTCCAACGGTGCGCGAGGCGTTCTGGACATAGACCGTCGGGCCGCTGTAGTTCTGCTCGATCTTCACCGCCGTGTGCGCTTTCGAGGTGGTCGCGCCGCCGATCAGCAGCGGGATGGTGAAACCCTGCCGCTCCATCTCTTTCGCCACATTGACCATTTCATCCAGCGACGGAGTAATCAGGCCGGAAAGGCCTATCAAATCCGCATTCACTTCTTTCGCAGTTTTGAGGATTTTTTCTGCCGGCACCATCACGCCAAGATCGATGATTTCATAGTTGTTGCACTGTAAAACGACGCCAACAATGTTTTTGCCAATGTCATGCACGTCGCCCTTCACGGTGGCGATAACCATTTTACCGTTGCTGGAGCCCTGCTCTTTGCTGGCTTCAATAAACGGTTCCAGATACGCCACCGCCTGCTTCATGACGCGGGCCGATTTCACCACCTGCGGCAGGAACATTTTGCCTTCGCCGAACAGGTCGCCCACCACGTTCATACCGTCCATCAGCGGCCCCTCAATCACTTCAATTGGGCGCGTCGCCTGCTGACGGGCTTCTTCAGTATCCTGTTCGATAAACTCGGTAATGCCTTTGACCAGCGAATACTCGAGGCGTTTTTTCACTTCCCAGGTACGCCATTCCGCCTGTTGCGCATTGGCGGAATCATCAGCTTTGCTGCCACGGTATTTTTCCGCCAGATCCAGCAGACGCTCGGTGCTATCGTCGCGGCGGTTAAGGATCACATCTTCCACCGCGTCGCGCAGTTCGGCGGGCAGGTCGTCATAAATCGCCAGTTGCCCGGCGTTGACGATCCCCATGTCCATGCCGTTACGAATGGCATAGTAGAGGAACACCGCATGAATAGCTTCGCGCACCGGGTCGTTGCCGCGAAACGAGAAGGAGACGTTAGAGACGCCGCCGGAGATCAGCGCGTGCGGCAGTTCGCGTTTGATATCTTCACAGGCGCCGATAAAGTCCTGCGCGTAGTTGTTGTGCTCTTCAATCCCGGTCGCTACGGCAAAAATGTTCGGGTCAAAGATAATGTCTTCCGGCGGGAAACCCACCTCTTTGGTGAGAATGTTGTACGCCCGGCGGCAAATCTCGATCTTACGCGCGCGAGTATCGGCCTGCCCTTGTTCATCAAAGGCCATCACCACCACCGCCGCGCCATAGCGACGCAGCTGCTTCGCATGGTGGATAAAGGGCGCAACGCCCTCTTTCATCGAGATCGAGTTCACGATACCTTTGCCCTGGATACACTTCAGGCCCTTTTCGATAACCTCCCACTTCGAGGAGTCGATCATGATCGGTACGCGGGCGATATCCGGCTCACCGGCAATCAGGTTGAGGAAACGCACCATCGCCGCTTCGGCGTCGAGCATCCCCTCATCCATGTTGATATCGATAATCTGCGCGCCGTTCTCCACCTGCTGACGGGCGACATCCAGCGCTTCGTTATATTTTTCTTCTTTGATCAGCCGCTTAAATTTAGCGGAACCGGTGACGTTAGTACGCTCCCCCACGTTTACAAACAGGCTGTCATCGCCAATATTCAACGGCTCAAGGCCGGAAAGGCGGCAGGCTACCGGAATATCGGGCAGTTTACGCGGCGCTAAGCCATCAACCGCGCGGCTCATGGCGGCAATGTGTTCCGGCGTGGTGCCGCAGCAGCCGCCGACAATGTTAAGAAAGCC
This sequence comes from Klebsiella indica, assembly GCF_005860775.1. Classification (GTDB taxonomy): domain Bacteria; phylum Pseudomonadota; class Gammaproteobacteria; order Enterobacterales; family Enterobacteriaceae; genus Klebsiella; species Klebsiella indica. Next base: position 58,928 of record NZ_VCHQ01000013.1, read on the forward strand.
CGACTCCGCCCACTCGCGGATCTGCTTTGCCATCGTATCAGCATCAAGATCGTATTCGCCAAATGCGTTAGGCAGACCGGCGTTCGGGTGCGCGGTAACATAACATTCGGCAATACGCGACAGTTCCTGCACATACTGGCGCAGTTCATCCGGCCCCAGCGCGCAGTTAAGACCGAAGGTGAGCGCTTCGGCATGGCGCAGCGAGTTATAGAACGCTTCGGTGGTCTGGCCGGAGAGCGTGCGTCCGGAGGCGTCGGTAATCGTGCCGGAGATCATAATCGGCAGCTCGATGCCCAGCGCGTCAAATTCTTCTTTCACTGCAAAAACGGCGGCTTTCGCGTTCAGCGTATCAAAAACGGTTTCAATCAGAATCAGGTCCGCCCCGCCTTCCACCAGCGCTTTGGTGGATTCGCGATAGGCCGCGACCAGCTGATCGAAGGAGATATTGCGAAACGCCGGGTCGTTCACGTCCGGCGAGATGGACGCGGTGCGGTTGGTGGGGCCAAGCACCCCCGCAACGTAGCGCGGTTTTTCCGGCGTGCGCGCCGTCCATTCATCGGCGCAGGCGCGGGCCAGTTTTGCTGCGGCAAAGTTGATTTCCGCCGACAGGGATTCCATCTGGTAATCCGCCATCGCAATGATCGTCGAGTTAAAGGTGTTGGTTTCAATGATATCCGCCCCCGCCGCAAAGTAGGCGTCATGAATCGCGGTAATCACCTCCGGCTTGCTGAGTACCAGCAGGTCGTTATTGCCTTTCAAATCGCAGGGCCAGTCGGCAAAGCGCTCGCCGCGGAAATCCTCTTCACTCAGACGATAGCTCTGGATCATGGTACCCATGCCACCATCCAGAACCAGAATGCGTTCATTTAACTGCGCACGCAGTTGTTCAACTTTGCTACTCACGACTTGCTCCCGACAACACTCAACCTGGACCGTAAAAGGCCAACAAAGCATACTGGCATAAACATGGCAGGTGGAAAAGAGAACAGCGGATAAGATGAGACATGTTCAGCTTCACTCATCCGATCAGTCGGGTAGTGATTGCATTATCGCCAAATAAAACGAAAATCATTTCCACGATACAGAAAAAAGGAGACTGCGATGGCGACTCCCGCTCCCGCAAAACGCGGCAGAAAACCTGCCGCTCCCGCGGCCGCTCAGGCTGGCGGACAAGTTCAGTCCCTGACTCGCGGTCTGAAACTGCTTGAATGGATTGCTGAATCTCACGGCAGCGTCGCGCTGACCGAACTGGCGCAACAGGCCGGTTTGCCTAATTCGACAACTCACCGCCTGCTGACCACTATGCAGCAACTGGGGTTTGTTCGCCAGGTTGGCGATCTGGGGCACTGGTCGGTAGGCGCTCACGCTTTTGTCGTCGGCAGCAGTTTTTTGCAGAGCCGTAATCTGCTGGCGATTGTCCATCCTGTTCTGCGCAAACTGATGGAAGACTCCGGCGAGACGGTCAATCTGGCGGTGCTGGATCAAAGCGATCACCAGGCGATTATTATCGACCAGGTGCAGTGTACGCAGTTGATGCGTATGTCGGCGCCGATTGGCGGTAAGCTGCCCATGCACGCATCCGGGGCAGGAAAAGCCTTTCTGGCGCAATTGAGTGAAAATCAGCTTACCGACCTGCTGCACCGTAAAGGCCTGCACGCATACACTCATGCGACCCTGGTCTCACCGGTGCATCTGAAAGAGGATTTGGCCCAGACGCGCAAGCGCGGCTACTCCTTTGATGATGAAGAACACGCGCTTGGCCTGCGCTGCGTAGCGTCATGTATTTATGATGAACACCGCGAGCCGTTTGCCGCGATTTCTATCTCCGGGCCAATTTCCCGGATTACCGACGACCGCGTGACCGAATTTGGCGCGATGGTGATTAAGGCGGCAAAAGAGGTAACGCTGGCATATGGTGGAGTGCGATAAATGAGCGATCTGAAATCCTACTGGCAGGATAAATACCCTTCAGCTTTTTGCTGGTCTTTCGGCGATTCAGCGGAGCTTGCCGACGAGCTGGCGGCCCTGGTCGTCAAGGGAAAGAAGCGCGGTACCTGCGGCTCACTTGCCAGCTATCAGCAAGAGCAGCCTCCCGTAACGCCAGGGGCATATCACATAGTGCTGGATGGCAAAGGTAAAGCCGTATGCGTGATACGCACCCTCACGCTCAGGCTCATCCGTTTTAACGAAATGAGTCCTGAGCTCGCCGCGCTGGAAGGCGAAGGTGATTTGAGCCTCGCTTACTGGCAATCGGCGCATCAGGCGTTTTTTGAACGTGAAGGCACATGGGCGCCAGATATGGAGCTGGTGTACGAAGAATTTACGGTTATTGAGGCAGCCTGAGCCAGGCTGCCGGTTTACCCTGCCTGCTGAAGGTTGCCGTAGCGCACGCTAAAACGCTGGCGGCGACGATAAGCATACACATCTTCCACATGTCCCTCGCGGATACGCGTCTGTAACGCCCGCCAGTAGTCGGCACGAAACAGGTCGGCGTGCATCTCTTCGAACAGCGGCCCGATACGCGGGTCGGCGCACAGCCAGTGGCGAAACTCTTCCGGGAAAACATCGCCCGGCGACACGCTGTACCACGGCTCGCTCGCCAGCTCGTCTTCCGGGTAGCGCGCTGGCGGGATATCGCGGAAATTTACTTCTGTCATATAGCAAATTTCATCGTAATCGTAGAACACCACGCGACCGTGGCGGGTAACGCCAAAGTTTTTAAACAGCATATCGCCGGGGAAGATGTTGGCGGCGGCAAGCTGGCGAATCGCATTGCCGTACTCTTCTACCGCATCGCGCAACGCCTGACCGTCGACCTGTTCCAGCCAGATATTTAACGGCACCATCCGCCGCTCGATATAAAGATGGCTGATGACAATCCGATCGCCGAGATCGGTAATTTTCGCTCCGGCTTCGGTTTGCAGCAAGGTCATCAGTTCAGCGGAGATTTGCCGCTTCTCCAGCACAAAGTTCTCAAACTCCTGGGTATCAGCCATTCTCCCCACGCGATCGTGTTCCTTGACCAGTTGATAGCAGGCGCGGACGTGGGCGGCGGTCATCTCTTTCTGCGGCGCAAACCGGTCTTTAATCACCTTAAATACCCGGTCAAATCCCGGCAGAGTAAACACCAGCATCACCATGCCGCGAATACCGGGCGCTTCAATAAACTGCTCATCGCTGTTCGCCAGATACAGTAAATACTCGCGATAGCTCTCGGTTTTCGCATGCTTCTGACAGCCAATCGCCATGTACAGCTCAGCGGTGGTTTTACCTGGCAGGATCTCACGCAACCACTCAACCAGCGCGGCAGGCAACGGCGCGTACACCATGAAGTAGGAACGGGCAAAACCAAACACGATACTGGCCTCAGCCGTGGTGGTCAGGCAGGTATCGACAAACAGTTCGCCTTCATCGGTGCGATGAATCGGCAGCAAAAACGGCAACGTGCCGGCTGGGGTCAGCAACTTCCCCACCAGCCAGGCGGCTTTATTGCGATAAAACAGCTCATTCGCCACCTGCAAATGGCTGCGGTGCAAAGCCTCCGCTCCGAACGTTTCCGTCAGGTGAGCAATGATGTAATGAATATCACGGCTTTTGTTTTGCCAGGGCAAACGCAGCGGTAGATCGCTGAGAATACGCGTCAACAGCGGTTCCCAGCCGTGATCGGGGAAGAAATCTTTCGCCAGCGGGCGCGGGATCGTGCGAAACCGGCGTTCAGGCTGGGAGCTAAAGATAAAAAGCCGCTCGGGAGTGAGCGAGCGGTGGTCAAATAACCGACAGTAGACGGAGTTAAAAAAGCTCTCCGCAATCTCGAAGCGCGGGTAATCCGGCAACAGCCGGGTGTAATGCTCTTTGACACGCAGTAAAAAGGCCGCATCGGTGCTTTTGCCGTCAGTAATGCAGCGCAACTGTTCCACCACCAGACCAACGTGATGATCGTAGAGGTGGATACGGTTTTTCATCGCCTGCTGCACGGCATGCCAGTCGGCCTGTTCAAAGCGCTGCTGCGCGCCGGAAGTCACTTCCAGAAATCGACCATACTGCGCGTCAAAGCCTTGCAGGATGGTTTGAGCAATCAGTAATTCCAGGCCACGCGACATGGTTTGTCCTCATCGGTTGCCGGATGGCGGTGCAAGCGCCTTATCCGGCCTACGGTTCGGGGTAGGCCGGATAAGCGTAAGCGCCATCCGGCATGGATCAGAACTGCGATTCTTCAGTGGAACCCGTTAATGCCGTCACTGAGGAGGTGCCGCCCTGAATAATGGTGGTCACTTTGTCGAAGTAGCCTGTCCCCACTTCCTGCTGATGGGAGACGAAGGTGTAACCGTCTTTGGCCGCCGCAAATTCTGGCTGCTGAACCTTCTCAACGTAGTGGCGCATGCCTTCACCCTGCGCATAGGAATGTGCCAGGTCGAACATGTTGAACCACATGCTGTGGATGCCCGCCAGGGTGATGAACTGGTACTTGTAGCCCATGTCCGACAGCTGCTGCTGGAAGCTGGCGATGGTTTTATCGTCCAGGTTCTTCTGCCAGTTGAACGACGGTGAGCAGTTGTAGGCCAGCAGTTTACCCGGGTATTTCGCATGGATGGCATCGGCAAAGCGCTTCGCCAGTTCAAGGTCCGGCGTGGAGGTTTCGCACCACACCAGGTCTGCGTAAGGCGCATACGCCAGCCCACGGCTGATCGCCTGCTCAATACCAGCACGCGTGCGGAAGAAGCCTTCGCTGGTGCGTTCGCCGGTAATAAATTCACTGTCGTACGCGTCGCAGTCGGAGGTTATCAGATCTGCCGCATCCGCGTCGGTACGGGCAATCAGCAACGTCGGTACGCCCATCACGTCAGCCGCCAGACGCGCAGCCACCAGTTTCTGAATGGCTTCCTGCGTCGGCACCAGCACTTTGCCGCCCATATGGCCGCACTTCTTCACCGACGCAAGCTGATCTTCGAAGTGAACAGCCGCTGCACCGGCTTCGATCATCGATTTCATCAGTTCAAACGCGTTCAGTACGCCGCCAAAACCGGCCTCCGCATCGGCAACGATCGGCAGGAAGTAATCGACAAAGCGCGGATCGCCAGGCTCAATGCCAGACGCCCACTGGATCTGATCCGCACGACGGAAAGTGTTGTTGATCCGATCCACAACCGCCGGAACCGAGTTTGCCGGGTACAGCGATTGATCCGGGTACATGCTGGAGGCCAGGTTAGCGTCCGCCGCCACCTGCCAGCCGGACAGATAGACCGCCTCAATGCCCGCTTTCGCCTGTTGCAGCGCCTGACCGCCAGTCAGTGCGCCGAGGCTGTTGATGTAGCCTTTTTTCGCGTCGCCATGCAGCAGACGCCACATTTTGGCCGCGCCAAGCTGCGCCAGCGTACATTCCGGGTTGACCGAGCCGCGTAATTTCACCACTTCCTCCGCGCTATACGGGCGGCGGATACCTTCCCAGCGCGGTTGCGTCCATTCTTTCTGTAACTCTTCGATTTGTTGGGTACGGGTTTTCATATGCAGATGCTCCATATTGTTATGTGGTGAATTACGCCAGGAAGCGGTAGCCCGGCAGGGTCAGGAAGTCAATTAACTCATCGGAAGTAGTGATCTGCTCCATCAGGCGCGCGGCTTCATCAAAGCGCCCGCTGCTGAAGCGGTGCTCTCCCAGCTCGTCCTGGATCACCAGCATCTCTTCGGCCAGCATCTGGCGGAATAGCGCTTTCGTGACGGGTTTGCCGTTGCTCAGGGTTTTCTCGTGATGAATCCATTGCCAGATAGAGGTACGGGAGATTTCAGCCGTTGCCGCATCTTCCATCAGGCCATAAATCGGTACGCAGCCATTGCCGGAGATCCATGCTTCGATGTACTGCACCGCCACGCGAATATTGGCGCGCATCCCCTCTTCGGTACGATCGCCCTCACAGGGCGCCAGCAGCTGTTCGGCAGTAATGGGCGCATCTTCATCGCGGGTAACAAACAGCTGGTTCTGGTTTTCGCCCAGCGCCTCGTTAAAGACCGTCATCGCGGTGTCCGCCAGCCCCGGATGCGCGATCCAGGTGCCGTCATGACCGTTATTGGCCTCCAGCGCTTTGTCCGCTTTCACTTTGTTGAGCACTTGATTGTTGCGCTCGGCGTCTTTGCTCGGGATAAACGCCGCCATGCCGCCCATCGCAAATGCGCCGCGCTTGTGGCAGGTTTTGATCAGCAGCCGTGAATAGGCGCTGAGGAACGGTTTATCCATCGTTACCACCTGACGGTCCGGCAGGACGCGATCCGGGTGATTTTTCAGTGTTTTGATATAGCTGAAAATGTAATCCCAGCGGCCGCAGTTAAGACCAACAATATGGTCACGCAGCGCGTGCAGGATCTCATCCATCTGGAAGACGGCAGGCAGCGTTTCAATCAGCAAGGTAGCTTTGATGGTGCCGCGCGGCAGATTAAAACGGTCTTCGGCATAGCTGAAGACTTCGCTCCACCAGGCTGCCTCCTGCCAGGCCTGAGTTTTCGGCAGGTAGAAATACGGGCCGCTGCCTTTTGCCAGCAACGCTTTATAGTTGTGGAAAAAGTAGAGAGCGAAATCAAACAGGCTGCCAGGAATGGCTTCACCACGCCAGGTCACATGTTTTTCCGGCAGGTGTAAACCGCGTACGCGACAAATCAGTAACGCCGGGTCTGGCTTGAGTTGATAGATTTTCCCGGCTTCGTTGGTGTAGCTGATGGTGCCGTTCACCGCATCACGCAGGTTGATCTGGCCATCAATGACTTTGCTCCATTCGGGAGCCAGCGAGTCTTCAAAGTCGGCCATAAATACTTTTACATTAGCATTCAGCGCGTTAATCACCATTTTACGTTCAACCGGGCCGGTAATTTCCACGCGACGATCCAGTAAGTCAGCGGGAATACCTCGGATTTTCCAGTCGCCATTACGAATGGAAGCGGTTTCCGAAATAAAATCAGGCAGCTTACCATCGTCAATGTCCTGCTGTTGCTGGATGCGAGCAGCGAGGAGTTTGTTACGTGCGGGTGTAAATCGCGTCACCAGTTCGGTCAAAAACGCCACCGCCTCTGAGGTCAGAATTTGCTTCTCTTGCTCTCCACAGGGCCTGATAAAGGCCAACTCATCGGCGATTGTTGCCTGTTTATTCATCATGCAGCTCCTCGTCATCGATCCGAATACATCCCCAGTGCGAACGAAAGATCGTTGTACGCTTTTCGTTCAGCACATTTAAGATTACTCGCTTAAGAATTTAAATCAAAAATAATTTCCATTTTTAATTTAATTTAAATATAACCGATTGATAACATAAAGAATAAAGTTCAATTACAAGATGAGTGGCATTTCGGAAATAAAAAAAGCACCCGAAGGTGCCTGTTTCGACATGCTGAAACGCTTTAGGATCGTCAGCGCCAGAAGATTAATCCAGTGTTGGATTCATGTGACGAAGATCATATGGCGTGATCTGGTAAACGTAATAGTTGAGCCAGTTGATGAACAACAAATTACCGTGACTGCGCCAGGTCGCACGCGGTTTGTTCTGCGGATCGTTCTGAGGGAAATAGTTGTACGGCACATTCGGGCTTAAACCCGCTTCAACATCGCGGAAATATTCGCTGGCCAGCGTATGGGCATCGTATTCCGGATGACCGGTGACAAACGCGATGCGTTTATCTTTGCTGGCGAACAGGTAAGCATCTCCCTCTTCCGTTTCTGCCAGAATGTCTAAGTCGGTATAATCGCGAATTAATGCCGCAGGAAAGTCCGCATAGCGTGAGTGTGGAGCAAGGAACGCGTCATCAAAACCACGGGTCAGTAAAGCATGGGGATGAAGAATATGATGTTCGTAGACGCCGGAAAGCTTGTCAGCGCGGGTTTGCTTCGGAATGCCATAGAGAATATTAAGCGCGGCCTGTACCGCCCAACAGACAAACAGCGTTGAGGTGACGTGATCTTTCGCCCACTCCAGCACCTGCTTAATCTGCGGCCAGTATGCTACATCATTAAACTCCACCAGACCCAGCGGCGCACCGGTCACAATCAGTCCATCGAAGTTCTGATCGCAGATATCCTCGAAGTTACAATAGAAGTTGTTCAGATGCTCTGCCGGTGTATTACGCGATTCACGGGCATCAATCCGTAAAAGCTGAATATCAACCTGAAGCGGTGAGTTTGACAGCAGTCGCAGGAACTGGTTTTCCGTTTCGATCTTCTTTGGCATCAGGTTAAGAATAAGCACCTTCAGCGGGCGGATTTCCTGAGTCGTCGCACGAGTCGTCGTCATGACAAAGACGTTTTCATTACGCAAGAAATTGACGGCTGGTAGCTCGTCCTGCACCCGAATTGGCATAACTTTATTACCTCATAGCATACGTATAAACGTTTAGACATCCAGATAGCTGAAGATACCCAGGAATGAGGTAAATGTCGAGTCTGCATGTACAGGGTGAGAAAATTTCACGGAGATATTTAAATCAGGATATAAGGACAAATAAAAAGAGAGAATATGGTTATTAGCGTCGCCCCTCGCGACATGATGAAAGGAATATCCGTTATTGAATCTGGTTTATACGTAGGCCGGATAAGGCGCAGCCGCCATCCGGCAGTGCCCGGACGGTATAAACGCAAAAAGGCCATCCGTGAGGATGACCTTTTCACTTATTTGATGCCTGGCAGTTTATGGCGGGCGTCCTGCCCGCCACCCTCCGGGCCGTTGCTCCGCAACGTTCAAATCCGCTCCCGGCGGATTTGTCCTCCTCAGGAGAGCGCTCACCGACAAACAACAGATAAAGCAAAGGGCCCGGTCTTTCGACTGAGCCCTTTGCTTTATTTGATGCCTGGCAGTTCCCTACTCTCGCATGGGGAGACCCCACACTACCATCGGCGCTACGGCGTTTCACTTCTGAGTTCGGCATGGGGTCAGGTGGGACCACCGCGCTACGGCCGCCAGGCAAATTCTTTGTGCTCTGTCCTGTGTCTTTTG
>NZ_VCHQ01000014.1 GCF_005860775.1 Klebsiella indica
GGCTAACGGCTATGCTGATGCTTCATCGGGGTGAACGGGTCAGCGATGTTGCCAGAACACTCTGTTGTGCCCGTTCATCCGTTGGTCGCTGGATTAACTGGTTTACGCACTCAGGTATTGAAGGCCTGAAATCCTTACCCGCAGGACGCTCCCGACGCTGGCCGTTCGAGCATATTTGTGCATTGCTGCGTGAGCTCGTTAAGCATTCTCCCGGCGATTTTGGTTATCAGCGTTCCCGCTGGAGTACCGAACTGCTGGCGATAAAAATCCGTGATGTCACCGGTTGTCCGCTACATGCTTCAACCATCCGGCGATGGTTACCTGCTGCCGGACTGGTATGGTGCAGAGCAGCGCCAACACTGCGTATCCGGGACCCGAATAAGGAAGAAAAAATGGCAGCGATTAATGTGGCGTTAGCCAGCTGTAGCACAGAACACCCGGTGTTTTACGAAGATGAAGTGGATATCCACCTCAATCCCAAAATCGGCGCTGACTGGCAGTTACGCGGGCAGCAAAAACGCGTTGTCACGCCGGGGCAGAATGAAAAGTACTATCTTGCCGGTGCGCTGCACAGTGGTACGGGCAAAGTCAGCTACGTGGGTGGAAACAGCAAAGGTTCATCATTATTTATCAGTATGTTAAAACATCTGAAGGCGACATACCGGCGGGCAAAATCGATAACGCTCATTGTCGATAACTACATCATCCACAAAAGCCGTGAAACGTTGCGCTGGCTGAAAGCAAACCCAAAGTTCAGAGTGATTTATCAGCCAGTTTACTCGCCGTGGGTCAATCATGTTGAACGGTTGTGGCAGGCGCTTCATGAAACAATAACCCGAAATCACCAGTGCCGTTCAATGTGGCAACTGTTGAAAAAGGTTCGTCACTTTATGGATACCGTCAGCCCATTCCCCGGTGGAAAGCATGGGCTGGCTAAAGTGTAGCGGTATTAGGATCAGTTATTTAGCTGAATTAACTCTTTTGTATTTCTAGGGCCAAACTTATTGCCCATTTTATCTCTTCGTAAATTACTTAACGTCTCTCCATTTTTAAGAATTGACAGGATTTTTAGCATCTCAAGTGTGAGGTGTTTGTTTGGATCGTTAAGTAAAATATCAATCTGTTTTAATGTGATGCTGGGAATGCTATCTGAATGGAATATATCATCAAAGATATCATCTTGAGATAATACTTCCTGTGTTGAGCTATCCTCTAAAAAATACATAATCTGTTCGAGTTTTTTCATTACTCCTTCTGAATATTCATGTATTTTAGATATTTCATATGTCTTAAATCGGTTTTCATCAAACCTATTACGAAGTATTACACCTGTTTCATGTAAACTTAACTCTGATAATTTGGTATGAATAAAACTAAATTCTTTAAAGTTCACACTTGAGGAATAAACGAAAAAAATATTATTATTTTGAACTCTGAATATATCACGAAGTTTTAGTAAATATGTAATTGCTTCTGCATCAATATTACTACGTATTTTATCAAAAATTATAAAATAAACGGATTCATTATGTACGCTTAATGTATATATTAACGACGCTAAGTTATGTCCTGAATCAGTTTTTACCTTGTCATCGACCTGACCTTTTGATATAATCTCAGACATATCGATTTTAATACATTTTATTATTCTGTGTTTTACGGTACTAATAAGAGAAGAAATGAACTCATAAAGTCCATAGCCTAATCCTGCTTCTATAAAAACAGCATGGGTCTCATTCAATGATTTTATAGAGCTATTTCTTTCTTTTTCTCTAATTTGATTGCAATATTCCCTTTCATCAGGGAAATAAAAATTAATGTCATCAAAATAAGTATCATCTGTTAATTTACTTGTTTTTTTTTAGGTTCTGATTTCGTTAATAGCTTATCAAAGATGATATTGCAATCAATGTTTTTAAAAAATTGAATTCGATCTCTACTTATTGCTGGTGTTAACTATATCAAATAGATCTTTAAAGTTTCTATCAATAACGCCATCTTCTTTCTCATAAAAACACCATGCTAGATTGTATTCAACTTTATCATCATTTACAATATTTGCTAATGTTCTCGTAAAACTATCTAACCAACCACTATAAGCTAACGCAATAACATGTTGTTCAGCCAAAAGTGTCCTTAGTGAAGCTTCAATTTTATCTCGTTTAGCTTCTAGCTGGTTTCGAGTATGCATGGTATCGCCTTTATTCCAAACACCATGAATATGAATAATATTTATTAAATCATTACTATTATCATTTATGTTTGAATCAGAAACTATACTTATGCTATTAAAACCAATGCCATCTTTTGTAAATTGTTCTTCAATTAATGTATCAAAATTAGTTGTGATGATGTTTTTTACTTTTATTTTGTTTTCTTTTATTGCATGAGAAAAATCTTTTATTGCTTTTGGAATTTTGTGCTCATTATTGTCACTATCATAGTTACTCATTATTACACGTCTAACTATCTCTTGTGTTGATGTTGCTCCTTTTATTGCTGACAAGTATGCAAATGATTCTTGGTAAATTTCTTTTTCATCTTTTCCTTTGATAAAATCATTATATCCATCCAATAGATCGTTTTCATCAGCGTAAGAGCGAATTATTTCTGCTACTTGCGAAACATTAGGAATACCTGCCCCGTCTTTTATGGCGCTAAAAGCCGAACCAAAAAGAAATGAAAGTTCACTACTTCCTTTTAATCTCTGTAACAGAATAGTATCTGAAAAAAACTGACGTTCCATGGAAATCCTTAGAAAAATTTTGTTTATGAGAGAGAACATAACTTACCTATTGATATTTTTGGCTAAACACTCTCGCTCATGCTATTTCACAAAAAATAATCCATCCGATGCTTTGTTTCATAGTGTCATAATCAAGATTATCTTATCTCAATTTTTCAGTTAGTTACTATGATTTTTTGTGTACATCCGTTTTTTACTACATCTAGACTTGTTGGATATAGGGGCATCACCAAGAATTGCTGCTGGTAACCGGATGATTTTAAATAAAATTAGATATTAACCATCTATAATATTTTGATTATCAATGTTTTTTGACGATTACTTCGTTGTTGACTCATAAGCCTTCCCAAACTTCCCGATAACCACCTTCCGCCCCTCCTCAATCTGCGCATCAACAAAGTCCGCCCAGGACTGAAGCATCTCCCGGCGCTGATTCAGGTATTCCGCACGGTTGTAGACACCGCGAACGCCGCCGATCTTATGCGCCAGGCATTTCTCTACCCAGTCGGAGTTGTAGCCTTGCTCATGGAGCAATGTGCTGGCAGTACGCCGGAAGTCATGAATAACAAAATCCCTGACGTTCAGATCCAGCGTACGCACTGCGCAGTTAAGCGTTGTTTTGGAGATCGGGCGTCGGTGGTCGTTTCGGCTGGGGAAGATGTATGGAGAATCTCCGGCCAGAAATTTTAGCTCTTCGAACATCGCCAGTGCCTGCTTTGACAGCGGAACAATATGCGGGTTATCCATCTTCATTCTTTCGCCGGGGATACGCCATTCCAGCGCGTTGAAGTTAACTTCACTCCATGTCGCTTCAATCAATTCCGATTTACGCACCATGCAGATGATTAGCAGGTGCAGGGCCAGCTTGTGGCGTCGATTCATGTTAGAGGTGTAGATTCCCCGTAGCAGGATGCCGATCTCTTCTGCGGTTAGCGCCACGTCACGGCTTGTTGCTTGTGCGATATAACGGGCCTTGATAGCGGCTGCCGGGTTGTTGAAGATGATTCCCCTGGAAATCGCATAGGCCAGCATGCGTTTAAGCACGTTTCGCGTCAGTAGCGCGACGTGATCTGAACCTTGTTGCTTGATGCGGTAAAGCATGACCTGAATGTGGGCAGTTGTGAGTTCTTCTAGTTCCAGTTTCCCGATGATGGGAATGATGTCCTTCTCGATAACGCGAGTGATGTTGCGCGGATCGCGGTTACTTTTTTCAACGATATCGGTCAGCCAGCGTTTGGCAAATGTTTTGACTGTCGTTGGGACTTTCTGTTTAAGTTTTTCTTCCTGCTTTTTCTGTGCGGGATTGATGCCATGGGCAACCATTGAGCGGCACTTTTCACGCCAAAGCTGCGCCTCTGCATGTGAGGAAGCTTGGTATTCGCCCAGAGAGTGATCTTTTGCGATTTATTGTCAAAGCGGTAGCGGAAACGCCAGATTTTTCGTCCGGTGGGAAGAACTTCAATCACCAACCCGTCATGATCGGCAAGTTGCCAGGGCGATTTTTGGGAGTCAGCGTGCGTAGTTTGGTATCTGAAAGTGCCATATCTCACCTCTACAGTGTGTCCATGAGCATCCTTTCTAATAGATTGTTTAATATTGAATTATTAACGCCTTCTTTTTCACTGTGTCCATGAGAAGGCAGGTTTGAGCGTTTTTTATACCGCTTTTGTGTCCATTTGATGTGATTTTTAGCTCAAAAAATGAACATTTATACATGAAGAATTTAAAGATGGGCACAATTCAGGACGCAAAAATCGCGGATGAATCCGCACGACTATGGACGAGTACAGAAAGTAAAAACCCGCATTAACGTACAGTTAATGCGGGTTAGTGAACGTTCACGTACGAGGATGGACTAAAACTTATTTACCAATACAGAAGCTGGAGAAAATCCGCCCCAGCAGGTCGTCGGAGGTAAACTCGCCGGTGATCTCGCTCAACGCCTGTTGCGACAATCTCAGCTCTTCCGCCAGCAGTTCTCCTGCCCACGCGCCCAGCAGCTGCGCTTTACCCTGTTGCAGATGCTCTGCTGCGTCGGACAGCGCCTGCAGATGACGACGGCGCGCCAGGAAGCCGCCTTCCATATTGGTTTCGAAGCCCATGCTCTGTTTAAGATGGTTGCGCAGTACGTCTACGCCCTCGCCGGTACGCGCGGAGAGACGCACAACTGAGTGGCCATTTACTTCGCTTAGCCCCAGCGTCTCGCCGGTAATATCCGCTTTATTACGCACGACGGTAATCGGCAAGTTCTTTGGTAAACGGGCGATAAAGTCCGGCCAGATATTCACCGGGTCGGTGGCTTCAGTCGTAGTGCCATCCACCATAAACAGCACGCGGTCAGCTTGTTCAATTTCCTGCCAGGCGCGTTCGATACCAATGCGTTCCACTTCGTCGTTCGCGTCGCGCAGACCGGCGGTATCAATGATATGCAGCGGCATACCGTCGATATGAATATGTTCGCGCAGCACGTCGCGAGTAGTGCCGGCAATATCGGTGACAATAGCCGCTTCACGGCCCGCCAGGGCGTTCAGCAGGCTCGATTTTCCGGCATTCGGGCGGCCGGCAATCACCACCTTCATCCCTTCGCGCAGCAGGCTGCCCTGGCGCGCTTCGGCGCGGACGGCGTCGAGATCGGCGATCACTTCGTTGAGCTGCGCTTCGATTTTGCCGTCGGAGAGGAAGTCGATCTCTTCGTCCGGAAAGTCTATGGCCGCTTCCACATAGATGCGCAGGTGAGTGAGCGCTTCCACAAGATGGTTAACGCGGGTGGAGAACGCCCCTTGCAACGAGTTCAGGGCGGATCGTGCCGCCTGTTCGGAGCTGGCGTCAATCAGGTCGGCAATGGCTTCCGCCTGCGCCAGGTCAAGCTTGTCGTTGAGAAACGCGCGCTCGGAAAATTCGCCGGGTCTGGCGATACGTACGCCCGGTAGCGTCAGAATGCGTTTCAGCAGCAGATCGAGGATTACGGGGCCGCCGTGTCCCTGTAGTTCCAGCACATCTTCGCCGGTAAAGGAGTTCGGGCCGGGGAACCACAGCGCAATCCCCTGATCCAGCACGCTGCCGTCGCCGTCTTTAAATGGCAGGTAGTCGGCATAGCGCGGCTTTGGCAATTTGCCCAGCACCGCCTGCGCGACGTCGTGCGCTTTCAGGCCTGAGATGCGCAGAATGCCCACTCCACCGCGTCCCGGAGGGGTGGCCTGGGCGACGATAGTGTCGTTATGGCTCATAATGACTCTCTATGTAAATGTAAAAAAGGCGGTCTGTTGACCGCCTTCTCTGGCATTTAATTTACCGTAGACTCTCAAAATAATTCACGTTGCAGGACAAAACGGCTAATCGTTTTGAACCGCAGACGCGCTGGCTACGAAGCCTGCGCATCTGCTACCTGAAGAACAAAGAGTATCAGGTTTTTTTCTTCTCACGGCTATGCAGGCCGCGTTTTTCCAGACCACGGTAAATCAGCTGCTGCTGAATAATGGTGACCAGGTTGCTGACGATATAGTAAACCACCAGACCAGACGGGAACCACAGGAAGAACACCGTGAAGATGACCGGCATAAAGGTCATGATCTTCTGCTGCATCGGATCGGTCACGGTGGTCGGGGACATCTTCTGAATGAAGAACATCGTCGCGCCCATGATGATCGGCAGGATGTAGTACGGGTCCTGTGCAGACAGGTCGTGGATCCACAGGATAAACGGCGCATGACGCAGTTCAACCGAGGCGCTCAGCATGTAGTACAGCGCAAGGAAGATAGGCATCTGGATAATCAGCGGGAAGCAGCCACCCAGCGGGTTAACCTTCTCCGCTTTATACAGCGCCATCATTTCCTGGCTTTGACGCTGTTTGTCGTCGCCCAGACGCTCGCGCATTGCCTGAATCTTCGGCTGCAGCATACGCATCTTCGCCATGGAGGTGTACTGCGCTTTAGTCAGCGGGTACATGATGCCACGAACGATGAAGGTGATAACGATGATGGAGAAGCCCCAGTTGCCGAGGAAGCTATGAATCCATTTCAGCAGTTTGAACAGCGGCTGAGAGATGAACCACAGCCAGCCGTAGTCAACGGTCAGATCAAGATGCGGCGCAACGGCGGCCATTTTATCCTGAATGGCCGGGCCAACCCACAGTACGCTATCCAGCTTATCGGTCTGGCCTGGCTGCACCAGGACCGGCTGCGATTTATAGCCGATAGCCACAAGACCGTTACCGAGGTTGGAGGTGTAGAAGCTGTTGGTACCGTTATTCTGCGGAACCCATGCGGTAGTAAAGTACTGCTGCAGCATGGCAACCCAACCGTTTTTGGTGCTGACGTTCAGGTTTTCGTTATCGAGAATGGTATCAAATTTGTATTTTTCGTATTTCGACTCGGAGGTTGAATACGCCGCACCACGGAAAGTGTGCATTGTCGTCAGGCCACCGGTCTGAGTGTCGCGATGGGTCGGCAGATTGGCGGTTTGTTTTAGTTGACCGAAAGTCGACACTTCCAGCGGTTTTTCGCTGGCGTTATGTACGCTGTAGCCAACGTTCACCGCATAGTCACCGCGCTTCAGGGTGAAGGTTTTAGTGAAAACGTTGCCTGATTTATCTGTGTACGTCAGTGGAATGACGATTTCGTTCTGGCCGTTAGCCAGCACAAACGCATCTTTATCGACGTTATACAGCGGACGTGGTCCGTTAGCCGGGTTGTCCGGGCCATCACGGCCGGTTAAACCGCTCTGTGCCTGATAGGTAAACTGCGGCGTGGTTTCCAGTAACTGGAACGGTTCAGTCGATTTCAGCTCTTTTGGATAATCCAGAAGCAGCGCTTGCTCAACATCTCCACCGCGGGTGTTAATGGTCAAATCAAGCACATCGGTTTTAACCGTAATCAGTTTCCCCTGGCCACTGGCCGGTACGCCCTGGTCGGCGGCGCTACCCGCTGCTGTGGTCGTTGTCTGCGTGGTCTGCTGCTGAGGCTGAGGATTGTTATCCTGCTCCCAGGCTTGCCAGATCATGAAAGACACGAACAACAAAGCGATGATAAGAAGATTGCGTTGCGAATCCATCGTTAGTGTTCTCTGGTATCAAATGGTCCAGGCGGGACGGGATCGTCACCACCAGGGTGTAAAGGGTGGCATTTTAATACGCGTTTCACCGTCAACCAACTGCCTTTTATCAATCCAAACCTGCGCAATGCCTCAATTCCGTATTGAGAACAGGTTGGCGTGAAACGACAGTGCGGCCCGAGTAGCGGACTAATCAGGCGTTGATAGACCCGAATCAGGCCTATCAGGACCCGCGAGCCAGGCGACAGTGGCGGCGCCATAATTTTTCCAACGCTTCCGAGAGAGCACGGTTATCGAGGTCGGCAACCCCTTTCTTTGCCACCACCACGAAATCCATCGGCGGGAGTTCGTGTTGACGTAAACGGAAGCTTTCACGCGTCAGACGTTTAATCCGGTTGCGTTCATGCGCGCGCTTAACGTTTTTCTTGGCGACCGTAAGACCGATGCGGGGATGCCCCAGCGAATTTTGGCGGCCGAGGATGGTGATTTGCGGCGTGCCAGCCCGTAATGGCTGCTGGAAGACGAAAGTGAAATGATTGGGAGTTAACAAACGTAACTCCCTGGGAAATGCGAGCTTAACCACTCAGGGTTAGCTTTATTACTTGGAAACGGTCAGACGAGCACGGCCTTTAGCACGACGACGTGCCAGAACCTGACGACCATTTTTAGTAGCCATACGAGCACGGAAGCCGTGAGAACGGTTGCGCTTCAGTACAGACGGTTGAAAAGTGCGTTTCATGGCGATTTCTACCTAAACTTGAATAATTTCACTGACTTTCACGTAAACCCGAACAAACTTTGCACGGCCTACGCCTCAGCGTGGGTGATTAAAGAGGCCGGATTGTAATAATTGTACACTCCGGAGTCAATTCTCTTTCCTTATTTCTCGCACCTTGCCGCACAAAAAATAAGCGATGACGCGTTGCGGAAAACGGTATTACGCGCCGGGTGGGGGATTATACGGCGTGATGAGTAAAGCGCAAGGATCGCAAAGGATCTTCGTTAGATCGATTAAGTCCAAAACGCGCGCAGGTCATTAATTTTTCCAATATGCGGCTGAAATCGTACTCTACTCCAGCCAGGATCGATTACACTTACCGGGCTTCGATCCTTCCTGTGGATAAATCGGGAAGAATCTGTTGAGAAACACAAGATCTCTTTCTCAGTTTAGGCTATGATCCCCGGTCCCGATCGGGATCCAGGGATCCGCATCGGGTAACAACCGCAAATAGCGGTTCGCACGTCACCCCTTTTGTGCAGGGGCTTTTCGGCTATGCAGGGTCTTGTCGACGTGTGCCAACAATCATGATTGTTTCAGTTTCTCTTTGTATATCGATTTTTGTTCGAGTGGAGTCCGCCGTGTCACTTTCGCTTTGGCAGCAGTGTCTTGCCCGATTGCAGGATGAGTTACCAGCCACAGAATTCAGTATGTGGATACGCCCTTTGCAGGCGGAATTGAGCGATAACACGCTGGCACTGTATGCGCCAAACCGTTTTGTGCTCGATTGGGTAAGGGATAAATACCTCAATAATATCAATGGGCTCCTCAATGATTTTTGTGGTGCGGATGCCCCGCAGCTGCGTTTTGAAGTCGGCGCTAAGCCTGCTGTTCAACCGCAGAGAGGCACGGTGAGCGTTGCGGCAGCCGCGCCTGCCGCGCAGATCCAGACGACGCGCGTTGAGCCAACTATCGTGCGGTCTGGCTGGGATAACGTCCCGGCGCCGGCAGAGCCGACCTATCGCTCCAATGTTAATGTAAAGCATACGTTTGATAACTTCGTCGAAGGTAAATCTAACCAGCTGGCGCGCGCGGCGGCACGCCAGGTTGCCGATAACCCAGGCGGGGCATACAACCCACTGTTCCTTTATGGCGGCACCGGTCTGGGGAAAACCCACCTGTTGCACGCAGTCGGTAATGGCATCGTGGCGCGCAAACCCAACGCGAAAGTGGTCTATATGCACTCTGAGCGCTTTGTGCAGGACATGGTAAAAGCCCTGCAAAATAACGCGATTGAAGAGTTTAAACGCTACTACCGTTCCGTTGATGCCCTGTTGATCGATGATATTCAATTCTTTGCGAATAAAGAGCGTTCGCAGGAGGAGTTTTTCCACACCTTTAATGCCCTGCTGGAAGGTAATCAGCAGATCATTCTGACGTCGGATCGTTATCCGAAAGAGATCAACGGCGTTGAGGATCGTCTGAAATCACGCTTCGGCTGGGGGCTGACGGTGGCGATTGAACCGCCAGAGCTGGAAACCCGCGTGGCAATCCTGATGAAAAAAGCTGACGAAAACGACATTCGCCTGCCCGGCGAGGTGGCGTTCTTTATTGCTAAGCGACTACGCTCTAATGTGCGTGAGCTTGAAGGGGCGCTGAACCGCGTGATCGCCAACGCCAACTTTACCGGCCGGGCGATTACCATCGATTTCGTGCGTGAAGCGCTGCGCGATCTGCTGGCTTTACAGGAAAAACTGGTCACCATCGACAATATTCAGAAGACGGTGGCGGAGTATTACAAAATTAAAATCGCGGATCTGCTTTCCAAGCGTCGATCTCGCTCGGTGGCGCGTCCTCGCCAGATGGCGATGGCGCTGGCAAAAGAGCTGACCAACCACAGTTTGCCGGAAATTGGCGATGCGTTTGGCGGTCGCGACCATACCACCGTCCTGCACGCCTGTCGTAAGATTGAGCAACTGCGTGAAGAAAGCCACGATATCAAAGAAGATTTCTCTAATTTAATCAGAACATTATCCTCGTGACGCTATGAAATTTACCGTAGAACGTGAACATTTATTAAAACCACTGCAACAGGTCAGTGGTCCGTTAGGTGGTCGTCCGACGCTACCGATTCTCGGCAACCTGCTGCTGCAGGTTACCGATGGCGCGCTGTCGCTGACCGGTACCGATCTGGAAATGGAAATGGTCGCGCGCGTTGCGCTGATTCAACCGCATGAAGCGGGGGCGACGACCGTTCCGGCGCGTAAATTTTTTGATATTTGCCGCGGTTTGCCGGAAGGTGCGGAAATCGCGGTGCAGCTGGAAGGCGAGCGGATGCTGGTGCGCTCCGGGCGTAGTCGTTTCTCGCTTTCCACGCTGCCTGCAGCAGACTTCCCGAATCTTGACGACTGGCAGAGCGAAGTGGAATTCACCCTGCCGCAGGCGACAATGAAGCGTCTGATCGAAGCAACCCAGTTCTCAATGGCGCATCAGGACGTGCGTTACTACTTAAACGGCATGCTGTTTGAAACCGAAGGGAGCGAACTGCGCACTGTCGCGACCGATGGGCACCGTCTGGCGGTCTGTTCGATGCCGCTGGAAGAGTCGCTGCCGAATCATTCGGTGATCGTGCCGCGTAAAGGGGTGATTGAACTGATGCGTATGCTTGATGGCGGTGAGACGCCGCTGCGCGTACAAATCGGCAGCAATAATATTCGTGCCCACGTCGGCGATTTTATCTTTACATCGAAGCTGGTTGATGGCCGTTTCCCGGATTATCGTCGCGTATTGCCGAAAAATCCGGACAAACACCTTGATGCGGGCTGCGATATTCTCAAACAGGCTTTTGCCCGCGCGGCGATTCTCTCCAACGAGAAATTTCGCGGTGTGCGCCTGTACGTCAGTGAAAATCAGCTGAAAATCACCGCCAACAACCCGGAACAGGAAGAAGCGGAAGAGATTCTGGACGTCACCTATGCCGGCGCTGAGATGGAGATCGGCTTTAACGTCAGCTACGTGCTGGACGTGCTGAACGCGCTGAAGTGCGAGAATGTGCGTATTCTGCTGACGGACTCGGTATCAAGCGTGCAGATTGAGGATGCGGCATCGCAATCCGCAGCCTACGTCGTCATGCCTATGAGATTGTAGAATCTGCAAAGGGGCTGGTTTACTTGCCATTTCGCCTTCCGGCAGTGCTCGACAAAACGCTATGCGTTTTGGACGTCTGTAAGACGGTCCGAAGGACGAGCGGAGCGAGCAAATGCTCACGTACTTCGTGTACGCTCCGCTTTCTGCGCGCTGGCGGTAGACGAACTGGCTGCGACACCCACGCCCCTTGAATGATGACGAGCTGACTATGTCGCTATCCCGACTGCTAATCAAAGATTTCCGTAATATCGAAAATGCGGATCTCGCTTTATCCCCCGGCTTTAACTTCCTGGTTGGCGCAAACGGTAGCGGCAAAACCAGCGTGCTGGAGGCCATCTATACGCTCGGCCACGGTCGGGCGTTTCGCAGTTTGCAGATTGGTCGGGTGATCCGTCACGAGCAGCCGTCCTTTGTTCTCCACGGTCGTTTGCAGGGCGAGGAGCGTGAAGTTTCCATCGGCCTGACCAAGGATAAGCTGGGCGACAGCAAAGTGCGCATCGACGGCACCGACGGCCATAAAGTGGCGGAGCTGGCGCACCTGATGCCGATGCAGCTCATCACGCCTGAGGGCTTTACTTTACTCAACGGCGGCCCCAAATACAGAAGAGCGTTCCTTGACTGGGGATGCTTTCACAATGAAGCCGGGTTCTTCACCGCCTGGAGCAACCTGAAGCGGCTGGTAAAGCAGCGCAACGCCGCGCTGCGTCAGGTCAGCCGCTATGCCCAACTGCGGCCCTGGGATCTGGAACTGATCCCGCTGGCGGAACAAATCAGCCGCTGGCGCGCCGAATACAGCGCCGCTATCGTCGACGACATGGCGGACACCTGTCGGCAGTTTTTACCGGAGTTCGCTCTCACCTTTTCTTTCCAGCGCGGCTGGGAGAAAGAAACGGATTATGCCGAGGTGCTGGAGAAGAATTTCGAGCGTGATCGTATGTTAACCTACACCGCCCATGGCCCGCACAAAGCGGATTTCCGCATTCGTGCTGACGGTGCGCCGGTGGAAGATACTTTATCGCGTGGGCAGCTTAAACTGCTGATGTGCGCTTTACGACTGGCGCAAGGCGAGTTTCTGACTCGCGAGAGCGGGCGGCGTTGCCTGTACCTGATAGATGATTTTGCCTCGGAACTTGATGACGCGCGGCGCGGGCTGCTGGCCAGCCGTTTAAAAGCCACGCAGTCGCAGGTTTTCGTCAGCGCCATTAGCGCTGAGCACGTTATGGACATGTCCGATGAAAATTCGAAGATGTTTACCGTGGAAAAGGGTAAAATAGCGGATTAACCTAAGATGAAATGAGCGAGAAACGTTGATGTCGAATTCTTATGACTCCTCCAGTATCAAAGTCCTGAAAGGGCTGGATGCGGTGCGTAAGCGCCCGGGTATGTATATCGGCGACACGGATGACGGCACCGGCCTGCACCACATGGTATTCGAGGTTGTGGATAACGCTATCGACGAAGCGCTCGCGGGTTACTGTAAAGACATCGTGGTCACTATTCACAGCGATAATTCCGTCTCCGTACAGGATGACGGTCGCGGTATTCCGACGGGTATTCACCCGGAAGAGGGGGTTTCTGCTGCGGAAGTGATCATGACCGTGCTGCACGCGGGCGGTAAATTCGACGATAACTCCTATAAAGTCTCTGGCGGTCTGCACGGCGTGGGTGTTTCGGTGGTTAACGCCCTGTCCCAGAAGCTGGAGCTGGTTATCCAGCGTGATAACAAAATCCACCGTCAGATCTATGAGCATGGCGTACCGCAGGCGCCGCTGGCGGTGACTGGCGAAACTGACAAAACCGGTACGATGGTGCGTTTCTGGCCGAGCCTGGAAACCTTCACCAACGTCACCGAATTTGAATACGAAATTCTGGCTAAGCGTCTGCGTGAGCTGTCCTTCCTGAACTCCGGCGTCTCTATTCGTCTGAAAGACAAGCGCGACGGCAAAGAAGACCATTTCCACTACGAAGGCGGCATCAAAGCGTTTGTTGAGTACCTCAACAAGAACAAAACGCCGATCCACCCGAATATCTTCTACTTCTCCACCGAAAAAGACGGTATCGGCGTGGAAGTGGCATTGCAGTGGAACGACGGTTTCCAGGAAAACATCTACTGCTTTACCAACAACATTCCGCAGCGTGACGGCGGTACGCACCTTGCAGGCTTCCGTGCGGCGATGACCCGTACCCTGAACGCCTATATGGATAAAGAAGGCTACAGCAAGAAAGCCAAAGTCAGCGCCACCGGCGACGATGCGCGTGAAGGCCTGATTGCCGTGGTTTCCGTGAAGGTGCCGGACCCGAAATTCTCCTCCCAGACCAAAGATAAACTGGTCTCTTCCGAGGTGAAATCGGCGGTGGAACAGCAGATGAACGAGCTGCTGAGCGAATACCTGCTGGAAAACCCGTCCGACGCCAAAATCGTGGTCGGCAAAATTATCGATGCGGCGCGTGCGCGTGAAGCAGCGCGTCGTGCGCGTGAAATGACGCGTCGTAAAGGTGCGCTGGATCTGGCGGGTCTGCCGGGTAAACTGGCGGATTGTCAGGAACGCGACCCGGCGCTGTCTGAACTGTACCTTGTGGAAGGGGACTCCGCGGGCGGCTCTGCTAAACAGGGTCGTAACCGCAAGAACCAGGCGATTCTGCCGCTGAAGGGTAAAATCCTCAACGTGGAGAAAGCGCGCTTCGACAAGATGCTCTCTTCCCAGGAAGTGGCGACGCTGATCACCGCACTGGGCTGCGGCATCGGTCGTGACGAGTACAACCCGGATAAACTGCGCTATCACAGCATCATCATCATGACCGATGCGGACGTCGATGGCTCGCACATCCGTACGCTGCTGTTGACCTTCTTCTATCGTCAGATGCCGGAAATCGTCGAGCGCGGTCACGTCTACATTGCGCAGCCGCCGCTGTACAAAGTGAAGAAAGGCAAGCAGGAACAGTACATTAAAGACGATGAAGCGATGGATCAGTATCAGATTGCGATCGCTCTGGATGGTGCGACCCTGCATACTAACGCCAGCGCTCCGGCGTTAGCTGGTGAACCGCTGGAACGACTGGTCTCAGAGTATAATGCCACGCAAAAAATGATTGGCCGTATGGAGCGCCGCTTCCCGAAAGCGCTGCTGAAAGAGCTCATTTATCAGCCGACGCTGACGGAAGCCGATCTTAGCAACGAGCAGACGATTACCCGTTGGGTGAACGCGCTGGTTACGGAACTGAACGAGAAAGAGCAGCACGGTAGCCAGTGGAAGTTCGACGTTCGCGAGAACGCCGAACTGCAGCAGTTCGAACCGATTGTTCGCGTGCGTACTCACGGCGTGGATACCGACTATCCGCTGGATCACGAGTTTGTCACCGGTGGCGAATACCGTCGCATCTGCACGCTCGGCGAGACGCTGCGCGGTCTGATCGAAGACGATGCGTTCATCGAACGCGGCGAGCGCCGTCAGCCGGTAGCGAGCTTCGAGCAGGCGCTGGAGTGGCTGGTGAAAGAGTCCCGTCGAGGACTTGCGATTCAGCGCTATAAAGGTCTGGGCGAGATGAACCCGGAGCAGCTGTGGGAAACCACCATGGACCCGGACAGCCGCCGCATGCTGCGCGTCACCGTCAAGGATGCGATTGCCGCCGATCAGTTGTTCACTACCCTGATGGGCGACGCCGTTGAACCGCGTCGCGCCTTTATCGAAGAGAACGCCCTGAAAGCGGCAAACATCGATATCTAAGCTATGCTCCCCGGCGGTTGTTGTACCGTCGGGGATAGTTCCTCCAGCGCCTGCTCTATCCAGCGCGGCGAAATATGTTCCTGCTCCAGACGAACGCCCTCTCCAAAGTGATTCTCTGTCAGCGCCTGATAAAGCTGCTGCTCCGACTCTGTCAGGTTGGATAACAGCCGTGTGCAGGGCTTGTCTTCTTCAACCCAGGATGATCTGTGCATTAGCAGGGTATTTTCATCCATTAAAAAACTTTGGGTATGGGGGAAAAGTTGACGGAACTGACTAAGAATTGCAAAGCCGTGGGTATCAATATCTCCCCAGTAATAGAGTTTTTTGTGACAAATCCAGCGAGCGGATGACAACATATCAAAGCCGTACCCGCGTCCAAAAATCACCATACTTCCTGCTGGTCCTGAGAAAGTCAAAAAACTGATTTCGTTTTCAATAACAAAAACGGCAACAACGGCTAAGTCCAGGGAAGCGAATTCGCGGCTATCGATCTCCCGGTCGCTATCTGGCTGGTCAATGAGGCGGTATCGGACGCGCTGAGGCTTATCACGAAAGCCAAAACGGCGATTAAATTGTGAAATGCCACGCGCCTGCAGGTCGATGGCCTCTGGTTGCAAAGTGAGATTGAGTAATTCCGTTAAGATACCGCGATGTTGTTCGATAAATTTACTGTTGATGTCAGGAAGATCGATCTGTCGTAAGTAGATGTCAGGGCGAGGGTTCTCTTGCAGCCAGGCAATAATGGCCAGCAACCGTGCCCAGTCTTGCTCTGGCACGCGTAACGGATATTTTATCAGCCAGCTATGCAGCGTGGGTTGGGCAGAAACAATTTGCTGGTACAGATAGCGATATTTTTCAGCCTGCTTGTGCAAACCGAGTATTTTTATTGCCGTGGCGGCGGAATCAACCCAGATTTTTGCCGGCAAACGGTTGACGCCGATCACCCGATGGCGGACTTCCCGCCATTCAAGCCGGAATCCCTTTTTTTCACTCTGAGCCAGTGAGCTAATCCACTGACGAACCTCATTAAAACGTGAGGAAAGGTCGTCCGAGGTCGGCTTTTTACAGGTCAGGCGCAGCGGAAAGTAGCCGCTGTCTTCGGTTATCTCACGTAACAGCACGCCTTTTTCCCACAGTTTGCGTAACTGCGTTTTGAGCGCTTCAGGCGTTGTCCAGCTCATGCCTTTTCTCTACTTTTTCCTGCTGATAGGCGTCAATGCTGATATTACGCAGACGCGAAATTTTCCCTGCCTCGTTATGAACAAATCCTACGTTTGCCACATAAGGCTCAATAATATGGATTTTTTGCAGCGGCGTGACGATGAGTAACTGCAGATTTAAGCGCTTAAAAAGCTCCAGCCCATACTGAGCGGATTCGTCGGAACCTCGACCAAACGCCTCATCAATCACCACGAAACGGAACGAGCGTGAGCGTTTCTCTCCCCATTCAAGGCCGAACTGATAAGCCAGGCTGGCGGCGAGAATGGTATAGGCCAGTTTCTCTTTTTGCCCGCCGGATTTACCACCGGAATCTGAATAATGTTCATGCTCGCTATCATCCTCCCGCCAACGCTCGGAGGCGGAGAAGGTGAACCAGTTGCGCACATCCGTCACTTTTGCGGTCCAGCGTTTGTCCTGATCGCTTAATCCCTCGCGCCCACGGAAACGTTCAATGATACGTTTTACCTGTAAGAACTTATCTTCTGAATACTGCTCATCTTCGGAGCCCGTCAATGCGCCTTCCGTGCAGACGCGTAGCTCACTCTGAAAATCACGAATATCCGCATCGGTGCTCAGTTGGGCCACCAAAGAAATATAGCGTCCAGGATTGTAATCAACGGGGACCAGGGAGTCGTTAATCTTCTCGATTCGTTCTTTAATCGTCTCTCTTTCCCGGTTGAGCTGGCTCTGAAAGCCTGCGATATCATTGATGGTGTTTTCGTTGAGCAGTTGCTTAAAACGTGCTTCGAAACGCGGGAGATCGTCGGCTTGCAACGCATTCAGCATCTGACGATATTCCTCGGCGGATTCGAGACTGGTATCAATATCCTGTGTCTCCAGGGAGAACTGGTGATTATACTCTGCCATCCTGTTAATGATTTTGTCGCGGGAGCGGACCAGTTTTTTATCTTCGCTGTCAATTTTATCCTGCAACCAACCCCGCATCTCCTGCTGGCAATTATCGCAGGACTCAACGCTGATTTGCCTCCCGGGGAGCGCTTCTTCACGCCACTGTTCCAGTTGCGGATAATATTGCGCCATTCCCCCTTCATTTGCCATTTTTTGTACGGATTCCGCTTCCAGCAAGCTCTCTTCCGCGCGTTCTATTTTTTCCTGTGTGCGCCCACGCAGATCGATTTTATCCGCATGAGTCGTCTCAAGAGACTGAATTTCCTTCAGAACATCATCCAGACGTTGGTTCAGGACTGCCAGTTGATCGGATGCTGCCTCAAGCTCGCGTTTTTCCGCTTCCATTCGGGCAATTTCCTGAGCCTGCGGCTGCCAGTTCATGGCTTGATAATCGTTATGTTCGCTGAGACGATTATAAATATCGCGCTGTTGTTGCAAATTTCTGAGCTTTTCATCAACAGCGGCTAATTTTCCACCGAGTTCCGCAAGCTCTTGCTCAAGGTTTTGCGCCAGTTTCAGCAGGACGGCGATTTTCTCCTTGTTACTCCAGCCGAGGATAAAGCGGCTACGGTCGTTAATATCATGACGGTCATCTTTTTCGTGGCGCTCGCCCGGTGATTTTATCTGACCGCTGCGGGTAATCGCCTTATTTTCCCGGCGGAATTGTTCCAACGTTTCGCAACAAGCATGGTTAAATTGTTGATGTAGCCTTCTTTCCAGCCAGTCATACCAGCCTGTATTGGGTTTGATTTGTAGCTTTTCACTCAGCGCGCCGGGAACCGGAGAGACGGGCGTGTGATGCGAACTGACATGCACTCTGAAATAACTTAACCGACCGTGAAGATGATTATTTTCAACCCACTGAGCGACCTGCTGATAGTCCTCGTCGGCAACCAGAATAGAGAGGCCAAAGCCACGTAAAAGACGCTCTGCCGCGCCTTCCCATGCTTTTTCTTCTTCGCGAACAGCAAGTAACTCACCAACAAAGGGAAGACGTTCTTCGGAGAATCGGAGCGCCTCGCAGATAGCGGCGCGTAATTGAATTTGTCGTACTTCAATATTACTGCGGCGTAAACGAAGATTGTCTATTTCTGCATTGAGTTGCTGGTGTGTTTCGCGTTTATGGGAAAAGGCGACATGCAGGTCGTTTTTTTGCTGCTGTAATTCGGCTTCGCGATCGGCAATCTCATCGGCGTTATTTTGCAGAAGCTGTCGTGTCGCCAGCCATTCGTCATGATCTTTAACCGGCGCAAGATTAATTTTTCCTAACAGCGCGTTATAGTTTTCCGCCGCTTTCAGACGCCGATTCTTCTCCTGCTCACGATGGGCTATTTCCAGGCGCAATTGTTCAAGGCGATCGCCGCCATTTGCCGCAATATCAGTGCGTAACTGCCTTTCCTGATTTCGTTTTTGTTGTAATTGTTCAGCGGTTATCGTGAGAGTGTTTGTATAGCGCTGTAGCTCATCCCTGAGGTTTGTCAGCCTTTTTTCAAGCAGTGCTTGTTTCAGCCGCGCAAACCAGCCTGCCAGGGCATCGCGACAGACGCGCATGTTTTCTGTTTCCTGAAGTAATAGCGTATGCCTGTCGCACTCAGCAACGAGCGGAGTTAAGTGTTCAATCTGTCGACGGGCTTTCAGAATCGATTCATGGGCGCGATTAAGATCTTCAAAATGTTCAATCAGATGTTTAATTCGCTGAGCCATATCAAAAGGTTCCAGCATATGGCTACGCACAAAATCAGTGAGATTACCAACCGATTTCATCGATACGGTCTGGTGAAACAGCTCCAGCGCCTGCTCATTATTAATACCGAAGCGCCGCCGGAACCAGGTGCCATAAGGTGGAAATGAATCAAATATTTCCGCGTTATTTTTACGTAGTTTTTTTCGTAGATTATTAATATCAGAGCCGAAGCCGGAAAAATCCCTGGCGATGGTGAGTTCACCCTCTGACGCGACATAAAAAGTTACCGGCTTTCCGGCAGGTTCTTTTAACGAAAATACCTGTGCCAGAGTAACGGTTTGGCTAAATCCTTGATTATGAAAAACACCGAGAATTACGGAATAGTTTCTATGGTCGCGGAGCGCGACGGGTTTTCCACCCATGCTGTTTTCCAGCCGCTCCGATTTGTAGTATCCCAGAACATATGAACGCAACGAACGCTCTTTGTTTTCTGCGCCTGCCGCTTTGTTGTAGGCGATGCGGTGAGCTGGCACCAGTAATGTGGTTACCGCATCCACCAGGGTTGATTTTCCTGAGCCAATATCCCCGGTGAGAAGCGCATTTTTTCCCTGTAGGTTAAAGGTCCACACCTGGTTGTTGAAGGTCCCCCAGTTAAAAATTTCCAGTCGCTCAAGGCGAAAACCAGCGGAAGATTCGTCACTGCTGAAATCAAGCTCCAGTGCATCAGTCATGATTATCTCCCCTGAGATGCTGGTTATAGGCCTGCAAGCGCGTATCAAAATCAGATAACCACTGTGCGTCAACAAAAGCTTTCAAAATACGCCGTACTTCCCATGTTTGATTTTGGTTACGTAAAGGACGCAGAAATCCCATTTCCGCAATTTTATTGATATGGCGCCCAATCTGATCAACCAGACGCGCTTCATTGGTGCTTTCAGTTGTGAAGACTCGCATCAAATCAACAATCTGTTCTTGCGTCATAATCAAACGGGTTTCGCTCCCGCTGGCGTCAAATTCCGCCATTTTTTTGCGTAATAGCGCCAGTAGCAAGCTGACAGGAAAGGACAAAGGGCGGCGGGAAATCAGGCGAGGAACGGATTCATCGTCGACATTATCAGGCGCTGAGCGCAAAAAAGCATAACCTTCTGCTTCGTCCAGATGAAGTTCCAGGTTCATCACCCGGCAATAATCACGAACCTGAATTTGTAAACGCAACAGCGCGCCCCAGAGATGCGGATCGTTCTCCTGATACACCACGCCTTTCAACAGCGAGATAATCAGCGTCGAAAGCGCGCTGTCGTGTGAAATTTGCGACTCATTCTGCTCCATGGCCTGCCTCCTTTGTACGGGTAAAAATAACGGTGTTAATGTGCGCCGCCTTTTTTTCACCTGAAGCAGTGAGCCAATATACGGTCTCGCTGCTGCTTTCATCAAAAGTGGCAGTTGTTGATTCACTGGCGAGCTGAATATAAGTGACCAGTTCAGCAAGCCCTTGTTGCAAGGGATACAGGGATAGCAACGCTTGTAAACTGATTTGTGAACGTGTTTGTAACACCTTGCGAATATTGTGTAATAAACGGGATTTATCAATCGTGATTTGTGAAAACAGGATATCAATATCTATTGACTCGTCGCCTTGTTCCAGTACTTGCTGAATAATTTTGGTTTTTACTGGAGGGGTATAAAGCGGACGTTCGCAAGGTAATATAATCTGTGGCTGGGGATCGCTAATATTCATTATGTCGCCTTCGGGTGGCAGTGATTTGAGGGCGACAGCGTGGTGCTCAATATTATGCAAAATTTCCATAATTCGCTTATTCTCCAGCCAGGCTTGATCGTCAAGAAAACGACGTAACTGTTGCGAAAGTTGTGCCACGGTACGCTGTGTATTTTCTCCAGCTTCCAGCCAGTCATAATGAATGCGTTTAAAGCGATGGTCGGGGTGTGTTTCGGCAATGGCATCAAGGGAGAGTAATTTTTCCAGTAAACGGGATAACTCTTCCTGTCTCGTTTGCGACATCAAAAAATCCCAGAAAGCGCGAAAACTACGTCCTTGATCTGATTCGGTTATCGCGTCACGTTCGCCAAGCACTTGCGTCAACAGATCGCCTTTCGTGCCGTTCCATAATGCAATGCGCTCACGAACATTGCGGTCAAGCTGACGAAAATTATGCTCAACCTGGCGGAAATCAGAGAGGAGTTCTCGGGATAAATGTACGATCTGTTGGAAACGTTCTTTTTGCGCGGTGCTGTCTAACAGCGTCAGTTTACCCTTGCGGATTGCAGCTATTTCGGCGTCAATATTGTCGCGCTGCTGTTCGAGTTCCTGAATGCGTAATTGCGGATTATTTTCACTCCCGGAGATAACTTGCTTGAGTAGCTCAAACAATGTCACCAGTCTGGATTCTGTACCGATAAAAGCAGAGTCACTCAGTTTATCCAGCCAGCTCAGCGCCTTTTCGGTCGCTGGCGTCAGGTCAAACCAGGGCGTGTCATCGCCGGGCGGATAAAACTTACGTAGCCATCCCCGTTCAGGCGCTGCCCAGTCATTAAGATAATCCCGCGCAGGACGAGGATAAAAGTTATCGCCATACTGCTGACGTAAGATATAGAGCGTATCTTCCAGTTTTTCCGTTAACTCTTCCTGAGGAATACTGCGGGCGTTCGGCAAAGAAAAAGCCTGCCACAGAAAGCTGGCAATTAACGCTGCTGAATCTGCTCGTAAAAGTTTCCATGCCGGATGGTTCGTGCGCATGGTATCCAGAGTGGCGAAATCCATAAATGCGCATCTCCTGAAAATATAAGGTTATTTTCCATCTTACCTTCTTTAAATTTATTAAGAAAAGGGGAAAACACCGCCATTTACTATCCTCTTTAATATGCTGTTTTTTGAGCGGAATCGCGTTAGCATGAGGACGGACTTATTTAATCCGGGGAACTCATGGCTATCAAACTCATTGCTATCGATATGGATGGCACCCTTTTGCTGCCCGATCATACCATTTCACCTGCGGTAAAAACGGCGATTGCCACCGCGCGCGCCCGTGGCGTTAACGTGGTGCTGACCACTGGCCGTCCGTATGCGGGTGTCCATAGCTATCTGAAAGAGCTTCACATGGAACAACCCGGTGACTACTGCATCACCTACAATGGCGCGCTGGTGCAGAAAGCGGGCGATGGCAGTACCGTTGCGCAAACGGCGCTGAGCTATGACGATTACCGCTTTCTGGAGAAGTTGTCCCGCGAAGTCGGCTCACACTTCCACGCGCTGGATCGCAACACGCTGTACACCGCAAACCGTGATATCAGCTACTACACCGTACATGAATCCTATGTCGCCACCATTCCGCTGGTGTTCTGTGAAGCGGAGAAAATGGACCCGGCAACGCAGTTCCTGAAAGTGATGATGATTGATGAACCCGTCATCCTTGATCGGGCCATTGCGCGTATTCCGGCGGAAGTAAAAGAGAAATATACCGTGCTAAAAAGTGCGCCGTACTTCCTCGAAATCCTGGATAAACGCGTCAATAAAGGCACTGGCGTGAAGTCGCTGGCCGATGCGCTGGGGATCAAGCCGGAAGAAATCATGGCGATTGGCGATCAGGAAAACGACATCGCGATGATCGAATATGCAGGCATGGGTGTGGCGATGGACAACGCGATTCCGTCGGTGAAAGAGGTGGCCAATTTTGTCACCAAATCCAACCTGGAAGACGGCGTGGCATACGCAATTGAGAAATATGTATTAAATTAAACGATCTGGTTCATTATCTCATCTGTGTTTATCACGATTAGGTAATGAAAAGGATATTAGTTACCCCTGTCCCTGCATTCGGACCATAGCCATTTTTCGGCGGTTCAACTACTCTGAAGCGCTATATACGCTTCAGAGTTTAACCCGATATGAAACAAATCACTTTCGCTTCGCGTCATCATCAGCTTACGAATACCAACACCTGGACGGCGGACAGCCAGTGGCTGGTTTTTGATGTGCGTCCGTCAGGCGCCTCGTTTACCGGTGAGACGATTGAGCGCGTCAACGTACGGACTGGCGAGATTGAGGTCATTTATCGCGCTACGCAGGGCGCGCACGTTGGCGTGGTGACCGTTCATCCACAAGACGATCGCTATGTGTTCATTCATGGCCCGGAGAACCCGGACGAGACGTGGCATTATGATTTCCACCATCGTCGCGGCGTGATAGCGGCACAAAACTGCGTGACGAATCTGGATGCAATGGACATCACCGTGCCGTATACGCCCGGCGCGCTGCGCGGCGGCAGCCATGTGCATGTGTTCAGTCCGAACGGCGAGCGTGTCAGCTTCACCTATAACGATCATGTACTGCGTGAGCGCGATCCGGCGCTGGACTTGCGCAACGTCGGCGTTGCGGTGCCGTATGGCCCGGTTACGGTGGCGGTTCAGCATCCTCGGGAGTACAGCGGCAGCCACTGGTGCGTGTTAGTGAGCCAGACCACGCCGGCGCCACGGCCGGGCAGCGATGACATTAACCGCGCCTACGAAGAGGGCTGGGTGGGCGATCATGCGCTGGCGTTTATTGGCGATACGCTATCGATAAAAGGCGATAAAGTACCGGAGCTTTTTCTTGTCGAACTTCCGAAAAGTGAACAGGGCTGGAAGCGGCAGGGAGATGCGCCGCTGGCAGGCACTGATGCCACAATGCCCGCCCCTCCGGCTGGCGTGATTCAGCGTCGCTTAACCTTTACTCATCAACGCCGTTATCCTGGACTGGTGAATATGCCACGCCACTGGGTACGTGCTAATCCACAGGCATCAGAAATTGCCTTTCTGATGCGTGATGATAGCGGCGTGGTTCAGCTATGGCTGGTTTCGGTGCCGGGGGGAGAAATGCGGCAGCTAACTTACAATCACTCAGACATCCAGTCGGCGTTTAACTGGCACCCGTCGGGAAAATTGCTCGGTTTTGTGTTGGAAAACCGCATCGCGCTGTGCGACGGGCAGAGTGGAGAAATCACCTTTTTAACTGTCGGACACAATAATCCTCCATCGGCGGATGCGGTCGTCTTTTCGCCAGACGGTAAACAGGTGGCCTGGATGGAGGAGGTGGACGGTTACCGGCAGCTATTGGTAACCGCAACGGGGCACGGCATTAAGGATTAGGCATTGGCGCGGGTGGGATCAATGAATTGGTCGCCAGCGTCTCTTTCTCGCTCTTTTCCACACGGGATTTGACTGAGCTATCGGTACGGAACATATCCCACGGCAGCAAGAGCGTATCCATTACGGCGGTGAACGGCATATCCAGTGCAACCAGAGACTTGACGCCCAAACTGGTATTGTCATCGCCCAGCATTTGCGCACTGGAACGGGTCCCTGGGTAGGTTCCTTCTTTGCCGCCGGTATGTGACATGACGCTGGAGCAACCACCCAAACTTATTATCCCGCTAAACAGGATTAGCTTTACCAGACTGCTTTTCATCATTCTTCCGTCATCGTTACGGGCGTTGATATAACTTTCTATCGGTTATATCGGGCCATTCCATGGATGCATAGTGTTATTGCGCCGCACTGTGGCAAGCATCGCACTTTGCCTTTGGTGCTGTCACTTCAGTCTAAGCAATAGATTGCAAACTGCAAAAAAAATCGCTGTCTTCGCCTTGAAAAAAACAGGGATATACCCATTTTAAGAGTGTAAACCGTTGAGAATATGCCGAATGGGTATTCCGGTGAATAACGGCCTGTCCAGTATGGAGGGCCAGATAAATCTCGCTGATTTCAGGAGCTAAGTATTATGCGTAATTTCGATCTCTCCCCATTATATCGTTCTGCTATCGGTTTCGATCGTCTTTTTAATCTGTTGGAAAATAATCAAAGTCAGAGTAATGGCGGCTATCCTCCGTATAACGTTGAGTTAGTAGACGAGAACAACTACCGCATCGCGATTGCCGTTGCCGGGTTTGCCGAGAGTGAACTGGAAATTACCGCCCAGGATAATCTGCTCATTGTGAAAGGCGCCCATGCTGCAGAGCAGAAAGAGCGCACATATTTGTATCAGGGAATTGCCGAGCGCAATTTCGAGCGTAAATTCCAGCTTGCGGAAAATATACATATTCGCGGCGCCAACCTGGTAAACGGTCTGCTGTATATCGATCTGGAGCGCGTTATTCCTGAAGCGAATAAACCGCGTCGTATCGAAATCAACTAATTAGGGTATTTACCCTAAAAATTGCCTGCCGTCAGGGGGCAATGCAAATCCACGGAATTTGCAGATATCTACTCGCTTCTTAGAAGGAGAAATACTATGCGTAACTACGATTTATCCCCATTGCTGCGTCAATGGATCGGTTTTGACAAACTGGCCAATGCCTTGCAAACCGCCGATGAAAGCCAGAGCTTCCCACCTTATAACATCGAAAAAAGCGATGATAACCACTATCGCATTACGCTTGCGCTGGCTGGTTTTCGTCAGGAAGATCTAGAAATTCAGCTGGAAGGCACACGTTTGACGGTAAAAGGTACGCCTCAGCAACCGGAAAAAGAGACAAAATGGCTGCATCAGGGACTGGTTAACCAGGCATTTAGCCTGAGCTTTACACTTGCCGAAAATATGGAGGTGACCGGGGCAACCTTTACCAATGGCCTTTTGCATATTGATTTGACCCGTAATGAGCCAGAACAGATAGCACCGCAGCGCATTGCTATCAGCGCACGTCCCGCGTTAACTCGCTAATTAAGCGACCAGTTATTAGCCCCGATTTTTCGGGGCTTTTTTTATGTGATTGAGAAAGCATTGTTCAGATTGCTGACATAGTGCGTTCTTCAGGAATTGCCCAACGGTGCTTTGGTTGATGTTTAACCTATTGATATGTTAGATATTACAGGTTATATCAAACGTCTCCCGATACCCGGAATAAATGCGAACGCAGCATCTTATACAGATTTGTTATTTAATTTAATGCCGTGATTATTGTGCGCCAGGCGGCATACAGCCTGTCAGCTAGCAGTCATACTCCTCTTTGTTCGTAATGTTATTCACAGGGAATAGACGATGAGTGACATAGCATTGACTGTGAGCGTATTGGCGCTGGTGGCGGTAGTCGGATTGTGGATCGGCAATGTGAAAGTGCGCGGTGTCGGCTTTGGTATCGGTGGCGTGCTGTTTGGCGGAATTATCGTCGGTCACTTTGTGGACCAGGCAGGCGTTGCGCTCAGCGGCCCGATGCTGCATTTTATTCAGGAATTTGGCCTGATTCTCTTCGTATATACCATCGGTATTCAGGTTGGTCCGGGCTTTTTCGCTTCGCTGCGGGTTTCCGGTTTACGGCTTAATCTTTTCGCGATTTTAATTGTTATTCTCGGCGGTCTGGTGACGGCGGTCCTGCATAAATTGTTTGATATTCCTCTTCCTGTGGTGCTCGGTATTTTCTCCGGCGCGGTAACCAATACGCCGGCGCTGGGCGCCGGGCAGCAGATCCTGCGCGATCTTGGCGTGCCGCTTGATACCGTCGACCAGATGGGGATGAGCTATGCGATGGCCTATCCGTTCGGTATCTGCGGTATTTTGCTGACGATGTGGCTGGTACGGCTGTTTTTTCGGGTCAACGTTGAAAATGAAGCTCAGCAATTTGATAAGAACAGCGGCAATGGTCATGTGCATCTCCAGACTATCAACGTGCGGGTGGAAAATCCCAATCTGAACAATATGGCGATTCAGGATGTACCGTTGCTTAACAGCGACAAGCTGATTTGTTCGCGTCTCAAGCGTGAGGACATGTTAATGGTGCCGTCGCCGACTACCCTGATTCAGCTAGGCGACCTGCTCCATATGGTTGGGAGACCAGAGGATTTGCATAACGCCCAACTGGTCATTGGTAAAGAAGTCTCCACTTCGCTCTCGACCCGCGGTACCGATCTGAAAGTTGAGCGTGTCGTGGTCACCAACGAGAAAGTGTTAGGCAAAAAAATTCGCGATTTGCACTTTAAACAGCGCTATGACGTGGTGATCTCGCGCCTTAATCGTGCCGGGGTTGAGTTGGTCGCCAGCAGCCATTCCAGTCTGCAGTTTGGCGATATTCTTAACCTGGTCGGTCGCCCGGAGGCGATTGACGCCGTTGCCGCCGAGCTTGGCAACGTCCAGCAAAAACTGCAGCAGGTGCAGATGCTACCTGTGTTTATTGGTATCGGTTCAGGCGTGCTGTTGGGATCGATCCCCCTGTTTATTCCGGGGTTTCCGGTGGCGCTGAAACTGGGGCTGGCGGGCGGGCCGCTGATTATGGCGCTGATCCTCGGGCGGATTGGCAGTATCGGTAAGCTGTACTGGTTTATGCCGCCCAGTGCTAACCTTGCGCTACGCGAGCTTGGCATTGTGCTATTCCTGGCGGTGGTTGGGCTGAAATCCGGCGGCGACTTTGTGGCGACGCTAATTGAAGGCGACGGTATGCGCTGGATTGTCTACGGTATCTTTATCACGGCAATACCGCTGCTGACCGTCGGCATTCTGGCGCGTATGTTGGCGAAGATGAATTACCTGACGCTGTGCGGCATGCTGGCCGGCTCAATGACCGATCCGCCTGCACTGGCGTTTGCTAATAACCTGCATGCGACCAGCGGCGCGGCGGCGCTCTCTTACGCCACCGTCTATCCGCTGGTGATGTTCTTACGCATTATTACCCCGCAGCTACTCGCGGTGCTGTTCTGGGGGATGGGTTAACGGATTTTCCGCATGGACGCGGCGCAGATGGTAGTCCACCTGATACTCACTGGCGTTACGGAACATGACTGAATAGTTAAGAAACTCGCCGCTGTCGCTGTAGGAAAGGGAGGTAATGCGCAGCAGAGGCGTCTGCTCCGGTACATTCATGGACTGCGCCAGCTGCTTGTCGGCCAGCACCGGGGTTAGTGTTTCGTAGTTACCGCTGATCGTTATCCCGCATTCCTTCTCAATGTAGTCAAACTTTGACCCCTCCAGATGTACCAGCGACAGATTACGGAACAGCTTCACCGGCATATAACTGTCTTCCAACATTAGCGGTTTGCCCTCAACATAACGCACCCGGCGCGAGAAGTAGATCCGTTCATTAATTTGTATCCGCAACTGACTGGCGATAGCCGGGGGGGCGGGCATGACTTCGAAGACTAATACCTGACTTATAACCTCTTTACCCTGCTGGCGCAGCACTTCGGCCAGCCCGGTCAGATTGGTGGTTTCATGATGTACGTCTTTACGGGCGACATAGGTCCCGGAGCCGTGCCGACGTACCACCAGCCCCCAGTCGACCAGTAAATCAGTCGCTTTACGGATCGTCATGCGCGCGACGCCAAACTCTTCTGCCAGTTTCTGTTCACCAGGTAATGGGCTGCCAATGTTGTAATCAGATGAATTGAGCCGGATTCTTAGCCTTTCCGCTATTGATTTGTAGATCACTATCAGACCTCTTTTTCCCTTTAAATTCTGCGCAATGAGCCTTTTAATGTCTAATTTTTATGTAAAAAGTAGACATTATTGGTGGAATTAAAACCATGAATGCGATCACGAATCGAAGCGGCGCGTCATGTTCTCAGAATAGCAATTTCTTATTCTCGTCTCTGGCCAGCAATCACTACAAAAAAGGCCTCTCCCTACTGGTTGTTATATGAGGATGTAAAAATGCTCAGTCAAATACAACGCTTTGGCGGCGCTATGTTTACCCCGGTTTTACTCTTTCCTTTTGCCGGGATTGTGGTCGGTATCGCCATTATGCTGCGCAACCCGATGTTTGTTGGTGAAGCGCTCGCTGCACCGGATAGTTTATTTGCTCAAATCGTTCACATTATTGAAGAAGGCGGCTGGACGGTTTTCCGTAATATGCCGCTGATTTTCGCCGTTGGCCTGCCAATTGGCCTGGCCAGACAGGCTCAGGGGCGGGCCTGTCTGGCGGTACTGGTCAGTTTCCTCACCTGGAACTATTTCATTAATGCCATGGGGATGACCTGGGGCCACTTCTTCGGCGTCGATTTTTCTGTTGAACCGACGACTGGCAGCGGCCTGACGATGATTGCCGGAATTAAAACCCTCGATACCAGTATTATCGGCGCGATTGTCATCTCGGGGCTGGTGACTGCCCTGCATAACCGCTATTTCGATAAACCTCTGCCGGTATTTCTGGGTATTTTTCAGGGGTCGTCGTTTGTGGTTATTGTCGCTTTCCTGGTGATGATCCCCTGCGCCTGGTTAACTCTGCTCGGCTGGCCAAAAGTTCAGTCAGGTATTGAATCACTGCAGGCCTTTTTACGCTCGGCCGGGGCGCTGGGCGTGTGGGTCTACATCTTTCTTGAACGCATCCTGATCCCGACCGGATTGCACCATTTTGTCTATGGGCCGTTCATCTTCGGTCCGGCGGTTGTGGAAAGTGGTATTCAGGTCTACTGGGCGCAGCATTTGCAGGCGTTCAGCCAGAGCACCGAGGCGCTGAAAACCCTGTTCCCGGAAGGCGGATTTGCGCTGCACGGTAACTCGAAAGTCTTTGGTTCGGTGGGGATTGCGCTGGCGCTGTATTTTACCTCTGCGCCGGAAAACCGCGTCAAAGTCGCCGGACTGCTGATTCCCGCCACCCTGACTGCCATGCTGGTAGGCATCACCGAACCCCTGGAGTTTACCTTCCTGTTTATCTCGCCGCTGCTGTTTGCCGTCCATGCGGTTCTGGCGGCCACTATGGCGACGGTGATGTATATCTGCGGTGTGGTGGGCAATTTTGGCGGCGGTCTGCTTGACCAGTTCCTGCCGCAAAACTGGATCCCGATGTTTCATAACCACGCTTCAATGATGTTTATCCAGATAGGCATTGGCGTGTGTTTTACCGCGATCTACTTCGTTATCTTCCGCACTCTGATTCTGCGCCTGAACCTGAAAACGCCAGGCCGTGAAGAGAGTGAAATCAAGCTCTACAGCAAAGCGGATTACAAGGCCGCGCGTGGACAGACAACGACGCCCGCGCCGGACGCAAAACTTGGGCAGGCAGCCGGGTTCCTCCAGGCGCTGGGCGGCGCGGACAATATCGAAAGCATTAATAACTGCGCCACGCGCTTACGTATCGCGCTCCACGATATGGCGCAGACCCAGAGTGATGACGTTTTTAAAGCGCTGGGCGCGCACGGCGTGGTTCGCCGTGGCAATGGTATCCAGGTGATTGTCGGCCTGCATGTGCCCCAGGTCCGCGACCAGCTTGAAACCCTGATGAAAGATTCCCTACAGACCGAACAAACCACCATGACGGAGGCAGTATCATGAAAAAATTCTCAGTTGTTATCGCAGGCGGCGGTAGCACATTTACCCCGGGCATCGTTCTGATGCTACTGGCGAACCAGGACCGTTTCCCGCTGCGAGCGCTGAAATTTTACGACAATGACGGTGCGCGCCAGGAGATTATCGCCGAGGCTTGCAAAGTGATCCTCAAAGAGCAGGCGCCGGAGATTGCGTTTAGTTACACCACCGATCCCGAAGCGGCGTTTACCGATGTGGATTTCGTGATGGCGCACATCCGCGTAGGAAAATACCCGATGCGGGAAAAAGACGAAAAAATCCCGCTGCGCCACGGCGTGTTAGGCCAGGAAACTTGTGGCCCGGGCGGGATTGCGTATGGGATGCGTTCTATTGGCGGCGTGCTGGAGCTGGTGGATTACATGGAGAAATACTCCCCGAACGCCTGGATGCTGAACTACTCCAACCCGGCGGCGATAGTGGCCGAGGCGACGCGCCGTTTGCGCCCGAACGCCAAAATCCTCAATATCTGTGATATGCCGATCGGCATTGAAGGGCGGATGGCGCAGATTGTCGGCCTGCAAGATCGTAAGCAAATGCGCGTGCGTTATTACGGGCTGAACCACTTTGGCTGGTGGACGTCGATTGAGGACTTGCAGGGTAACGACCTGATGCCGAAACTGCGGGAATACGTCGCGAAACACGGTTATGTCCCGCCATCTAACGATCCGCATACTGAAGCGAGCTGGAATGATACGTTCGCCAAAGCGAAGGATGTGCAGGCGCTGGACCCGGACACCATGCCGAATACCTATCTGAAATACTATCTGTTCCCGGACTATGTGGTACAGCACTCGAACCCGGAACGTACCCGCGCGAACGAGGTGATGGATCACCGTGAAAAACAGGTATTTGGCTCCTGCCGCGCCATTATTGAAGCGGGCCACTCCTCCGCTGGCGAGCTGGAAATTGATGAACACGCGTCTTATATCGTCGATCTGGCAACGGCAATCGCCTTTAATACGCAGGAACGGATGCTGCTGATTGTGCCAAACAACGGGGCGATTCATAACTTTGATGATGAAGCGATGGTGGAGATCCCTTGCCTGGTGGGGCATAACGGGCCGGAACCGCTGACGGTTGGTGACATTCCGCAGTTCCAGAAAGGGCTGATGAGCCAGCAGGTGGCCGTCGAGAAACTGGTGGTCGATGCCTGGGAGCATCGCTCTTATCAGCGTCTGTGGCAGGCGATTACGCTCTCCAAAACTGTGCCGAGCGCGTCGGTCGCCAAAGCGATTCTTGATGATTTGATTGAAGCCAATAAAGCATACTGGCCGGAACTGCGCTAACGATGCAGACTGGCATCCACCGGATGTCAGTCTGCGTGTTTCAAGGCCAACATGGCGGTATCGGCTGCAGAACTTTCTTTACCCAGAGGCGATTATTAATGCCTTCCGCTTTGGCTCTCAGGTAGAATCGCCGATATTTTACGCAATCGGGAGCCATGATGAAAATTTCCCGCCTCGGTGAAGCGCCGGACTATCGCTTTTCACTGGCCAATGAACGTACTTTTCTGGCGTGGATCCGCACGTCGCTCGGTTTTCTGGCCGGAGGCGTCGGTCTTGACCAGCTGGCGCCGGATTTCGCTACACCGCTGATTCGCGAGATCATTGCTCTTCTGCTGTGCTTGTTTGCCGGTGGTCTGGCGATTCACGGCTACTTGCGCTGGCTGAGCAATGAAAAGGCGATGCGGCTCAAGCAGGATCTTCCCTATACCCGCGCTCTGCTACTTATCAGTATTCTGCTGACGCTCGTTATTGTGGTGGTTACGGTCCTGGTGTTCTATGCCGGATAATCGTCGGATACGTCGCGAAAGCGACCCAGGGCTGCAGCCGGAACGCACGTCACTGGCCTGGTTTCGCACCCTTTTAGGCTATGGCGCGCTACTGGCGCTGGCGCTTAAGCACCACTGGCATCAGGCAGGGCTGCCATTCTGGCTCTCACTGTGTATTTTGCCGTTCGTCGCGATGATTCTTTGGCGCTATACCCGCAGCCGTAATTTGATGAATGTCGGGCAAAGCGATTTTGCCCGGCCGCAGGCGGTTCGTGATAAATTTTTGATCGCATTCGCAGTACTTTCGTTGTCATTGTTGTTTGCTATAACGCACATACGACAGATGATTTTGTTAATTAAGGATGTGACATGACAGGATGTCAGGCCGATTATAGTGACGTTTGGCACAGTGGCGACGGCAAAACCCTGATGAACGAGACTCCCGTTCGGGAAGTCATGATTTATCGCCACGAGTGTGAACACCCGGCGCGTGTTTATCACCAGTTAAGCGTGCAGGGCGCGACGGCTATCCAGTTTGTTCCCCATCTGCAGCCCGCTGACGCCAGGCTTTGGGGAGACTTCCTTTGCGCGGTATTTGCTATTTGGGTCAAAGAAGATGTTAACCGCGTCATGGTCTCGCTGTTTGAGGCCACGCTACATGCCTGGCGCGGCGAAGCGGTGCGTTATGACGATACGCCACCGGGGCCGACTTGCGCAGGCTGTATCTGGTTAAAATTATGCGGTGGCGGCTGCCCGCAACTGCGTCTGGAGGATGGCACCAGCGCGTTATGCGAAGGGTACCGGCAGTTTTACAACTGGAGCGCACCCTATATGCGCGTCATGCGGGATCTGATTAAACAGCATCGCTCACCGATGGAACTGATGGCGATGCTGCGTTAAGGTCAATGGCGTTTAGCGCCCTTTCGCCAGGTATCGGGCCATCTCCTCTTCCGGCACCATGCCGCCGCCGGTCGCCCACACCAGATGGGTCGCGTTCTGCATCTGTTCTGCGGTGAAATTGTGCATTTGCTGATATACCAGGCTGGCGCACACCCGTTGCGGCCCGGCCATTCCCGC
The DNA here is from genome assembly GCF_005860775.1 of Klebsiella indica. Classification (GTDB taxonomy): domain Bacteria; phylum Pseudomonadota; class Gammaproteobacteria; order Enterobacterales; family Enterobacteriaceae; genus Klebsiella; species Klebsiella indica. Next base: position 33,329 of record NZ_VCHQ01000014.1, read on the forward strand.
CAGCGCGGACGGTTCCAGGCGAATACCATCTTCCTGCGCCAGCCAGCCCAGCATGTCATACATGGTCTGGTCATCAAGGGTGTAAAACCCATCCAGCAGACGCTCCATTGCCCGCCCCACAAAGCCCGAAGCGCGGCCAACCGCCAGACCGTCGGCGGCGGTCTGGTTATCGATTCCAAGATCCTGCACCGAAATTTGGTCATGCAGGCCGGTATAGACGCCCAGCAGCATACAAGGTGAGTGGGTCGGTTCGGCGAAGAAGCAGTGAACGTTGTCGCCAAATGCCAGCTTCAGACCAAACGCCACGCCGCCAGGGCCGCCGCCAACGCCGCAGGGCAGGTAGACAAATAAGGGGTGTTTGGCATCCACAACGCGCCCTTCGCGGGAAAACTGCGCTTTTAGCCGCTCTCCGGCCACGGAATAACCGAGGAACAGCGTGCGCGAATTCTCATCGTCAATAAAGAAGCAGTTTGGGTCAGACTCCGCCGCTTTGCGTCCTTGCTCGACCGCCACGCCGTAATCCTCTTCGTATTCCACGACCATTACGCCGTGGCTACGCAGTTTGGCTTTCTTCCAGGCGCGGGCATCGGCGGACATATGTACCGTCACCTTAAAGCCGATACGCGCGCTCATAATGCCAATCGACATACCCAGGTTACCTGTGGAACCGACGGCGATGCTGTACTGGCTGAAAAATTGCTCGAATTCCGGGGTTAACAGCTTGCGGTAGTCGTCGGAAGGCGCCAGCAAACCGGCATTGATCGCCAGCTTTTCTGCGTGGGCCAGCACCTCGTAAATGCCGCCCCGCGCTTTAATGGAACCCGAAATGGGCAAATGGCTGTCTTTTTTCAGCAGCAGATCGCCGCTAATGGGCTGGCTGAAGGCATTCTCCAGCCTGGCCTTCATTGCCGGGATGGCGACCAGTTCAGATTCGATAATCCCACCGGTTGCGGCGGTTTCCGGGAAGGCTTCCGCCAGATATGGCGCAAAGCGATCGAGCCGGGCATGGGCATCTTCAACGTCATTTTCCGTCAGACCAACATAGGGTAAACCTTCCGCAAGGGAGGTGGTGCCTGGGTTAAACCAGGTCGTTTCTTTCAGGGCTATCAGCTCCTCCAGCAGAGGAAACCGGGCGATTAAGGTGGTCATATCAGCGTTTTTCATATTACGTCTCTTTGCGCTCAGATAATGAAAGAAAGCAGGAATGTGCTCGCCAGTGCAAGTAACGAAGCGATAAAGGTTGCGGTGGTATAATATTTGAACGTTTCGTTGAGGCTTGCGCCGCAGTACTGTTTAACCAGCCAGAACAGGGAATCCGTGACGATAGTGCAGCCAATCGCGCCGGAGCCGATGGCGATAGCGATGATCTCGGGGCTGACGTTGGGATAAAGCGGCAGCATCGGCGCCACGATGGCGGTTGCGCCCATCATCGCAACGGTAGCGGAACCCACTGCGGCGTGCAGAATCAACGCCACCAGCCAGGCCAGCAGAATTGGATGCATGTCCAGATTCGACAGAATTACCGCCAGAGTATCGGCCAGGCTGCTGGTCTTAAGGATTGCGTTAAAGGCCCCGCCCGCGCCGATAATCAGCAGAATATTGGCAATCGAACCGAAGCCGTTTTCCGTATGCGTCAGCAGGGCACCCATGCCTATTTCCTGGCGGAGCCCCAGCACATAATAGGCGACAAAGACGGCGATAAACATCGCGGTGATGGGGTTGCCGATAAATTCCAGCAGCATATACAGCGTGCCGCCTTTGGTCATATTCAGTTCGGCTATGGTTTTGACCAACATCAGGCCAATCGGCAGCAGAACCGTAAACAGCGTTGCGCTAAGTGAGGGTAGCGTCTCTTCTTTACGTACTTCGAGATTGGAAAATTCAGTGGGAACCGCTTTAAACGGCAGACGGTTGCCGAGCAATCGCAGGAATAGCGGCCCGCCAACCAGCGAAGCCACCAACCCAACCAGCAGACCATAAACGATAACGGAACCGATATCCGCGCCCAGTTTATTCGCCACAAACAGTGCAGCCGGATGTGGCGGCACCACGCAATGCACCGCCATGAGCGCGGTACACAGCGGAATAGCCAGCTTGAGCAATGATGTGTTGGTCTTTTTCGCAATGGAAAACGCCAGTGGAATAAGCAGAACAACGCCCACTTCAACGAATAACGTGATCCAGCAAATCAGCCCCACCAGCACCATGATCACGTCAGCGGAAAGCCAACGGCAGCGCTGGAGCGTCAGGCCGATGCGTTCCGCTGCCCCGGAAACCTCCATCATTTTACCGAGAATGGTCCCGAGGCCAATAACCGCCGCCAGAAAGCCTAACGTGCCGCCAATACCGCTCTCAATAGCATTGACCATATCCAGTGGGCTCATCCCCATCATGGCGCCGACGAAAAAGCTCGCCAGCAGTAGCGCCAGGAATGGATGAAGCTTCAGTTTGATAATAGTTAGCACAATTAACACGATGCTTATCAGCAGCGTGCTGACAACCCAGATCTGAGATTCCATGCCCCACCTCACCTGTGAATAATCTGTGGTTATTGAACAGAAAATCGGCAACTGCTGACAAACGATATAAATGGCGCTTCAGGTGAATCAGATTGAATCAAAGTGGTGATTTGGCTCTAAATAAGATGGTTTAATGTGCAATGAGTCACTTTTATTCATCTTTAACCTAAGTCCGGGACGCAAAGTTTCTTACAATCGGCACAATGAAAGTGAAAGAACAGGAAAGGGAGGCGCAAAAAGCGATGGGGAATCGACTGCTTAACGGCTGGCAACTTTCGAAGCTATATACTTTCGAGGTCGCCGCCCGGCACGAGTCGTTTGCGCTGGCAGCGGAAGAGCTGTCGTTGACGCCGAGCGCGGTTAGCCACCGCATAAATCAACTGGAAGAGGAACTGGGGATTCAGTTGTTTGTACGGTCGCATCGCAAGGTGGAACTTACCCATGAAGGCAGACGGGTGTTCTGGGCGCTGAAATCCTCCCTGGACAGTCTCAACCAGGAGATTCTGGATATTAAAAACCAGGAACTGTCGGGGACATTAACGGTCTATTCGCGCCCGTCCATCGCCCAGTGCTGGCTGGTTCCGGCGTTGGGCGATTTTACCCGCCGTTACCCCTCCATATCGCTCACCGTGCTGACCGGCAACGATAATGTCAATATGCAGCGAGCGGGAATCGATCTGGCGATCTATTTTGATGACACGCCTTCGTCGCAGCTTAGTCATTATTTTCTGATGGATGAGGCTATCGTGCCGGTTTGCACGGCGGATTACGCGCATCAGCATCAGCTTCAGCAGAACCCTGGCAATCTTCGTCACTGTACGTTGCTGCACGATCGCCAGGCCTGGAGCAATGATTCCGGTACCGATGAGTGGTTTAGCTGGGCGCAACAGTTTGGTATTGACTTGCCGCAATCGTCGGGAATTGGCTTTGATCGTTCGGATTTAGCGGTGATAGCGGCGATGAATCACGTCGGCGTGGCGATGGGGCGTAAGCGGCTGGTGCAGAAGCGGCTCGACAGCGGTGAGCTGATGGCACCGTTCGGCGACATGACCCTGAAATGCCATCAGCACTATTACGTGACGACCCTGCCGGGCCGTCAGTGGCCGAAAATCGATGCGTTTATCAACTGGTTGCAGCACCATGCACAATAATAATGGCTCGTTTTCTATAATCCGGGTTAGACATTTGAGTCGCAACCCGGAAGAAGGCGACCCAGGGCTTAAACCGGCAGCCGGTGATGATGAAAACGAGATGCCAGCGGCAGCCAGCATAGCAGAATCAGCAATCCCATCAGCATCATCAGTAGCCCCAGGCTGCTCTGGCCGGTTTGCGGCATCATCGCGGACAGCCATGCCAGCACGCCGGAACCGATATTCTGCAATCCTCCCACCAGCGCTCCGGCAGTACCGGCAAGAAACGGGAATGGCTCCATTGCGCCGCTGGTCGCCAGCGGAAACAGCATTCCTGCGCCAAAAAAGAACAATGCGGCGGGCACCAGCAGCGTCCAGATGGTCATCACGCCTAACAGCGCAGGGAGCCACATCAGGATCCCTGCCAACAGGCAGCAAACTACCGACTGCCACATTAGCATCGGGAAGCGCTTATTCGGGCGTCCGGCAAACCAGGCGCCAAAAAATGCCGCCGGAATCGGCACGATAAACAGAATACTCACTGACATGCTGCTCAGGCCCAGCACGGCGCCCATCAGCACGCCGGAACAGGCTTCAAAAACGGCGATCCCCGCCAGACCACCAATCAACATCAGCAGATAGCAGTTAAATGCGCCGGTACCAAACAGGGTTTTATAATTGGTTATCAACCGGCTGCGCGGCGCGCTGGCTGGCCGGGTTTCCGGCATCCAGCGCGCCATGCTGAAAGTTACGCCAGCGCACAGCACTAGCAGAAAAATATAGCAGGCCCGCCAGCTCCAGAGGGTGCCAAGGATACCGCCTATCAGCGGCGCCAGCAGCGGGCTGACCAAAATCCCCATATTAAGCAGACTATTAGCATGTCTTAGCTGCGCGCCTTCATACAGATCACGCGGCAGAGTACGCGCCATAACGCCGCCGACACCGGTGCCCATCCCCTGCATGGCGCTGGCGGCAATCAGCACTGGCAGGCTATGGGTGGTGATAGCAATCAGCGTCGCCAGCATAAAAACAGACATCCCGGCCAGGATCACCGGGCGGCGGCCAATGCGGTCAGACAGCGGGCCATAGAAGAGCTGCGATACGCCATAGGTCAGTAAATAAGCGGCCATGACGCTCTGCACAGCGCCCTCGCGGACGTTGAGTGATACCGCCATATCAGCAATCGCCGGAATATAAATGGTTTGCGCCATCTGACCAACGGCCACCAGCAATACCAGCATCAACAATAAATTGACGTTCTTATGCCGTTTCATTCGATGAATACTTTGTAAAAAATAGATATAAAGAATATGTGACTGGAACATACGGTAATAGCGGAGAAATCTACCATATAAAAATAACAGGGCAACCATACGGCGGTGATTGTCGGAGGAGAATCGGGCTGGTTTTGTAAACCAAAATCGGCAACTAATGTTGCCATGTATAATTTATGATAACCGCAGCAGAATCGCCCCAACAGCAATCCCGCAAGCGGCAAGAATACGCAGCGGAGCGACTTTTTCTTTTAACAGGATCAAAGCGATAATCGCGCCGAAAAGAATCGACGTCTCACGCAGGGCGGCGACCACCGCCAGCGGCGCCTGGGTCATCGCCCACAGCGCCAGACCGTAGGAGCCCATTGTACCGACTCCGCCGACCAGGCCTTTCTTCCAGTGCTGGCGCAAATAGCGGCTGGCCTGCGGGCGTCGGGCGATCAGCGCCCAGCCCAGCAGACAGAATCCATTCATAAAAAAGGTCCATAGCGTATAGCCCAGCGCGGTTCCCGAAAGTCGCACCCCGGTTCCGTCAACCAGCGTATAACCGGCAATAAAACAGGCGTTGATTAGCGCCAGTACGATACCCGTACTTGAGCTGGCCCGGCCGTTAAAGGCCATCGCCAGAATAGCCAGGCAGATGATGCCAATTCCGAGCCACGCCACCGGGGAGAGACGATCGCCGAGGAGGGCAACGCTGATTATGGCTACCAGTAGCGGCGCGGTGCCACGCATTAGCGGATAGGACTGGCTCATATCCGAGACCTGATACGTTTTCGCCACCAGTACCGTGTACACCACCTGTAGTGCGCAGGAGACGGCGAGAAACGGTACGCTGGCGAGTGCGGGTTGTGGGGCGAAAGGGAGTAGAGCAAGGGCGATTAGTGAGGCGGAACCGCAAACGCCTACCGCTGCGTACATTTTATCGCCGCTCGCTTTAACGATAGCGTTCCAGCTGGCGTGCAGCAGGGCTGCAAACAGTAAAATGCAGAAGACGGTTATGGTCATCACGGCCCGAAAACAGGGAATAGATCGTTACTGGACTCTAACATGCGTGCGCTTCGGCAGCCAGAGGTGACGAAAGGGCGAAGAACAGGCGAGCCGTGACCCGCGGTTCATCCCACACCGGGCGAAATCCCAGATTTTCATAAAACGACGGGGCATGGGGATTCCCCGCTGTGTCAGTTTTCCTCCAGGCGGCGCAGCATGTTGTCATTTTGCGCCAGGATTTCGTCGCGTAGCGTGGCAAAACCGGGTGTGTTCGGCGTTGTTGCGGGTAATCTGCAGCGCTGGCATAGTCCTCTCCATCAGATCGGTTAATGGGTAGCCTGCAGAGGGGCGGTTTCCCGCCCCTCTCAGGTGCGACTTGAACCTGAATCAGCGGAACTGCTTCAGGACGGCATCAAGTAGTTGCAACACGGCAACCATGAGTTTCAGGATCAAAACGATAATATCCACTCCGCTCATACGCGTCTCCTCTGGTTCAGGAGCACGACCAGCTGGCGTACCTTTCCGCCGCCTGTTGCCAGCCAGAGTATATCCGTCATATTTCTGGTGCAGCCCCGTTGGCTGTGACCTAAATTATTCGGGATATTTGTTGACGTAACACAGTGTGCTCGGCTGGGGTTAAGGCGCTGACGGCACCACCCGTTTCAGCCAGGACTTGATTGCGCCGGTAAAAGTGCGGCCCCAGATGTCACTCTGCGTACTTTTGCAGTATAGAATAAATACTGTATGTATGAACAGTATTTATTGGACAAATTTACGCGCGCGATCGATACTCTAAATCAGCAAAAACCATGGTCAAAATTGCGCCTTCTTCGCCGATCGCGTATACTTTTGCCGTTGACGTAATACAGTGTGTTTGCGGCCACCAACCGGAAAGCGCTGAGCAAAAAACCTCGCCGGGCGGGGTTTTTTGTTTTTATCCCCTCGCAAATTAATGTGATCTTCCACACAGTTTTTTGTGGATGAAAATAAATCCATTGTGAAATGGTACAAGCTGTGTTTGTATAAATTCATTCACTATTTCGATACAACAGGTCCCTAATGAACGCAGCCATGCTGACTCCGACCCTACTACTCACCGCGCCTGCCGCGGTGGTCGTCGTGTCTGTGGTGGTCGTCGTCGGCAATGCGCCGTAGGGTCCGGAACAACACGAATTCCAAAACCCCGCCGGCGCAAACCGAGCGGGGTTTTTCGTTTTATGCCCCCCGGTAAGTCGGCCCAGAATAAAAGGACTGGAGCATGGCAAGTTCGGGCACAACATCACAAAAAATGCGCTTCACTGGCGCGCAGTTAGTCGTTCATTTACTGGAACGTCAGGGGATCACCACCGTTAGCGGTATACCGGGCGGCTCCATCCTTCCCATTTACGATGCATTAAGCCAAAGCACGCAGATTCGCCATATTCTGGCGCGTCACGAGCAGGGGGCGGGGTTTATCGCTCAGGGTATGGCGCGTACCGAAGGTAAACCGGCGGTGTGTATGGCCTGTAGCGGTCCAGGAGCGACTAACCTGATCACCGCTATCGCCGACGCTCGTCTGGATTCGATTCCGCTGGTTTGTATCACCGGCCAGGTGCCTGCCTCAATGATTGGTACCGATGCCTTCCAGGAAGTCGACACCTACGGTATTTCTATCCCCATCACCAAACATAACTACCTGGTGCGTAATATTGCTGAATTGCCGCAGGTGATGAGCGATGCCTTTCGTATCGCCCAGTCCGGGCGGCCAGGGCCGGTGTGGATAGATATTCCTAAGGATGTTCAGGCGGCGACCATTGAGCTGGACGTGCTGCCGGAACCGGGTACCCGGACGGCGGCGCCGGCGTTCGATAGCGCCTGCGTGCGCGAAGCGGCAGCGATGATTAACGCCGCGCAGCGCCCGGTGCTCTATCTGGGCGGCGGGGTTATCAACGCTCCTGAGCAAATTCGCCATCTGGCGGAGAAAGCGAACTTACCGACGACCCAGACCCTGATGGCGCTGGGGATGTTGCCAAAAGCGCATCCGCTGTCGTTAGGCATGCTGGGGATGCACGGCGCGCGCAGTACCAACTTTATTCTTCAGGAAGCGGATTTACTGGTTGTTTTAGGCGCACGTTTTGATGACCGGGCGATTGGTAAAACCGAACAGTTCTGCCCGAATGCGAAGATTATTCACGTCGATATCGACCGTTCAGAGCTGGGTAAAATCAAACAGCCGCACGTGGCGATTCAGGGCGATGTGGGCGAAGTGCTGAACCAACTGATCCCGCAGGTTGAGGCGCGGCCTCGCAGCGAATGGCTGCAACTGGTGGCTGACTTGCAGCGTGAGTTCCCTTGCCCTATTCCGCAGGAGAAAAACCCGCTCTCGCATTACGGGCTGATTAACGCCGTTGCCGCCTGCGTTGATGATGACGCGATCATTACCACCGATGTGGGACAGCATCAGATGTGGGTTGCTCAGGCTTATCCGCTGAACCGTCCGCGCCAGTGGCTGACCTCTGGCGGTCTGGGTACCATGGGTTTTGGCCTGCCCGCTGCGGTTGGCGCGGCGCTGGCTAACCCGCAGCGCAAGGTTATCTGTTTCTCCGGCGACGGCAGCCTGATGATGAATATTCAGGAGATGGCCACCGCGGCGGAAAATCAGCTGGATGTGAAAATCATTCTGATGAATAACGAAGCGCTGGGGCTGGTTTATCAGCAGCAGAGCCTGTTTTATAAGCAGGGCGTGTTCGCTGCAACCTATCCGGGTATGATCAATTTTATGCAGATCGCTGCCGGTTTTGGTCTGCAAACCTGTGATTTAAATAACGAAGCTGACCCGCAGGCGGCGCTGCAGGCGATTATCGACCGACCGGGTCCGGCATTGATTCACGTGCGTATCGATGCTGAAGAAAAAGTGTATCCGATGGTACCGCCGGGTGCGGCCAATACTGAAATGGTGGGGGAATAAGCCATGCAACAGTCAACTCATGAAAACGTTATTCTACAGCTCACCGTGCATAACCATCCTGGCGTGATGACCCACGTTTGCGGTCTGTTTGCCCGCCGCGCGTTCAACGTGGAAGGCATCCTTTGTTTGCCGATTCAGGGTAGTGCCCAGAGCCGTATCTGGCTACTGGTGAACGACGATCAGCGTCTAGGGCAAATGATTAGCCAGATTGAAAAGCTGGAGGATGTCGAGAGCGTGGTGCGTAACCAGTCCGATCCTTCCATGTTCAGCAAAATTGCTGTCTTTTTTGAATGAGTTATTCGCTTTCAGAATCTGGGGTGATGACGTTTATCGAACCATTCCGGCAGTGTGAGGCATAATCTGCCGGTAATGGACGGTCGCTGATAAGCACATCAAATGCCGATAATGGAGCAAGACTGGCAGGCGCGACATCGTCGAATAGCGCGTAGCGCGCGAGTAGTATCTTTCGCAGGCCGCGATCCATCGCTTTACGTTTGGTGGCCAGGTCTTCAGGATTGAACCAACTGACGCCAAAATATTCATGTACTCCACTGGCGGAGATAAATACTTTACGCGGATTGAGTGAATCGAGCGCCGATGGATTGATGGTATCGTAGAAGGCATCACTTTTAGCCCGATAGGTTCCGCCACACAGGATGGCTGTGGCGTTGGGCTTTTCATTGAGCGCCATAAATACCTGATGCGAATAGCAGATACCGGTAAAGGTAATGTCATCGGGGATCATGTTGATGATCAGCGGCATTTCTCTGCCGTTATCAAAAAAGATCAGATCGTTTTCGCTTACCAGACCCGCCGCAAGAATAGCAATGGGTAAATCGTCGCGATGATGTTTTTGCGTAGGCACAAGGGAGGGCGTGAGCGAGGGAGATGAAGGTTTGTTCACCATGACGATATAGCCGCCGAGCAGGGTAAGCGGCAGAGGCTCATCATTTTCCTGGTTGAGATCCCGGCGAATCGTCATCACGGAGACTTCCAGCATGCGTGCGGCGTCTTTAAGATGGACGCGATCGGTTTTCTTCAGCAGTTCCATCAGGCGACGTATACGTTCTTTTTGTTTGGTCTCCATTCATACTCTCCGCGAAGTAAACTAATAATGTTATTTTTATAACATTTTTCAGTGGGAAAACATTGCACACATCCATTACTATACAGTGACTATTCGCAATAAAAAACCCTGGTAGCCCCCATATTTTTACTTAAATTTATTCTTTTTCAGTGTGTTATCTTTTGTTTTTGCCCTTTTCACTTCGCTTTTCTCCGTTGAGGGCCGCTCTCCGTTGCTCGTTAAACAATCCATGAATGATTCAGTAATCGCGATCATTGTCACAAATGATACCAAAGTAACATGATAATGTTATTATAATATCATTGTTACATGGTTGTTTCTGAGAGGTAGTAAAATGGATATCGCGGTTATTGGCTCTAATATGGTTGATCTCATCACCTATACCAATCAAATGCCAAAAGAGGGGGAGACGCTTGAGGCGCCGGCATTCAAAATTGGTTGCGGTGGGAAAGGCGCAAATCAGGCCGTTGCGGCAGCTAAGCTCAATTCGAAAGTAATGATGCTGACCAAAGTGGGAGATGATATCTTCGCGGATAACACGATTCGTAACCTTGAGTCCTGGGGGATCAATACCACTTATGTTGAAAAAGTACCTTGCACCAGCAGTGGCGTTGCGCCGATCTTTGTGAATGCTAACTCCAGTAATAGCATTCTTATTATTAAAGGTGCAAATAAATTTCTTTCTCCCGAAGATATCGATCGCGCTGCTGAGGATTTAAAAAAATGTCATTTGATTGTTTTACAGCTTGAAGTTCAGTTAGAAACTGTTTACCACGCAATCGAATTTGGTAAAAAGCACGGTATCGAAGTTTTATTAAATCCAGCGCCGGCATTGCGTGAATTAGATATGTCTTATGCCTGTAAGTGTGATTTCTTTATTCCTAATGAAACCGAGCTGGAAATATTAACCGGTTTGCCAGTTGATACGTACGATAATATTCGCAATGCCGCACGCAGTCTCGTTGAAAAAGGTCTCAACAATATTATTGTTACTATGGGAGAGAAAGGCGCGCTGTGGATGACTCGTGAGCAGGAAGTTCATGTCCCGGCATTTAAGGTCAGCGCAATAGATACCAGTGGCGCAGGAGATGCTTTTATTGGTTGTTTCGCTCACTATTATGTCCAGAGTGGCGATGTTGAATCGGCCATGAAAAAGGCTGCGCTCTTTGCCGCATTTAGCGTCACAGGAAAAGGTACACAATCCTCTTATCCGAGTATTGAGCAGTTTAATGAATTTCTGTCATTAAACGAATAATCACTCTGCACTATCAAAGGTAGCACTATGAACGATAAAAAAATCATTCAGATGCCTGATGGTTATCTGAATAAAACACCTCTGTTCCAGTTTATTTTGTTATCCTGCTTATTCCCGTTATGGGGATGTGCTGCAGCATTAAATGATATTTTAATTACGCAGTTTAAGAGCGTATTTGCATTGAGTAATTTTGCTTCTGCATTGGTACAAAGTGCATTTTATGGTGGTTATTTTCTCATTGCGATCCCGGCATCGTTAGTAATTAAAAATACCAGCTATAAAATTGCCATCCTTATCGGACTTACACTTTATATCGTTGGCTGTACGCTCTTTTTCCCGGCTTCGCACATGGCAACCTACACCATGTTTTTGGCCGCAATTTTCGCCATAGCTATTGGTTTAAGCTTCCTGGAAACGGCGGCGAACACCTACAGTTCAATGATCGGTCCGAAAAATCATGCCACATTACGATTGAATATTAGCCAGACGTTTTATCCGATAGGTGCGGCGACCGGGATTTTACTCGGCAAATATTTAGTCTTTTCTGATGGTGAAAGCCTGGAAAAGCAGATGGCGGGTATGAATGCCGAACAGATCCATAACTTTAAAGTATTGATGCTGGAAAACACTCTTGAGCCTTACAAATACATGATCATGGTTCTGATAGTGGTCCTGGTGTTGTTCCTGCTGACGCGATTCCCGACCTGTAAAGTTGCGCAGTCCGAGAATCATAAGCGTCCGTCTGCGATCGATACGTTGCGCTATCTGACCACTAATGCACGTTTCTGCCGTGGCATTGCCGCCCAGTTTCTGTATGTCGGCATGCAGGTAACGGTCTGGTCGTTCACTATCCGTCTCGCGCTGGAGATGGGGAATATTAATGAGCGTGATGCCTCAACGTTTATGATCTACAGTTTTGCCTGTTTCTTTATCGGCAAGTTTATCGCCAACCTTTTGATGACCCGTTTTACACCGGAAAAAGTACTGATTATCTATTCGATCATCGGTGCGTTGTTCCTGGCGTACGTTGCGCTGGCACCGAGCTTTAGCGCGGTATATGTGGCGGTACTGGTAAGCGTGCTGTTTGGACCGTGTTGGGCAACCATCTATGCTGGCACATTGGATACAGTCGATAACGAACATACTGAAATGGCTGGCGCCGTGATTGTGATGGCGATTATTGGCGCGGCGGTTATTCCGGCGATTCAAGGTTTCGTCGCCGATATGTTCCACTCCCTGCAGATCTCTTTTCTGGTGCCGATGCTGTGTTTTATTTACGTGGGCGTTTATTTCTGGCGTGAGTGCAAAGTCCGTCGTGCGCTCACCGAAGCGGCAGCATCCTGAGGAGAATTCTTGTGACAACACGTTTACCTTTATGGCGTCAGTTATTTAGCGAGCAACCCCGTACATTACTGGCGAATGATGACTTTACGGTAATGGCATTCCGCTATGCCAGCGGCGTAGAGGCGTTGCGGGTGGAAAACGCGCGCGGTTATCTGGTGATATTGCCCTGGATGGGACAAATGATCTGGGATGCAGTGTTTGACGGTCATGACCTGACAATGCGCAATATGTTCAGTGAACCGAAACCGGCAGCGGAGGTGGTCGAAACCTATGGCTGTTTTGCATTTCATTCCGGGTTACTGGCGAATGGCTGCCCGTCACCGCAAGATACCCATCCTCTGCATGGTGAAATGGCCTGCGCGGCAATAGACGATGCCTGGCTTGAGCTCGGGGAAGAGGAGCTGCGCGTGACGGGACGTTATGAATATGTGATGGGTTTTGGACATCATTATGAGGCGCGGCCAGCGGTAGTATTCCGCAAAGCGAGTGCGCTGTTTGATATTCAGATGGCGGTGACTAACCTTGCCGCTGTCGCTATGCCATTACAGTATATGTGCCATATGAACTATGCTTACGTGCCGGAGGCAACATTTAGCCAGAATATTCCTGATGACGCGTTCTCGCTGCGTGAATCGGTACCAGCCCATGTGAAGCCGACTGCGTCGTGGCTAGCGTTTAATCAACGGATCCAGCAAGGTGAGACATCGCTGTCTATATTGAACGAACCTCAGTTTTACGATCCGGAAATCGTCTTTTTTGCGGATGATCTGGCGCGTTACACCGCTACTCCTGAATTTCGCATGATAGCGACTGATGGGACCATGTTCATCACCCGTTTTTCAAGCTCGGAGCTTAATTACGTCACCCGCTGGATTCTCTATAATGGCGATCAACAGGTCGCGGCCTTTGCGCTACCCGCTACCTGTCGGCCGGAAGGGTTTCTGGCAGCCAGGGCCAATGGTACTTTGGTTTCACTCGCACCACAGCAAACTCGCACTTTCACGGTGACCACCGGTATTGCATGAGGTGGATAATTCTGTTCAATGCTTTGGGCAGTAACGCGTTTATATACAAACGCACTCCAGTTGCATCAAGGCGGCGAGTCTGAGAAGCCCCCGGCGCTTACTTAAGTAAGTACCGGGGGAGCAGACGCAGACAGTGCAGAGGTAGCTTGAAGGATGACGTGTATCTCGCTAAGGTAGGCGCGTTTTTTACACCCGCCAGGACATGCCATGACCACTATCGCCCTTATTGACGATCATCTTATCGTCCGCTCCGGCTTTGCCCAATTGCTGGGGCTGGAAGCCGATTTTCAGGTTGTCGCCGAATTCGGTTCTGGTCGCGAGGCGCTGGCGGGACTGCCCGGTCGCGGCGTGCAGGTCTGCATCTGCGATATCTCCATGCCGGATATCTCCGGGCTGGAGTTATTAAATCAGCTTCCTAAAGGGATGGCGACGATAATGCTGTCGGTACATGACAGTCCGGCGCTGGTGGAACAGGCGCTGAACGCCGGTGCGCGCGGCTTCCTTTCCAAGCGCTGTAGCCCTGACGAGCTGATTGCCGCGGTACATACGGTGGCGACGGGCGGCTGTTACCTGACGCCGGATATCGCCGTTAAACTGGCGGCCGGACGGCAGGACCCGCTGACCAGACGTGAACGCCAGGTGGCGGAAAAGCTGGCGCAGGGAATGGCGGTGAAAGAGATCGCCGCCGAGCTGGGGCTGTCGCCAAAAACGGTACACGTACATCGCGCCAATCTTCTGGAAAAACTGGGCGTCAGCAACGACGTTGAGCTGGCGCGCCGCATGTTTGATGGCTGGTGATGAAAACCATCCTCTCCCGGTTAATTACCGTTATCGCCTGCTTTTTTATCTTCTCCGCCGCGTGGTTTTGCCTGTGGAGCATCAGCCTGCACCTGGTTGAGCGCCCGGAGCTGGCGGTACTGCTGTTCCCGTTCGGTTTACGCCTGGGGCTGATGTTGCAGTGTCCACGCAGCTACTGGCCGGTATTGCTGGGCGCGGAATGGCTGCTGGTCTGGTGGCTGGCGCAGGAAGTGGCGCTGGCGCATCTACCGCTTTTGATGATCGGAAGCCTGTTGACGCTGCTGCCTGTGGCATTAATCTCCCGCTATCGCCATCAGCGCGACTGGCGCACCCTGCTGTTACAGGGCGCGGCCTTGACGGCGGCGGCATTGTTACAGTCTCTGCCCTGGTTAGGCCAGGGGGAAGAGACGTTAAACGCGCTGCTGCTGACGCTTACCGGCGGGTTGACGCTGGCGCCCATCTGTCTGGTGTTCTGGCATTACCTGACCAGCACCACCTGGTTACCGCTCGGCCCGGCGCTGGTCTCTCAGCCGGTGAACTGGCGCGGGCGGCATCTGGTCTGGTATCTGCTGCTGTTCACCGTCAGTCTGTGGCTACAGCTGGGTCTACCGGCTGAGCTGTCACGCTTTACGCCGTTCTGCCTTGCGTTGCCGATTATTGCGCTCGCCTGGCATTACGGCTGGCAAGGGGCGCTGATCGCGACGTTGATGAACGCCATCGCGCTGATTGCCAGCCAGACCTGGCACGATCATCCCGTTGATTTACTGCTTTCTCTGCTGGCGCAAAGCCTGACCGGGCTGCTGCTTGGCGCGGGGATTCAGCGCCTGCGCGAACTCAACCAGTCGCTACAAAATGAGCTGGCGCGCAACCATCGTCTGGCGGAACGCCTGCTGGAAACGGAAGAGAGCGTGCGGCGCGACGTAGCGCGGGAACTGCACGACGACATCGGTCAGACCATCACCGCCATTCGCACTCAGGCGGGAATTGTACAGCGGCTGGCGGCGGATAATGGCGGCGTAAAACAGAGCGGGGCGCACATTGAGCAACTGTCGCTGGGCGTGTATGACGCGGTGCGTCGCCTGCTGGGGCGCTTGCGTCCGCGCCAGTTGGATGACCTGACGCTGGAACAGGCTATCCGTTCGCTGATGCGGGAAATGGAGCTGGAAAGTCGCGGCATCATCAGCCATCTCGACTGGCGAATAGACGAGTCTGCGCTCAGCGAAAGCCAGCGGGTAACGCTGTTTCGCGTTTGTCAGGAAGGGCTGAACAACATTGTGAAACACGCTAATGCCAGCGCGGTTACGCTACAGGGCTGGTTGCAGGATGAGCGGCTGATGCTGGTGATTGAAGACGATGGCAGCGGCCTGCCGCCGGATTCCGGCCAGCAAGGTTTTGGTCTGACCGGGATGCGCGAGCGCGTGACGGCGCTTGGCGGCGTACTGGCCATCTCCTGTACGCACGGCACGCGCGTTAGCGTGTCGTTGCCTCTGCGTTACGTTTAAGGAGCGGCGATGCTGACGTTTCTGAAAGCTCCGGCAAATGCGCCGTTGATAACCGATAAACACGAAGTTGATGCGCGTTACCGCTACTGGCGGCGACAGATCTTACTGACCATCTGGCTTGGCTACGCGCTGTTCTATTTCACCCGTAAAAGTTTTAATGCCGCCGTGCCGGAGATCCTCGTCAGCGGCGTGCTGACCCGCAGTGATATCGGCCTGCTGGCGACGCTGTTTTACATCACCTATGGCCTGTCGAAGTTTGTCTCCGGCATTGTCAGCGACCGTTCCAACGCCCGTTATTTTATGGGCATTGGGCTGATCGCCACCGGCGTGGTGAATATCCTGTTCGGTTTCTCCACGTCGCTGTGGGCCTTTGCATTACTGTGGGCGTTGAATGCCTTCTTCCAGGGCTGGGGAGCGCCGGTGTGCGCCCGTCTGCTGACGTCCTGGTACTCGCGTAATGAGCGTGGCGGGTGGTGGGCCATCTGGAATACCGCGCATAACGTCGGTGGGGCGCTGATTCCGATCGTCATGGCTGCAGCCGCTCTGCATTACGGCTGGCGCGCCGGGATGATGATTGCCGGAACGCTGGCGATTATCGTCGGCATTTTTCTCTGCTGGCGGCTGCGCGACAGGCCACAGGCTATCGGTTTGCCAGCGGTCGGGGACTGGCGGCATGATGAGCTGGAAATCGCTCAGCAGCAGGAGGGCGCGGGGCTGACCCGCAAAGAGATCCTGACCAAATACGTGCTGTTGAATCCCTATATCTGGCTGCTCTCGCTGTGCTATGTGTTGGTGTACGTGGTACGCGCGGCGATCAACGACTGGGGCAACCTGTATATGTCGGAGACGCTGGGTGTCGATCTGGTCACCGCCAACATGGCGGTCACGATGTTCGAGCTGGGCGGGTTTATCGGCGCGCTGGTGGCGGGCTGGGGTTCAGATAAACTGTTCAACGGCAACCGTGGGCCAATGAACCTGATTTTCGCTGCCGGAATACTGCTCTCTGTCGGTTCGTTATGGCTGATGCCGTTCGCCAGTTACGTGATGCAGGCGGCGTGCTTCTTCACCACCGGCTTTTTTGTTTTTGGCCCGCAAATGCTGATCGGCATGGCGGCTGCGGAATGTTCGCACAAAGAGGCGGCGGGGGCGGCAACCGGTTTTGTTGGTCTGTTTGCCTATCTTGGCGCATCGCTCTCCGGCTGGCCGCTGGCGCAGGTGATGGAAACCTGGCACTGGACCGGGTTCTTTGTGGTGATTGCCATTGCGGCGGGCATTTCCGCCCTGCTGCTGCTGCCGTTTTTGAACGCGCAGGCACCGCGCGAGGCCAGCATTACGTGACGGACTTCACCTTTTTACCCCGAGTGGGGCAAAACTAAGACATTTTCCCGGTTTCGCCTGGACGCTGTCTCAGGCTGGTTGGGCGGCTGATTTTTACAATGCCTGCAATAAAGCAGGCTTAAAAAATCAGGAGATACCCGTCCCATGCTGAACTTCTTAAACCAGGTGCGTAAGCCGACCCTGGATCTGCCGCTCGATGTACGGCGCAAAATGTGGTTCAAACCGTTCATGCAGTCCTATCTGGTGGTCTTTATCGGCTACCTGACCATGTACCTGATCCGCAAAAACTTCAACATCGCCCAGAACGACATGATCTCCACCTACGGGCTGAGCATGACGCAACTGGGGATGATTGGTCTGGGCTTCTCGATCACCTATGGCGTAGGCAAAACGCTGGTTTCCTACTATGCCGACGGCAAAAACACCAAGCAGTTCCTGCCGTTTATGCTGATTCTTTCCGCTATCTGTATGCTGGGTTTCAGCGCCAGCATGGGGAGCGGTTCCGTTAGCCTGTTCCTGATGATCGCCTTCTACGCGCTGAGCGGTTTCTTCCAGAGTACCGGCGGGTCGTGCAGTTACTCCACCATCACCAAATGGACGCCCCGTCGTAAGCGCGGCACCTTCCTCGGCTTCTGGAATATCTCCCACAACCTCGGCGGCGCTGGCGCGGCAGGCGTGGCGCTGTTCGGCGCGAACTACCTGTTCGACGGCCATGTGATCGGCATGTTTATCTTCCCGTCGATCATCGCGCTGATTGTGGGCTTCATCGGCCTACGCTTTGGCAGCGACTCCCCGGAATCTTATGGTCTTGGTAAGGCGGAAGAGTTGTTCGGCGAAGAGATCAGCGAAGAGGACAAAGAGACCGAAGAAAATGAGATGACCAAGTGGCAGATCTTTGTGGAATACGTCCTGAAAAACAAAGTGATCTGGCTGCTGTGCTTCTCCAACATCTTCCTGTACGTGGTGCGTATTGGTATCGACCAGTGGTCTACCGTTTACGCGTTCCAGGAACTGAAACTCTCTAAAGAAGTGGCGATTCAGGGCTTTACCCTGTTTGAAGTGGGCGCGCTGGTCGGTACGCTGCTGTGGGGCTGGCTGTCGGATCTGGCGAACGGTCGTCGCGCGCTGGTGGCCTGCGTTGCGCTGGCGCTGATTATCGCCACCCTCGGCGTTTACCAGCATGCCAGCAACCAGTACGTCTATCTGGCGTCCCTGTTCGCGCTCGGCTTCCTGGTGTTTGGCCCGCAGTTGCTGATTGGCGTGGCGGCAGTTGGCTTCGTCCCGAAAAAAGCGATCGGCGCGGCGGACGGCATTAAAGGCACCTTCGCTTACCTGATCGGCGACAGCTTTGCCAAGCTGGGGCTGGGGATGATTGCCGACGGTACGCCAGTCTTTGGTCTGACCGGTTGGGCGGGCACCTTCGCCGCGCTGGATGCCGCTGCCATTGGCTGTATCTGCCTGATGGCGATGGTCGCGGTGCTGGAAGAACGTAAAATTCGCCGCGAGAAAAAGAAACAAACTTTGCAGACAGCCTGAGTGATTGGCTGTACGTCACGTTACCCGGCTTCTGTGCCGGGTTTTTTTATTTGCGCCGGGTGATGCTCACATTGCCTGTCGACAATTTGTCGCTATGATGAACATCCTGTTGAGTAACGGATGTACGCATGATTTGGATTATATTGGCCACGCTGGTCGTGGTGTTTATTGTTGGCTTCAGGGTGCTCACCTCGGGGACCCGGCGTGCGATTCGTCGGTTAAGCGAGCGTCTGGGCATTAGCGTGGTGCCGGTGGAATCAATGATCGACCAGATGGGCAAAGCGCCGGGAGAGGCGTTTTTACAGTACCTGCATCGTCCTGATGAATCACATCTGCAAAATGCCGCCCAGATATTGCTGATCTGGCAGATCGTGATTGTGGATGGCAGCGATCAGAACCTGCAACAGTGGTATCGTCAGCTGCAAAAAACGCGTCTGGCCGCGCCAATTACTGACGCGCAGGTACGCCTGGCGCTGGGGTTTCTGCGCGAAATAGAACCGGATATACAAGAGATTAACGCCTTCCAGATGCGCTATAACGCCCTTTTTCAACCTGAAGATGGCGTGCACTGGTTGCATTGAGAACGGTATGTGCCATTTTGCATATAACGAATGGTGTTAACGGCTTATCAGCGAGACTCATCAGGCCAGCACTTTTAGTCCGTGCTTTTGCACAATGGTAAGAAGCTTCAGCGCCATACCGCCGGGGCGCTTTGCGCCGCTCTCCCATTTTTGCACTGTAGAAACGCTGGTATTCAGATAGCGCGCGAAAACGGGCTGGCTGACGTTCAGCTTCTCGCGTAGTGCTTTGATTTCAAGCGGCTGAAGATCTTCCACGCTACTGAGGCATGCTTTGTCAAAGTTGCGCATCGTTTCCTGGGGAATGGCATCAACGCTGAATAATCCAGAAGCTGCGCTGTGAATAGCTTCAAAAGCAGGGCTTTTGAATTTATTTTTTGCAGTCATGGCAAATCTCCACCAATTCTTTATTTTTAATCAATGCCGTCATTTTATCTTCAGCGAGACCAGCATAATGCTTTGCTAACTCGCGGAACCCGGCTAATTCACCGTTGTCGATGTTTGCCATATCCTGTTTGGCATATAAAAATGTATAAAACCAATGTATACCTCCTTTTGCGAGGATGATCGCGCGATCGCGATTCTGATTGAGGCGTTTTTTGTAAACCCCACCACCAAGATCCTCCACTTTTCCCTGCATTGCTGCTGCAATAACCTTACATAACTCTTCGTCTTTGATTGCATGGGACTTTGCTACCCTGGCAAACCATTTGGTTTTAAATACACGCATCGGGTTGACATCCTGTAACCGTAAGTGTAGCACTTAGTGCTATACTATGTTCTTTTCTTCCCACTGTGAATGCGAAGGCGCGCGAATATCATGGCGCATTTTTCATCATGTGATCGGGTAAGCATATTTCCCTGCAACAAAGGAAAGTTGCTAAAACGTTAAATGCGTCACACTTTAGATGTTACACTGCACGGCTTTTCTGGCAGAGAAAGACGCAGGTAACGAAATGAGTACAAGAATTGCAGAACAATCCCATGCTGAGACGATTATCCGGCCAAACTGGTCGGCTGTTTTCGCTGTGGCGTTCTGTGTTGCCTGCCTGATCACCGTTGAGTTTTTGCCCGTCAGCCTGCTGACGCCGATGGCGCAGGACCTCGGAATATCTGAAGGCGTCGCCGGGCAGTCGGTAACGGTAACGGCGTTTGTCGCCATGTTTGCCAGCCTGTTTATCACCCAAATTATTCAGGCGACCGATCGTCGCTATGTGGTGATCCTGTTTGCCGTTTTACTGACGCTTTCCTGTCTGCTGGTCTCATTTGCAACTTCCTTCACGCTGCTGTTGGCCGGGCGTGCCTGCCTGGGGCTGGCGCTGGGGGGATTCTGGGCGATGTCGGCTTCGTTGACGATGCGTCTGGTGCCGCCGCGTACCGTGCCTAAAGCGTTGTCGGTTATTTTTGGCGCGGTCTCCATCGCGCTGGTGATCGCCGCGCCGCTGGGCAGTTTTTTAGGTGGGATTATTGGCTGGCGTCATGTTTTTAACGCGGCGGCGGTGATGGGCGTACTGTGTGTTATTTGGGTAGTGAAATCGTTACCTTCGCTGCCTGGCGAACCGTCTCACCAAAAGCAAAATATTTTCAGTCTGTTGCAACGTCCCGGCGTAATGGCGGGGATGATCGCCATCTTTATGTCCTTTGCCGGACAGTTCGCGTTCTTTACCTACATCCGCCCGGTGTATATGAATCTGGCGGGCTTTGATGTCGATGGCCTGACGCTGGTGCTGTTGAGCTTTGGCATCGCCAGTTTTGTGGGAACGTCGCTCTCTTCTTCTGTTCTTAAACGCTCGGTCAAACTGGCGCTGGCAGGCGCGCCGTTGGTTCTGGCCGTCAGCGCGCTGGTGCTGACGTTGTGGGGACGCGAAAAAGTGGTGGCGGCAGGGATTGCGATTGTCTGGGGGCTGTCGTTTGCGCTGGTGCCGGTAGGGTGGTCAACGTGGATCACTCGCTCCCTTTCCGATCAGGCGGAGAAGGCCGGGTCAATCCAGGTAGCGGTGATTCAGCTGGCTAACACCTGCGGCGCAGCCATTGGTGGTGTGGCGCTGGATCATTTAGGACTGCTGTCGCCGCTGGCGCTCTCCGGCACGTTGATGTTGCTTGCCGGCATATTGGTGGTAATGAAAGTACGGGTATAACGGGGGAGGAATGCTTCTGTCCCCCGGCCAGTAATGGATGCGGCTGACCGGCGTATCTACCATGCCATACGCCCGAGACGAGTCGATCTCTGGCGTTCACAGCCTGATGCGTTGATAGCATCCAGTGCCGCCAGATTATCGTCAGGTCGTTTTCACTCGCCGCCGCGAATCAAGGGCTATCAGCACCACCGATGAGAGAATCAGTAGCGTTCCCAGCCAGTCCGGAAGGGTAAAGGTAATGCCCAGCAACAGCAGGGAAAGTAAGGCGCTGCTCAGTGGTTCCGCACAGCTGAGAATACCCGCCTTCGCGCCGCCAATCCGCTGTGCGCCGTTCAAATAAAGACTAAAGGTAAGCGATGTACCGATAACCACCAGGTAGAAAAACGCCAACAGCAGACCGCCAGTAACCACAAAATGATTGCCCTGCCCGGCATAGAACGGTAACAGCATCGCACCGCCGAGCAGCATGCTCCAGCCGACAATCGGCAAGGTTCCGTAGCGGGCTATCAGCGTTGATGGATAGGTGGTGTAGAAGGCGGCAGCAAACGCCGAGGCAATTCCCCAGAAGAGCGCGGCGGGGGAAATCGATAGGGTTGTCGGATTGCCGTGGGTGACCAGCAGAAACGTGCCAATGAGCGAAGTACAGATAGCCGCCAGCACCAGCGGATTGGGGCGCATTTTACGGGCGACAGCAAACCAGGCGACGATAATCGTCGGCGACAGAAACTGCAGCACCGTCGCGGTGGCGGCGTTTGATTTTTCGATAGTTATCAGGAAAGTGTATTGTACGGTCAGTGCGCCAAATAAGGAGAAGATCAGCAGTCTGAAGGTATCTTTGTGGTTTTGCAGGATAC
This sequence comes from Klebsiella indica, assembly GCF_005860775.1. Classification (GTDB taxonomy): domain Bacteria; phylum Pseudomonadota; class Gammaproteobacteria; order Enterobacterales; family Enterobacteriaceae; genus Klebsiella; species Klebsiella indica. Next base: position 55,644 of record NZ_VCHQ01000014.1, read on the forward strand.
GGAAAATTTTATCGCCGTGAACGAACGAGAGCATCAGGATAATCATGCCGGCGAACAACAGGCGGGTCATGGTCAGAAACGGCGATGACATCTGACTTTGCTGCATAATGAATTGTGCACAGACGCCGGAACTTCCCCACAGCACGGCGGCTATCAGTACATTCAGCATTCCTTTTTTGCTGGAGCCCATCTTTCCCTCAGGTGAAATATCGCAAAGACGCATCATAGCATGAGCGCGCCCGCACAGTGGGGGCGGAGATGGTTTTCAGACGATTTGGTCCGTTGCTGATCTCTGCGGTTTTCGGCGCTATTGATGGGAACGGGTAACCCGGTAAGCGTTGCGCTACCGGGCCATTGCCGCAAACTGACGTGGTCAGCGATGTTAATCAGGACGGCACCTTAACTTAAATCGACATTTTTACTGCCGAACAGCCAGGTCAGCGCGAAGCCGCACAGGTAGGACACTGCCAGCCCCGCGGCATATACCGCCATTCCGGTATAGATGCCGCTACCGGACGTCATCAGCGGCAGCGCCACCAGCCCGGAAGGGCCAAACACCGTATTCAGGCCGACCGGTAACCCCATCCAGGCAATAAAACCGAGGAAAAACCCGCCGCAGGCGCCGCCGAGGCAGGCGGTGATAAACGGCTTCATTCGCGGCAGCGTGACGCCGTAAATTAGCGGTTCGCCGATACCGAGCACGCCGGGAATTATCGCCCCTTTAATCTGGGTGCGCAGCAGCGAACCATGCTTTGCCCGCCAGAACAGCGCCAGCGCCGCGCCCACCTGCCCGGCTCCGGCCATCGCCAGAATCGGGAACAGCGAGTTAAAACCTTGCGCGTCCACCAGCGCGAAATAGACCGGCACAAAGCCCTGATGCACGCCAAACATGACCGCCAGCAGAAACAGACCGGCCAGCACCGCAGAGCCGAACGGGTTGCCGTTAAGATGCAGGAACAGCCATGACATCCCGGTGAACAGCCAGCCGCCAATCGGCATAATGACGGTAAAGGTTATCGCGCCCATTATCAGCAGCGTCACCGCTGAGGTGAGGATCATATCGAGGTTGGCGGGCATAATACGGCGCACCTGCTTTTCCACCCACGCGCCGATAATGCAGGCGATCAGCACCCCGATAATGTTGCCGCGCGGGTCGATACTTTGCCCGAAGAAGGTCGAGATACCGGAATAAAAACCGCTGGTGGCTTCCGGGTTATAGCCGAGTACAAATAGCGCCGCGATAATCGCGCCATTCACCCCGGAGCCGCCGAACGCCTTCTGAGCGTTATAGCCGATCAGGATGCTCAGAAAGGTAAACATCCCCTTGCTGAAGACCTTCATATAACCGATCAGCGCCACCAGCGCGGCATTCGGATGGGTATTTTCGAGGATAAACATCTGCTCCGCCAGGGTGGCAAACCCCAGCAGCAGGCCGACGGCGATAAAACCGGGGATCAGCGGCGTGAAAATGGTGGCAAATTTGGCGAGAAACTTTTGTACGCCGCTGGTTTGCTTGCTTTTCAGTGCCTGTTTTTTCTCCGCAGCGACATCGGCCAGAGAGGGGACCTCCCTCGGGGTCTCTTCCAGCAGGGCATTCATTATCTCCGCTGCGGTTTGCGCCTTGCCGGGACCCAATACCACCTGAAACTGTTCGTCGCTGACGATAACCCCCATCACGCCGTCAATCTGACGGATAGCCTCGCTATCGGCCTGTGACGCATTGCGCAGGGTCAGGCGCAGGCGGGTCATACAGTTGCCTGCCTGCGCGACATTCCCGGCTCCGCCAACGTGGCTGAGGATCCGCACTATCATTTCTTTATTTATTTTTGCCATTGCAGATTACCTGTTTGTCAGCGGTCAGGCGCGGCTCAGCGCCTTGCGGATATAGCCCTTATTTTTCGCCAGCAGCGCCCCGGCTTCTGCGGCGCTTAAATCAGCCAGCACCATCACGATGGCCGTTTTACAGTGGCGGGCGCAGGCATCCAGCGCACGTTGGGCGGTCACGCGATCGCACCCGGTGGCTTCCATGACGATGGACACCTGGCGCTCAATAAGTTTGGCGTTGGTGGCTTCAACATCCACCATCAGGTTGCTGTAGACCTTGCCGATGCGGATCATCGCGCCGGTGGAGATCATATTCAGCACCAGCTTTTGCGCGGTACCCGCCTTCAGACGCGTTGAGCCGGTCACTACTTCCGGGCCGACGACCGGCGTAATGGCGACATCCGCCAGTTGCGCCATTTCGCCGTGTGGGTTACAGCTGACCATAGCGACAAAGGCATTCTGACTGCGGGCATATTCCATCGCGCCAATCACGTATGGCGTGCGCCCGCTGGCGGCCAGGCCGACCAGCACATCACCGCTGCTGACGCTGAGGTTTTGCAGATCCATCGCGCCTTGCGCTTTGTTATCTTCAACGTTTTCGACGGCGCTCAGAATCGCTTTATGGCCGCCCGCGATGATCCCCACCACCTGCTCAGGGCGGGTACCGAATGTTGGCGGACACTCGCTGGCGTCGAGGATCCCCAGACGACCGGAAGTCCCTGCGCCAATGTAAATCAACCGCCCGCCCGCCTGCAGCGCCGCCGCAACCTTATCCACGACCTGGGCAATTTGTGCCAGCCAGGGGGTGATCGCGTGCGCCACCAGCTGATCTTCCTGATTAATCACCGTCAGCATCTCTTCGGTGGAGAGGGTGTCAATATTGGCGCTATTGGCGTTTCGGCGCTCGGTCGGCAGTTTGCTCAGGTCGATACTCATAAGAACCTCATTATTCACAGTGACAGGCAGTATAAGGAATTAATTATTCCTTTCGTGTGAAGATTATCACGATTGGGATGTTATGAATAATAGGAGATTTCAGTAAGAGCGGGAAACATGGCGGTAATAAAATTGGAATATTTTATTACCGCCAGAGGATGTTATTCGCTGACGTGTGGTTTTTTCAGGCCAATAAGCAGGGAGGCCAGGTAGGCAAGAGTCATGGCAAGGCTCATTTTTAGCATCGTTTCACCGCCGATCCCGGCCAGCGGCGCGGCAATGCCGCCAAAGACAAACATCAGCGTACCGAGCAGTGCCGACGCGGTGCCGGACTGGCGAGCGTTGATGGCATTCATTGCCTCCGCGCCTGCCACGGTACCGATTCCGCTCATGATGGAAACCGTGAAAAACAAGCCGATCAGGGCCAGCGTCGACAGGTGTAGCCAGGCAAACAACAGAGTGATGACAGCAAATGTCACCGCCAGCACCTGGCCGCTGCGTAGTAGCGGCTCGGCGCTGATGCGGCGTGCCAGACGCGAAAAAATCAGCGCGGTGATAATCAGCCCGATACCGTTAAGGCCGAACAGCAGGCTGAACTGCATCGCGCTCATGGCGTATTCATTCTGGATAACGAACGAAGATGAGCCGATATAAGAGAACAAACCGGCCATCATAAAGGCCTGAATCAGGCAGTAGCGCATAAAGCGGCGATTTTTCAGCACAGGAGTATCAGTCTGCTGCTGTGTCACGGAAGCGGCGCTTTTTTTCGGCAGCGTTTCATGGAGAACCACCAGGCTGAGCAGCAGCAATATGATGCCGATAGCCGCCATAGCCCAGAACAGAATGCGCCAGTTAAACGCGGTGATGATCCAGCCGCCAATCACCGGCGACAGCACAGGAGCGATGCCGTTGACGGTCATCAGCAGAGCGAAAAACTGGGTCAGAAGGGTGCCCTGGTATCGGTCACGGGCGATGGAGCGTGACAGCACCGAACCGCCCGCTCCGGCGAAGCCCTGCAGAAAACGCCAGGCGATCAGCATATGAATATCGTAGGTTATCGCACACATCACCGAGGAGAAGATAAACAGCAGCAGAGAAAGCGCCAGCGGTTTTTTACGGCCAATCCGGTCGCTCAGCGGGCCAAAAAAAAGCTGGCCAAGGCCGAGTCCAATCAGCGCCGCGGTCAGCGATAGCTGGGTTTGCGTGCCGGTGGCGTTAAGCTGTTGGGTGATTTCCGGCAGCGCGGGCAGATAGAAATCGGTACACAGCGGCCCGATGGCACTGAGTAACCCGAGAACCACCACCCAGGAGAGGGATATTCGGGACATATTTACTGGCTCCTTGTCAGCATACCGGGCGTTGCCGCCCGGAATAAGCGTTAACTGGCTCCGCCTCCCAGCGACTGCCAGAGAGTAATACGGTTTTCCAGATCGGTTTGTTGAAGAGAGATTAGCGTTGCCTGTGCCGACCACAGCGTCCGTTGGGCGGTGAGCACCGACAGGTAATCTCCAACGCCGGCCTGGTAGCTCTTCATCGCAATATCCAGCGATTTTTGTTCCGCCGCGACATATTTTTTCTGCGCGTCCAGCTGTTCGTTGAGCGTTTCCCGGCGCGCCAGCGCATCGGCCACGTCCTTGAAGGCGCTTTGAATCGTCTTCTCATAGGTGGCGATTAGCCCTTTTTTCTCCGCTTCAGCATAGCGCAGTTGCGCCAGATTACTGCCGCCGGTAAACAGCGGCAGGCTAATGGACGGTGCGAATGACCACACCTGCATGCCGTGACTAAACAGAGAAGAGAGCGAGTCGCTACCAACTCCGGCGCTGGCGGTCAGCGAGATCGACGGGAAGAAGTTGGCCCGCGCCGCGCCGATATCGGCGTTAGCGCTCTTCAGATTATGCTCTGCTTCCTGAATATCCGGGCGACGTAGCAGTACCGAAGAGGATACACCCGCCGGGACCAGGGCGATACTGTGGCCGCCGAGACTCTCCAGCGTGCCGGGCAGCAGACTATCCGGTACGGTTTCTCCGGCCAGCAGATTGAGCGCATTTTTATCCTGCGCCACCAGCGTACGGTAGCTGGCGACGCTGGCGCGCGCCTGCTGATAGACGCTTTCCGCATCGCTGAGGTCACTTGCCGAAGCGGTACCTACGTCCATCTGGCGGGTGACGATTTTGCGTGAATTCTCCGCGCTGGCCATCGTTTCCTGAGCCAGCGCCAGATTACTGTTATCCGCCGCCAGCGTTATCCAGGCGGTGGTCAGGTCGGCGATCATCGTCAGGCGCGTATTCTGCGCGGTGTATTCACTGGCAAGCCAGGTCTCCCGCGCCGCACGCGTCAGGCTTTGGTTCTTGCCGAACAGATCCAGCTCAAAGCTGGAAACCGCGCCGTCGGCTTCCGATGACGACGTGAGCCCATTGGCGACCGTTTTGCTGCGGGTATGGCTCAGTTCCGCGTCGAGGGTCGGGAATAACGAGGCGCGGGTTTCGCCAAACTGGGCGCGCGCGGCTTCGATATCGGCCAGCGCTTTCTGCACGTCGCGGTTGCTGGTCAGCGCAATACTCACCACTTTTTTGAGGCGGGCGTCATTCACCACCTGCTGCCAGTCATTCACTACCGCGGTTGCCTCGCCGTGGCTACCGGGCAGGGTGGCGGGAATGGGCGCCGCCGGGCGCTCATAGTGCGGATCGAGAGAGACACAGCCTGCCGTCAGGAGCGCAACAAACACGAGGGAAAAACGAAACATAGCTTACTCCTGAGAAGAACGATAGCGGGTGAAGAAACGTTTCACCAGCACGAAGAACAACGGCACGAAGAAGATTGCCAGCAGCGTCGCCGTCAGGGTCCCGCCGATAATCCCGGTACCAATCGCCACGCGGCTGTTGGCGCCAGCGCCGGTGGCGATTGCCAGCGGCAGAACCCCGGCGATAAACGCCAGCGAGGTCATCACAATGGGGCGTAAACGCGTTTGCGCAGCGCGCATGGCGGCACGCGACAGGGAGTAGCCCTCTTCCAGCGCCGATTCGGCGAATTCAACGATCAGGATGGCGTTCTTTGACGACAGGCCGATAGTGGTGAGCAGCGCCACCTGAAAGTAGACATCGTTATTCAGACCGCGCATCCATGTCGCCAGCGCCGCGCCAAGCAGCCCGAGCGGGATCACCATGATCACCGAGAACGGTACCGACCAGCTTTCATACAGCGCCGCGAGGCACAGGAATACCACCAGAATAGAGATCGCATAGAGGCTCATCGCCTGGCCGCTGGCGAGTTTTTCCTGCAGCGACATGCCGCTCCAGGCCCAGGTGCTTCCGGCAGGCAGCTTATTGGCTAAGGCTTCCATCTTGTCCATCGCCGCGCCGGAACTAAACCCGCTGGCATTCTCGCCCTGGATTTCAAAGGCGGCGGAGCCGTTGTAGCGCACCAGGCTTTCTGGTCCGTATTCCCAATGGGTGGTGGCGAAGGCGGAGAACGGCGTCATGCTATCGTCGCTACTCCGGACGAACCATTTTCCGAGGTCGGACGGTACGGCGCGGGCGTCGCTTTCCCCCTGGATATAGACCTTTTTGACGCGACCGCGATCGATAAAGTCGTTGACGTAGGTCCCACCCCAGGCGCTGGAGAGAGTATCGGTGACATCGCTTAACGACAGCCCAAGCGACACCGCTTTATTATTATCGATATCCACCCGGAGCTGCGGCATCTGCGGCAGATCGTTGGCGCGCACGGATTGCAGCTCTGGGCTTTGATGCGCCTCTGCCAGCAGCTGGCTGCGCATCTTCATCAGACTATCACGATCGGTGCCGCCGCTGGCCATCAGTTCAAAGGTGAAGCCATTGCTCTGCCCCAGACCATCCACCGAAGGCGGGGTCATGGCGAACAGCGTGGCGTCACGAATGCGGCCGAGTTCTTTATTGGCACGCAGAGCAATAGCCTGGGCGGTATTTTCCGCACCTTTACGTTCGGACCAGTTTTTTAGCGACACGAAAGCCATCCCGGTGTTCTGCCCACTACCGCTGAAGCTAAAGCCGTCGACGGTAAAGATAACGTCAGTATTGGCTTTCTCTGTGGTCAGGAACCAGTTGGTGACCTGGCGCCGGACCTCGGCGGTACGCACTGCCGTCGCCCCGGCGGGCAGGGTGTACTGGACCATGATTTCGCCCTGATCTTCTGTCGGCAGGAAGCTGCCCGGCAGTTTCCACATCGCCAGCGCCATGCCGCCGCAAATCAGCACAAAGGCACCCATCATCACCGCCGAGCGGCGCAGGCCGCCGACTACCCGGTGCTGGTAACCCTGTTCGGTGCGCCCCCACAGGCGGTTGAAGGCGCCGAAGAAGCCTTTGGTATGAGGTTTAGAATGGGTCAGCAGCGACCCGCACAGCGCCGGGGTTAAGGTCAGCGCGACCACTACCGACAGCATCATCGCCGAGATAATAGTGACCGAGAACTGGCGATAGATCACCCCGGTGGAGCCGCCGAAGAAGGCCATCGGCAGGAACACCGCCGAGAGGACCAGGGCAATGGCGATCAGCGCGCCGGAGATTTCTCCCATTGATTTTTCGGTGGCTTCGCGGGCGGGCAACCCTTCGTCGCGCATAATACGTTCGACGTTTTCCACCACCACGATGGCGTCATCTACCAGTAACCCGATCGCCAGCACCATCGCAAACAGCGTCAGGGTATTGATGGAGTAACCAAACAGCGCCAGTACGCCGAACGTTCCCAGCAGCACCACCGGAACCGCGACCGCCGGAATCAGCGTTGCGCGGAAGTTTTGCAGGAACAGATACATCACGCAGACGACGAGGACGATGGCTTCAAACAGGGTCTGAATCACATCTTCCACCGAGATTTTAATAAACTCGGTGCTGTCTTTCGGGTAGGCGATTTCGTAGCCCTGCGGCATCTGACGCTGGAATTCGGCAATCTTGCTTTTCACCAGCGTCGCGGTATTCAGGGCGTTGGCCCCTGGGGCCATCATCACCGCGATCCCCGCGGCCGGGTGGCCGTTGAGGTTGGCGGAAGCGGTATAATCTTCACTCCCCATTTCGACGCGGGCGACATCGCTCAGGCGCACCACCGAACCGTCGGCTTTGCTTTTGACGATAATATTTTTGAACTGGTCGACGGTTTGTAGCCGTGACTGGGCGCGGACCGTCGCGGTCAGCTGTTGATGACTGGATGCGGGCAGCGCGCCGATTTTACCGGCGGAGACCTGCACGTTCTGCGCCTCTATTGCTGATTCCACATCAGAGGGCATCAGCGAATAGGAAGCCAGTTTGGTCGGATCCATCCAGATACGCATGGCGTGTTCCGCGCCAAAAACCTTCAGACTGCCGACGCCTTCAAGACGCGCCAGCGGGTCCTGCATGTTACTGACCAGCCAGTCGGAGATATCGGAACTGGTGGCTTTGTTATTTTTGTCATATACCGCGAGGATCAGCAGGAAGCTGCTCTGTGATTTTTCCACCGTCACGCCGGACTGTTGCACTTCGCTGGGCAGGCGTGATTTGGCCTGCTCGACTTTGTTCTGTACCTGAACCTGTGCGGTATCCGGGTTGGTACCCTGCTCGAACGTCACGGTGATGCTGACTGAACCGTCCGAGCTGCTGGTGGAGGTAAAATAGAGCAGATTATCCAGCCCGGTAAGCTGCTGTTCGATGACCTGGGTCACGCTGTTTTCCAGCGTTTCCGCAGAGGCGCCGGTGTAGGTGGCGGAGATTTTTACCGCCGGCGGCGCGACGTCGGGATACTGGGCGACCGGCAGAGTACGGATCGCCAGAACCCCGGCAAGCATAATCAAAATGGCGATAACCCAGGCGAAAACCGGACGTCGCACGAAGAAACGGGAGAACATCAGGCGTTATCTCCGTCATTTTGGGTTTCTTTGACTTCAACGGCTTTCACCTGTTGGCCGGGGGCGACTTTGCTGGAACCCTCGACAATGAGCTTATCGCCACTTTTCAGACCTTTGACTATCAGCCACTTGTCGCCATAGGTGTCGCCGGTTTCTACGCTGCGTTGCTCAACTTTATTGTGAGCGTCGACGACCAGCGCGATAGCGTCGCCTTTGGCGTCACGGGTGATACCCTGCTGCGGGGCGAGGATCGCATCGTTCATGATGCCTTCATCAATGCGGGCGCGAACGAACATCCCGGGCAGCAGTATGTGCTGCGGATTGGGGAAGATTGCGCGCAGCGTCACCGACCCGGTGGATTCATCCACTGCCACTTCGGTCAGCGCCAGACGGCCTTTTTGGTTGTAGGTGCTGCCATCTTCAAGGGTCAGGGTCACGTTAAGCGTATCGCTGTTGGTCGCGAGGCTTTGCTTACGCAGGCGCAACAGGTCGACGCTGGAGCGGGTGAGATCGACATACATCGTATCCAGACCGCGGATCGTTGCCAGCGCAGTATCCTGATCGGCGGAAACCAGCGCGCCCGGCGTGACCGAGGAGATGCCGATGCGGCCGGAAATGGGCGCTGTGACTGTGGTCCAGTTCAGGTTGATACGCGCGCTCTCCAGCGCCGCTTTTTTCGACTCGACGCTGGCTTTGTCCTGGTTACAGGTCGATAGCGCGTCGTCGGCGTCCTGACGGGAGACGCCGTTATCTTTGACCAGCACCGCGTAGCGCCGGGCTTTTTGACAATCGGCTGTCACCAGCGCCTGGGCCTGCTTCAGCGATGCGGCAGCTTCGTCGAACGTCGCCCGATAGCTGGCCGGGTCGATTTGGTACAGCGCCTGTCCGGCTTTGACCATATCGCCTTCGGTAAACAGGCGTTTTTGTATGATACCGCCGACCTGTGGCCGCACTTCGGCGCTAAGCGAAGCGGTAGTACGGCCCGTAAGGTTGCTCACCACCGGGACTGGCTGGCTTTTCAGGGTGACGACGCCCACTTCCTGGAGCTGTTGTTGTTGGGAGGATGTTTGTGCATTATCGCATCCGCTAAGGAGAAATAATGCTATTGCGATGGGGGCTATAGTGTATTTCATTATATTTTCTCAGGATGAACGACGTCCGCCCCGTAAAACTCACAGTCGGGGTGATGGGGTAGACGATGATGCATCTCCGGGCAAGCATAAAATAACAAAATGGAAAATAAATATTCCTGTTTGCAGTAAATGACGCTGATATTACCGTTATGAACTAACCGGTTTTTTAGATAATGCCTCTGACGGCAAGATGGTATCAGATAGTGATTACAGACTCTGAACCAGGACGTTTTGCCTGTCACAGGGCGTACATATATACCCGTCATACTTTAAGTTGCTTATGCGTTGGCTACGCTCGAACACCTCAGTCACATAGTTATCTATGCTCCAGGGGACTCATGCCCTTGCCGCCTTTAAGCAACCCGAATTATTTAGGGTATCGGATAACCCTGATTTAAAATAATGAGAATAGTTATTCTCATTTTCTCCATTATACGTCAGTGCTGAATGATGGAAAGGCTTTTTACACAAATTTTAATGACTTAATTTTAGTCAGGGAATAATGGAGAAAAAAAGGATATTTTGTGAAAACCGAATAGGAAATGGTCTGTAAAAAATAAAAGGTGGAGATGACGGGTGACGCTGATAATAACAAATAACATTCAACCCACCGATCGGGAGGAATTGCTGGCTGTGCATTGGGTATCTGTGGATCAGGGAAGCCTCTCGGCAGCGGGTTGGGGCGCGGGCTGATGCAAGAAGCGGAAAACCCGGCGCGGTGGTGCGGTTGCAATCATATGCTGGTGGATACGTTCAGCTTTCAGGCGCTGCCGTTTTACCAGAAGCCGGGTTATCAACTGCTGATGATTTGGCAAATCGGCTGATCCTGTCTTCAGCATGGTACGGGGGCGCGTAAGCCGGGGAAGATGATTTTATTTCCAGTTGCCGCTTTTGCAGTTTAAAACCCAACCCGGAAGTCGTTATAGTTTTATACGGAAAAATAATAATTCTGTATGGATTAACGGGGTAATAACAATGACTTTGCGTTTACGGACAGCCGCCGCCGTCATGCTGGCAGGCCTGTTGCTGGTGGGCTGCGACCAGAAGGGCAGTGATGCGAAACATATTAAAGTCGGCGTCATTAATGGCGCTGAGCAGGATGTGGCGGAAGTGGCGAAGAAAGTGGCAAAAGAGAAATATGGCCTCAATGTCGAACTGGTGGGCTTTAGCGGTTCACTGTTGCCGAATGAGTCCACCAACGCCGGTGATCTGGACGCGAATGTTTTTCAGCATCGGCCGTTCCTCGAACAGGATAACAAAGCCCACAACTATCACCTGGTGGCAGTTGGTAATACTTTCGTCTTTCCAATGGCGGGCTATTCGCGCAAAATCAAATCTGTCGCTGAACTGAAAGACGGCGCGACTATTGCGATTCCTAACGATCCGACCAACCTGGGGCGTGCGCTGCTTCTGCTGCAAAAAGAGAAGCTGATCACGCTCAAGGCAGGTACAGGTCTGCTGCCGACGGCGGTCGATATTACCGACAATCCGCATCACCTGAACATCATGGAGCTGGAAGGGGCGCAACTGCCGCGGGTCATTGATGACCCGAAAGTTGACGTGGCGATCATCAGCACCACCTATCTTCAGCAGACAGGACTTTCGCCGGTACGAGACGGTCTCTTTATTGAAGATAAACATTCGCCGTATGTGAACATTATCGTGACCCGTGAAGACAACAAAGATGCGGAAAACGTAAAAGAATTTATACAGTCCTACCAGTCACCGGAAGTGGCGAAGGCGGCTGAGACTATCTTCAACGGCGGTGCGGTTCCCGGCTGGTAACGATTAACACAAGGAGGCGTGGCGATGACCCGGCAACGCCAGGCAGATTTGCTGCTCATAGCCGCGACGGTTATCGCCGCCTGCGGATGGATTTTTTCCCGTGAAGCGATTGCCGGCATGCCGGTTTTCGCCTTCCTTGGTCTGCGCTTTTTCTTCGCTGCGCTGTTGCTGCTGCCGTTCTGCCGCGGTTATCGCGTCAACAAGCAGCACTGGCCGCGCATCATTATCAGCGGCCTGTGGTTTGCGCTAAACCTGTGTCTGTGGATCTATTCGGTATCGACAACTCCATCGCTGGGTGAAGGGGCGTTTATTATGAGCCTGTCGATGCTGTTTGTGCCGCTTACCGCCTGGATGATGATGAAGGCGCGACCGGCGCGGGCATACTGGGAGTGTCTGCCGGTTGCGGTTATCGGCCTCGGATTACTGAGTCTGCATATGCCGATTGCGTTCCATCCCAGCCAGGGCTGGTTTCTGCTCACTGCGCTGGTACAGTCAATCTGGTTTTGCTACACCAGCAACTGCGCCCGCGAGGTACCGCTGATCCCGTTGACTACCGTACAGTTAGGTATTACCGGGATTGTCGGACTGGGGATCTCCGCCGCTTTTGAAAGCTGGGATCAGCCGTTTACGCTGCCGACCTTTGGCTGGCTGCTGGCCAGTATCGTTATTGCGACCAGTCTACGCTTCGGTTTGCAAATGAAGGGGCAGAAGTATGCCGCGGTCGCCAGCGCTGCGATTATTATGGTGCTGGAACCTCTGTTGACGGTGATCGCCGCTGCACTGTGGTACGGCGAACAACTGCCATTACAGAAGATTATCGGTGGTGTGCTGATCCTCGTCGCCCAGTTGTGGTTTCGTTGGCGGATGCTGAAGCCGCTACGCTAAAGCGCCCCGTTTTCTCCTGCGGTTCGCTCCACCGTCTCGCGCGGGAAAACGTCCGTTGTCCGCCAGTCGCCATATCGATCTCACCTTGTGCATCAGCGCCGCTGCGTGTGCGGCACAGCCCTCTGTATTGCGCATATGGCGGCTGCCGTAAACTGGCCCAATCTCATCGCTCATTGACCAAACGGCCATATTTCGCCAGGGCGGTGACAGGTACGATGTTTATCAGATGACTGCGAAGAGGAATGAACATCATGCAAATCACCCATATCCGTAATGCTACTCAGATTATTGAATACGCAGGTAAAAGATTTCTGATAGATCCTATGCTGGCGGACAAAGGCGCCTGGTCGGGATTCGCCGGTACTGCGCGTAGTGAGTTGCGTAATCCGCTGGTGGATCTGCCTTTTCCTGTCAAAGAGATAGTTGACGTTGATGCTGTTATCGTCACCCATACGCATGAAGATCACTGGGATGCGGCGGCGATCGCCGCGATCCCCAAAACGTTACCGGTTTATGTCCAGCATCAAGCCGATGGTCAGCTACTGTACGGGCAGGGTTTTTGCAATATTCATCTGCTTTCAGCGCACGGCAAGTTTGCTGATATCTCCCTGGTGAAAACGACGTCAGGTCAGCACGGTAGCGACCGTACTTATGCTATTCCGGCGATGGCTGAACGTCTGGGCGAAGCCTGTGGGGTCGTCTTCCGTCATCCGCAGGAAAAAACGTTATGGCTAGTGGGTGACACGATCTGGCGCGATGAGGTTGAAGCCGATATGGTCAGACTACATCCGGACGTCATCGTACTGAATGTCGGGTATGCTCACGTCATCGCTTTTGGGCCGATCATTATGGGTAAAGAAGATGTACTGAAGGCGCACTTCACTCTGCCGGAAGCCAAAATTGTCGCCAGCCATATGGAAGCGGTGAACCACTGTTTGCTGAGCCGGGATGAGCTGCGGCAGTACGTGGCTGATAATCGGATTGCCGATGCGGTCAGCATCCCGCAGGATGGGGAAAGTATGTTTTTTTAAAGCCGGAGCGGGCGATGAAACTAACGGAAGTGGCGATTGTGGCGGTGGACGGGTTTAGCCCGTTTCATTACTCGGTTCCCTGTATGCTATTTGGCGATACGGTCTCGGAAACCAAACGCTTTAATCTGCATATCTGCGCCGAACGGCCTGGTCTTCAGAGCGCTCGCGACGGCTTTATGCTAAATGCCAGCGGCGACTTTTCGATCCTGGAGCAGGCGGATATTGTTGTGGTGCCATATTGGGGGGCGGTGAATCAACGTCCTCCTCAGTCGTTGCTCGATAGTCTGCTGCGCGCGCGCAATAACGGTGCGGAAATGGTCGGTCTGTGCCTCGGGGCATTTGTGCTGGGCTACGCCGGATTACTGGACGGTAAACGCGCTGCAACACACTGGGCATTTGAGCAGGATTTTCAACGCCTGTTCCCGCAAGTGCGTCTGGATATTAATGCCCTGTACGTGGACGATGAGCGGATTATCACTTCGGCGGGCACTGCGGCGGCGATCGACTGTTGCCTGTATATTATTCGCCAGCGTTTCGGTAGCCTGGCGGCGAATCAGATTGCCCGGCGGATGATAATCGCTCCGCACCGTGAAGGCGGGCAAGCGCAATTTATCGCTCAGCCCGTACCGAAAAGCACCCGAGATACGCGGATTAACGGTCTGCTTGAGTATCTCCAGCAGCATATTTGCCAGCCGCACAATCTTGACTCTCTGGCGCAGGTGGCTGCAATGAGCCGCCGTACTTTGACCCGCCATTTCGTGAAAGCAACAGGTATGAGCCTTACCGACTGGCTGTCTGCGGAACGTCTGCGCCGCAGCCAGCTCCTGCTGGAAGCCGGGGATTTGCCTGTTGAGCAGGTGGCGGAGGAAGTGGGTTATCTCTCTGCGGTAACTTACCGCCAGCAGTTTAAATCGCGTTTTGGCGTCAGCCCGGCAGAGTGGCGTCGTACTTTTCGCCGCCGGACTTAATCGCCGCTAAGGGCGCAGTCGATTCCCGGCGCCGCGACCAATGGCATTGATCTGCATAGCAAAATCTCTTTTGCATCACTCTTGCATAAACGCAGGCTGGAACGCCTTTTGAGCGATAACAGTAATATGAAGACTGACGGAATGAGCGTATTTTAGTCTGGCACGGACGGTTTTAAGCCATAACTTAGAACCTATCCCACCAGGCGTTATTGGCGCAGACAGTTTGAACACGGCCAGCGCGGAAGAACCGGAGCGTACACGTAGTACGTGAAGATTCTGAGCACTGCCCTGGTTCAAAATGGCAAGCAAAATAGCCCTAATGGGATAGGCTCTTACTCTGCATAAGTAACCAAAAGCGTCTTTTGAGACATTGTCATACTAATAATGAAATTAAGAATTAGTGTAATAGACAATGCGTCATATTCTGATGATTATCTATCTGAGCGTATGCGAATTATCTCAACTGTTTTCTCATTAAAACATGCAGTGGTTGTTTTTAAGACGGTTCGACTTTTATTAATCAGTTGACTTCACTATGCGTGATATCAACATCTTGTTGAATAACTAAATTTTATTTTTTGATCTGATTCCAGATAATAATTCTGATAAATTTATTTTCCTAAAATTACATTTTGATACAAATTGTTTCATATGGTTTCTTTTTTTGTTACAAGTTATTTGTTTTTCTACTAAAATTGGCTGGAACTATAATAAATAGATTTTTAATACTATCTGGATGTTATATTTTAAGATTTATCCTATTTGCTCGAAATATAAACTTATAAAACAGGCTATCCAACAGGAGTGCCCTTATGCCCTTTTTAAGCATTGTCGTCACAGCCCATGATTGTGAGCTAACTCTTGCTGAAACGTTGAAAAGTGTAAAAAAGGCCATTGATTGTGAAAATGATGTTGAAGTTATCATTCTTAATGACAGTTCTCATGATAGAACACAGCAAATTATTGAGCGCTATGCACAAAGCTTTTCTTCGGTTCAGATACAAGAAGTTCAGATGAGGAATGTCGGGAGCGTCAGAAACATTGCTGTACGGATGGCCCGTGGTGACTATATCACCATGGTTGACGATGATGATCTCCTTAAGCCCCGAAGTCTGCGTGATGCGGTGGCGTTTCTTAAGCAACACCGCCCCGATTTGCTGCTGACGCATCTGATTGAGACCCGTGACCCTGGCACGATTGATAACCACTGGGCGGGCTTTTCCCCGATTCAACTCACGCAGAACGAGGCCATTCGTCGTTTTCTGATCCATAAGGATTTTCAGGCGCATTTAATTGGTCAATTTATTCGTAAGGATATTTATCTTTGTGAGCCCATACCCGCCATGACCTGCTACGAGGATTTCGCCGTTTTCCCCTCTTTTCTGATGCGGTCGCAAAATATCTGGTTTCAGAAAGAGGGACATTATTATTATATTAAACGCAAAAATAGCCTCTCCAGTGCGTTGGATAGAGCAAAAATTAGTAATTTAGTTAACTGTACGAGAAAAATGGAAATCGTCTTTCCTCCCTCATTTCAGTGGCTGATTTACTGTCATTGGCTGGATATTTATCTGAAATATGCCCGCTTCTTGACTGAAAAACAGACTCATATTGTTGAAAAAAAGATAAAGGCAACATTGTCACCGGGATTTTTTATGTCTGGCGACGTGCGATTAAGTTATAAGAAAAAGGCAATCCAGGCATTATGGAAAAGATAAACCGCAATACTTATATGCTGACAATAATACTGTCGGCGATATCATTACTATTTCTGCTGCTGGATTCCGCTCAGCAGCGTGTTTTTTTCTATCTGGCGGTATATGCCAGCATACTGGGATTCGTTGTTGAACGCAAAAATCTCAGAAAAGTACGCCTGAAGGTCGCTCTGTTGCCGATGATCATGGGGGCGATGGAGCTGCTATGGTTTCTCTTTTTCGAGGTCAGGAATGGTCATGTCAACCATTATAATGACCACTTTCTCGGCGGTAAAAAACTGCTGCTGGGCAGTATTCTGGTGTTATACCTGGATAGCTTTAAATATCATCTCCATCGCGACATGGCGAAGAAGATTTTTATTATTGTTTCGGGAGTGAGTCTGTTACTGGCAACCGGATATGGTTTTATTCAGGAATGGCAGGGGATGCAGCGTATTGAGATGGCGATCAGTCGCCCCACGATTGCCGCTTATATCTATTCAACGCTGTCGCTGGCGTTTATCTATGCGTTGTTCCAGTTACGCAAAAAATCGGCTTATATGTTGGCTGTCGCGGTGATACTTATCTCATACCTGAATATTATCTTCACCGGTACGCGGGCGGCGATGGGGGTCTACCCGATATTGATCTTCTTGTTAACACTGTTTAACTTCAAAAAAAATATTCCGCTTAAACCAATGCTGGGCGTGGCGGTGGTTATTCTGTGTATTGTGGGGATTAACTTTAACGCCCATGTTAAACCTAAAATTCTCCAGACGGTGCATGAGATCTCGTCTTATCAGACCGGTAATGACGATACGTCGCTGGGAGCAAGATTTTCGATGTGGACGCTGGGCATTTATAACGGAGTCCATAAACCGCTTGGGCAATCGATGGAGAGCCGTGAGCGTTTAAGCGCTGATTATGTTCAGACTCATCCGGAGAATAAAACCGCGATGATGTACATTAACGTCCATCTGCATAACGAGCTGATTGATACCTTTTCGTTACAGGGCGTGATTGGGTTAGTCCTGCTTCTGGGGTTCTATATCGGCGGTGTTCTGCTTGCTCTTCGGCGTAATAATTTGCTGTTGTTTTTCATTATGCTATCGATGCTGATTTATGGCCTTACGGACGTACTGTTAATCAGCGCTGAATTTGTTGCTTTCTTTATTATTCTGATGGCATTCAGTACGCTCATTACCGATGAAAAAGCGGCGCCGGTCAGCGTAGTGCGAACTGGGAAATTTCCGGATCGGGCCGGGCGCCATGATCGACATTACGTAAGCCATGGTTCTTAATGCTTTTCGCAAAAGCGTTATCGCCCTTCGGCGATATACCTGGCCAAAAAATCATATACTTCAGGTCGATGGCAGTAAGAGACGTTAAAACGCAGCCAGGGCTCCTGACAGGGTTCAACATGAAACAGGTGCCCTGGCGCCAACAGGATGCCGCGTTCGGCAGCGCTGCGGGTCATGGCTAACAAATCAACCTCATGAGGCAGGCGCGCCCAGAGAAACGGGCCGCCGATGGGGCGATGGAATAATTGCAGGCCGATGCTCTCCAGGCGGTTGCATACGGCCTGTTGCGCGTCGGCCAGGCGGGTTGCCAGGCTTTTAAGATGCAGGCTCCAGCCTTTCTCCGTTAAAATTGTCCACAGTAGCGTTTCGGTGAGTTCTGATGTCGTGAGACCGTGAATCATTTTGTAGAGCATCAGTTTTTCATTGAGTGCTTCGTCGCAAGCGATAAACCCCGCTCGCAGTTCAGGCGACAGGGTTTTAGAGAAACTGCCGATATAGCATACCCGTCGGAGTTGATCCTGACTGGCGAGGGTTGTGGGTACCATCGGCGTCAGCCCGGCCATAATGTCGTTTTCTACCAGTGTGAATTCATAGGTATGTGCCAACCGTAAGAGCTGGTTGACCATTGTCGCGCTCAAGGATGAACCGGTGGGATTGTGTAGCTGGCTGGTGGTGAAGAACAGTTTGGGCCGATACTGGCGCAACTGCTGTTCCAGTGCCGATAAATCATAGCCGTCAGGGCGGCGCTGAATTCCCACCAGATTCAGACCAAATGCCCGTAGCTGAATAAAGAAGGTGCTGTTTCCCGGGGAGTCGACAAACACGGTATCTCCCGCCCGTGTTAAACAGTGAACCAGCAGGATCTGCGCCTGGGTAGCCCCTGAAGTGGTCATGATCTGATGAGCCGGTACGTGGATACCACGTCGGGCAAGGACCTGTTCTATCTGCTGACGTAGCGGCAACAGCCCTTGTGGTGATGCGTATTGCGTCAAACCATGGGTTTTGTTGCGTGCCAGCCGGGTTAAGGCCTGGCGCATGCCTTCGCCATACAGCCACTGCGGATGGATCCAGCCGCAACCCGCCTTTAATAAGGAATTGTTCTCTTCATAGGCCCGTTGAATCAACCATAGTTTGTCCACTTTAACGCCGGCGGATTCCGGTTCAACGACACCTCGCGGCAGTGAATGACTCACGAAGTATCCCCGTCCCGCCTGAGAGACCAGATACCCCTCCGCAACCAGGCGACTGTAAGCGTTTGTCACCGTCATGACACTGACATGGAAAAAACGCGCCTGCTGGCGAATGGACGGTAGCTTGCTACCAGGGACGAGCTGCCTTTTGGCGATTTGTCCGGCAATTCGGTCGACAATTTGCCTGACCAACGGTTGTGCCGAGGCGGTGTTCAAAAGCCCCATATCCCCTCCGGGAATTGCTGATTTTTTGTTCTTTTCTGGTGCAGGACATGCACCGCAATGATGAGTTTTTACATCATTGCATACTGACGGTGCAGACCTAAGCTACTGTTATTAAATATTTCATTCTCGCTGTATATATGTGCTCAGACGGCCGGTTTCTATACTGACTACGCATCCCATTAATGTAAAGCGTGACTTCGTCCACTCGAAAATCTGAGGATATGGCAATGAAATATGACAGTGTATTCCCTGCGATTTTCGCTCCTCGTGTTCAGCGAGGTTTGCCATTGCTTGGCGCTTGTTCTATCGCCATCATGCAATGGTTTTTTACCGCCCCGGCCATAGCGAATACCTTACGTATTGTGCCCGCCTCCAATATCACGGTACTGGATCCAATATGGACCACCGCCTACGCCAGTCGTAATTTCGGTTATATGGTGTTCGATACACTATTTGGTACGGATGCCAAAGGGGCTATTCAGCCACAGATGGTGCAGAGCTGGCAGGTGAGTGATGACAAGAAAACCTGGACCTTCACACTGCGTGACGGTCTGGTATTCAGTGATGGCACGCCGGTGACCAGTGCCGACGTGATTTCTTCACTCAAGAGATGGATGGCGCGGGATACGCTGGGGGGGTTAATGGCCAGCGCGCTGGACCACCAGGACATCGTCAATGAGAAAACATTCAAATTAGTGTTCCGCACACCGTTTGGACCGGTGCTGGAAGCGCTGGGTAAACCATCGTCAAACGTTCCCTTTATCATGCCGAAACGTATTGCCGATACCTCAGCGGATACGCCAATTAAGGAGATTGTCGGTTCGGGGCCTTATATCTTTGAGGCGGATCGCTTCCGTCCAGGGGAAAGCTTATGGTTTCGTAAAAACCCCGCGTATAAGCCGCGTAATGAGCCACCGTCAGGAACGGCTGGCGGCAAGAAAGTGTATGTCGATGAAGTGGAATGGAAAATTATCCGCGATCCGCAGACGCAAATGAACGCGCTATTGGCTAATGAAGTCGATATTCTCGAACAGCCCGCCTTTGAACAACTTCCCACCCTGAGCAAAACGGCCCACATACGGCTGGTGAATGCGCAGCCGAATGGCTATCAGTTTATGTTTCGCTTCAACTTTATTCAGCCTCCGTTTAATGATGTGAAGGTGAGGCAGGCGGCGATGCTGGCGCTCGGTCAGGAACCGATGCTACGCACTCAGGTAGGCGATGCAAAATACTATCGTACCTGCGCCAGTCTGTTTCCGTGCGGTACCCCTTATGCCAGCGATCCGGGCACGGCGTTCACCGGCAAGGCCGACCTGGCAAAAGCGAGAGCGCTACTGCGACAGTCTGGTTATAAAGGCGAGCCGATTGTGCTGCTGCGCCCGACTGATAACGCCACCATCGGCAAACTGCCCTTAGTTGCCCAACAAATGCTGCAGCAGGCCGGGTTCAAGGTTCAGGTCATGAACATGGACTGGTCGAGTCTGGTATCCCGGCGGGCGAAAAAAGATGCGCCGGGCGCCGGCGGCTGGAATGCCTTTATCAGCGCCTGGGGCGCAGAGGATGTCCAGAACCCGCTCAATAATGCCATGTTAAATGCCACAGGCGATAAAGGGTGGTTCGGCTGGCAAAACGATCCGCATCTCGAAGCGTTGAAAGCGCGTTTTGCCCGGGCGACAGACGATGCTGAGAAGCAGCAACTGGCTCAGGAAATACAGACTTACGCCTATCAGGTTGTTACCCATGTTCCGTTGGGACAATACATGATCCCCGCCGCGGTACGCGACAGCATCAGCGGCATTGTGCCCGCTGGCGCCCAGGTGTACTGGAATATCCGTAAGAACGGCCAATAAGCCGCCCGGGAGGATGTTATGTTGCTATTTATCACCAAACGGCTGTTAGGCCTAATCCCGGTACTGATGATCGTGGCGGCGATCGTCTTCCTGATCGTGCGCCTGACCCCCGGCGATCCGGCGGCCATTATCGGCGGCAATGGCGCCAGCAGTGATGATCTGGAGCGTATTCGCAGCCAACTGGG
Source organism: Klebsiella indica (assembly GCF_005860775.1). Taxonomy (GTDB): domain Bacteria; phylum Pseudomonadota; class Gammaproteobacteria; order Enterobacterales; family Enterobacteriaceae; genus Klebsiella; species Klebsiella indica. The sequence goes on from NZ_VCHQ01000014.1 coordinate 76,505, forward strand.
ACTCAACTTGCCACTGTGGCGGCAGTTTGTTATCTGGTGCCAGCATCTGCTGAATGGCGATCTGGGTTACTCCTTCTTCCTTAATACTCCGGTCAGCTCGCTAATCTCTCAGCGCCTGGGGCCGACGCTATCGCTGACATTGTTGACGCTACTCTTCACCGTGGTCATTGCCGTGCCGCTGGGCACGTTGGCAGCATGGCGGATGGGCGGGTGGCTGGACAGGGCCGTGATGGCATTTTCTGTTGCTGGTTTTTCCGTTCCGGTATTTGTTATCGGCTATGTGCTGATCTACTTCCTGGCAGTAAAAACGTCATTATTTCCGGTTCAGGGCTATCAGCCGTTGTCTGCGGGTTTCTGGCTCTGGCTGAACCATTTGATTTTGCCCTGTCTCTCTTTGTCTATTACCTACGTCGCTTTGTTGGCGAGGATGACGCGCGCGGCGGTCAGTGAGGCGCTGACTGAAGACTATATTCGCACTGCGCGGGCGAAGGGTATTCGCGAGTGGCAAGTGGTCACGTTTCATGCTTTGCGTAATGCGGCGGTACCCATCGCAACCATTATCGGCATTAGCGCGGCGTTATTGCTGGGTGGCGTTGTGGTCACGGAAACCGTATTTGCGGTACCGGGTCTGGGCCAGTTGACGGTAGACGCGGTACTTAACCGTGATTTTCCGGTACTACAGGGCGTGGTGCTGTTTTTTGCGCTGGCCTATGTGGTGGTGAATATGCTGGTGGATATTAGCTACCTGGTACTCGATCCGCGCATTCGTTATTGAGGCGTTAACTGAAGAGGCTAAGCAATGAACACACTGACAACGTTGTGGCATAACCTTTCGGTCCGTTCGGGTGGCGCAGTTCTCATATTGCTGCTGTGTTTAGGCGGGTTGGCGCCGCTGCTGGGAACGTTCGATCCCGCCACCATGGATTACAACTTTATTTCCGTTGCTGCCGGTACTCGGGGCGAGGTGACGCTGGTAGATGGTGAGGTCATTCCCCATCTGTTTCTGATGGGGAGCGACAGCATGGGGCGTGATATCTGGAGCCGGGTTCTGTTCGGTACCCGTATTTCGCTGTTGGTGGGGGTCGCCACTGCGCTGATTGCGGTGGCCGGTGGCAGTCTGCTAGGGATGCTTGCGGGCTATTACCGTCGGCTGGACATGATTCTGATGCGTATTGTCGACGGTATGATGGCCATTCCCTCCGTGCTGCTGGCAATTACGCTGGTAGCGATGCTGGGAGCCAGCCTGCCCACGGTAGTGCTGGCGATTGCGATCCCCGAAGTGCCGCGGGTAACACGATTGGTGCGTTCCCTGGTCATCAGCCTGCGTGACGAACCTTTTGTTGAAGCGGCAAGGACCATGGCAACGCCCTCAATCACCATTCTTTGGCGCGATATTCTGCCTAATGCTCTGGCGCCGATTCTGGTTCAGGGGACGTTTATTGCTGCTTCCGCCATCATCACGGAAGCCATCCTGAGTTTTCTGGGGCTCGGTCTACCGGCGGATATACCTACCTGGGGCAATATCATGTCTGAAGGGCGCATTCAGTTCGCCCAGCATCCCGGGAATGTGCTGTTCCCGGCGCTGTTTCTGGTTCCCGCCGTTCTGGCATTCAATCTGTTGGGTGATGGACTGCGTGATGTTTTCGACCCTAAACTCGCCCGGCGCGCCTGATGGCCGACCATAAGGAGGTAACCATGTCTGCCGTGTTTACGCTTGATTTCGACCCCGGCATCATTCCTCACAGCGATCCGGCGCTACTGACTATTGAGGGCCTGAAAATTGCGCTCCCCCCGGGCGGCGATCGCGCGGAGGCCATTGAAGATCTCTCTTTATCGCTGCCGGCAGGACGTACTTTGTGCGTGGTCGGGGAGTCCGGTTCCGGAAAATCAGTTCTCGCCATGACGTTGATGGGGTTGTTAGACCCTGAGCTGAGCGTACAAGCCGGCAGGGTGAAGATTGGAGAAACCCTGTTACTTGACCAGGGGCGTTATGCGTCGCCTTCGGTGATCAATGCGCTACGCGGCGCACAAATCGGCATGGTATTTCAGGAACCGATGACGGCACTCAACCCGGTGGTGACCTGCGGTAAACAACTTGACGAAATGCTACGGGCGCACCAGCGCTTATCCCGCCGCGAGCGGCGGGCAGCAATCCTGGCGATATTTGCCCGGGTCCAGTTGCCAGATCCTGAGCGTATCTATCACAGCTATCCCCATCAGCTCTCTGGCGGTCAGCGGCAACGGATTGTGATCGCGATGGCCGTGATCCTGCGCCCAAGGCTGTTGATTTGCGATGAACCCACCACGGCGCTGGATGTGACTACCCAAAAAGAAATCCTCGGTTTGATCCGCGAACTGCAACAGGAAAACGACTGCGCGGTGTTGTTTATTACGCATGACATGGGGGTGGTGGCGGAAATTGCCGACAGCGTCATGGTGATGCATCTCGGGAGGGTGGTTGAGCAGGGTGAGGCCGCCCAGGTGTTGCGCCAGCCGCGTCAGGCGTATACCCGAATGCTGCTGGGTAGCGTTCCTGACGGCATACCACGGCGTAGCGGAGATAAACGGCGTGGCCAGCCTTTGTTGAGTGCCGAGCTGGTCGCTAAAACCTATACCCGACGTTCGCTTCTGGGACGCAGCCAAAGGATAGCGGCTTTAAATGACGCCAGTCTGGCCGTGCATTACGGAGAGACGGTGGGCATTGTCGGGGAATCGGGCTCCGGTAAATCGACCTTTATCCGTTGTCTGATGCGGCTGATCGACCCATCCTGCGGCGTGATTCGTTGGGGGGAAAAAGAGGTGCAGTCTTGTCGGGAGAGCGAATTATGGGCGCTGCGTTCCCGGGTACAGATGGTATTTCAGGATCCTAACCGCTCGTTTAATCCCCGTCGTACCGTTGGATCGTCGATTTGTGAAGGCGCTATTAACTTTGGCCTCGACCGCGCGAGCGCATGGGCGCTCGCGGAAACATTAATGGATCGCGTGCGGCTGCCTCGCGAGGCGTTATTTCGCTTTCCTCGTCAGTTTTCCGGTGGTCAGCGTCAACGGCTGGCTATTGCCCGAGCGCTGGCTTGTCGTCCACGTGTTCTGGTGGCCGATGAAGCGGTATCGGCGCTTGATGTATCGGTCCAGCAACAGATCCTTTCATTGCTGGAAGAGATTCAACGCGATCTTGGGCTGGGAATGATTTTTGTTACTCACGATCTGCGTGTGGCTGCGCGTTTGTGCGATCGGCTAATCGTGATGCAGAAGGGCGAAATTATTGAACAGGGGCCGACAGCCGAGCTGTTTGCCGCGCCAAAACAGGCCTACACGCGGAGTTTATTGGCTGCGATGCCGCGCTGGGAAGCGCCAGCGACGCTTTAATCTGCCGTATCCGGTCCGCAAAACGACAATATTCAGTGTGACAAGTACAGGATAGCGTGATGATGAAAAACGTAATGAGTTGGGATGAATGGGGTGCCTGTGATGCAACCGCGATGGCAGAGCTAATTAAAAAAGGAGATGTCACACCAACGGCGTTAGCGCAACAGGCGGCGCAAGCCACAGCGCTGGTGAATCCGCATCTCAGTGCCGTCGTTGAACTGTTCGATGATGTTATCGCCGATCCGCAACGCGATGGCACCCGACTTGACGGACCGTTCGCCGGCGTACCTTTTTTGATCAAAGACCTGGGGCCGGGAGTGAAAGGCCGTTTGCAGGAACAAGGGTCGAAATTTATGCGCGGCAACAGGCCTACTGAAGATGCGTTTCTTACCACCAAAATCCGTGCTGCCGGGCTGAACATCATTGGGCGTAGCGCCGCGCCAGAATTTGGCGTCTGCGGTTCGGCGGAAAATCCCGACATATATGTGACGCATAATCCCTGGAACCCGGATTACACCACGTTTGGTTCTTCTGCTGGGGCGGCTGCGTCGGTTGCGGCTGGAGTGCTTCCCCTTGCACATGCGACTGATGGCGGCGGTTCTATCCGCATTCCCGCCGGATCTCACGGGTTGATCGGTCTGAAATGTAGCCGCGGCGTTTTCTCTATTGCTCCCGGGCTTTCTGATATCAGCGGTTATGTTTCCACTCAAGGTTGCGTGAGTCGTAGCGTCCGGGATTCGGCTCTGTTTGTCGACAGCTGTCGTGGCGGCGCACCAGGGGAATTTATGCCCTACTGGCAAAGCAATGAGCCGTTTAGCGAACTGATTAAACGCGATCCTGGTCGATTGCGTATCGCGGTATCACACCAATGGGGGCAATATCATGCCGACCCGCATTTTGTCAGCGAGCTGGAGCGAACGGTAACGCTGTTACGAGAGCTGGGACATGAGGTGGAATGGGTGACGCCGGATATCGATTTTGACGCCGCATTCGCGGCGCAAACCACCTGCTATATTAGCAATTTTGCCCAGTTTATTCAGCGGTTACTGGAGAAGAAAGGCCTTTCCTCCCCGCCGGAAGATCAGGTGGAGCCAATTAACATCAAAATCTGGCAGAAAGGGATTGATATGTCCTATAGCGAACGGTGGAAGATGCAGGATGTGTTTAACACGACATCGCGCAAGCTGGGGCAGTTTTATGAACAATGGGATATCATTCTGACGCCTACTTTTTCAAAACCAACGCCATTGATGGGCGAAAAAAAGTACCTGACCCTGAGTGATAACCCGGATGTATTGAGCTGGTTTTATGACTTGTGGGACATTTTTTCTTATACACCGCTCGCCAGCTTAACCGGCACGCCCGGTATTTCTGTGCCGCTGGCCTGGCAGCAATCCGGCATTCCGCTGGGAATGCATTTTCAAACCCGGCAGGCCAATGACGGAACATTATTACAGTTGGCAGCTCAGTTGGAACGCGCTCTGGACGGGCATTTCCTGCGCGGAGCCCGACCTCAGGTACATGTGACACGCTAACTTGGCTTATTTTGGCCATTTTTATGGGAAATGGCCATTTTTACCGCTCTTACTTCAATAACGCGTTTTCTTCCCGCTTTGCCACGCGAATCGAGTATTCCGGGTGACAAACCATCAAATTTTTTGCTTGTGGGCTGAGGAAGTGATTGTCCTGCACTTTGCCAGTAGATTCAGCGTGTCCCCGTTGCCTTATGTGTTACGAGTGAGGGAGATTTGCGGATGAGGCATTTGTGAAAATAAAGCGACTTTTTGGATGTTATCGGCGGGGGGGAAATGACGTTTGGCGGAAGATCACAGGAGTTGAACCTGCCCGGGACCGCTGGCGGCCCCAACTGGATTTGAAGTCCAGCCACCTCACCGGAGATGACGATCTTCCGCGCCTCGATTGCTACATGGAGGCGGGCGCATTATAGCTACTTTCCTGCATTAACCACATCCCCCAACGCACTTTTTTACTGTGAAAACTGGGCTTTACAGAACCTTCCGAAACAATTCCTTGCAAAATCCGTGGGTTACAATTCTGAACGATTTTCAGGTTAACCCTGTTGCCACATTGCTGACAGATCGTTTGCTGACCTCTTATGCTGTATCCCGGTTTTTGGGCTGCAGAATTTTTTCTGATGGCGTGAAAAATATCAATAGTGGACGATGATAAGCACGTTATTCAGGATGACTCTGACCCTGTGTGTACGCGAAGGGAGCCTCGCTGCCGGGAACGCGTTAAATACCATCACCGTATTCAAAGGTATGGTGTATCCCATTGAAATGCTGATCCATATCCATCGCGGGCTTATCGCTCTCCGGCTTGCCGACGATGCGAGCGGGAACGCCTGCGGCGGTGGTATGCGGCGGTACCGGCTGTAACACCACGGAACCGGCGCCGATTTTCGCGCCACAGCCCACTTCAATATTGCCGAGAATCTTCGCTCCGGCACCAATCATCACGCCTTCGCGAATTTTCGGGTGGCGATCGCCGCTGGTTTTACCGGTACCGCCAAGCGTCACGGATTGCAGAATGGATACATCATCTTCAATCACCGCCGTTTCACCGACGACAATACCGGTGGCGTGGTCAAGCATGATCCCGCAGCCAATCTTCGCCGCCGGATGGATATCCACCTGGAAGGTTACAGAAACTTGATTTTGCAGGAAAATCGCCAGTGCCTGACGCCCCTGGTTCCACAGCCAGTGGCCGATACGATAGGCCTGCAGCGCGTGAAACCCCTTCAGGTAAAGCAGCGGCGTGGAATATTTATCCACCGCCGGGTCGCGGGTGCGCACGGCCTGAATATCGCAGGCGGCTGAGGCGATCATTTCCGGGTCAGCGGCATAGGCTTCTTCCACCACTTCACGAATCGCGATAGCGGGCATAATCGGGGAGGCCAGTTTATTTGCCAGCATATAGCTCAGCGCGCTGCCGAGGTTTTCGTGCTTGAGGAGTGTGGCGTGGTAAAAACTGGCGAGCATCGGCTCACAGTCTGCTAAAGCCCGGGCTTCGGCTTTAATATTATTCCAGATGGTATCCAGTTCTTCACACGGCATTGCTGACTCCAGACGATATAATAATGACCGGCCAGTTCTTTGCTGACCGGGTCATACAGACGATAAATGTTCCCTTCTGACGATCCCCATTATACTCGCCATCCTTCATGTTGCCTCTGTGGTGGCTGTGCTGATTCGCCCCGGTTTAGTAAGCCCCGGGGATTCGATCGCTTGCCGCCTTGATGCAACTTGCTTGAATGATTTTGTGTATATACTTCAGGCTGCATAGACGCTGGCTGCTGATTTACTGGTCTCATTCATGAGACTTACCCTTTCGAGCCATTACTCCGCGACGGCGAGATCCTTTCCGGACATGCTTATCGCTTTCTGCAGCACGAATTATTTCGTGGAGAAACTGCTTCGCTCGTCCTTGCGTTCACGACCTAATAAGGTTAATGCTGCCTCGCGCGCAATTTTTCCGCAATACAATACCTGATAAATTTCCTCAGTTATTGGCATTTCGACGCCTAAACGCTGCGCCAGCACGCGAACTTCTTTGGTATTACGGTAGCCTTCAACCACCTGACCAATTTTATCCTGTGCGCTTTGCACATCCATGCCCTGACCGAGCATCATGCCGAAGCGGCGGTTACGCGATTGGTTATCGGTACAGGTCAGCACCAGATCGCCCAGCCCCGCCATGCCCATAAAGGTTTCCGGATCGGCGCCAAGCGCCTCTCCCAGACGAGACATCTCCACCAGCCCGCGGGTGATAAGCGCGGTGCGCGCGTTGGCGCCGAAGCCAATACCGTCCGACATCCCGGCGCCGATGGCGATAACGTTTTTCACCGCGCCGCCGAGCTGAACGCCAATAAAATCCGGGTTGATATAGACGCGGAAGCTCTTGCCGCAGTGCAGCAGGATTTGCAGGTCGTCAGCGAACTGCGGTTCGGTGGAGGCCAGGGAGATAGCCGTCGGCAGGCCTGCCGCCAGCTCTTTGGCGAACGTTGGACCGGAAATTACCGCCAGCGGGATATCATCGCCCAGCGCTTCCCGCGCCACGTCCTGCAGCAGACGGCCGGTTTCTGCTTCGAGGCCTTTTGTCGCCCAGACCAGGCGCGCATCAGGGCGCATCAGCGGTTTAATCTGCCGCAAAACCTCGCCAAATACATGGCTCGGTACGACGACCAGGATGTCGCGGCTGGCTGCCAGCGCGGTCGCCAGATCGCTCTCCAGATGCAGCGTATCAGGAAAAGGCACATCAGGAAGGAATGCGGCGTTGCAGCGATCGTGTTGCAGCGTCGCAATATGTTTCGGGTCATGGCCCCAGAGCACAACATGGTGGCCATTTCTTGCCAGGGTGATGGCAAGAGCGGTGCCGTAAGAGCCGGCACCGATCACAGTCATTGCAGCATTAAGCGCGTTCATCAGGCATCCTGATGTTGTTCAGCACCTTCGCCAGTTTGCTGCTGCAGATAGTTCATAAACAGCGCATCGAAGTTCACTGGCGCAAGGTTCAGTTGCGGGAAGGTACCGCGAGAAACCAGGCTGGTGATGCACTCACGCGCGTACGGGAACAGAATGTTCGGGCAGTATGCGCCGAGGCAGTGCGCCATCTGGGTGCCTTCAATGCCATCAATGGAGAAAATACCGCCCTGCTGTACTTCACACAGGAATGCAGTTTCTTCGCCCAGCGAGGCGGTGACGGTCACACGCAGCACCACTTCATACACGCCTTCAGCGAGTTGGCTGGACGCGGTATCCAGATCAAGTTTAACTTCCGGCTGCCAGTCTTTCTGGAAAACTTGCGGGGCATTCGGCGCTTCGAAGGAGATATCCTTGGTGTAGATACGCTGAATCTGGAAAGTCATTTCGGTGCTGTTTTGTTCTGACATAGTAAAACCCTTTCGTGTTGTCCTTAAATACGCCCGTCGATGGGATGGGCGTAAAAATTAGCGCAAGAGGGGATCGAGTCCACCACGTGAATCAAGCGCGTACAAGTCGTCACAGCCGCCAATGTGCTGCGTATCAATAAAAATCTGCGGAACCGTCGTCCGGCCGCTGCGCTGAATCATCTCTTCACGCTTTGCGGCATTGCCATCGATAGGCAACTCGTTGAACGTCACGCCCTTGCTGTTCAGCAGCGCTTTCGCACGCACGCAGAACGGACAGGTCGCTTTGGTATAGATATCAATATTGGCCATGACTTCACTCCTGTTTTACCCGCGAGGATTTTACGTCGCAGACATCATTTCCCCCTGACGAAAAGGCGCCAGAGGGAAAACGCGCTACGCCATAAAAGGCGCGGGTAAATTATTTACCGCGTACCAGCGGAAGGTTTTCGCCGCTCCAGCCGGCGATGCCTTCTTTCAGTACGAAGACCTTTTCAAAACCGGCTTTATTCAGCGCGCTGGCGGGTTCTTGCGCCTGCATACCGGAGCCGTCTACCACTATAATGGGTTGCGCTTTGTGCTTTTCCAACTCGCCGACGTTATTTGCTTTGATATCGCTCGGCAGCAGGTTAACGGAGCCAGCAATATGGCCTTTACGAAAATCGTCACGCTGACGCAGGTCGACAACCACAGCATCTTCTTTATTGATCAGGCGCGTCGCTTCACCACGGGTGATGACTTTAACTTTCGACATCAGCCCTTTAAAGGTAGTGAACAGCACCGCCACCAGCAACGCGACCCACGCGATGCTCAGGACGGGGTGACGGCCGATGAATTGCATTATTTCTTGCATGGGGGGTTACAACTCCCGACTAAGTGATAAAAAAACCAGGGAAGGAGTATACCTGTGCATTGCGGCAAATACAGCCAGTGAGCACGATGTAATGTATTTTCTGCGGTTCGTCACGAAAAAAAACCGCTTTCAAGCTAATGCTGCGCTCTGGCCGCTCTCTTTCTTTGATCTTTTACGGTAATTTGATCGATTCAGCTGTAGTAAAATTACGCAAATTTTTGTCTTTGAGCATGAGGTTGTCGCAATGTCGGTTTCTAAAAAACCTATGGTACTGGTGATTCTGGATGGCTACGGCTATCGCGAAGAGCAGCAGGATAACGCAATTTACAGCGCAAAAACCCCCGTTATGGACGCATTGTGGGCGAAACGTCCTCATACCCTGATTGATGCTTCCGGTCTTGAAGTGGGCTTGCCGGATCGTCAGATGGGCAACTCCGAGGTGGGCCACGTCAATCTTGGCGCAGGCCGCATTGTCTATCAGGATCTGACCCGCCTGGACGTTGAAATTAAAGATCGCGCATTTTTCGCTAACCCGGTACTGACAGGCGCTGTGGATCAGGCGAAAAACACAGGTAAAGCCGTGCACATTATGGGTCTGCTCTCTGCGGGCGGCGTACACAGCCATGAAGATCATATTATGGCGATGGTGGAACTGGCCGCGGAACGCGGCGCAGAAAAAATTTACCTGCATGCTTTCCTTGACGGTCGCGATACCCCGCCGCGCAGTGCTGAATCTTCGCTGAAAAAGTTTGAAGACAAATTTGCCGCATTAGGCAAAGGCCGCGTGGCTTCTATCGTTGGTCGTTACTATGCGATGGACCGCGACAACCGCTGGGATCGCGTTGAGCAGGCTTACGATCTGCTGACCCTGGCAAAAGGCGAGTTTCAGGCGGATACCGCCGTCGCGGGTCTGCAGGCGGCTTATGCTCGCGACGAAAACGATGAGTTTGTGAAAGCGACGGTTATCCGCGCAGAAGGCGAAGCCGATGCGGCAATGGAAGATGGCGATGCGCTGATTTTCATGAACTTCCGCGCCGACCGCGCGCGTGAAATCACTCGTGCGTTTGTTAATGCTGATTTTGACGGCTTCGCTCGTAAGAAAGTGGTTAATATCAACTTTGTGATGCTGACCGAATATGCTGCTGACATCAAAACCGCCGTCGCTTATCCGCCTGCTTCGCTGGTGAACACCTACGGCGAGTGGATGGCGAAGCACGATAAAACCCAACTGCGTATTTCTGAAACGGAAAAATATGCGCACGTAACCTTCTTCTTTAACGGCGGCGTCGAAGAGCCGTTCAGGGGCGAAGATCGTATTCTGATCAACTCGCCGAAAGTGGCAACCTACGATCTGCAGCCGGAAATGAGTTCTGCCGAGCTGACCGAAAAACTGGTTGCCGCGATCAAAGGCGGTCAGTACGACACTATCATCTGCAACTATCCGAACGGCGATATGGTTGGCCACACCGGGGTGATGGAAGCCGCAGTGAAGGCGGTGGAAGCGCTGGATCACTGCATCGACCAGGTCGCTCAGGCGGTAGAGTCGGTCGGCGGCCAACTGTTAATTACCGCAGACCACGGCAACGCCGAACAGATGCGCGATCCCGCCACCGGCCAGGCGCATACCGCGCACACTAACCTGCCGGTTCCTCTGATTTACGTTGGCGATAAAAACGTCAAAGCGGTCAACGGCGGCAAACTTTCCGACATCGCGCCGACGATGCTGACGCTGATGGGAATGGAAATCCCGCAAGAGATGACTGGCAAGCCGCTGTTCATCGTGGAATAATCCTTCCCCATGAGGGGAAAGGCGACTTATTCAACTACATGGATCGCAACGGCAGTTCGATCCGTCCTTTACGCCAGCGCGCTTAGCGCTGGCGTATTGCTGTGCGCCGCATCTGCGCATGCAGATGATCGTGACCAGCTAAAATCCATTCAGGCCGATATCGCCGCCAAACAGCGGGCGATTAAGCAGCAGCAGCAGCAGCGCGCTTCCCTGCTCGCCCAGCTTAAGGCGCAGGAAGAAGCCATTTCCGCCGCCGCGCGTAAACTGCGAGAAACCCAGGAGACGTTGAATCAGCTGAATAAGCAGATCGACGAAATGAACGCCGCGCTTGCGAAGCTGGAACGCCAGCGCGCTTCACAGGAGCGTAATCTGGCGGCGCAGCTTGACGCCGCGTTTCGTCAGGGGCCGCATACCGGCATCCAGATGATCCTCAGCGGCGAAGAGGGCCAGCGTAATGAGCGTCTGCAGGCCTACTTTGGCTATCTGAACCAGGCGCGTCAGGAGACCATCGCCCAGCTAAAGAAAACGCGTGAAGAGGTGGCGGTGCAGAAATCCATGCTGGAAGAGAAACAGAGCCAGCAGCAAACCCTGGTATATGAGCAACGCGCCCAGCAGAACAAACTGGAACAGGCGCGCAACGAACGTAAAAAAACCCTCGCCAGCCTTGAATCGTCGATCCAAAAAGGTCAGCAGCAGCTGAGTGAAATGCGGGCAAACGAATCGCGCCTGCGTAGTCGTATTGCGCAAGCGGAGGCGGCAGCCAAAGCCCGCGCGGATCGTGAAGCCCGTGAAGCGCAGGCGGTGCGCGATCGCCAGCAGGAAGCTTCACGTAAAGGTACCACCTATAAGCCCACTGAAAGCGAACGTTCGCTGATGTCCCGTACCGGTGGTCTTGGCGCGCCGCACGGCCAGGCTTTCTGGCCGGTACGCGGGACAATTCTGCATCGTTATGGCGAACGGCTGCAAGGTGAACTACGTTGGAAGGGGATGGTTATCGCTGCGTCTGAAGGCAGCGAGGTTAAAGCGATCGCTGATGGCCGCGTTATTCTTGCCGACTGGCTGCAGGGCTATGGCCTGGTCGTCGTCGTTGCGCACGGTAAAGGCGACATGAGTCTTTACGGCTATAATCAAAGCGCGTTGGTCAGCGTTGGCACTCAGGTCCGGGCGGGTCAGCCGATCGCGCTCGTTGGCAGCAGCGGTGGTCAGGGCCGTCCGTCGCTCTATTTCGAAATTCGCCGCCAGGGTCAGGCGGTCAATCCACTGCCGTGGTTGGGAAGATAAGTTTTGCTTCAGTTTCGCCGAATTGTACTCGCAGTAACCACTACACTGATTATGGCGTCGCCGGTTTTTGCCGGCAAACTCTCCATCGTTATTGACGACTTTGGTTACCGTCCGCAAACAGAAAATCAGGTGCTGGCGCTGCCTGCGACGATTTCCGTTGCCGTACTCCCTAATGCCCCTCACGCCCGTGAAATGGCGATCAAAGCGCATAATCTCGGGCACGAAGTGCTGATTCACCTGCCGATGGCGCCGATAAGCAAACAGCCGCTGGAAAAAGACACGCTTCGTCCGGATATGAGCAGTGACGAGATCGCGCGTATTATCCGCGACGCGTATGGCAAAGTCCCCTACGCCGTGGGGCTGAACAACCATATGGGCAGCGCCATGACTTCGAATCTGTTTGGCATGCAGAAGGTGATGCAGGCTCTGGAGCACTACAACCTCTATTTCCTTGATAGCGTCACCATCGGCAACACTCAGGCCATGCGCGCGGCGCAGGGCACTGGCGTGAAGGTGATTAAGCGTAAGGTGTTCCTCGACGATACGCAGAACGAAGCGGATATCCGCTATCAGTTCAATCGCGCGATTGCTCTGGCGCGCCGTAACGGGTCGGCGATCGCCATTGGCCATCCCCATCCAACCACGGTACGCGTACTGCAGCAGATGGTGTATAACCTGCCGTCAGATATTACTCTGGTGCGCCCGAGTAGCCTGCTCAACGAGCCGCAGGTCGACACCTCAACGCAGCCGGTTCAGCCGCCGCGTAATCCGTTCCGCGGCGTGACGCTGTGTAAAACGAAGCATCCGCCGAAGCCGGTAAATGCCAGCCGCTTCTTTACCATTCTCAGCGAAAGCATCAGCCAGAGTACGCTGGTGCAGTACTATAAATTGAAGTGGCAGGGCTGGAATAGCCCAACTCACTAAACCGTTCGGGAATCCGTGTGCTTTTTCGCCGCGGGTTCCTGCTTATCCTGATGGGCATACCAGGCCTTAAAGTATTTCAGAAAGCTGTAAAACGTCGCGTATAGCCCGGTGACCACGCCTACCTTACCTTTCCGCCATGCGCCGCTGAACAGATACCACTTAAAGAACGCGCCAATTGCGCTGATAATTCCGCGCCCGATCGACGGCCTGATCTTCTGATGCACAACCAGCCGCGTGGTGTAGCTATTCAGCTTACTGAATACCTCGTGCAGGGAATAGAAAGTGTCATGGCGAACGAAACCCGGCAGCTTACTGTCGTGTTTAAAACCCACTACCTGATCGTCCACCGGGCGGTCATTGAATCTGGCAACGGCGCGATTAAATAAGCGCACCGGAAAATCCGGCGATGACACCGGGTAAATGGTGCGCACTTCTTCACCCAAAACAAACCAGTAGCGCGGCAGACGCCATGCACAGGCTGGGTCAGGCTCATCACCCGCCTTTAGCGCCAGAATTGCCGCTGTTACCTCATCATCAAGAATTTCATCGCTATCCATACACAGTACCCAGTCATGCGTAGCCCGTGAGATGGCGTAATTCATCTGCGCGCCGTGAGTGACATAAGGATGATGGTGAGCGGTGAGGCCAAATTGCTGGCAAATCTGCAGCGTGGCATCCGTGCTGCCTGAGTCGATGACGATAAGTTCATCGGCTACCTTGAGCAAAGGGGGTAAAACTTCCCGTAACAAGCGGGATGAATTACAGGTCAATAAGCATACAGAAAGTTTAAGCATGTTTTTTGTAAGGGATAAACGTTGACTAAACAGACTGTATAAATGATTAAGTAAGAAAGCACTTTAAAAAAAGTGCGGCGTGGGAGCGATATCGTAAAACTGTAAGTTAATTCTCAAAAATCGTCCGGGTCATGCCGGTCAGTTAAGTAAGTCATAGGGTTTCTATGTGGCTTCATTTGCCAGCGAGTATTGTCTTTTTTATAACTTTCAGCACTCTGGTAGCTGAAGATTTGCAGGGGGTTGGGCGCGAGTAAAACGCCCCCATGCTGTTCACAGGCTGCGGAGATGGCGAATATCTTCTTTCTGACCGGTAATAAAGCCCGGCAAACAGTACCTGACTGACCGGCATGACCCGCAGGCGCTTTTTATGGCGCCGCGCGGGTTAAATTAATCCCAGTTGAGGATCACTTTTCCGGACTGACCGGAACGCATGGCATCAAAGCCCTGCTGGAAGTCATCAATCGCAAAACGGTGGGTGATAATCGGCGACAGATCGAGACCAGACTGGATGAGCGCAGCCATTTTGTACCAGGTTTCAAACATTTCCCGGCCATAAATCCCTTTGATAAACAGCCCTTTAAAAATCACCCTGGTCCAGTCGATAGACATATCCGATGGCGGAATTCCGAGCATCGCGATTCGCCCGCCGTGGTTCATGGTATCCAGCATGGTACGGAACGCTGATGGCGCGCCGGACATCTCCAGACCGACATCAAAACCTTCGGTCATGCCCAGCCCGGCCATCACCTCGTTAAGGTTCTCTTTCGCCACGTTTACCGCCCGGGTAACCCCCATTTTACGCGCCAGATCCAGACGATATTCGTTCACATCGGTGATCACGACGTTACGCGCGCCGACGTGCTTCGCTACCGCTGCCGCCATCACGCCGATCGGGCCTGCGCCGGAAACCAGTACGTCTTCGCCGACCAAATCGAAAGAGAGCGCGGTATGAACCGCATTACCAAATGGATCGAAAATCGACGCCAGATCGTCAGAGATATTGTCCGGGATTTTAAACGCGTTAAATGCCGGGATCACCAGATACTCAGCAAAGCAGCCCGGACGGTTTACGCCAACGCCGGTAGTATTGCGGCACAGATGCGTGCGTCCGGCACGGCAGTTACGGCAGTGGCCACAGGTAATATGCCCTTCACCGGAAACGCGATCGCCAGTCTTAAAACCGCGAACTTCCTGGCCAATACCTACCACTTCGCCGACGTATTCATGGCCTACCACCATCGGAACCGGAATGGTTTTTTGCGACCAGTCGTCCCAATTGTAGATATGCACGTCGGTACCGCAAATCGCGGTCTTACGGATTTTAATCAGCAAATCGTTGGGGCCGACCTCCGGTTCCGGTACGTCGGTCATCCAGATGCCTTCTTCCGCCTTCAGTTTGGATAATGCTTTCATATCACACCCTCAGGCAATGACGCCCAGTTGTTTACCGATGCGGGTAAAGGCCGCCACCGCACGTTCAATTTGTTCAGGGGTATGCGCCGCAGACATCTGGGTACGGATACGCGCCTGGCCTTTTGGCACCACCGGATAGAAAAATCCGGTGACGTAAATGCCTTCTTTTTGTAACTCGCGCGCAAACGCCTGCGCCACGGTAGCCTCGCCGAGCATCACCGGGATAATGGCATGATCGGCACCCGCCAGAGTGAAGCCCGCGGCGGTCATTTTTTCACGGAACAGACGAGCGTTAGACCACAGACGATTGCGTAATTCGCCGCCTGCCTCCACCATCTCCAGCACTTTGAGGGAGGCGGCAACAATCGCCGGAGCCAGCGAGTTGGAGAAGAGGTACGGACGAGAGCGCTGGCGCAGCCATTCAACAACCTCTTTACGCGCCGCGGTATAACCGCCGGATGCGCCGCCCAGCGCTTTACCCAGGGTGCCGGTGATAATGTCTACCCGGCCCATCACGTCGCAGTATTCATGGGAGCCGCGGCCGTTTTCGCCCACGAAGCCGACGGCGTGGGAGTCATCGACCATCACCAGCGCATCGTATTTATCCGCCAGATCGCAAATGCCTTTCAGGTTGGCGATCACGCCGTCCATGGAGAATACGCCGTCGGTGGCGATCAGCACATGGCGCGCGCCGGCCTCACGGGCTTCTTTCAGACGGGCTTCCAGCTCCTGCATATCGTTATTGGCGTAGCGAAAGCGCTTCGCCTTGCACAGGCGCACGCCGTCGATAATCGATGCATGGTTCAGGGCGTCGGAAATAATCGCGTCTTCTGCTCCGAGCAGGGTTTCAAACAGACCGCCATTGGCGTCAAAGCAGGAAGAGTAAAGAATGGCATCTTCCATGCCGAGGAAATCCGCCAGCTTCTTCTCAAGCGCTTTATGGCTGTCCTGAGTGCCGCAGATAAAGCGCACGGAGGCCATGCCAAAGCCGTGGCTGTCCATCCCACTTTTCGCGGCGGCAATGAGCTCCGGATGATTGGCAAGGCCCAGATAGTTATTGGCGCAGAAGTTAATCACCTGGCTGTTGCCGACGGTGATAGCGGCTTGCTGCGCCGAAGTGATAATACGTTCTTCTTTAAACAACCCCTCCGCACGCGCGGTATCCAGGTCATTGGTTAACTGTTTGTAGAAATCCCCACGCATTGCAATTCTCCAGATTCGGCCAAATTTGGCACATATTACCTAAAGCTATACGTTGATACGAGATGATGCATTACCAGATGAATTATTTGCAGCATATACCCGTCATACTTCAAGTTGCATGTGCGTTGGCTTTCCTCGTTCACCCCAGTCACGTACTGGAGTACGCTCCCGGGGATTCACTGCGTCGCCGCCTTCCTGCAACTCAAATAATTTAGGGTATAGATACGTTATCCGTCGGCTGCAACGCCGGTCACCGCGCTATCCTTGTTGCTGGCGGTTTCGCCGCCTGCCGCCCTGATGCATCCTGAATGATCTTGTGGATAAAACGTGAGACCTGCGGCACCTTCTCGGCGAAGGGCTGAAGCCTTTACGATGTGGTGATATGATAGAAATATTCGTGTCCGGATTGTCTCTGGACTCCCTACATTTAAAGGTTACAGTTATGATCATCGTTACCGGCGGCGCAGGCTTTATCGGCAGCAATATCGTTAAAGCGCTGAATGACCAGGGCATTACCGACATTCTGGTCGTGGATAACCTGAAAGACGGCACCAAATTCATCAATCTGGTGGATCTGAATATTGCCGATTATATGGATAAAGAAGACTTCCTGATCCAGATTATGGCTGGCGAGGAATTCGGCGATATCGATGCTATTTTCCATGAAGGCGCTTGCTCTTCCACCACTGAGTGGGACGGCAAGTACATGATGGATAACAACTATCAGTACTCAAAAGAAGTGCTGCATTACTGCATGGAGCGTGAAATCCCGTTCCTGTACGCTTCTTCCGCGGCGACCTACGGTGGCCGCACCAGCGACTTTATCGAATCCCGCGAATATGAGCAGCCGCTCAATGTTTATGGTTACTCCAAATTTCTGTTCGACGAATACGTTCGCCAGATTTTGCCGCAAGCGGATTCGCAAATTGTCGGCTTCCGTTATTTCAACGTTTACGGGCCACGAGAAGGCCATAAAGGCAGCATGGCGAGCGTCGCTTTCCATCTCAATACTCAGTTGAATAATGGCGAAAACCCGAAACTGTTCGAAGGCAGCGACGGCTTCAAGCGCGACTTCGTCTACGTCGGCGACGTTGCCGCGGTGAACCTGTGGTTCTGGGAAAGCGGCGTGTCCGGTATTTTCAACCTTGGCACCGGTCGCGCGGAATCCTTCCAGGCAGTCGCCGATGCGACTCTGGCTTATCATCAGAAAGGCAGCATCGAATACATTCCGTTCCCGGATAAACTAAAAGGCCGCTATCAGGCGTTTACCCAGGCGGATCTGACTAACCTGCGCGCTGCGGGCTATGACAAACCGTTTAAGACCGTCGCCGAAGGCGTAACGGAATATATGGCCTGGCTCAATCGCGACGCGTAAGAAGTAAGCATGAAGATATTGGTGGTGGGCCCGTCTTGGGTGGGCGACATGATGATGTCGCAAAGTCTGTATCGCACGCTCAAGGCGCGCTATCCCCAGGCGATAATCGACGTGATGGCGCCCGCGTGGTGTCGTCCGTTGCTGTCACGTATGCCGGAAGTTAACGAAGCGATTCCGATGCCGCTCGGTCATGGCGCGCTGGAGATCGGCGAACGACGTAAGCTGGGACACAGCCTGCGCGAGCGTCGCTACGATCGCGCTTACGTGCTGCCGAACTCGTTTAAATCCGCTTTAGTTCCTTTTTTTGCCAATATCCCGCTGCGCACCGGCTGGCTCGGCGAGATGCGCTACGGCCTGCTAAACGATGCCCGCAAGCTGGATAAAGCGGCCTGGCCGCTGATGGTTGAACGCTATGTGGGTTTAGCCTACGACAAAGGGGTGATGCGCTCGGCGAAAGACCTGCCGCAGCCGCTGCTCTGGCCGCGACTACAGGTTCATGAAGGCGAGAAATCACAAACCTGTAGCGCGTTCAATATCTCAGCAGATCGGCCGATTATCGGCTTCTGCCCCGGCGCGGAGTTCGGCCCGGCGAAACGCTGGCCGCACTACCACTACGCAGAACTGGCAAAACAGCTTATTGATGACGGTTATCAGATCGTTCTGTTCGGTTCCGCTAAGGATAACGACGCGGGTAAAGAGATCGTTGCGACGCTGAGCAGCGAGCAGCAGGCATGGTGCCGCAATCTGGCCGGGGAAACTCAGCTTGAGCAGGCCGTTATCCTGATTGCCGCCTGCAAAGCGGTGGTCAGCAACGACTCCGGCCTGATGCACGTCGCAGCCGCGCTGGACCGCCCGCTGGTGGCGCTTTATGGTCCGAGCAGCCCCGACTTCACGCCGCCGTTGTCGCATAAAGCGCGCGTTATCCGCCTGATTAGCGGCTACCACAAAGTACGTAAAGGCGATGCTGCCGAAGGTTATCACCAGAGCCTGATCGATATTACCCCACAGCGCGTACAGGAAGAGCTAAATGCGCTGTTGCTGGAAAAAACGGAACAAAAGGAAGCGTAGCGGATGCGGGTATTAATCGTAAAAACCTCGTCCATGGGCGACGTGCTGCACACGTTGCCCGCGTTGACCGATGCCGCGCAGGCCTTTCCTGGTATTCGCTTCGACTGGGTGGTTGAGGAAGGTTTCGCCCAGATCCCTTCCTGGCATGAAGCCGTCGACCGGGTTATCCCGGTGGCGCTTCGCCGCTGGCGCAAGGCGTGGTTTTCCGCGCCAGTTAAAGCTGAGCGCAGGGCCTTTCACGACGCCATACAGGCGGAAAAGTATGACGCCATTATTGATGCTCAGGGGCTGGTGAAAAGCGCCGCGCTGGTGACCAGACTGGCTCGCGGCGTGAAGCACGGCATGGACTGGCAGACCGCGCGTGAACCGCTGGCGAGCCTGTTTTATAACCGTCGTCATCATATTGCTAAAGCGCAGCACGCCGTTGAACGCACCCGCGAGCTGTTCGCCAAAAGCCTCGGCTATACTCAGCCGCAAAGCCAGGGCGATTACGCCATCGCCCAACATTTTTTGCGCCAGGATGACACCTCTGCCGCGCCGTATCTGGTGTTTCTTCATGCCACGACCCGCGATGATAAACACTGGCCGGAAGAGAACTGGCGGGCGCTTATCGCGCTGCTGGCCGACAGCGGTCTGATAGTGAAGCTGCCGTGGGGCGCGCCGCACGAAGAGGCGCGGGCCAGACGGCTGGCGGAAGGGCACGATTTTGTCGAGGTGCTGCCGCGTATGAGTCTGGAACAGGTCGCTCAGGTGCTGGCTGGCGCGCGCGGGGTGGTTTCCGTCGATACCGGACTGAGCCATCTCACCGCCGCGCTCGATAAACCGAACTTCACGCTGTACGGCCCGACCGATCCGGGATTGATTGGCGGCTACGGTAAAAATCAGTATGTGGTGCGCCCTGAAAGCGGTAACAGCACCGGGGATATTGCCGCTTCTCAGGTGCTGCAATTGTTGCAATCTCAGGGGCTGGCTTAATGGCGTGATGATTTACGCTGCCTGGCGCTACATGTATTGACAACATCATCTGTATCGCCAGCGCTAACGCCGTAACCTGTCGGACAAGAGGAAACGGCCACGCTGGTTAATCTGAGTGACATGAGGAATAGCCAGCAGAACGCTGTGCTGCTGATTACACCGATGCCGGGCCACGAGCTTTTATCGCTGCGCGTATTTCTGTTGGTAGTATTCCGCCAGCGTCATCCCCTTCACCTGCGGCGCCAGCCAGCTGAAAAACGCCTCCAGATCGGCGTATAAGCGCTCGATATCCTGCTCGTTCTTAAACGTCGGGCTGCCGCCAGGCATGTACTCGGAAGAGTGCAGCATATATTCGACGTAGTCATTGCCCTGCGCCAGCGTCTGCTGAACAACGTTCTTCATCGTCTCGACGTTGCCGCCCATCGGGCGCAGCCAGTGTACCGACGGGGAGCGCACTTTACCGCGCAGGCGGTCGTAACCCTGTTTCAGGCTATTCATCCACGCCGAATGCTTGAACTGAATGCTCATTGGCACTTCAAGCAGCGGCGAGTGGCCTTCGCGGCTGATATCATTTTCATCAAGGAAGTAGGCATGCTGGGGGAAGCGGCGATAATCGGTGCCGCCGTCGCCCTGCGGCGCGCCTTTGGCGGTTTTCCAGTTCACCCGCGGCGTTACCGAGCAATCCACCTGATAACCATACTCCACCAGCAGACGCGCGTAGCGCTCATCAAATGCCCAGCGTCCGGCGCGGTGGCTGACCATTTTGGTCTGGAAGGTGTCCTCCAGCAGTCGGGTCATATAGTCGACTTTTTCACGCATCAATGCATCGCTGTACTCGATCAAATACGGTTTATGCCGCCAGTCGTCATCGGTGAGCGGATCGGTCGGCGGACTGTTCCAGGCATGAAGATGCATACCGATTTCCGCAGTTCCCCGGGCGATGACATCTTTGGCGAATTCGATATACGCGGGATCGATGGCCATCTCATAGTTGGTCAAATATACCGGTTTGAAGCCATACTTTTCGCAAAGCTGCTGAAAACGCGGTAAATAGCGTGCATTCTCGGTGGTGATGCTGTCATGTTTTTGCCAGAGGTTGTCGCCCTCTGTATCAATCGTGATGAGAAATGCGGGTTTGTGCACGAAAACGTCCTCAGGTCATACCTATCGGCTCATGGTAGAGCAAGACAACGCTTCTCTCAATCTATCTGATCCCCTAGAATTGGAACCTTGATCCTGAATGAAGAACAGAGCATGACGCCTGAAACCCGCACTTCCGGCCGCGTGAACCCGGCGCGAATCCTGGTCATTAAGCTTCGCCATCATGGCGACATGTTATTGATAACGCCGCTTATTCATGTGCTAAAACAGCAATATTCCACCGCCTGTGTGGATGTGCTGCTTTATGAAGAAACCCGGGATATGCTGGCGGCAAATACCGATATCAACCACATTTATGGCATTGACCGGCGCTGGAAAAAACAGGGAACCGCGCATCAGCTTAAGATGGAGTGGCGGCTTATTCGCACCCTCCGCCAGCAGCGCTACGATATGGTGTTTAACCTTGCCGATCAGTGGCCCAGCGCGATCATCAGCAAACTGACCGGCGCGGCGACCCGTATCGGTTTTGACTTCCCAAAGCGTCGGCATCCGGCCTGGCGTTTTTGCCATACCGCACTTGCTTCCACGCAGCAGCATAATCAACTGCATACGGTTCAGCAGAATCTGTCGATTCTGGCGCCATTAGGGCTGAATATTGACGATGCGCCGGCAAAGATGGGCTACAGCGAGCAGGACTGGGCCACCAGTTGCGCGCTGCTACCAGATGGGTTTCAGGACCGCTACATTGTGATTCAGCCAACCTCCCGCTGGTTCTTTAAGTGCTGGCGAGAAGAGCGTATGAGCGCATTAATTAACGCCCTCTCTGCGGCGGGTTACCGGGTGGTGCTGACTTCCGGGCCGGACGCCAAAGAGAAGCAAATGATAGCGACCATTATGGCGGGCTGCCCCGATGCCCGTCTGCACTCCCTTGCCGGGCAACTGACCCTGCGCCAGCTGGCGGCGCTTATCGCTCATGCCCGCCTGTTTATCGGCGTCGATTCCGTACCGATGCATATGGCCGCCGCGCTGGGCACGCCGCTGGTGGCGCTGTTCGGCCCCTCCAAACTCACCTTCTGGCGACCCTGGCAGGCGCGGGGCGAGGTGATCTGGGCGGGGGATTTCGGCTCCATTCCCGATCCTGATGATATCGACACCGACACAGACGAACGTTATCTCGATTTAATTCCCACCGACGCGGTTATCGCGGCGGCGAAAAAGGTACTGGCATGAGTAAATTCAGGCTGGCTCTGGTACGCCAGAAATATCGCCCGGATGGCGGCGCGGAACGCTTTGTCTCCCGCGCGCTGGAAGCCCTCGACGACAGTGACCTTGAACTGAACGTCATCACCCGTGAGTGGCAGGGGCCGGTGAAACCGGAGTGGAACATTCATATCTGCAACCCGCGCAAATGGGGGCGGATCAGCCGCGAGCGTGGATTTGCCGAAGCCGCGCGCCAACTGTGGCAGCGCGAGTCTTTCGACCTGGTGCAGAGCCATGAACGCATCCCCGGCTGCGATCTGTACCGCGCCGGAGATGGCGTACATCGTCGCTGGCTACAGCAACGCTCGCGCATTTTACCCGGCTGGAAAAGCCGCCTGCTGTTTGCTGACCGCTATCATCGCTATGTGATGCAGGCTGAGCGCGAAATGTATCTGGATTCGCACCTGCGCGGCGTTATCTGCAACGCGGAGATGATTAAACAGGAAATCATTGAAGACTTCGGTCTGCCGGCGGAGAAAATCCACGTTATCTATAACGCTATCGATAATCAGCGTTTTCTGCCGCCTGCGGAAGCTGACTTTGCCGCGCTGCGCGCCAAATGGGATCTTCCGCAGCAGGCGACCTGCCTGATCTACGTGGGCTCCGGGTTTGAGCGTAAGGGGCTGGATGCGGCGATTCGCGCCATCGCCCCCACCGATCGCTACCTGCTGGTGGTCGGTAAAGATAAAGAGCAGAAGCGTTACCAGCAACTGGCGAAAACCCTGGGCTGCGAGGCGCGGGTCCGCTTTTTCGGTATGCAGTCGGAAACCCTGCCGTTCTATCAGATGGCCGACGGTCTGCTGCTGCCAACGCTGTACGATCCGTTCCCTAACGTGATCCTTGAAGCGATGGCCTGCGGTCTGCCGGTGATCACCACCACCGGCTGCGGCGGCGCGGAATTTATCGTTCAGGGGCGTAGCGGTTATGTTTGCGATGCGCTGGATATTCCGGCCCTGCGGGAGTCGGTTATTGCGCTCCCCGCCCGCGCTTTAGGTTCGGCAGAAGGCGAATGCGCCCGCGAGCGTATCATGGCCTGCACCAGCGAACGCTTATCGGCGCAGTTGCTCTCCCTTTATCAGGATTTGGTGAAATAACAATGCGCATACTGTTTGTCATCGACGGTCTGCCGGGCGGCGGCGCGGAAAAAGTGGTGTTGACCCTGGCGGAGCAGTTTCTCAGCGAGGGCGAACAGGTCTCGCTATTTTCCCTGCGCGACGTCTGCGATTATCCGTTGCCGGAAGGCCTGGATTATCAGGTCATCGTTGACCGTTGCCGCAAACCGTGGCGCAAGCTAACCGAGCTTTCCCGACGCGCGCGCCAGCTTGATGCGGCAGTGGAGAAAGCGGAACAGCAGGGGCGTTTCGACCTGGTGCTCTCGAATCTGCATAAAACCGACCGTATTGTCCGCCGCAGTCGACTGTTGCGCGGGCGTAACCTCTGGTTCTGCCTGCACGGTATGTTTTCCGCTTCATATCTCGGCCATCGTACCGGCTTCGATCGCTGGATAAAGCAACAGAAGATCAAGCGCGTTTACCAGGGGCGCAACATCGTTACCGTCTCTGATGCGGTTGGCAGGGATCTGGTGGAACAGTTCGCTATTCATCCCGCCCAGTTGAAAACTATTTATAATCCGTTTGATATCGTCGCCCTGCGCGCCGCGGCGGCAGAAGCCAGCGAACGGCCTGAGGGTGACTATATCATTCACGTAGGACGCTTCCATCCCGGCAAACGTCACGATCGGCTGATTGAAGCCTATGCGCAGAGTGGTATTGATGCGCCGCTGGTGCTGTTGGGGCAGGGGAAAACGGAGCAGGAACAGCGCCTGCGTCAGCTGGCGCAGACGCTGCAGGTTGGCGATCGCGTCCTGTTTAAAGGCTTCCAGAAGAACCCGCTGCCGTGGATTAAAGGCGCGCGGATGCTGGTGCTGAGCTCCGATAGCGAGGGCTTCGGCAATGTGATCGTTGAGGCGCTGTTGCTGGAGACGCCGGTCGCCAGCACCCGCTGTCCGGGCGGCGTGAGCGAAATTTTAACCGGCGGGCTATCGCGCGGTCTGGCGGAGCTGAACAGCCAGGCACTGGCTCAGACGATGCAAAGCATTTACCATAGCCCGCCTGCCATCGACGTATCGGCGCTGGAAAAATTTAGCGTCGCGTCGATTTGTCAGCAGTACCGTCAGTTGCGCAGCGTCTGACGCCGTTATTTAACCAGGACGAATGAGTGATGAGTCAAACGCCTTTGTTGAGCATCGTGGCCGCCGTTTATAACGGTGAAAAATTCCTTGCGCAATTTTTTGCGTGTCTTGAGCAACAGCAACTGGAAAGCTATGAGCTGATCCTGGTGAACGACGGTTCGACGGACGGCAGCCTCGGGGTTATTGACCAGTGGAAAGATCGTCTGCAAAACGTGAAGGTGCTGGAGCAGGAAAATCAGGGCGTTTCGGTGGCGCGTAATACCGGGCTTGCGGTGGCCGCCGGTAAGTACCTGGCCTTCCCGGATATTGACGATAAGTTTTACCCTGGCATGTATCGTACCCTGCTGGAGATGGCGGAAAAGGGCAACCTCGACGTAGCGACCTGCAATGGCCGCTACGTCTACGAGACGAAAAAAGATATCCACCCCATTTTCCCGCCCGACCGTCTGCGGTCTACCGGCGTGTTGCCCGGCCACGCGTGGTTAAAGCAGGCGCTGGATTCACGCAAGTTCCTGCATGTCACCTGGCTGAATATCT
This sequence comes from Klebsiella indica, assembly GCF_005860775.1. GTDB lineage: Bacteria > Pseudomonadota > Gammaproteobacteria > Enterobacterales > Enterobacteriaceae > Klebsiella > Klebsiella indica. The sequence continues at coordinate 101,544 of NZ_VCHQ01000014.1, forward strand.
ACCGTCGTGCATTTATCGCTCAGCACAACTTTCACTTTGAGCCGGGTCTGCGCCATCAGGATATTCCCTGGACCACGGAAGTGTTGCTGGCGGCTGAACGGGTGCAGTACACCAGTGAGCCGTTCTACGATTACTATATTCATTCGCAATCGGTGTCGCATAAGCCGGATAACGACGATACGCTGATGCGCTCGGCGCGCCACTATATGAAGATTCTGGAGATGCTGGAGATTATCAACCAGCGTTATCCGGATAAGGTTCGCGATATTTCCGCCTGCCGCTGGCAGATAGCCAAAGAGGGGCTGGGAATTATCCATACCTTCGATAGCATGAAAGATGAGGCAAAAAAACATATTATCGTTAAAGAATTTTTTGAGCGCGGCATCTGGCGTCTGATCTGGAAAAACGCCCGTACGCCGCGTTTACGCTGGCGTCTCGGGCGCCGCTATCTGCGCATCAGGCGCTATCGCGACGCGGCTTAATACAGAATCCCTTCGTTTCTGCCAAAGAGATAGCTTTACGCGGGGTAAATGCTTAGAATTTGCCCGCAAAAACATAAATACGGATAAATCGCTTGGAATTGCTTTATACCGCCTTACTCTACCTTATTCAGCCGCTGGTGTGGCTGCGGTTGCTTTTACGCAGCCGTAAGGCCCCTGCCTATCGTAAACGCTGGGCGGAGCGTTATGGCTTCTGTCAGAACAAGGTAGAACCGGATGGCATTTTGCTGCATTCCGTTTCCGTAGGCGAAACTCTGGCGGCTATCCCGCTGGTACGCGCGTTACGCCATCGTTACCCCTCTCTGCCGATTACTGTCACTACCATGACCCCAACCGGTTCGGAGCGAGCGATGTCCGCTTTCGGTAAAGACGTGCATCACGTCTATCTGCCTTACGACCTGCCCGGTGCGATGAATCGTTTCTTCAATACTGTACAGCCGAAACTGGTTATCGTCATGGAGACCGAGCTATGGCCGAATATGATCGCAACGCTGCATAAGCGTAAAATCCCGCTGGTGATCGCTAACGCCCGTTTGTCCGAACGTTCGGCGAAGGGTTATGCCAGACTGGGCAAATTTATGCGCCGTTTGTTGAGCCGCATTACGCTTATCGCCGCGCAGAATGAAGAAGATGCAAACCGCTTTATTAGCCTGGGTCTGAAGCGCAATCAACTGGCGGTCACTGGGAGTCTGAAATTCGACATCTCGGTGACGCCGGAGCTGGCCGCACGCGCCATTACTTTGCGTCGCCAGTGGGCGCCGCATCGCCAGGTCTGGATTGCCACCAGCACCCACGACGGCGAAGAACAAATTATTCTCCAGGCGCACAGAAAGCTGCTGGAGACCTTCCCCGGTCTGCTGTTGATCCTCGTCCCTCGTCATCCGGAGCGCTTTATCGACGCCCGCGAGATGGTGCGCAAAGCGGGGATGAGCTACACCCTGCGCAGCACCGGTGAGATTCCCTCTGGCAGCACTCAGGTGGTGATTGGCGATACCATGGGGGAACTGATGCTGCTGTACGGCATTGCCGACCTTGCGTTTGTCGGCGGTAGCCTGGTGGAACGCGGGGGCCATAATCCGCTGGAGCCCGCTGCCCACGCAATCCCGGTGCTGATGGGCCCGCATACTTTCAATTTCAAAGATATCTGCGCCAGGCTGCAGCAGGCCGACGGCCTGATTACCGTCACCGACGTCAGTTCTCTGGTGACGCAGGTGTCTAACCTGCTGACGGATGAAGACTACCGCCTGTGGTATGGCCGCCACGCGGTGGAAGTGCTGCACCAGAACCAGGGCGCGCTCTCCCGTCTGCTACAGTTACTGCAACCCTATCTGCCACAGCGGAGCCATTAATGTCGCCTCGACTTTCGGTCGTGATGATCGCCAAAAACGCCGCAGATCTGTTGCCCGATTGCCTGGCGTCGGTAAACTGGGCCGATGAAATCATCCTGCTGGATTCCGGCAGTAGCGACAATACGGTTGAATTAGCCCGCAGCCTGGGCGTGCAGGTTCATATCAATCGCGACTGGCAGGGCTACGGAATTCAGCGTCAGCGGGCCCAGGAGTACGCCTCCGGCGATTACGTACTGATGCTCGATACCGATGAGCGCGTCACCCCAGAGCTTGCGCAAGCTATCCGCAGCGTGCTGGCCGCACCGCAAACCGGCGCGATATACAGCATCGCCCGGCGCAACTATTTTCTTGGCCGCTTTATGCGCCACAGCGGCTGGTACCCTGACCGCGTGATGCGCCTGTATCAACGCGAGCGTTATCGCTATAACGATAATCTGGTACATGAATCTCTCGACAGTAAAGGCGCGCAGGTCGTTGAACTTTCCGGCGACTTACTGCATTTAACCTGCCGTGATTTTTCCGCCTTTCAGCAAAAGCAGTTAGCTTATGCCGCCGCCTGGGCGCTGGAGCGTTACCAGAAAGGTAAAAAAACCTCGTTGGTTGCGATCTTCGGCCATACTCTGGGAGCATTTGTGAAAACGCTGCTGCTGCGCGGCGGAATTCTGGATGGCAGACAGGGCTGGCTGCTGGCGGTGGTCAATGCGCAATATACGTTTAATAAATACACCGAGCTGTGGGCGCTAAGCCGCGGCTACTCGGAGAAAGTGTCATTATGAGCACAAAAGCGATCTATCCGGGAACCTTCGATCCTGTCACTAACGGCCATATTGATATCGTCACCCGTGCGGCCAGCATGTTTGATAAAGTCCTGCTGGCGATCGCCGCCAGCCCGAGTAAAAAACCGATGTTCACCCTCGATGAGCGGATTGCGCTGGCAACGCAGGCCACGGCGCACCTGGTCAACGTTGAAGTTATTGGCTTCAGTGATTTAATGGCTAATTTCGCCCGCGCGCAGCAGGCGAATATTTTAATTCGCGGTCTGCGGGCGGTAGCGGATTTTGAATATGAGATGCAGCTGGCGCATATGAACCGGCATCTGATGCCAACGCTGGAAAGCGTTTTTCTGATGCCGTGCAAAGAGTGGTCGTTTATCTCATCATCGCTGGTCAAAGAAGTCGCGCGCCACCAGGGCGATGTCTCCCACTTCCTGCCCGCTAACGTACACCAGGCACTGCTGAAGAAGTTGTAGGTCGCCCCTCAATTTGCAGGCCGTTCACAGGCTGAGGATATAACCGATGTCCTCGTAATGGCGGTGAACGGAACAGTCCGCCGAACAAAAACAGGCGAAAAGAAAATCCCCCTCGCATTTAAGGCGTGGCAACTGTTGGAGCTGAAGGCTCCTGAGTCGTAGTGACGTCTCCATTGCGCATTATCTGCGCAACCTGCTGCTTCTCCATATTGATCGCACTAAGCTGGCCGTTGACGGTTGGCTTCAGCGACGCATCGGCCAGGACGCTGCCGGTAGCGGTCAACTGGAGATTACCGTCGCCGGAAATCGGCAGCGCCGGCCAGCCCCACGCCTGTAAAATATTTAGCGGCACGCCGCGGCCATTCAGACTTACATTAACTTGTCGCTGCGGGAGCTGTGAGACCACCGCTGTGGCCTGCAAAATGCCGCGTTCAGTAAAGGCGCTGAGTTCGTTAATGTTCACCGTTGAGGCGTTTGCGCTAAGCTTCAGCGATGGACGGCGGACGTCGATACGATTAAAGGTGGCGGCAGCGGCGTTCAGCGTCGCACTGCCGTTCCATATGCCCCAGCTGCGGTTTTTCACCAGCTGTAGCTCGCCGCCGTAGCCATCAAGGGCGGTAATCTGCCACGGGAATGTCGGTTCAACATCAATAATCAGGTTACGGCTGGCGCTAAATTTTTTCAGCGTCAGGCTTTGCAGCCACTCCGGTAGTGGTTCCATCCACAACTGCTTCCAGTTGGCGGGCAGGGTATATTCGAGACCCGCGAACGCGGTGTCATCCAGCACCAGGGCACGGTCGGCGCGCAGCCAGTTGCCGGACGTGCGCACCATCCCTCCCTCCCAGCGCGAGGTGAACTGGCGCAGGGCGAGGCCCTGCGGCGAGAAACCGGCGTTGAGAATAGGATCGAGAAAATGCAATGAGCCGTAAATAAATTCGTCGGCATTCATCGACAGCGCACCATCCTGGCTTTGCCAGTCGCCGTGATTCAGGGCGAGGTTGCGCAGATTTAGATCGAGGTTGGTGACCGCCCAGCCAGGCCCCTGCAGGCTGGCGTCGGTGATATCAATACGACCAATTTGCAGCGAAGGAAGGGTGCCCAGTGGCGCAAAAAAGTCGGCAAGCGATTTATTGCTTTGCAGGCGGATCTCGTTGAGGCGTAAATTATTGACCTGCCAGCTACCGTCGGCGCTACGTTTCGCCGTGCCGGTGAGTGTGCCGCGCGCAACATCCGCTCCGATGGTTGAGAGCGTCACTTCCCCGTTATCAATATTGCCCTGAATCAGCACATTGCTGGTTTCAATCCCGTTGAGCGTCATTGATCCGGCGCTCATCTGAATCTGTGTTTTCTTGCCAAGGACATTACCGGCTTCCGGTACCCATGGGCTGACGCCGCCGGTGACGCGTTGAGCGCTGAGATCCCAGTCGCTTTCCGGGCTGTTGAACGCCATGTTGCGCAACTGCAGACGGTCCGCAGCAAACGGCAGTGCCGCGGAAGACGGCGAGAAATTGAGCGTGCCGTTACTGAGAACAATATCGTCAGCGTGCAGCGGGTTGCTAAACTGGCGACTGCTAAAACCGATATCCACCGTTTTAGCAACCAGCGTGGCGGGTTTGCCGTCGCGACCGAGGGTGACGTTTTGCAGCCGCAGGTGCAGGGGCGAGGAGAAATTATGCTCCATCTTGTCGAAGGAGACCTGCCAGCCAGTACCGTCGCTTAGCCAGGCGCTGGCCTGGCGCGCCCCCCAGCGGGTTTGCAGCAGGAAATAAGCGGCGATAACCGCCACCAGCAGGGCAATCAACAGCCAGAGAATCAGCTTTTCGAGAAATTTCATGGTCTTCGATCCTGAGCGAGGCATATAAGGCTGTTATGCCCGAATTATGCACAATCCTCAAGACAGGAATTGTGTAATGAGATGATGTGGCGTTGATGATACTCGCGCCCCGACCATCAGTATGTGGCCGGGGCACCAGACAGGATCAGTTTTTTTCTGGCGGGAAAATCAGATTCAGTATAATTGCCGTGATACCACCGGCAGCGATACCGGAAGAGAGCAGATTCTTCAGCCAGTCAGGGGCGAACTGCAGGATCAGCGGCTGTTGGGAGACGCCAAGACCGACGGCCAGCGACAGGGCGATAATCAGGATTGCGCGGCGGTTCAGCGGCTCGCGGGAAACAATACGCACGCCGGAAGCGGCGATAGTCCCGAACATCACCAGCGTTGCGCCGCCGAGTACCGGCTCAGGAATATGCTGTACGAAACCGCTTACCGCCGGGAACAGACCGAGCACGATCAGCATCAACGCCACGACGAACCCGACATAGCGGCTGGCGACGCCGGTCAGTTGGATGACGCCGTTGTTCTGGCCGAAGCATGAATTGGGGAAAGTATTGAACACCGCAGAGACAAACGAGTTCAGACCGTTTGCCAGCACGCCGCCTTTCAGGCGTTTCATATATAGCGAACCGGAAACCGGCTGCTCGGAGACGTCAGAAGTGGCGGTGATATCGCCGATGGTTTCCAGCGAGGTAATCATAAATACCAGCATCAGCGGCAGTAGCAGGTTCCAGTCGATGCCCAGCCCATAGTAAAGGGGGGTTGGCACCATAATCAGGCTGCTTTCCGTCGGGGCGCTATTGGTCGGCAGCATACCCAGGAACCATGCCGCCAGATAACCGGCCGCCATCGCGATAACCAGGGAAGCGATGCGCAGGTACGGATTGCGTTGGCGGTTAAGGATAATAATCAGCGCCAGGACGATACCTGCCAGTAGCAGATTTTTCGGCGCGCCGAAGGTGTGATCGGCCATCGCCCCGTAGCCGCCTCCGATGGAGGTCAGGCCAACCTGAATCAACGACAGGCCGATAATCATCACCACCACGCCGGAGACCAGCGGGGTAATGATACGGCGTGCGAGGTGCAGCACGCGGGAGAGTACCATTTCCGTGCAGCTGGCCAGCATCAGCGTACCGAACAGCGCGGCCATCATGGTCGGCACATCGGCGCCGCCGGTTTTCAGCGCGGTCCCCCCCATAATGAGCGGCGCGACAAAGTTAAAGCTGGTGCCCTGAATAGAGAGCAACCCGGAACCAACCGGGCCCCAGGCCTTAATTTGGATAATTGACGCCACACCGGAGGCGAAGAGGGACATGCTGATGATGTGTTGTGTGTCCTGAGCAGGAAGGCCCAGAGCCTGGCAAATTAACAGCGCCGGGGTGATTACCGCGACAAACATCGCCAGCAGGTGCTGGAAAGCGGCGAATAACGTTTGCGGTAACGGCGGGCGGTCTTCAAGCCGATAGATCAATTCGCTGGTTTGCTTATGCGCAATCGGTTGCGCATTTTCTGGCTCTGCGGTATTCACGGACATCACAACAATCCCAAAAGTGGCAAAGCAGGAATTTTATCGGACTGCCGGTCAAAAGCAAACGTTTGCCAATGTTTCATCGGTAAATATTGCTACAGGGGAAATACGCTAATTTATTGTTAACACTTTGCATCATTGATCGCAGCAGTATCCCGACAAAATATCTTTTTTTGTCACTTTTCTCTGCTCTTCTGATGAAAAATTCTTCCTGATTTCTCGGGATCGGCCATCCGGCGCCTTGCGGTGTGCGAATGCATTCGGTGTCGATAAGACGTCGTTCCGGTCAGTGAGAGGACTGTCTGGACGTTGATGATCATAAAAACAGCGTATTGCAACCGAATCCGGGCAGAAAAAGCCCGGATTGGCGAGGTATGCCCGTCCGGGCCTGGGTGATTACCCTGCCAGCGGGCGAGAGTGGAACTCACCCGCGACAATATTACCCCTCGTCGTGCTCTTCCCACGCCAGGGCGCGTTTTACCGCTTTCTTCCAGCCGCTATAGCGATAGTTACGCTCGGTGGTTTCGATCCCCGGACGGAATTCGCGCTCAATAACCGCTTTTTCCTGCAGCTCATCCAGGTTCTGCCAGAAACCGACCGCCAGACCAGCCAGATAGGCTGCGCCCAGCGCGGTAACTTCACGTACTTCCGGGCGCTCCACGCGAGTGCCGAGAATATCGGACTGGAACTGCATCAGGAAGTTGTTGGCCACAGCGCCACCGTCGACGCGCAGAGCGTGCAGACGAATTCCGGAGTCTGCCTGCATGGCTTCCAGCACATCGCGGGTCTGATAAGCAATCGACTCCAGCGTCGCGCGAATAATGTGATTCGCGTTCACGCCGCGGGTCAGACCGAAAATCGCGCCACGGGCATACGGATCCCAGTACGGCGCCCCAAGGCCGGTAAACGCCGGTACCACGTACACGCCATTGGTATCTTTCACTTTGGTGGCGAAATATTCGGAATCGAACGCGTCGCTAATCAGCTTCATTTCATCACGCAGCCACTGGATGGAGGCACCAGCCATAAACACCGCGCCTTCCAGGGCGTAGTTCACCTCACCGCGGGGGCCGCAGGCGATGGTGGTCAGCAGACCATGCGTTGACGCCACGGCTTTTTCGCCGGTATTCATCAACATAAAGCAGCCGGTGCCGTAGGTGTTTTTCGCCATCCCTTCTTTAACGCACAGTTGGCCGAATAGCGCAGCCTGCTGGTCGCCCGCGATACCGGCGATGGGAATACGCGTGCCGCCTTTACCGCCAATATTGGTCTGGCCGTACACTTCGGAGGACTTGCGCACTTCCGGCAGCATGGCGCGCGGGATATCCAGCGCATCAAGCATTTTGTCGTCCCAGTCCAGCGTGTGGATATTGAACAGCATGGTACGTGAAGCGTTGGTGTAATCGGTAACGTGGACGCGCCCCTGGGTCATTTTCCAGATAAGCCAGGTATCCACGGTGCCGAACAGCAATTCGCCGCGTTTCGCGCGTTCGCGCGCGCCATCGACATGGTCGAGGATCCACTTCACTTTGGTGCCGGAAAAGTAGGGGTCAACCACCAGGCCGGTGGCCTTGCGGATGTACTCTTCCATACCGTCGCGCTTAAGCTGCTCGCAGATTTCAGCGGTACGACGGCACTGCCAGACGATAGCGTTGTAAATCGGCTTACCGGTCTCTCGCTCCCACACGATGGCGGTTTCACGCTGGTTGGTGATGCCAATCGCCGCGATTTGATCGGAGCTGATATCGGCTTTTGCCAGCACTTCTACCAGCGTCGAGCTTTGCGATGCCCAGATCTCCATTGGGTCGTGTTCAACCCAACCCGGGCGGGGATAGATTTGTTCGAATTCTCGCTGAGAGACGCTGACGATATTGGCATCGTGATCCATTACAACGGCGCGGGAACTGGTGGTGCCCTGGTCGAGCGCTACGATATATTTTTTGTCGGTCATAGTATGAGTCCCGTAGTCAGATTACAGCGAAGCTTTGTGTTGCGACGTTGAGTGTGAAGTGGTTGCTGCTTTTTCTTCGACTTCGACGACGCAGGTGTCGCAGGGGAGATGGCGGCCAATCAGCTTGCGGTAGCCGAACGCACCCAGTGCAGCACCGACCACTGGCGCACAGAGCGGCACCAGGAAATAAGGGATATCTTTGCCGCCAGTGAAGGCGATGTTTCCCCAGCCGGCCAGCCAGGCGAAGGCTTTTGGGCCAATATCACGCGCCGGGTTCATGGCGAAGCCGGTCAGTGGGCCCATAGATGCGCCAATAACGGCGATCAGCAGGCCGATCAACAGCGGGGCCAGCGGGCCACGCGGCACGCCATTACCATCGTCAGTCAGCGCCAGAATGACGCCCATCAGGATAGCGGTAATCACCATTTCTACCGCGAAGGCCTGCACAAAATTGATATGTGGATTGGGGTAAGTGGAGAATATGCCGGCCAGTTCAAGACTTTCGACGCTACCGCGCACCATATGGTGAGTATGTTCGAAATCGAAGAAAAGATTGTAATAAAGCCCGTAAACCAAAGCCGCAGCGCAAAAGGCGCCAGCGAATTGCGAAAAGATAAAAGGAACGACTTTACGACCATCGAAACAGGCGAACAGCCATAGCGCGATGGTAACCGCCGGGTTAAGGTGCGCCCCGGACACGCCTGCGGTCAGGTAAATCGCCATTGCGACACCGAGACCCCAGATGATGCTGATTTCCCATTGACCGAAGCTGGCCCCCGCGACCTTGAGCGCAGCGACGCACCCAACGCCGAAAAAGATCAACAACCCGGTACCGAGGAACTCTGCAATGCACTGGCCTTTTAGTGTTGATGTTTGGCTCATAATTGAATCCTGAAGCGTAATGATGGTTATTGTATGTCTGAAGGTCGCGGGCGACCACGCTGCCGTGTAGGCATAGTGTTAATTTATCGTTAACGAGCAAAAACGAGAAATATCGAAATTCAAATGTGTGTGCTGCGTCAAGAAAATGAGCGTTTTCGCGCTATAAACGGGTGTTCAGCCATTTTGCGGGAGCGTTTCACCGCTCAATTTTTTAACCTGAAGATTAACAATTATGAAAAAGTCGCGGGGAAACACAGTTAGCAGACCAGGTAAAGGCTGAAAAGTGTTGCAAACCGCAATCTGCGCGGCTTGCCGCTGGACAGTGACGGCGGGGCTTCATACAATCGACTACATCATTACTGTAGTGCGCTAATTTTCGTTAAGGCGTCAACGCGTATACGAAACGGACGGTTTCTATCAACGCCTTGCAAGTTCAGGAGAGGTATGACGATGTCATTAGAAGTGTTTGAGAAATTAGAATCTAAAGTTCAGCAGGCGATTGATACCATCACTCTGTTACAGATGGAAATCGAAGAGCTGAAAGAAAAGAACAACACGCTGGCGCAGGAAGTACAGAGCGCGCAGCACACCCGTGAAGAAATTGAGCGTGAAAACGGTCAGTTGAAAGAACAGCTGCAGGGCTGGCAGGATCGTCTGCAGGCGCTGCTGGGCCGCATGGAAGAAGTATAATGATTTCCCCCTCTCCCGTTTGGGAGAGGGTATTCCCCCCCGCTTTATATATTCACAAGTTATAGCAAATCTTTTTTTATTCTTTAATCATCGATTGGCTTTCTGGCACGCTTAACCCCTCACAACACAACACAAAGAGAGCGGTGCGATGAATAAATGGGGCGTAGGGTTAACTCTGTTGCTGGCATCCGCCAGCGTTCTGGCAAAAGATATTCAACTATTAAACGTTTCTTACGATCCGACGCGTGAGCTGTACGAACAGTACAATAAAGCGTTTAGCGCGCACTGGAAGCAGGAAACTGGCGACAACGTGGTGATTCGCCAGTCTCATGGCGGCTCCGGCAAACAGGCGACCTCGGTAATCAATGGCATTGATGCCGATGTTGTCACTCTTGCGCTGGCCTATGACGTCGACGCGATTGCTGAGCGCGGCCGGATTGATAAAAACTGGCTGAAACGCCTGCCGGATAACTCGGCGCCATATACTTCAACCATTGTGTTCCTCGTACGTAAAGGCAATCCCAGGCAGATTCATGACTGGAACGACCTGATAAAACCAGGTGTGTCGGTGATTACTCCGAACCCGAAAACTTCCGGCGGCGCGCGCTGGAACTATCTGGCGGCCTGGGGCTACGCTCTGCATCATAACAATGGCGATCAGGCTAAAGCTCAGGCGTTCGTGAAAGCGCTGTTTAAGAACGTTGAAGTGCTGGATTCTGGCGCGCGTGGCGCAACCAACACCTTTGTCGAGCGCGGCATTGGCGATGTGCTGATTGCCTGGGAAAACGAAGCCCTGCTGGCGACGAGCGCGCTGGGTAAAGATAAATTTGAAATCATCACCCCGAGTGAATCGATTCTGGCTGAGCCGACCGTTGCTGTCGTTGATAAAGTGGTCGACAAAAAAGGAACCCGCCAGGTGGCGGAAGCGTATCTGAAGTATCTCTACTCGCCGGAAGGCCAGGAGATCGCGGCGAAGAATTTCTATCGCCCACGGGACCCTGAAGTGGCGAAAAAATATGCCAGTGAGTTCCCGAAACTGAAGTTGTTCACTATTGATGATGTATTTGGCGGCTGGACTAAAGCCCAGAAAGAGCACTTTTCTAACGGCGGCACCTTCGATCAGATTAGCCAGCGTTAATTCTCTTAGTTTGTCCCCGGCGGCACCCTTGCCTGTCGGGGAGCGACGTTCATGCAGCGTGGCGGTTTTGCCGCCTCACCGCCGGAAAAGGATTCCGTAACTCTCTTCTGTTTTCATTTAGTCATTAAACTGCGCTACTCTTCCGTTTCCGGTCGAGACAGGAAAACATAATGCGAAGAGTACGGTATCTTTTATTAGCGTTGCTGGTTGTGGTTCTGGCGGCGATTGCTGGCGGTTATCACTGGTTCCATTCCGGCAATCCTGACGCGTTGCGTCACATTGTGCTGCAACAGTGCGTCCCTGACCAACAGCAGAATCATAATCCTGCGCCCTGTGCGGAAGTGAACCTGAAGGCTGGCTATGTTCTGTTGAAGGATCGCAATGGTCCGCTGCAGTACCTGTTGATGCCGACTTACCGTATTAACGGTACCGAAAGCCCGTTGTTGCTTAACCCATTGACGCCAAACTTCTTCTGGCAGGCCTGGCAGAGGCGCGAAATCTTGAGTCAGCATCGTGGTTCCGCCGTATCGGATAATGTGGTCTCTTTGGCTATCAACTCACGCAGCGGGCGTACGCAAAATCATCTCCATATTCATATCTCCTGCCTGCGGCCTGATGTTCGAACGCAACTGGATAACGAAGCGTCCGCTATTAGCAGCCGCTGGTTGCCGCTGCCCGGTGGGTTAATGGGCCATAAATATCTGGCGCGTCGGGTTACCGAAACGGAGCTGGCGCAGCGCAGCCCGTTCCTGATGCTGGCGGAAGAGGTGCCGGAGGCGCGGGAGCATATGGGCCGCTTTGCGCTGGCAATGGCGAAACAGAGTGACGGATCGCTGGTACTGCTGGCGACCGAGCGTAATTTGCTGACGCTCAATCGCGCATCGGCGGAAGAACTTCAGGATCATCGTTGCGCGATCCTGCATTAACCCCGCGATATCCGCCATTTTTATGGCCTTCAGCATTGGGGGCCGCAAATTCATCGCGCACTTACCGCATGGAGGCGGTACGCATCAGGGACGCTGGTGAGAACGTAAGGGCGCATCCAGAAGTGGCCGCCAGATGAAAGTGGCGTGCTGATGGCTTGCTTATCTGGCTGGCATTACATCATCTCAAGCGTTTACCTGTCTTACTGGCTGGCGTATTCTTGCTGAAAAAAACGACAGGAGACAGGTATGTCACTCTGGTTGTCCCATCCTCTGTTCCTTCCTACGATTATCGTTGGTATCACTATTCTTCTTTGGGCGACTTCGCTGCTGCCGGAGTTTTTGACCGCGTTGCTGTTTTTTGCCGCCGCAATGATTGCCAAAATCGCTCCGCCGGATGTTATCTTCGGCGGCTTCGCCTCATCGGCTTTCTGGCTGGTATTCAGCGGCTTTGTGCTGGGGATCGCCATTCGCAAAACCGGTCTGGCGGACAGAGCGGCGCGGGCGCTATCGTCGCGGTTGACCAATTCCTGGCCGCTGATGGTTGGTAGCGTAGTGCTGCTCAGCTATGCCCTGGCTTTCGTTATGCCATCCAATATGGGGCGCATTGCGCTGCTGATGCCGATTGTTGCGGCGATGGCGAAGCGTGCGGGTATTGAGGATGGCACGCGCCCCTGGTACGGGCTGGCGCTGGCGGTTGGGTTCGGTACCTTTCAACTGTCCGCCACGATTCTGCCTGCCAACGTACCGAATCTGGTGATGAGCGGCGCGGCGGAAGGGTCATACGGTATCCACCTGAATTACGTGCCCTATTTACTGCTCCATACACCGGTGCTCGGCTGGTTGAAAGGGGCGGTGTTGATTGCGCTGATATGCTGGCTGTTTCCCGGGCAACCCCATCCGCCGAGCGATATGACGCCGCAGCCGCCAATGAGCCGTGACGAGAAGCGCCTGGCGTGGATGTTGGCGGCAGTATTGACGCTGTGGGTGACGGAGAGCTGGCACGGCGTCGGGCCAGCCTGGACCGGGCTGGCGGCGGCGGCGATCACGCTTCTGCCGCGGATCGGTTTTATTCGCGGCGAAGAGTTCTCCAGCGGGGTGAATATTCGCACCTGCCTCTATGTTGCCGGAATTCTGGGGCTGGCGATCACGGTGACTCAAACCGGTATTGGTCGTGTGATGGGGAATGCGTTGCTGCATATTATGCCGCTGGATCAAGAGAGCCCGTTCACCAGCTTTCTCGCATTGACTGGTATCACCAGCGCGCTGAACTTTATTATGACCGCTAACGGCGTGCCGGCGCTGTATACCACCTTCGCTCAGAGCTTTGCCGATGCCACCGGCTTCCCGCTGTTAAGTGTGATTATGATTCAGGTGCTGGGCTACTCTACGCCGCTGCTGCCGTATCAGGCGTCGCCGATTGTGGTGGCGATGGGGCTGGGAAAAGTCCCTGCGCGTGCCGGCATGCTGCTGTGTATTGCGCTGGCGGCAGTGAGCTATTTGATTCTGCTGCCGCTGGATTATCTGTGGTATCAGGCGTTGGGGAAATTGTAGCAGGATAAAAAGAACCCGGACGTTTTGTCCGGGCCATCTGTATTGTAACTATTGTATCTTACGCATTTTTTGCCGCTTCAGCGGCTTTAACGATCACTGCGAAAGCGTCAGCTTTCAAGGATGCGCCGCCAACCAGCGCGCCGTCGATATCCGGCTGGGTGAACAGCTCCGCCGCGTTGCCCGCGTTAACGGAACCGCCATACTGGATGATGACTTGCTCAGCCACTTTCGCATCGGCTTTCGCGATGTGGTCACGAATAAATTTGTGTACCGCCTGAGCCTGAGCCGGGGTAGCGGATTTGCCGGTACCGATTGCCCACACCGGTTCGTAAGCGATAACGGCGCCTTCGAACGCGCTCGCGCCCTGAGTTTTCAGAACGGCGTCGATCTGACGCGCGCACACTTCTTCCGTTTTTCCCGCTTCGTTTTCTGCTTCGGTTTCACCGATGCACAGTACCGGGATCAGCCCCTGTTCTTTCAGAACAGCGAATTTTTTAGCGATAAATTCATCGGATTCTTTGTGGTAGGTACGACGCTCGGAGTGGCCGATAATGATGTACTGAGCGCCGATGTCTTTCAGCATTGCGGCAGATGTTTCGCCGGTGAATGCGCCGGACAGGTTCAGGTCAACGTTCTGCGCGCCCAGGTGAATGTGGCTGCCTGCTGCGGCTTGTTTAGCCAGGTCGATGTACATCTCAGGCGGAGCAATGGCAACGGCACAGCCGGTTACGCCAGCCAGTTCGGTACGCAGGTTAGCGACCAGTTCGTTTACCATGTGGCGGCTGCCGTTCAGTTTCCAGTTACCCATCACTAAAGGATGTCGCATTTTTATTCTCCACGCTTTAAAGCGAATTAAGGAATATAGCCGCCCCCGCGGGCAGCATGGTCTGTGAAACAGTATAGAGATTCATCCCTGGAAAGGCTTTGCTTTTTGTCATTTATTGTTGTTTTCCAGCGTTTCAGATAGCGCCAGCTTAATCGGTTCAACAGCGAAGGTTAGCCCCTTTTCACCGTCGTCAGCCACAACATAGCGCACCGCGCCTTCGCTTTCCGTGAAATAACGCTTTCCTTTCCCTGCGGCCAGCAATTTTTGCAGCTTCTGCTGGCTTTGTATCTGGCTAAGCGTAGGCACGAAAGCGCGTATTACGGCACTCATATACTCCTGCGCTTTGGCTTTCGCCGCTCTTTGCTGCGGCCCCTCAATCGGCAGCCAGGTGATTTGCATTGATTTAATTTTGAGCGTCCCGCGCTCAAGGGCGGTAGAGGCGTAAAGGTTTTCGTTAATTTTGCTGGCGGCGCGGGTCAGGTTCGCCTGGTCCCGGCTGGAGGTAATGGCGCGAAATTCATTGAGTGGTAGATTTGGATTATTCGCGTTAAATTTTTCCCGAAACTCGCTGATGGAGGTATCAAAAACCGGCGAGCCCGGGAGAAGATAGGGCGCCGTGGTGGTGGACTCAGACCCGGCGGACAACGCTTCCGGGCCGACGGATAGCGCCGCCAGGCCAATAAAACATAAGGTTGTCCACTTCTTCATACCCATCTTTCCTTTTTTTGTCTGCAGATGATTAAAACGATAACCGCCGCGCTTGTCAAAAAGTCACTCCTCCAGGCTAAACTACGCCAGTGATGATCATAAGGAATAAAATATGTCCCTACAGCAGTGGCTATTCTCAATTAAAGGGCGGATTGGACGCCGCGATTTCTGGATCTGGATTGCTATCTGGATAATGACCATGAGCGCGCTGTTTACGCTGGCTGGCAGTAATCTTCTCAATTTGCAAACGGCGGCTTTTATTCTGGTGTGCCTGTTGTGGCCCACGGCGGCAGTCACCGTTAAACGCCTGCACGATCGGGGAAAATCCGGGCTCTGGGCGCTACTGCTGATTCTGGCGTGGATGCTGCTGGCGGGGAACTGGTCCATGTTGCCCGGCGTCTGGCAGTGGGGCGTAGGGCGGTTCATTCCGACGCTGATTATCGTCATGATGCTTATTGATCTGGGCGCATTTGTCGGCACCCAGGGGGCGAATAAGTTTGGTGCCGAGACGCTGGATGTACGCTGGAAAGCGGCGTCCTGACTACCAGTAGTGTTCGGCAGTCATATGGCCAGGGCGGCGACGCAGATGCTTGCGCATCTGCCGGGTCTCTTTCAGCAACTGCTGGGTGTCGCGCACCATCTGCGGGTTCCCACACAGCATGACGTGGCTGTTATCGGCATTCATCGGCAGGCCAACGGCCTCTTCCAGCGCGCCGGTTTCAATCAGGAACGGAATCCGTCCCGTCAGCATACCCGGCACGCTTTCCCGGCTGACAACCGGCTGAATGCGGAGTTTACCCGCATAGTGTGCTGCCAGCGCCTGCATCTGCGGCAGGTAGCTGAGGTCGGCGGCATACCGCGCCGCGTGTACCAGCACCACGTTTTTAAAGCGCTCCAGGTCTTTCCCCTCTTCCAGAATCGACAGGTACGGGCCAATCGCCGTACCCGTGGCTAACATCCACAGCGTGTCGCAATCCGGTACTTCGTCCAGCACAAAGAAACCGGCGGCCTCGCTGACAACCTGCACTTCATCTCCCGGCTTCAGCGCCGCGAGCCGTGGGCTGAGTTTGCCCTCCGGTACGGTTACCAGGTAGAACTCAAGATCAGGATTCCCGGGCGCGTTGACGTAGGAATAGGCGCGCTGCACGCGTTCACCGTCAACATCCAGCCCCAGTTTGGCAAACTGCCCTGCGGTGAATGGATCAACCGGCGCGTGAACGGTGAGGCTAAACAGTGCATCAGTCCAGTTCTGCACTTTTATCACTTTGCCTGTAACCCAGTTTGCCATAACGTCTCTCCTTTCAATCTTGTTAGCGTATCTTCACCGCGACGAGAGCAGATTTCCAGCCCGAAAAGGCCGGAAAGCTCGATTGATCAAATGATTTACAGGATGTGTAACTGGATATCCGGATCTTTGCGATCGAGATAATGAATCGACTGAATACGGCGGATGGTACGGGATTTTCCGCGGATGAGCAGCGTTTCGGTGGTGGCCATATTCCCCTTGCGCGTGATACCGTCCAGCAGATCGCCTTTGGTGATGCCGGTGGCGGAAAAAACCACATTGTCGCTGCGCGCCATATCGTCCAGGCGCAGCACTTTGCCCGTTTCAATGCCCATTGCCTGGCAGCGCTGCAGCTCGTTTTCGCCGATGCGGCGGTTCTCTTCGTTGTCGCCTTTTACGTGATGACGCGCCAGCAGACGGCCATTCATATCGCCGTCCAGCGCGCGAATCACCGCTGCGGACACCACACCTTCCGGTGCGCCGCCGATACCGTACATGACGTCAACTTCGCTGTCTGGCATACAGGTGAGAATGGATGCCGCGACGTCGCCATCAGGGATGGCGAATACGCGCACGCCCAGTTTTTGTAGTTCAACAATAACGTCATCGTGACGTGGTTTGGCTAAAATGGTGACCGTTAATTCACTTAGCGGTTTGTTCAGCGCGCTGGCGATGTTATGCAGGTTTTCCGCCAGCGGCAGGTTGAGATCAATAGCGCCTTTCGCCCCCGGACCGACAATCAGCTTCTCCATGTACATATCCGGCGCGTTGAGGAAACAGCCCTTATCGCCTACCGCCATGACCGCCAGCGCGTTGGCCTGGCCCATCGCCGTCATGCGCGTGCCTTCGATGGGATCGACGGCGATATCCACCGCATCACCGTTGCCGGTACCGACGCGCTCGCCAATATACAGCATCGGCGCTTCATCGATTTCGCCTTCGCCGATCACGATCGTGCCGTCAATATTGACCAGGTTGAGCATAATACGCATGGCATTGACGGCTGCGCCGTCGGCAGTGTTTTTATCACCACGACCCAACCATTTATAGCCCGCCAGCGCGGCGGCTTCGGTGACACGCGAAAATTCGATGGCCAGTTCTCGTTTCATAATCCACTCATCTGAAGAAAAATTATGCGCAGCGTGGTGAGAGGACCTTTGCGCTACGCGTTGGAATAGCGTTCGGTTTCCGGCATCCAGCGCTCAATAAGCGCCTGAGCTTGCCGGGGATAGCGCTCGTGAATATGACGGGCGATACGCTGAACCTCCGGGATCATCGCCTGATCGCGCAGTAAATCCGCCACTTTGAATTCCGCGTTGCCGGTCTGACGGGTGCCGAGGAGCTCGCCGGGGCCGCGAATTTCCAGGTCTTTCTGGGCAATGACGAAACCGTCGTTGCTATCGCGCAGCACCTGCAGGCGCTTTTGTGCGGTTTTTGAGAGCGGCGATTTGTAGAGCAACACGCAGTGAGAGGCCATCGCTCCGCGCCCGACGCGCCCTCTGAGCTGGTGAAGCTGCGCCAGTCCCAGACGTTCCGGGTTTTCGATAATCATCAGGCTGGCGTTGGGCACGTCAACGCCGACTTCAATCACCGTGGTGGCGACCAGCAGATGCAGCGCACCTTGCTTAAACGCGCTCATTACCGCCTGTTTTTCGGCAGATTTCATACGCCCGTGTACCAGGCCGATATTCAGCTCCGGCAGAGCCAGTTTTAGCTCTTCCCAGGTGGCTTCCGCTGCCTGGGCTTCCAGCAGATCCGATTCTTCAATCAGCGTACAGACCCAGTAGGCCTGGCGGCCTTCATGGCTACAGGCGTTACGCACACGATCGATGATATCGCTGCGGCGGGTATCCGGAATCGCCACCGTAGTGACTGGCGTGCGGCCCGGCGGCAGTTCGTCGATAACGGAAGTGTCGAGATCGGCGTAGGCGGTCATCGCCAGAGTCCGTGGAATCGGGGTCGCGGTCATGATCAACTGATGAGGATGAAAACCCTGCTGTTGGCCCTTCTCCCATAACGCCAGGCGCTGGTGGACGCCAAAACGGTGCTGTTCGTCGATAATGACCAGCGCCAGGCCGTTAAACTGTACCTGTTCCTGGAAGATGGCGTGGGTACCGACAATCATCTGGACCTGGCCGCTGGCGATCGCCTCCTGTTGCGCCAGACGGGCTTTGCCTTTTTGCTTGCCCGCCAGCCAGCCGACTTCAAGGCCTAAAGGTTCGAACCAACTGCGGAAGTTATGCGCATGCTGTTCTGCCAGCAGTTCGGTCGGCGCCATTAGCGCTACCTGCTTGCCGTGGGCGATAGCGCGCAATGCGGCAAGCGCGGCGACCAGGGTTTTACCGGAACCTACATCACCCTGTACCAGACGCATCATCGGTACATCCAGCGCCATATCACGCTCGATTTCAGCCGTCACGCGCGCCTGAGCGCCAGTAGGTGTGAACGGAAGGGAGGCCAGCAGCTTATCTTTTAGCGTATTGTCAGTGCTGAGTGCGAGGGCGTGGTAGCGCTGGGCGCCCGCCCGCAACGCCAGCATGCTGAGGTTATGCGCCAGCAGTTCTTCCAGAATGAGACGCCTCTGCGCCGGATGCTTACCGCTTTCCAGTTCGCTGAGCTGTAAAGAGGGCGGCGGGCGATGCAGGGTGCGCAAGGCTTCTGGCAGGCTCATCATCCCCTGGGCCAGCTCCGGCGGCAGCAGCTCATTGATCGCGCAGGTTTCAAGTAGTTCCAGCGCCTGGTCGGTGAGCTTACGCAGGGTCGCCTGCTTGACGCCTTCTGTCGTGGGATAAACCGGGGTCAGCGTTTCCTGTAAATCGGGGGGACTCATATCGCCCTGAACCCGGTATTCCGGGTGGATCATTTCCGCCCCGTGTTTACCGCGTTTCGCTTCTCCGTAGGCCAGTACGCGGCGCCCGGTCGCCAGGCTATTTTTCATTGCCGCGCTGAAATTGAAAAAGCGTAGGGTGAGGATGCCGGAACCGTCGCTGATCTGACAGGTCATCATCCGGCGACCGCCGAAGGTGATGTTGCAGTTGAGAACTTCACCTTCGACGGTGGCGTACACGCCGGGCAACAGTTCGCTGATTTGATACAGGTGAGTACGGTCTTCATAACGCAGCGGCAGATGCAGAAGCAGATCCTGCACCGTATGCAGGCCAATTTTCGCCAGTTTGCTGCTCTGTGCCGCGCCAACGCCGGTTAGGGTATTGAGAGGGATGGCATCTAACAGGCGACCTTGCATAGTTTTATCCCGCCGCCTGCATGGTGGCCCACCAGGCGGCATCGGCTTCAACTTCCCCCTGCTCGTTGACGTGGGGGTAGGGCAGGCCTTTACGTTTCGCGACCTTTGCCAGCACCGGATAGCCGCCTTCAAACAGCAGACGCTGCTGGTCTTCTTCCGGCAGCATGCTGTTCTCGCGCTGGTACATGCCGGCATTTTGCCGCTGGCGCTGGGCTTCATACAGAATGAGCGCCGAGGCAACGGAGACGTTCAGCGACTGCACCATGCCAGTCATTGGGATAATGATGTCCTGATCCGCCAGGTCTAACGCTTCCTGAGTGATACCCGTTTTCTCCTGACCCATCAGGATGCAGGTTGGACGGGTATAGTCGATTTCACGAAAATCAACGGCTTTATCAGAGAGATGAGTTGCGAGGATTTGCATCCCCTGACTTTTTAAATGGGCGACCGCATCGCCAATAGTTCGGTGGGTTTTGACCTGTACCCAACTGTTGCTGCCAGCCGCCGCGGAGGCCATGGTGCGCATACGGCTACCCGGCCAGATGGCGTGGACTTCATGCACGCCGACGGCGTCTGCGGTACGGATCACCGCAGAGACGTTATGAGGTTTGTGGACCTGCTCCATGCAGACCGTCAGATCAGGCTGACGTCTGGCGAGCATTTCACAAATACGCGCATAACGCTGTGGGTTCATATGCTCTTATCCTTCAAATTGCGTCGGCGTTGGTTGCGGGTGACTCGATTTATCGCCTCCCCCCTTCGGGGCAGTGTAAGCGCTGTTCAAAATGCGAAAGCGTTTCGGGAGGCAAGCAAAATGATTTTGTGTATCAAGCTAGTTTCGGTTACGGGTGACTTTTATCACGTCCGGCATCACGCGGATCTTGCGCATAATATTTGCCAGATGCACGCGGTCGCGCGCGGTGAGACGAATAAAGGCGCTGTATACGCGGCCATCTTTTTCTTCCGTATTCAGACTTTGAATATTGGAAGATGCGGTGTTGATCGCCGCAGTCAGGTTAGCCAGCGCGCCCTGGTGGTTGAACATATCCACCTTAATTTCGGTGATAAACTCCTGCGCCGTCTCTTTATCCCACTCGACCGCCATAAATTTCTCCGGCTCTTTCTGATAGCCGCGAATATTACGACAGGACTCATGGTGGATAACCAGCCCTTTGCCGGGGCTGACGTGCGCAATAATGGGGTCGCCGGGAATCGGGCGGCAGCATTTGGCAAACGTCAGCAGCACGCCATCTGCGCCTTTAATCGGCAGATGGTTGTGCCCCGCAGGCGCTGGTTGTGCCGGCACGGCGGGGGTTTGCCCTTGCTGCAGATTCCTTGCGACCACGACGCTCATGGCATTGCCGAGGCCGATTTCAGCCAGCAGATCGTCAAGGGTTGCCAGCTTGATGCGCTCAAGTTCATGCTGAATATTCTCTGGCGGAATTTCAGCCAGCTTACGACTGCCGCCAAGCGCGTGGTTGAGCAAGCGGCGTCCGAGGCTGACGGAGTCTTCGCGCTTGAGGTTTTTCAATAACTGGCGAATCTTGGCGCGTGCTTTCGAGCTGACGACAAAATTCAGCCACGCCGCGTTGGGACGCGCGCCAGGCGCGGTAATAATCTCTACCGTCTGACCGCTGGAGAGCGGCTGCGACAGCGGGTATGGCTGACGATCTACCCGTGCACCGACGCAGGCATGGCCGATATCGGTATGCACCGCATAGGCGAAGTCTACCGGCGTAGCGCCAGTGGGCAGTTCAACAATGCGCCCTTCCGGGGTGAAAACGTAAATCTCATCCGGGAACAGATCGGATTTCACGCTTTCAATGAATTCAAATGAACTACCGGCGCTCTGCTGGAGCTCCAGCAGGCTCTGCATCCAGCGCTGGGCGCGGATTTGCGCGGTGGTGCTACTTTCGCCGCCGTGCTCTTTATAAGCCCAGTGCGCCGCAACCCCCATTTCCGCCATCTGGTCCATGTCCTCGGTACGAATTTGCACCTCAACCGGGACGCCGTGCGGGCCGATCATCGAAGTGTGCAAAGATTGATAGCCGTTCGCTTTCGGAATGGCGATATAGTCTTTAACGCGACCGGGACGCGGCTTGTAAAGGCTGTGCATCTGACCCAGCACGCGATAGCAGGTGTCAGAGTCATGCACGATTACGCGGAAGGCGTAGATATCCATGATCGAGTGAAAACGCTGCTCTTTGAGCACCATCTTGCAGTAGATAGAGTATAAATGCTTTTCACGCCCGCTCACGCGACAGGGAATCCCCGCTTCCTGCAAACGCCCTTCGATCTCAGAGAGGATTTTTTGAATCATCTCTTTGCGGTTGCCGCGCGCCGCTTTAACCACCTCTTTAATGACGCGGTAGCGGTTAGGGTACAGCGCCTCAAAGCCCAGCTCTTCGAGCTCGGTTTTGATGTGATGGATACCTAAACGGTGCGCCAGGGGGCTATAGATTTCCAGCGTTTCGCGGGCGATACGACGACGTTTATCCGGGCGCAATGAACCCAGCGTGCGCATATTGTGGGTGCGGTCAGCGAGCTTGATAAGGATGACGCGGATATCCTGCACCATCGCCATAATCATTTTGCGAAAGTTTTCAGCCTGGGCCTCTTTCTTATCGCGAAATTTCAGCTTATCAAGCTTTGACACCCCCTCAACCAGTTCAGCAACGCTTTTCCCAAAAAGCTGCTCCATGTCCTGGTAGGTGGCGGGGGTATCCTCTATCACATCGTGCAGCAGGGCGGCCATGAGCGTTTCGTGGTCGAGTTTCATTTCGGCCAGAATACAGGCTACCGCTACCGGGTGTGTGATATAGGGTTCACCGCTCGAACGTGTCTGACCCTCGTGAGCGTCACGTGCAACGAGATAAGCCTGCCGAAGACGTTTAATTTGCTCTTCCGGCAGGTAGTTTTGAATCAGCTGATTCAGGCTTTCAAACAGATACAAGGGCGACCCGCTGTGTGATTAACGACGACCTTCAGCAATAGCGGTAACGGCTTGTAATTCAGCGGCTTCCTGCTCTTGCTGTTCCTGGCGCTCACGAACGTCGAGGATCTTGTTGTTGATCAGACCTTCTTCGATTTCGCGCAGTGCGATTACGGTAGTTTTATCGTTTTCTTCCGGTACGAGCGGATCCTTTCCGCCTACCTGCATCTGACGAGCGCGACGCGCGGCGACCAGTACCAGGTCAAAACGGTTACCAATTTTCTCTACAGCGTCCTGAACAGTTACGCGTGCCATACTTAAAATGCTCCACAGGTGAAGAAATGACTGGGCATGATACTGAAAGTGGGTTCAGTCTGCCAACAGTTTGCTGATTAAAGCGCCATGTCGCAGCTTTTGGCGGCTCATGCGCAGGCGTTCGGCGCGAATAATAATTTTCAAATCGCTTAACGCGGTATCAAAATCATCATTCACTATAAGGTAATCATATTCCGCGTAATGGCTCATTTCTGCAACTGCCTGAGCCATACGTTTCGCGATAACCTCTTCGCTGTCCTGACCGCGGCCGCGCAGGCGACGGTCAAGCTCATCTTTGGACGGCGGCAAAATAAAGATGCTGCGCGCGCCAGGCATTCTGTTACGGATTTGCTGTGCGCCCTGCCAGTCGATATCAAGGAAGACATCGACGCCGGTCGCCAGTACCTGTTCGATAGCTTCGCGAGAGGTGCCGTAATAGTTGCCAAAGACTTCTGCATGTTCAAGAAAAGCGTCTCTGTCAATCATCTTTCTGAATTCGTCATGATTAACAAAGAAATAGTGTTCACCGTGCACTTCACCCGGGCGTGGCGCGCGTGTGGTATGCGAAACAGAAACCTGAGAGTCGTACAACGGTTGGGTTTTTAATAAAGCCTGAATCAGGCTGGATTTACCTGCGCCGCTAGGGGCGGAAACAATATAAAGCGTGCCTTGAGCCATGAGTGTCTTATGTATGTGGTGGTCAAAATAGAGCTTACATACGAGCCTATTATACACGCTGCCGCAGCGTGACGTAGTCCTTGTCACACTTTTTGCGTTGTTTCTTTCATTTTGCCTGCTGTTTTCCTGATTTCCAGGGGTGTTGCAGAAATAACGCAGAAAATCTGGATGTCAGTTGGTCCTGTTAAAAAATCACCCATCGCCGAGGAAAACGCAACTGCGGCACAATGCCCGACGAGAAAACAGGAGGGCATCGTGATGCAAAAAGGAATCTGGGCACTGCTGCTATGGGGGCTGGTGTGTGATGGCTACGCCGCCTGTCCTGCGTGGCCGCAGGACAGAGCGGAACGGGAAATCGAGCGCCTCAGTCAGCAAATAACAAAATGGAATAATGCCTATTGGCATCAAGGAAACAGCCCGGTAAGCGACGAGGTCTATGATCAACTGGCGGCGCGACTGGCATACTGGCAGCGCTGCTTTACCAGCAACATCCCCGCACATGATGAATTTCCTGCGTTAAAAGGCGACGTCAGGCATCCGGTGGCGCATACCGGCGTGCGCAAACTGGCGGATCAAGCCAGCGTGGCGCGCTGGATGCGCGATCGGAGTGGCTTGTGGGTACAGCCTAAGGTGGATGGTGTCGCGGTTACCCTGGTTTACCGGCAAGGTCGTTTGGCGCAGGCGATAAGCCGGGGAAATGGCCTGGCTGGTGAAGACTGGACGGCGAAAATCCTGCAGATCCCTTCCGTACCCAAGTCTGTGGATGCTGAACTTGCCAACAGCGTGCTGCAGGGTGAACTGTTCCTGCTGCGAGAGGGGCATGTGCAAAAACAGATGGGAGGCATGAACGCGCGGGCAAAAGTTGCTGGCATGATGATGCGCCAGGCAACTGCTGTGGATCTCGATAAGCTGGGCGTATTTATTTGGGCATGGCCCGATGGCCCGGCGAATATGAACCAGCGACTGGCATTACTGCAGCAGAATGGCTTTATTCATAGCGCGCATTTTTCACATTCCGTCGCTCATGTACAGCAGGTTGCGCAGTGGCGTCAACGTTGGTTCAGCTCGCCGCTGCCTTTTGTGACCGATGGCGTTGTGGTGCGACGGGAACGAGAGTCCGCCGGGCGCTTCTGGGGGCCGGGGCAGGGCGACTGGGTTATTGCCTGGAAATATCCGCCAGCTTCACGGGTTATGGAAGTTCACGGTATCAGCTTTAGTATCGGGCGCAGCGGTAAGATCGCGGTGGTCGCGCACCTTGAGCCGCAGCAACTGGACGATAAGCGCGTGCGGCGAGTGAGCGTCGGCTCGCTCTCCCGCTGGCAAAATCTGGATATCGGCATTGGCGATCAGCTACAAATTAGCCTCGCCGGACAAGGCATACCGCGTATCGATTCCGTTGTCTGGCGCACGGCGCTGCGCAATAAGCCGCGGCCTCCTGAGGCGCGTTTTAATTCGTTAAGCTGTTATTTCGCCACGCCTGAATGTGCGGAACAGTTTCTCTCACGGTTGGCGTGGCTTTCATCCCGGGCGGCTCTTGATATTGAGGGCGCGGGAGAGACGCTATGGCGGACAGTACACGATGCCCGGCACATGGATCACATCTTTTCATGGCTGGCGTTTACCCCGGAGCACCTGCAAACCATACCGGGAATATCAGCGCAGCGCGGGCTTAGGCTGTGGCATCAGTTTAATCTCACGCGTAAACAACCCTTTCTGCGCTGGGTGCAGGCAATGGGTGTTCCTGTTCCGCAGAGCGCATTTTCAGGATTGAGGAAAGACGACTGGCAGCGGTTACTGGAAAAAGATGAAGAGCAGTGGCGGCGTTTGCCTGGTGTTGGCGCGGAGCGGGCGCGACAGCTGGTGACATTTTTACATAGCCCGAATATTGCCGTGCTGGCAAAGTGGCTCAGCGAGCAACGAATTTCTGGGTTCTGAAACAATTGATGTGCGCTGTGATTGTAATGAAAAATAGGCCACTCCAAAGGCTTGCGCAGTACCCGGGTGGGTAATAAATCCGGGCAATATCACGTAATGCTTGTCAGTTAAGGGCTGTCAGTTGCGTTTATGGCTGGCTGAGCGGTTCCGTTAATCGGTGGTTCTGGCGAGCATGACGCATTTTTCGTTTTCACCCATTCAGATTCCGTGGTCTGTTCCGTTCACGATAAATACGCGGATATTCGTTATATCCACAGCGTGTGAACGGGCAGGGGGACGTTTTGCCCGTCCCCCTGCACCCCCGGCATGGCGCTGAAAACCTGCCGCTGCGCGGTCCGCTCCACTCCGGCTTCATCTGGCGGACCGGGCGGGACTCGACGCTACTCGTCCCATCCCTGGGACTCGCCCTTCCAGGGCCAGCGCAAGCGCTGTTCAAAATTGCTCCCGGCAATTTTGTCCCTGTCTCGACCCGCCCTCTGGCCGCCGTCCTGGCGGCCAGTCCTGGATGCGCGCCTGCGTTCTCGCCAGGTTTCCTTGATGCGCCCAACCCCCATGCGGTGAGTCCGTTATTCGTCAGTGGCTTTTCAGAGGCTGAAAATCATAAAAAAAGTCATATCCTTTATATTTCAGCCCGTATC
>NZ_VCHQ01000015.1 GCF_005860775.1 Klebsiella indica
GAGCATACACGGGTATGTGACTGACGTTCGCCAGAGCAGCCAACGCAGTATCAGCGCAAAAGACACAGGACAGAGCACAAAGAATTTGCCTGGCGGCCGTAGCGCGGTGGTCCCACCTGACCCCATGCCGAACTCAGAAGTGAAACGCCGTAGCGCCGATGGTAGTGTGGGGTCTCCCCATGCGAGAGTAGGGAACTGCCAGGCATCAAATAAAGCAAAGGGCTCAGTCGAAAGACTGGGCCTTTTGCTTTATTTGTTGTTTGTCGGTGAGCGCTCTCCTGAGGAGGACAAATCCGCCGGGAGCGGATTTGAACGTTGCGGAGCAACGGCCCGGAGGGTGGCGGGCAGGACGCCCGCCATAAACTGCCAGGCATCAAATAAGTGAAAAGGTCATCCTCACGGATGGCCTTTCAGATTGCTGACAAAGTGCGTTTTTCCGGAATTGCCCGGCGGCGCTTCGCTTGCGCGGGCCTACGAAAAACCCATAACATGATGATATTATTGGTTTTACATGCCAGGTAAGGCGATGGCCGCCACCCGGCAGAAATGCGAGCACAATATCTAAATCAGGTTTGTCATCAGCCTCAAAGGCTATCCTCACGGATGGCCTTTTTGCGTTTATACCGTCCGGGCACTGCCGGATGGCGGCTGCGCCTTATCCGGCTTACGTATGAACCAACACAAAGGCCTGCTCAGACTCACTTATCCTCATATTTCACTTCATCTTCGCCTGTGCGTTATCGTTAATCTTGAATGCTCCTGTCACGGAATAAAACGTGATAACCGTCACATATAAAATTATAACAATTGTATAACATTTTATTCACCAATTAATTTATCCAGATAATCTGCCACGCCCGACGAGACAGATTACAGTCTTTGCTGGAGTATAATTATAATGACAGAAAGTAGCATTAGCGCATGCAGAACGCCGGAGCATGGCGATACCCGACGTCGTATATGGGCAATTGTAGGAGCATCGTCAGGTAATCTGGTTGAATGGTTTGATTTTTATGTTTATTCATTTTGTTCACTCTATTTTGCCCATATCTTCTTTCCTTCCGGAAACACCACAACGCAATTGTTACAAACTGCAGGAGTGTTTGCCGCAGGTTTCCTGATGCGTCCGATCGGCGGTTGGTTATTCGGACGTATTGCCGATCGGCGCGGACGTAAAACTTCCATGCTCATCTCCGTTTGTATGATGTGTTTTGGTTCCCTGGTGATCGCATGCTTACCCGGTTATGCAACGATCGGGACCTGGGCCCCGGCTCTGCTTCTGCTGGCGCGTTTATTTCAGGGACTGTCTGTCGGAGGAGAATATGGCACCAGTGCAACCTATATGAGTGAGGTTGCCGTTGAAGGTAAGAAAGGTTTTTATGCCTCATTTCAGTATGTCACTCTGATTGGAGGCCAGCTTCTGGCGGTACTTGTCGTTGTAGTTTTACAACAAATCCTCAGCAATGAAGATCTGCACGCCTGGGGATGGCGCATTCCCTTTGCGCTTGGCGCAGTGTTAGCTATCGTTGCCCTGTGGCTGCGGCGCCAATTGGACGAAACGTCTAAACAGGAAACGCGCGCGCTAAAAGAGGCGGGATCGTTTAAAGGATTATGGCGTAACCGCAAAGCATTTATTATGGTGCTGGGTTTCACTGCCGCTGGTTCATTGAGCTTTTATACTTTCACCACCTATATGCAAAAATACCTGGTCAATACCGCGGGCATGACGGTGGGTACCGCGAGTATGATTATGACCGCAGCCCTGTTGGTATATATGTTAGTTCAGCCGTTGTTTGGTGCGCTCTCGGATAAAATTGGCCGTCGCACCTCTATGCTCTGCTTTGGCGCATTAGTTACCCTGTTTACCGTTCCTGTCCTCAATGCATTACAACACGTAAGTTCGCCGTATGCGGCATTTGCCTTAGTGGTATGCGCGTTGCTGATCGTCAGTTTCTATACTTCAATTAGCGGGATTCTGAAGGCCGAAATGTTTCCGGCCCAGGTTCGGGCCTTAGGGGTTGGGTTATCTTACGCGGTTGCCAATGCATTATTTGGCGGTTCGGCAGAGTACGTTGCTCTGTCGTTAAAATCGGCCGGGATTGAGCACGCTTTCTACTGGTATGTCACCGTCATGGGGGCGATTGCTTTCCTGGTTTCCCTGACGTTGCACCGTAAAGGTAAGGGCCTGCGTTTGTAGAATTAATGATATGCCTGCAAATGTCAGAAAAAAGCCCCGTGGTACGGGGCAACAATTCAGAGAATGCGGCTGATCAAACGATCTATTCGGATTCGTCGCAGACGCCGGATCAGTTTGCGGACTTTCACCGGGTAGTCGGCAATACTTTGTAGATCACGATAGTGCTGGACGATCGTGGTATGTTGACGGATGAGATTTAGCTCTTTTTCACGCATTGCGCTAAGCTGATTCTCCGGGTCATGAATAAGAATGGCATTTTCCAGATCCAGGCGCCAGGCGCGAGGGTTTAGATTGTTACCGGTCAGCAGCATCCATTCGTCATCAACCCACATGCCTTTCAGGTGGTAGCTGTTATCGTCGTCCTTCCATAAACGGATAATCAATTGCCCACTGTTGACATAATACTGTAGTCGGCTCAGAAAACGCCGTAGATTGATTTCATAAAGATAGGGTAGCGCACCGATAATTTTAAACGGCTGATCTTCCGGAATATAGAAATCATTAGCGGTTTTATCACCGACGATAATTTCAACTTTTTTCCCGCCGCGTAACAGCTGGATGATATTACGCACCAGTAGAGCGGGCAGGTTGAAATAGGGAGTGCAGATAGTCAGTTTATGCTCGGTACAGGGCATCAGATGGAAGATTGTTTTATTCAGCAGGCTGGTCTTACCCAGACCAACGAGCGGCGTTACCGATAGCCGGTCTTCATCCGCATTCCCGAGGAAGTGGTAGCTGCTATCGCGAAGTTCCTGACGATACTGACGGATATCATTTTTGATTTCCGGGCTTTTTGGGCGATCGGATCTGTCAAGACGATTAACGCCACGGCCTTGTACCAGGTGCTGCTCAACCCAGTCGAACATCACATCGGCCATCTTGCTGTTGCGGATACACTGATAGCGATCGTAACGATATTTATCATGCTGATGCAGGTAAACGTCATTCAGACTGGCGCCGCTATAGAGCACGCAATCATCAATGATAAAGCCTTTGAAGTGGAGAACCCCGAGCGCTTCACGGGTATTGACCGGAACGCCATAAACCGGGATATCGACACCAGGATTTTTCTGCGCCATGCGGCAATACCAGTCGGCATTGGTGTTTGATGCTGCGGCACCAATACGGCCACGCTGGGCGCGATGCCAGTCCACCAGCACCCGAACATCCAGTTCAGGGCGCAGGCGCTTCGCATCATACAATGCCTGCAGAATTCCTTTGCCGCCATCATCCTGCTCCAGATAGAGCGCAATAATACAAATACGCTGAGTGGCCTGAGCTATCCTGGCCAGTAACGCTTGCCGAAAATCTGCCGGAGCGTAAAAGAACTCGATATCATCAACTGACTGATAAAGCTTAGGGAGTTGGGCAAGGTGTTGTTGATGTTTATTACGTTTAAATTTTGACAACATCACAGTGCGTTTCTTCTCTGTTTATTGAAGGGTCTTCTGTACCATGCAGACGACGTAAGCGGGCAATAATACCATTACTACCCGTTAAAGTAGTCAACAATTGCGCCCGGCTGTTTGTCATTGCTCAGATACAAGCTGAAGAGACAGACTGACAATCCCATCTTCAAGCTGAATATCAACCGAGAATCCCAGCTTTCTGGCGAGGCCGATCATGCCTTTATTATTCGGCATAGTGATGCCATTTAGCCGCTGAAGTCCATGGCTTTGTGTATAGGCAATCAGCTTTTCGAGTAGACGGCGGCCTAAACCCAGGCCTTTCAAGTCAGATCGCACCAGTACGGCGAACTCGGCATCGATATTATCCGGATCGGAGATTGCCCTGGTCACGCCGAGGATCTCATTCCCCGCCGTTGTGGAACGTACTGCGACAAAGGCCATTTCTCGATCGTAGTCGATCTGCGTCATATTGGCTAAGTCATCGTGCGTAAATTCGTTGATTTCGCTGAAGTAACGATAATAAAGATCTTCCTTCGTGACCTGGGCAATAAAGGCCAATAGCTGGGGTTCATCTTCCGGGAGGATTGGGCGGAACAGGCAGCGTTCACCATTCTTCATTATCACCCACTCTTCCAGTTGCTGCGGATAAGGGCGTATGGCCAGTCGGCTTTCGCTATCGCCAGTGAATGGGGACAGACTTAATGTTACGTCAAGCGCAGTGAATTCATGGCCGGAAGCCAGAAGAGGATGAATATCCAGACGCTGAATCTGCGGGCAATCGACAATTAAATTTGAGACCTGTACCAGCAGTTGGCTCAGGCCCGGAATATCCAGAGGGCGTAGCGCACTGCGCCCACGCACCTTTTTACTTTTGATGGCCTGAATAACCAGATAGCGCGCAAGGTTCATATTCAGCGGAGGCAGCGCGACAGCGGCCTGATCCTCCGCACGCCACTCCATGCCGCCTTCGCCCAGCATGATCAGCGGCCCGAAAACCGGATCGTGCTCCACAACCACCCGTAACTCCTGCGCCCCGGCGCGATTGGCCATGCTTTGCACCAGTAGCCCGTGAATGCGTGCCTGCGGCCAGGTCATTTTGACGCGATCGATAATGGCATCCGCCGCCTGCTGGACCTCGCTGGCGGTACGCAGATAAAGCATAACCCCCTGAACTTCCGACTTATGCGGAATATCCGGTGAACGGAGCTTCAGGGCCACAGGATAACCAATCTGCTCGGCAATATGCACAGCCTCGGCACTATCTGCGGCAATCCATGTTGGCAGGGTATGAATACCGTAAGCATGCAGGACAGGGCTCACTTCATGCGTGTCCAGCGACGTTGCGCCTTCGTCAATCGCACGCTGTAGCAAACTATGAGCTTCGGTGGTATTGGCGGTTAAGGAATTTGACAGTACCGGGGTTTCTCTGAGCTGTTTCTGGTTACGCCGATACTCCACCATATGCATAAAGGCGGTAATCGTCCCTTCGGGCGTGCGATAGGTTGGCAGACCTGCATCGCTAAACAGACGTCGGGCTTCCTGAGAGGAAAATTCACCACACCAGTTGGTGAGAACGGTGACGAACTTGCCGCGCGGATGACGCTTCAGGGCGTCAATGAGCGCCAGCGCGCTTTCTGTTCCTGGTGCGGCGGCGCTTGGTGAATGGATTACCAGTAGCGCATCGTAGTCATGGCTATCCAGCAGTACATTCAGCGCGTTGAGATAGTGCTCGCTACTGGCGTCATCGCGCAGATCCAGCGGGTTGGCGATGGCAATACCGTCAGGTAATGCCTGGCGGAGATTGTTGCAGGTTTCCTCGCTGAGAACGGCAAGTTTGCCGTTACGTAGCCAGAGTTCGTCGAGGGCCAGCGCTGCCGGCGCGGCGCCGTTACTGATAATCATCAGTTTCTCGCCGCGCAGAGGGCGCATGTGACTAAGGGTTTCGACCGCAGAAAAGAGTTCGTGTGTGTCCTGCACCCGCAGTAAGCCTGCGCGCTGAATAGCTGCGTCCCAGGCGGGATCCATACCGGAATTAACGTGCAGAAGCTTCTGTGCCGCCGGGCTGCGCCCACTTTTAATCACCAGGATGGGCTTGTTGCGCGATGCGCTACGGGCCGCTGAAACAAAACGTCGGGCATCGCTCAGGTGCTCAAGGTAGAGCAAAATAGCGCTGGTTTTACTGTCGCGCGCAAGGAAGTCGAGCAGGTCGTCAACATCAATATCCAGGCTATCGCCCAGGGCAATAAAGTAAGAAAACCCCATCTCGCGCTGCTGAGCCCAGTCGAGAATCGTGTTGGAGACCGCCGCTGATTGTGAGATAAACGCCAGTTTACCGCGATGAATCGGGACCGGTGAAAAACTGGCGTTGAGACCCTGCCAGGGGGCGAGAAGGCCCAGACTATTCGGCCCGAGCAGCCGCATTTGGTAGCGGGCGGCGCACTCAAGCAGAGCAGGATAGTGTTCGGGAATGGACGAGAGAATAATGCAGGTTTTACACCCTTTTTTCCCCAGTGCTTCCAGCAATTCAAGGTTTCTGCGGGCGTTAGTACAAAGCACAGCAAGATCGGGCGTGAAGGGCAGCGTATCGACGGTGGGCCAGGCCAGCACCCCGAGGACCGCTTTCCATGCCGGCGTCACCGGGAGAACCGGGCCGTTAAATCCGCCAGCCAGCAGGTTGCGCATCATCAGATAACCGGCGCGCTGTGGCTTCATGGATGCGCCAATAACGGCGATCGACTTTGGCCGCAGCAATGCTTCCAGGCCTCGTTGGCTCATACCGGTCTCCTTTGATCCGCAATGACCGAATGATTTTAAACGCTTTCTGGCAATTATGCTGTGATACTGCCCCTGTGCTGCGTTTTTCCTGCCAGGTAGCGTGTTCTGAATAAGCTAAAGTGATCGCCAAGCGCAGCGGCTGCGGTTTTATCCCCCGCGAGATCCAGCAGCGCAATCGCCACTTCGGCGGTGCAGTATTGCCCTTCCGCGTGAGCTTCCCGCAGTTGATAAGCGGAGATACGCGACAGGTCGACGGAAATCATCGGCAGCGCATCGAGCCACGGACTTTTGCGGAACATTTTTCGCGCTTCGGGCCAGGTGCCGTCAAGCATAATAAACAGCGGCGGTTTTCCCGGAGGCGGAGCATCAAGCACCTGGCGTTCAGTACCGGCATAAGAAGCCGGAAAAACCACCATCGGCTGGTATCGCGAGTCGGCGACTAAGTCGAGAAGCGCTTGTGGTGGTTCGGTGCGTGACCATTGAAATGCTTCCGTATCCGGCAGGATGTCAGCAATCAGCCGTCCGGTATTGCTGGGCTTCATTGGCTCGGTATCGAACATCACCAGACAAAAACGGCTGGCGGCAGTAGCCGGGGCGAGAGTGGCGCAGAGACACTGCTTCTGCGGGAGCAGGCAACCCTGGCAGCGAGGGATGCGGTTGCCGCGGGCAAGAAAAGGCCGGGTAGCGCGTGCGAGGCGTTCAGCGCGAAGGCGAAGGACAGCGTTATCAGTCATGGGGATCGCTAACAAAAGACGCCATTGTCGCAGAGGTGAAAATGGGGCACAAGCGGCGCCCCGTCTCGTTTACTGCTGGCCTGCTTCGTTTAGCCAGCTATCGAAAGGCGCTTTGGGGACGGCGCCGTTCAGCATATCGATAACCTGACCATTTTTGAACATCATAATGGTGGGGATACTGCGAATGCGGAAACGCGCGCTCAGTTCTCGTTCCACTTCGGTATTCACCTTCACGAAACGCATTTCGCCGCTGCGTTCTTCCGCCACATCTTCAAATACTGGCGCAAAGTTACGGCAAGGGCCGCACCACGGCGCCCAAA
Organism: Klebsiella indica; assembly: GCF_005860775.1. Taxonomy (GTDB): domain Bacteria; phylum Pseudomonadota; class Gammaproteobacteria; order Enterobacterales; family Enterobacteriaceae; genus Klebsiella; species Klebsiella indica. The sequence goes on from NZ_VCHQ01000015.1 coordinate 7,436, forward strand.
AATCGACAACAACAGGGAGATCGTCTTTCAGCAGTTTATCCAGCGTTGCCCCGGTCGCGTTGATCACATCGCCGTCAAAAAGATCGTGACCGCAGCGTCCGCATTTCGCGCCTTCAGCGCTACGATCGTCCGGGATGCGGTTCAGAGCCTGACAACTGGCACAAACGGTATTCATAACTAACCTCTGGTTATGGGTTGCAGCGCGGCACGTGGCCGATTTGTTTCTGTAATGTTACATATTATTGATGCTCAGATAATAAAGGACAATGAGTTTTATTCAATGAATACGATAGACTCCGGCTTTTAAATGAAATAATGGCTAAGTGATGGCACATCGGGTAATCTGCGCGCTTCGCGCAGCGCAGGTGGAGAAAATTGATGAGCGACGACGAACTGAAAAATAAAAGCGGCAAGGTCAAAGTGATGTATGTCCGCAGTGATGATGATTCTGACAGACGTACCCATAACCCACGAACCGGGAAAGGCGGGGGGCGTCCAGGAAAGTCTCGTGTTGACGGTCGTCACCGCCCTGCGCGCGATGAAAAAGAGAGCCGCGGCGGCGAGCGTAAACGTGATGAGCGCAAGCGTGAAGGTTTTGTCGGTGAGGGAACCTCTCCGTGGCGTACCGTATCCCGCGCGCCGGGTGATGACGCGCCGGTAAAAGTGGATCACGGCGGGATCAGCGGAAAAAGCTTTATCGATCCTGAAGTGCTGCGCCGCCAGCGTGCGGAAGAGACCCGCGTCTATGGTGAAAATGCCTGTCAGGCGCTTTTCCAGAGCCGTCCGGATGCCATCGTACGCGCCTGGTTTATTCAGAGTGTCACCCCGCGCTTCAAAGAAGCCCTGCGCTGGATGGCGGCTAATCGTAAAGCCTACCACGTGGTCGATGATGCAGAACTGGCGAAAGCGTCCGGCACTGAACATCATGGGGGCGTATGTTTCCTGATTAAAAAGCGGCACGGGACCTCGGTTGAACAGTGGGTGGCGAAAGCCGATGCTGAAGATTGCGTCCTGGCGCTGGAAGATGTCGGCAATCCGCATAACCTCGGCGCGATTATGCGCAGCTGCGCGCACTTCGGGGTGAAGGGGGTGATTGTGCAGGATGCGGGCGTTATGGAGTCCGGGGCTGCAATTCGTACCGCAGAAGGCGGCGCGGAACATGTTGAACCGATTACGGGCGACAGCTTTATCGATACGCTTGAGCGCTTCCGCAAAGCGGGTTATGCGATTGTTTCGACGTCGAGCCATAACGGAACGCCATTGTTTAAAGCCGAACTGCCGAAGAAAATGGTGCTGGTATTAGGTCAGGAAAATGATGGTCTGTCCGATGCCGCTATCTCCAGCGCCGATCTGAATGTGGTGATTGAAGGAACCGGCAATGTTGAAAGCCTGAACGTTTCCGTTGCGACCGGCGTGCTGCTGGCGGAATGGTGGCGTCAGAATAAAGCATGATGCCTTAGTCCAGAGTTAAAAATGCCAGCGTAATGCTGGCATTCTCATTTTGAATCTGGCTCTGCGTTATTCACTTTCAGCCGGCAGCCTGGGTACCCAGTCAATCGGCGTTTCACCGCGTTCCGCCAGCCACTGATTTGCCCGAACGAAATGATTGCTGCCGAAGAACCCGCGGTGAGCGGAGAGCGGCGAAGGATGAGGCGCTTTCAGCACGCAGTGGCGCTGGCGATCGATAATCGCGCCTTTCTTCTGGGCATGTGAACCCCACAGCAGAAACACAACGCCTTCCCGATGCTGGTTAATCAAGGAAATCACTTTATCCGTAAAGGTTTCCCATCCGAGGCTGGCGTGCGAGTGTGCCTGGCCTGCGCGTACCGTTAATACAGTATTGAGCAGCAGTACTCCCTGATGTGCCCAGCTTTCGAGATAGCCGTGATTCGGGCGCTGGAAGCCGGGTATTGTTCCTTCCAGTTCCTTGTACATATTCAGCAACGATGGCGGCGTCGCAATCCCTGGCCGAACGGAGAAAGCAAGGCCGTGAGCCTGTCCCGGCCCGTGGTAGGGGTCCTGGCCCAGAATCACCACTTTGACGTCGCTGAGTTCAGTGTAACGAAACGCGTTAAAGACATCTTTTTGCGGTGGGTAGATGGTGATTCCTGATTGGCGCTCTTCAGCTACGGTTTTCAGGGTATTGATAAAATAAGGCTGCTGTTTCTCTTCTGCCAGCACATCGTGCCAGGTTGATGGGGCGGTCATTTTGCTCTCCTGCAAAGTGTCATTGCCATAGCTTAACTGCATCTTTCAGCATCACAAAATTTGCGCCGCCAGATTGACGTTCTTCATGCAAATAAAATTGAAAATTTACAAATTTATTTAGCATTCACTGGGGCGTAACTTGATGTAAAACAATAATATCCGGTTATACCCATTTTTCTGGTGTGGTTTTTGTTGATTTAAATCAAAGAATGCCGGGTGTCCGGCTGATATATATACACTCATACAACAATGGTTTTACCAATTGGCCGAGAAGGCCAATAATCGATAAACACTGCCTGGGAGGCACCAAATGATTACTGGTATCCAAATTACTAAAGCTGCAAATGACGACCTGCTGAACTCTTTCTGGCTGCTGGATAGTGAAAAAGGCGAAGCCCGTTGCCTGTGTGCTAAAGCCGGTTTTGCTGAAGATGATGTGGTTGCGGTAAGCAACCTGGGTAAGATCGAATACCGTGAAATCCCGGTAGATGTGAAACCAGAAGTTCGTGTTGAAGGTGGTCAACACCTGAACGTGAACGTTCTGCGCCGTGAAACGCTGCTGGATGCGGTTGAACATCCGGAAAAATACCCACAGCTGACTATTCGTGTTTCTGGCTATGCGGTGCGTTTTAACTCTCTGACGCCGGAACAGCAGCGCGACGTTATCGCCCGTACTTTTACCGAAAGTCTGTAAGGTTCATTTGATGTGAAAACGCCGGGATATCATTCCCGGCGTTTTTTTACTCTTCGTTTGACTGCGGCGCCGTATCCGCGCTGGGTTTACGGCGCTTACCAATGTTTTTGGTATCGCGATGACGTTTCTTCACGCGCGGTTTCTCTTTATCTTTCTTTTTCTTCTCTGCACGCTTCGCTAAGACTTTTTTCGACGGTTTACCCGTTAGCTTCTCGCTTGGCGCGCGCGTTACCGGGCGCAACTCATCGATCACGCGGGCCTTTAACGGTTCTTCAATATAGCGGCTAATTTTCCCCAGCAACAGGTGATCGTGGGCTTCAACCAGAGAAATTGCCGTTCCTTTCTTACCTGCGCGCCCGGTACGACCGATACGATGCAGATAGATATCCGCCGTACGCGGTAGATCGAAGTTGATGACGTGGCTGACGTCGGGAATATCAATACCGCGGGCGGCAACATCGGTAGCAATTAACACGTTAATACGGCCATCCGTCAGGCGATTAATCGCTTCGTTGCGCTTCATCTGCACCATTTCGCCTTCCAGCCAGCAGGTATTAATACCCGCTTCACGTAGCCAGCCAGCCAGTTCATGAACACGCTCACGCTTGCGTACAAAGACGATAGAACGCGTCGCTTCTGGCTGTTTCAGAAGATGGACGAGCAATGCGGTCTTATGTTTAATGTCATCGGCGCGGTAATACCACTGGTGAATCTTTTTGCGTTCACGAGTAGAAGGGTTAGCAGAGACCTCAACCGGCTCGTCCAGCAGACGCTCAGCAAAATCCTTAATTGCATCGCCTTCGAGGGTGGCGGAGAACAGCATCGTCTGCTTACGCCAGCGGGTTTCACCGGCAATGTGTTCGATATCCTGCGCAAAGCCCATGTCCAGCATACGGTCCGCTTCATCAAGAATCAGCGTTTCAACGGCGCGGCAGTCGAAGTTCTCTTCTTTAATATATTGCAGCAGACGGCCCGTTGTGGCGACAACGATGTCCTGATTCTCGCTAAACACTTCGGCGTGATTCATATATGCGACACCGCCGGTGATCGTGGCGATATCCAGATGGGTATGTTTTGCTAACTCACGCGCATGGTCGGCAACCTGCATTGCCAGCTCGCGGGTCGGGGTCAGGATCAGAATGCGCGGCGGACCAGACTTCTTGCGCGGAAAATCGAGCAGATGCTGCAACGCGGGCAGGAGATACGCCGCTGTTTTACCCGTACCGGTTGGCGCTGAACCGAGGATATCACAGCCATCAAGCGCAGGCGGAATAGCGGCGGCCTGAATGGCGGTCGGGCGTGTGAAACCTTTATCCTGGAGTGCGTCCAGCAGGTTTTCGTCGAGTTCGAGTTCGGAAAAAGTCGTTACAGTCATGATCTACCTCTGAGTGGACCGCCGATTATAGACGTTACCGACGCAATGTTCATCTGTTTGTAAGGCTATCTGTTCTCCGGTATTGTTCATAGCCTTAAGCTCAGGAGTTTTTTGCCCGCAAGGTTATTCAGGATGTCTCAGTCGAAGTTTGCGCTGCCGCGCAATGGTTTTACCTTTAAACAATTCTTTATCGCTCACGATCGATGTGCAATGAAAGTGGGTACAGACGGTATTTTACTTGGCGCATGGGCACCGATAGCTCAGGTAAAGCGCGTGCTGGATATCGGCACCGGCAGCGGCCTGTTGGCGCTGATGCTCGCGCAGCGAACCGGGGAAACTGTCATTGTTGATGCGGTAGAGCTGGAACAAGAGGCGGCGGAACAGGCGCGAGAAAACGCGGTGAATTCTCCATGGGGCAGGCGTATCCAGATCCACCAGGCGGATATTCAGCAATGGCAGCCGCCGCAAACCCGGCGTTATGAACTGATTGTCAGCAATCCGCCTTTTTTCGTGGAAGGCGTACCCTGCGCAACCTTGCAGCGCGAGCAGGCCCGTTATACCACTTCGCTCGATCACGCGACGTTGTTAACCTGCGCCGCTGAGTTCATTACCGAAGAGGGCTTTTTCTGCGTTGTGCTTCCGGTCGATATTGGTAACGCGTTTGTGCAGCGGGCACAGAATATGGGCTGGCATCTGCGTTTACGTACTGATGTTGCGGAAACGGACGTGCGCCCGCCGCATCGGGTTCTGTTGGCGTTTTCACCAACGGCGGGGGAGGCGTGTTTTAGCGATCGCCTGGTTATCCGTGGGCCAGAGCAGCAATATTCCGAAGGATTTACCGCGCTGACTCAGGATTTTTATCTTTTTATGTGATCCAGCGGAGAGAGCACTGACGGCCCGCTGTTCGTCAGTTGATCAGGATAATCCAGCGTATAGTGAAGCCCGCGGCTCTCTTTACGCAACATGGCGCAGCGAACAATCAGTTCGGCAACCTGAACCAGGTTACGTAACTCCAGCAAATTATTGGAGACACGGAAGCGGGCATAGTATTCATCAAGCTCCTGTTGCAGCATATTGATGCGGCGCAGGGCGCGCTCCAGGCGGCGGGTCGTGCGCACAATGCCGACATAATCCCACATCAGTAAGCGCAGCTCGTGCCAGTTGTGTTGGATGACCACCAGCTCGTCAGGAATTTCGACCTGGCTTTCGTCCCACGACGGCAGCGCATTGACCGCCTGGGCGAAAGGTATGCGTTTAACGATATCTTCAGCAGCGGACCAGCCGTAGACAAGGCATTCAAGCAGCGAGTTTGAGGCCATGCGATTAGCGCCATGTAATCCGGTATAGCTAACTTCGCCGATGGCGTACAGGCCATCGACATCGGTGCGTCCGTTATCATCAACCATCACCCCGCCGCAGGTATAGTGGGCCGCGGGAACGACAGGCACCGGTTCTTTTGTCAGATCGATACCCAGTCCCTGCAGCTTTTCGTCGATCATCGGGAAGTGATGGCGAATAAATTCCGCCGGTTTATGGCTGATGTCAAGATACATGCAGTCAGCACCAAGACGCTTCATTTCATGGTCGATTGCTCTGGCAACGATGTCTCGCGGCGCCAGTTCGCCGCGCTCGTCAAAATCCGGCATAAACCGTGTGCCGTCCGGGCGTTTTAACAAGGCGCCTTCGCCACGCAGCGCTTCAGTCAGCAGGAAATTGCGCGCTTGCGGATGATATAACGCGGTAGGGTGAAACTGATTAAATTCAAGGTTGGCGACCCGACAGCCCGCTCGCCAGGCCATAGCGATGCCATCGCCGGAGGAGACGTCTGGATTTGTCGTATATTGATAGACTTTAGCCGCGCCGCCGGTCGCCAGCACCACCGCTTTCGCGCGACAGGTTTCAACCGCTTCTTTATTACGATTCCAGATCCAGGCGCCCACAACGCGACGTGTCCCCGGCAGGCCGATTTTATCAGAGAGAATCAGATCAACGGCGTTGTTGCGCTCCAGCACATGGATGTTGGGATGCGCCAGCGCCTGACTGACCAGGGTGGTCTCAACAGCTTTCCCCGTTGCATCGGCAGCGTGGAGAATTCGACGATGGCTATGACCTCCTTCACGGGTCAGGTGATAGCTCTCTTCGCCATTCGCCTGAACCTGGGTATCGAACAGTACGCCCTGATCGATAAGCCACTGCACACACGCTTTCGCATGACTGGCGACAAAAGAGACCGCATGACGATCGCAAAGACCCGCACCGGCAATCAACGTATCTTCAATGTGGGATTCTATGCTGTCGGTTTCATCAAAGACAGCGGCGATCCCGCCCTGCGCGTAGAGCGTTGAACCTTCGCTGACAGGGCCTTTGCTCAGCACCGCGACCGAACAGTGTTTCGCCAGGCGTAGGGCAAGGGATAAACCGGCAGCGCCGCTACCGATAATCAACACATCACAGGAGACATCAGGCGTTGTATTCATGGTTTTTGTTTAATTTACTAAACATGGTTGCTGAACAATAGCACCTGAAGGCGATAGTTTGTACATTTTTTTTGTCGCGTGTTGTGACGGCTAAACATAGCGCCTGAATCCAGCGGGCGGTAAATTTAAATGAAAGACACGTTTTACGCCGCCGCTGGCTGGCATCTGGATTTTATAGTGAAATAAAAGCTGGGTTACGCTACCCTTCTGGCGGGTCCTGCGCTTTTTCTTATTATCTTACATATCGTTTAGCAACCGGGACATATAATGAGAGATAACAACCTGTCAGCGGCTGCAAGACGAAAAACACAGGCGTAACGGAACTTTATTGTTTTCAGATACTCCAACCCACAGCTTGCTCATTTATGCAGTAATTGGGTGGTGTTTTTGAATTCACATGGGAATTGGGTTTGGGGAGACATTACCTCGGATGAGCGAGCAGTTAACGGATCAGGTCCTTGTTGAGCGGGTCCAGAAAGGAGATCAGAAAGCATTTAATTTGCTGGTGGTGCGTTACCAGCATAAGGTTGCAAGTCTGGTTTCCCGCTACGTGCCGCCGGGCGATATCGCTGACGTTGTTCAGGAGTCGTTCGTAAAAGCATGGCGTGCGCTGGATTCTTTCCGGGGGGATAGTGCTTTTTATACCTGGTTGTATCGCATTGCCGTCAATACGGCGAAGAATTATCTGGTTGCTCAGGGGCGCCGTCCGCCATCCAGCGATGTTGATGCTAATGATGCTGAAAACTTCGAAAGCGGCGGGGCGTTGAAAGAAATTTCGAACCCTGAGAACTTAATGTTGTCAGAAGAGCTGAGACAAATCGTTTTTCGTACCATCGAATCGCTGCCGGAAGATTTACGCATGGCGATTACGTTGCGGGAGCTGGATGGCATGAGCTATGAAGAAATAGCCGCCATCATGGATTGTCCGGTGGGCACCGTGCGTTCGCGCATCTTCCGGGCGCGGGAAGCTATTGATAATAAAGTTCAACCGCTAATCAGGCGTTGACGATAGCGGAATACTGGAAAAGGGTATCAGGTATGCAGAAAGAAAAACTTTCGGCCTTAATGGATGGCGAGGCGCTGGATAACGAGCTGCTCAATGAGCTGGGTCGTTCATCTGAAATGCAAAAAACCTGGGAGAGTTACCATCTCATCCGCGATACGCTGCGCGGCGATACGACCGAGGTGCTCCATTTCGACATCTCCGCTCGCGTTATGGCTGCGATTGAAAACGAGCCCGCTCGTCATTCGGTTCCTCTTATTCCTGAATCTCAACCTACACCGCATCAGTGGCGCAAGATGCCCTTCTGGCAAAAATTGCGTCCATGGGCCAGTTCGCTCACTCAAATGGGCGTCGCGGCGTGCGTATCCCTTGCGGTGATTGTCGGCGTTCAACAGTATAATGGCCAGGCGGATTCTTCTCAGCAGCCCGAGGCGCCGGTATTTAATACTCTGCCGATGATGGGTAAAGCCAGCCCGGTCAGTCTGGGCGTACCTGCGGATGCGTCAGCAGGAAGCGGTCAGCAGGCTCAGGTGCAGGAACAGCGCCGCAGAATTAATGCTATGCTGCAGGACTATGAATTGCAGCGTCGCCTGCATGCTGAACAGCTTCAGTTTGGTCAGGCCCAGACTCAGCAAGCTGCTATTCAGGTGCCAGGCTATCAAACTTTAGGAACGCAATCGCAGTAATGAAGCAATTTTGGTGTGCCATGTCGCTCATGGCAGGCAGTCTGTTTTTCTCCGTCAACGCCTCGGCTGATGCATCGTCCGGGGCGTTGTTGCAGCAGATGAACCTGGCCAGTCAGTCCCTCAATTACGAGCTTTCGTTCGTCAGCATCAACAAGCAGGGCGTTGAGTCGTTGCGTTATCGACACGCAAAACTGAATAATCGCCCTCTCGCTCAGCTGTTACAGCTCGACGGGCCTCGTCGTGAAGTGGTGCTGCGTGGCACGGAAATTAGCTATTTTGAACCGGGCCTTGATCCGTTCACTCTGAACGGTGACTATATTGTTGATTCCCTGCCTTCACTGGTGTATAGCGACTTTAAACGGCTGGCGGCTTATTACGACTTTATCTCCGTCGGGCGTACGCGCATCGCCGATCGCTTATGCGATGTCGTCCGCGTCGTTGCGCGTGACGGTACGCGTTACAGCTATATCGCCTGGTTAGATGTTGAAACGAAGCTACCGCTACGCATTGATTTGCTTGATCGCGATGGTGAAACGCTTGAGCAATTCCGCGTCGTCGCGTTTAACGTCGGCGATAACGTGAGCGCCAGTATGGAAACGCTGGCTAAGGCGAGTCTCCCCCCGCAACTGTCCGTTCCGGAGAGTAGTAATAAGGCCAACTTTAACTGGGCGCCAACCTGGCTGCCGCAGGGCGTTACCGAGGTGTCCAGCAGCCGACGCCGTCTACCCACTTTCGATGGCCCGGTAGAATCGCGGCTGTATTCCGATGGGTTGTTTAGTTTCTCTATCAATATCAATCACGCCACGGCAAACAGCAGCGATCAGCTCCTGCGTACCGGCCGTCGTACCGTAAGCACCACCGTGCGCGATAATGCAGAGATAACCATTGTTGGCGAGCTACCGCCGCAAACCGCGAAGCGTATTGCCGACAGTATTAAATTCGGGGCAGCACAATGATCAAAGAGTGGGCGACGGTTGTTTCCTGGAGTAACGGCATTGCGCAGGTGCACTGCGATGTTAAGGCATCCTGCAGTAGCTGCGCTTCCCGCGCCGGTTGCGGTAGTCGGGTGCTGAATAAGCTTGGTCCGCAAACCAGTCATACCATTAGCGTTCCATATGAACAACCGTTGTCGGGCGGGCAAAAAGTGGAACTGGGTATTGCGGAGAGCAGCCTGCTGGGGTCAGCGATGTTGGTCTATATGGTGCCGTTAGTCGGGCTATTCGTGATGGCGTCGATATTCCAGTTTCTGTTTGCCAATGACTTCGCTTCGCTGTGTGGGGCAATTCTGGGGGGCGTTGGCGGGTTTTTGCTGGCCCGTGGTCTTTCAGCGGGCTTAGCCACCCGGCAGTCATGGCAGCCGGTTATTCTTAGCGTTGGTTTGCCGCCAGATTTAGTCCGTGTTGAGACACCTTCCTCACCATTGGGTCAGTGATTTCACTGGCCCTTATCTTTACTTACAACTCCTGCAAGATCTCGTCATTTACTCCGGTTATGCTAGCGGTAAGAGCATTTCCTGGTTTCGTGGATGTAGTGTAGAATGCGGCGTTTTCGGATTAAAAAACGTCAGGCGCAGAACTGCGGCCTCATGATACGCGTAAGGCATAATTAACTCTAAATATGAAGAATATACGTAACTTTTCCATCATCGCCCACATCGACCACGGTAAGTCGACGTTGTCTGATCGTATTATCCAGATTTGCGGTGGCCTGTCCGATCGTGAAATGGCGGCTCAGGTTCTGGACTCCATGGATCTTGAACGTGAGCGCGGTATCACTATTAAGGCGCAGAGCGTTACGCTGGATTATAAAGCGACTGATGGCGAGACCTATCAGCTGAACTTTATCGACACCCCTGGTCACGTCGATTTCTCTTATGAAGTTTCCCGTTCCCTTGCGGCCTGTGAAGGCGCTTTGCTGGTGGTTGACGCCGGTCAGGGCGTTGAAGCCCAGACGCTGGCTAACTGTTATACGGCGATGGAAATGGATCTCGAAGTGGTGCCGGTCCTGAACAAAATCGACCTGCCTGCGGCCGATCCGGAACGCGTGGCGGAAGAGATTGAAGACATCGTAGGTATTGACGCTACTGATGCGGTGCGCTGTTCGGCGAAGACCGGCGTTGGCGTACCGGATGTGCTGGAGCGTCTGGTACGGGATATTCCGCCGCCGGAGGGTGACCCGGAAGCGCCGCTACAGGCGTTGATTATCGACTCCTGGTTTGATAACTACCTCGGCGTTGTCTCCCTGGTGCGTATCAAAAACGGCACCATGCGCAAAGGCGATAAAATCAAGGTGATGAGTACCGGGCAGGTGTATAACGCCGATCGTCTGGGTATTTTCACGCCGAAGCAGATTGACCGTACTGAACTGGAATGCGGTGAGGTTGGCTGGCTGGTTTGCGCGATTAAAGATATTCTCGGCGCGCCGGTTGGCGATACGCTGACGCTCGCCCGTAACCCGGCGGAAAAAGCGTTGCCGGGCTTTAAAAAGGTCAAACCGCAGGTTTATGCCGGCCTGTTCCCGGTAAGCTCGGATGATTATGAAAACTTCCGCGACGCGCTGGGCAAACTGAGCCTCAACGATGCGTCTCTGTTTTATGAGCCGGAAAGCTCAACTGCGCTGGGCTTTGGTTTCCGCTGTGGCTTCCTCGGCCTGCTGCATATGGAGATCATCCAGGAGCGCCTGGAGCGTGAATACGATCTGGATCTGATCACCACCGCGCCAACGGTAGTCTATGAAGTCGAAACCACCTCAAAAGAAGTGATCTACGTTGATAGCCCGTCTAAGCTGCCGCCGTTGAACAATATCCAGGAGTTGCGCGAACCGATCGCCGAATGTCATATGCTGCTGCCGCAGGAGTATCTCGGCAACGTGATTACCTTGTGTGTGGAAAAGCGCGGTGTGCAAACCAACATGGTTTACCACGGTAATCAGGTTGCGCTGACCTATGAAATCCCAATGGCGGAAGTGGTGCTCGACTTCTTTGATCGTCTGAAGTCTACCTCGCGTGGCTATGCGTCGCTGGACTATAACTTCAAGCGTTTCCAGGCTTCCAACATGGTGCGCGTGGATGTGCTGATCAATGGCGAACGCGTTGATGCGCTGGCGCTGATCACCCACAACGATAACGCGCCGTATCGTGGTCGCGAGCTGGTTGAGAAGATGAAAGATCTGATCCCGCGCCAGCAGTTTGATATTGCTATCCAGGCCGCTATCGGCAACCACATTATTGCCCGCTCCACCGTTAAACAACTGCGTAAAAACGTGCTGGCGAAATGCTACGGCGGCGACGTCAGTCGTAAGAAGAAACTGCTGCAGAAGCAGAAAGAAGGTAAGAAGCGTATGAAGCAAGTGGGTAACGTTGAATTGCCGCAGGAAGCGTTCCTCGCCATTCTGCACGTTGGTAAAGACGGTAAATAACCTTAAGGAGTTGGCATGGCGAACATGTTTGCCCTGATCCTGGTCATCGCTACACTGGTGACGGGTCTGTTGTGGTGCCTCGATAAATTTATCTTTGCGCCAAAACGTCGTGATCATCAGGCCGCTGCTCTGGCAGCGACTGGCGACCAGTTGGACAAAAAAACGCTGAAAAAAGTTGGCCCGAAACCCGGCTGGCTGGAAACAGGCGCTTCGGTATTCCCGGTACTGGCCATTGTGCTGGTGGTTCGCTCATTTATTTATGAGCCCTTCCAGATCCCTTCGGGGTCAATGATGCCGACCCTGCTGATTGGCGATTTTATCCTGGTGGAGAAGTTTGCTTACGGCATTAAAGATCCGATTTATCAGAAAACGCTAATTGAAACCGGTCATCCGAAACGGGGCGATATCGTCGTCTTCAAATATCCGCAAGATCCGAGCCTGGATTATATTAAACGTGCGGTGGGTTTACCGGGTGATAAAGTCACTTACGATCCGATCGCTAAACAGATCACCATTCAGCCAGGCTGTAGTTCTGGCCAGGCCTGCGGCAATGCTCTGCCGATAACCTATTCCAACGTTGAGCCGAGCGATTTCGTACAGACTTTCTCTCGTAGCAATGGCGGTGAAGCGAGTAGCGGTTTCTGGCAGTTGCCAAAAGGCGAAACTAAGGCTGACGGTATCCGGCTGACGGAACGCAAAGAGACGCTGGGCGACGTCACGCACAGTATTCTGACCGTGCCGATTGCGCAGGACCAGGTGGGGATGTATTACCATCAGTCCGGCTTGCCGCTGGCGACCTGGATCGTTCCGCCGGGGCAATATTTCATGATGGGCGACAACCGTGATAACAGCGCTGACAGCCGTTATTGGGGCTTTGTGCCGGAAGCCAATCTGGTGGGTAAAGCGGTCGCAATCTGGATGAGCTTCGAAAAACAGGAAGGTGAGTGGCCTACCGGAGTCCGTTTATCCCGTATCGGCGGCATCCATTAATTTCCCGCTCTTATTCACGCTGCCGCGGTAATAACGGCAGCGTGAATTATTTAAGATTTAAATCTTGCCAAACTAACGACATCCCTTGTTGTTGCGTATAGAATATCCCCCCGAAGTTTTAGGTTGTCTTTCGTAAGATTGACACAGCACACGAAACCGCGTTGGTTGTTACTCAGGTCGGTTTCGTGTGCTGCATTTTTGACGCATTTATCTATTGGTAACGCATGAACCCCATCGTAATTAATCGGCTTCAACGAAAGCTGGGCTACACTTTTCATCATCAGGATCTGTTGCAACAGGCATTAACTCACCGCAGTGCCAGCAGCAAACACAATGAACGTCTGGAGTTTTTAGGCGACTCAATATTGAGTTTTGTGATCGCAAACGCGCTCTATCATCGTTTTCCACGTGTGGATGAAGGCGATATGAGCCGTATGCGCGCGACACTGGTGCGAGGCAATACGCTGGCGGAGATTGCTCGCGAATTTGAGCTAGGTGAATGTCTGCGTCTTGGACCGGGTGAATTGAAAAGCGGAGGTTTTCGCCGTGAATCCATCCTGGCGGATACCGTTGAAGCTTTAATTGGCGGGATTTTCCTCGACAGCGATATTCAGAACGTGGAGCGCCTGATTCTCTCCTGGTACCAAAGCCGTCTGGACGAAATTAGTCCGGGTGATAAGCAAAAAGATCCGAAGACCCGCTTGCAGGAGTACCTGCAGGGGCGTCACCTGCCGCTACCGTCTTACCTGGTTGTCCAGGTTCGCGGCGAGGCGCACGATCAGGAATTTACTATCCACTGCCAGGTTAGCGGCCTGAGTGAACCGGTGGTTGGCACGGGTTCTAGCCGCCGTAAGGCGGAGCAGGCTGCCGCCGAACAGGCGCTGAAAAAGCTGGAGCTGGAATGAGCGAAGAAAAAAACTACTGCGGATTTATTGCCATCGTTGGTCGTCCTAACGTGGGTAAATCCACTCTGCTGAATAAGCTGCTCGGGCAAAAGATCTCTATCACTTCCCGTAAAGCCCAGACTACGCGTCACCGCATTGTCGGTATTCATACCGAAGGTCCATATCAGGCAATCTATGTCGATACTCCCGGTCTGCATATGGAAGAAAAGCGCGCCATTAACCGCCTGATGAACAAAGCGGCCAGCAGCTCTATCGGCGACGTTGAGCTGGTTATCTTCGTGGTTGAAGGTACCCGCTGGACGCCAGACGACGAGATGGTGCTCAACAAGCTGCGTGACGGTAAAGCGCCGGTGATCCTGGCGGTGAACAAAGTCGATAACGTACAGGAAAAAGCGGATCTGCTGCCGCACCTGCAGTTTCTCGGTAGCCAGATGAATTTTCTCGATATTGTGCCGATCTCCGCGGAAACCGGGCTGAACGTGGATACTATCGCCGGGATCGTGCGCAAGCATCTGCCGGAGGCTATCCATCATTTCCCGGAAGATTACATCACCGATCGCTCCCAGCGCTTTATGGCTTCCGAGATCATCCGTGAAAAACTGATGCGTTTCCTCGGGGCTGAACTGCCGTATTCCGTTACTGTCGAAATTGAGCGCTTCGTGTCTAACGAACGCGGCGGCTACGATATCAACGGCCTGATTCTGGTTGAGCGTGAAGGGCAGAAGAAGATGGTGATTGGCAATAAAGGCGCCAAAATCAAAACCATCGGTATCGAAGCGCGTAAAGACATGCAGGAGATGTTCGAAGCGCCGGTTCACCTGGAGCTGTGGGTGAAAGTGAAATCCGGCTGGGCCGATGACGAACGCGCGTTGCGCAGTCTCGGTTACGTCGACGATCTCTGAGTTGGATACGCTATGGCTTTCCGGGAGCCGGAAAAAACGCGCGGGGTTTTGAACAGCGCTTGCGCTGACTCGGTCAGCACTGGATCCGGGGAGCATACTGTCGTTTGCAGTGGCGGAAAGCGGGCGCAACCCGTCTGTCGGCAACGTAAAAGACGGCAAATATGATGGACGGCTGGCAGCGCGCTTTTGTTCTGCATAGTCGACCCTGGAGCGAAAGCAGCCTGATGCTGGACGCCTTCACGGAAGAGTCAGGGCGCGTACGCCTTGTCGCTAAAGGCGCACGTTCTAAACGCTCCAGTCTTAAAGGCGCGCTTCAGCCTTTCACTCCCTTACTGCTCCGCTTTAGCGGGCGCGGCGAAGTCAAAACGTTGCGCAGCGCGGAGGCCGTTTCCCTGGCGCTGCCGCTTAGCGGTATCACGCTTTATAGCGGGCTTTACGTTAACGAACTGCTTTCCCGCGTGCTGGAGCACGAAACGCGCTTCTCTGAACTCTTCTTTGATTATCTGCACTGTATTCAGTCTCTGGCCGGCGCGAGCGGCTCGCCGGAACCGGCGCTGCGTCGTTTTGAACTGGCGCTGCTTGGGCACCTGGGCTACGGCGTTGATTTTCTGCACTGCGCCGGGAGCGGGGAACCGGTTGACGACACCATGACCTATCGCTACCGTGAAGAGAAAGGTTTTATCGCCAGCGTGGTTATTGATAACAACACCTTTACCGGGCACCATCTTAAGGCGCTGGCGAGCCGGGAATTTCCTGACGGCGACGCCCTGCGCGCGGCAAAACGTTTCACCCGTATCGCCCTGAAGCCCTATCTTGGCGGAAAACCGTTAAAGAGTCGGGAGCTGTTTCGCCAGTTTATGCCCGCGCGGGCGGCGCGTGCCGATAAACCAAATAACGATTAATGAGGATTGTCATGGCTGAATTACTGTTAGGGGTCAATATTGACCACATTGCGACATTACGCAACGCGCGCGGCACCGCTTATCCGGACCCGGTACAGGCGGCTTTTATCGCTGAGCAGGCCGGCGCCGATGGTATTACCGTTCATTTACGTGAAGATCGCCGACATATTACCGATCGTGATGTTCGTATTCTGCGCCAGACCCTTGATACGCGCATGAATCTGGAAATGGCGGTAACGGAAGAGATGCTGAATATTGCTTGTGAGGTTAAACCCCATTTCTGCTGCCTGGTGCCGGAAAAACGCCAGGAAGTAACCACCGAAGGCGGGCTGGATGTTGCTGGTCAGCCAGATAAAATGCGTGATGCCTGCAAACGTCTCGCCGATGCGGGGATCCAGGTGTCCCTGTTTATTGATGCTGATGAGGCGCAAATTAAGGCGGCAGCGGCGGTCGGCGCGCCCTATATCGAAATTCACACTGGCTGCTATGCCGATGCGGAAACGGACGCTGAGCAGGCAAAAGAGCTGGCGCGTATTGCTAAATCGGCAACCTACGCCGCCAGTCTGGGGTTGAAGGTCAATGCCGGTCATGGCCTTACCTATCATAACGTGAAAGCGATCGCGGCCCTGCCGGAAATGCACGAGCTGAACATCGGCCACGCCATTATTGGTCGCGCGGTGATGAGCGGCCTGAAAGAGGCGGTTGCTGAAATGAAGCGTCTGATGCAGGAAGCGCGTGCTTAATGGCTATTCTCGGGCTGGGTACTGACATTGTTGAAATTGTGCGTATTGAAGCCGTGATCGCCCGCAGCGGCGATCGTCTTGCTCGTCGGGTACTTAGCGATCATGAATGGGCGATATGGGAGCAGCACCAGCAGCCGGTTCGATTTCTGGCGAAGCGCTTTGCAGTTAAAGAAGCCGCGGCGAAGGCGCTTGGCACAGGTATTCGCAATGGTCTGGCGTTTAATCAGTTTGAAGTTTACAACGACGAACTGGGAAAACCCAGGCTACGACTGTGGGGGGAAGCTAAGGATCTGGCGGAACGCATGGGGGTCGGCCATATTCACGTTACGCTGGCTGATGAGCGTCACTACGCGTGCGCCACGGTTATCGTTGAGAGTTAGATTTTATCGGCGTGATACAGTAAGACGAATTTATCCCATAGCTGCTCTTCGTTTTCCTGATGTGCCGGGTCCTTCAGAATGGTATTCGGGATCGGGCACACTTTCTGGCAGGTCGGCGTGTCATAATGACCCACGCATTCGGTGCAGCGGTCGCTATTAATTTCGTAAATGCTGTCACCCATGGATATCGCTTCGTTCGGACACTCCGGTTCGCACATATCGCAGTTGATGCATTTTTTGGTGATTAACAGCGCCATCAAGAAATTCTCAGAAACAACACAAACAGGGCGGGCATTATACGCCCATTATCTGCTCAGGCCAGCTCTTTTGCATCGCGCAGAAGCGCTCGCCGTCACACCAGCTTTTTCACCAGCGCTTCGCTGTGACGGATACGATCCGGAGCATGCTCAAGGTCCTGCTGGATGAGGCCCATAAACAGGAGGTCGGTGAGCATCATTTGCGCGCTGGTGGAGGAAATGGCGGCGCTGCGCGTAGCCTGCTCTTCAGCAATGGTATACAGACACAGGGTTGCCTGCTGTTGCAGCGCGTTAGGATTAAAGCCGGTGATCGCCAGAATCTGGCTCCCCACTCGTAATGCTTCACCGGCAGCCATATTGATTTCACGCCGTTCGCCAGAATAGGAGATCGCCACCAGCAGATCGTCCGACGACATCGCTTGTACCGTTGCCAGCAGAGCATGCATATCCTGTTCAGCAACGGCGTTAATGCCAATCTTCATCAGCTTCCAGCTAAAATTTCTCGCCACCAGCCCCGACGCGCCGATACCGGTAATAATAATCCGCCGGGCGTGACGCAATAGCGCAACGGCTTCCAGTAGTTTATCTTCAGTATTGACATCCAGCGACGCGTGCATTGCCGCGATATTGTCTTTAATCAGCTTTTCTCCCACCAGTCGCAGAGGATCATCGCCGCGAATTTGATTATGCACCGGTACGGATTGCGCGGTGCTACTGCTGGCCAGCGCTTCGCTTAACGCCAGCTTCAAGGCCGGAAAGCCCTTGAATCCCATTTTCTGGGCGAATTTCACGACGCTTGACTGGCTGATACCGGCTTCGCCCGCCAGCTGCTGCGAGCTGAGGTGGCGGGTTTGATCCGGTTGAGCCAGAATAAAATCAGCCAGTTTTTTATCACTGGCGGCCAGCGAGGGGTAGCGCTGGCGGATACGGGTCAAACAGTTCATAGCGGCTCCGGAGGACAGCTTTTACCCTCGGCTGAAAGAATTTTGTATTCAATTATAAAAGGATTATCGCGAATTAAAAATTCTATGTCTCAGATTTTTCAGCAAAAGCATTTTCTTAATCCAGGCTCAACGACGGTCGATGTTTTCCCCGTATGCGGCCTGAGGCTGTTAATCTGTGAGTTATCGGAGCAATCGTTCAGGGGAGTGAGTTTTGAATAGCAGTATACGGCGGGTGGTTTTCTTTGATCTGGATGGAACGTTACATCAGCAGGATATGTTCGGCAGCTTCTTACGCTATGTTTTACGCCATCAGCCGTTGAATGCGCTGCTGGTGGTTCCTGCATTGCCGGTTATTGTTGCCGGACTGCTGTTAAACGGCCGTGCGGCGCGTTGGCCGATGAGCCTCCTCCTCTGGGCGGCGACCTTTGGGCGCCGCGAGATTCATCTTAAACGTCTTGAGGTTAATTTTGCCCATTGGTTTCGTCAGCGCGTCACGGCATTTCCGGTTGTGCAGGCGCGGCTGAATAACTATCTGACCAGTACCGATGCGGATGTCTGGTTGATTACCGGCTCGCCGCAGTCGCTGGTTGAACAGGTTTATGTTGATGCTGTATGGCTGCCGCGGGTGAATGTGCTTGCCAGTCGAATGGCTCGTCGTTATGGCGGCTGGGTGCTGACGGTACGCTGCCTTGGCAACGAAAAAGTGAGGCAACTGGAACAAAAAATCGGCGCGCCTTTACGCTTATATAGCGGCTATAGCGACAGCGAGCAGGATAACCCGCTGCTCTATTTTTGCCAGCACCGCTGGCGAGTCACGCCAAAGGGCGATCTGCAGCAGTTAGAATAGTGTGTAATACAGAGCGACCATGTATAATGCGCCCCGCTTTTTCCGCAGGAGTGTCCGCTTTGTCTGACCATGAATTAAATGATGAATACTGGATGCATCACGCTCTGACGCTGGCGCAACGCGCGTGGGAAGAGGGGGAGGTGCCGGTCGGCGCGGTGCTGGTGCACAATCATCAGGTTATCGGTGAGGGCTGGAACCGGCCAATCGGCCGCCACGATCCGACTGCCCACGCTGAGATTATGGCGCTGCGTCAGGGGGGGTTAGTGCTGCAAAACTATCGCCTGATCGATGCGACGCTGTATGTGACCCTTGAGCCTTGTGTGATGTGCGCCGGGGCGATGGTGCACAGCCGTATTTCCCGGCTGGTATTCGGCGCCAGAGACGCTAAAACCGGCGCAGCCGGGTCGCTGCTTGATGTGTTGCACCATCCTGGAATGAATCACCGGGTCGAGATAACCGAAGGCATTCTGGCGGAAGCGTGCTCCGGCATGCTGAGCGACTTTTTCCGCTGGCGGCGCGAAGAGAAAAAGGCGCTAAAGAAAGCGAGCCAGTAGGTCAGGCGGTGCCCCGGAACAGGCACTATTACAGGATACTGCCTAATACCCCAGCCCCGGAATTTTCAATTTTGCGTTATCAACCAGGGCCTCGGCGCTAAGTTTGAAAAAGGGCATGGCAAACGGCTCTTCTTTATCCAGTTCATCCGGCATGACCGCCGGGTAGCTTTCGCCTATGGCCGCGACCTGCGCCTCTCTCCTTTCTTTTTCCGCAAGATAGCCCACGAGGCTAATATGGTATTTACGGATATTCTCGACGTAGGCGTAAGCTTCATGACCGCGCGCATAGCCGTATTTTAGCCGGCTGTAGTAGTTTTTCTGACTCAGTAGCGGCAGGCGTTGCTTCACATCGGCCCAGCTATTGGGGTCGCCTTTTTGCTTTTTCGTCAGCGCCATGGCGTCAAGCATATGCGCATAGCCCATATTGTAAGCCGCCAGCGCAAACCAGATTCGCTCGTCCTGAGGAACGGCGTCCGGGACTTTACTCATCATGTCCTGTAAATAACGCATGCCGCCGTCGATGCTTTGCTCGGCATCAGTACGGTCGGTCAGGCCGAGGCTTTGCGCCGTATTACGGGTGAGCATCATTATTCCGCGAACGCCGGTCGGCGAGGTGGCCTGCGGATCCCAGTGTGACTCCTGCCAGGAAATAGCCGCCAGCAGTCGCCAGTCTATCTGCCGGGCATATTTTTCAAACATTGGCTGCAGTTCCGGGAGGACGTTTTCCACCGCGCGCAGAAAGGTCCGGGTATCGACGTAATCAAAATCGTTGCCGTGGCCGAGATATTTCTCTTCCAGGCGCGCGAGAGCGCCGTTTTCATTGATATTATTGAAAAAATCGAGCATTGCCGCCGACAGGGAATTATCCTCGCCCTTTTCGCTAAACCAGGTCACCGGTTGTTCGTCGCTGATATCCAGCGCCACGGCCAGCTCCGGATGGACGCGCTGAAAGCGGCTGATGGCCACCGAATCCGCGATGGTGTAGTCGAGCTTGCCATCAATGACCGCCTGCATCAGATCCGTTGTCCCGCGTTTATCGTCCACGCGCCAGGCGAGATCGGGGTATTTTTGCGCTTTCACTACCTGCAAATCGTTAATCGCCACATGCCCCGGCGCGATAATCAGCTGCCCGGCGATGAGATCCGCCAGGCTACGCGGGCGCGGACTGCCAACGCGATAAACCAGCTGCTGTGAAACGGAATAGTAGGTCGGCCCGGCCTGATAGTTCTTCACCCGCTCAGAATTGTAGACCAGGCCGGCGGCCAGCATATCGGCTTTCCCCTCATCAAGATCGTCGAATAGCTGGCTGATATTCTGCCGGACGGTGATTTTCAGCTTAACGCCGAGGTAGTCGGCAAACTGCTGCGCCAGCTCATAGTCGAAACCGTAGGTATTCTCATTGATGGTCGTAAAGGTCACCGGCGAATTAATGGTACTGACGCGCAGTTCTCCGCGCGCGATGATCCCCGCCACGCGATTCTCTGGTTTCCCGGTCCACGGGATTGACGGCCACAGAGCCGCTGCCAGCAAGAGCGTAACAATGCCGATAAGCAGATAATTAATCTTCAGCTTTTTCAGATGGTTAATTTTCTGCAGCGTCCGGATCCTCAGCAGATTATGAGCGGAAAAAATAAAAGCCTGTTGTTGAATGAGCGGCATTTTGCTTAAGAATGCGCCAGTTGGCAACTTATTCGCGAGACGGGGCACATTAATTGCGAAATGACGGCAAGTATTTTATTTCTACGCAAACGGTTTCGTCGTGACGCAGGATTCACTATAATGGCGCCCGTTTCCCCCCTGGCTCACCCTGAAAGCTTCGAAGACGAGAGACTTATGATGGAAATTTTTCGTGGTTCACCTGCACTGTCGGCATTCCGTATCAATAAACTGCTGGCACGTTTCCAGGCGGCCAACCTTCCGGTAAGCACGATATATGCCGAGTATGTTCATTTTGCCGACCTCAGCGCCCCGTTAAACGGCGACGATCGCGAGAAACTGGCCAGGTTGCTCAAGTATGGCCCGAACTTAAGCAGCCATACCCCAACCGGTAAGCTACTGCTCGTCACTCCCCGTCCTGGCACCATCTCTCCCTGGTCTTCTAAAGCTACCGACATCGCCCATAACTGCGGTCTGTCCCAGATTGTGCGCCTGGAGCGCGGCGTCGCGTACTACGTTGAAGCCAGCAGCCTGAATGATGAACAATGGGCGCAGGTGGCGGCTGAACTGCACGACCGGATGATGGAAAGCGTATTCGATGTGCTGGAAGCGGGGGAAAAACTGTTCGCCCACCATCAGCCAACTCCGGTGACCAGCGTCGATTTGCTGGGGCAGGGGCGTCAGGCGCTGATTGATGCCAACCTCCGTCTGGGGCTGGCCCTGGCGGATGACGAAATAGACTATCTGCAGGATGCCTTCCAGACGCTGGGGCGTAACCCGAATGATATTGAACTCTACATGTTCGCACAGGCCAACTCCGAGCACTGTCGACACAAGATTTTTAACGCCGACTGGGTTATTGATGGCGAACAGCAGCCGAAGTCGCTGTTCAAAATGATCAAAAACACCTTCGAGAAGACTCCTGATTATGTGCTGTCGGCCTATAAAGATAACGCTGCCGTGATGGAAGGTTCGGCGGTGGGGCGCTACTTTGCTGACCATGAAACCGGCCGCTATGACTTCCATCAGGAAGAGGCGCATATTCTGATGAAGGTTGAAACCCACAACCACCCGACGGCGATCTCTCCGTGGCCGGGGGCGGCTACCGGTTCCGGCGGCGAAATCCGCGATGAAGGCGCGACCGGTCGCGGGGCTAAACCGAAAGCAGGCCTGGTTGGTTTCTCCGTTTCCAACCTGCGTATTCCGGGATTTGAACAACCCTGGGAAGAGGATTTCGGCAAGCCGGAGCGTATTGTTACCGCGCTGGATATCATGACCGAAGGCCCTCTGGGCGGCGCGGCCTTTAATAACGAATTTGGGCGCCCGGCGCTGAACGGTTATTTCCGTACCTATGAAGAAAAAGTGACCAGCCATAACGGCGAAGAGCTGCGCGGCTATCACAAGCCCATTATGCTGGCGGGCGGTATCGGCAACATTCGCGGCGAACACGTGCAGAAGGGCGAAATCGTGGTTGGCGCGAAGCTGATTGTCCTCGGG
Source organism: Klebsiella indica (assembly GCF_005860775.1). GTDB lineage: Bacteria > Pseudomonadota > Gammaproteobacteria > Enterobacterales > Enterobacteriaceae > Klebsiella > Klebsiella indica. The sequence goes on from NZ_VCHQ01000015.1 coordinate 29,873, forward strand.
GGCCCGGCGATGAATATTGGTCTCGGCGGAGGCGCGGCTTCCTCAATGGCTTCCGGTCAGTCTGATGCGGATCTGGATTTTGCGTCCGTACAGCGCGACAACCCGGAAATGGAGCGCCGCTGCCAGGAAGTGATCGACCGCTGCTGGCAACTGGGCGACGCTAACCCGATTCTGTTTATTCACGATGTTGGCGCGGGCGGTTTGTCGAATGCGATGCCGGAACTGGTCAGCGATGGCGGCCGCGGCGGTAAATTCCAGTTGCGTGACATCCTTAGCGATGAGCCGGGCATGAGTCCGCTGGAAATCTGGTGTAACGAATCTCAGGAACGCTATGTTCTGGCGGTAGCCCCGGAGCAGTTGCCGTTGTTCGATGAGCTGTGCCGCCGCGAGCGCGCGCCGTACGCGGTCATCGGTGAAGCGACTGAAGAGCAGCACCTGAGCCTCAGCGATAGCCACTTTAACGATCGACCGATTGATCTGCCGCTGGACGTACTGCTGGGCAAAACGCCGAAAATGACCCGCGATGTGCAGTCTCTGAAAGCCCAGGGCCAGAATCTGGAACGTCAGGGTATCACCATTGCCGACGCGGTGAATCGTGTACTGCATCTGCCGACCGTGGCGGAGAAAACGTTCCTGGTCACTATTGGCGACCGCACCGTAACCGGCATGGTTGCGCGGGATCAGATGGTCGGCCCGTGGCAGGTTCCGGTTGCCAACTGCGCGGTAACCACTGCCAGCCTCGACAGCTACTACGGTGAAGCCATGTCAATCGGCGAACGCGCGCCGGTCGCGCTGCTGGATTTTGCCGCTTCCGCCCGTCTGGCGGTAGGCGAGGCGCTGACCAACATTGTCGCCACGCAGATTGGCGCGCTTAACCGCGTGAAGCTGTCGGCAAACTGGATGGCCGCAGCCGGCCATCCGGGGGAAGACGCTGGCTTATATGAGGCGGTAAAAGCGGTTGGCGAAGAGCTTTGTCCGGCTCTGGGGCTGACGATTCCGGTGGGTAAAGATTCGATGTCGATGAAAACCCGCTGGCAGGAAGGGGCTGAACAGCGTGAAATGACCTCTCCGCTGTCGCTGGTGATTTCCGCTTTTGCCCGCGTGGAGGACGTGCGCCGCACCGTGACGCCGCAGCTCTCCAGCGAAGAGAACGCCCTGCTGTTGATTGATCTGGGCAAGGGGAATAATGCGCTGGGCGCAACCGCGCTGGCGCAGGTTTATCGCCAGCTCGGGGATGTCACCGCGGACGTTCGCGACGTTGCTCAACTGAAAGGCTTCTGGGACGCAATGCAGACGCTGGTGGCGGAGGATAAGCTGCTGGCCTGGCATGACCGTTCCGATGGCGGCCTGCTGGTGACGCTGGCTGAAATGGCGTTTGCCGGTCACTGCAGCGTCAATGTTGATATCGCCGCGCTTGGCGCTGACCATCTGGCGGCGCTGTTTAATGAAGAGCTGGGCGGCGTAATTCAGGTTCGTGCAGCCGATCGCCAGGCGGTTGAAGCGCTGCTGGCGGCAAATGGGCTGGCGGATTGCGTTCACTATCTGGGCCAGGCGACGGCGGGCGACCGCTTTGTTATTTCGGCGGATGACCGTGTGGTATTTAGCGAAAGTCGTACCACCCTGCGTACCTGGTGGGCAGAAACCACCTGGCAGATGCAGCGTCTGCGTGATAACCCGGAGTGTGCTGACCAGGAGCACGATGCGAAAACTAACGATGCCGATCCGGGCCTTAACGTGAAGCTCTCCTTCGACATCAATGACGATATTGCTGCTCCCTATATTGCTACCGGCGCACGTCCGAAGGTTGCGGTGCTGCGTGAGCAGGGCGTTAACTCACACGTTGAAATGGCCGCCGCGTTCCATCGCGCAGGCTTTGACGCTATCGACGTACATATGAGCGATCTGCTGGCGGGCCATACCGGTCTTGCGGATTTCCAGGCGCTGGTGGCCTGTGGCGGCTTCTCCTACGGCGATGTGTTAGGCGCAGGCGAAGGCTGGGCGAAATCGATTCTGTTTAATGAGCGCGTGCGCGACGAGTTTGCCACCTTCTTCCATCGTCCGCAGACGCTGGCGCTGGGGGTGTGCAACGGTTGTCAGATGATGTCAAATCTGCGTGAGCTGATCCCCGGCAGTGACCTGTGGCCGCGCTTTGTGCGCAACCAGTCTGACCGTTTTGAAGCGCGCTTCAGCCTGGTTGAAGTGACCCAAAGCCCGTCGCTGTTGTTGCAGGGCATGGTCGGGTCGATGATGCCAATTGCCGTTTCTCACGGTGAAGGGCAGGTGGAAGTCCGTGATGGCGCGCATCTGGCGCAGCTTGAGAGCAAAGGTCTGGTGGCGCTGCGTTTCGTGGATAACTTCGGTCAGGTCACGGAAAACTATCCGGCTAACCCGAATGGTTCGCCGAACGGTATCACCGCCGTAACCAGCGAAAGCGGGCGCGCCACGATCATGATGCCGCACCCGGAGCGTGTTTTCCGTACCGTGTCGAACTCCTGGCACCCGGAAAACTGGGGTGAAGACAGCCCGTGGATGCGTATTTTCCGCAATGCGCGTAAACAGCTGGGTTAAGTCTTCAGGTTATTGAGCGTGAATTGCCCGGAGGAACGCGCAATTCTGCTCCGCGGGTAAACTTCATCAAGCCTCCTGCGACTGCAGGGGGCTTTTCTGTATCTGGTGGCCGTTGGCAAGGGTGTCGGGAATCGCCGACAAATGCCTTATAGCGGTGTCGCTAAAAGGAGACACTTAACTAATTGATTTTAAATGGTATAAAAAAATCACTTATTCGGTGTTGCTGATTAGCGACACTTTGTGCAAATGATGTTCACTATCATTACGCACTGAGGCTGTTAAATATTCCTTATTTATCATTGAATTAATAAATATCTTTGTGATATGGCACGCTTCGTGCATAATTACAGTCAGTGGCTCATTCACCTTCTTATGTCAGCCCCTTCGGGACGCGCTACATAAACTTCGAATGACGCACAAACAGGTGCCTGCCGTCCAACTCCTGATAATAGCGACGCTTTATCAGTCATCGGGCGAAACGTCGAGTTAGGCACCGCCTCATTTCTTAATAAAGCCAGGTTGTTTACAGCCTGGCTTTATTATATTCGTTATCGTTTGCGCGACAGGCTCTCTCCGGCGCCGGTGTAAACGCGGCTCAGAACACCGTGTGTTTTGACCTGTAACATGAAATCCATAGCGTATATCGGGCATTTTCGGGGTAGCATCGTAATGAGCCAATGAGTGAGACGATATCCTTGAAGCGACTCTCCCTTTTTCCCCGTTCGTTGCGTCAGCTGGTTATGCTGTCGTTCGTGCTGATCCTGCTCCCGCTGTTGGTGCTGGCATGGCAGGCGTGGCAGAGCCTCAACGCGCTGAGCGCGCAGGCGGCGCATATCAACCGTACCACCCTTATCGATGCCCGCCGTAGTGAGGCGATGATCAATGCTTCTCTGGAGATGGAGCGCAGCTACCGACAATACTGCGTGCTGGACGACCCGACGCTGGCGCGGGTCTATCAAAATCAGCGTAAACGCTACAGTGAAATGCTTGAGGCTCATGCGGGCGTTCTTCCGGACGAAAAAATCTGGCAGGCGTTGCGTCGGGATCTTGACGATCTGGCGGATCTTCAGTGCAAAAATAGCGGTCCGGCGGCGAAATCCGCCGCCAGTCTGGAGGCGTTTGCCTCAGCCAATAGCGATATGGTCCAGGCGACTCGCGCGGTAGTCTCTTCTCGTGGACAACAGCTGCAGCAAGAAATTGCCGAGCGCGGCCAGTTTTTTGGCTGGCAGGCGCTGGTGCTGTTTCTGCTGAGCCTTGCGCTGGTCCTGCTTTTCACTGGCATGATTATCGGCCCGGTGAAAGGCATCGAAAGAATGATTAACCGACTGGGCGAGGGGAAATCGTTGGATGATGCCGCGCTGTTTACCGGCCCGCGAGAATTGCGTTCGGTCGGGAAACGCATTATCTGGCTGAGTGAGCGCCTCGCCTGGCTCGAATCCCAGCGCCATCAGTTCTTGCGCCATCTCTCCCATGAGCTGAAAACGCCGCTGGCCAGCATGCGCGAAGGGACAGAGTTGCTCGCCGACCATGTGGCCGGGCCGCTGACGCCGGAACAGCGGGAGATCGTCGAGATTCTCGATAGCAGCAGCCGAAATTTACAAAAATTGATTGAACAATTGCTCGATTACAACCGTAAACAGGCTGATGTCCCGGTTGCTCGCGAGGTAATAGATCTGCGTGAACTGGTGGAGAATGTGGTTTCCGCCCATAACCTGCCGGCAAGAGCTAAAATGATGCATACCGAACTGTCGCTTACCGCGCGTTTTTGCCTGGCAGAACCGGCGCTGTTAGTGAGCGTTCTGGATAATCTCTACTCCAATGCGGTGCACTATGGGGCTGAATCCGGTAACATTCGTATTCATAGCTATCGGCGCGATGAGCAGGTGTGCATTGACGTCATTAATGATGGCGAGCCGATCCCGCCAACTGAGAGAAACATGATTTTCGAGCCTTTTTATCAGGGAAGCCACCAGCGTAAAGGGGCAGTAAAAGGCAGCGGCCTGGGGCTGAGCATTGCTCGCGACTGTGTGCGGCAAATGCAGGGCGAGCTAAGCCTGGTAGATGATAACTCAGGGCTTGTCTGTTTCCGTATTACGCTGCCCGCCGCTGAGGCTGAAAAAAATAACGTATAACTATCGGGTGAATATGTCCCACTTCTTCGTATTTGTCCGTTCCCTCAGGGAATGGCTGCTGCCGGGTCTTTCCTGCCTGGCGCTGGCGGGCTGCTCCGCCTTCACATCATCACATAGCGCGGATGACAAAACGCGTTTTGCGCTACCGCAGCAGCAGGTTGCTGATTTTCTGGCTGTCGAGTGCGCCGACATCTGGGCGCTGCAAAATGAGGTCAGCGATAAAAATCCACTTTACTGGCTGCGGGGAATTGATTGCGCGGAGCGCCTTGCCCCGGAGCAGGCGCGTGCGGAAGCCCGGCGGCACAATGACGACAGCTGGCAAGATGCCTTTAAGCGCGGCATTTTACTGGGCGATGCCAGAATCACGCCTGATGAACGCCGGGATATGCTGGCGCGTCTGGACAGCTTCAGCGTGCAAATTGACCCGCAGATTCGTCCGCTTTATCAGCTCTGGCGCGATGCTCAGGACCGGCAGATTCAGTTAATTGACCAGCGTTCCCGTTATGCCAGACTACAGCAGTCCAGCGATACGGAACTTGAGGCGTTGCGGCAGCAGGAACAGGCATTACGCAGCCAGCTCGAACTCACGACCCGCAAGCTGGAAAATCTGACGGATATTGAGCGTCGGCTTTCCAGCCGTAAACCCGGGGGCAATTTTAATTCTGAAGGCGGGCATGGCGGCGATAAGGTGCCGGAGGTGATCCATGACGATCCGTAAACCGGCCCGCCTGCTATTAGTGGACGACGATCCGGGGCTGCTGAAGTTATTAGGAATGCGTCTTGTCAGCGAGGGATATAGTGTGCTCACCGCTGAGAGCGGCCCGGAAGCATTGCGTATTCTGGGGCGTGATAAAGTGGATCTGGTGATCAGCGACCTGCGGATGGATGAGATGGATGGTCTGCAGTTGTTCAGCGAGATCCAGAAGGCCCAGCCGGGGATGCCGGTGATCATTCTGACCGCTCACGGTTCTATTCCGGATGCTGTTGCCGCGACTCAGCAGGGGGTATTTAGCTTTCTCACCAAACCAGTCGACAAAGACGCGCTGTATAAAGCCATTGACGATGCCCTGGAACAGAGCGCGCCGACCACCGATGAGCGCTGGCGGCAGGCGATTGTTACCCGCAGTCCGTTGATGGAGCGCCTGCTGGAGCAGGCCGGGATGGTGGCGCAGTCGGACGTCAGCGTGCTGATTAATGGGCAAAGCGGTACCGGGAAGGAGATCGTCGCCCAGGCAATCCATAATGCCAGCCCACGTCGCGATAAACCATTCATCGCCATCAACTGCGGCGCGCTTCCTGAACAACTGCTGGAATCGGAACTGTTCGGCCACGCGCGCGGCGCGTTTACCGGAGCGGTGAGCCAGCGCGAGGGGTTATTTCAGGCTGCGGAAGGCGGAACGTTGTTTCTTGATGAAATCGGCGATATGCCGATGGCGTTACAGGTGAAGCTGCTGCGCGTCCTGCAGGAACGTAAAGTACGTCCGCTGGGCAGCAACCGTGATATTAATATTGATGTGCGTATTATTTCCGCCACCCATCGCGATCTACCGAAAGCGATGGTGCGCGGCGAATTTCGCGAAGATCTGTTTTACCGCCTGAACGTAGTGAATCTGAAAATTCCGCCGCTGGCGGCGCGCACTGAAGATATCCCGCTGCTGGCTAACCATCTGCTGCGTCAGTCTGCGGATCGACATAAACCGTTTGTCCGCGCTTTCTCCACCGATGCGATGAAGCGGCTGATGGCGGCGAAATGGCCGGGGAATGTGCGCCAGTTGGTGAACGTGATTGAGCAGTGCGTAGCGTTGACCTCTTCGCCGGTGATCAGCGATGCGCTGGTGGAGCAGGCCCTGGAAGGGGAAAATACTGCGCTGCCCACTTTTGTTGAGGCGCGTAATCAGTTTGAGCTGAATTATCTGCGCAAGTTGCTGCAAATTACTAAAGGCAACGTTACGCATGCGGCGCGGATGGCGGGGCGCAACCGCACTGAATTTTATAAGTTACTGTCACGCCACGAGCTCGACGCCAACGACTTTAAAGAGTAGCCCCGCAACATAACGCACGTTATGATACGGTTAGTGACCGGTTATGTGACTAAAACAGGAACACCATGAAAAAGATTGATGCGATTATTAAACCTTTCAAACTGGATGACGTGCGTGAAGCGCTGGCGGAAGTCGGCATCACCGGGATGACGGTAACGGAAGTGAAAGGCTTTGGCCGCCAGAAGGGGCATACCGAGCTGTATCGTGGCGCTGAGTATATGGTGGATTTTCTGCCGAAAGTGAAAATCGAAATTGTGGTTACCGATGATATCGTTGACACCTGCGTAGATACCATTATCCGTACTGCGCAGACGGGCAAAATCGGCGACGGTAAAATATTTGTTTTCGATGTCGCGCGGGTGATTCGTATCCGTACCGGCGAAGAAGACGACGCGGCGATTTAAACGCAATTCAGGATTAGGCGCAGCGTGGCTAATCCTGAACATCCCATTAGTCTGTCGCCCCGGTCAGCGCCGCGCCGCCGGGGAATTTACCAATACGCAGCTATAGTACCTTATGCGGGCCGAAGCATTCGTAATGAATGTTATCGTGGTTTACTTCCAGTTCTACCAGTTGCTTCGCGACAAACTGCATAAATGCGACCGGGCCGCACAGATAGAACTGCATCTGCGGGTTGCTGAGCTTCTCCTCCAGCGCTGATAAATCCATCAAACCTTCGCTATCAAACGGTGTCGACCGGCGGTCAGCTTCACTCGGCGCGCGATACCAGACATGAGAAACGAACTTCGGCAGCGTTGCGCCCAGTGCTTTAACCTCGTCGGCGAAGGCATGAACCTCGCCGTTTTCTGCCGCATGGAACCAGTTAACCTGGGCCGGATGCTGCGTTTTCGCCAGTACATCCAGCATCGCCAGCATTGGCGTTTGGCCGACGCCGCCGGAGAGCAACGTGACCGGTGTTTCTGGCGCCACGTTGAGGAAAAAATCGCCCGCCGGTGCGGCCAGGTAAACCACGTCGCCTTCTTTGGCCGAATGATGCAGCCAGTTTGAAACCTGTCCGCCGTTTTCCCGTTTGACCGCAATGCGATAGCTTTTGCCATTGGGCTGGCGGGTCAGGGAATACTGGCGAATTTCCTGATGGGGAAAACCTTCCGGTTTCAGCCAGAGTCCCAGATATTGCCCTGGAGAGTATTCAGCCACCGGGCCGCCGTCGACCGGCTCAAATTCGAAACTGGTAATCAGCGCGCTGCGCGGGATTTTCTTCGCGATGCGAAATGCGCGGGTGCCTTCCCAGCCGCCGGTTTTACCGGCGCTTTCACGGTAGATTTCCGCTTCACGGTGAATAAAAACGTTCGCCAGTACGCCATAGGCTTTGCCCCAGGCATCCAGCACTTGCTGACCCGGACTGAACATTTCGTCCAGCGTTGCTAACAGGTGGGAGCCCACGATGTTGTACTGCTCGGGTTTTATCTGGAAGCTAGTGTGCTTCTGGGCGATTTTCTCTACCGCGGGCAGCAGCGCAGGGAGATTCTCAAGATTGCTGGCGTAAGCGGCAATCGCGTTAAACAACGCTTCCCGCTGATCGCCGTTACGCTGGTTACTCATATTAAAAATTTCTTTGAGTTCCGGGTTATGCGTAAACATGCGATCGTAAAAGTGGGCGGTCAGCTTAGGGCCAGTTTCAACCAGCAGGGGAATCGTGGCTTTCACCGTGGCGATGGTTTGCGCGTCGAGCATAGTGGCTTCCTTTACGTGTTATTTAATTGATGTATTTTAAATGCATCTTATAAAGATAACCCTGCATTGTAAATGGTTCTGCAATACTTTCCTGAAAGCCGTTACAACATGAATTATTTGCATCACATAGCTGAAAAGAAATCCGTTGATAATTGCAGCGTCTTTATTGCTCAAAGCCTTGTGTAACGCCGAGCCAATCGTTTGCGTAAAATCCTTTGTCAAGACCTGTTATCACAGAATGATTCAGTTATACTGTGGGCCGTTGTCCAATCGGACCGCCTTTTAGGCCGAAATTTTATTGTTAGCTGAGTCAGGAGATGCGGATGTTAAAGCGTGAAATGAACATTGCCGATTATGATGCCGAACTGTGGCAGGCTATGGAGCAGGAAAAAGTACGTCAGGAAGAGCACATCGAACTGATCGCCTCCGAAAACTACACCAGTCCGCGCGTAATGCAGGCACAAGGGTCTCAGCTGACCAACAAATACGCTGAAGGATATCCGGGCAAGCGCTACTATGGCGGTTGCGAATATGTGGATGTCGTTGAGCAACTGGCGATTGACCGCGCGAAAGCGCTGTTTGGCGCCGACTACGCCAACGTCCAGCCTCACTCTGGTTCTCAGGCTAACTTCGCGGTCTACACTGCGCTGCTGCAACCGGGCGACACCGTTCTGGGTATGAACCTGGCGCAAGGTGGCCACCTGACTCACGGTTCTCCGGTAAACTTCTCCGGTAAACTGTACAACATCGTGCCTTACGGCATCGATGAGTCCGGTAAAATTGACTACGAAGAGATGGCGAAGCTGGCTCAGACTCACAAACCGAAGATGATCATCGGCGGTTTCTCTGCTTATTCCGGCGTCGTTGACTGGGCAAAAATGCGTGAAATTGCCGACAGCATTGGCGCGTACCTGTTTGTTGATATGGCGCACGTCGCGGGTCTTATTGCCGCAGGCGTTTACCCGAACCCGGTTCCGCATGCTCACGTTGTGACCACCACCACGCACAAAACCCTGGCGGGTCCGCGCGGCGGCCTGATCCTGGCGAAAGGCGGTGACGAAGAGTTGTACAAAAAACTGAACTCTGCCGTTTTCCCGAGTGCTCAGGGTGGCCCGCTGATGCATGTGATCGCCGGTAAAGCGGTGGCGCTGAAAGAAGCGATGGAACCGGAGTTCAAAGTCTACCAGCAGCAGGTTGCGAAAAACGCCAAAGCGATGGTGGAAGTGTTCCTGAACCGTGGCTACAAAGTGGTTTCCGGCGGTACGGAGAACCACCTGTTCCTGCTGGATCTGGTGGACAAAAACCTGACCGGTAAAGAAGCTGACGCCGCGCTGGGTCGTGCCAACATCACCGTCAACAAAAACAGTGTGCCGAACGATCCGAAGAGCCCGTTCGTCACTTCCGGTATCCGTATCGGCTCTCCGGCCATTACGCGTCGTGGCTTTAAAGAAGCGGAAGCTAAAGAGCTGGCAGGCTGGATGTGCGATGTGCTGGACAACATCAACGATGAAGCGGTTATCGAGCGCATCAAAGGTAAAGTGCTGGATATCTGCGCACGTTTCCCGGTTTATGCATAACCTTTAACCGTTAAGCTGTAACGAAGGCCGCGATTGCGGCCTTTTTTGCGTCTGTCTTACATAAGGTCTATGCTCTGGTCGTGTCTCGTCCGGGCTTAACGCAACGTTTGCAGTTGTTCCTCCACATACAGATAGCCAATCCCCATAAGTTGCTGCGCACGGGTGAGTTTGCCAAAGCCGATTTGGGTGGCGTGCGCTTGCGCCCTGTCGGCAGTGAGAGACATCTTGCATGCACCTGACTTTATCGCCAGACTATCGCCTCCATTCAGGAGGGAATCATGGTTTTGCACTCCACGCGCTGGCTGGCGCTTAGTTATTTTACCTACTTTTTTAGCTACGGCATCTTCCTGCCTTTCTGGAGCGTCTGGCTCAAAGGCCTCGGACTTACGCCGGAAACTATCGGCCTGTTGCTTGGCACCGGGCTGGTGGCGCGTTTTCTCGGTAGTTTGTTCATCGCTCCACGGGTGAGCGATCCATCCCGACTGATTTCTGCGTTGCGTATTCTGGCTCTGCTCACGCTACTCTTTGCCATCGCCTTCTGGATGGGGACGAATGTCGCCTGGCTCATGGTGGTGATGGTTGGTTTTAACCTCTTTTTTTCCCCACTGGTACCTCTGACCGATGCGCTGGCGAATACCTGGCAGAAGCAGTTCCCCCTGGACTACGGACGTGTGCGTTTATGGGGATCGATTGCCTTTGTGATTGGTTCCGCGCTGACCGGTAAGCTGGTGAGTTTGTTTGACTATCGGGCGATACTGACGATGCTCAGTCTTGGTATCGCCTCAATGCTTCTTGGTATGCTGCTGAAACCGTCGGTGATGCCACAGGGGGGAGTCCGTCAGCAGGAAACGGCGGGACTACCTGCCTGGTTGACGCTGGTACGACAAACCTGGCCTTTCCTGGTTTGCGTCAGTCTGTTGCAGGGAGCGCATGCCGCCTACTACGGATTTAGCGCCATCTACTGGCAGGAGGCTGGTTACTCCGCTTCCGCTGTCGGTTATCTGTGGTCGTTGGGCGTGGTGGCGGAAGTGGTGATTTTCGCGCTGAGCAAAAAAGTTTTCCGTCGCTTCAGCGCCCGCGATTTATTGCTGCTATCAGCTGTGTGTGGGCTGATTCGCTGGTCGCTGATGGGATGGACCACGGCGCTGCCGTGGCTTATCGTCGTGCAGATCCTGCATTGCGGAACTTTTACGGTTTGCCACCTGGCGGCAATGCGCTATATCTCCGCTCGGCAGGGTAGCGAGGTGATCCGTCTGCAGGCGGTCTATTCCGCTATCGCGATGGGGGGCAGTATTGCGGTTATGACGGTATTTGCCGGATTCCTCTATCAGCACCTGCATCAGGGCGTCTTCTGGGTGATGGCGCTGGTGGCATTACCCGCGCTGGTGGTGCGGCCAAAAGCGGTAGTTTAGGTTTCGAGCATTTTACAAATCTGCTGCCGCTGATGATCGCTGAACGCTTCTTCGGCATGAAACAGCGGCGGTGAAAACAGCGGTAATGTTGTGGCATAAGGGGTCACGATAAGCGTTATTCCCTTCGGCGCCCCTTCTTTCTGAAAAGCATGAGCGCTCAGATATTTAATATTGATCGGCAGCAGGGTTAACTCGCGTAACTGCCTCTCCAGCGATTGTTCCAGTCGCGGATTATCCGCAGTGATCAGAAGCACCTGCTTCTCCTGCAGGTCACTTTTTTGCACCAGCCACGCGCCGAAAATTACTGCGATTAACCCCACTTCCTCATGGCTAAAACGCACTTTCCAGTCAGTTTCAAAATCCTCCAGCGCCGCCTGCGTTGTGCGCACTAAACGCGGGTACAGACGGCTAATTTCCTCCGGTAGCGCGTTATCGATTCCGATAGCGAATACGCTGCGGTGCAGCGCCTGAGAAAGATGAATATAGAGTTGGTCGCTCAACCCCTGTTCATCGCTAAAGGCGTGGCCGGACAGACGCTGAAAACGGTAAATCAGGCCGGAAATCGCCAGGTGCAGCCGTCGGTCCTGCTGATGACCGTCGTGGATGGGATCGGGCGTTTTCAGCAACATAAACAGCAGGGCGAGAAACAACCGCTCCTCAGGGGGCAGCGCTGTCACGGCCCGCCGTTGCCAGTGGCGTACAATCTCTTGTGCAAGGGAGAACTCCGTAGCGGCCTGTACCCATCTCTGCTGCTCACGGGTGAAGAAGGGACTCTGTCCGACATGGTGTTGCAGCAGGCAATACTGCAAATAGAGACGCAGAAAGTGCCTGTCACGGCAGTCAAAATGCCGGTTAAGCGCCCGTGCGCAGCGGTTGACCAGAGCCTGCAGGTTGGTGTCGTCATACAGCGTGCGCGCGACACCCTGCTGTTTAAGCTGCGTTTTTAATGCCGGGGTAAAATGCTGACTGACAAAATGCGGGCATAAGCGCAGGGCGCGTTTTAACCCGTGTAAGAGGCAAAGACGTTGATTAAGCACGGTTCCTTCAATCCGGTAGCGGTCATCCCGACTGACAGTAATGGTCAACTGATGGTCACGCTGAATCTCCTGCCCTGTTTCGAGAATATCTTCGCGGACAATGTGCTCATCAACGTCATTTAATGTACTGAATGTCTTGGTGGTGACAATTTGCTCCGGCAGGAAAAGCGTCAGCAGTACCTGGCATCGGCGCTGGGGACCGGAAAGTACAGATGGTGGAGCAAGCGTTGGCATCATCCGTCAGGTCTCCGGTAAGTATGTCAGCTAAGAATAGCTAAAGTTTGTTTATAGAAATGGTGAATGAAAGGCTTTCCGTCTGGAATACGGAGGAGGGTCACAGAATTTTTAACGTAGCGACTGAAGGTGTGACGCGTAATCTCTGAATGTACTTTCGCGCTGTTTTATCTTTGGCTGAAACCGGGCTCCGCCAACGAGAGTGGCCGAGCCGGTATCTCATTTCTGCATGTTATGCGCCTGACTTAGCGTTAACCCTACGTCACCACCCGGATGTACAGCCAGAAGTGTCTCTTTCGAATAACCGCTCTCGTTCATCAGACAGGCGCAGGCGGCATCGAAAATCGCCAGCACCAGAACGATTGATGTCGTGGCTAACATATTGAGTGGATCGGCTTCTTGCCGCACGCCGGTGGAAATCACCAGACGAGCAGCTTTGGCAATGGCGGAATCTGGATTTTCCGTGACGCTAAGGATGGGAACATTTTTCGCTGCGAGTCCAGGCAACAGCCGGGTGAGCTCATCAGAATTGCCGCCGCGTGAAAGCATGATTACCAGATCGTCGGTACGTAAAAACCCCAAATCGCCATGCGCGGCGTCAGTCGCATTGAGGTATATCGCCGGGCGCTCAACGCAAGCGAGCATATGCGCGACTTTTCGTGCCGCTATGCCGGAAGTCCCGACGCCAGTGACCACGATTTTACCCTGACAGCCGCGCAGTTCAGCCATCAGCGTCTGCCATTGTTCCGCACTCAGATGGCGTTCCAGAGCCGCCAGCTCTTCGCTGTACAGTTGCCAGACGTGAGTGGCTTGATGCCATGTATGATTCATGCGTCCCCCTGCATCAGTTGACGGTATTTCATATGGTCCTGATACATCTCGTGGAATACCTGATATTTACGATCGTAATACTGCTTAATGCGATTGGTCTGTGGAGTGACGGTTTTCCCAATCCGGCTCATCGCCGACATTGCTTCAGGGAAGGTTTCAAACACGCCGGCGGCAAGGGTACCCATCATGGCACCGCCCAGCAGCATGGCTTCACTCTCTTCGGGGAGCAGCATGGCGCAGCCAGTAGCGTTAGCGTGTTCCTGAACGAAGATCGGATTTTTGGTGCCGCCACCGCTGGCCATGATCGTATCGATGCTGTAACCGCTGTGATTCATCGTCTCAATAATATGCCGGGTACCTAAGGCAATTGCCTGGATGGACGCCAGATACTGGAGCGCCATATCCTCCGGCGTGCGGGAGAGTTTCAGTCCGGTAATCACGCCAGTTAAGGTCGGATTCGCGCGCGGCGAACGGTTGCCGTGGAAGTAGGGGAGAATGTGCATGTCGCGGGTTAAAAAAGCGATATCTTCCGGCTCGCCGGCCATTTTCCGCAGCAGCGCATTCAGCACTTCATAAATTGTCTGCCCCTGGGTTTTTGCCTGCGCCAACAGAGTTTCATAGCACGGATGCGACTGAATAATATGGTCGATTAATGCACCCGTGGCAGACTGACCACCTTCGTTGAGCCAGTACTCTGGCAGGACAGCAGAATAATAAGGCCCCCAGACGCCGCCGATAAAACGCGGCTCTTTGGAGATCGCCATATGCCCGGTGGAGGTCCCGCCAATCAACGCGATACGACGGTCAAAATCCGCCACTTCGCCAGAAACGCCACAGGCGCCAAGCGTACCGAGCGTGCCGGCGTGGGCATCAATAATGGATACGCTCACCGCCGTCCCTGGGATCAGGCCCAGTTCACTGGCGGCGCGTTGGGTCAGGCCGTGACCCAACGGCTCCCCCATGGTTTTGACGTAACGACCGATTTTTGCCGCGTCGTGCTCCAGCAGCTCTTCCAGTCCAATCTGGCGGAAATAGCTGGCATCCCACTTATCCTCATGGCCCATGTAGGTCCATTTACAGACGGTGGAACACAGCGATCGGGTATCGTCGTTGGTTGCCCGCCAGGTCAGAAAATCAGGCAGGTCAAAATAGTATCCGGCGTTCGCCCAGGTGTTGGGCATATGCTGCTTCAGCCACAGCAGTTTTGGCGTTTGCATTTCCGGAGAGATAATTCCGCCGACGTAGTCCAGTACCCGGTGGTGCAGGGCATTGATACGCGCAGCCTGAGAGATGGCACGGTGGTCCATCCAGACGATAATGTTCTGCTCGCTGCGCCCGGAAGGGCTGATGGTCAGCGGTCTGCCTTCTTTATCCAGTACCACCAAAGAGCAGGTGGCATCAAATCCCAGCCCTTTAACCTGAATGGGATTGATATCTGACTGGTTGATCGCATCACGAACCGCGTTGCACACCGCCTGCCAGATGTTATCTGAAGACTGTTCAACGAAATCGGCCTGCGGACGATAAATGTCAATGGCACGGCTGGCCTGACCGACCATTCTGCCGTTGAGGTCAAACACGCCTGCACGGGCGCTTCCGGTTCCTACATCCACACCAATAAAATAGCTCGCCATAATTTTTTCTCCTGAAATCAGGCGTTACGGTTCTGTAATGCGATAAAGAGGATCAGCACTGCGCCCCAGAGCGCCATCGTCAGATAGCTGCTAATCCCCAGCAAGTTAAAGCCGCTTTCCAGCATCTGTAGCACAATCAGTGCCAGCACCAGACCGACAATGCGCCCGAAACCGCCGTCCGGGTTGATACCGCCCAGTACGGAGGCGAGGATGGTCACCAGCAGGTATGATTCACCGTACCCGGCTTTTGCGGAGTTAAATTTCGCCATCATCAAAATGGCTGCCATCCAGCCCAACAGGGCAGAAATGATGTAGACGGAAATTTGCACCCGAACGGTACTGACGCCGCTGTAACGGGTCGCCTGCTCATTAGACCCCACCAGATAAAGGCTGCGGCCCAGCGTGGTGTGTTCCAGCAGTACCCACAGCAGTACCGCGACCAGTAAAAAGAGCAACAGCGCCACCGGAATACCGGCAAGCGTGGCGTTGCCGAGGAACTGAATGGCCGCCGGGAAACCGGAAATTACCGTTCCATTGGAGAGCAAAATATTGAGGCCGGAGATGAGCGTCATCGTTCCCAGGGTGGCAAGAATCGGGGAGACGCCAACCCAGGCGACAAGCGCGCCGTTGAGCGTACCAATCGCCACGGCCACCGCCAGCCCCGCCAGCAGGGCGAGCACCAGAAACAGCGGATTATCCGGATGAGTGACAATCACCGCCGCCATGACCAGTGAGCAGGCGTTAGCCCCGGCGATAATCGACAGGTTAATGCCCCCGGTCAGCATCGTGATGCCCATTCCCAGCGCCAGCATACCGAGAATCGGCAGTTGTGAGCCAATGGACTGGAAATTTGCCACACTGAAAAAACGGCCGCCAAGCAGGGCGGAGAAAGCCAGCACCACCACAATAATAATGATGCACTGCAGGCGAATGATGGCATCACCGGGTAAAAATCTGGCGATTGTTTTCATCTTAAAGCTCCCTTGCCAGTTTGCGTTTTTCATTCCAGGCCGTAGCGCTAATGCTGATCAGGATAATGGCGCCACTGAAAACGGTGTGCCAGTAAGAAGAGACGCTGAGCAGGGTCAGGCCATTTTGTAAAAAGGCCAGTAGAATGACCCCGAGCAGCGTACCGGTTAACGTACCGCGACCACCGCTCATACTGGTGCCGCCGAGCACCACTGCCGCCAGCACCGTCAGTTCAAAACCAAGCAGGGAGTTTGGCGCGACGGACTGGGTGATCTGCGCCTGCACCACGGCGGCAACACCGGCGAGAATACCCATATAGCCGTAAACGTAGAAATGCAGTTTCAGCAGATTCAGTCCCAGGCGAGAAGCCGCATCCCGATTGCCGCCCATGGCGTAAATCTGCCGTCCAGGACGGGTGTAGTTCATCAGCACCGCGGTAAAGACAATCACTGCCGCCAGACAGAGTAGGGGGAGCGTAAGGCCGTAATCGTAACCGTCCGCTGCAGTGAATGAAAACCAGTTGATGCCGTTCATAAACCAGTCGGGGAAACCGTACAGCCAGGTACCTTTGGTGGTGTAGACCAGCAGGCCATAATAAACATTCAGCGTGGCGATGGTGATGATGATCGCCGGTACGCGCAACCTGTAGACCAGAATACCGTTGATAAGCCCCAGAACCAGACCCACCGCCATCGCGATAATCAGCGCCAGCACAAAGTTGCCGCCGTGGCCAATGATCCAGCTTGCCATTGCGTACTGCGCGATAGCGGTCATTGCCGGGAATGAAATGTCAATGCCGCCGGATATTAAGACCACAAACAGCCCACAGGCGAGAATGCCCAGAATGGCGTAGCTGGTGGCGACATCCGTCAGGTTGCCGAGCGAAAGGAACTCGTCGGTGCTGATGCTCAGGCCAACGGCCAGCGCGACCACCAGCAGTCCCAGCCAGAATTCATGTTGCCCGATTAAGCGGGAAAGACGCTCATTATTCATTGATGACCTCAACTACTTCAGCAATCTCCTCTTCGCGACAGCGATGAGGGTTAAACTCCGCCACCAGTTCGCCGCGACGCATCACCAGCACGCGGTGGCTGTTGTAATAGGCTTCCGGGATTTCATCGCAAATCATCAGAACCGCCATGCCCTGCTCCGCAAGATCGCGAGCAATCTGGTAGATTCCCTCTTTGTTGGCGATGTCCACGCCAACGGTGGGAGAATCCAGAATCAGGATACGTGGGTTGGTCGCCACCCATTTGGCAATAGCGATGCGCTGGGCGTTACCGCCGGAGAGCGTTTTAACCGGCAGCTGCGGATCGGCGACTTTGATGTTCAGTTCGCGGATCAGATCGGCGACCAGCTTTTGCGCCTTGCCATGATCGAGCAGGCCGCTGCGGGTATGCAGTTTGTCAAACACCGTGACGATAGTGTTATCGTAGATTGACTGCTCCATGATCAGCCCCTGGGTCAGGCGATCCTCCGAGACATAGCCGATCCCGTGTTTGATGGCATCGCGATTACTACGTAGTCTGACTGGCTGGCCGTTAATCCGCATTTCGCCGCTTTCCGGATGGGTCATGCCAAACAGGCTAAGGCAAAGTTCGGTTCTCCCGGCTCCCAGCAGACCAACGATCGAAACAATCTCGCCGCTGCACAACGACAGGTTGATATTGTGATATTTCCCCTTGCGGCTCAGGTTACGCAGCTCCAGCATGGGTTCCTGTTCAACGGGCGGTTTTTCCGGCAACGGACTGTAGTGGAAGCGTTGGCCGGTCATCAGGAAGGCCAGCTCGTGACTGTCGAGTTCGCTGGCAGGGAAAGTGCCGACCAGCTTGCCATCGCGCATCACGCTGATGCGATCGGCCACTTCCATCACTTCATCCAGTCGATGGCTGACAAACACCACGCAGATCCCGGCCGCTTTCAGCTCATTGACGACTCGTAGCAGGCCGTTAACCTCCTGACGCGTCAAAGAGGCCGTAGGCTCATCCATGATCACCAGACGTGCATTGGCGGCAATCGCCCGGCAAATGGCCACTAACTGGCGGTCGGCAATAGAGAGTTTTTCAACTTTTTTATCCGGGTTGATCGTTACGCCTATGCGCTTCATTGCGGCCAGCGCCTGCTGTTTCATTGCGCCGCGGCGTACCCAGATGTCGCCGCTGGGCAGATAGCGGTTAACGGCAATATTCTCCGCCACGCTGAAGTTTGGAAACAACGACAGATCCTGATAGATAACCTGAATACCGTAGTGCGAGGAAAGCTGGGGTGTCAGGTGGTGAAACAGTTTACCGTCAAGCTGAATCTGCGCCCCTTTCTCCGGGTGATATACCCCGGAGATCACTTTAATAATGGTGCTTTTGCCGCAGCCGTTTTGACCCGCCAGACAGTGAACTTCCCCTTTCTTCAGCGTCAGATTCACATTATCCAGCGCCAGCACGCCCGGAAATTGCTTGCTGATATTCTCAAGAGTGATAAATGCGGTGGTGTCTGTCATGGACAATACCCCTGCGAGCGTCCGGCTGGACGCTGAGTTGTTAATTTGTCGATAGCGCCGACCAGACGGCCGGCGTCAGAGTTACCTGGTGTTGGCGTGATGCCCTAGAAACCGAGTGACTGGGCGTTGTCTTTCGTGACCTCAAGGATTTTGTTAAAGCGGATTACTTTCTTATCCATGTCGACATCCGCTTTCCCTAAACCGTCAATTGTCAGATCCGGGGTGACCTCTTTGCCCTGCAGCAACTGGTCAGCTACCGTAACCAGCGCATAACCTGCGTCTTTTGGGTCCCACAGCAGCGCTTTCTTGATGTCGCCGCGCATCAGATAAGGGGCCGCCTGGGCTGGCATCGCAATACCAACCACGGCGATTTTATCTTTAGCTCGTTTTTTCTGTACCGCCTGGCCCGCACCAATTGGGCCCAAAGAGCCGAAACCAATGATCCCTTTCATCTGCGGATAGGTTTTCATCAGATCCAGGGTGGTGGAGTAGGATTTATCAATACTCTCAGCGACTGGCAGACGTGAAGTGACTTCGAACATCTCTGGGTATTTTTCTTTCTGGTATTTTATGGCGTAATCAGCCTAGGCGTTATGTAAGGGAACGGTCAGCGAGCCGACATAGATAGCATAACCCCCTTTACCGCCCATATCTTTTGCCAGCTCATCGACATTGGCCTGCGCATATTTTTCACTGTCGATGGTCTCAATATCCCACTGACCAATTTGCTGATCCGGCGACTCATGCGTCAGGACAACAATGCCTTTATCGCGCGCCTTCTTCAGTACGGGTTCAAGGACTTTGGCATCATTAGGCACCACAATGATGGCGTTCACGTTTTTGGCAATCAGATCTTCAATCACCTTAACCTGTTGGGCCGGATCCGGTGTGGATGGGCCGGTCTGATAAGCGTTGACATCCAGTTTCTTCGCTGCTTCGTTGACGCCGGTTTCCATTCGGTTAAACCATGGAATACCGGTGACTTTAGCCACCACTGCAATTTCGTATTTCTCTGCCGCAAAGGACGTGCCAGACAAAACGCATGCAGAAGCCAGGGTTGCACTGAGTAATGCGAGTTTGAATTTCATAATTGTACCTTTTGTAGGGAGCAGGGCATGTCACGGCGTGAGGTTAACAACGAAGGGAAGAGGTAATGAATATAAAGTTGTGAAAATGTGATGAATAACCATTTTTGTTAACTTGTAGATAAAATTTAGTTAAATTTTAGTTAATTTAAATGATGTGACATTCATTCATCGTGTGATTGTGTTAATGATATAATTTATATTATCATTTATTTAACATATAATTTACAATGTGAGCGTTTGAAGCGGCTGAATACTCCGGCTTAAGGTTGTCTGTAAGTGAAGAAATTTGCAAAATTGAGGACTGAATCGAGACCAGAAATCGATGCTCACTATTTTCTCGTTCGATGATATTCTCACGGCAATCTCATCAACGACCGTAACTGATGGCGGTCAGGATTTAGCCGTGGAGAGTTCATGCACCGCGTTCATCGTCTCGTCATAACGTTCTTGTTCGCTGTCCTGTCTTCTGGTGTCAGCGCCCATCCACACAGTTTCATCAGTTTGCAAACGCAGGCCGTGGCGGAAAAGGGTCTGCTCACCGGTTTCAAAATGCGCTGGACGATGGATGAAATGACCTCTGCCGATCTGCTTTATGATGCGGGTAATGCTAAGCCAGGCAGCGAAATCTGGAAGAAACTGGCGGCGGAAGTGATGGCTAACGTGCTGGGCCAGCACTATTTCAGCGAACTGTGGCATAACGGCCAGCGGGTGAAATTTGAGAATCGCCCCGATGGCTATGGCCTTGAGCGCAACGGCCACCAGGCGGTACTCACCTTTACCTTGCCGCTGGCGAAGCCGCAGCCTCTGGCCGGGCAAAAATTTACCTTTTCGACATATGATCCCACTTATTTTGTCGATATGTATTACGACAAAGCGTCAGACTTCACCCTGCCGGCTGCAATGAAGCCGATGTGTACAGCGAAAGTCATGACGCCGAAACCAAATGAAAAAATGTTGTCTTATGCCCAGTCGCTGGATAAAGCGGATGCCCCGCCGGAAGATATGGAACTGGGAAGCTACTTCGCACAAAAGGTGACGCTGCAATGTCAGTAATTTTCACGCAAACCGGACGTTCGCCGCGCTGGCGTCAGCTGTGGCCGCTGGCGCTATTTTTGCTGCTGGTGGCAGGCGCGGGCTTCTGGCTATGGCGAGCGTGGCCGCAGGTGCTGCTGCAAAGCGCCATCTGGCAGCGTGCGCTGAATGTCGAACTGAGCGCGTTGTTACAGTCGGTGGCTAACAATCCTTCCGCTGCGGGGCTATCGTTGCTGGGATTTAGCTTCGTATATGGTGTTCTGCATGCTCTGGGGCCCGGGCATGGAAAAATGGTGATTACGACCTGGCTGGCTACCCATCCCTCGAAACTGAAATCAAGTATCGGTCTGACGCTGGCCGCGTCGTTGTTGCAGGGAATGGTGGCAATCGCATTAGTGGTGGCGGTGCTCACCTTGCTACAGCTTCCGGCAAGACAGTTGCATCTGAGTAGTTTCTGGCTGGAGAAGGGGAGCTACCTGCTGGTCGGTGCGCTGGGGGTGCTGCTATGCTGGCGGGCGCTGAAAAAGCTGCGGATGCTGCTGCGACGACCAAAATTTACCGCTTTCACTCCGCACCATGTTCATCATGCTAACTGCGGCTGCGGGCACCAGCATTTACCGACTCCGGAACAGCGGCAAAGCGGCGACGACTGGCGGGCGCGGCTGGTGATTGTACTATCGATGGGGATGCGGCCCTGCTCCGGGGCCATTATGGTGTTGCTGTTCAGCAAAGTTATTGGCGTATTTGGCTGGGGGATGGCGGCGGCAATGGCGATGGCGGCAGGAACATCGTTGACGATTAGCAGCCTGGCGCTGCTGGTGCACGGTTTTCGTCAACTGGCGGTCAGGCTGAGCGCGAATCGGGCGCCGGTACTCTGGAAGCAGGTCGGCTGGGCAACGCTGGCGCTGGCCGGCGGCATGATTTTACTGGCAGCAGCGGTGGTGATGTGGAGTAGTGCGATGCCACAGGGCGGCGGCCTGCGTCCGTTTTAAAGAGAGAAAAAAGAGAGAAAAAAGGAAGCCGTGGCTTCCTTGAGGCTGATGACAAACCTGATTTAGATATTGTGCTCGCATTTCTGCCGGGTGGCGGCTATCGCCTTACCTGGCATGTAAAACCAATAATATCATCATGTTATGGGTTTTTCGTAGGCCCGCGCAAGCGAAGCGCCGCCGGGCAATTCCGGAAAAACGCACTTTGTCAGCAATCTGAAGGAAGCCGTGGCTTCCTTTTTGCTTTTCAGTCAGTGAGGAATTAGCGCTTCAGCGCTTCGCTCAACTGCTCGCGCATATTCGCCAGCATGGCTTTCACGACGCGCGGGTTACCTGCAACGATGTTGCCGGTCAGCAGATAGTTATGGCCGCCGGTAAAGTCGCAGACAATCGCGCCTGCTTCACGGGCGATCAGTTCGCCCGCCGCGAAATCCCACGGCTTGAGACCAATTTCAAAATATCCGTCAACGCGGCCAGCGGCAACGTAGGCCAAATCCAGGGCCGCGGAACCGGTGCGGCGGAAATCTGCGCATTCGGTATACATGTTGCCGAGGATGTTCATGTAAGCGGTGGCGTGCTGTTTCGCTTTGAACGGAAAGCCGGTGGCGATGATGGTGCCGTCCAGGTCGCGAGCGCTGCTGCCGCGCAGACGGTAGCCGTTTAGCTGCGCGCCCTGACCGCGGGTCGCGGTAAACAGTTCGTTACGCATGGGATCGTAAACCACCGCCACTTCAGTACGCCCTTTAATACGGACGGCGATGGAGACGGCGAAATGAGGAAGACGTTTTACGAAGTTGGTGGTGCCATCCAGTGGATCGATAACCCATTGAACATCCTGATCAATACCTTCGTGTTCACCGCTTTCTTCGGTGATGATGGTGTGCTGAGGGTAAGATTTGCGAATGGTTTCGATAATAATCGCTTCGGCGGCTTTATCGACGTTAGTCACAAAATCATTGCTGCCTTTCTGACTGGTTTCTACGCTGTCTGGCGTTTCGTAGTGCTTGGCAATTAAATTACCCGCCTTGCGCGCTGCGCGCACGGCGATGTTCAGCATCGGATGCATCGGTCTCTCTCACTGGATGTTAAAGAACGGGAAAAAACGGCACATATAATAGCAGTGAAATCTGCTTATGTCTCCGTTTTATGGTAGCATGCACGAATAATCTTTAGTCGAAGAACCGTAATGCTGCAAAATATCCGAATTGTACTGGTAGAAACCTCACACACCGGCAATATGGGCTCTGTCGCCCGCGCAATGAAAACCATGGGGTTAACTAATCTCTGGCTGGTTAATCCGCTGGTAAAACCCGATTCTCAGGCTATCGCTCTGGCGGCCGGCGCCAGCGACGTGATTGGCAATGCAAATATTGTCGATACCCTCGATGAGGCGCTATCGGGGTGTAGCCTGGTGGTCGGTACCAGCGCTCGTTCGCGTACGCTGCCGTGGCCAATGCTCGACCCTCGCGAATGTGGCCTGAAAAGCGTCGCTGAAGCCGGGCATGCGCCGGTTGCGCTGGTATTTGGCCGTGAACGCGTCGGGCTCACTAATGATGAACTGCAAAAGTGCCACTATCATGTAGCCATCGCGGCGAACCCGGAATACAGCTCATTGAACCTCGCAATGGCGGTGCAGGTGATCGCCTACGAAGTACGCATGGCCTGGCTGGCGGCGCAGGCGCAAAACGCGCCCGCCGTTGAACACGAAGACACTCCTTATCCGCTGGTCGATGACCTGGAGCGTTTCTACGGTCACCTTGAACAGACGTTGCTGGCAACCGGTTTTATTCGCGCCGGTCATCCGGGACAAGTCATGAACAAGCTGCGCCGTCTGTTTACCCGCGCCCGCCCGGAGAGTCAGGAGCTGAATATCCTGCGCGGTATGCTGGCGTCGATCGAGCAGCAGAAAAATAAAGAGTAGTATTGCACGTTATTACCCGGCGGCGCGATGCTTGCGCAAGCCTGCGGTTGTGTCAGTTGGATAAGCGTAGCGCCACCCGACAATCGCGGTGGGAGCACGGAAAGCTTAATACCTGACTAAAACAGTCAAGTAAATAGTTGACCAAATTACTCGGGAATGTCAGACTTGGCCTTGCTATGCAATACCCATTTTAATAAAAAGCCCGGGCAGGGGCGAGTTTGAGGTTAAGTAAGACATGAGACTGACATCTAAAGGGCGTTATGCTGTGACCGCGATGCTTGACGTTGCGCTCAACTCTGAATCAGGTCCGGTTCCGTTGGCGGATATTTCAGAGCGTCAGGGAATATCGCTTTCCTATCTGGAGCAGCTGTTCTCTCGCCTGCGTAAAAATGGCCTGGTTTCCAGCGTTCGTGGGCCGGGCGGCGGTTATCTGTTGGGTAAAGAAGCGGGTAGCATCGCCGTTGGCGAAGTTATCAGCGCAGTGGATGAATCCGTTGACGCCACCCGTTGCCAGGGTAAAGGCGGCTGCCAGGGCGGCGATAAATGCCTCACTCATGCGCTGTGGCGCGATCTGAGCGAGCGGCTGACCAGTTTCCTGAATAACATCACGCTGGGTGAACTGGTGAATAACCAGGAAATCCTTGATGTCTCCGGTCGTCAGCACAATCATGAATCTCAGCGTAATGCCCGTGCTCAGGATGCTATCGACGTTAAACTGCGCGCGTAGTTCTTATTTTGTTTCATCTTGCAGCTGTCCGGCTGCAAGATGAAACGCGCTGAGTAAAAACGATAAAAAGATTTCAGAATCAGGCCGGGATATTTCATCATCCTGTCTACTCGGTCGTACATCAAGCCGGTTGCCTGATTCCTTGCATTGAAGCGATGTACGGAGTTTATAGAGCAATGAAATTACCGATCTATCTCGATTACTCCGCAACCACGCCGGTGGACCCGCGTGTTGCCGAGAAAATGATGCAGTTCCTGACGCTGGACGGGACCTTTGGTAACCCGGCCTCTCGTTCACACCGTTTCGGCTGGCAGGCTGAAGAGGCGGTAGATATCGCCCGTAATCAGATTGCCGATCTGGTCGGCGCCGATCCGCGCGAAATCGTCTTTACTTCCGGCGCGACGGAATCCGACAACCTGGCGATTAAAGGTGCAGCCAACTTTTATCAGAAAAAAGGCAAGCACATCATCACCAGCAAAACTGAACACAAAGCCGTGCTGGACACCTGTCGTCAGCTGGAGCGCGAAGGGTTTGAAGTGACCTATCTCGCCCCGCAGCGTAACGGCATTATCGATCTGAAAGAACTGGAAGCAGCGATGCGTGATGACACCATCCTGGTTTCCATTATGCACGTCAACAACGAAATCGGCGTCGTGCAGGATATCGCGACTATCGGCGAAATGTGCCGCGCCCGCGGTATTATCTATCATGTTGACGCGACCCAGAGCGTGGGCAAGCTGCCTATCGACCTGAGCCAGTTGAAAGTGGATCTGATGTCTTTCTCTGGCCATAAAATCTATGGTCCGAAAGGTATCGGTGCACTGTACGTGCGTCGCAAACCGCGTGTGCGTATCGAAGCGCAGATGCACGGCGGCGGTCACGAGCGCGGAATGCGTTCCGGTACGCTGCCTGTCCACCAGATCGTCGGTATGGGCGAAGCCTACCGTATCGCGAAAGAAGAGATGGAAAGCGAAGTGGCCCGCCTGCGCGGCCTGCGTAACCGTCTGTGGGAAGGCGTAAAAGACATGGAAGAGGTCTACCTGAATGGCGATCTTGAACAGGGCGCGCCGAATATTCTTAACGTCAGCTTTAACTATGTTGAAGGCGAGTCGCTGATTATGGCGCTGAAAGACCTGGCGGTTTCCTCCGGTTCAGCCTGCACTTCCGCAAGCCTTGAGCCATCCTATGTGCTGCGCGCGCTGGGGATGACCGATGAGCTGGCGCACAGCTCCATCCGTTTCTCTTTAGGTCGTTTTACAACCGAAGAAGAGATTGACTACACCATCAATCTGGTTCGCAACGCCATTGGCCGTCTGCGCGAGCTTTCTCCGCTGTGGGAAATGTTCAAACAGGGCGTGGATCTGAACAGCATTGAATGGTCACATCACTAATTCGGTTTCAATAAGGAGAATTCATCATGGCTTACAGCGAAAAAGTTATCGATCACTACGAGAATCCGCGCAACGTCGGCTCTTTCGACAATAGCGACGAAAATGTCGGTAGCGGCATGGTTGGCGCGCCGGCATGTGGCGACGTGATGAAGCTGCAGATTAAAGTCAACAATGAAGGTATCATTGAAGACGCGCGTTTCAAGACCTACGGCTGTGGTTCCGCCATCGCTTCCAGCTCCCTGGTGACCGAATGGGTGAAAGGGAAATCGCTGGATGAAGCGCAGGCGATTAAAAATACCGATATTGCCGACGAGCTTGAGTTGCCGCCGGTGAAAATTCACTGCTCTATTCTGGCGGAAGACGCGATTAAAGCCGCGATTGCGGATTACAAAAGCAAACGTGAAGCAAAATAATTAAGAGTTGAGGTTTGTTATGTCGATTACTTTAAGCGACAGTGCGGCAGCGCGAGTCAATACCTTTCTGGCCAACCGCGGAAAAGGGTTTGGTCTGCGTCTGGGAGTGAGAACTTCCGGCTGTTCAGGTATGGCTTATGTACTGGAGTTTGTTGACGAACCGGCGGCAGAAGACACCGTGTTTGAAGACAAAGGCGTGAAGGTCGTGATCGACGGCAAAAGTTTGCAGTTCCTCGACGGTACGCAGCTGGATTTCGTCAAAGAAGGTCTTAACGAAGGGTTTAAGTTCACCAACCCGAACGTGAAAGACGAGTGCGGCTGCGGCGAAAGCTTTAACGTGTAATCACGTTTCTCTGTTATACCGATTAATTCGTGTTGCAGAAAGGCGGCAAGCGAGTGAATCCCAGGCGCTTACTTAAGTAAGTGACTGGGGTGAACAAGTGTAGACAACGCATCTGCAGCGCGAAGTAAGAAGGTATAGCCCCACCGTAGTCTCGCTGCGCGTGGGGTTTGCTTTATCTCGTTAACCCTGAGGTCGCTATGGACTATTTTACCCTCTTCGGGTTACCGGCCAGCTATACCCTTTCGTTAGAACCCCTGGCTGCCCGGTACCAGGAGCTACAGCGCCAGTATCACCCTGATAAATTCGCCAGCGGTACCGCGGCTGAACAGCTTGCCGCCGTACAGCAGTCCGCGACCATCAATCAGGCGTGGCAAACTCTTCGTCATCCGTTGACCCGCGCCGAATATCTCCTTTCGCTTCACGGTTTTGATCTCGCCAGCGAGCAGCATACCGTACGCGATACCGCGTTTCTGATGGAACAGCTTGAGCTGCGGGAAGAGCTGGATGAAATAGGCAAAGCGAAAGACGAGGCGCGGCTGGAAGGCTTTATCAAGCGTGTCAAAGCGCAATTTGATACCCGGCATCAACTGATGGTTGAACAACTGAATAACGAGACGTGGGAGGCGGCGGCGGATACCGTGCGCAAGCTGCGTTTTCTCGATAAACTGCGAAGCAGTGCGGAACAACTCGAAGAAAAACTGCTCGATTTTTAATTTTCGGAAGCAATTATGGCCTTATTACAAATTAGTGAGCCTGGCCAGAGCGCCGCGCCGCACCAGCGACGTCTGGCGGCGGGTATCGACCTGGGCACCACCAATTCGCTGGTTGCTACCGTGCGTAGCGGTCAGGCCGAAACGTTAGCCGACCATCAAGGGCGCTATCTGCTGCCGTCGGTAGTTAACTATCAGGCCTCGGGTTTGACGGTTGGCTATGCGGCGCGACAGAACGCGGCCCAGGATCCGGTCAACACCATCAGCTCCGTCAAGCGCATGATGGGGCGCTCTCTTACTGATATCGAATCCCGCTACCCGCATCTGCCTTATCAGCTACAGGCAAGCGAAAACGGTCTGCCGATGATCCAGACCGCCGCTGGTCTGCTGAACCCGATTCGCGTCTCTGCCGATATTCTGAAGGCACTGGCTGAGCGCGCCACCGAGGCGCTGGCAGGAGAGCTTGATGGCGTAGTGATTACCGTTCCGGCCTACTTCGACGATGCCCAGCGTCAGGGGACCAAAGACGCGGCGCGTCTGGCGGGTCTTCATGTGCTGCGTTTGCTGAACGAACCGACAGCGGCGGCGATTGCCTACGGCCTGGACTCCGGTCAGGAAGGGGTCATTGCGGTTTACGATCTCGGCGGCGGTACTTTTGATATTTCCGTGCTGCGTTTAAGCCGCGGGGTATTTGAAGTGCTGGCCACCGGCGGGGATTCCGCGCTTGGCGGCGATGACTTCGATCATCTGCTGGCCGATTACCTGCGCGAGCAGGCGGGTTTCAGCGATCGTAGCGATAACCGCCTGCAGCGTGAACTGCTGGACGCGGCCATTGCGGCGAAAATCGCCCTCAGCGACGCCGATGTTACGCGCGTAAATGTTGGCGGCTGGCAGGGGGAAATCACCCGCAGCCAGTTTAATGACCTGATCGCGCCGCTGGTGAAGCGTACGCTGCTGGCCTGCCGTCGCGCCCTGAAAGATGCTGGCGTGGAGGGGCATGAGGTGCTGGAAGTGGTGATGGTCGGCGGCTCTACCCGCGTGCCGCTGGTACGCGAGCGCGTCGGAGAGTTCTTTGGCCGTTCCCCGCTGACCTCCATCGATCCGGATAAAGTCGTCGCCATCGGCGCGGCGATTCAGGCGGATATTCTGGTGGGCAATAAGCCGGACAGCGAACTGCTGCTGCTCGACGTTATTCCGCTCTCGCTGGGTCTGGAAACCATGGGCGGTCTGGTGGAGAAGGTGATTCCGCGCAACACCACCATTCCGGTCGCGCGCGCCCAGGAGTTCACCACGTTCAAAGATGGTCAGACGGCGATGTCTATCCATGTGATGCAGGGCGAGCGCGAGCTGGTGCAGGATTGCCGCTCCCTGGCGCGCTTTGCGCTGCGCGGCATTCCGCCACTACCGGCGGGCGGGGCGCATATTCGCGTGACTTTCCAGGTGGATGCTGACGGTCTGCTGAGCGTGACGGCGATGGAGAAATCGACCGGCGTCGAGGCTTCTATCCAGGTGAAACCGTCCTATGGCCTCACCGATGGCGAGATCGCCAATATGATCAAAGATTCAATGAGCTACGCTGAACAGGATATTCAGGCACGTATGCTGGCCGAGCAAAAAGTCGAAGCCGCACGTGTTCTGGAAAGTCTGGCGAGCGCGCTGGCCGCCGACGCCGCGCTGTTAAGCGCCGCAGAGCGTCAGGCTATCGATGACGCTGCGGCGCAGGTTCGCGCCGCAGCGGCAGGCGATGACGCCGATGCGATTAAAGAAGCGATTAAAAATATCGACACACAAACCCAGGAATTTGCCGCACGTCGTATGGATCAATCGGTCCGTATTGCGCTGAAAGGCCAATCCGTGGACGAGGTTTAAAATGCCAAAAATTGTTTTTCTGCCCCATCAGGACCTGTGTCCGGATGGCGTAGTTGTGGAAGCTGAAACGGGTGAGACCATTCTTGATGCCGCGCTGCGTAGCGGAATCGAGATTGAGCACGCCTGCGAAAAATCTTGTGCCTGCACCACCTGCCACTGCATCGTACGCGAAGGCTTTGACTCGCTGGCTGAAAGTACCGAAGATGAAGACGACATGCTGGATAAGGCGTGGGGGCTGGAGCCCGATAGCCGTCTGAGCTGCCAGGCGCGCGTGACCGACGAAGATTTGGTCGTCGAAATTCCGCGCTATACCATCAACCACGCACGCGAGCATTAATATGGGACTGAAATGGACCGACAGTCGTGAAATTGGCGAAGCGCTGTATGACGCTTTCCCGGATCTCGACCCGAAAACCGTTCGCTTCACCGATCTGCACCAGTGGATTTGCGATCTCGAAGAGTTTGATGACGATCCGAACGCATCCAATGAAAAAATTCTTGAGGCGATTCTGTTAGTCTGGTTAGACGAAGCCGAATAATTTTCGCGTCATGATCCCCGTTGCAGAGGTGTTGTCCACGTTGCTGCAACGCGAATCATTTAGAGTCTATCCCATTAGGGCTATTTTGCTTGTCATTTTGAACCTGGGCAGTGCTCAGAATCCTCGCGTACTAGGTGTACGCTCCGGTTCTTCCGCGCTGGCCGTGTTCAAACTGTCTGCGCCAATAACGCCTGGTGGGATAGGCTCTTAGCGAGAAAAATCTAACGGGCTGCCAGAGGGTGGCCCGTTTGCTAATAAGGATAAATAAAATGACCGAAGCTATGAAAATTACGCTTACTGCTCAACCAGCCGATGCGCGCTGGGGAGAAAAAGCGTCTTACAGCATTAATAACGACGGTATTGCCCTGCATCTGAACGGCAAAGACGACCTGGGATTGATCCAGCGCGCGGCGCGTAAAATTGACGGTCTGGGCATCAAACACGTTGCGCTTGACGGTGAAGGCTGGGATAGCGATCGCGCCTGGGCGTTCTGGGCGGGTTATAAAGGGCCGAAGGGGAGTCGTAAAGTTGAGTGGCCAGCCCTGGATGACGCGCAGAAAAGCGAACTGGACAACCGCCTGACCATTATCGATTGGGTCCGCGATACCATTAATACGCCTGCGGAAGAGCTGGGGCCGGAACAGCTGGCGCAGCGTGCGGTAGACCTGCTGTGCAGCGTCGCCTGCGACAATGTCACTTACCGCATTACTAAAGGCGAAGACCTGCGCGAGCAGAATTACCTCGGCCTGCACACCGTTGGCCGCGGGTCCGAGCGTCAACCGGTTCTGCTGGCGCTGGATTATAACCCAACCGGCGATAAAGACGCCCCGGTGTATGCTTGCCTGGTGGGTAAAGGTATCACCTTTGATTCAGGTGGTTACAGCATCAAGCAAAGCGCATTTATGGATTCGATGAAGTCCGATATGGGCGGCGCGGCGACGGTAACCGGTGCGCTGGCGTTTGCCATAACCCGCGGCCTTAATAAACGCGTGAAGCTGTATCTGTGCTGCGCTGATAACCTGATTAGCGGCAACGCCTTCAAGCTTGGTGATATTATTCGTTATCGCAACGGTAAAACCGTCGAAGTTATGAATACCGATGCTGAAGGTCGTCTGGTGCTGGCGGATGGCCTGATTGACGCGTCCGCGCAGCAGCCGGAGCTGATTATTGATGCCGCCACCCTGACCGGCGCGGCGAAAACCGCGCTGGGCAATGATTATCATGCATTGTTCAGCTTTGATGATAATCTGGCGAATCGTCTGCTGGCGAGCGCGCAGGCGGAGAATGAAGCCTTCTGGCGCCTGCCGTTGGCTGAGTTCCACCGTGGTCAGTTACCGTCGAACTTTGCTGAACTGAATAACACTGGCAGCGCGGCCTATCCGGCTGGCGCCAGTACGGCGGCAGGCTTCCTGTCCCACTTTGTGGAAAACTATCAGCAAGGCTGGTTGCATATCGACTGTTCGGCGACTTACCGCAAATCTGCGGTTGAACAGTGGGCGGCGGGGGCGACCGGTCTCGGCGTGCGTACCATCGCAAATCTGCTGACCGCGGAATAATCTTTGACCCTCTCCCCACAGGGAGAGGGCGCTGTGCGGCTTTCTCCCGCGTTGCCTGCGGGAGATGGCGGGATTGGGGCATCACCGTTCTGGAACCACTATGTCCGAAACTAAAAATGAGCTAGAAATCTTGCTGGAGAAGGCGGCCACCGAGCCCGGTCATCGCCCGGCATTTTTCCGTACCTTGCTGGAAGCCACCGTCTGGGTTCCGGGAGCTGCGGCAGAGGGTGAGCCGGTCGCTGAAGATAGCGTGCTGGATCTGCAGCACTGGGAAAAAGACGACGGCACATCAGTGATCCCTTTTTTTACTTCTCTGCAAGCGTTGCAAGAGGTTGTTAAAGACGAGCAGTCTTTTGTCGCGATGCCGGTGCGTACGCTGTTCGCCATGACCCTCGGCGAGACGCTCTATCTCAACGCTAAGCTGCCAACCGGCAAAGAGTTTTCGCCGCGCGAGATTAGCCATCTGCTGGGGGAAGAGGGGAGTCCGCTCAGTTCCCAGACCGTGCTTGAAGGCGGGGAGTCGCTGCTGCTTTCCGAAGTTGCCGAGCCGCCCGCGCAGATGGTGGATTCGCTGACCACCTTGTTTAAAACCCTGAAGACGGTGAAGCGCGCTTTTTTGTGCTCCATTAAAGATAGCGCCGATGCGCCAGCCAACCTGTTGATTGGTATCGAAGCGGAAGGCGATATTGAGGAGATTATTCAGGCTACGGGCAGCGTCGCCACCGATACCTTTCCCGGCGACGAGCCGATTGATATCTGTCAGGTGATGGAGGGGGAAAAGGGGATCAGCCACTTTATGATTGCCCACATCACGCCGTTCTATGAAAAGCGCTGGGGCAGTTTCCTGCGCGACTTTAAGCAGAACCGCATTATCTGAATATCACCGGGGGCTTGCACCCCCGGTGTGTTATCTACTGTGTCGGTTCAATGGGCAAATCCGTTCGCGCCCCCCATTCGCTCCATGAGCCATCATACAGGGACACACCGTTGACGCCCAGGGTGGTGAGCGCCAGCACCACGACTGCCGCCGTTACGCCGGAGCCGCAGCTGGCAATGATTGGCCGCGTAAAATCCACTCCCTGACGGGCGAAAATCTCGTTCAGCTCATCGACGGTTTTTAGTTCGCCGTTCATGACCAGTTCAGTCCAGGGTACGTTCAGCGCACCGGGAATATGCCCTTTGCGCAAGCCTGGACGCGGTTCCGCGACGATGCCATTAAAGCGCGCTGCCGGGCGGGCATCGACGA
The DNA here is from genome assembly GCF_005860775.1 of Klebsiella indica. Taxonomy (GTDB): domain Bacteria; phylum Pseudomonadota; class Gammaproteobacteria; order Enterobacterales; family Enterobacteriaceae; genus Klebsiella; species Klebsiella indica. The sequence goes on from NZ_VCHQ01000015.1 coordinate 62,322, forward strand.
TCTGCGCCGATCCCTCATGACTGACTAACAGCACATCGGTCAGGCGTTTGATCACCTGCGGATCGAAACGGCCGTCAAAATCCCCTTCCGCCAGATCCACAGGCCCTTGTTCCAGCGGTAGCTCATCGCGACGCCAGCCTTCAAGCCCGCCAGCAAGAATCGAGACCTTTTCGACACCGAAAGTCCGCAGCATCCACCAGGCGCGCGGGGCGGAGAAGAGATTGCCTTCGTCGTACACCACCAGATGCTTATCGCTGTTAACACCAAGTTCGCGCATCGCGACGGCGAATGTCTCCGCGCGCGGCATCATATGCGGCAGCGGGCTGGTATGGTCGGAGAGCGCTTCAATATCGAAAAAGAGCGCGCCGGGAATGTGGCCTGCCAGGTATTCGGCGTTGAGATCGCGATCTTCTTGCCCCGGCGCCGCCATCCGCGCATCGATTATCTGGATTTCCGGGTCATTAATGTGTTCCGCCAGCCAGTCGGCGGCGACAAAAAATGAGGTAGACATAAGTGCCTCCGTGTCATCAACAATTAAGTGATTGTTGTTGTTTTTTGCCTTATGGACAAGGCATTTTCAAGAGGAGGCGGCGGTAATGTGAGACGCCCCCGAACGGATCGGGGGAACAGACGCTTAAAACTGGCTTTGCCGCAGGTAGCGCCAGGCGTACTGCGCATACAACTCCGCACCGTTTTTCATCACCTGCTCATCAATATTAAAGCAGCCATGATGATGCGCATAATCGCTGCCTTTCTCTTTATTACCTGAGCCTAGCAGTGCGAACGCGCCGGGAATATTTTCCATATAAAAGCTGAAATCTTCGCCGCCGGTGGTCGGCCTTTCGTTGAAAAGAACATCCTCGCCAAAGGCGTCGCGAATAACCGACTGCGCCAGCAGTGCGCTGCGTTCCTCGTTGATCACTGGCAGCGTGCCGTAGCGGTACTCCACCTCGGCAGTCGCGCCATAAACAGCGGCGGTGTGCTCCGCGTAGCGGGCGATCGCCGCCTCCAGACGTTGGCGGGCTTCAATGCTGAAGCAGCGCACGGTGCCATCAAGTACGGCATTTTCGGCAATGACGTTAAAGCGCGTGCCGACATCCATTTTGCCGATGGTGACCACGGCAGACTCCAGCGGTGACGTTTCGCGCGCCACGACAGCCTGCAGGTTCATAACGAAAGCCGAAGCGACCACCGCCGCATCGACGCACGCTTCCGGCATTGAACCGTGTCCGCCGCGGCCGCGGAAAGTGACTTTCAGTAAATCCGCCGATGCAAATGATGATCCGACGTTGCAGGAGATTTTTCCGGACGGCGTGACTGACCAGATATGCATACCAAAAACGTTATCCACGTTGTCGATTGCCCCCTGTTCGATCATCGCCTTCGCGCCTTCGGCAATCTCTTCCGCAGGCTGAAAGATCAGCCGCACGTTACCCGCAAGCTGTTCGCGGATTTCATATAACGCGCGGGCGGCGGTCAGCAGCATGGCGGTATGTGAGTCATGACCGCAGGCGTGCATTTTCCCTGCGGTTTGCGACTTGTAGCTGAGCCGATCGTTTAGTTCCAGCACCGGTAACGCATCCATATCGGCGCGCAGGGCTACCGTTTTCCCCGGCTGGCCGCCGGTGATGTCGGCGATAATCCCGGTGGGATGGGTACGACGGAAAGGAATGCCGATGGCCTCCAGCCCGGCGGCGACGCGATCGGTAGTGCGCTTCTCCTCCCAGGGGAGTTCCGGGTGGGCGTGAAGGTCGCGGCGAAAAGCGATCATCGCCTGTTCTTCCCTTGCGATAATGGCTGTAATAGCTGGATTAATCATTTTGTATCTCCATATATAGCTGAACGTTCAATGTGCTCAACTGACAACGGGCGTCAGGTAGCTGACCAGGATCCCGGCTAACACCACTGAAACCATGGTGACGGAGATAAACCCGCCAACCAGCATCGGCGCCAGCATGTGGTGAGTCAGTATCTGCCGCTCTTTTTCATCATGAGTGAGGGCGTTGATAGCTTCGTTGGTAATAATGTAGTCGGCGGGAAAACCGTACAGTGCGGTCAGAGAGATGGCGTACGACATTGGACCGCTAACGCCAAGCAGTTTCCCGACCAGCCAGGAGACGATAAACATGCCGATGACCGCCGTGGCGATTAACACCACCATCGGGAAAATCAGGCGCAGCAGCATCTCCGGGGTCGCTTTATTCAGCGTATCAAAGATAAATAGCATCAATGCCATAATGGCGAAACCAAAGCCGTTGGCTTTATGCAGGGTGTGTTTTTCCAGGAAACCTAACGAAGCAAAGACCACGCCAAAAAACAGACACAGCACGAAGGGGCTAATGTTGACCAGCGGTTTTGCGAGATCGGAGACAACCCAGGCCAGACAAGCGACCAGCGCCAGGCGCAGGAATTTAAAGTAGTTGCTGTTATAGCCGACGGGGATTTTGCTGAACAGGCGCGGCATGTGTTCCTCGCCAACGGCGGTGAGGGGCTGCTCATTAGGGATACTATCAGGTTGGTACTCGCCGCGGCGATAACGGGCAAGAACCGCTTTGCCTTCGCGCTGCAGCATAATGGCGGTCAACGGGTATCCGGCGAAGCCTTGCATTACGTAGATCAAAATAGCGAAGACCGACAGGTCCACCAGCCCGGCGTTACTCGCGCCTTGAGACATAATCAGCGATGACACAATCCCGCCGACCAGCGGAGGAATGGTCACCAGTGCGGTGTTGCGGTCAAACAACACCATAGATACGGCGAAAACCCCCGCCGTTATTCCGGCAATACCGGCGAAGGAAATGACCACGGTCTTCCACTGCTGCACTAATTCTTTAAGCGACAGCAGTGTACCCATATTGGTGATTAATAGATACATCATCATTATGGCGACAGGGGTACCTATTCCGGCCTGGCTGACAATATCCGCCGGGAAAAATGTCCAGTAACCAATTAAAAACAACACCGCGCAGACAAATACCGAAGGAATCCAGGCTTTTGTGCGAGTAGAAACAACGTCGCCGATATAAAGAATGAAAATAATAACCGACAGTGCGACCATTTGTGACATAAATAATTTCCATATTATTCATCCCGTAAATGTTTTATGGGATGGGTTGATGTTGTGTTATCGAAGAAACTGCGGAACTGGCAGCTAATATCGTCGCCTCAGAGGGATAATTTATAATTAAAGGCATTGATAGATATCAAGTAATGGAAATTATGTAGGTTGTCAATTTATATGTCTGATGAGAGTAATAATTCAGAAAAAAAAGTCATATCGCCGATGATATTCAATACGGATACCCGTTCCCTTTCAGGATGCATATTGGTCAGTCGCCAGAATCTATCCGGTCACTTCGCTTGCGTAAGCTTACAGGTTCCTTTTCGCCGCCATTCAGATGCAACGCGGATGATTTTTTCTATGTGAGAAGAATGTTGCTCTTTGATATTTTGATAATTAATTCATTGCAGATATTCGTTATCCACACCCATTTTTGTTTCACATCGTTCAATATCACCGGCTGGCGAGCCATTGGTAATTTTGTCGTTAAGGCATAATAATGTGTTCACTGAATGTATCTGGCTCTCGGGCCGAGGGGTTAGAAGGATGAAACCATTTCGTTTGGCGGCGCTCTCGCTGGCGCTACTCACCGCATTATCGTTGACTGGCTGCGATGACAGCGGCAAACCACAGGCGGTCGCCCCTGCGGCCTCCGCGGTAGCGGATAAAGACAGCGCGAAACCGGACAGCGACAGGCTGGCGGCGCTGGCGGAAAAAAGCCAGGGCAAAGCGCTGACGCTGCTTGATGCCTCAGAAGCACAGCTTGACGGCGCGGCGACGCTGGTGCTGACCTTTTCTATCCCTCTGCAGCCGGATCAGGATTTCTCCCGTAGCGTGCATCTGGTGGACAAAAAAAACGGCAAAGTGGACGGTGCCTGGGAGCTGGCGCCGAACCTGAAAGAGCTGCGGTTTCGCCATCTGGAGCCAAAACGTGAGCTGATTGTCTCGGTAGACCCGACGCTGACGGCGCTAAATCACGCGACGTTTGAGCGCAGTTTTGAAAAAACCATCACGACCCGCGATATTGCCCCGAGTATCGGGTTTGCCAGCCGCGGCTCGCTGTTGCCGGGGAAAGTGGTCGCCGGTCTGCCGGTGATGACGCTGAATGTTGATAATGTCGATGTGAACTTTTTCCGTGTCAAACCAGAATCGCTCTCCGCTTTTGTCAGCCAGTGGGAATACCGTCATTCGCTGAGCAACTGGGAGTCGGATGAGCTGCTGAAAATGGCCGATCTGGTCTATACTGGCCGTTTCGATCTCAACCCCGCCCGCAATACGCGAGAAAAACGGCTGCTGCCGCTGGCGGATATCAAACCTCTGCAACAGCCGGGCGTCTATATCGCAGTGATGAATCAGGCGGGCCGCTACAGCTATAGCAACGCCGCGACGCTGTTCACGCTCAGCGATATTGGCGTATCCGCGCACCGTTACCATAACCGACTGGATGTCTTTACCCAGAGTCTGGAAAACGGCGCGGCGCAGTCCGGTATTAATGTGCAGTTGTTGAATGCCAAAGGGCAGATTCTGGCGCAGGCGGAAAGCGACGCTCAGGGCCACGTCACGCTGCAAACCGATAAAGACGCTGCGCTGCTGCTGGCGCGCAAGGACGGGCAAACCACGCTGCTGGATCTTAAACTTCCGGCGCTGGATCTGGCTGAATTTTCTATTGCCGGCGCGCCGGGTTTCAGTAAGCAGCTCTTTATGTTTGGTCCACGCGACCTTTATCGTCCCGGCGAAACGGTGATGCTTAACGCGTTACTTCGCGATAGCGACGGTAAACCGCTGACAGAGCAACCGGTAAAGCTCGAAGTGGTACAACCGGACGGCCAGGTTATCCGTTCAACGCTCAGCAAACCGGTTAATGGCCTGTATCAGTTTACGTATCCGCTCGATAGTGGGGCAGCGACCGGAATGTGGCATATACGCGCCAGCACGGGCGATAACCAGCCGCGCGAGTGGGACTTCCATGTGGAAGATTTTATGCCCGAGCGCATGGCGCTAAACCTGACGCCGCAAAATATGCCGATTGCGCCTGCGGCGGATGTGCGTTTTGCCGTTACCGGCGCGTATCTGTACGGCGCGCCGGCCAGCGGTAACCTACTACAGGGCAAACTGTTCCTGCGCCCGCTGCGCGACGCGGTGCCTGCGCTGCCGGGCTTCCAGTTTGGCGATATCGCCGAAGAGAACCTTTCCCGTAGCCTTGATGAAGTGCGGGCCACTCTTGATGAGCAGGGGCATGCCGAAATCACCGCCGCCAGCCAATGGAAAGAGAGCCACTCGCCGTTGCAGGTGATCCTGCAGGCCAGCCTGCTGGAATCTGGCGGACGCCCGGTTACGCGTACCGTCCGGCAGCCAATCTGGCCAGCCGATACGCTACCGGGCATTCGTCCGCAATTTCCCCTGAAAGAGGTTTACGACTATCGCACCGACAGAACCGTCAGGCAGCCGGTCGTCGATGAAAACGGCGACGCCGCGTTTGAGATTGTCTACGCCGATGCCAAAGGCGAGAAAAAAGCGGTCTCCGGTTTGCAGGTGCGCTTGATTCGCGAGCGCCGGGACTACTACTGGAACTGGTCCGATAACGAGGGCTGGCAGTCGCAGTTCGATCAAAAAGATCTCCTGGAAGGCGAGGCGTCGCTGGATCTGTCTGCCGGGCAGACGGCGAAAGTGAGCTTTCCGGTTGAGTGGGGCGCGTATCGCCTGGAAGTCAAAGGGCCGGAAGATGTCGTCAGCAGCGTGCGCTTCTGGGCCGGTTACAGCTGGCAGGATAACAGCGACGGCCAGGGGGCGACGCGCCCGGATCGCGTTACCATGAAGCTGGACAAACCGGCCTATAAACCGGGCGATACCATCAAGCTGCATATTGCCGCTCCGGCGGCGGGTAAAGGTTATGCGCTGGTGGAATCGAGCGACGGGCCGCTGTGGTGGCAGGAAATAGAGGTTCCGGAACAAGGCATGGATCTGTCTATTCCGGTAGATAAAGCCTGGAATCGTCACGACCTGTATCTCAGCACGCTGGTGATTCGTCCGGGAGATAAATCACGCTCCGCGACGCCAAAACGGGCGGTGGGTCTGCTGCATCTGCCGCTTGGCGATGAAAATCGCCGCCTGAACCTGGCGCTGGACGTGCCGGATAAAATGCGGCCGAACCGGCCGTTGACGGTTAACGTTAAAGCCAGCGTCAAAGATGGCGAGACGCCGAAGCAGGTGAACGTTCTGCTCTCGGCGGTGGATAGCGGCGTATTGAATATTACCGATTATGCGACGCCGGATCCGTGGAACGCGTTCTTTGGCCAGAAGCGCTACGGCGCGGATATTTACGATATCTACGGCCAGGTGATTGAAGGACAGGGGCGACTTGCCAGCCTGCGCTTCGGCGGTGACGGCGATGAGCTCAAGCGTGGCGGCAAGCCGCCGGTCAACCACGTCATGATTGTCGCGCAGCAGGCGCAGCCAGTGGTACTGGATGATAAAGGCGAAGGCACGGTCACCCTGCCAGTCGGTGACTTTAACGGCGAACTGCGGGTAATGGCCCAGGCGTGGACGGCCGATGATTTTGGCAGCAGCGAAGAGAAAGTTATCGTTGCCGCGCCGGTAATAGCTGAGCTGAATATGCCGCGTTTTCTCGCCAGCGGAGATACCGCTCGTCTGGCGCTGGATCTCAGCAACCTGACCGATAAGCCGCAAACGCTTAATGTTGCTCTGACCGCCAGCGGCCTGCTTCAGCTGGAAGGCGGAGAACTGGCGCCAGTACAGCTTGCCCCCGGCGCGCGCAGCACGCTGTTTGTCTCCGTTCGCGCGAATGACGGTTTTGGCGACGGACAGGTTAACGCCACAATCAGCGGCCTGAATCTGCCGGGCGAAACTTTTACGCCGATGCAGAAACAGTGGACGCTGGGCGTGCGCCCGGCCTTTCCGGCGCAAACCGTGAGTTCCGGCGTGCTCCTGCAAGCGGGTGAAAGCTGGCAGGCTCCGGCCGCGCAACGTCAGGGCTTCTCGCCCGCCACGCTGCAAGGGCAACTGGTGTTGAGCGGCAAACCGCCGCTGAATCTGGCGCGCTATATTCGCGATCTGAAAGCTTATCCTTATGGCTGTCTGGAGCAGACCACCAGCGGACTGTTCCCGTCGCTCTACACTAACGCCGCACAGCTTAAGGCGCTGGGCATTCGTGGCGACAGCGATGAAAAACGGCGCGCGGCGGTGGATATCGGCATTTCGCGTCTGTTGCAAATGCAGCGTGATGATGGCGGTTTTGCCCTGTGGGATAAAGAGGGGCCGGAGGAGTACTGGCTGACCGCCTATGCGATGGACTTTCTTGTGCGTGCGGGTGAACAGGGCTACAGCGTGCCGGTTAACGCCGTCAACAACGGCAACCAGCGCCTGCTGCGTTATTTACAGCAGCCGGGGCTGATCACCGTTCGCTATAGCGATGATGCCCGGGCCAGCCGCTTTGCCGCTCAGGCTTACGCCGCGCTGGTGCTGGCGCGACAGCAAAAAGCGCCGCTCGGCGCGTTGCGCGAAATCTGGAGCCGTCACGACCAGGCGCGTTCCGGGCTGCCGCTGCTGCAACTGGGGATTGCGCTGAAAGCGATGGGCGATGTGCCGCGCGGCGATGAAGCCCTGAAGCTGGCGATGATCACGCCGCGTCAGGATGCTAATCGTTGGTTTGGCGACTACGGTAGCGAGTTGCGCGATGATGCGCTGAAGCTGGCGCTGCTGGAGGAGAACACGCTGCTGCCGGAGGCGCAAAATACCCTGTTAAGCCAGCTGGCGGAAGAAGCATATGGCCAGCGCTGGCTCTCAACGCAGGAGAGTAACGCTCTGTTTCTTGCCGGGCGCAGGTTGCAGGAGAGTCCTGGCGACTGGCAGGCACAAACTTCCCTGCAGGCCGGACCGCTCTCTGGCGATAAGGCGCAAACCCGTAATCTGACCGGCGACCAACTGGCGGCGCTGCAGGTGAGCAACACCGGCCAGCAGCCGCTGTGGCTACGCCTCGACAGCAGCGGCTATCCGCAGAGCGCCCCGCAGCCGGGCGGCAACGTGCTGGGGATTGAACGGCAGATTTTTGATACCCAGGGGCAGCAAAAATCGCTCACTTCGCTGCACAGCGGCGAGCTGGTACTGGTGAAGCTGGAAGTCACCGCCAGGCGTAACGTGCCTGACGCGCTGGTGGTGGATTTACTGCCGGCGGGGATGGAGCTGGAAAACCAGAATCTGGCCAACAGCAGCGCCAGCCTGCAGGAAAATGGCGAGGTGGTGCAGAGTCTGCTGAACCAGATGCAGCAGGCGGATATCCAGCACATTGAGTTTCGCGACGATCGTTTTGTGGCCGCCGTGGCGATTAATGAAGGTCAGCCGGTGACGCTGGTTTATCTGGCGCGCGCGGTGACGCCGGGAACGTATCAGGTTCCGCAACCGCAGGTGGAGTCCATGTATGTCCCGCAGTGGCGGGCAACCGGCGCGGCCAGCGGCCCGCTGACCGTTGCTCCTTAAATGCGCGCGCTGAGTCGCATAAAGCGTCGCTGGCGCTGGCTGGCGGCGAGTATTGCCCTGTTGTGGCTGGCGGTGCTGGCGGCCGACAGAGTGTGGCCGCTGCCGCTGCATGACGTCACGCCTGCCAGAGTGGTGGTGGCGGAAGACGGGACGCCGCTGTGGCGCTTTGCCGATGCCCAGGGTGTCTGGCGCTATCCGCTGACGCTTACCGATGTGTCACCGTGCTATTTGCAGGCGCTGATCCAGTATGAAGATCGCTGGTTCTGGGATCATCCCGGCGTAAATCCCCTGGCGGTCGCCAGGGCCGCCTGGCAGGATCTGACCGCCGGGCGGGTGATCTCCGGAGGCAGTACGCTGACAATGCAGGTAGCACGCCTGATCGATCCGCATCCTCGTACCTTCGGCGGCAAGCTGCGTCAGCTTTGGCGGGCGCTACAGCTGGAGTGGCATCTGTCAAAAAGCGAAATTCTCACGCTATATCTCAACCGGGTGCCGTTCGGCGGGACACTACAGGGTATCGGCGCGGCCAGTTGGGCCTATCTCGGTAAACCGCCCGCGCAGTTAAGCTATGGCGAAGCGGCGCTGCTGGCGGTGCTGCCCCAGGCGCCGAGTCGCCTGCGTCCGGACCGTTGGCCGCAGCGCGCCCAGGCGGCGCGCGATAAAGTATTGCTGCGGATGCAAAGCCAGGGCGTGTGGCCGTCAAAAGCGGTGCGCGAAGCTATCGAAGAACCCGTATGGCTGTTTCCGCGCCGGATGCCGCAGCTGGCGCCGCTTTTTTCCCGCCGCGCGCTGGCGGGCAGCCGTGACGAGAAGGTGGTGACAACCCTCGATGCCGGGCTGCAGCGACAACTGGAGGATCTGGCGCTGAACTGGAAGTCGCGCCTGCCGCCGCGCAGTTCGCTGGCGATGATTGTTGTCGATCATACCAATATGAAAGTACGCGGCTGGGTGGGGTCGGCGGATATTCGCGATGACAGCCGCTTTGGTCATATTGATATGGTGTCGGCTATCCGCTCTCCCGGCTCGTTACTCAAGCCGTTTGTCTATGGTATGGCGCTGGATGAAGGGCTGATTCACCCGGCTTCTTTGTTACAGGATGTTCCGCGCCGCTTTAGCGACTATCGTCCGGGCAACTTTGATAGCGGTTTTCACGGCCCGGTTAGCGCCAGCGACGCGCTGGTCCGGTCGCTGAATCTTCCGGCGGTGCAGGTGCTGGAGGCCTACGGACCGAAACGTTTTGCCGCCCGGCTACGTAACGCCGGGTTGTCGCTGGTGCTTCCCGGAGGCGCGGAGCCAAATCTGTCGTTGATCCTCGGCGGCGCCGGAGCGCGCCTTGAGGATATGGTGGCGGCCTACAGCGCGTTCGCCCGTCATGGTAAGGCGGCGCGACTGCGTATCACGCCGGGCTCTCCGTTACTGGAACGGCCGCTGCTGTCGCCGGGGGCGGCATGGATTGTGCGGCGCATTCTGGCCGGTGAAGCGCAGCCTGTTCCCGATGCGTCGCTGACGCAGGTGGTGCCGCTGGCGTGGAAAACGGGCACCAGCTACGGCTATCGCGATGCCTGGGCAATCGGCATAAATGCCCGTTACCTGATCGGTATCTGGACCGGGCGACCCGATGGAACGCCGGTCGTCGGGCAGTTTGGCTTTGCCAGCGCGGTGCCGCTGCTTAATCAGGTCAATAACATGCTGTTGGCACGACCGACGATGAGCCGTGGCGGGTTACCGACCGATCCGCGCCCGCCATCGGTGAGCGCCGGAACCATTTGCTGGCCCGGCGGGCAGAATTTGCCGACGGGCGATGCGAACTGCCGCCGACGGCTGGCAACCTGGCTGTTGGATAAGAGCCAGCCGCCGACGCTGCTGCTGCCGGGGCAGGAAGGTATCCGCGGGATCCGTTTCCCGATATGGTTAAATGAAAAAGGGTTACGAACGGCGGCGGATTGCCCTGGCGCGATGGAGAAAACGATCGACGTCTGGCCGCTGCCGCTGGAGCCCTGGCTACCCGCAGGCGAACGGCGTCTCGCCAGGTTGCCCGCGGCAGCGGCGGAGTGTTCGCCGCTGCAAATCGTCAATGCCGCTCCGCTGGGGCTATCAGGTATTCGCGAGGGGACGGTAATTAAACGTCTGCCCGGCGAGCGCAAGGTTATGCTGCCGTTGCAGACGACCGGCGGGGAAGGGCGGCGCTGGTGGTTTCTGAATGGCGCGCCGCTGACGGCGGAAGGGGCCGGCATCACCCTTAATCTTGAGCGTGCCGATAGTTACCAGTTGGTGGTGATGGATGAGAGCGGGCAGATTGTTGCCGAGAATTTCACCGTGCAATAAGCGGCGTGAGGCTTAATTGGCCGGATTTGTTGTTTACGGTCGCTTTTTTTTAAAAAAATGTTACCTAAACACATAGGCAATCGCCATAGATGATGATTATAATTCGCGCCTTATTTATACCCTAAATAATTCGAGTTGCGGGACAAAACGGTTAACCGCTTTAAACCGCGTTTCTGCTGGCCTCGTCAAGGCGAGGCCACAGGCCGAATTACGCGGCGAGAGCGTGAATCCCCGGGCACATCGATAGTTATGTGACTGGGCTGAGTGACAAATCTGCCGGGAGCAGATTTGAACATCGCTTGCGACGGCCTGTAAGGGCAAGTCGCATGGATGAGACGCGTCGTTCAGAAGTCAACGCATCTGCAATTTGAAGTATGATGGGTATATCGGTCTCATCTGCGAACCAGAACAACATATATAAAGAGGTTATCATGGCTATCGAACGTACTTTTTCCATCATCAAACCAAACGCGGTGGCAAAAAACGTTATCGGCAGTATCTTTTCTCGCTTTGAAGCAGCAGGGTTCAAAATTGTTGGCACCAAAATGTTGCATCTGAGCGTTGAGCAGGCTCGTGGTTTCTACGCTGAGCACGAAGGTCGCCCGTTCTTCGACGGTCTGGTTGAATTTATGACTTCCGGTCCGATCGTGGTTTCCGTGCTGGAAGGCGAAAATGCAGTACAGCGCCACCGCGATCTGCTGGGCGCAACCAACCCGGCGAACGCGCTGGCGGGCACCCTGCGCGCTGACTATGCGGACAGCTTCACCGAGAACGGCACCCACGGTTCCGACTCCGTTGAATCCGCGGCGCGCGAAATCGCGTTCTTCTTTGCTGAAGGCGAGGTTTGCCCGCGCACCCGCTAATCTTCTGCGTCTTTCACGCCACCGCTTTGTTGGCGTTATTCGCATACCCCGGTCACAGAGTTATCTATGCTCACGGGGATTTGCGAACTGGCCGCTTTGCGACAGTTGAAAATCCTTAGAGGATCAGGCCGGCAGTTACAGATTTTTTCATCATTGCCGCGTGCAAACGTGGTATTGATGGGCCAGAATTTGTAGAATACAGCGCCCCGGATGAGCCGTTGCTCTCCGGGGCGTTTCTTTTTCAACCCTCCAGGGGCCATAACGTGTAATAACGAGGCCGGAATCAATTATGTCTGAACAAATAGTCACACCTGATAGCGCCGCGCTGACGGTGCCGAACAACGATGCCAAAATCAACCTGCTGGATCTCAACCGTCAGCAGATGCGCGAGTTTTTCAAAAACATGGGCGAAAAGCCTTTCCGCGCCGATCAGGTGATGAAATGGATGTATCACTACTGCTGCGATAACTTTGATGAGATGACCGACATCAACAAAGTTCTGCGCAGCAAACTGAAAGAAGTCGCGGAGATCCGCGCGCCGGAAGTCGTTGAAGAGCAGCGCTCCAGCGACGGCACCATCAAATGGGCGATTGCCGTCGGCGATCAGCGCGTTGAAACGGTGTATATCCCGGAAGACGATCGCGCCACTCTGTGCGTCTCTTCACAGGTTGGCTGTGCGCTGGAGTGTAAATTCTGCTCTACTGCGCAGCAGGGCTTTAACCGTAACCTGCGGGTGTCGGAAATTATTGGCCAGGTCTGGCGCGCGGCGAAAATTGTCGGCGCGGTGAAAACCACCGGCGTGCGTCCGATCACCAATGTGGTGATGATGGGAATGGGCGAGCCGCTGCTGAACCTGACCAACGTGGTTCCGGCAATGGAAATCATGTTGGACGACTTCGGCTTTGGTCTTTCCAAACGCCGCGTCACGCTCTCCACTTCCGGCGTGGTTCCGGCGCTGGACAAACTGGGCGATATGATTGACGTGGCGCTGGCGATCTCCCTGCACGCGCCGAACGACACCATTCGCGATGAGATCGTGCCGATCAACAAGAAATACAATATTGAAACTTTCCTGAATTCGGTGCGTGGCTACATTTCGAAGTCCAACGCCAACCAGGGTCGCGTCACCATCGAGTACGTTATGTTGGATCACGTCAATGACGGTACCGAACATGCGCATGAACTGGCTGCGCTGTTGAAAGATACGCCGTGCAAGATCAACCTGATTCCGTGGAACCCTTTCCCGGGCGCGCCGTATGGTCGTAGCTCCAACAGCCGTATCGACCGTTTCTCTAAGGTGCTGATGGAGTATGGCTTCACCACCATTGTGCGTAAAACCCGTGGTGACGATATTGACGCCGCCTGCGGTCAACTGGCCGGGGATGTTATCGATCGTACCAAGCGTACGCTGCGTAAACGGATGCAGGGTGAAGCGATCGCGGTGAAAGCAGTCTGATAAATGATGCAATGCACAACCCAGGATGTGTGTTGCGTCACTCTGTTGCATCGCCGGGCGAAATACGCTGTTCTGATTAATAATTACGGTGCGTTTTTGTCGACTTTGAGGCAGTATGTAGCGGTACAACAACCGCTTAGCATTCAATATTGATAAGTCTCTGTGATAGCGCGTCATACGGACTTATACTGTTTGTCTGACGTTGAGCAGATGTCTCGCGGCGCGGGGTTACCGGCGCTGAACTTTAAATTTCACGTACCAGTAGTTGTAACGAATGAATACTGAAGCCACTCAAGATCATCAAGAAGCAAACACCACGGGCGCGCGTCTGCGTAATGCCCGCGAACAACTCGGGCTCAGCCAACAAGCCGTGGCTGAACGCTTATGCCTGAAGGTTTCCACGGTTCGTGATATTGAAGACGATAAGGCGCCTGCCGATCTTGCTTCAACCTTCCTGCGCGGCTATATCCGCTCTTATGCCCGTCTTGTGCATATCCCGGAAGAAGAACTGCTGCCGATGATGGCAAAGCAGGCGCCGATTCGTGCGGCGAAAGTTGCGCCGATGCAGAGCTTCTCGCTCGGCAAACGCCGTAAAAAGCGTGACGGCTGGCTGATGAGTTTCACTTGGCTGGTGCTGTTCGTGGTGATTGGCCTCAGCGGCGCCTGGTGGTGGCAGGATCACAAAGCACAGCAGGACGAGATCTCCACCATGGCCGATCAATCTTCCGCTGAACTCAATGCTGTCGATAACAGCAGTCAACGTATCCCTCTGGATAACAGTACGGCGAATTCCACACCGGACGCTGTTGCGAACAGTGCGCCGGTAGAGGCTCCTCCGGCGCCTGCGGCGTCGACTCCGGCTCCGGTTGATAATAACGCCGTCGTTGCGCCTTCTCAGGCGAACGTTGACACGACGGCAGCTCCAGCGCCCGCAAATCCGGCTTCACCACTGCCGACCGATCAGGCAAGTGTGGCCGCTGCGGCGACCTCTGTTCAGGATCTGGTGTTGAACTTTACCGCTGACTGCTGGCTGGAAGTCAGCGATTCCACCGGTAAAAAGCTGTTCAGCGGTTTGCAGCGCAAAGGCGGTAATCTCAATCTGAGCGGTCATCCGCCTTATAAACTGAAAATCGGTGCGCCGGCGGCGGTGCAGATTCAGTATCTGGGTAAACCCGTCGATTTAAGTCGTTTTATCAGAACTAACCAGGTTGCGCGTCTGACCCTCAATGCCGAACCATCACCGGCGCAGTAACAGACGGGTAACGCGGGAGATTTTTCATGCATAACCAGGCTCCGATTCAACGTAGAAAATCGAAACGAATTTACGTTGGGAATGTGCCGATTGGCGATGGCGCCCCCATTGCCGTACAGTCGATGACAAACACGCGCACCACTGATGTGGCAGCGACGGTCAAGCAAATTAAAGCTCTGGAGCGCGTTGGCGCAGATATCGTTCGCGTTTCGGTGCCAACGATGGATGCGGCGGAAGCCTTCAGGCTTATCAAACAGCAGGTTAATGTCCCGCTGGTCGCCGATATCCACTTCGATTACCGAATTGCGCTGAAAGTGGCGGAATATGGCGTCGATTGCCTGCGTATTAACCCGGGTAATATCGGCAATGAAGAGCGTATCCGTATGGTGGTGGATTGCGCTCGTGATAAAAATATCCCCATTCGCATTGGCGTGAATGCCGGTTCACTGGAAAGAGATCTCCAGGAAAAATACGGCGAGCCGACCCCACAGGCGCTTCTGGAGTCAGCGATGCGTCATGTTGATCATCTCGATCGTCTGAATTTTGAACAGTTCAAGGTCAGCGTAAAAGCGTCCGATGTCTTCCTCGCGGTCGAGTCCTATCGTCTGTTGGCTAAACAGATCGAGCAGCCTCTGCATCTTGGGATCACCGAAGCGGGCGGCGCGCGCAGCGGCGCGGTGAAGTCCGCTATCGGGCTCGGTTTACTGCTTTCCGAAGGGATCGGCGATACCCTGCGTGTTTCCCTCGCGGCGGATCCGGTTGAAGAGATTAAAGTCGGCTTCGATATTCTGAAGTCGCTGCGAATCCGCTCTCGCGGCATCAACTTTATTGCCTGCCCGACCTGTTCTCGCCAGGAATTTGACGTTATCGGTACCGTCAATGCGCTGGAGCAGCGCCTGGAAGATATCATTACGCCAATGGATATTTCGATCATTGGCTGTGTTGTAAACGGTCCCGGCGAGGCGCTGGTTTCGACGCTTGGCGTGACCGGCGGCAATAAAAAAAGCGGCCTGTACGAAGATGGTGTGCGTAAAGACAGGCTGGATAACGACGATATGATCGCGCAACTGGAATCGCGTATTCGTGCGAAAGCTTCGATGCTTGATGAAGCGCGTCGTATCGATATTCAGCAGGTTGAAGCGAAATAACGTATTGGGAAGCAATACGCTTCCCGTGTATGATTGAACCTGCGGGCGCGAAGCGTCGGGGTTCATTTTTGTATATATAAAGAGACTAAACGTGGCAAAGAACATTCAAGCCATCCGTGGCATGAACGATTATCTGCCGGGCGAAACCGCTCTCTGGCAGCGCATTGAAGGCTCACTGAAGCAGGTGCTTGGTAGCTACGGTTACAGCGAGATCCGTTTGCCGATTGTAGAGCAGACCCCGTTATTCAAACGCGCTATCGGTGAAGTGACCGACGTGGTTGAAAAAGAGATGTACACCTTTGAGGACCGCAACGGCGATAGCCTGACCCTGCGTCCGGAAGGTACCGCTGGTTGCGTGCGCGCCGGTATTGAACATGGTCTCCTGTACAATCAAGAGCAACGCCTGTGGTACATCGGGCCGATGTTCCGTCATGAGCGTCCGCAAAAGGGGCGCTATCGCCAGTTCCACCAGATAGGCGCAGAAGTTTTTGGCCTGCAGGGCCCGGACATCGACGCGGAACTGATTATGCTCACCGCCCGCTGGTGGCGTGAACTGGGTATCTCCGGCCATGTTGCCCTGGAGCTGAACTCTATCGGTTCGCTGGAAGCCCGCGCCAACTATCGCGACGCACTGGTGGCCTATCTTGAACAATTTAAAGATAAGCTTGATGAAGACTGCAAACGCCGCATGTACAGCAACCCGCTACGCGTGCTGGATTCGAAAAATCCTGAGGTACAGGCGCTGCTGAACGACGCGCCGGCGCTGGGCGACTATCTGGATGAAGAGTCTAAAGCGCACTTTGCCGGGCTGTGCGCGCTGCTGGATGATGCCGGTATCCGCTATACCGTGAATCAGCGTCTGGTGCGCGGTCTTGATTATTACAACCGCACGGTATTTGAGTGGGTAACCACCAGCCTTGGTTCCCAGGGGACCGTCTGCGCTGGCGGCCGTTATGACGGTCTGGTTGAGCAGCTCGGTGGCCGCGCCGCGCCTGGCGTAGGTTTTGCGATGGGGCTGGAACGTCTTGTTTTACTGGTCCAGGCAGTGAATCCGGAATTTAAAGCCGATCCTGTTGTCGATATATACCTGGTAGCCTCCGGAACCGGCACCCAGTCTGCAGCAATGCGTCTGGCTGAGCAGGTACGCGATGCGTTACCCGGCGTTAAGCTGATGACCAACCACGGCGGCGGCAACTTTAAGAAGCAGTTTGCGCGCGCTGATAAATGGGGCGCGCGCGTTGCGCTGGTGCTGGGTGAATCAGAAATCGCTGACGGAAACGTGGTAGTGAAAGATTTACGCTCAGGTGAGCAAACTACCGTAACGCAGGATAGCGTTGCCGCGCATTTGCGCACACTTCTGGGGTAATCTCCCGGGAATCATTAGTCAGGAGAAGGACTGCGTGGAAATTTACAATAACGAAAATGATCAGGTCGATGCGCTTAAGCGTTTCTTTGCCGAAAATGGCAAAGCGCTGGCCGTCGGGGTGATTTTAGGCGTTGGCGCACTGGTTGGCTGGCGCTACTGGACCTCCCATCAGTTAGATACCGCCAGAGGCTCATCGCTGGCTTATGAGAATGCGATTTCCGCGCTCAAATCGGATAAGCCAGATGCGCTGAACGCCGCGCAGAAGTTTGCCGCCGACAGCAAAAACACCTATGGTGCCTTTGCTTCGCTTGAGCTGGCGCAGCAGTTTGTTGATAAAAACGACCTGCAGAGTGCTGAAAAGCAGCTTCAGCAGGGGCTGGCGGCCGCTTCTGATGATAACCTGAAATCGGTTATCAATTTGCGTCTTGCGCGTGTACAACTGCAGCTTAAGCAACCCGATGCGGCGCTGAAAACCCTGGATGCCGTGAAAGGCGAAGGCTGGACGGCGATTGTTGCCGATTTGCGCGGCGAGATCCTGCTGAGTAAAGGCGATAAGCAAGGGGCGAAAGCGGCCTGGGAAGCTGGCTCGACAAGCGATGCTTCACCGGCGCTCAGCGAAATGATGCGTATGAAAATAAATAATTTGTCCATCTGAGAGGGACTCGATGCAATTGCGTAAATTACTTTTGCCAGGGCTGCTTTCCGTTACCTTACTGAGCGGTTGTTCGTTGTTCAACGGCGAAGAAGATGTGGTGAAGATGTCGCCACTGCCGACGGTGGAAAACCAGTTTACGCCGTCCACGTCCTGGAGCACCTCTGTCGGCGACGGTATTGGCGAATTCTACTCTAATCTGCACCCAGCTTTTGCTGATGGTGTGGTGTATGCCGCCGATCGTAAAGGTACCGTTAAGGCCCTGAGCTCAGGCGACGGTAAAGAGGTATGGTCGGTTAACCTGGCTGAGAAAGACGGCTGGTTCTCACGTGCGCCTGCGTTGCTTTCCGGTGGCGTCACTGTTTCCGGCGGTCATGTTTATATCGGTAGCGAAAAAGCCAAAGTTTATGCGCTGAATACCAGCGACGGTAGCGTCGCATGGGAGACGAGCGTTGCGGGCGAAGCGATGTCTCGTCCGGTCGTGAGCGACGGCATGGTCCTGATCCATACCTCCAACGGTCAGTTGCAGGCGCTGAACGAAGCCGATGGGGCGATAAAATGGACCGTTAACCTTGATATGCCCGCACTCTCCCTGCGCGGTGAATCCGCGCCGGCTACCGCCTATGGCGCCGCTATTGTTGGCGGTGATAACGGCCGCGTCAGCGCGGTGCTGATGCAGCAAGGGCAAATGATTTGGCAACAGCGCATTTCTACAGCGACCGGGCCGACTGAAATCGATCGTCTTAATGACGTTGATACGACGCCGGTTATCGTGAACGGTGTGGTTTATGTGCTGGCTTATAACGGCAATCTGACAGCGCTTGATCTGCGCAGTGGTCAGATTATGTGGAAACGTGAACTGGGCTCGGTAAACGACTTTATCGTTGACGGAAACCGTATTTACCTGGTAGACCAGAACGATCGCCTGCTGGCGCTGACCACCGATGGCGGCGTGACGCTGTGGACGCAAAGCGATCTACTGCATCGTCTGTTGACGGCGCCTGCGTTGTATAATGGCAACCTGGTTGTTGGCGATAGCGAAGGTTATATGCACTGGATCAATCCCGAAGATGGTCACTTTGTCGCTCAGCAGAAGGTGGACAGCTCAGGCTTCCTGACCGATCCGATCGTTGCTGACGGTAAGTTGCTGATCCAGGCCAAAGACGGCACGCTGTACGCGATTACGCTTTAAATACGGCAGTTGTCTGGTTTTGAGAAACGGCCCCTGGCAGACAGGGGCCGTTTTGACTTTTTAAAAAACGTCGCGATATACGGCGTTGTATCGATTTTTGTATGAGGCATTTAACATGATACCTGTGGTCGCGCTTGTCGGGCGCCCTAACGTTGGAAAATCCACGCTTTTTAACCGCTTAACGCGCACTCGTGATGCGTTGGTCGCGGATTTTCCGGGGCTGACTCGTGACCGTAAGTACGGTCGTGCTGAAGTGGAAGGCCGTGAATTTATCTGTATCGATACTGGCGGGATCGACGGTACCGAAGATGGCGTTGAGACGCGGATGGCGGAGCAGTCGTTGCTGGCGATTGAAGAAGCGGACGTAGTGCTGTTTATGGTCGATGCGCGTGCTGGTCTGATGCCTGCGGATTCGGCGATTGCTAAACATCTGCGCTCTCGTGAAAAGCCAACCTTCCTGGTGGCAAACAAAACTGACGGTATTGATGCCGATCAGGCGATTGCTGATTTCTGGTCGCTGGGGTTAGGCGATATTTATCCGATCGCTGCTTCACATGGTCGCGGCGTGACCAGCCTGCTGGAGCATGTGCTTCTGCCGTGGGTTGACGAAGTGAATCCGCCAGAAGAAGTTGATGACGACGCGGCATACTGGGCGCAGTTTGAAGCGGAACAGAACGGTGAAGACGTTGCCGAGCCGGAAGATGACTTTAACCCGCAGGATCTGCCAATTAAGCTGGCCATTGTCGGTCGCCCGAACGTAGGTAAGTCAACGCTCACCAACCGCATCCTGGGCGAAGAGCGTGTGGTGGTTTACGATATGCCGGGCACGACTCGTGACAGTATCTATATCCCAATGGAACGTGATGAGCGTGAATATGTGCTTATCGATACCGCGGGCGTGCGTAAGCGCGGTAAAATATCTGACGTTGTAGAGAAATTTTCGGTTATCAAAACCCTGCAGGCAATTGAAGACGCTAACGTCGTGCTGCTGGTGATTGATGCGCGAGAAGGTATCTCCGACCAGGATTTGTCCCTGCTGGGCTTTATCCTCAATAGCGGTCGCTCGCTGGTGATTGTCGTCAATAAATGGGACGGTCTGAGCCAGGAAGTGAAAGAGCAGGTGAAAGAGACCCTGGACTTCCGTCTGGGCTTTATCGATTTTGCCCGGGTGCATTTTATCTCCGCGCTGCACGGTAGCGGCGTCGGCAACCTGTTTGAATCCGTACGTGAGGCCTACGACAGCGCAACCCGTCGCGTGGGCACCGCGATGCTGACCCGCATCATGACCATGGCTGCCGAAGATCATCAGCCGCCGCTGGTGCGCGGTCGTCGCGTGAAGCTGAAATATGCCCATGCTGGTGGCTATAACCCACCAATCGTGGTGATCCACGGTAACCAGGTGAAAGATCTGCCGGATTCTTACAAACGTTATCTGATGAACTACTTCCGCAAATCGCTGGAAGTGATGGGGACGCCTATTCGTATTCAGTTCAAGGAAGGGGAGAACCCGTTTGCCAACAAACGCAATACCCTGACGCCGAACCAGATGCGTAAGCGTAAGCGCCTGATTAAACATATCAAGAAAAGCAAATAAGCGATCCACTGGCGAGAAATACGAAGCCGCATCTGTGAACGTGAACTGCACCCTAAAAGTTGGACACCGACTAAGTAAGGTGCAGTTTTTTATGGCAAAGCCAACGTATTTTTTGAAACAAGATGAGGTGTTATTAATCAGTACTGCTCTGGAAAGAGCTCAATATCCCACTTAGCTTTTTGCTGTAGTAAGAACATTGCTATAGTGACGGGCCGGAATCAGGCGGCTTGATAATATTGATATTTTTATCTTTGAAGATTAATTTAGCCTGATCGTCTTACCCGAATTTTCCCGGCGCCCAAATTCTGTAGATCATATATTATTTAATATTAGTCAGACGGATCTCCTGTGTCATACCGCGTAAACTACTATTTTTAATAGGTAGACTGATGCGGTTGGTAAAGAACAATATTGATTTACTATTCAACGCATACTCTGGATGTTTATCAACTGCCCGGAGAGAGTCAAATGAACATCAAATTAGTGACTATTTCGTTGCTTGCTGCTGGTTTTATCCTGGCGTCAGATATGGCTATCGCCAAATTGGCTCCGTTAACAGATAACCAGGTGAAGCAGAGGATTATTGACGACTCTATCGCTTCCTACCCCGGTACATGCGCCTGCCCATTTAATACGGCACGTAACGGAAGTTCATGCGGTCGCCGCAGCGCCTGGAGCAAAGCCGGAGGTTACTCGCCGATTTGTTATAAAAAAGAAGTGACAAAAGAGATGGTTAAAGAATGGCGTCAGCGGAATCAATGAGTTGAAATTCGTGATTCGGATACAGCGGTTTTGATGTTTTCAGCCTGCTAATCCTTTTTATCTTGCTATATAAATAATTTAATTGGCAGGATCGCCCATGTCTATTTTTTTAACACAGCGTTATTCACCAATAGTGAAACGATGCCAGTGCCGGAGTGGTAAAACTGAGGTTTTCTTGTTTGTGAGACCGGGGTGAGTAGTAAAGCCAGTTCAAATATAAACTGGCTTTTATGATGGTTAGAATTTCATACTAACGCCAGCGGTAACCGAACGCCCCGGTGCGGGTTGACGTCCCCACGGGCTGGTGTCTATTCCGCGGAACCAGTAATCACGATTAAAGAGATTATTGATACCAATATAACCGTTCAAAACGGTGTTGCCGGATTTGTAGAGATCGCGGCTAACCTGTGCGTTCCATACCCAATAGGATGGCAGTTGTCCTGCTGAGCCGGTGCTATTTTCATCAAGCGTGTTTGCTGCATCGGAATAAGATTTACTGAAGTAGTAACCCGCGAGAGTAAAGGTTGTACCACGCCAGTCATAATTACCGTCGAGTGTTACCTGATTGCGCGAGGCGTATGGCACTTCTTTTCCTCGGTTGACGCCATTACGTTGTTCTGCCTGCAGATATGCGTACCCTGCATGCAATTTTAGCCCGCTAACCACGTCTGGACTCCAGAACCCTTCCAGCTCAATCCCCTGATGTCGGGTACGGCCTATATTGAGATAGCTGTCTGATGTGCTGTCGTAAGAGATTTGATCTTTATAGTCGATCCGGTAAATATCCGCATGCAGGCTGATGTTTTTTGTCGGCGTATAGCGCACGCCGCTTTCATAGTTCCAGGCCAGCTCCGAGTTGACATCTCCGCCTTTTACAATTTGCGTGACCTGTACGGGGCGAAGGCTCTTTTGCATATCAGCATACAGGAACCATTGCGGCGTCATTTGATAACCTACGGTCAGCCCGGGTAACCACTGGTCGTCAGGGGAAGAGGTATGCAGACCCGTATTGTTGTCAGTGTACTTTTCGCTGACATGTTCGAAACGCATACCCGGAGTAATAGTTAATGAATCATCGAAGAGTTTTATGGCGTCGCTGATGTAACCGGCCCAGGCCTTATCATTAAAACTCCAGTCGCGGGTTACCGCGGTTGTACCTGTGGCGAGGGTTTTCTGGCGTACCTGATAATCAATTTTTTCACTGACAAAACGACCACCAATGATCCACTGTTGATTGACGTTATCGCCCGTAATATCCATGCTCAGACGTGGCTCCGTACCCCATACCTTAAAGTGTCGTGGAGAGTTTTGTACGATGTCTGCAGGTAGCGAAGGGTTCCATGTCTGGCCGGAGACTTTACTCATTCCGACATGAAAATCGCGATCGGAGTTATGCCCGAAAAATAGCCAGTTAAATTCGGCAGAGTCGATGATTCCCAGGGATCCTAATAGCTGGTTATAGACAGCGCTGTAGCGTTTGGTATGGCCATCATAATCGTCCCACGGACGAGTGCTCTGCCTGCGATCATGCTGATAGTCCTCAGCCGATAGCGCGCCGGCGAGATCTGCATGTGCATCGTAGTATTGGTATGAGAGGTTTAGGGTTGTGTCTTCATTGATGTTCCAGAGACCTCTTATGCGGAAATTTTGCACTTTACTGTCGCTGTGTTCGCGGAAAGAGTTACCTTTTACCTGATTGGCTTCAACCTGCAAGCCAAAATCATCGTTCAACATTCCGCCAGTTCTCAGGTAGGTGTCCCACAGGTTGCGGCCCTTACCATAAAAGGTGGCTCGCTCTGAGATCTCATTCTCCCATTTCAACGGGATGGGTTTACTGATCAGATTTATTACGCCGCCGACATTGTTGGGACCGTACTGTACAGCCGCACCGCCGCGAACCACATCGATACGGTCAATGGTGGCAAACGTCACCGGGAAAAGCGACATTCCCTCTTGTCCGTATGGTGCCAGCGCCAGGGGGATCCCATCTTCAAGGATTTGCGCTCGGCCGCTACGACTGTCGTACAAACCGCGGATCGCGATTTGTGGCAGAATTCCGGTCCCCGTTTCATCCTGAATTTTTACTCCGGGAACGCGCTGTAGGGCATCATCCAGTGTGCGATTCGCCCCTTTTTCTAATTGTTCATTGCTGATAACGGTCCGGCTTCCGGCCCATGTTTTTACCGCTTCAGCGCGAGAGTCACCGAGGATGTTGCCATTAACTACGATTGTTTGTTCAGCAGCGGCGCTGGCGTTTCCTGCCATCAGGAGTGTTATTAATGTTGCTATCTTCGAGTACTGCATTTTTATCCCTGAATAATGGTTGTTATTAATAATGATTTTAATAAACATTATCATTATTAATTGTGGGTCGGTATCTACCCGAAAATGAAATGATGTTGTCAAGGGTTGGTTTGGTGGCCTGGTTAAAGGGCGGATATGGTGTGTAATACGACAGGTTTCAGTGAGAAAAGCAGGAAAGACGCGCCACAGAGAGTGTGATTACTGTTGAACTTAAATAGAGACTTAACCTAAATCAAAATTTTTGATAAAGATGTTTAAAGTTTATGAATGAAACTATTTTATGGGGCAATTATTAGGTTGTTCCGGTCCACTGGACGAAACCGTCGGAAGTGTATCGCTCATCAGCAGGTTGCTGTGCGGTAACGGATACCAGGTGAAAACAAAAAATGCGCTATTTTCACCATATCAAACCGAAAAGGCAGTTATGTACGCAGGCTTTATCAAACCTGAAACATGATAAAATCGCGCAAGACCAACTTCATCAGGAGTCACTATGGAATTTGATTGCCCCGTATGCCGCGCCCGGCTTGAGGTACAGGCCAATAGCATTCATTGTGAGCATTGTGCGAAAGATTTTGCAGTGGAAGCTCGCTGCCCGGAGTGCCATAAGCCGCTGGACGTTTTAAAAGCCTGCGGCGCGGTGGATTACTTTTGTCAGAACGGACACGGGCTGATTTCGAAAAAACGCGTTGAGTGGGAAGCGGTAGAGTAACTGGCCTTACTTCTTTTTTACCCGGGTTTTCTTCACCGGCGTAACCGTTTTTACCTCGCTCTCTACCCAACCATCGTTCAGGCGAGTGGTGAGGAGATCGCCTTCGCGTACCTGTTTGGTCTGCTTCAGCACGGTACCGTTGCTGGCGGAAGTCACGCTATAGCCGCGGGCGAGGGTGGCCAGTGGACTGACGACTTCCAGGTGCGTGACCATATTACCGAAGCGTTCGCGCTGTTCAGCAAGTCGTGCACGGATGTTTTCCGCCAGTCGGTATTCGAGTTGCTGAATACGGCTCTGGGCACGGTGAATACGCGGCTGCGGGTTTTGCTGATTCAGGCGCTGTATGGCGCGCTGCTGGCGCTGGTCGGCGCGCTTCATTTGCGCCTCAAGGGCGAAACGCATGCGCTGACGCAATCTTTCCAGTTCCGTTTGCTGGCGAGCCAGCCGCAACTGGGGATGCTGCTGTTGCAGGCGGTGAAAAAGCTGGGTAAAGCGACGATGGCGGTTGGCAAGGAAGTAGTCCATCGCCATTTCCAGACGCTGCTGCCCGGATTGTATCTGGCGCAGCAACTCCTGCTGGTTACGGCTGACAATCTCCGCCGCGGCGGAAGGCGTTGGCGCCCGTAGATCAGCGACGAAATCAGCGATAGTGACGTCGGTTTCATGGCCTACCGCGCTGACGATTGGAATTTGACTGGCAAAAATCGCCCGCGCGACCCGCTCGTCGTTAAAACTCCATAAATCTTCCAGTGAACCGCCGCCGCGCCCGACGATAAGCACATCGCACTCCTGACGTGCGTTGGCCAGCTCAATCGCGCGAACGATCTGCCCTGGGGCGTCATCGCCCTGAACGGCGGTCGGGTAAATAATAACCGGTAGCGAGGGATCGCGACGCTTGAGCACCTGCAAAATATCGTGCAGTGCGGCGCCGGTTTTTGACGTAATAATGCCGGTGCAGTGTGCCGGTGAGGGGAGGGGCTGTTTATGCTGCTGATCGAACAACCCTTCTGCAGACAACATCACCTTGAGCTGCTCATACTTCTGCTGAAGCAGACCTTCACCTGCTGGCTGCATACTTTCAACGATGATTTGATAATCGCCGCGTGGTTCGTAAAGGGTAACATTCGCGCGCACCAGCACCTGCTGCCCGTGCTGTGGGCGAAAAGTGACGCGGCGGTTGCTGTTGCGGAACATCGCGCAGCGCACCTGAGCGTTATCGTCCTTTAAGGTGAAGTACCAGTGGCCTGATGATGGCTGGCTGAAATTTGAAATCTCGCCGCTAATCCATACCTGCCCCATTTCACGTTCCAGCAGCAGACGAACCGCCTGATTCAGGCGACTTACCGTGTAAATTGAGGGTGACTGGGATGGAAACATGTGAGCAAGATCAAATTTTAAATCAGCAGGTTATTCAGTCGATAGTAACCTGCTCAGAGGGGATCGCAAGTATTATTTTCAAAAAAGGGTAGATGCAATCGGTTACGCTCTGTATAATGCCACGGCAATATTTATCCACCCTGGTCGAGATATTGCCCATGCTACGTATCGCTAAAGAAGCTCTGACGTTTGACGACGTCCTCCTCGTTCCCGCTCATTCAACCGTTCTGCCAAATACCGCCGATCTCAGCACTCAGTTGACGAAAACCATTCGTCTGAATATTCCTATGCTCTCCGCAGCAATGGATACCGTGACCGAGGCGCGTCTGGCAATTGCTCTGGCACAGGAAGGCGGCATCGGCTTTATTCATAAAAATATGTCCATCGAGCGCCAGGCTGAAGAAGTCAGGCGTGTGAAGAAGCATGAGTCCGGCGTGGTAACCGATCCGCAGACCGTCCTGCCGACCACCACGCTGCGGGAAGTGAAAGAACTGACCGAACGTAACGGTTTTGCGGGTTATCCGGTGGTGACTGAAGACAACGAACTGGTCGGTATTATCACCGGTCGTGATGTGCGTTTCGTGACCGATCTGAATCAACCGGTTAGCGTTTATATGACGCCGAAAGAGCGTCTGGTCACCGTTCGCGAAGGTGAAAGCCGCGAAGTGGTGTTTGCCAAAATGCATGAAAAACGCGTTGAGAAAGCGCTGGTCGTGGATGACAGCTTCCATCTTCGCGGCATGATCACGGTTAAAGATTTCCAGAAAGCGGAACGTAAGCCGAACGCCTGTAAAGATGAGCAGGGCCGCTTACGTGTTGGCGCCGCAGTTGGCGCAGGCGCGGGTAACGAAGAGCGCGTAGATGCGCTGGTTGCTGCGGGCGTTGATATTCTGCTGATCGACTCCTCTCACGGTCATTCCGAAGGCGTATTGCAGCGTATTCGTGAAACTCGCGCTAAATATCCTGATCTGCAGATTATCGGCGGCAACGTTGCCACCGGCGCGGGCGCGCGGGCGCTGGCTGAAGCGGGCGTGAGCGCGGTGAAAGTAGGGATCGGTCCTGGCTCCATCTGTACCACGCGTATCGTCACCGGCGTGGGCGTTCCGCAGATCACGGCAGTATCCGATGCGGTTGAAGCGCTGGAAGGTACCGGTATTCCGGTGGTTGCTGATGGTGGTATCCGTTTCTCCGGCGATATCGCCAAAGCGATTGCCGCAGGCGCGGCGGCGGTAATGGTTGGCTCTATGCTGGCCGGTACCGAAGAATCCCCGGGCGAAATTGAACTTTATCAGGGGCGTTCTTATAAATCTTACCGTGGTATGGGTTCCCTTGGCGCGATGTCCAAAGGCTCCTCCGACCGTTACTTCCAGAGCGACAATGCTGCCGACAAACTGGTGCCGGAAGGTATCGAAGGCCGCGTCGCCTATAAAGGCCGTCTGAAAGAGATCATTCACCAGCAGATGGGTGGCCTGCGCTCCTGTATGGGGCTGACCGGTTGTGGTACTATTGATACACTACGGACCAAAGCGGAATTCGTGCGCATCAGCGGCGCGGGTATCCAGGAGAGCCACGTTCACGACGTGACCATCACCAAGGAATCCCCGAACTACCGGATGGGCTCCTGATTTTCATCGCCCGGCCATGTGCCGGGCGATTTATTTAACCTGTATCACTTGCCTCGGAATTATCGTCAATGACGGATAACATTCATAAACATCGTATTCTTATCCTGGACTTCGGTTCTCAGTATACCCAACTGGTTGCGCGTCGCGTGCGTGAATTAGGTGTC
Source organism: Klebsiella indica (assembly GCF_005860775.1). GTDB lineage: Bacteria > Pseudomonadota > Gammaproteobacteria > Enterobacterales > Enterobacteriaceae > Klebsiella > Klebsiella indica. The sequence continues at coordinate 89,668 of NZ_VCHQ01000015.1, forward strand.
TATTGTGAACTGTGGGCATGGGACGTGACTGAAGCTCAAATTCGTGAGTTCAATCCTAACGGCATCATTCTTTCCGGTGGCCCGGAAAGCACTACCGAAGATAACAGCCCGCGCGCGCCGGAGTATGTCTTCGAAGCAGGCGTGCCGGTATTTGGCGTATGCTACGGTATGCAGACCATGGCGATGCAGCTTGGCGGTCATGTTGAAGCGTCCAATGAGCGTGAATTCGGCTATGCGCAGGTTGAAGTTCAGACCGATAGCGCGCTGATCCATGGTATTGAAGATGCGCTGAGCGCGGATGGCAAGGCTATGCTGGATGTCTGGATGAGCCACGGCGATAAAGTTACCGCCATTCCGTCTGACTTCGTCACCGTCGCCAGCACCGAAACCTGCCCGTTTGCCATTATGGCTAATGAAGAGAAGCGTTTCTATGGCGTGCAGTTCCATCCTGAAGTGACCCATACTCGTCAGGGACTGCGTATGCTGGAGCGCTTTGTGCTTGAGATCTGCCAGTGTGAAGCGCTGTGGACGCCAGCGAAAATTATTGACGATGCCATCGAGCGTATTCGTCAGCAGGTCGGCGACGATAAAGTGATCCTTGGCCTGTCAGGCGGCGTGGATTCCTCTGTTACCGCGATGCTGCTGCACCGCGCTATCGGCAAAAATCTGACCTGTGTATTTGTGGATAACGGTCTGCTGCGCCTGAACGAAGCACAACAGGTGATGGATATGTTTGGCGACCGTTTCGGTCTGAACATCGTTCATGTGGAAGGCGAATCCCGCTTCCTGGCCGCGCTGGCTGGGGAAAACGATCCTGAAGCGAAGCGTAAAATCATTGGCCGTGTGTTCGTTGAGGTATTCGACGAAGAGGCGCTGAAGCTGGAAGATGTTAAATGGCTGGCGCAAGGCACTATCTACCCTGATGTCATTGAGTCTGCGGCCTCCACGACCGGTAAAGCGCACGTCATCAAATCTCACCACAACGTGGGCGGACTACCGAAAGAGATGAAGATGGGCCTCGTTGAACCGCTGCGTGAGTTGTTCAAAGATGAAGTGCGTAAGATTGGTCTCGAACTGGGCCTGCCATACGACATGCTGTACCGTCATCCGTTCCCGGGGCCGGGTCTTGGCGTTCGCGTGCTGGGCGAAGTGAAGAAGGAGTACTGCGATCTGCTGCGTCGCGCGGATGCTATTTTTATTGAAGAGCTGCACAAAGCCGATCTGTATAACAAAGTGAGCCAGGCGTTCACTGTGTTCCTGCCGGTTCGCTCCGTCGGCGTGATGGGCGATGGTCGTAAGTACGACTGGGTGGTGTCCCTGCGCGCGGTAGAAACCATCGACTTTATGACCGCCCACTGGGCGCATCTGCCGTACGATTTTCTCGGCCGCGTGTCTAACCGCATCATCAATGAAGTCGACGGTATTTCCCGCGTGGTGTATGACATCAGCGGTAAACCGCCGGCAACAATAGAGTGGGAATGATTTCCCTCAATTTTCTATGACTGATTTTAATGGCTGAATGAAACCCTCTGTTTTGCAGAGGGTTTTTTACGCCTGGTCTTCAGGGGCCAGAAGAATAGTTTTAAATCCAGCTGCGAACACATCTGTCGCGGGTAATGGCATGGAGATGCTCAAGTTTCGCTTTTTGTTGGCCAATGATGAAATCTTTTATGGCAGGTAATATGATCCTCTGCCGTTGAAAATCAAGTATTTTCAATGAGCATGGGGATAAGCGGAAAATGACCAAACAGGATATTTATCAGTCAATAATAGTTATGCGCCAGATATTCGGGTTGCAGATCAAATTGTTCAGGCACGAATTATAACGCTGTTCATGGTGTCTGTCAGGATGAAGCTCTGGGATGAGCTGAGTTATTGCCAATGTATTGATTAACCGGTAATAAAAGATAACCACGCCATAATGGTTACTGCTGATGTCAGAGTATAGCCTACGCCTTCTCCTGCCATATAACGACGCATGGTCATATTCATATTACCTACCTGAATTTTCTCATATTTCTCTTCGTGCGTGGCCTTGATGATCGTTCGAAATGCAGCAATTCCATTGGTCAATAAAAGCGAACAGAAGGCAGCAACGGCAAAGGTTAGCATGTTATCCATGGTCATCGATTTCAAAAGGTCTGTCAGTTGAAGTTGAGAGATATTTTATTTCAGATATCGGCAGATTTCAGATTAAAATTAGCTATCAATTCCATCGTTCCAGACTTTAATGCACACCGTCGGGATAAATGTGACCGTGCCGGAGAAAATAAAAGGCAAGGAATCGTACCACTGTATTCAGTCAAAAAAACGTAATGCCCTCTGTCCGGAGGCGGCATAGTCAACAATTGCCGCCTGGTGTTCGATAATGCCACCCTCACGGTCGGACACTTTGTCATCCATCATCCAGCCCGATTTTATGGCCCAACTGTCAGTTTGTAACCGTATCTTCGGAGTACCATTCTGGTTGTACTGTATTGACGGTTTCCAGTCTTCTGCCCGGTATCGCGATGAATCAATGGCATCATTGCCGCCAGACGTGATGCGGCATCAGGACTGCTGCGCGTTTATTTTTGCACGGGTGCTTTTGCTGGATCGGAAGGTTCAACGGTGATGGTTGATTGCTGTGATTGCTTTTTGTCCTGATGATGATACCAGGCACCGATAGAAGAGTAGACAAAGCGTCCAAAGAAGAAGATAAAGCTGATAAGCAGTACGATACGGGTCATGCGACGGTTAAATCGATGTCGTTTACGCATACTGGATGCCTGACTCACAAAAGGTTCCTTCAAGTATACCCGGCGAATGGGCGATGTGCGTATTAAGGCACAGGAAAGCGGAAGGGTCAATTGATGAGAAGGCAAAAATCCGCTGTTCAATATATTACCAAATGTTATATAAGAGAATTGTTGTATTGACATATTTTCTGCTTATAGCGAGCAGATGCTAAAAAACAGGGCGTTATCAATATAGGCCAGGCGATTTATTGATTTATATCAATCGTCTGTCGTCGTTGATAACTAAAATCACCAGCCAGTTCCGCGTTGTTAACCCTGGTATGATTATGATGGCTGGTTAGATGCCCACCCGACTATTTTGAGGTGGGATTTAGGGATATCCGTATAACATCAATGAAGATAATTAAACTTTACAGGCAATATCGTGATAAATGGTGGGCGCTGCCGTTCGTCTTACCCGTTGTTCTGCTCCCCATGTCAAGATGGGCCAATACCACCGTATTGCTGGAGGGGAGAGACGTCTATCTTTACTATTTACCCTTGGCAATGGTACTCAGCCTGATGATGTTTTTTGGCTGGGCTTCGTTGCCAGGCATTATTCTCGGTTTGTTACTTTCCATTACGCACGGTATGACGCTGGAAAATTCCATTTGCGTCATTTTCCATTTTCTTATTCCGGCAGTTTTATGCCGGGGCGGATACCATATTTTTGTGCCGCGCAGGCAGCAAATTTCACTTTGTCACCCAAGAGCAATGCCTCAGCGGCTTTTCTGGCAGGTGTTTATGCCATCTGGTATCTTTCTTATTCTCTGGCAACTCGCTGAGTGTCTTGGTATTCAGCCGCAGGCGATGCACCTGATGGAGATAAACCCTTTAAGTTTGCATTCGCTCATCACGTTTCAGGCTTTGATGGTGGGGTGTTTAACCGGGGGAATATTGTGTTATTTTTTAATTCGTATCATCCGGCATCCACCGTATATCCGCGGGGTTATTTCTCAAATCAGGCTGCAAAGTGATCCGAAAGTAACGTTCCCGGAGATCTTTTTATGGGCTGCGGCGCTATGCATGTTATTCATTCTACTATTAATGCCGTTAAGTCGTGCGAGTACTATTCTTAATACATATTATACGTTGTCATGGCTTATGCTGGTCATGCTATGGGGGGCAATACGCTTCGGCTGTTACGTTATTTCGTTAATTTGGTTGCCCGTTCTCATTGTTCTTATTCACTTTCATTATCAATACCTGCCGTTATCTCTGACTTATAATAACCAATTGGCTATAACTTCTTCCAGCTATCTGGTGTTCTCTTTTATTATTATTTATATGTCGATGCTGGCGACGCGACAACGAACGATTTGCTCGCACAGGCGGCGGATGGCTTTACTGGATCGGACGATTAACTTGCCTAATTTGCGCGCATTGAGCCGCGAACTCAATTACACACCCCGGTCGGTACTGTGCCTTTTACGTATTCCGGGGCTGGAAATACTGGGGCATCACTACGGCATTCTGCTGCCCGTTCAGTACAAACAGCAACTGGCCGGGGTGCTCAGCAAGTTATTACAGCCGGGGGAAGATATCTATCAAATGACCGGGCATGGGCTGGCGATCCGCCTCAACAGCGAAGGTCATCATCAACGAATCCCCTTGTTATATGAGCGGATTCAAACGTTTCGCTTTGTCTGGAATGATATGCCATTACAACCACCAGTGGGAGTGAGCTATTGTAGCGTCAACTCTCCGGTGAGCCGTCTGCATTTGCTGCTTGGTGAACTCAACAGCGTGACCGATCTCTCGCTGGCTACCGGGGAGCCGGAAAATTTACAGCGCAGTGGCGCGATCAATTTGCAGCAGCAGCTAAAAAATAAAATCACAATGATGAATCAACTGATGAAAGCGCTGGAACAGGATCGATTTCTGCTGATGGCCCAGCCGATAGTTGGTATCCGCGGCGACAGTTATCATGAAGTCCTGCTCAGGGTGCGGAATGACAATGATGAGATCATTATGCCGGAGACTTTTTTGCCGGTAGCAGAGGAATTGGGTCTCTCAGCGCGTATTGATAGCTGGGTTCTGGAGCGTACTCTGGCATTTATGGACAGGCAGCGTAATACTCTGCCGGGAATACGCCTGATCATGAATGTTTCGCCTTTTTCCGTGAACAATAGCCACTTTCATCGGCAGGTGAAAATGCTGCTGATCCGCTACGATATTGAGCCCTGGCAGCTTATTTTTGCACTGACTGAAAACCATTTTCGGGGCAGCCCGGAACGGGCGCGGAATACGCAGGCGTACTTGCAGGAGATGGGCTGTCGCGTAGTGATGGATGAGTTTGGCCACGGTTATTCCAGCGACGCGCAACTGAAAATGATCAATGCGGATCTGGTGAAAATTGACGGTGGTTTTATTCGTAATCTACTGAGCAGTAGTCTTATCTATCAGACCGTCGCATCCATTTGCCTTGTTGCGCGAATGCACAATATGCAGGTGGTGGCCGATTATGTCGACACGCCAGAAATTCGTCAGGCGGTAATTTCGCTGGGGATTGACTATATGCAGGGTGATGATATTGGCAAGCCTGTCCCGCTTGAGAAGCTGGTGATGCCCGCTGATAGCGATGGGCCGGGGGGCGGCCCATCGGGGATGACTTAACCCTCGGCGTCAGGTTTTTCTTCGCTGATCTTCAGCAACCAGTCCGGAACGCCTTGCCAGTATTCCTGCTCTTTCTCCAGATCGAGCAGTACCAGCGCATTCTGGCTGAACCAGTCATGGGGGAACACCAGCGTCCAGTGGTTGGCTTCGGTCTTCAGCGTGAGGGTCGGCGGCGTTGTCGTCGCCTGACGCTGGTTATTCAGCAGGACGCCAAGGCGCAGAAGCTGAATCAAAGGCAAAAACTGCTTTTTCTTAAACAGCGTAAAACGCGGCAAATCATCCAGCTTAATGGCTTTCCGATGGTAGCGGACCAGCGTCGCCATCAGCATTTGCTGTTCCTGATTAAAGCCCGGCAGATCACTGTTTTGCAGGATATAAGCCGAGTGGCGATGCATTCCGCTGTGATTAATATTTAAGCCGACTTCATGTAGCATGGTTGCCCATTTCAGCAGCGCCTCCAGATGCGGATTAGCCAGCTTAGGATTTTGCTCCTGCCACTGCTCAAACATATGGGTGGTTGTCTCCAGTACCCGCCGCGCCTGCTCACGATCGATATTGTACTGGTTGGCCAGACTTTGTGCGGTGCGGCTACGAATGTCCTGATGACGGAACCGGCCCTCCATCTCGTACAGCACGCCTTCGCGCAGCGCGCCATCGGACAAACGCAGCTCTTTAATCGCCAGCGCGTCGAATACGCCGCAGAGAATTGCCAGGCCGGGAGCAAACACGGCCTTACGATCTTCCGATAAGCCCGGCAGGTTCAGCGAGTCGTAATTTTTGTATTTCAATAGCTCATCAACCAGCATTTCGAGGCGTTCCGGGGTAATAACGCCATCTTTCTCGCCCATCGCCACCAGCACTTCATGCGCGGCTTTGATGGTGCCGGATGCGCCGAGGGCGACGTTCCAGCCCTGAATACGGAACTGCCAGGCCAGCGTTTCCAGCTTTTGCACGGCTGACAGGCGTGCGCGCTGGAAATTTGCTTTACTGATAACGCCGCCAGGAAAATAAACCTGGGAGAAGCTCACGCAGCCCATCCGGCGGCTTTCCACCAGACGGGGTTCAAAATCTTCGCCGATGACCAGCTCGGTAGAACCGCCGCCGATATCAATAACCAGCTTACGGCCTCGCTCCGGTTGCGTATGCTCCACGCCCATAAAAATCAGACGCGCTTCTTCGTTGCCGGGGATAATTTCAATCGGATAGGGGATGACCTGCTCGGCGCGCTTGAGAAATTCCGCCGCGTTGGTTGCCTGGCGTAGCGTATGAGTGCCGACAATGCAGACGCTTGAGGGATCGAACCCCTGCAAGCGCTCGGCAAACAGCGACAGACAGTTCAGCCCGCGTTTGATGGCCTCTTCGCTGAGGAGAGAATTTTCATCCAGACCGTCAGCCAGGTGTACACGCTGCTTCAGACGACCGATGATCTGCATTGCTCCGTCGACGACACGGGCGATCACCATATGAAAACTGTTCGAACCGAGGTCGACCGCAGCAAACTCTTGTGGCCGGGGGGCATTTTCGTTTATTGGCATAGGTTAATCGGGCTGTTCAAGTGATTTGAGGTAGTCGTATATCGCCATCTGTGCGCGAACTTTACGGCGGTTGCCGCGCGGCACGTAGCGATTACTCAGTTCTTTATCAAGATAGCGCGCTTTTACCGTATCGCTGAACAGAATATCTAAAATATCCAGCACGCGCTGTTTGAGTCGGGGATCCAGCAGCGGCGTGGCGACTTCGATACGATAGTCGATATTGCGCGTCATCCAGTCCGCGGACGATAACCAGACCTGCTTATCGCCGCCGTTTTCGAAGCTATAGATCCGGTCATGCTCAAGGAAGCGGTCAACGATGCTGATCACGCGAATATTGTCACTGATGCCTTCCAGACCGGGGATCAGCGAGCACATGCCGCGAATCAACAGGTTCACCGGGACGCCGGAACTTGAGGCCGCGTACAGACGATCCACCAGCCCCTTATCAACCAGGTTGTTCAGCTTCAGCGTAATGCCTGATGGCCGGCTATTCTGCGCGTTAGCAATTTCACGGTCGATCATTTCATACAGCAGTCGGCGCGAGTTTTGCGGTGATACCAGCAAATAGTCGAAGCTTACCGGGCGATAGGGGTTTTCGATAAAGTTAAACACCCGACGAACTTCATTGGTGATCCGCGCATCGGCGGTGAGCAATGAATAGTCGGTGTAGAGACGGGCGGTTTTTTCGTTGAAGTTGCCGGTACCGATATGCGCATAACGGACGACTTCATCCCCTTCTTTACGGGAAACGAGAAACAGCTTGGCGTGGATCTTCAACCCTGGCGCGGAGAAGATAACGTGCACGCCGGCTTCGGTCAGACGTTTGGCCCAGTGAATGTTGGCTTCTTCATCAAAACGCGCCTGCAGTTCCACAACTACGGTTACTTTTTTACCGTTGTGGGCGGCGTGGATCATCGAATCAATAATTCGCGAATCTTTAGCGACACGATAGATGTTGATTTTGATAGCCAGCACGCTCGGGTCGAAAGAGGCCTGACGCAGCAGTTCCAGCACGTGCTCGAAGGTGTGGTACGGATAGTAGAGCAGCACATCGCGTTCGCGAATCGCATCAAATCCGTTGCGGAACTTATCGAACCACAGATGGCGCAGGCGCGGCATCGGCTTGTTAACCAGGTTGGCTTTGCCAACATTCGGGAAACTAATAAAATCTTTAAAGTTGTGGTAGCGTCCGCCCGGCAGCATCGAGTCGTAGTTGGAGATAGAGAGCTTATCGCGCAGCATTTCGACCATCGCGTCAGGCATATCGCGCTGATAGACGAAGCGCACCGGTTCGGCGGTCAGACGCTGTTTCAGACTGGAGGACATCAGCTCCATCAGGCTCGATTCCATCTCGTGCACCAGGTCGTATTCGGCATCACGCGTCATTTTCATTGAGTAGGCGTTGAGCGTGTCGTAATCAAAGAAGCCCTTAAAGATATCATCGAGGCAATAGCGCAGAATATTATCTAATAGAATCATTGGCTTACGGCGACGTGGCGCTTCCGGCGGAAGGTTCACAAAACGGGGAACCTTGTCTGACGGAATCTCCAGCAGCGCGTAATTGATCGTTTCTCCGCGGATGATCTCAACGGCCAGATAGGTATAATCATCCTTCAGAAACTGTACCAGATCCGTTTCGTGGTTGATCAGGATTGGCGAGATATGCTGGCGAAGGTAGACCTTGAAGTAGTTACGCAGCCATGACTGCTGATTAACCGAAAGCTGACGCTCGTTAATCAGGAAAATCTGGTTACGCGCCATTTCCAGTAACAGCTCGTTATATAAACTGTCAAACTCCTGATCGGCCTTCAATACGCGCGTCTGAATTTTACCCAGCAGGTGGCGAGAGTGGGCGGTAATACCTTGTTCTTCACTAATGATGATGCGCCGCTTCAGCTCGGCAAAACGGACTTTATAAAATTCATCGAGATTGTTGGAGTAAATGCCTAAAAAGCGCATGCGCTCGATCAGCGGATTGCTTTTGTCCGCCGCTTCCTGAAGTACACGCTCGTTAAAGGACAACCAGCTGAGTTCTTTTTCGATGTATAGCTTTTCCTGGCCCATTACAACTCACACTCCGTTTAACTCACAGGACGTAGACTATTATGACGAAATTTTCCGCATAGCGATCCACTGTGTCACAATAATATGACAGTAAGAAGAACAATACTCTTCAATATGATTGATTGTTAAGCGATTTTAATCAAAAAAAAGCCCCGCGTGGATAAAGCGCAGGGCGGTGGGTTACTCGTCAGCGGCGTAGCCTTGCGGTGGCAGTTTGACCTTATCAAGCCAGGCTTCATTCCCTACCGCGCGAAGGCGACCGTCGACAAACCAACTGATGACCAGCGGATAGATGTCGTGTTCCTGAGCCTGTACACGGGCGGTAATCTCGTCTTCGGTATCCTCAGTAAAGACCGGCACTTTCGCCTGCAGCACCACCGGGCCTCCGTCCAGCTCATCAGTCACGAAATGCACCGATGTCCCGTGCTCCTCATCACCGTTTTCCAGCGCCTGACGATGGGTGTGCAGCCCCGGATATTTCGGCAGCAGGGAAGGATGGATGTTCAGCAAACGCCCCTGATAGTGCGCGACAAATGCCGGGCTCAGAATACGCATATAGCCGGCCAGCACCACCAGATCCGGCGCGTAAGCATCAATTTCGTGCATCAGTTCACGATCGAAGGCTTCACGACTGGCAAACTGGCCGGGAGAGAGCGCATGAGCCGGAATATTCGCCGCGCGAGCGCGCTCCAGGCCGAAGGCTTCGGCTTTGTTGCTGAAGACTGCACGCAGGGTGCCGTTGATTTTTTTCCGGGCACAGGCGTCAATAATGGCCTGCAGATTACTGCCGTTACCGGAAATCAGCACCACGATGTTTTTCATTCAATAACCACACGCTGTTCGGAATCTGAGGTTTTGATATAACCTATTTTCCACGCGTTTTCACCTTTGTCGTTCAGGAAAGCGATTGCGTTATCGGCCGCTTCCGCCGGGAGAGCGATAACCATGCCAACGCCGCAGTTAAAGGTACGATACATCTCATGGTTGCTGACGTTTCCGGCCGTTTGCAGCCACTTGAACACCGCCGGCCACTGCCAGGAGGACTCATCGATAACCGCCTGAGTGTTGTCCGGCAGAACGCGCGGGATATTTTCCCAGAAGCCGCCGCCGGTCAGATGGGCGATGGCGTGCACGTCAACGTTGGCAATCAGGTCGAGTACCGGTTTCACATAAATACGGGTCGGTGCCAGCAGGTGATCGGCCAGAGGCTTGCCGTTGAGATCGGTAGTTTGCGGGTCAACGCCGCTGACTTCGATAATTTTGCGCACCAGAGAGTAGCCGTTGGAGTGCGGGCCACTGGAGGCCAGTGCGACGAGAACATCGCCATCGGCCACCTTGCTGCCGTCGATAATTTCCGCTTTTTCTACTACCCCGACGCAGAAACCTGCTACGTCGTAGTCTTCGCCATGGTACATGCCCGGCATCTCCGCCGTTTCACCGCCCACCAGCGCGCAACCTGATTGCAGGCAACCTTCGGCAATGCCGTTGATCACGCTGGCTGCGGTATCGACATCCAGTTTTCCGGTCGCGTAGTAATCAAGGAAGAACAGCGGCTCTGCGCCCTGAACCACGAGATCGTTCACGCACATGGCGACCAGGTCGATACCGATAGTGTCGTGACGCTTCAGGTCCATCGCCAGACGCAGCTTGGTGCCAACGCCATCGGTGCCGGAAACCAGTACCGGCTCGCGATACTTCTGCGGCAGCGCGCACAGTGCGCCGAATCCGCCCAGTCCACCCATCACTTCCGGGCGACGGGTTTTCTTCACCACGCCCTTAATACGGTCGACGAGAGCGTTGCCTGCATCAATATCCACGCCGGCATCTTTATAGCTGAGAGAGGTTTTATCGGTCACTGCGAAGTCTCCACGCGTTTGCGGTAGCAATAAAAAACGGCGCAATTCTAACAGGGAAAGCAAACGTTTGCGAGCCTGCTTTGCAGTCAATACAAAACGACGGCTAAGTGTACAAATTTGATACTGTTCACGAAAATGAAACCGGGTACATTCTTCCGCTTGCTACGGTGTACACGAATGATCATTATGCCACTGAAACCGGTTTCTGTTTTTGTCGCATGCCGTATGACGCAGATAAACCGCGAATGCGATATCAGCGATACGGCGTTAAAAATGGCGTAATGAGGCGCTCAGGCGGATGTCAGTTACCCTTTTAATCAGCAGCAGAGGCGCATAGCGGCCGCTGCGCATAGGGAGAGAGCATGTCTGGATTTAAACAAGGTTTTCTGTGGGGCGGGGCGGTTGCCGCGCATCAGCTGGAAGGCGGATGGAAAGAGGGGGGTAAAGGCGTTAGCGTCGCCGATGTCATGACCGCGGGCGCGCACGGTGTACCGCGCGAAATCACCGATGGCGTGTTGCCCGGGAAAAATTACCCCAATCATCAGGCAATTGATTTTTATCATCGTTATAAAGATGACATTCAGCTGTTTGCCGAAATGGGCTTTAAATGCTTTCGGACGTCTATTGCCTGGACGCGTATATTCCCGCGAGGAGATGAGCTGGAGCCCAACGAAGCCGGGCTACAGTTTTATGATGATCTGTTCGATGAGTGTCTGAAGCACGGCATTGAGCCGGTGATTACGCTCTCCCACTTTGAAATGCCGTACCATCTGGTGACGGAATACGGCGGCTGGCGTAATCGTCAGCTGATTGATTTCTTTGTTCGTTTTGCGCGGGTTGTGTTTACCCGTTATCAGCATAAAGTGAAGTACTGGATGACCTTTAATGAGATCAACAACCAGGCTAATTTCCATGAAGATTTTGCGCCGTTCACCAACTCGGGACTGAAGTTTCTGCCGGGAGAAGATCGTGAGCCGGTGATGTACCAGGCGGCGCACTATGAGCTGGTCGCCAGCGCGCTGGCGGTCAAAGCGGCTCGCGAGATTAACCCGTCACTGCAGATTGGCTGCATGATCGCCATGTGTCCGATTTACCCGCTGAGCTGCGCGCCAGACGACATGATGATGGCGATGAACGCCATGCATCGTCGCTACTGGTTCACCGATGTTCACGTGCGCGGCAAATACCCGCAACATCTGCTGAACTACTATGCGCGTCGCGGTTTTGCGCTGGATATGAGCGAAGAGGACCGCGTGGCGCTGACCGAGGGCTGCGTCGACTATATCGGCTTTAGCTACTATATGTCGTTCGCCACCAAAGCGACCGATGACAATCCGCAACTGGATTATGATGAAACCACCAGCCTGGTTTCTAACCCGTATGTACAGAAGTCAGACTGGGGCTGGCAGATTGATCCTGTCGGCCTGCGTTACTCTCTGAACTGGTTCTGGGATCACTATCAACTGCCGCTGTTTATTGTTGAGAATGGCTTCGGCGCCATTGATGTGCGTGAAGCGGATGGTTCGGTGGATGACCAGTATCGTATTGACTATCTCGCCGCGCATATCGCTGAGATGAAAAAGGCGGTTGTTGAAGATGGCGTAGAGCTGATGGGATATACCCCGTGGGGCTGCATCGACCTGGTCTCCGCCGGTACCGGCGAGATGAAAAAACGCTACGGTTTTATCTATGTCGATAAAGACAATGAGGGCAACGGTACGCTGGCGCGTAGCCGCAAGAAATCGTTTGCCTGGTATCAGCAGGTTATCGCCAGCAACGGCGAGAGGTTGTAAATCGTCGCAAAGCCTTATACGGCCCCGCTTTTGGCGCAATGCTGGTCAGTTAAGGGCTGTCAGTTGTATTTATGGCTGGCTGAGCGGTTCTGTCATCAATCGGTGGTTCTGGCGAACATGACGCATTTTTCATTTTCACCCATTTTGGCTTAGTGGCCTGTTCCGTTCACGATAAATTCGCGGATATTCGTTATATCCACAGCGTGTGAACGGGCAGGGGGACGTTTCGCCCGTCCCCCTGCACCCCCGGCATGGCGCTGAAAACCTGCCGCTGCGCGGTTCGCTCCACTCCGGCTTCATCTGGCGGACCGGGCGGGACTCGACGCTACTCGTCCCATCCCCGGGACTCGCCCTTCCAGGGCCAGCGCAAGCGCTGTTCAAAATTGCTCCCGGCAATTTTGTCCTGTCTCGACCCGCCCTCTGGCCACCGTCCTGGCGGCCAGTCATGGATGCGCGCCTGCGTTCTCGCGAGGCTTTCCTTGATGCGCCCAACCCCCATGCGGTGAGTCCGTTATTCGTCAGGGGCTTTTCAGAGGCTGAAAATCATAAAAAAAGTTATATCCTTTATATTTCATTCAGCCCGTATCAGCTCAGTAATTGAATCAATCGAATCAGATTTTCGTTTAAACCACCGATAATGCGATTGCCACAGGCAAATAAAACAAAAGGCAACACCAATGGTTTGCTTAAGTGAACGGCATTGCCGCTTTTGGCGGGGCTTTTTTTATTTCGTTTATACTGCCTCAGGCAGCGTAAAGCATTTTGCTTGATCGGGGTCAAACATATCGGCTATGGCGCAAAAGGGAAAAAGCGGTATAATCCCGCGATTTTTTTTGTGGTTGCCCTTCAGAGGAGAAAGAGAATGAAGATTGTGGAAGTGAAACACCCACTCGTCAAACACAAGCTGGGGCTGATGCGTGAGCACGACATCAGCACCAAACGCTTCCGTGAACTCGCCTCAGAAGTGGGCAGCTTACTGACTTATGAAGCGACCGCCGATCTGGAGACGGAAAAAGTCACCATTGAAGGCTGGAACGGCCCGGTAGACATTGAGCAGATCAAAGGCAAAAAAATTACTGTGGTGCCGATTCTGCGCGCAGGTCTGGGCATGATGGACGGCGTGCTTGAACACGTCCCAAGCGCGCGCATCAGCGTCGTGGGTATCTACCGTAATGAAGAAACCCTTGAGCCGGTGCCCTATTTCCAGAAGCTGGTGTCCAATATCGACGAACGCATGGCGCTGGTGGTTGACCCTATGCTGGCAACCGGCGGCTCAATGATCGCCACCATTGACCTGCTGAAGAAAGCAGGCTGTAACAGCATTAAGGTGCTGGTTCTGGTGGCTGCACCGGAAGGCATTGCCGCGCTGGAGAAAGCTCATCCGGATGTGGAACTCTACACCGCGTCGATTGATCAGGGCCTGAACGAGCACGGATACATTATTCCGGGGCTCGGCGATGCCGGTGATAAGATCTTTGGTACCAAGTAAATGATGAAGTAAAAAAAGCCGACTTTGATAGTCGGCTTTTTTTTGAATAAAACACACAGCAACTAACAAACGACTCTCAGAGGAAAATGCTATGACGCGCCGTGCTATCGGGGTGAGTGAAAGACCACCACTTTTACAGACAATCCCGCTTAGTTTGCAACATCTGTTCGCCATGTTTGGCGCAACGGTACTGGTGCCCGTTCTGTTTCATATAAATCCGGCCACGGTACTGCTGTTTAACGGCATTGGTACACTGTTATACCTTTTCATCTGCAAAGGTAAAATCCCGGCTTATCTTGGATCGAGCTTTGCGTTTATTTCTCCGGTTCTGCTTCTGCTGCCGCTGGGCTACGAAGTCGCTCTCGGCGGCTTTATCATGTGCGGCGTACTGTTTTGTATTGTCTCCTTTGTGGTGAAAAAAGCCGGTACCGGCTGGCTGGACGTGATGTTTCCTCCGGCGGCGATGGGGGCAATTGTCGCGGTTATCGGCCTGGAACTGGCGGGCGTCGCGGCAAATATGGCCGGTCTGTTGCCTGCCGAAGGGCAATCGCCGGATAGCAAGACCATCATTATTTCACTGGTGACGCTGGCCGTGACGGTCTTCGGTTCGGTGCTGTTCCGTGGCTTTCTGGCGATTATCCCGATTTTAATCGGCGTACTGGTCGGCTACGCGCTCTCTTTTGTCATGGGGGTAGTCGATACCACGCCTATCGCTGAGGCGCACTGGTTTGCGCTACCGACCTTCTACACGCCACGTTTTGAATGGTTTGCGATTTTCACCATTTTACCTGCCGCGCTGGTGGTGATCGCCGAGCACGTTGGCCACCTGGTGGTGACGGCCAATATCGTCAAAAAAGATCTTATCCGCGATCCGGGTTTACATCGCTCGATGTTTGCCAACGGTCTGTCTACGGTGATCTCCGGCTTCTTTGGTTCAACGCCGAATACTACATACGGCGAGAATATCGGCGTCATGGCGATTACCCGTGTATACAGCACCTGGGTTATCGGTGGGGCGGCGATCATCGCCATTTTGCTCTCCTGCGTCGGGAAACTGGCCGCAGCGATCCAGATTATTCCGCTACCGGTCATGGGCGGCGTCTCCCTGCTGCTGTATGGTGTGATTGGCGCATCAGGTATTCGCGTGCTGATTGAATCCAAAGTGGATTACAATAAGGCGCAGAATCTGATCCTCACCTCCGTTATCCTGATTATCGGTGTCAGTGGCGCGAAAGTGCATATTGGCGCCGCCGAACTGAAAGGTATGGCACTGGCGACCATTGTCGGTATCTGTCTGAGCCTGATCTTCAGGCTGATCGGCGTTTTGCGCCCGGAAGAGGTTGTCCTCGATGCCGCGGACAGTGAAGACGCAAAACCGTGATCCTTATACCGGGCGGTGAGCCTGCCCGGTTCTCTCCTTGCGTATTTCTGTGCTAAACTCTTCGCGTTTTTCTGCAAGCCTATGTTGAGGTCCATCTGAACGCACCGGCACAGCTCTCTTTGCCACTGTATCTTCCCGATGATGAAACTTTCGCAAGTTTCTGGCCGGGTGATAACCCTTCTCTTCTTGCTGCCCTCCAGAACGTGCTGCGGCAGGAACATAGCGGATATATCTATATCTGGTCGCGCGAAGGGGCGGGGCGCAGTCATTTATTACACGCCGCCTGCGCGGAACTCTCCCAGCGTGGCGATGCAGTGGGCTATGTTCCTCTGGATAAACGGACGTGGTTTGTGCCGGAAGTGCTGGACGGAATGGAGCAGCTATCGCTGGTTTGCATCGACAACATTGAATGTGTGGCCGGTGATGAACTGTGGGAAATGGCTATCTTCGACCTCTATAACCGCATTCTTGAATCAGGGAAAACCCGGCTGCTGATTACCGGCGATCGGCCGCCTCGCCAGCTTAAGCTGGGGCTGCCGGATCTGGCCTCGCGTCTCGACTGGGGGCAAATCTACAAACTGCAACCCCTGTCGGATGAGGATAAGCTCCAGGCACTGCAACTGCGCGCCAGACTGCGCGGTTTCGAAATGCCGGAGGACGTCTGCCGTTTCCTGCTTAAGCGACTGGATCGCGAAATGCGTTCGTTGTTTATGACGCTCGATCAGCTCGATCGCGCCTCGATTACCGCCCAGCGCAAACTGACGATTCCATTTGTGAAAGAGATCCTGAAGCTTTAACTGCACGGCGACGTTCTAATCCGCCGCCGTGAAAGCGCGTTAGCCAATGATTTCCAGCACTTGCTCCGGTGGGCGACCGATACGCGCTTTGCCGCGGCTGACGACGACAGGCCGTTCGATCAACTTCGGATTATCGATCATCGCCTGGATCAGCGCTTCTTCGCTGAGCTGCGGATTTGCCAGCTCCAGTGATTTATACAGATCTTCTTTCTGGCGCATTAATTCGCGTGCGCTGGCCATTCCCAGCATCTTCAGCAACTGGCGCAGCGTTGCGGCATCCGGTGGCGTCTCCAGATAAAGCACCACTTCGGGGTCGATACCGTTGGCCTTCAGCAGGCTCAGGGTGTCGCGGCTCTTGGAGCAGCGGGGATTATGATAGATTTTGACCGTCTCGGACACGAGATCTCCTTACATTTTCTGGTACGGTTTGAAGCGTTCCTGCAACTGTCGCAACTGATCGATGCGCGCGTCGTAGCGCGCTTGTTGCAAGCTGCCTAATTTCACTTGCGAACTGGCGCGGCTAAGTAATGAGATAGCCTGATCGAGTCGCCCGACCAGCGCCATGCTTTCTGCACGCGCCGCCAGTTCCTGATCGCGATTGCCGAGTTTGGCTTCCGCCTGGGCCAGTAAATCCCAACCGTTGACGTCCTCTTTATTATTAAAGGTGTAGCGGTTAAGAATAGTTGCGGCTTCCGCCGGTTGCCCGCCTTCCAGTAACGCGTTGGCAAGGTTTATCTGTAGAACCGGATCGGTACGAAGTTCACGGGCATTTTTCAGGCGCCTGATCGCATCAGTTGCTCTCTTTTGCCCGAGGTCGATATCGGTTGCCAGATCGAGATACCAGGCGTTTTGCGGATCGGCGTTTAACAGCGGTTGCAGCGTTTTGCGCGCCAGATCGTAATTATCGCTGCCCATTGCCAGCAGGGCGCGTCCGTATCGGGCGGCGTGTTGTTCGCGGATATTGCCTTTTTCCCAACTGCTCAGTAGATCATTATTGAGCTTATTGTCTCCGGAAGCATACATCCCGAGGGTTCTGGCCTTTGCCAGATAGAAGTTTGCGGAAGATTGCACGACAACCGGGCGCATCTGATTCGCCCGGTTGCGGGCGTCGGCGAGGCGGCTTTCCGGCAATGGGTGAGTCAGCAACATTTCCGGCAGACGAGTCGAATAACGTGATTGGTCAAGCAGTTTTTCCATAAATGCCGGCATGGCCTGAGGATCGAACCCTGAACGCTGAAGCACCTGAATACCAATACGGTCCGCCTCTTCTTCGTTTTGTCGGGTAAAGCTGATCATCCCCTGCTGAGTACCGGCAAGCGTGCCGGTGAGCGCCGCCATCCCGGCCTGCGGGCTGGCCATCGCCAGCAGAATAGACCCCAGCGCGCCGACCCAGGTCAGTGGGGCATTACGCTTCTGATCTTCCATTGCGCGGGCAAGGTGGCGTTGGGTGACGTGTGAAATTTCGTGCGCCATGACGGATGCCAGCTCGCTTTCGTTATCCACGTAACGGAAGAGCGCCGAGTGCAGCACAACGTTGCCGCCGAAGAAAGCAAAGGCGTTAATTTCGTCATTATTAATCAGATAAAAGTGGAATGGCGTACGCACTGAATTGGCGTGCGAGACCAGCCGCATGCCTAAGCCATTAATATATTGCACCAGAAGAGGGTCGTTGATTAACGGCGCGCTGCCGCGCAGCTGACGAACATAGTAATCTCCCATCTGCATTTCCTGACCGATGGAGAGCGTGCTTCCTGCGGTGGTGCCCATGTCTGGCAACGTATCTGCGGTATCGGCAAAAGCAGGTAATATCGACCCCAGCGTCAACGACGCGATGACGGCTGCCACCAGCGTTTTCTTCAACTGCCTGAACATAACCCCTGTCCTGTAATGTGGATGTGCCAGTTTGACCGATTGTGCGGCGTAATGTTCCCTGACCGCAACTCCAGCGAGTTTAGCTGGGGTGAACCGCATTGAAAATATGATATTCACCCGGTCATTAATGTTTGTCGTTTTACCCATAAAAAGCGAAGTCTTTTTTGTGACATTTCGATACAATTCCTGAGATTGTTACAGCTTCGCTCTTCAGGGAAGGGTTTTATGCTTCAGATGTTAATGCAGTGGTATCGTCGCCGGTTCAGCGATCCGGAGGCGATAGCGCTGCTGGTCATTTTGTTGGCCGGGTTTGGCATTATGTTTTTCTTTAGCGGCCTGCTGGCGCCGCTCTTAGTGTCTATCGTACTGGCTTATTTGCTGGAATGGCCGACCGTCAGACTGGAGCGCATCGGTTTTTCACGGACCTGGGCCACGTCAGTTGTTCTGATTCTGTTTGTTGGTATTTTGCTCCTGATGGCTTTCGTGGTGATGCCGGTTGCCTGGCAACAGGGTATTTATCTGATTCGCGATATGCCTGGCATGCTGAACAAACTTTCTGACTTTGCCGCCACCGTGCCGCGTCGTTATCCCGCCTTAATGGATGCCGGAATTATCGACGCGATGGCGGAAAATATGCGCAGCCGGATGTTAACCGTCGGCGATTCGGTGGTGAAATACTCCCTGGCTTCACTGGTCGGGCTGCTGACGCTGGCGGTCTATCTGGTACTGGTCCCGCTGATGGTGTTCTTCCTGCTGAAAGATAAAGCGCAGATGCTGAATGCCGTGCGCCGTGTTCTGCCGCGTAACCGCGGTCTGGCCGGGCAGGTGTGGGAAGAGATGAACCAGCAAATTACCAACTATATACGCGGTAAGGTGCTGGAAATGATTGTCGTCGGCGTGGCGACATGGGTTGGCTTTATCCTTTTTGGGCTCAATTATTCGCTGTTGTTGGCAGTGCTGGTCGGTTTTTCGGTATTGATCCCTTACATTGGCGCGTTTGTGGTCACCATTCCGGTGATTGGCGTGGCGCTGTTTCAGTTTGGCGCGGGCACCGAGTTCTGGAGCCTGTTCATGGTGTACCTGATTATTCAGGGGCTGGATGGCAACCTGCTGGTTCCGGTATTGTTCTCAGAAGCGGTTAATCTGCATCCGCTGGTCATTATTCTGTCGGTGATTATCTTCGGCGGTTTGTGGGGATTCTGGGGCGTGTTCTTCGCGATTCCGCTGGCGACGTTAATCAAAGCGGTAATGCATGCCTGGCCGGATGGCCCTGTTATCGAAGACGGGAAGTAGCGAGAAGCTGAAAAATATGCGCTAAAAAAGACGCCGGGTGGTTGGGTAACGACCCGGGTCTTGCATTTTTCTCAGCGTCAGGCGTTTTCTTTCAGCCAGTTCAACACCACTTCGTGGTGATTACTGGTTTTGAAATCATCAAATACATGCTCGATTTTGCCATCGGCATCAATGAGGAAGCTGATGCGGTGAATGCCGTCGTAGGTTTTCCCCATAAACGTTTTTTCACCCCAGATACCAAACTGTTCGCATACCTGATGATTTTCATCAGAGAGCAAAGTGAAGTTCAGCAGCTCTTTTTCGGCGAAACGGGAGAGTTTTTCTGGTTTATCCGTACTGATGCCCAGTACTTCAACGCCTGCTTTTTTCAGGTCGTCCATGTTATCGCGCAAACCGCACGCCTGTACGGTGCAGCCCGGGGTCATGGCTTTCGGGTAAAAATAAACCAGAACACGCTGTCCCTGGAAGTCGGTCAAATTTACTTCCTCGCCGTCCTGGTCCGGTAAGCTAAATTTCGGTGCAATATCACCGGCTTTCAGTGGGTTCATTACTCAAACTCCATCCTGTTCATCATGCTGTGAATAATTAACGATATTAATACTGCCTTGTGCATTCAGTTCTGTACATAGTGCTTTAAATGCTTGTTCGATATTTGACGCATTTTGCGTTGTTGGACTATGGGCGGTGATTTGGATAAAAAGCTGAACGGAATCGTCGTTTGCGCCCGATTGGGTGCGGGAAACCAGTTCGGCAATATTCATTTTCCATTTATCACACAGGGCGGTAAATCGCTCAATAATATGCGGTGAATCCGGCACCTCAACCTGAATCCAGACGGTATTCTGCATCGCCTGAGGCGGTCTTGCGGTTGTACGCTTCATCACGATAAGCAGTTCCAGCTCGGCGCCTTTCAGCGGCAGAGTGGATTCAATCAGGTTAATCGCATTCCACGAGCCGGAAAGCAGCATGATAAACGTAAACTCGTCGCCAAGCATAGCCAACCGGCTGTCTTCGATATTACAGCCGCAACTGCTGACGTGGCGAGTGATTGTATTCACGATGCCCGGGCGGTCTGCGCCCAATGCGGTAATAACCAGATAGTGTTGTAATGAGGCGGTCAAACCTGTTCTTCCTTTAAAAAGGTGAGGTAACGTTAGGAAAGCATAAAAAAAACCGGCATACAACATCCCTGATGGCATCGGGTCTCTTGCTTTTATTACAGCACCAAACGTAACATTGAATATCTTATCCCACTTCTGCTCTGAGGATGGCCCATGTTTACGGGAAGTATTGTAGCGCTTGTCACGCCGATGGATGAAAACGGCAATGTCTGCCGATCAAGCCTGAAAAAACTGATTGATTACCATGTCGCCAATGGAACCTCGGCGATCGTTTCGGTAGGGACTACCGGAGAGTCCGCAACCCTAAGCCATGAAGAGCATGGTGATGTGGTGATGCAGACGCTGGAACTGGCTGACGGGCGTATTCCGGTGATTGCCGGTACCGGTGCGAATGCCACCGCCGAGGCGATTAGTCTGACTAAACGCTTTAACGATAGCGGTGTGGTAGGTTGTCTGACGGTAACGCCTTATTACAACCGCCCGACTCAGGAAGGGGTGTTCCAGCATTTTAAAGCGATTGCCGAACATACTGATTTGCCGCAAATTCTGTATAATGTGCCGTCCCGTACGGGGTGCGATATGTTACCGGAAACCGTTGGCCGTCTGGCGGAAATCAAAAATATTATCGGTATTAAGGAAGCAACGGGGAACTTAACGCGTGTTCATCAGATCAAAGAGCTGGTTTCAGATGACTTTATTCTGTTGAGCGGCGATGACGCGACCGGAATGGACTTTATGCAGCTTGGTGGTCATGGCGTGATTTCCGTAACGGCAAACGTTGCGGCGCGTGAAATGGCCGAAATGTGCCGACTGGCGCTGGCGGGTCAATTTGCTGAAGCGCGTGCGATTAACCAGCGTCTGATGCCGTTGCATACCAAATTATTTGTCGAACCCAATCCTATCCCGGCCAAATGGGCCTGTAAGGCATTGGGTCTTGTGGCGACCGATACGCTACGTCTGCCGATGACACCAATTACCGAAAATGGTATTAAGGCTGTCACCGCCGCGTTGAAGCATGCCGGTTTGCTGTAAAGTTTAGGGAGATTTGATGGCTTACTCAGTACAGAAGTCGCGCCTGGCGAAGGTTGCGGGTGTTTCGCTGGTTCTACTCCTCGCGGCCTGTAGTTCTGATTCGCGCTATAAGCGCCAGGTGAGCGGCGATGAGGCCTATTTGCAGGCAACGCCGCTCAGTGAACTTCATGCGCCAGCAGGCATGATCCTGCCGGTTCAGGTGGGTGATTATAACATTCCGGTTGCGACCAGCACCGGTAACACAGGTAAAGCGCTGGACATCCGTCCGCCTGCTCAGCCTCTGGCCCTGCTCAGCGGCGCGAGCACCCAGTTTAAGGGGGATACCGCGACGCTGATGGTGGAAAATGGCCGCAGCGGTTCGTTGTGGGCACAGGTGGCAAGCATCGTGCAGGCGAAAAACTACACTATTGCTAAGCGTGATGATGCCAGCCAGACGCTGAATACCGACTGGGTCGACTGGAATCGCCTTGATGAAGATCAGCAGTACCGTGGTCGCTATCAAATCTCAGTGAAGCAGCAGGGCTATCAGCAGGCAGTGATCGTGAAGCTGGTGAACCTGGAGCAAGCGGGTAAACCCGTTGCCGATCCGGCGTCGCTGCAGCGCTACAGCACCGCGATGCTGAACGTCATTTCCGAGGGGCTGGATCTGAACGCCACCAACGCACAGAACGCCGCGCAGAAAAATGCCGGAGCGACTTTCGACGTGCAGAGCGCGGCTGATGACACCGGCCTGCCGATGCTGGTGGTGCGTGCGCCGTTTAACCTGGTTTGGCAACGTCTGCCGGGCGCGCTGGGAAAAGTGGGGATGAAGGTAACCGACAGCTCTCGTTCTCAGGGCAGTCTTTCTGTGACTTACAAACCGCTATCTGACAGCGGCTGGACCGATCTGGGGGCTCGCGACCCGCAGCTGGTATCCGGCGATTATAAACTGCAGGTCGGGGATCTCGATAACCGCAGCAGTCTGCAGTTTATCGATCCGAAAGGGCATACGTTGACGCAGTCGCAAAATGATGCGCTGGTCGCCGTATTCCAGGCGGCATTCAGTAAGTAATAAACAGGGCTGGAGCAATCCGGCCCTTTTTAATGTATAGTGACGCAAACGTGTGCGTATGCGCATCATCCTTCAAATTGCGTCGTTGTTGGTTGCCTTCGTTCACCCCAGTCACTTGCTTATGTTAATGACCGGGGATTCGCTCAGTTGCCGCCTCAATGCGCTTTGAATGATGTTGTGTACAGGCGGGAATGTATTTTTTGGGCTTAATATCACTGGAGTGGTGAAAGATGAAAAAGCAAGCTGAGTTGTATCGTGGTAAAGCGAAAACGGTATACAGCACCGAAAATCCGGATCTGTTGATACTCGAATTCCGTAACGATACGTCAGCAGGGGATGGCGCTCGCATTGAGCAGTTTGATCGTAAAGGCATGGTGAACAACAAGTTCAACCATTTCATTATGAGCAAGCTGGCGGAAGCGGGTATCCCGACCCAGATGGAAGCGCTGCTGTCCGATACCGAATGTCTGGTTAAAAAGCTGGATATGGTGCCGGTGGAGTGCGTGGTGCGTAACCGCGCTGCCGGTTCTCTGGTAAAACGCTTAGGGATTGAAGAAGGTATTGAACTGAATCCGCCGTTGTTCGATCTGTTCCTGAAAAACGACGCCATGCATGACCCAATGGTCAACGAATCCTACTGCGAAACCTTTGGCTGGGTGAGCAAAGAGAACCTGGCCCGGATGCGGGAACTGACCTATAAAGCTAACGATGTGCTGAAAAAGCTGTTCGACGACGCAGGCCTGATCCTGGTGGACTTCAAGCTGGAGTTTGGTCTGTTCAAAGGTGAAGTGGTGCTGGGTGACGAATTCTCTCCGGACGGCAGCCGCCTGTGGGATAAAAAGACCATGGATAAAATGGATAAAGACCGCTTCCGCCAGAGCCTTGGCGGTCTGATTGAAGCCTACGAAGAAGTGGCGCACCGTTTAGGCGTCAAACTGGATTAAGCCTTCCTCTCTTTCTGCCGGGCTGACAGGCCTCGCTCTCCATGCCGGATGCACCGTTTACGTCGCCATCCGGCATGTCACTGATGACGTTATGCTCATCAGGTCGACAATAACTCTCCGTATTCCGGTCAGATAACGTGAGGCCGGGGACATGCCCTCCGACATATTTCCAGTGGTAATCCCGTTCATAACCGCCTACGATCGTAGGAGTAATTTATAGAAGAAGATAGAGGTAGTTATGCGTTGGCAAGGACGTCGCGAAAGCGACAATGTTGAAGATCGCCGTGGTCAATCTGGTTCGTCAATGGGCGGGGGCGGGGGTTTTCGTCTTCCCAGCGGGAAAGGCGGCATTGTGCTGCTGATTATTATTCTGGTGGCGGGCTATTACGGCGTAGATTTAACCGGTATGTTGACCGGCGAACCGCTCTCTCAGCAGCAGACCACCAACCAACGCTCCATCAGCCCGCAGGATGACGAAGCCGCGACATTCACGAAAGTGGTTCTGGCGGATACGGAAGATACCTGGGGCGCGATTTTTAACGATATGGGCAATCAGTATCGGCAACCGAGGCTGGTGATGTATCGCGGTTCGACGCCAACCGGCTGCGGTACTGGCCAGTCGGTGATGGGGCCATTTTACTGTCCCGCAGACAGCACTGTTTATATCGATCTGTCGTTCTACGATGACATGAAAACCAGGCTCGGCGCGGGCGGCGATTTCGCCCAGGGTTACGTTATCGCCCATGAAGTGGGCCATCATGTGCAAAAGCTGCTGGGGATTGAATCGAAAGTGCGCCAGCTACAGCAGAATGCTTCACAGGCGGAAGCCAATCGCCTGTCGGTAAAAATGGAGCTACAGGCGGACTGTTTTGCGGGCGTCTGGGGCTACAATATGCAGAAGCAGGATTTACTGGAGGCCGGCGATCTGCAGGAGGCGCTGAACGCCGCAGAGGCGATTGGCGATGACCGCTTGCAGCAGCAGAGCCAGGGGCGCGTGGTGCCGGACAGCTTTACCCACGGGACGTCACAGCAGCGCTATACCTGGTTTAAGCGCGGTTTTGACAGCGGTGACCCGGCGCAGTGCAATACATTTGGCAGTACGTTATAACCTCGGCCCGTCATGGATGAACTGCTTCATCTGACCACACAAATGGCGCGTGAAGGCATCCGTCGTCTGCTGGTCCTCAGCGGCGATGATGCCTGGACTTTGCGTCAGGCGCAAATACTGCGAACGGCGCTGGCCGGTGACGGTCTGTGGGTCGGCCCGCAGCCGATGCCGGCACCGTACACCTCACCTGGAACGCTGAAATCCCTGCTGGGACGCGAATTTCAGCATGCCTTTTTTGATGCCCGCGAGGGCTTTGATGTCGCGGCGCTGGCTGCGCTCGCCGGTACGCTGCGCGCCGGAAGCTGGCTGATCCTGCTGACGCCTGATTTCGCGCAGTGGGCCATGCGGCCAGATGCGGATTCTTTGCGCTGGAGCGACACTCTCCTGCCTGTGGTTGCGCCGAATTTTGTCTACCGCTTCTGTCAGCAAATTATTGCCGATAGTGAGTCCATTCTCTGGCGGCAGAGACACAAACTGGTTGTGCCGGACTTTTCAGCGCGCGTCGCATGGCATCCTGCTGATGGTCATCCGCAGGCGGAGCAGGCCACCGTTCTTGCCGAACTGGCCGATTTTTCCCCCGGTATTGCCGCGCTGATCGCAGAACGCGGGCGAGGAAAGTCCGCTCTCGCCGGAATGCTTATTCGCCAACTGGCGGGCGATGCCATTGTTACGGCGCCTGCACGTGGAGCAACCGATGTGATGGCGGCTTTCGCCGGAGGGGATTTTCGTTTTATGGCTCCCGATGCATTACTGGCGTCAGAATGCAATGCTTCATGGCTGATTGTCGACGAGGCCGCCGCCATTCCTGGCCCGCAGTTGCGCCAGCTTATCGCCCGCTTTCCGCGAACGCTGTTGACCACGACCGTGCAGGGGTATGAAGGTACCGGACGCGGCTTTCTGCTTAAGTTTTGCGCCAGTTTTACGCATTTGCGGCAGTTCAGTTTGACGACGCCTGTCCGTTGGGCGGCAGGCTGCCCGCTGGAAGCGATGATTGCGCAACTGCTGCTGTTTGGCGACGAGACTTTCCGCCAGCAGCCAATTGGCGATGTGATGCTGGAAAGCGTCGATCAGGCCCTCTGGCGGCAATATCCCGGGCTACCGGAAGCGATGTACCAGTTGCTCTCCGGCGCGCATTATCGTACCTCTCCGCTGGATCTGCGGCGTATGATGGATGCGCCAGGACAGCATTTTGTCTGCGCCCGCAGCGGCGACCGCGTTGCCGGGGCGCTGTGGCTGGTGGAAGAGGGCGGGCTTGAGCCCTCGCTTAGCCAGGCTGTGTGGGCCGGGTTCCGTCGACCGCGTGGTAATCTGGTGGCCCAGTCGCTGGCGGCGCACGGCGGCAGTCCGCTGGCGGCAACGTTGACCGGGCTGCGTATCAGCCGTATTGCCGTGCATCCGGCCCGCCAGCGTGAGGGACTGGGGCAACGGCTGGTGGCCCGGGCGATATCTCTGGCGGCGGACCGGGATTATCTTTCCGTCAGTTTTGGTTACACGCCGGAGCTATGGCGTTTCTGGCAGCGTTGCGGTTTTACGCTGGTACGTTTAGGAACCCACCGGGAAGCCAGCAGCGGCTGTTATACCGCGATGGCGCTCTATCCCCTCAGCGAGTCGGGTCACCAACTGGTTAATAAGGAAGCGCAGCGACTGTTGCGCGACGAGTACTGGCTACGTGACTGGCGGGATGGCGCTTTTCCGCTGACAATGCAGGAAGCGACTATCCTTACGGAGGAGGACTGGCTGGAGGTGGCGGGCTTTGCTTTTGCCCATCGTCCGTTGCTGGCGTCGGCGGGCAGCCTGAACCGCCTGCTTATGCAGGTTGATTTACCGCTACCGGCGCTGCGGGCGCGTCTGCGGCGGCAGGACGAGTCGACGCTGTGCCGGGCGCTACAGATATCCGGGCGCAAAGCCCTGCTGGTCAGGCTACGGGAAGAGGCGGCCCAGGCGTTATCCAGCCTTAACGCAACCCGTGCCGATGCCCTGCGCCAGCAGGTGACAATTCTGCAATTTTTTTAACTAACTCCTTCAGTTAAATGACATGGTCATATTCCGCCTGTGGCGTAAACTTCCTTGCAGACATTAAGGAGACAGCCATGAAACACGATCATTTTATTGTTCAAAGCCCTGCGACACCTGCACAGCAACTGCTGCTGCTGTTTCATGGCGTCGGCGATAACCCGGTTGCCATGGGGCAAATTGGTAGCTGGTTTGCCCCGCTCTTTCCTGATGCGCTGATTGTCAGCATCGGCGGCGCAGAGCCGTGCGGGCCGCCGCCGGGGCGCCAGTGGTTTTCCGTGCAGGGCGTTACTGAAGATAACCGCCAGCAGCGCGTGGATGCCATTATGCCGACCTTTATTGACACGGTTCGCTACTGGCAGCAGCAAAGCGGCGTCAGTCCGCAGGCGACGGCGCTGATCGGCTTCTCGCAGGGCGCGATTATGTCCCTCGAAAGTATTAAGGCGGAGCCGGGTCTGGCCTCGCGGGTGATTGCCTTTAATGGTCGCTATGCGACGATGCCCGAGTCGGCGAGCACGGCCACGACCATCCACCTGATTCACGGCGGCGAGGATCGTGTCATCGATCTGGCATGGGCGGTAGCGGGACAGGAGGCGTTACAGCAGGCAGGCGGTGACGTGACGCTGGATATTGTTGAGGGGCTGGGACACGCGATTAATGAGCAAAGCATGCAGTTTGCCCTCGATCATCTGCGTTTTACCGTACCGAAGCACTATTTCGACGAAGCGCTCAGCGGCGGCAAGCCGCAGGACGACGATATTATCGAACTGCTGTAATAAAAACCCCGGTAGTGAAAAACAGATACCGGGGTTAATGTTTAAAAAGCGTGGCTGGTCAGGCTGAACAATACGCTTATTTCTTTGACTGGTCGTTTTTAGGCCAGTCGTCATCATCGTCCCACTTGTCGTTGAAGTCACGATGCGGCGGCAAATCCGGCTTATTGTTGAGAAATTTTTTGTGGTCAACGCGGTTAAGATCTTTAATCACGTTGATGATCACCCCCACTAAAAAGACTAATACCAGGATCCACCAGTGTTTGATGAGCCACTCCATGCGCTACTCCTTTTCCGGCAATGCCCTCAGGCGATCAGTTGTTCCATAATGCGTTGATACATCCGCGCCAGCAGCTGGAGGTCGGCGGCATTTACGCACTCATTGATTTTATGAATGGTGGCATTCACAGGCCCCAGTTCAACCACCTGCGCGCCCATGCGCGCGATAAAGCGCCCGTCGGAAGTGCCGCCATTAGTCAGCAACTGCGGCTTTATTTCATTATAGTGCTCAATGGCGTTTACGACGGCATCCACCAGCTTACCGCGGCTGGTCAGGAATGGCTGGCCTGAAAGCCACCACTCAACGCTGTAACGTAGCGCGTGCTTCTCCAGCAGGGCCACGACGCGCGCTTTAATCATTTCGTCGGTGAGCTCGGTGCTAAAACGGAAGTTGAACTGCACAAACATATCGCCGGGAATCACATTGTTGCTGCCGGTTCCTGAGCGCACATTAGCGATTTGCATACTGGTTGGCGGGAAAAATTCGTTGCCTTGATCCCACTCAATGTTCACCAGTTCAGCCAGCATCGGCGCAGCGCGGTGTACCGGGTTATCGGCGAGATGCGGATAGGCAACGTGCCCCTGAACGCCGTGAATGGTCAGGTTACAGGTCAGCGAACCGCGACGGCCATTTTTGACCACATCGCCGACGACTTCGGTGCTGGACGGTTCGCCGACGAGGCAGTAATCCAGGCGTTCGTTGCGTGCCATCAGCGCTTCAACGACCTTGACGGTGCCATTTTTCGCGCTGGCCTCTTCATCAGAAGTGATCAGAAACGCCAGACGGCCTTTATGGTCAGGGTGATGAGCGACAAAACGTTCGGCGGCAACCACCATCGCGGCCAGAGAACCTTTCATATCCGCCGCGCCGCGGCCAAACAGCATGCCGTCACGAATGGTCGGCTCGAACGGTGGGTTAATCCAGCGGTCAGCGTCACCTGAGGGAACAACATCGGTGTGGCCGGCGAAGGCCAGCGTCTCTCCGTGCCCACGCCAGGCCCAGAAATTTTGAGTATCGCCGAAATCCATCGGTTCGACGGTAAAGCCAATCGCCCGCAGACGTTCAATCATTAATGCCTGACACCCCGCGTCATCGGGGCTGAGGGAAGGGCGGCGAATAAGCTGCTGAGCAAGCTCAATGACCGGGCAAGACATAGACTACACCTCGTTAAACTGCTGATAACTTGATTCACTGAAACCCAGCAGCATAGGCTTACCAGGCGCACAGAGCAATGGGCGCTTGATGATTGCCGGCATTTCCAGCATCAGATCCGCTGCGGCGTCGGCGTTATTGATACTGGCGCGAACCGTTTCATCCAGTTTGCGCCAGGTGGTCCCTCGGGTGTTGAGTAGGGCTTCCCAGCCGAGTTCGGCGATAAAGGTGTCGACTAATTCGCGACTCAGGCCATCAGCACGATAATCATGAAAGCGATATTCAAGCTGATGGGCGTCCAGCCAGCGGCGGGCCTTTTTTATGGTGTCGCAGTTTTTAATTCCGTACAGGGTTAGCATGATTAAACCTTTCTCTTTGAATTAGAGCCTGTCCCATTAGGGCTATTTTGCTTGTCATTTTGAACCTGGGCAGTGCTCAGAATCCTCACGTACTACGTGTACGCTCCGGTTCTTCCGCGCTGGCCGTGTTCAAACTGTCTGCGCCAATAACGCCTGGTGGGATAGGCTCTTAATCTTTGGATTGAGATACTCCGAATAGATACCCTAAATAATACGCGAATGACTGTAATAAATATCTTTTTTTCCCGCAGGATAGTTTGAATGTAATATTTTTCGTCTGTTTTTTAACCTCTCGTTTGTGCTTATCCCGACCCGGGGTCAGGGCTGGCGGATTGAGCAGATGAATGAATGTTGCTGAATGTTGCTATTGGTCACATTAAACCGCCACAAATAGGCTCATAGTACTTACGAATGAAAGGGGAACATGTCGGAGACGATAGTAAAGCAATGAGAGCGATAGCAAAAACAAACTTTTCATTAACAACAAATTTGCATAAAATTACCCATAATAATAAGAGAGGTTAGTATGATTGAGCATGAACTGGGGAACTGGAAAGATTTTATCGAAGGTATGCTTCGTAAATAAGTTTCCACAATGAGAGCAGGGCGATTCCACGAGCAGGATAATAATGCAGTTGAAGCGGCCACATGAAAAAGGCGACACCATATGTCGCCTTTTCTGTTATTTGCCCCGGTGAAAACTGTCACCATCGCTTCTGCTATTGTGGCCGTTCCTTGAGCGGAAAACGGCGTCGCACAAGCGTGAAGAACAGCGGCACGAAGAAGATAGCCAGTAGGGTGGAAGAGAGCATGCCCCCCATAACACCGGTGCCGACGGCATGCTGGCTGCCGGAACCCGCACCGGTGCTGATAGCCATTGGCAGTACGCCGAAGATAAACGCCAGCGAGGTCATCAGAATTGGCCTCAGACGCTGACGGCAGGCCGATAACGTCGCGGTAAGCAGATCCTCGCCTTTTTGGTTTAACTCATTGGCAAACTCGACGATAAGAATAGCGTTTTTGGCCGACAGGCCGATAACCGTCAACAGGCCCACCTGGAAGTAGACATCGTTGTCGAGCCCGCGCGCCCAGGTTGCCAGTAGCGCGCCAATAACCCCCAGCGGCACCACCAGCATCACCGAGAACGGCACCGACCAGCTTTCATACAGCGCCGCCAGGCATAAGAACACCACCAGCAGAGAAATCGCATACAGGGCCGGCGCCTGCGCGCCGGAGAGACGTTCCTGCAAGGACATCGCCGTCCATTCAAGGCCAAAACCGTTCGGCAACTGCTGAGCCAGTTTTTCCATAATCGTCATGGCGGTGCCGGTACTGACACCGGGCGCGGCTTCGCCGATGATTTCTACCGCCGAGTAGCCGTTGTAGCGCTCCAGGCGCGGCGAACCGGTCTCCCAGTGGGAGGTGGCGAAGGCGGAGAAGGGGACCATTGTGCCGCTACTGTTGCGCACGTACCATAGATTGATATCGTCTGGTAGCATGCGATACGGCGCAGCCGCCTGGACATAGACTTTCTTTACGCGCCCACGATCCATAAAGTCATTGACGTAGCTTGAACCCCATGCGGTTTGCAGCGTGTCGTTGATATCGTCGATGGAAAGGCCCAGCGCCTGAGCTTTACGTTGATCGATATCGATCTGCAATTGTGGGCTATCGTCGAGGCCGTTGTGGCGTACGCGGGTTAGCTGTTTATTTTGCGCGGCCAGTTCCAGCAGAGTATCGCGGGCGGCCATCAGCGCATCGTGCCCGTTGCCCGCGTGGTCCTCCAGTTCCATATCGAAACCGGCTGAACTGCCGAGTCCGCTGATAGCCGGTGGGCTGCTGGCAAAGACGCGAGCCTCTTTAATCTTGTTAAACGCTTTCGTTGCGCGTTCGATGATGGCGAAAGAGGAGCCGCTCGTCGGATCGCGCTGGTTCCAGTCTTTCAGGCGTATGAACATTCGCGCCACGTTCTGGCCGTTGCCACCGGGGCCGGCGCCGATTGTTGCGAACACCGATTCAACGTTCGCTTTCTCCTTTTTCAGGAAATAATCTTCTACCTTCTGCACCACTTTCAGCGTTTGTTGCTGGGTCGAGCCGCCAGGCAACTGTACTGAAGTGATAAACATTCCACGGTCCTCCTGCGGCAGGAACGACGTCGGCAGATGCAGAAACAGAAAGACCATGCCGCCCAGCAGCAGAATGTAGATCATTATCCAGCGCAGCGAACGATGAAGAATTTTCGCCACCGCGGATTCGTAGCGGCTGGCGTTGCGGTTAAATAGGCGGTTAAACCCGCCGAAGAAGCCCCGTTTCCCGTGATCGTCTCCGCGGTGAATCGGCTTCAGTAAGGTGGCGCACAGGGCGGGCGTCAGAATCATCGCCACCAGAACAGACAGTACCATCGCTGAAACAATGGTAATTGAGAACTGACGATAGATCGCGCCGGTTGTGCCGCCGAAAAAGGCCATTGGCACAAATACCGCCGACAGGACCATCGCGATGCCAACCAGCGCGCCCTGGATCTGCCCCATCGATTTACGCGTCGCTTCGCGCGGCGAGAGGCCCTCCTCGCTCATGATACGTTCGACGTTTTCCACCACCACGATGGCATCATCCACCAACAGACCGATTGCCAGCACCATGGCGAACATGGTTAAGGTGTTGATACTGTAACCGCAGACATAGAGGATGGCGAAGGTGCCCATCAGCACCACCGGTACGGCAATCGTCGGGATAAGCGTGGCGCGGAAGTTTTGCAGGAACAGATACATCACGAGGAACACCAGTACGATGGCCTCAAGCAGCGTTTTGACGACGTCAGTAATGGATGCTTTGACGAAAGAAGTCGTCTCGTAAGCGACTTTGTATTGCAGGCCGTGCGGGAAGTATTGCGATAGTTCGTTCAGGCGATCGATAACGCGCTCGGCGGTTGCCATTTCGTTAGCGCCGGAAGCCAGCTTGATCCCCAGGCCGGAGGCCGCCTGGCGGTTGTAGCGACTGAGATAATCATATTTCTCCGCGCCCATTTCGACGGTAGCCACGTCGCCAAGGGTGACTTCGGAACCATCCGGATTCACTCGTAACGTGATATTGCGGAACTGCTCCGGGGTTTGTAACAGCGATTGCGAATTAATGGTGGCGTTCAGCGCCTGCTTATCCACCGATGGCGTGCCGCCCAGTTGACCGACAGCGATTTGCGCATTTTGCGCGGAAATGGCGTCAGTGACATCGCTCGCCGTCATCTGAAAACTATTGAGTTTGGCCGGATCGAGCCAGATGCGCATCGCGTACTGCGAACCGTAAGCGTCGATATCGCCGACGCCGTTCACGCGACTGAGCGGCTCCTGAATATTACTGGCGACGTAGTCGGCGATGTCTTGTTTATCCATACTGCCGTCGGTGGAGACGAAAGCAAGGGTCAGAATGTTGGTGTCCCCGGTTTTTCTCACCGTCACGCCCTGGTTTTGTACGGCCTGGGGGAGCTTGCGCATTGCCGATTGCAACTGGTTTTGTACCTGCTGGACGGCTTCATCCGGGTCGGTGCCGGCGGTAAAACTTAGCGTAATCGTGGCCTGGCCGGAACCGCTGCTTTGCGATGACATATACATCAGGTTGTCAAGGCCCGTCATGTTTTGTTCGATAACTTGGGTGACGGTATTTTCCAGCGTCTGTGCTGAAGCGCCGGGATAGTTCGCGGTGATCCGCACGTTAGGCGGGGCCAGTTCGGGATATTGCTCAACGGGAAGCGATAAGATTGCAAGCGTTCCGGTCAGGCATAAAAGGATGGCCAGAACCCACGCAAAAATGGGGCGATCGATAAAAAAATTCGCCATCAGAATCAGGACCTCATTGTGTGCATTTTTTTGTTATTGCGCAGCCTGTGACACTCTAGCGGCAAGCTCTCAGACAACTGTGGAGAAAGCAAGGAGAACGTGTAAGTTATCGTGCGCCGTTTCTGGTAGCGTAAAGAATCGTCCTTCTCTCTCTACCTTTATCAATATTTCCACGTTCTTCCCGTCGCCGCAGCTTCTCTGGCGTAAGCAATTATTACCTGAATAAATAAAACGCAATTTCATTTAAGTCAAAAAAATTGATCCAACTCGGGTTATTACCAAAAAATCGCCATCCTGGGCAAATGTACATTGTTCCGGTACCGCCTTGTCGGTTAATAGATAGGCATGCGAATTGAGGGGTTATTCACCACTAATACTGAAGGATGTCATGAACCACTTTATTTTAAGCGATAGTCATAAGTGCATCGGATGCAAGGCTTGTGAAGTTGCCTGCGTTATGGCGCACAACGATGAGCAGCATGTATTGACCCCGCAGCGTTTTTTGCCGCGTATCACGGTTATCAAAGGCGAGCAAAAGCGTAACGCAGTAACATGTCATCATTGTGAAGGGGCTCCCTGTGCCCGCAGTTGTCCAAATGGCGCCATCAGCCAGCTTAACGGCAGTGTCCAGGTTAATCAGGAGAAATGCATTGGTTGTAAATCCTGTATGGTCGCCTGTCCGTTTGGTGTGATGCAAATCGTCCTTACGCCGGTAAAGGCGGGAAGCGTCAAGGCGACAGCACACAAATGCGATTTGTGCAGCGGTCGTGAAGAGGGGCCTGCTTGCGTACAGAATTGCCCGGCCGAGGCACTGCAGCTGGCGACGGACGACACGCTGCTGAATCTGGCGAAACAGCGCCGGCAACGCGCGGCGCGGATGGACGCTCAGCCGTGGCACAGCCATTCCGGCGCGGCGGTCCCACTGCGCTCTGGCGGAAAAGCGGCGCGCATGGCCGCCACTCCGCCGCGTGGCGAGGCCGATAAACTGTCTGCTGAGGCGCGTAAAGCTAATTTCGCCGAAATATATCTCCCGTTTAGCGCCGGACAGGCCAGCCGTGAGGCGGAACGCTGCCTGAAGTGCGGCGAACACAGTATTTGCGAATGGACCTGTCCGCTGCATAACCATATTCCGCAGTGGATTGAGCGCGTCAAAGCGGGCGATATCTCCGCCGCGGTGGAGCTTTCTCATCAGACCAACTGTCTGCCGGAAATTACTGGCCGTGTCTGCCCGCAGGATCGCCTGTGCGAAGGGGCCTGTACGCTGCGCGATGAGTACGGTTCGGTCACTATCGGCAACATTGAACGCTATATTTCCGACCAGGCGCTGGCCAGCGGCTGGCGGCCGGATCTCTCGCAGGTGGTTGAAAGCGGCAGGCGAGTGGCGATTATCGGCGCCGGCCCCGCCGGGCTTGCCTGCGCTGATAATCTGGTGCGCAACGGCGTTCGGCCAGTGGTGTTTGATCGCCACCCGGAAATCGGCGGCTTGCTGACCTTTGGTATTCCGGCGTTTAAGCTGGATAAATCGCTCCTTGCCCGGCGGCGTGAAATCTTTACCCAGATGGGCGTGCGCTTTGAGCTTAACTGCGAGATAGGCAAAGATCTCCCGTTGACCACGCTGCTTGACGACTACGATGCGGTGTTTATCGGCACCGGAACCTACCGTTCAATGAAAGCGGATCTGCCAAATGAAGACGCGCCAGGCGTGTATGATGCGTTGCCATTCCTGATTGCCAACACCCGGCAGGTGATGGGGCTTGCTGAGCTGCAGGATGAGTCTTACATCAACACCGAGGGGCTGAATGTTGTCGTGCTGGGCGGCGGCGATACGGCGATGGACTGTGTGCGGACTTCGCTGCGCCACGGCGCGAAACAGGTCACCTGCGCCTATCGTCGCGATGAAGCCAACATGCCGGGCTCGAAGAAAGAGGTTAAAAACGCGCGTGAAGAGGGGGCGATGTTTGAGTTTAACGTCCAGCCAGTGACGCTGGAACTGGATGCGGAAGGCCACGTTAACGGCGTACGCTTCCTGCGTACCCAACTTGGCGAGCCGGATGCTCAGGGGCGTCGCCGTCCGTCGCCGATCCCGGGAAGCGAGTTCGTGATGCCTGCCGATGTGGTGATCATGGCTTTTGGTTTCCATCCACACGGCATGCCCTGGCTGGAGTCGATCGGCGTACAGCTTGATAGTCGCGGTCGGATTAAAGCCAGCGTTGAAAGCCGCTATCGTTATCAGACTACCCATCGTAAGGTGTTTGCCGGGGGGGATGCCGTGCGCGGCGCTGACCTTGTGGTGACGGCGATGGCGGAAGGACGCCATGCTGCGCAGGGGATAATGGATTTCCTCGGTGTGAAATCGAATCCGCTTCACTAACGACAAAGCGGGTCCCGCGGCGTAGTATGACGACGTCATTCTATGCTGTGGGGCCTGTATGTCACTCAATATCAACGTCATCAAAGATAAAATCCTCTCCGAAAACTGGTTTGTTTTACGCAATATGACCTATGAACTCACGCGCAGCGATGGCAGCGTGGTGCGCCATAAGCGTGAGGTTTACGATCGCGGAAACGGCGCCACCATCATGCTGTATAACCGGCGTAAGCAGAGTGTCGTGCTGGTACGCCAGTTCCGCGTCGCCACCTGGGTAAACGGTAATCAGGATGGCATGCTGATCGAAACCTGTGCCGGGCTACTGGATAATGACGAGCCGGAAGTCTGTGTGCGCAAAGAGGCCATTGAAGAGACCGGTTTCGAGGTTGGGGAAGTGCGTAAACTGTTTGAGCTGTATATGTCTCCAGGCGGCGTCACCGAGCTTATCCATTTCTTTATCGCCGAATACAGCGATGCCCAACGGGCAAACGGCGGTGGCGGCGTTGATGATGAAGATATTGAGGTGCTGGAACTGCCTTTTAGCCAGGCGCTGGAGATGGTCGCGAACGGGGAGATTCGCGATGGCAAAGCGGTGATCCTCCTGCAATATTTGCAAACATCCGGGCTGATGACGCGGGATATCTGATAAATCTGATTGAGTAAAACCTTGCCGCTGGTGAACATGGCCGCTGTTTATCGCGTTTTCACCGGGGTTGTGCCGCTCATGTTGTATCGGGTTATTCTTTTTCTGCTCTTCGGTTTGCTGCCGATGTCGCAGGTGCGGGCGGCACCTGCCCAACAGCTATTCAGCGACTGGCTGGTGACCTGCAATAATCAGAATTTCTGCATCGCCCGCAACGTCGGGCTGCACTATGGTCTGGTTATGACGGTCAGTCGTAGCGCCGGGGCGACGACTAACGCCAGTCTGCGTATTGAACTTGGCGGCGTGGGCAACCCCGTCTCGGCGCTGGCACCGATCGCACCGCGTCTCCAGCTTGACGGCCATCCATTGATCCTCAGCGATAAACAGTGGCAGATCACCGATAAACTGCTTAAAACCGACGATAGCCTCACCATTGATGCTTTCCTGCAGCAGGTGCAGGACGCGCAGGCCATTACCCTGGAGAATGGCCTGCAGAGTATTTCTCTGCAAGGGCTGAAAGCCGCTTTATTGTTCATTGACAGCCGACAAAAGCGTGTGGGGAATGAAACCGCGTGGGTAGGTAAGGGAGAGACTCTGTCGTTTAGCGTTCCGCCCGCGCCCGCTTTACGCGCGGTGGGAAAAGTCGATATGGCGCAGTCACCCCTCAGTCGCGATGAACTTAACGATCTGATGGATTACGGCAACGAGAAGATGAACAGCAGCGCTTGTTCACTGGACCCTTTTCGCCGCGAAGTACGGGTTAGCGCATTGACCGATGACAATGTTCTACTGATGACCAGTTGTGAAGCGGGCGCTTACAACACCATTTGGCTGGCCTGGCTGGTTTCGCGTCAGCGGCCATTCATTGCGCGCCCGCTCCATCTGGCGTTGCCGTTTCAGCCGCCCGGCGATGCCGCGCGCGACATTGAGCTGGTTAATGCCAGCTATGATGACCAGCGTCAGGAACTGGTGACGCTGGATAAAGGGCGCGCGTCCGGCGATTGTGGCACACAAACTCGCTGGCGTTACGATGGTCAGCGATTTAATCTCGTACGTTATGCGCAGCAGCCGCGGTGCGATAACTGGCAGGGGCCAGATGCCTGGCCCACGCTGTGGGTTACCCGTTGAGTATCTCATTTGCCACATTAACAATATGCTCAACGGTAAAGCCGAAGTGAGGGAAGAGCTTGTCCGCGGGTGCTGATTCGCCATAACTGGTCATACCGACGATTTTTCCTTTTAGCCCCACGTATTTATACCAGTAGTCGGCGATTCCGGCCTCGACGGCGACGCGGGCGTCGACGTCTGCTGGCAATACCGATTCCCGATAGGTTTCGTCCTGAGCATCGAACACGTCGGTCGATGGCAGGGATACCACACGGACATTCACTCCCCGGGCGAGCAGTTTTTCTGCCGCCAGCACCGTTATCTCTACTTCTGAACCGGTCGCTATCAGGATCAGGTCTGGTTTACCTCCGGCATCTTTCAGTACATAACCGCCGCGGGCGATATTCTGTACTTGTTCCGGCGTCCGCGCCATTTGCGCCAGGTTTTGCCTTGAGAGGATCAGCGCCGTCGGGCCGCAGTGTCTTGCTACTGCTGCCTGCCATGCGACGGCTGTTTCGACCTGATCGCATGGTCGCCAGGTGCTGAAGTTGGGCGTCAGTCGCAGGCTGGCCAGTTGTTCAACCGCCTGATGAGTCGGGCCATCTTCGCCAAGACCGATAGAGTCATGGGTATAAATCATGATTTGTCGCGCTTTCATCAGCGCCGCCATCCGCGCCGCATTGCGGGCATACTCGACAAACATCAGGAACGTGGAGGTGTAGGGGATAAAGCCGCCGTGTAACGCGATGCCGTTAGCAATAGCGGTCATGCCGAATTCACGTACGCCATAGTGGATATAGTTGCCTGCGGGCTCTTCTTTAATTGACTGCGAACCGGACCAGATGGTCAGGTTGCTGGGCGCGAGATCCGCCGAACCGCCCAGTAGTTCAGGCAGGATGGGGCCGTATGCGTTCAGCGCGTTTTGTGAGGCTTTTCGGCTGGCAATTTTCGCCGGTTCCGCCTGCAATCCGGCGATATAATGCTGAGTGACTTCCGTCCAGTTTTCCGGAAGCTTGCCGCTCATCCTGCGGGTGAGTTCCGCTGCCAGTTCCGGATATTGTTGTTGATAATCGGCGAATTTTGCGTTCCACGCCTGTTCGGCCTTTTCGCCGCGCGGACGGGCATCCCAGCCCTGATAGATTTCTTTGGGAATGTCAAACGGCGGATATTTCCAGCCCAGTTTCTCGCGGGCCAGAGCGACCTCTTTTTCCCCTAATGCGGCGCCATGTGACTCTTCGGAACCGGCTTTATTCGGTGAGCCAAAGCCAATAATGGTGCGGCAGATAATCAGCGAGGGCTTATCCTTAACGCCCTGCGCTTCAACAATGGCCTGTTTGACTGCCAGTGGATCGTGGCCGTCAATATCGCCGATGACGTGCCAGTGGTAGGCGTTGAATCGCGCGGCGGTATCATCGGTAAACCAGCCTGCGGTTTTACCATCAATAGAGATGCCGTTATGGTCGTAGAAGCCAATGAGTTTCCCTAACCCCAGGGTGCCCGCCAGTGAACTGGCTTCGTGAGAAATCCCCTCCATCAGGCAACCATCGCCCATAAACACGTAAGTGAAATGATCGACTACGTCATGCCCAGGACGGTTGAACTGGGCAGCGAGCGTGCGTTCGGCAATCGCCATTCCCACGGCGTTGGCGAGCCCCTGGCCCAGCGGACCGGTGGTGGTTTCGACGCCAGGCGTATAGCCATACTCCGGATGACCGGGGGTTTTCGAATGTAGCTGGCGAAAGTGTTTGAGTTCCTCTATCGACAGCGCATAACCGGTCAGGTGCAGCAGGCTATAGAGCAGCATGGAAGCATGACCGTTGGAGAGAATAAAACGGTCGCGATCGTACCAGTGAGGATTCTGCGGATTGTGTTTAAGAAAATCGTTCCACAATACCTCGGCGATATCCGCCATTCCCATTGGCGCGCCGGGATGGCCTGAGTTGGCTTTCTGGACCGCATCCATACTGAGGGCGCGGATGGCGTTAGCAAGTTCTCTACGGGACATAATGTACTCCTGAAACAATACGTTGCATGAGTTTTTATTGATTTAGGATAGAGAGGACGATGAGTTGCATAACTAAAAAGCATAGCAGACAGGGCCATCCTTGCTTTCAAGGGCAAGTTACATACACATTATAAATCTATAACAAATATAACGTTGTTATGGCGAGAGTTTGGCGGTGTTCAAAGTTTGCGACGCCGTCAGGCGAGATACTGGGTCACCCTTTAGGGTGAACACCAGGTACGCTATTACGTTTCACCCTCCCTACGATCGATACGTGAAAGGAACGATAAAATGGATGAGCAGTTAAAACAAAGCGCCCTTGATTTCCATGAATTCCCGGTTCCCGGAAAAATCCAGGTTTCCCCGACCAAGCCCCTTGCGACCCAGCGCGATTTGGCGCTGGCCTACTCGCCGGGCGTCGCTGCACCCTGTCTTGAAATCGAGAAAGACCCGCTGGCGGCCTATAAATATACCGCGCGTGGCAACCTTGTGGCGGTGGTCTCTAATGGTACGGCAGTGCTGGGGTTGGGCCATATCGGCGCCCTGGCCGGTAAACCGGTGATGGAAGGGAAAGGTGTTTTGTTTAAGAAATTCGCCGGTATTGATGTTTTCGATATTGAGGTTGATGAACTGGACCCGGACAAATTTATCAATGTTGTCGCGGCGCTGGAGCCGACGTTTGGCGGGATTAACCTCGAAGATATTAAAGCGCCGGAATGCTTCTACATTGAGCGCAAGCTACGCGAACGCATGAATATTCCGGTCTTCCATGACGATCAACATGGAACCGCGATTATCAGCACCGCCGCTATTCTTAACGGCCTGCGGGTGGTGGAAAAAAATATCTCTGACGTGCGGATGGTGGTCTCCGGCGCGGGCGCGGCGGCGATTGCCTGTATGAACCTGCTGGTGGCGCTGGGGATGCAGAAACACAACATCGTGGTCTGCGACTCGAAAGGCGTGATCTACAAAGGCCGCGAGGCGAATATGGTGGAAACCAAAGCGGCCTATGCGGTGGAAGATAGCGGTAAGCGCACGCTGGATGATGTGATTGACGGGGCGGATATTTTCCTTGGTTGTTCCGGGCCGCGGGTGCTGACGCAGGAGATGGTGAAAAAAATGGCTCGTGCGCCAATGATTCTGGCGCTGGCCAATCCGGAGCCGGAAATTCTGCCGCCGCTGGCGAAGGAAGTGCGTGCCGACGCCATTATCTGTACCGGTCGTTCTGATTACCCGAACCAGGTTAACAACGTGCTGTGTTTCCCGTTCATCTTCCGTGGGGCGCTGGACGTTGGCGCAACCGCGATCAACGAAGAGATGAAGCTGGCAGCTGTTCGCGCCATTGCCGAACTGGCCCATGCCGAACAGAGCGAAGTGGTGGCCTCCGCCTATGGCGATCAGGATCTGAGCTTCGGCCCGGAGTACATTATTCCGAAACCGTTCGATCCGCGTCTGATTGTCAAGATCGCCCCTGCGGTGGCGAAAGCGGCGATGGATTCCGGCGTGGCGAAGCGTCCGATTGCCGACTTTGACGCTTATATCGATAAGCTGACCGAGTTTGTTTACAAAACCAATCTGTTTATGAAACCGATTTTCTCGCAGGCGCGCAAAGCGCCGAAGCGCGTGGTGCTGGCGGAAGGGGAAGATAGCCGGGTGCTGCACGCAACCCAGGAGCTGGTCACTCTGGGGCTGGCGAAACCGATCCTGATTGGTCGTCCGGGAGTGATCGAAATGCGCATCCAGAAGCTGGGGCTGCAGATCAAATCAGGCATTGACTTTGAGATCGTCAACAATGAATCCGATCCGCGCTTTAAAGAGTACTGGAACGAGTATTACCAGATTATGAAGCGTCGCGGCATCACGCAGGAGCAGGCGCAGAGAGCGGTTATCAGCAACACCACGGTGATCGGCGCGATCATGGTGCATCGTGGTGAAGCGGATGCCATGATTTGCGGCACTATCGGTGATTACCATGAGCATTTCAGCGTGGTAAAAGAGGTGTTTGGCTACCGTGAAGGCACCCATGCGGCGGGCGCGATGAACGCATTGCTGCTGCCAAGCGGCAACACTTTTATTGCCGACACCTACGTCAATGACGATCCGACACCGGAAGAACTGGCGGAAATCACCGTGATGGCGGCGGAAACTGTGCGTCGCTTCGGGATTGAGCCGAAAGTGGCGCTTCTGTCGCACTCTAACTTCGGTTCGTCCAGATGCCCATCGTCCGGCAAAATGCGTGCAGCGCTGGAACTGATCAAAACCCGCGCGCCCGATCTGATGATTGACGGGGAAATGCACGGCGATGCCGCGCTGGTGGAAAGCATTCGTAATGACCGGATGCCGGACAGTCCGCTGAAAGGCTCTGCCAATATTCTGGTGATGCCGAATATGGAGGCTGCGCGTATTAGTTACAACTTACTACGGGTCTCCAGTTCCGAAGGTGTGACGGTTGGACCGGTGTTAATGGGCGTAGCCAAACCGGTTCACGTATTAACACCGATCGCTTCTGTTCGTCGTATTGTTAATATGGTGGCGCTGGCGGTCGTGGAAGCGCAAACACAGCCGTTGTAATCTCTATTTAATTCATTCAGGCGCGGGAATTCTCCCGCGCTTTTTTATCGACAAAAAAATAGCCGGAGACTGATAATAAACCGGTTCAGATACCGTACTGGTGTTTTATACCCGTCATACTTCAAGTTGCATGTGCGTAGGCTACCCCAGTCACGTACTGGAGTACGCTCCTGGGGATTCACTGCGTCGCCGCCTTCCTGCAACTCGAATAATTTAGGGTATAGTCGGGTGGTGGCTGACGCTCTTCCCGCGCCGTGAAGCCAACAATATGATCAAGTTATGCATCTATTGTCGGCCCGGCCAGGGAAGCGGCCCGGGCGATTTCAGAAGAACTCACTTTGCAACATTCTGAGTCATAACCGTATCTACAAGACGAGTCGTGCAGGCCAGATAAATGTCACCCATACGGGTTCACACCCAGTCGCGCACCTGAATAAATTCGCTCAGCGCCGCTTCCGGGCTGCCTTCTTCTGGCCGCCAGTCATATTCCCAGCGCACCAGCGGCGGCATCGACATCAGAATCGACTCTGTGCGCCCGCCGGTTTGCAGGCCAAACAGGGTGCCGCGGTCCCATACCAGATTGAACTCGACGTAGCGTCCGCGGCGGTAGAGTTGAAAATCACGC
Organism: Klebsiella indica; assembly: GCF_005860775.1. Lineage (GTDB taxonomy): Bacteria > Pseudomonadota > Gammaproteobacteria > Enterobacterales > Enterobacteriaceae > Klebsiella > Klebsiella indica. The sequence continues at coordinate 132,126 of NZ_VCHQ01000015.1, forward strand.
TCACGTTGACCCCAGAGCATTTCCTTGCGCTGCCCGACAATCGGCAGATACGCGTCGGTATAGCCTTTTCCTACCGCCTGCATAAAACGGAAGCAACTGTCGAAATCTGGCGTATTCAGATCATCGAAGAAGATCCCGCCGATGCCGCGCTGTTCATTACGGTGTTTGAGAAAGAAGTAGTCGTCGCACCATTTTTTATAACGCGGATAAACCGCTTCGCCGAAAGGCTGGCACAAATCCCGCGCCGTGCGGTGCCAGTGAACGGCGTCTTCCTCAAAACCATAATATGGCGTTAAATCGAACCCGCCGCCAAACCACCAGACCGGCTCCGCGCCGGGTTTCTCGGCGATAAAAAAACGCACGTTGGCATGGCTGGTGGGAATATAGGGATTGAGCGGATGCACCACCAGCGACACGCCCATCGCTTCGAAGCTGCGACCCGCCAGCTCAGGTCGATGAGCGGTAGCGGACGCCGGCATCGCATCGCCGTGTACGTGCGAAAAGTTAACGCCTGCCTGTTCAAAGATACCGCCATCGCGCAGTACCCGACTGCGTCCACCGCCGCCAGCTTCCCGCTGCCAGTTATCTTCAACAAAATTGCTTCCGTCGGTCGTACTTAGCTTCTGGCAGATGACGTCCTGCAACTGAAGCAGGAAGGCTTTGACCTGATGGGCGTCGGGTTTCATTAACGTCTCTTCGAATGGGCTTTCTGGTTATCGAACCAGTGGAAATAACTCATAATGCCGTTAGCAATTGCCGTGGCGATTTTGTGGCGGAACGCGGTGGTCCCTAACAGCTTTTCTTCGTTCGGATTGGTAATAAACGACGTTTCTACCAGCACGGAAGGGATCGAGGGCGATTTTAGCACCACGAACGCCGCCTGCTCGGTATTACGGCTGTGCAACTTATGCACCGGCTTAATTTTTTTCAGAACATACGAACCGAGCGTCAGGCTGTTTTTGATGGTGTCAGTCTGGACCAGATCGAACAGTACCTGCTGCAGAAGGTGGTCCCTGTCTGTCGTTTTTTTGCCCGCGACTTCGTCGGCGCGGTTTTCCCGATCGGAGAGATACTTCGCCATCGCGCTACTGGCTCCACGGTTGGACAGGGCGAAAACAGAGGCTCCTGCCGCGCTCGGATTGGTAAAACCGTCGGCGTGAATCGACATGAAAAGATCGGCGCCATGCTTATGGGCGATCTCTACGCGGTCATATAGCGGGATAAAGGTATCGTCAGTTCGCGTAAGCCGCGCGTCAATACCGTTGCTGCGTAAAATGCTGCGCACGTTTTTCGCGATCGCCAGAACAACGTGTTTCTCTTCTGAACCGTTATGACCAATAGCGCCGGTATCAATGCCGCCATGGCCGGGATCGAGCATGACGATACGTTTAGCGCCCTTTTTCTTCGCGGCGGGTTTGCTGTGACCATTGGCTGTCTTCAATGGCTGTTCTTTCGCGCTGGCCGGAGAGGCGATCCCTGAAAGCGTGATTGCTGCCAGCCCGGCTTTCAGTACCTGGCGGCGCGAAGCAAGTATTTTTAATGGTTTAAAAGTGCTCATTCGGCCTGAATTGCAAACAAGTGGTAATCAATGTTATATCGTATCGTGTTTTCCGTTACGACCATTCCAAATAAGAATTGTTTTACTTTTCATTTCAATACATGACAAAGTCACATTATGCCATTTTTTGAGACGCATTGCGCCTGATATTGGCTATCCGGCGCAATCGCGCCATAATCTCAGTTTTTAACCGTCAATGGTGGGCAATACCATGGAGATACGCGTTTTTCGCCAGCAAGATTTTGAAGAGGTGATAACCCTGTGGGAGCGTTGCGATCTTCTGCGGCCGTGGAACGATCCGGAAATGGATATTGAACGTAAGCTGAACCACGATGCCAGCCTGTTTCTGGTTGCCGAGGTTAATGGTGAGGTGGTTGGTACGGTGATGGGCGGCTATGACGGTCATCGCGGATCTGCTTATTATCTTGGCGTTCACCCTGAATACCGTGGTCGCGGTATTGCTAATGCCCTGTTGAATCGGCTGGAAAAAAAGCTGATCGCGCGTGGTTGCCCGAAAATTAACATTATGGTGCGCGAAGATAACGAGATGGTTCTGGGGATGTACGAGCGCCTTGGCTATGAGCATTCTGACGTGCTGTGCCTCGGTAAGCGTTTGATTGAAGATGAAGAATATTGAGTATACTCCCGCCGATTTTGATTCCCACGGTCGCCTGCGCTTACCGTTCCTTTTTTGGTGCGTGCTGTTGTTGCAGGCCCGAACATGGGTGCTATTTCTGATGGCCGGCGCATCGCGTCAGCAGGGGGATGCGTTGCTGAATCTGTTTTATCCGGACCACGATAACTTTTGGCTGGGATTGCTGCCCGGCATCCCGGCGGTTATGGCGTTTATTATCAGCGGATACCGTCAGCGCTTTCCCCGCTTCTGGCCATTAATGCGTTGGCTTCTGGTGATCTCTCAGCTATTGCTGCTGGTCTGGCAACCGCTATTGTGGGTGGGCGGCGAATCGCCTTCGGCAGTGACCAGCGTCCTGCTGGCGGCGGATCTTTATGCGTTGTGGTGGCTGTTAAGTAACCGGCGCCTGAAAGCCTGTTTCCATGAAGAACAGCTTTAACGGCACTTTTTGCCGATCGCGTACTCCAACTTGCGTTGAATTAATCAGAAAGGACTGAGTCATGACATCGCTACGTATACTTCTCTGCGCATTACCGCTGGCTTTAACCGGCTGCTCAACGATGAGCGCGGTCAACTGGTCGGCGGCTTATCCGTGGAACTGGTTTGGTTCTTCGACGGAAGTGACTGAGCAGGGCGTCGGTAATCTGACAGCGGCAACGCCACTAAGCGAGCAGGCTATCAGTGATGCGATCGGTAGCGGTTATCATCTGCGCAGCGGTATGAAAATGGATAATGGCAGGATTGTGCGCTACTTCGAAGCGTTAAAAGATGGCAAAGTGGCGCTGACCATCAATGGCGACAACGGTACCCTCAGCCGTATTAACGTACGTGATAGCCGTATCGCAACCGCCAGTGGGGTGAAAATTGGTACGCCGTTCAGTGCTATCTACAGCAAAGCTTTTGGTAACTGTCAGCAAGGCCATAACGACAGCGGCAGCGTAGTGGAGTGTAAAGCCAGGGATAGCCAACATATTAGCTATGTTTTTACCGGTAGCTGGAGTGGCCCTGACGCGTTAATGCCTGCCGACGATACGCTGAAAAACTGGAAGGTGAGTGAAATTATCTGGCGCCGCTAATTTGATCTGAAGTGATTCGGCTCCCTGAAAAAACGGGTACAATAGCGCCTTAAAAAGGCCACCGTGTGGTGGCTGTATAATTTCAGGAGGAGCGATGTCTCAGGTTCAGAGTGGCATTTTGCCGGAACATTGCCGCGCGGCGATTTGGATTGAAGCCAATGTCAAAGGTGACCTTGATGCCCTGCGGAAAAGCAGTAAGGTTTTTGCCGATAAATTAGCGACCTTTCAGGCAACATACCCGGACGCTAAGCTGGGCGCGGTCGTGGCTTTCGGCCATAACATCTGGCGCCAGTTGAGCGGCGGCGTGGGGGGCGAAGAGTTAAAAGCGTTCCCGGGCTACGGCAAGGGGCTGGCCCCGTCCACGCAGTACGATCTGCTGATCCACATTCTTTCCGCACAGCATGAGGTGAACTTCTCTGTTGCCCAGGCGGCAATGGCGGCGTTTGGCGCAGTGGTGGACGTTAAAGAAGAAGTTCATGGTTTCCGCTGGATTGAAGAGCGCGATCTGAGCGGCTTTGTCGATGGTACGGAAAACCCGGCTGGCGAAGAGACGCGCCGTGAAGTGGCGATAATCAACGATGGCGTGGATGCGGGCGGCAGCTATGTTCTGGTGCAGCGCTGGGAGCATAATCTTAACCAGCTTAATCGTATGAGTATTCCCGATCAGGAAATGATGATTGGCCGCACCAAAGAAGCCAATGAAGAGATTGACGGCGATGCGCGTCCGGCAACTTCTCATCTGAGCCGCGTGGATCTGAAGGAAGAGGGTAAAGGGCTGAAGATTGTTCGTCAGAGCCTGCCGTATGGCACCGCCAGCGGTACCCACGGCCTTTACTTCTGCGCTTACTGCGCGCGCCTGTACAACATCGAGCAACAACTGCTGAGTATGTTTGGCGATACCGATGGTAAGCGTGACGCGATGTTACGTTTCACTAAGCCCGTCACTGGCGGGTACTATTTCGCGCCGTCGCTGGACAGGCTGCTGGCGCTGTAAATTCCCCCTTATCCTGGCCCTCTCCCCACAGGCTGAGAGAGGGCCGGGGTAAGGGTATCAGTGCGTCGCGCTTCACATATCCTCGCTATCACCGCCTTCTCATAATGCGCAAACGTATTATTCCGGAAGCGTAGAACTCTTGCCGCCATCGGGTACTGTGCCAGCTTGCCAGCGTCTGTCAGAACGCTATCCTGATTCTGGATGCACGATTCAGAAAAACGTTGCGGTTCTCTTATTCTCTTTTCGACTTCCAAATCGCCAAACGGTATATAAAACCGTTACTCCTTTCGTACCTGTTATAAATATTATGACTATAAGAAAGTCATCAAATTTATAAGGGTGCGCAATGGCGATAAATTCACTGAAAAAAGGATATCTGGCGCTGGCGGCTTCTGTGCTGTTGGTTGCGCAGGCGCAGGCGACGGAACTGCTCAACAGCTCATATGACGTTTCCCGCGAGCTATTTGCCGCCCTTAACCCGCAGTTTGAACAGCAGTGGGCGAAAGATAACGGCGGCGATAAGCTGACGATTAAACAATCTCATGCCGGGTCATCAAAACAGGCGCTGGCGATCCTGCAAGGGTTGAAGGCCGATGTGGTGACCTATAACCAGGTGACTGACGTACAAATTCTGCATGACAAAGGCAAACTGATCCCGGCCGACTGGCAAAGCCGCCTGCCGAATAACAGTTCGCCGTTTTACTCGACAATGGGATTTCTGGTTCGCAAAGGGAATCCGAAAAATATCCACAGCTGGAATGATCTGGTGCGTCCCGACGTTAAGTTAATTTTTCCGAATCCGAAAACGTCAGGTAACGCGCGTTATACCTATTTAGCTGCGTGGGGTGCAGCGGATAAAGCGGACGGTGGCGATAAAGCGAAAACCGAACAGTTCATGACGCAATTCCTGAAAAATGTCGAAGTCTTTGATACCGGCGGTCGCGGCGCCACAACCACTTTTGCCGAACGCGGACTCGGCGACGTGCTGATTAGCTTTGAATCAGAAGTGAATAACATCCGTAAACAGTACCAGGATCAAGGATTCGAGGTCGTTATTCCTGAAACCAATATTCTTGCTGAATTCCCGGTGGCCTGGATAGACAAAAATGTGAAGGCCAACGGGACTGAAAAAGCGGCTAAAGCCTATCTGAACTGGCTCTACAGCCCGCAGGCGCAGGCCATCATTACCCGTTTTTACTACCGCGTGAACAACCCGGAAGTCATGGGGAAACTGAAAGATAAATTCCCGCAGATCAAACTGTTCCGCGTGGAAGACCAGTTTGGTTCCTGGCCAGAAGTGATGAAAACCCACTTTGCCAGCGGTGGTGAACTGGACAAACTGCTGGCTGCGGGGCGTAATTAATGTTTGCTGTTGCGACAAAGCGTGTGCTGCCGGGCTTTACTCTGAGTCTTGGTACCAGCCTGCTGTTTGTTTGCTTGATTCTGCTGTTGCCGTTGAGCGCGCTGGTAATGCAACTGGCGCAAATGACCCTGAGCCAATACTGGGATGTGATCACCAATCCCCAGGTTGTGGCGGCATATAAAGTGACCTTGCTATCGGCCTTTGCGGCGTCGATTTTTAACGGCGTATTTGGTCTGCTGATGGCATGGGTCCTCACGCGCTACCGATTTCCGGGCCGCACGCTGCTGGATGCGCTGATGGATCTGCCGTTTGCGCTACCGACAGCGGTGGCGGGCCTGACCCTGGCATCGCTGTTTTCGGTCAACGGTTTTTACGGCGAATGGCTGGCGAAGTTTGATATCAAAGTGACCTATACCTGGCTGGGGATCGCGGTCGCGATGGCTTTTACCAGTATCCCGTTTGTGGTTCGGACGGTACAACCTGTACTGGAAGAGCTCGGGCCGGAGTATGAAGAAGCGGCGGAAACCCTGGGCGCGACGCGCTGGCAAAGCTTTCGCAAAGTCGTCCTGCCGGAGCTTTCTCCCGCGCTGTTGGCTGGTATTGCGCTGTCCTTTACTCGTAGTCTGGGGGAGTTTGGCGCGGTGATCTTTATCGCCGGCAACATCGCGTGGAAAACGGAAGTGACCTCGCTGATGATTTTTGTTCGTTTGCAGGAGTTTGACTATCCGGCGGCCAGCGCGATTGCCTCGGTGATCCTTGCGGCGTCGTTGTTGCTGCTGTTCTCGATTAACACCCTGCAAAGTCGCTTTGGTCGACGTGTGGTAGGTCATTAATGGCGGAAGTGACTCAATTGAAGCGCTATGACGCACCCCGCATTAACTGGGGAAAATGGTTTCTGATTGGTATCGGAATGTTGGTGTCCGCTTTCATTCTGATCGTGCCGATGGTCTATATCTTCGTGCAGGCCTTTAGCAAAGGCCTGATGCCGGTGCTGCAAAACCTTGCCGACCCGGACATGCTGAATGCTATCTGGCTGACGGTGATGATCGCCTTAATTACCGTGCCGGTAAATCTGGTATTTGGCACATTGCTGGCGTGGCTGGTGACGCGTTTTACTTTTCCGGGGCGTCAGCTGTTGCTGACGCTGCTGGATATTCCGTTTGCCGTCTCGCCGGTGGTGGCGGGGCTGGTATATTTGCTGTTTTACGGTTCTAACGGTCCGCTTGGCGGCTGGCTTGACGAGCATAATCTGCAGATCATGTTTGCCTGGCCGGGTATGGTGCTGGCGAGCATTTTCGTGACCTGCCCGTTTGTGGTTCGTGAGCTGGTGCCGGTGATGATGAGTCAGGGCAGTAATGAAGATGAAGCGGCGATTCTGCTTGGCGCATCAGGCTGGCAGATGTTCTGTCGGGTTACGTTGCCAAATATCCGCTGGGCGCTGCTTTATGGTGTGGTGCTGACCAACGCCCGGGCGATCGGTGAATTCGGCGCGGTTTCGGTGGTTTCAGGCTCGATTCGTGGTGAAACCTTGTCACTGCCATTACAGATTGAATTACTGGAGCAGGATTACAATACCGTCGGCTCCTTTACCGCCGCCGCGCTGCTGACGCTGATGGCGATTATTACCCTGTTTTTGAAGAGTATGTTGCAATGGCGCCTGGAAAATCAGGAAAAACGCGCGCAACAGGAGGAAAATCATGAGCATTGAGATTGCCAATATTAAGAAGTCTTTTGGTCGCACCCAGGTGCTGAATGATATCTCGCTGGATATTCCTTCCGGGCAGATGGTTGCGCTACTGGGGCCGTCAGGCTCTGGTAAAACCACGCTGCTGCGCATCATCGCCGGGCTGGAGAATCAGTCCAGCGGTCATATTCGTTTTCATGGAACTGACGTCAGCCGGGTACATGCCCGCGACCGTAAAGTGGGTTTTGTGTTCCAGCACTATGCGCTGTTTCGTCATATGACGGTGTTTGACAATATCGCCTTTGGTCTGACGGTGCTGCCGCGTCGTGAACGGCCAAATGCAGCCGGAATCAAGGCCAAAGTCACTCAGTTGCTGGAAATGGTCCAACTGGCGCACCTGGCCGATCGCTATCCGGCCCAGCTCTCTGGCGGGCAGAAGCAGCGCGTAGCGTTAGCGCGTGCGCTGGCGGTCGAACCGCAAATTCTGCTGCTGGATGAACCCTTCGGCGCGCTGGATGCTCAGGTACGTAAAGAGTTGCGACGCTGGTTGCGTCAGTTGCATGAAGAGTTGAAGTTTACCAGCGTATTTGTGACGCACGACCAGGAAGAGGCGATGGAAGTCGCTGACCGCGTTGTGGTGATGAGTCAGGGGAATATCGAGCAGGCCGATGCGCCGGAGCAGGTGTGGCGTGAACCTTCCACCCGTTTTGTGCTGGAGTTTATGGGCGAGGTTAATCGCCTGAAGGGCACAATTCGCGGCGGTCAGTTTCATGTCGGCGCACATCGCTGGCCGTTAGGCTATACTCCCGCGTACCAGGGGCCGGTCGACCTGTTCCTGCGCCCGTGGGAAGTGGATATCAGCCGCCGTACCAGCCTGGATTCACCCTTGCCGGTACAGGTGCTGGAAGCCAGTCCCAAAGGGCACTATACCCAACTCGTCGTTCAGCCGCTTGGGTGGTATGACCAACCGTTAACCGTGGTACTGCAGGATAATGACGCTCCGTATCGTGGGGAGCGCCTGTTTGTCGGCTTGCGGAACGCCCGTTTGTACAACGGCGATGAGCGCATTGAGCCGCGTGAAGAGCTTGCTCTGGCCGAATCAGCCTGATAGGTTAATATCACGTAGTTTTGCCGGGTGGCGCTGCGCTGACCCGGCCTACAATATGATCTGCGTAGGCCCGGTAAGCGAAGCGCCACCGGGCTTTTTACTGGACAGAGAAGTGAACACATTAGAACAAACAATTGGCAATACGCCTCTGGTGAAATTGCAGCGGATGGTGCCGGATAACGGCAGTGAAATTTGGGTCAAGCTGGAAGGCAATAACCCTGCCGGGTCAGTGAAAGACCGGGCGGCGCTGTCGATGATCGTCGAAGCGGAAAAACGCGGAGAGATTAAGCCCGGCGATGTGCTGATTGAAGCGACCAGCGGCAATACCGGCATTGCGCTGGCGATGATCGCCGCGCTCAAAGGCTACCAGATGAAACTGCTGATGCCGGACAACATGAGCCAGGAGCGCCGCGCGGCGATGCGCGCCTATGGCGCTGAGCTGATTCTGGTCAGCAAAGAGCAGGGGATGGAAGGGGCGCGCGATCTGGCGCTGGAGATGGCCCGGCGTGGGGAAGGTAAGTTGCTCGATCAGTTTAATAATCCCGATAACCCGTACGCGCACTACACCACCACCGGGCCGGAAATTTGGCAACAGACTTACGGGCGTATTACGCATTTTGTTTCCAGCATGGGCACCACCGGTACGATTACGGGTGTTTCACGCTTTCTGCGTGAGCAGGATAAAAAGGTCAGCATCATCGGGTTACAGCCGGAAGAAGGCAGCAGCATTCCGGGGATCCGCCGCTGGCCTGCTGAATATATGCCGGGTATTTTTAACGCGCAACTGGTGGATGCGGTGCTGGATATTCATCAACGGGATGCAGAAAACACCATGCGGATGCTGGCGGTGAAGGAAGGTATTTTTTGCGGCGTGAGCTCAGGTGGCGCGGTAGCCGGCGCCTTACGTATTGCGCGGGAAAATCCCGGCGCTGTGGTGGTGGCGATCGTTTGCGATCGCGGCGATCGCTACCTTTCTACCGGCGTCTTTGGTGAAGAGCATTTCAGCCAGGGCGCGGGGATTTAAGCCGTCGGGCTGAGCGGTATCACCGGTGTCTGCGTCGTCAGCATGGAGGCTCGTGCTCCTCAGATTCGTTCTCTGTGTATCAGGCTTGAACGCAAGTGACCCGTTTGGACGCAACGACGACATTATGAGCTGTTACGGGATATAGCCTGTTACCTGGTATAAATCATTGGCAAGTTTGTGAATTTCATCATCATTCAGCGTTGCAAGTGAAAGCCGTAGCCCGTGGGATGGTGTGCCAATACCGAAAGCTTCCCCTTCGCGAACCCGCCAGCCTGCATGCGCCAGGCGAAGTGCCGCCTGTTGGCTCGGCTTCTCCAGCGGGAACCAAAAATTCAGCCCATCCCCTGGCGTCAGGTGGGTGATCCCGCACTTTACCAGCGCGGCAATGAGTTTTTCATGTTGCTGACGGTAGTGGCGCCGACTGGTCGCCAGGGATGCCATAAAGATCTCATCGTTCAGGCAGGCCAGCACCAGATCCTGCAATAAATGGCTGACCCATTGGCTGCCGGAATTGAGCCTAAGGCGTAGCGTCGCCGAAGTCTCAGCATCGCTGGCGACAATAGCCAGACGCATGTCCGGCCCCAGTGTTTTCGATAGCGAGCGCACCAGCGCCCAGCGCTTCGTTTCCGGGGGAAGCGGTGAGTACCAGGGGGTGGCGGATAACAGCGCGAAATGGTCATCAATAATTACCAGAACCTGCGGGTAACGGGCGAGTATCTGGCGTATCTTGCGGGCGCGGGTTGCGTTGAGGCTACAGCCGGTCGGATTATGCGCCCGGGGGGTAATCATCACCGCCCGGGCGCCGTTGCTCAGCGCCTTCTCAAGTGCGTCTGGCTGCATGCCTTTACTATCGACCGGAACGGGGGAGGGGTGAAAGCCGGTATAGCGCAGCATATTGATACTACTGAGAAAGCAAGGGTCTTCGATGGCCACACTATCTCCCGGAAGCAGCAGAGCGCACAGCAACCGTTCAAACGCATCAATAGCGCCGTTGGTAAGATTAATCGCGGCGTCTATCCCCAGATCGTTGTTCATCCAGTTCCGGGCCCAGGCTGCCAGTTGTGGTTCAACTGCCGCATCGCCATACAGACGCGGCGCCTCTGCGATAGCGTCAAAGTAGTTCTTGATGTGCGCCAGGCGGGCAGGGTCGGGGTTCCCGCTGGAGATATCCTTGAGCGGAGAAGACGGATCGCCACCTTCAAGGGCAGGAAGAGGAGTCGGTGCCTTGATGGCTGTACCATTGCGTCCCTGACCCGTAGCCAATCCTGAAGTCACCAGTCGCTTATAGGCGGCAGCGACGGTGTTGCGATTGACCGCCAGGTCGATCGCCAGGTCGCGCACTGGCGGTAAAACATCCCCTGGTTTGAGTTCACCATTTTGTACAAGGTGACGGATGTTGTCGAAGATTTCACTGGCTGTTTTCCCGCCAATCATTATTGACCTATGACAAAATGAATTTTAGCATAGGACAAATGATAATCAGGGGATGACAAGCTGTCCAGTGGGGGAGAAAAGGATGGAGCAAGAAGACGAAATACAATCGGTGCTCTTTAGCGATAAAAGCCGGGCGCAACAGGCTGATATCGTGGCCGTTCAATCGCAGGTCGTTTACGGTAGTGTGGGAAACAGTATCGCAATACCGGCAATCAAGCAGCATGGGCTGCGGGTAGTGGCGGTACCGACCGTGTTGTTCAGCAATACTCCGCATTATGATACCTGGTATGGTGGCGTGATCCCGGAAGAGTGGTTTGTCGGTTATTTAAAGGCGCTGGAAGAGCGTGATGCCCTTCGCGAGCTCAAGGCGGTGACGACCGGCTATATGGGAAGTGCGGTACAGATTGCGCGGCTCGCGCAATGGTTACGTCGAATCCGCAAACGCCACCCTGAAGTATGTATTCTGGTCGATCCGGTCATTGGCGATGTGGATAGCGGTATCTACGTGAAGGCTGAGATCCCGGAAGCCTATCGCAGCCATTTACTGCCCCTGGCGCAGGGGATTACGCCAAACCTGTTTGAGCTGGAGATGCTGAGCGGCCTTCCTTGCGCGAATCAACAGGAAGCGGTTGTTGCCGCCCGGAGCCTGTTATCCGAGTCACTGAAATGGGTGGTGATTACCAGCGCGCCGGGAATGGACAGCTCGACAATCAACGTGATGGTGGTCAGCGCTGAAGCGGTTGAGGTGGTGGCGCATCCACGGGTGGAAACCGACCTGAAAGGAACTGGTGACCTGTTCTGTGCAGAGCTGGTGAGCGGTCTGGTTTGCGGGGTCTCATTGCATGATGCGGTTCATACCGCTGCGCGACGGGTACTGGCGGTAATGACCTGGACCGAGGAACAAGGTTGTGATGAACTTATTCTTCCTCCGCAGGGGAAGGATACAGAAAATGGCGATACCGTGGCGTGAGAAAACAGAGTGTGATAAAAAATGGCGCCCTTGAAGGCGCCATTTTTCTGCAATAAGAATTACTTCTTAATGCGGATAACCGGGGTTTCACCGACGGTCACGCTACCGGACAGTTTGATCAGCTCTTTGATCTCGTCCATGTTGGAGATAACAACCGGGGTCAGCGTTGATTTGGCTTTTTCTTCCAGCAGCGGCAGATCGAATTCGATAACTGTATCGCCGACTTTCACTCGCTGGCCTTCTTCAGCAATGCGTTTGAAACCTTCACCTTTCAGTTCAACGGTATCAATACCAAAGTGAACGAACAGTTCAATGCCGCTATCAGATTCGATTGAGAACGCATGGTTAGTTTCAAAAATTTTACCGATGGTGCCATCTACCGGAGCAACCATTTTGTTGCCAGTAGGTTTGATTGCAATGCCATCACCCACAATTTTTTCCGCAAAAACGACATCCGGCACGTCTTCGATGTTGACGATCTCGCCAGAGAGCGGAGCAACAATCTCAATAGTTCCGGTGTCTTTTTTGTCATCAGAAACCAGAGATTTCAATTTATCGAACAAACCCATGATCTTCTCCTAAGCAGTAATTTGGGCCGCATCTCGTGGATTAGCAGATTGTTTTTTCTTCAATGAACTTGTTAACCAGCGTCATTAACTCGTCCGTTGTCGGTTGAGCAAGAGCTTGCTCTGCTAATACCTTCGCATCTTCGAAGTTCGTGTTACGGATAATCTTCTTAATGCGCGGGATAGAAATGGCGCTCATAGAGAACTCGTCCAGCCCCATCCCCAGCAACAGAAGTGTAGCACGTTCATCGCCCGCAAGCTCACCGCACATGCCAGTCCATTTGCCTTCAGCATGAGAAGCATCAATAACTTGCTTAATCAGCGTCAGTACAGACGGCGACATTGGCTGGTAAAGATGTGAAATCATATCATTACCACGGTCAACCGCCAGAGTATACTGCGTTAAATCATTGGTACCGATACTAAAGAAATCAACTTCTTTGGCTAAGTGATGAGCAATGGTCGCCGCGGCAGGGGTTTCTACCATGACGCCAATTTCAATTGCTTCATCAAAAGCTTTACCTTCGCCGCGCAGTTCCTGTTTGTAGGACTCAATCTCTTTTTTCAGTGCGCGCACTTCTTCAACAGAGATGATCATCGGGAACATGATGCGCAGTTTACCGAAAGCAGAGGCTCGCAGAATTGCGCGCACCTGATCGCGCAGAATCTCTTTGCGATCCATTGCGATACGCACGGCGCGCCAGCCGAGGAACGGGTTCTCTTCTTTCGGGAAATTCATGTACGGCAGCTCTTTGTCGCCGCCGATGTCCATGGTGCGAACGATAACGGCCTGTGAGCCGCACGCTTCGGCAACCGCTTTGTAAGCGGAAAACTGTTCTTCTTCCGTTGGCAGCGAATCGCGATCCATGAACAGGAATTCGGTACGATACAAACCCACGCCTTCCGCGCCGTTACGCTCCGCGCCTTCGACGTCACGAACGGTACCGATGTTGGCGCAGACTTCAACCTGATGGCCGTCAAGGGTAATCGCCGGCAGGTCTTTCAGCTTAGCGAGCTCTGCTTTTTCTTCCGCGACCTGAGACTGCAGATTGCGCAGCTCTTCGATTTTTTCGTTGTCTGGGTTAACCAGAACCTGATTATTCACCGCGTCGAGGATCAGATAGTCGCCGTTTTTCACCTGCGCTGTCACGTTACCAGTGCCCACGATGGCTGGCAGTTCAAGGGAACGCGCCATGATGGAGGTGTGGGAAGTACGACCGCCTGCATCAGTGATAAAACCCAGCACTTTGTCCAGGTTTAGCTGTGCGGTTTCTGACGGCGTAAGATCGGCGGCAACCAGGATCACTTCGTCCTGAATCGCGCTCAAATCAATGATCGCCAGACCAAGAATATTGCGCAACAGGCGCTTACCGATATCACGTACGTCAGCCGCACGCTCTTTCAGGTATTCATCATCCAGCTCTTCCAGTGCAGAAGCCTGACCTTCGATAACTTCATGCGCAGCTGCGTCAGCCGTCATGTTCTTATCTTTAATCAGGGCTATGATTTCCTGCTCCAGCTCCTCATCTTCCAGCAGCATGATGTGCCCTTCGAAGATGGCTTCTTTTTCTTCACCGAAAGTTTCACCAGCTTTGGTTTTGATAGCCTCCAGCTGGGCGGAGGCTCTGGCGCGGCCACTCAGAAAACGTTCAACTTCCTGATCAACCTTATCGGCAGAAATTTTTTTCCGGTCGATGACAATTTCATCTTCTTTCAGCAGAAGCGCCTTGCCGAAAGCGATACCCGGGGATGCTAAAATGCCTGAAATCATAACCCTACCTTACTTGTGACTGATATTAAAAAGAACCCGTGAACTTATTCGAGCTCAGCCATCAGTTTTACCAGATGCTCAACGGCTTTTTGCTCATCTTCGCCTTCGGCAGAGAGAGTCACAACAGTCCCCTGAGTCAGACCCAGAGTCTGCAGTTTGAACAAGCTTTTGGCGCTGGCGCTTTTGCCGTTGGAGGTTACAGTGATCTCAGAAGTGAAGCCTTTAGCTTCTTTAACAAACTGAGCGGCAGGGCGGGTGTGCAGACCGTTCGGAGCGGTAATAGTAACTTCTTGCTGGAACATTATATTTCCCCAACTTATAGGTTTAGTGTTGTGGACCTAAAGTTTAGCTTAACGGCTAAACTTTAGCCTGTATCGTTAGCGCCGGCATCACATGTCCGGCTCAGGCACCAGGAGCAGAGTATTGCTGTGGAAACCTTCAGGCCGTTGACATCTACATGTCATTAAACATTATGCCGCTAAAGGAAGACTTGAACCAAATCATAAAATCGATTCAGCCTACGGAAATCCAAATCGGAATAATTTCGCGCATCAAAATAAATGTGCTGGTTAAATACCAGACCCAACGAAGTGAATCAATGCCAGGAGGGGTAAAAGTTTGACCTGTGCCACAAAAAAGCACCTGAAAAGGTGCTTTTTTACACAATATTAACAAGCTGGCATTACTGTTGCAGTTCTTTCTCAGTGAAAAGATCGGCAAACAATGCGGTGCTTAAATAACGTTCACCTGAGGAAGGTAGGATAACCACAATATTCTTATTGGTAAAGGATTCATCTTCCTGTAGCTTCAGTGCCGCGGCAACGGCAGCGCCAGAGGAGATGCCGGCCAGAATACCTTCTTCTTCCATCAGGCGACGTGCGGTGGAAATCGCCTCTTCGTTGGTAATCGTAACCACTTTATCAACCAGCTTCAAATCCAGGTTGCCCGGGATAAAGCCGGCACCGATACCCTGAATTTTATGTGGCCCAGGTTTCAGTTCTTCACCGGCCAGCGCCTGGGTGATAACCGGAGAATCGGTCGGTTCAACTGCAACGGTAATCAGATTTTTTTTGCCTTTCGTGCCTTTGATATAACGGCTTACGCCGGTCAGCGTACCGCCCGTGCCGACACCGGAGATGAATACATCGACCTGGCCGTCAGTATCTTCCCAGATTTCCGGGCCGGTGGTTTTTTCATGAATTTCCGGGTTTGCCGGATTGCTGAACTGCTGAAGCAGGAGGTATTTTTCCGGATTGCTGGCGACGATCTCTTCGGCTTTCTGGATGGCGCCTTTCATGCCTTTCGCGCCTTCGGTCAGAACCAGATTGGCGCCCAGCGCTTTCAGCAACTTGCGACGTTCGATGCTCATGGTTTCCGGCATCGTCAGCGTGAGCTTATAACCGCGCGCGGCAGCGACATAGGCCAGGGCGATACCGGTGTTACCGCTGGTCGGCTCGACCAGCTCAATGCCAGGTTTCAGCACGCCGCGTTTTTCGGCATCCCAAATCATATTGGCACCGATGCGGCATTTAACGCTAAAGCTTGGGTTACGAGATTCTACTTTTGCCAGAATGCGCCCGTTACCGATGCGGTTCAGTCGTACCAGCGGCGTATGACCGATAGTCAGGGAGTTGTCTTCAAAAATCTTACTCATGGCCCGTCCTTAACTGTATGAAATTTGGGAGTACAGCTTCAGCATACCCGCTTAAAGAATATGCGGAAGTAAGGATTTAGCATATCTATATTCGGAAGAGAAATAATGGCAAGCCAGAAGTAATAAGGAGCGGTATAAGCCGCTCCGAATAAAGACAGTGTTACTTCCACATGGCGTGTTTGTCGCGATAGCAATCGACCCACATAGCCGTTGCGCCGCAAATGGCTACCGGCAGGATGACCAGATTTAATACCGGGATCATGGTAAACAAGCTGGTTAAGGCGCCAAATTGCATATTGGTCACTTTGCGGGTACGCAGCGCTTCACGCATGGTTTTAAACGGCACTTTATGGTTATCAAACGGGTAATCGCAGTACTGAATGGCCAGCATCCATGCGCTGAACAGGAACCACAATACCGGGGCAACAGTCTGGCCGATGCCGGGAATGAAGTAGAGGAGTAACAGTACGATCGCGCGTGGCAGATACCAGGCGAATTTTTGCCATTCCCGTTTCATAATACGCGGCACGTCTTTCATTATGCCGAAAACCCCCACATCCGGAGGTGTTGCGCCGGTGAGGCGGGCTTCAAGCTGTTCGGCCAGCAGGCCGCTGAAGGGTGCGGCAATCCAGTTGGCAATCGTGGAGAAAAAGTAGCCAAAAACCAGCAGGATTGAAATGACCGCGATTGGCCATAACAGATAGTTGAGCCAGTGCAGCCAGTCTGGCACATGGTTCATCAGCGAAGGGATCCAATGACCCAGACGATTGAACAACCACCAGAATGCGCCGCCCATCAGAACAATATTGACGAGTAAAGGGAGGAACACGTATTGACGGATCCCCGGCAACCTGATTAGTTTCCAGCCTTGTGAGAAATAGTAAACGCCACTACGTGGGGCCGTTACGGATGATGAAACCATAGTCAGGTAATGCTCCTTTTTTTAACATCCGGGCTGAATGCCGGGCTATTTTATCGGGTTAACGGATAATAACCAGTTAGGAAATGTTCGAAAAAACAGCAAAAAGCACGATTTAGTTCATCTTTATGTAGTGAAAGTTCCTGACGCACTTGCACTTGGTGTAATCGCCAAATACTCTTAGTGAGTAAATGTTTGCCGTGGTGGCAAGGTGTTAGAACAACAGAGAATATAATGATGCAGGATTTGCGTCTGATATTAATCATTGTTGGCGCGATCGCTATAATCGCTTTACTGGTACACGGTTTCTGGACCAGCCGTAAAGAGCGCTCCTCGATGTTTCGCGATCGTCCACTTAAACGTATGAAGTCTCGCGACGAAGAAGCGCTGGAAGGCGATGACTTTGATGATGATGATATTGAAGGTGTAGGTGAAGTTCGGGTTCATCGAGCCAATCATGCGCCGAATAGCGCTCATGGGGAGCATGAAGCACCCCGTCAGCCGCGGCAGCACCAGTATCAGCCTCCCTATGAGCGTCAGGCGCAACCGCAGCCAGTGCGCCAGGAAGAGCCTGTTCGCGCACCGCAGCAGCCGCATCCGCCGCAGCCACATCACCAGCCAGTTGTTCATACTCAGGCGCCGGTTCAGCAGCCGCAGTCGGTGACGCAACCTCAGCCGGTACAACAACCGCAGCCGGTACAACAACCTGTGCCCCGGCCACAGTCGGCGCAACAATCTGCTGCCCAGCCGGTGGCCGCACCTCCGTCGCAACCCGCGCCTGAACCGCAGGCGCCTGAACCACCGCCGGCGGCGCCAAAGCCAAAAGAGCGCAAGGAGACGGTGATTGTGATGAACGTCGCCGCGCATCATGGTTCGCAGCTTAATGGCGAGCTGTTGCTCAACAGCATCCAGCAGGCTGGCTTTACATTTGGTGATATGGACATTTTCCATCGTCATTTAAGCCCGGATGGCAGCGGGCAGGTTCTGTTTAGTCTCGCGAATATGGTCAAACCAGGGACTTTTAATCCGGATAGTATGGCGGATATGCTAACCCCCGGGGTGACGATCTTTATGCAGGTTCCGTCCTTTGGCGATGAACTGCAAAACTTTAAACTGATGCTACAGTCCGCCCAATACATCGCTGATGAAGTCGGCGGCGTGGTGCTGGATGATCAGCGTCGCATGATGACGCCGCAAAAACTGCGTGAATACCAGGACCGCATCCGTGAAGTGAAAGAGGCTAACGCCTGATTCATCTTCCTGCGTTTCGTCTGCTGAGCCTGAACCCCCGCCCGTCGGGGGTTTTTTATCATTGATGGTGTGATATGGAATCGAATGAACAAAAACTGACTGAACTGCGAACCACGCTTCGCCATCATGAATATCTGTACCACGTCATGGATGCACCGGAAATTCCTGATGCTGAATATGACCGCTTAATGCGTGAGCTGCGTGAGCTGGAAGCGCAACATCCTGAACTGATTACGCCGGACTCGCCAACCCAGCGCGTCGGCGCCGAACCGCTGGCCTCATTTAGCCAGATTCGTCATGAAGTCCCGATGCTGTCGCTGGATAACGTTTTTGATGAAGAGAGCTTCCTCGCGTTTAATAAGCGCGTTCAGGATCGCCTGAAAAACACCGACGATCTTGTCTATTGCTGTGAGCTAAAACTGGATGGCCTGGCCGTCAGTATTCTGTATGAAAACGGCATACTGGTACAGGCGGCGACTCGCGGCGACGGAACAACCGGGGAGGACATTACGTCCAACGTGCGTACTATTCGCGCTATCCCGCTGAAGCTGAGAGGCGACAATATCCCACAGCGGCTGGAAGTTCGCGGTGAAGTTTTTCTCCCTCAGGCTGGATTCGAAAAAATCAATGAAGAGGCTCGCCGAACCGGCGGGAAAGTGTTCGCTAACCCACGTAACGCGGCTGCCGGTTCTTTACGTCAGCTCGATCCGCGCATTACGGCGAAGCGACCACTTACATTCTTTTGCTATGGCGTGGGTGTGCTGGAAGGCGGCGTGTTGCCGGAGAGCCATTCAGCGCGTTTACAGCAATTTAAAGCCTGGGGATTGCCGGTCAGCGATCGCGTAACGCTCTGTCACACGCCAGAAGACGTGCTTACTTACTATCGCAAAGTGGAAGAAGATCGGCCGAGTCTGGGGTTTGATATTGATGGCGTGGTTATCAAAGTTGATTCACTGGAATTGCAGGAACAGTTGGGCTTTGTGGCCCGCGCGCCGCGTTGGGCGGTGGCGTTTAAGTTTCCGGCGCAAGAACAGATGACCTTCGTACGCGATGTTGAGTTTCAGGTTGGGCGTACCGGCGCCATTACGCCCGTTGCGCGTCTGGAGCCGGTCCATGTCGCCGGGGTGTTAGTCAGCAATGCGACGCTGCATAATGCGGACGAAATCGAACGTCTGGGGCTACGAATTGGTGACAAGGTGGTTATTCGCCGGGCCGGGGATGTTATCCCCCAGGTGGTCAATGTGGTTCTCTCGGAACGCCCGGAAGGGACGCGCGAGATTGTATTTCCCACCCATTGCCCGGTGTGCCACTCCGATGTTGAGCGCGTTGAGGGTGAAGCCGTTACTCGCTGTACAGGCGGTCTGATCTGTGGCGCGCAGCGTAAAGAGTCTCTCAAGCATTTTGTCTCTCGTCGTGCGTTAGATGTCGATGGTATGGGCGATAAGATCATCGATCAACTGGTTGAGAAAGAGTACGTGCATACGCCGGCCGATCTTTTCCGGTTGACGCCGGGTAAACTCACCGGGCTGGATCGCATGGGGCCGAAATCCGCGCAAAATGTCGTGGACGCACTGGAAAAATCCAAAGAAACCACGTTTGCCCGTTTTCTTTATGCGCTAGGTATCCGTGAAGTTGGGGAGGCCACGGCAGCAAGTTTAGCCGCGCATTTCGCCACCATTGAGGCACTGGAACAGGCTTCCATTGACGACCTGCAAAAAGTGCCCGATGTGGGGATTGTTGTCGCTACGCATGTGCGTAATTTCTTTGCTGAAGAGAGCAACCGTGACGTTATTGCGCAATTGCGTAAAGAAGGCGTCCGCTGGCCCGCGCCTGTCGTGGTCAACGCCGAAGAGATTGATAGCCCATTTGCCGGTAAAACGGTGGTTCTGACGGGCAGTCTGAGCCAGCTGTCGCGGGACGATGCGAAAGCGCAGCTCGTTGCGTTGGGCGCGAAGGTCGCGGGCAGCGTGTCGAAGAAAACTGATCTGGTCATCGCCGGGGAAGCCGCGGGGTCTAAACTGGTCAAAGCGCAGGAACTGGGGATTACGGTGATTGATGAAGCCGAAATGCTGCGCCTGCTTGGAGAATCGCGTGGATAAAGCCCGGCTTATTGAGATTGCCAACACGGAAATGCCGTTTGGTAAATACAAAGGACGTCGTTTAATTGATGTGCCGGAAGAGTATTTGCTGTGGTTTGCCCGTAAAGATCAATTTCCCGCCGGGCATCTTGGCGAGCTGATGGCGTTGACGTTGCTGATTAAAACGGAGGGGCTGACCGACCTGGTTCAGCCCCTGAAGCGTCCTCGTTAAGCCTCGGAGGCGCGGGTCTTTTCCTGTGCCTGTAATGCTTCGTTCTGGCGTTTATAGCGCCTCGCCAGAACGGCGCACACCATTAACTGAATCTGATGGAAGATCATCAGCGGCAGCACCATTATCCCCAGTATTGAGGTCGGGAAGAGAATATTGGCCATCGGGATCCCGTTTGCCAGGCTCTTTTTCGACCCGCAGAACACAATGGTAATTTCATCCGCCTTATTGAAGCCGCATTTACGCGCGACAACGACGTTAATCGTAATCACAATGGCCAGAAGTACCAGGCATACAATGACGATAAACAGCAGCGATCCGATACCGACTTTATGCCAGATACCGTTAACGACCGCTTCGCTGAAGGCCGAATAAACAACCAGCAGAATGGACGTCTGGTCGGTTTTTGAGATCCACTTTTTATGTTTTGCCACCCAGTCGCCAATCCAGGGACGAGAAAGATGCCCCAGCACAAACGGCAGAAGCAGTTGTAGCATAATTTTTCCGACCTGCTCCAGACTTCCGCCTGCGCCGTGCAGATTCATCAACAGACCGACCAGCAAGGGCGAAATAAAAATCCCCAGCAGGCTTGAGGCCGAAGCCGAGCACACGGCAGCCGCGACGTTACCGCCAGCCAGCGAAGTAAACGCAATCGCCGACTGGACGGTCGCGGGCAGAATACACAGATAAATAAAACCGGTGTACAGCGCCGGATCAACGTTGATGGGGGCCCACTTTGCGAACAGTACGCCGAGCACAGGGAATACGATAAACGTGCTGCATATTACCCAGAGATGCAGGCGCCAGTGGCTTCCTCCGGCAACAATCGCCTCACGAGAGAGTTTCGCACCATGCATAAAAAATAACAGGGCAATGGCGGCGGTGGTCAAATGCTCGAAGAAGGGAACAAACCCACCGCGGGCAGGGAAAAAGGAGGCCAGCAGGACCACGGTGACTAACGTGAGAGTGAATGGATCAATAATGCGGAAAAATTTCATAAACGCTCCTGAAAATCGATGCCGCTATTGTGCTTTCTTTAGTTTGAGAAATAAAATTGATTTATTGCATCTATTCATGAAAAAAAGAAATGAATTACTCGCTACGTCAATTAAGAGTGTTTGTGGCCGTCGCACGCGCTAAAAGCTTTAGTCGGGCGGGGGAGAATATCGGTCTCAGTCAGTCGGCGGTCAGCCATAGTGTTAAAGACCTGGAGCATCGCACCGGCGTGCGTTTGCTCGATCGAACGACCCGGGAAGTGGTACTCACGGAGGCCGGTCAGCAACTGGCCGTCAGGCTTGAACGTCTGCTAGATGAACTGAACAGTACGTTGCGCGAAGCGGGCCGTGTCGGACAGCAACTGACGGGAACCGTCCGGGTTGCGGCCAGTCAGACCATTTCTGCGCATCTGATCCCGCAGTGCATTGCCTATAGTAATCAGTATTATCCGGAGATCGATTTCGTTCTGCACGATCGCCCTCAGCAGTGGGTGCTGGAGAGCATTCGTCAGGGCGAGGTGGATTTTGGCATTGTGATCGATCCCGGCGCTGTCACTGATCTACAGTGTGAGACGGTTCTCGCGGAGCCTTTCTTGTTGCTTTGCCGTCGGGATCACTCTTTTTCTTCTCGTGACTCGGTGAGCTGGCAGGCGCTACAGCATCAGCGACTGGTGTTACAGGATTATGCATCAGGTAGCCGTCCGCTTATTGATACCGCGCTTGCGCGATTTTCGGTTGAGGCAAATATTGTGCAGGAGATTGGCCACCCGGCAACGCTGTTTCCCATGGTTGAGTCGGGGATAGGTATCAGCATATTGCCAGCGTTAGCTCTGCCGCTTCCGCAAGGCAGTCAGTTACAGGTGAAACGGCTTACGCCGGTGGTTGAGCGGCAACTGATGCTGGCACGACGTAAAAATCGCTCGTTATCTACCGCGGCAGAAGCGTTGTGGGAGGTGGTCCGACATCAGGCCGGCCAATTAACCGCGTTGCGCGAGCATGACCCCTTGTATCAGATATAAAATCAATAGCTTTTAGGTATTGAACGTCCTGGAAAACTGTATTGGTAATCGATTGCGTAGCATCGTTATAACAATCTGGTGCCAGATCAATTTTTCAGTTTTTAAGGACATTTCATGAGCCATTCTCTTTTCTCACAGAACCCGTGGTATAGCGCAGACATTATTCGCGGCTATAAGCCAGATTTTACGCCGCGGGTCGCGTTTATTCTTGGCTCAGGCCTCGGGGCGCTGGCAGAACAAATTGACGATGCCGTGGCGATTTCTTACGAGAAGCTGCCGGGATTCCCTGTCAGTACCGTGCATGGACATGCAGGTGAACTGGTACTCGGCTATTTGGCTGGCGTTCCTGTCGCATGTATGAAAGGTCGCGGGCATTTCTATGAAGGGCGTGGCATGACGGTGATGACCGATGCCATCCGGACGCTAAAACTTCTGGGGTGTGAATTGCTGTTCTGCACTAACGCGGCGGGCTCTTTACGCCCGGAAACCGGGCCCGGCAGTCTGGTGGCGTTAAGCGATCACATTAACACCATGCCGGGGACGCCAATGGTTGGCCTGAATGATGAACGCTTCGGCGAGCGTTTCTTTTCTATGGCCAATGCCTATGACGCGGATTATCGCGCCATTTTGCAGCGTGTTGCGGCCGAAGAAGGTTTTCCGCTTACCGAAGGTGTGTTTGTTTCTTATTCGGGGCCTAATTTTGAAACCGCGACAGAGATTCGCATGATGCAGATTATTGGCGGCGACGTGGTGGGGATGTCCGTGGTACCGGAAGTGATTACGGCCCGTCATTGCGGGTTGAAAGTGGTGGCCGTCGCGGCAATCACCAATCTGGCTGAAGGTCTGGGGGATGTGAAATTATCTCATGCGCAAACCCTGGCGGCGGCAGAACTTTCCCGGCAGAACTTTATCAACCTGATCTGCGGCTTCCTGCGCAAACTGGTCTGAATAAACCATAACACCAATAATATTGCTCCCATTTGCGGAGTTTTACTTTAAGGGCAAGGAACGGAAAATGGGTATCGTATCTCGCTTAAAGCTCATGTCGTTTTTGCAGTATTTTATCTGGGGAAGCTGGCTGGTAACTCTGGGTTCTTACATGATCAACACCCTGCATTTCACCGGGGCGAATGTCGGTATGATTTATAGTTCCAAGGGACTGGCAGCGATTATTATGCCGGGCGTTATGGGGATCATTGCCGACAAATGGTTACGTGCGGAACGCGCCTATATGCTCTGCCATCTGGTCTGCGCCGGGGTGTTGCTTTATGCGACGACCGTTACCGACCCGGAGACGATGTTTTGGGTGATGCTCATTAACGCGATGGCCTATATGCCGACGATCTCGTTGTCCAACAGTGTCTCCTACGCTTGTCTGGCGCAGTCTGGCCAGGATCCGGTGACCGCATTTCCACCAGTTCGCGTATTTGGCACCATGGGTTTTATTGTCGCGATGTGGACGGTGAGCCTGATGGGACTGGAACTGAGCAGCGCGCAACTGTATATCGCCTCTGGCGCTTCGTTATTTCTGGCGATGTATGCGTTTACGCTACCAAAAATCCCTGTTGCCGGGAAAAAATCGGCGGCAACGTTTGCCAGTAAACTGGGGCTGGATGCCCTGGTGCTGTTTAAAAATGCGCGAATGGCGATTTTCTTCCTGTTCGCTATGATGCTGGGGGCGGTGTTGCAAATTACGAATGTCTTTGGTAACCCGTTCCTGCATGATTTTGCCCGCTATCCGGCGTTTGCAGATAGTTTTGTGGTGAAGTATCCCTCTATTTTGCTTTCGGTTTCGCAGATGGCGGAAGTCGGTTTTATTCTCACTATTCCGTTCTTTCTTAAGCGCTTTGGCATTAAAACAGTGATGCTGATGAGTATGCTGGCGTGGACGTTGCGCTTCGGTTTCTTTGCTTTTGGCGATCCTTCTCCGCTCGGTTTTGTGCTACTGCTGATGTCGATGATCGTCTACGGGTGCGCATTTGATTTCTTTAATATTTCGGGATCGGTGTTCGTGGAGCAGAGCGTCAGTCCAGACATTCGTGCCAGCGCGCAAGGGCTGTTTATGACAATGGTGAACGGTTTCGGCGCGTGGCTGGGGTCAATTCTGAGCGGCATGGCGGTGGATTATTTCTCTGTCGATGGCGTGAAGGACTGGCAGACCATCTGGCTGGTGTTTGCGGCCTATGCGTTGGCGGTGGCGGTTCTTTTTGCGCTATTTTTCCGAGAGCGGCATGAGCCTGAGGCGTTGACGAAGAAAGAAATGGCGCCGTAGCTTTCCGGTGGCGGGGTCATTTCCCCGCCGTTTCATTTTCTATGATGCCATGTGGTAACTTTGCGTATTCTCTTCCGCTCAGGAACGCATTACATATGGAACGCACGCATCGTATCGATCTGAAGTTATTGCGCTACTTTCTTGCTGTCGCAGAAGAGCTGCATTTTGGACGAGCGGCCGCCCGCCTGAATATGTCGCAGCCTCCGCTGAGTATTCATATTAAAGATCTGGAACAGCACCTCGGTACGCCGTTGTTTGTTCGTCATTCCCGCAGCGTGGCGTTGACGCATGCCGGAAAAATTCTGATGGAGGAATCCCGCCGTCTGCTTACCAACGCGAACCAGGCCCTGGCGCGAGTGGAGCAGATTGGGAGGGGTGAAGCGGGGCGGATAGAATTAGGTGTGATCGGCACGGCAATGTGGGGAAACATGCGCCTGGCGATGCGCCATTTTTTGCAGGAAAATCCGAATGTTGAAGTCCTTTTTAGAGAGAACATGCCTGCTATGCAGATGGCGATGCTGGAACGACGGGAGCTGGACGCCGGGATCTGGCGAATGGCAATAGAGCCTTCTCCAGGGTTTACCAGCCAGCGTTTGCATGAATCCTCTTTTCTGGTTGCAATGCCGGAAGAGCACTCACTTACCGTGCTTGAGGAGATCCCTCTTGCGTTGCTGCGTAACGAATATTTTGTCACTATGCCGTCAATACATACCGACTGGACGTTTTTGCAACGCGTATGTCAGCGGGCGGGATTTTTGCCGATGATTGTCCGCGAAGTGATGGAGCCGCAAACGGTTCTGGCGATGATCAGCATGGGAATGGGTATCACACTGATCGCCGATAGCTATGCGCAGATGCAATGGCCTGGCGTCGTGTTTCGTCCACTGGAGGAGCGTATTCCGGCCGATTTATACATCGTATATGACCACCAGCAGGTGACCCCCGCTCTGGAGAAAATGGTCTCAGTGCTGACGAATTGAATGCCGTATGCCGCGGGCGAGGGAAATGAGCGCGTTACCCGGCCTGGGCAGACGCAAAACGCTCCCGACGGACTCGCAGACTGAGATATCCATCTGAAGTCCGAACGGTTGTCCGGACTTTGAATCGTATTTTTCAGACGCGGGCGCCTGACTTCAGAATAAGGCGCCTCGCGGGGGCGATAGCTTAATGTTCATGTTTCTGTTCGCGCAAATAGATTATCCAGTAGGTAATACTGACCAGAACGCCGCCGCCGATAATATTGCCGATGGTTACCGGGATTAAATTATCGATAATAAAATTATGCACCGTCAGCATCGGGAAATTATCCGCTGTGGTCTGCGTCATACTCCAGAATTGATCGGGGGAAAAGTCGCGAATCACGATCGCCAGCGGGATGATAAACATATTGGCAATACTGTGCTCAAAGCCACTGGCGACAAACATGCCGATAGGCAACAACATTGCGACGATTTTGTCCGTCAGAGAGTGGCCGGAATAACTCATCCAGACGGCAAGGCAAACCATTAAATTACACAACGTCCCCAGGCAGACCGCCTCAATAAAGGTATGGTGCATTTTATGATCGGCGGTTTGCAGAACATTGAGCCCCCATAAGCCATTGCTGCTCATGGCTTGTCCGGAAAACCAGATCAACAAAACAAAAAAGAGCGCCCCGACAAGATTGCCGAAATAAACAATAATCCAGTTCACAATTAACTGCCGCCAGCTAATTAAGCCGCTGGCTTTCGCCATGACCGTCATTACTGTCGACGTAAAAAGATCGGCACCACATACGACAACCAGAATCAGACCGAGTGTAAAACAGAGGCCACCGGCGAGTTTTGTTAATGATGTTGCCGGCGTTGCCCCCGTGGTTACCGTGATATAAAAAACAAAGGCAATAGAAATAAAGACTCCCGCGGTTATAGCCAGAAAAAATGCGAGATCTTTTCTCTTGGAAACTTTATAGACACCGGCCTGTTCCGCGACTTTTGCCATTTCTGCGGGCATGCGCAAATCGAAAGAAATATCATTCTTCATCGAAGGCTCCTGGATTACATTAAGACATGCATGATTACCTTCATATATGCATAGTGCGTACCAGAATGCCTTCGTCATTCGGTGCTAATATGTGATCCATTTCACTTTACAACCGCTAGAGTACTTCCCGTGCGGCAATGCCCAGACGCTGCATCCGCGACAGCAGGGTCGTGCGCTTCATCCCCAGGCGGGTTGCCGCGCCGCGCGGCCCGGCGACAATACCATTCGTCTCCCTGAGCACCTGGATAATTCGCTGGCGTTCCTCTTCATCGGTTTCCGGCGCGGCGGGATTTAACATTTGCGCCATTGAACCTCGCGGCTGAACGTCATGACTTAAAGACGGCAACAGGTGAGTTTGCGGGGTATTAAGATGTAAATTCAGGGTGGTGCCGCGAGTGAGCAACACGGCGCGTTCAATAACGTTTTCCAGTTCCCGTATATTACCAGGCCAGTCCCATGACATCAGTTGCTGGAGCGTTTCGGAGGAGATGCTATCAATGGTACGATTCATCCGTTTCGCCATTTTTTGCGTAAAATATTTCGCCAGCAGAGGAATATCTTCCGGCCGCTCGCGCAACGGCGGTAATTCCAGAGGGAAGACATTAAGCCGATAAAAAAGATCGCTGCGAAACTCCCTGTCTTCAACCATTTGCCATAAGTCACGATTGGTGGCGGCAATGACTCTGACATTAACCGGAATAGTTTTATTGCTGCCGAGGCGCTCAATTTCCCTTTCCTGTAATACGCGCAATAATTTGGGCTGTAGCTCTAATGGAAGGTCGCCGATCTCATCAAGAAACAGCGTACCCCCATCGGCAATCTCAAAACGACCGCGATGGGTGTTAATTGCGCCGGTAAAGGCCCCTTTATCGTGGCCAAATAATTCACTTTCCAGCAGGCTGGCGGGGATGGCGGCGCAGTTAATTTTCACCAGTGGTTTATCGCGCCGCAGACTTAACTGATGTACGGCGCGGGCGATAACTTCTTTGCCGGTTCCGGTTTCTCCGCAGATGAGAACCGTGCTGTCGCTTTGCGCCACAATTTCGACCTGCTGTAGCAGCTCGTCCATAGCCCGGCTTTTATAAATAATATCGCCCATCCCCTGGCTGGAAAATAACTGCTCGCTGAGCTGGCGATTCTCCTGTTTAAGACTTTCCTTCAGCTCTGTCATATTGCGCCAGGCGTTGGCATTATCGACAGCAATAGCGATGCGATCGGCAATATGCTGCAGTAATTCACAATTTTCTTTGCTAAATACACTGGCTGAAGTATGTGCCAGGAACAGTATGCCTGGCGTACGATTGCCGAAGGTCATTGGGAGTATCACTGCGGCTTCCAGGCCCCGTTCCGCGATTTTCTCCAGCAAAGCGTCCCGTTGCCACAGGGCCGGATCTTCAGCAAGATGAAGTAAGCGATGCTGGTTCTCACGCAGCGTTTGCATGAGAATCTCGCTGCTGCCAGGCAGATGATATTGCGTGTACTCAGGCTCCGAATCTGAAAAGTGGGTGCACCACACATGGAACTTATCCGCCTGTCGGCTATCACGCAAAACCAGACTCACGGATGTTGTGCCAAAGAAATGATGAATTTCGTTGCCGATGTCGGCGACAAGTTCTTCCAGATCGAGATGGGACAGAACAGAATTGGTGATATCGACCAGCACCCGGTGATGATCGCGCTCTTTCGCCACTGCCTGTAGCGTTACCCGCTGTTTGGTTTGTTCAATCATCGCGGCGAGAACGGGCGTGATGATGCGCGTTAGCCAGTTGAACAGCATGATATCCTGGGGTGAGAACGGGTCGCCAGTGATACAAATGAAACGCAGTTCTATCATCAGGGCATTGTCAGGCTGCACCACATGTCGCGAACAGTCTGCGTAGTCACCTTGCCAGGCTTCTGTTGCCGTCTCGTCGCTTCCGTCATCAAAGCAACGATACCAAATCTCGCTGCCAATAATGTGGAGCTCAATAAGCTGTACAGTACGAAAAGAGGGCGGGAGCGGAATGAAAGCGCGCAACAGAGACGCCTTATCATTCTGCTGAGTCAAAAACTGTAACAGTGCATTGATGAGATTATCTTGCGGTATCTCTTCAGGCGGGGCAGGAGTTGCCTCGTCAAACATAGTCATCAAGAGTCCTTTTTAATGAAGGGACATTCCACGTAACGATGGCGCGTTAGATTGATTATCCTGGCCTTATAATACTATAGCCTATCCCTTCATTTTGTAATGTTATCCTTCTCACGAGATCTTTTTTGCCATCAGATAAATGGCGGGTTCGCGAACAATATCATCCAACAAATGAATAAACTGGATACTCAGCGATTTCCTGGGGGCCGCGCCATCGTCAGCCAGCGTCGCGAAGGCGTGAGTCAGCATGGCGGTGTGCGACGCATCAATTACAATTTCCCCAAAGGTTAAGACGCCAGCCATTTTTCGCCGCGCCTGCTCATCACTTAACAAGTCAATCCATTCACGGTATTCCTGCAGAGGGCAACGCAGCGCTACATTGAGACAATCAATCACGCCGACATGATGGCCAATCGCCAGTGAGTAATACATAACCTGACGACTTTTCTCTGGCATGGAGACACTGCTGTCGATAAACTTTTTCCGCAGCGTCCAGAAGACGATCTCACCGCTGTTTTCCGTCATATCCCCCCCGAACCGTCAGTAATAATTGATGGACAATATCATTCAGTCGTGGATCGTTCGCTTCCCGGAGCCAGTGTTCAACCTGCTTTCCGGTGGGATCGCGGGTAAGTACCGTGAAAAGCCGATCGCATATTTCCCTTCCCTGACGGTATCCCGCAAGACGTCTGGCTTCGCGTTCTACGGCAACACGCTGTGCGGGAGGAATGTGCGGCCACAGGAGTTGGGGGGATTCGGCGGCGGCCTCCAGATAATCGACCGCATGGATCTTTTGCTGAAGCAGGCCAAGCGCGACCGCAAAACCATGAATCGTGGCGGCAGGCGTCGGAGGGCAGCCCGGAATCCACACATCGATAGGCACGATTGTGTCGCTGCCTCCCCACACGCAATAAAGATCGTGGAAAATACCGCCACCGACGCCGCAGGCACCGTAGGAGAGGCATATCTTATGGTCCGGCGCCGAATGATACGCCCGCAGCGCAGGCATGCGCATGGCGCGCGTTACCGCGCCGGTAAACAGCAGAATATCGGCATGGCGCGGCGACGCGACGACTTTGATCCCAAAGCGTTCGGCATCAAACAGCGGCGTAATGGCTGAGAAAATTTCAATTTCACAGCCGTTGCAACCGCCGCAATCCACCCGATAAACATACGCTGAGCGGCGAATGTCCTGCAGAAGCAGCTGTTTCATTTTCTGCGCCTGGTCATCCAGGGTGATGGGCTGGCTGACATGATGGCGATGCGTTTCAAACGAGGTCGTCATAGTTTTTCCTTAATCGCAAAGGAAATATTTTCACTGCCGCCATGAAATAACGCGGCATGGCGTCGGCATTCCGGGCAAATGCATGCCTGTTGACGCAGCGTTTCCAGAAGGTCCGGGGTATGTTGCTGTTGCGCCAGTAGCTCTACCGCCATCTCAATAGATTTTTCCGCCGCGAAGGGCCGCTGGCAGCGCGTACATTTCTGCAAACGGAAGGTGGCGCGCGTATAGAGATCCGTCTTATTGGTGACGGCGAGCTCAAAGTTTTCCGACAGACGTATTGCCCGGGTAGGGCACACTTCTTCACAGCGCCCACAATAAATGCACCGCCCCAGATAGAGTTGCCAGGTCCGGGTGTTATTTTTATCGTCCGTTTCCATTGTCAGAGCATTGGCCGGACAGGCGGAGGTGCAGGCCGCACAAGCAATACACTGGCGCGGATCCAGCTCAGGCTTTCCGCGAAAACCAGGGCAGACTTCCAGTGGGGCAAAAGGGTATTTCACCGTCGGTTCGCCGGCCCGCATGATTGTTTTCAGTAATTTCAGCATTTTTCTGTCCTTACTTTAGCGGTGAGCGATTTCGCTCCAGGCCATAACGTTCGATCTCTTTATATGGCACGGTCCTGGACTGACGTTTACGAACGTCGACCAGCGTCACACGGTCAGTGCATGAATAGCAGGGATCGAGGCTACCTATAATCAACGGCGCGTCAGAAACCGTGTTTCCGCGTAACATGTAGCGCAGTACCGGCCAGTTGGCATAGGTGGCGGCGCGGCATCGCCAGCGAAACAGTTTCTGATTATCGCCGAGCATACTCCAGTGAACGTCTTCGCCACGCGGCGCTTCAACGTAGCCAAGCGCGAAGGCGTGCGGACGATAGCTGAAGCCTTCTGTGAGCAACGGCGTGTTGGGCAAGTTGTCGAGGGCGAATTCGATCATCGCCATCGAATCAAAGGTCTCTTTGACCCTGACCATCACTCTGGAGAAAACATCGCCGCCAGCGAAGGTGAACAGCGTTTTTGGCAGGTTGCCGTAATCGGCGTAGGGGTGATCGAATCGCAGATCGCGGGAGAAGCCACTGCCGCGAATCAACGGCCCCACGGGGCTGAAATCACGGGCGATCTGCCGGTCAAGGATACCAACCCCCTGCGTGCGCTGCTCAATATTTGGCGTGTCTAATAGCATTTCAACCAGCTCAGTGACTTCCGCGCGCATCTCTCTGACCAGTTGCAGCGTTTTCAGGCGCTGTTCTTTCAGAATATCCCGGCGAATTCCGCCAATCAGGTTAAGTCCGTAGGTTTTGCGTGAACCGGTTAACAGTTCCGCTATGGTCATTGATTTCTCTCGTACGCGGAAAAACTGCATAAAGCCGGTATCAAAGCCGACGAAATGGCAGGAAAGACCAAGATTGAGCAGATGACTATGCAGTCGCTCCACCTCCAGCAGGACGGAGCGAATGGTGTGTGCCCGCTGCGGAACCTCAATACCCAGCGCATTTTCCACAGATGTGGCGTAGGCCACGCTATGCGCAAAGCCACAAATGCCGCATACGCGATCCGACAAAAAGGTTACTTCGTTGTAACCCATGCGCGTTTCAGCAAGTTTCTCCATACCACGATGGACATAGAACAGGCGATAGTCCGCATCGACAATCTGCTCACCATCAACGAACAGCCGAAAATGGCCCGGTTCGTCAGACGTGATATGCAGCGGACCGATGGGAACAATCCGTGCGTCATTGTCGCCATCGTTAATGAAAGAATATGTTTCCGTATCAGTGGTCGGTTCCGGCCGCAGACGATAATCCATCGCATCTTTACGTAGCGGATGCATATCGTCTGGCCAGTCATCCGGTAACACCAGACGGCGTTGATCCGGCAGGCCGACAGGAATCAGACCGTACATGTCGCGAATTTCCCGCTCCCCCCAAACGGCGGCCGGGACGCGCGGTGTGACGGAGGGGAACTCCCGGCTATCGGCATCAACCAGTGCTTTAACCACAATCCAGCACTTTTCTTTTCCTTCAATTGAGAGCGCATAGTACACGGCGTAATGTCCGTTCAGGCTACGCTCGTCGTTGCCAAACAGAACAGGCAACCAACCTTCATGCTGGTAATAGAGATAATGCACCACATCCGGCAGCAGGTTAGTCTTCACGGTAATCGTAACCTGCGTTGGCGTCTGTCGCTCTTCCTCCAGTATGGCGCCGGGAAACTGTGCTTTTACCGCGGCCAGACAGGTTTCGCCGCAGTTTGAAGATAAATTAACGCTGTCCAAATAGTTCACTTTTATTCTCCGGTACTGAGGCGGTCGTGGGATTCATAA
The DNA here is from genome assembly GCF_005860775.1 of Klebsiella indica. GTDB lineage: Bacteria > Pseudomonadota > Gammaproteobacteria > Enterobacterales > Enterobacteriaceae > Klebsiella > Klebsiella indica. Next base: position 164,482 of record NZ_VCHQ01000015.1, read on the forward strand.
AATCTTGCCAGCCGTTTATTTGCACAGGCTGTTCATGCGAGCCTGAAAGGACAATGGCCGAGGCATTTTCCAGAATCTGGCTTACGGGGTGTGGAATATGCGTCCCCATGACCAGCATCATGACCAGCAGAATGGCCATCGGGGCAGTGGTCAGCCAGCCCAGTTCGCCGCGGCTCACGGCTTCCGGCGGGTGGGCAAACAGCACCCGCGCCACCATGCGCACCAGCCCTGCCAGTACCAGCGTCAGCAGCAGCAACAGCAAAATGGTGATGGCGATATGATCGCGGGCGAGGCCCGCCGCGACGGTCATGAATTCACTGAGGAAAATGTTGAACGGCGGCATTCCTCCCAGCGCCAGCGCGCCGCCGCCAAGTAACACGGCGCTAAAGGGCATGATCTTCAGCATACCGCAGACGACATCCAGATTGCGGGTGCCGTACTTCAGCAGTACGTTCCCCGAACCGCAGAACAGAAGGGTTTTCGCTAGACTGTGGTTGAGGGTATGGAGCAGGGCCGCCAGAATGCCCAGCGGACCGCCAATCCCCAGCGCGACGGCAATCAGCCCCATATTTTCCACGCTGGAATAGGCCAGCAGACGTTTCATATCCTGCTGCACGAGGATAAAAAATGCTGCCACGGCGACCGAAAGCAGACCAAATATAAGCAGTAGCTTGCTGGGGAAATCGCTGCCGATGGCATGGCAGATAATGATGTAGTAGCGAATCAGCACCAGTAATGCGCAGTTCAGCAACACCGCTGAGAGCAAGGCGCTGACCGGACTCGGCGCTTCGCTATGGGCATCCGGCAGCCAGGCGTGCATCGGGAACAGCCCAGTTTTGGTACCAAAACCAATCAGAATAAATACAAAAGCCAGCAGCATCAGCGTTGGATTCAGCCGCGTCGCCTCTTTAAGGACTTCCGTCCAGAAAATCGCCTGATTAGGGTCGGGCATAAAACTGGCGGCGTTGGCATAGACCAGCACCGTGCCAAACAGGCCGAAGGCGACGCCGACCGTACAGATGATAATGTACTTCCATGCCGCTTCGAGCGAGGAACGTTGCCCATAGATACCCACCAGAAACGCCGAACTTAGCGTCGTGGCTTCGATCGCCGCCCACATGACAATCAGATTGTTACTGGTGACCACCAGCAGCATGGTAAATAAAAAGAGATGGAAGAATCCGTAGTAGTCGCAGAGCGTGACCGGTGAGATCTCACCATGCGCGACTTCGTGGCGCATATAGCCAATCGAATAAATACCGGTGAGAAAGCCGATCGCGCCGAGAATCGCCAGAAACAATCCGCTCAGGCTATCAATATGCAGCCACTGGTGTGCGGCGAATATTTCGCCTTCACGTAAAGCTTCATTTACCGTCCATAGCGCCAGAATCAGCAGCAGTGTTATGCCCGCCGCATGCAGGATGGTGACTGTCCCGACAGCGGCATTTCCCATTATCCGGCAGGCAAAGCACAATAACGAGAAAACCAGTGGTACCAGCAACAGTAAGGTGAAGATGACAGAATGACTCATTTCATTATCCCTTAAGCGCAGTCAGGTTGTTCACGTCCAGCGTGCCGTGAACACGCCCTATCTTTCTGGCCAGCAGAACCATCACAATGACGGCGAAAATCGCGTCGGTGGCTATCCCGATCTCCACCAGTTCCGGCGCGCGCCAGGCGAGCAGCGCCAGTACCAGATGGGAACCGTTCTCCATCAGACAGTAGCCAAAGATTTGCCGCAGAATATTGCGCTGGCTGACGATGCACAGAAGGCCTAACAGGAAGTGGCCTAACGCCACCGCCAGCGCGGGCTTGAGGTCAACCGCCATCGGTAAATTCACCGGCTGAACGACGAAAGCGCATAGCAGAACGATGAGCGCTGCCAGTAACGCCATAATGGCGGGTCCGAACAATGCAGGTTGCGTATTAATCGTGGTCAATTTGCGCATGGCGAATCCCATAATTAATGGCACCATGACCACTTTGGTGATAAACGCGCCAATGGACCACATGAGTAATTGTTCAGCCGCAAAGACTCTGGATAACGTGACGAAGATAGATACCAGCACCAATGACTGGATGGCATAAAAAACACATGAAAGGCGGTGGCTTTTTACACTGATGACCAACAGCGATGTCAGCATCATCAGGCCCGCCAGATTATTAACAATCATTGTTCCGCTCATCCTTCACCTCCTTACTGAAGCCAGGCTGCGGCGATGACGCTGGATGCAAGCGACATCACAATCAGTACGACCAACACCACGCGCATAGAAAGCGGCAGCGGCGACGCGTGGGCAACCTCGTCGCTCGGCTTGCCTGGCACTACGCGCCCAAACCAGTAAATAAACCAGCCAAAGCTGGCGACAGATTCAATCAAAACCAGAATCATGGCGGGCAACAGTAGCCAGTACTGGTTTGAAAGGGTGAAGCCCGCGGCAAACAGCGGGTATTTACTGAAGAATCCATTGAACGGGGGCACGCCGGTAATCGCCAGCGCAGCGACGCAGAAACCCACGCCAGCCAGCGGCAACGTATGCAAAACGCCGCGTAGACGAGGCAGGAGACGTGTCCCGCAGCTATAGCTGAGAGAACCCGCCACCAGGAAGAACAGACTCTTAGCGAAAGCGTGGTTGACGATATAGGCAACCCCGCCTTCAAATGCGAGACGCGATCCAAAGGTTGCCAGTGAGAGTGCGAGGAAAATATACGCCAGCTGGGTAATTGTCGACCAGGCCAGCAAACGCTTCATGTCTTTCTGGGGGAGATACATCAGGAAACCATAAATAAGGGTTACCAGCGCCATCACCGCGCCGATCCCGCCAATGAGATGCGGGATATTTCCGCCCTCAAGAATGGCTCGCGCGAAGATATAGACCCCGACTTTAACCATCGATGCTGCATGGAGATAGGCGCTGACCGGTGTCGGCGCTTCCATCGCGTCGGGTAACCAGGCCTGCAACGGCAACTGGGCCGATTTCCCCCACGCGGCGAAAAGAATGCCGCCGTATACCAGATAACGGGCATTTCCCTGCAGCTCACTCAATGCGCTTAACGAGAAGGTGCCGGTTTGCAGGAACAGCGTGGCGGCAGCAAGATAGAGCCCAAGAGAGGCGATATGGGTAAGCAGAAGCGCCTTCAGTGCCGAACGTTGCGCTTTCTCGCTCTGATAGTAGCCAATCAACGCCCAGGAGCAGCCGCCGGTGATTTCGAAGAATATCAGCTGACCGAGAATCGTTGACGAGAGTACCAGCCCGGACATAGCGCCGATAAAAATCAGCAGAAACGCATAGTACCGGTTGCCGCCGTCATGCGGATGCTCGCGGTTCTTTTCCGTTAAATAGCCGGTGGAATAGAGGGCGACCAGCAGCCCCAGAAACACGACAACAAACAGGATCAGCGTGCTGAGCCTGTCGATGGTAAGGCCAAAAAGCACGACATCGCCAATACTGGCGAGGGAAATGGTGACAGCCGCTTTCCCTGCCAGATAAAAAACCGCTTCAAGCCACAACATGCTAAGGGTCGCCAGCAAGGCGAACAGCGTGCCCAGTTTCGCGGCCTGGCGCTGGGGCGAGAGCGAAACGACGAGTGCGCCGACGAAAGGCAGCAACAGTGTCGTCAGAGCAAGAGTTTCCATAATATGACGATGCTCCTTACAGACCGGTTAACCAAAAGACATACGACAGTGCGGCAAGGCCGAAGCCGAGCCAGGTCACATGATGCGTCAGTAAAAATCGTCCCCGCGCTAACGAGTTTTCTACGATGGATGCAATCACAAAAATCAGCAGTAGCTTGATGAGCGTGACGACCAGGGAGAGCAGCAGAGAGCCGAAAGAGAGGGTTTCAGCGCTGCCAAATGGCAGAAACAGGGTGATAAATAGCGATGCCATCACCACTTGTTTGAGGCCCACTCCCCACTTCACTAACGCTAGTCCGGCACCGGAGTACTCTGTCAGCGGCCCTTCCTGTAGTTCTTGCTCGGCTTCGGCCACGTCAAAGGGAATTTTCCCCATTTCGATAAAACAGGCGAAAGCGCAGGACAGTAACGCCAGCATCGTCGCGACAGGCGAAAGCCAGCCTGACGCCAGCGTGGTGCTGATGGCGGCGATATGGGTTGACCCTGAGATTAACGCGACGACCAGTAAAGCGAGGATTAGCATCGGCTCCACCAGAATGCCCAGCGTCAGTTCACGACTGGCGCCGATCCCGGAGAACGGGCTACCGGTGTCCAGGCCGGAAAGAGCAAAGAAGAAGCGGAACAAGGCAAACAAATAGATCAGCGTGATGATGTCACCGCCGCCAGCAAGAGGCGACGCCTGGACAAACAGCGGCAGCGCCATCGTGACAACCAGCATGCTGCTCAACAGCACCCAGGGCATCAGGCGGAACATCAGACCCGAAGAGGCCGGAGCCACCTCCTGGCGTTTTAATAGTTTGTTGAGGTCCCGGTAGTCCTGCCAGATGCCCGGTCCACGACGAGAATGCATTCTGGCGCGGATTTGCCGTGAAATGCCCGTGAATAATGGCGTGATCAACAGCAATATAAGCGCCTGTAACAGGGCAAAAATCACCAGATATCCGTCGGAGAGTTGATGTGTCATAGCGGTTTCCTCAGACGGCAATAGCCAACAGTAGAACAATCAGCGTGGCGACAACGTACAGGCAATAAAGGCGAAAATCGCCGCTTTGCAAGTGCTGTACGCGTTGCGCCAGCCTGTGTGTCGTCTGTACTATCGGGCGAATGATGTATTCATCCCAGAACGGTTCGGTGTGTTGCGCCACATGGGTCATGTGTGCCAGCCCTCCGGCAAGTGAGGCGCTGGGGTCGAGTTGTTTACGCATTCGGTAAAGCGCGGAGAACATGACGCGCAACGGCTGGGTAAAACTGCCAGCGGAAGGCGCCATCAGACTCTCCCAGCCGTACCCGCAGGCCCAGGCCTCGCCGGTGCGGCGGAAGGCGCCACGGCGTGGACGGTTTACCAGCCAGAACAGGCCCGGCAAAATGGGCAGGGCGATAAGCAACAGGAAGATTGCCGAGGGCGTCAGCAGGGTTTGATGCATTTCACCTGGAATGAGCGCTACGCCCTGGGTCGCCGGTATGGCCGAAACGGTGGTAAAGGTAAGCACGACAGACATGATTTGCGGCGCGACCCAACAGGCGAAAACACCGGTTAATACACATAGCGCAGCGAGTATCAACATGGCTACGGTCATCTGCCAGGGGGCTTCCTGCGCCTTTTCTGCTGCTTCACTTCGCGGCGCGCCGCAGAAACTGATACCGTACACTTTGACAAAACACATTGCCGCCAGCGCCCCGGTGATTGCCAGCATCACAATGGCGACAGGGCCAGCGAGACGCAGCACGATGTCGTCAATGCGGGTCATCGCGAAGAGTGACTGATAGGTGTACCACTCGCTGATAAATCCGTTGAGTGGCGGCATGGCTGAAATCGCCAGGCAGCCAACAAGAAACGCGCCTGCGGTCCACGGCATTCGCTTCGCCAGCGCACCCATTTTTTCCATATCGCGGGTGTGCAGACGCCAGATAATTGAACCGGCGCCAAGGAAGAGCAGACCTTTGAACAGGGCGTGATTAAGCAGATGAAAGAGGGCGCCCAGCAGGCCAACCGCCGCCAGCACGGGATAGTGCAGCGATAGTCCAATCATCCCGACGCCAACGCCGAGCAGGATGATGCCGATATTTTCGACGGTATGCCATGCCAGCAGGCGTTTGATATCGTGCTCCGCCAGGGCGTATAACACGCCCAGTACCGAGGATACGGCACCGAATGCCAGAACGACAATGCCCCACCAGAGCGCGATGCCGCTATGTCCCAGCAGATCGATACCGACTTTCAGCATACCGAAAATACCGATTTTCACCATCACGCCGGACATCAGGGCCGAGGCGTGCGACGGTGCCGCGGGGTGGGCGCGCGGTAGCCAACTGTGCAGCGGCAACATCCCGGCTTTGGCGCCAAAGCCGAAAAATGCTAACAAGAAGATGGCGGATGCCACGCCAGGTGAAAGCGAAGTTTGGCGGAAGCTGGCAAAATCGAGGCTGTCGGTCTCCCGCCAGAACAGGAAAAAGGCGATCATAATGAGCACAGATCCCGCATGGGCGATAAAGAAGTAGAGCATCCCCGCCCGGATAGATTCTTCATCTTGCTCAGCAATGACCAGAAACCAGGAGGCCAGCGACATCATTTCAAACAGCACGATGAACCAGAACGCGTTGTCTATCACCAGTAATCCGACCATTGATGCGATAAAGAGATTCATAAAAAAGCCCATTACCGCCGCACCTTTGCCGATGTATTCGCGCATATAAGCCAGCGAATAGAGCGCGCAGACCGTAACCAACAGTGAAATGACCAGCACCATAAAGGCAGAAAGCGTGTCCATGCGCACGCTGAGTTCAGCGAAGGGGAAGGGGGTTACAGCGTGCCAGGTTAGCGTTGTGCCGGATTTGAGCTGCGTGACGGCGCCAGCAATGCCGGCAATGCCGCCGAGCATGGCGCAAATGCCAGCCATATTAATGGCGCTTTTATCCCGTCCACAGAGCAACAGTGACGCTACCCCGCCAACGAGATACAGCGTCAGTGACCACATCAATAATTGCAGAGCATCCATTACAATTTTTCCGAAGTAAAGGAAAGAGAAGCCACACCGCCGTCGTTCAAATACTCTGCGGTAAGACGCTGCTTCTGTTTCACCTGCTGTTTTAAGAGATCGTCGGTAACCAGGTGCAGGGCATGAGTAACGCACGCACGCACGCAGGCTGGCCCTTCCGGAAGGAAATAACAGAGATCGCATTTCACTGCGATGGCCTGTACCCCCGCCTCCCAACGTAAAAAAGGATGCAGAGACGGCGTGCTTTCCGGTGTGTCGCTAAGCTCTCCTTGCGCCAGATGCGCAAACTGTTCTGGCGCGTTTACTGGTCGGCTTCCGGAAGGAACAATCGCGCCAAAAGGACATACCAGACCGCAAAGTTTGCAACCGATACAGAGTGTTTCGTTCAGTTGAATCGCATCGTTCTGAAGGGAGATGGCGTTAACCGGACAAACCTGCTTACAGGGGGCATCCTCACAGTGACGACAGAGGATGGGCGCGGTTTGTGTTGTCGTCTTTACCATCGCCAGTCTTGGATGTCGTTGTAGACCTTGTGTTTTATGCACCTCGGAACATGCGGCAAGACAGGTGTTACATCCTATGCACCACTGAGGATCGGCAACCACAAAGCGGTTCATGTCGGCTCCTTAACGAAGAAACAAAAAGTTCAGCTTTGTAATGCACAAACAATGCCATTATTTAAATTTAATAAAATCAAATGGTTGTGTTTTTATTCTCAAAAGGGAGAGGCAAAAGTGATGGTCATTAACGTTCGGGCGGAGGGACATTCGGCATTTTTGTCGAGGTAGTTGGAGGCGTAAATTTGCTGAAATTTTTAGCCTGTTTTTATGGCCTTCAGCGTCTGGGGGTTATAGCGTGTTAGCGGGTTTAGCACAGGGAGGTGGGCCTATCGTTGCCGCGGGCGGCTCGTGTACTGTGGCAGGTAAAAATCTTTACATCGCTGATAGCAAAAAAGCGCCTTTAGGGCGCTTTCAGACTGCTGACAAAGTCCTGGCTGAAAAGTCAGGACTTTGATCTAATAAGGTCAGTGCAATAAACGGACTGACCGCCATGCTCAGAGAACCCTCCCCACAGCAGTACCAGTTTGAAACTATCACCCTCGACGAACTCGTTCCCGGGGACCATCTGGTCCGCAAAATCGATGCCGTCATCGACTTTGAATTTATTCGCGATGCTGTGGCTCATCTCTACTGCCCCGATAATGGCAGGCCCGCCATTGACCCCGTCCGCCTGATTAAGATGATGCTGCTGGGCTACCTCTTCGGTATCCCCTCTGAGCGTCGCCTGGTCAAAGAAATCCAGGTCAACGTGGCCTACCGCTGGTTCCTGCGTATGGGCCTGACGGAGAAAGTCCCGGAT
>NZ_VCHQ01000016.1 GCF_005860775.1 Klebsiella indica
TCTCATCCCCCCCTGAGTGTGCGATATACAAAAAAGAGCCCGTACTTGCGTACGCGCTCTTCTTTAAAGATGGCGGTGAGGGGGGGATTGACTCGCTGCGCTCGCCCTGCGGGCAGATTCCTCGCGGGCTCGTCATCTGTCCAACTGGCTACGCCAGTTGTCGACCCCCGGTCGGGGCTTCTCATCCCCCCCGGCGTGTGCGATATACAAAAAAGAGCCCGTACTTGCGTACGCGCTCTTCTTTAAAGATGGCGGTGAGGGGGGGATTGACTCGCTGCGCTCGCCCTGCGGGCAGATTCCTCGCGGGCTCGTCATCTGTCCAACTGGCTACGCCAGTTGTCGACCCCCGGTCGGGGCTTCTCATCCCCCCTGGCGTGTGCGATATACAAAAAAGAGCCCGTACTTGCGTACGCGCTCTTCTTTAAAGATGGCGGTGAGGGGGGGATTGACTCGCTGCGCTCGCCCTGCGGGCAGATTCCTCGCGGGCTCGTCATCTGTCCAACTGGCTACGCCAGTTGTCGACCCCCGGTCGGGGCTTCTCATCCCCCCCGGCGTGTGCGATATACAAAAAAGAGCCCGTACTTGCGTACGCGCTCTTCTTTAAAGATGGCGGTGAGGGGGGGATTGACTCGCTGCGCTCGCCCTGCGGGCAGATTCCTCGCGGGCTCGTCATCTGTCCAACTGGCTACGCCAGTTGTCGACCCCCGGTCGGGGCTTCTCATCCCCCCCGGCGTGTGCGATATACAAAAAAGAGCCCGTACTTGCGTACGCGCTCTTCTTTAAAGATGGCGGTGAGGGGGGGATTCGAACCCCCGATACGTTGCCGTATACACACTTTCCAGGCGTGCTCCTTCAGCCACTCGGACACCTCACCATATTGTCTTTCCCGCTGATCTCGGGAACGGCCGCTAATTTAGGGAAATACGTTTCGCCCGTCAATCACCTTTTTGAAAAAAACGCGCGTTTAGCCAAACTTCAGGCAACTTGCTGCCTAAGTACGCGGAAATTGATTTTTTTCTCGCCATTCCCTTTTTCACTCGCGGGTCAGGTGAAATTTGCTATGCTGGCAACTTAATAGAAAACAAAGAGTAAAATACCGCGTTGACGTCACCGTACGTGGCGTCGGCTATCAGGAGTCTTCATGGATATCATCTTTTACCACCCAACCTTCGACACACCTTACTGGATTGCGGAACTGGAAAAACAGTTGCCAGGTTCTCGAGTCCGCGAGTGGAAAACCGGCGATAACCAACCTGCAGACTATGCTCTGGTCTGGCATCCACCGGTAGATATGCTGCAAGAACGAGAACTGAAAGCAGTCTTTGCTCTTGGTGCCGGCGTTGATTCAATTCTTAGAAAGCTCCGGGAGCATCCGGAGATGCTGCCGCAGTCGATTCCGTTGTTCCGCCTGGAAGATACCGGTATGGGGTTGCAGATGCAGGAATACGCGGTGAGTCAGGTGCTTCACTGGTTCCGTCGTTTCGACGATTACCAGGCCTTGAAGCAGGAAGCATGCTGGCATCCGCTGGATGAGTACCTGCGCGAAGAGTTCACTATTGGAATTATGGGCGCTGGCGTGCTGGGCGCTAAAGTGGCTGAGGGGCTGCGTCCCTGGGGGTTCCCATTGCGTAGCTGGAGTCGTAGCCGTAAAGCCTGGCCACAGGTGACCAGTTTTGCCGGAAAAGAAGAGCTGAACACGTTCCTCTCGGGTACACGTGTACTGATTAATCTACTGCCTGACACCGCGGAAACCGCCGGAATCATTGATAAAGCGCTGTTGTCTCAGCTTGCGGATAACAGCTATGTGCTGAACCTGGCGCGAGGCGTTCATGTGATTGAAGACGATCTGCTGGCGGCTCTGGATAGCGGCAAGCTGAAAGGGGCGATGCTAGATGTCTTCAGCCGCGAACCGTTGCCCAAAGAGAGCCCTCTCTGGGCGCACCCCCGGGTGGCGATGACGCCGCATATCGCAGCCGTCACCCGACCGCTGGAAGCGATAGCGTATATCGCCACAACGATTGGTCAACTGGAACGAGGTGAAAAGGTGAGCGGGCAGGTGGATCGCAGGCTGGGATACTAAGCGCTAAGCCCGTCGCGGCGGGGTTTTGCTGATCATATACTCAGATTCCTGCTATCCTTGCCACAAACAAAAAGAAGGAGATTGTGATGTATCCTGTTGACCTGCACATGCACACCGTCGCCAGCACCCATGCATATAGCACTCTGCATGACTATATTGCTGAAGCCAGGCGCAAGGAAATTAAACTCTTTGCCATTACCGATCATGGGCCAGATATGGCTGATGCGCCGCACTACTGGCATTTTGTCAATATGCGTATCTGGCCTCGTCTGGTTGATGGCGTCGGCATCCTGCGTGGCATTGAAGCGAATATCAAAAATACTCAAGGTGAAATAGATTGTACCGGTCCGATGCTTAACTCGCTGGATTTGATTATCGCCGGCTTTCACGAGCCGGTTTTTCCGCCTCAGAATAAAGCGGTCCATACCGAGGCGATGATTGCGGCTATGGCGAGCGGTGCGGTTCATATTATCAGCCATCCCGGCAACCCAAAGTTTCCGGTTGATATCCCGGCTATTGCCGCCGCTGCGGCGAAGTATAATGTTGCACTGGAAATCAATAATTCATCTTTTGTTTCCTCGCGCATTGGCAGTGAGGATAATTGTCGCGCCGTGGCTGCGGCCGTGCGCGATGCCGGAGGATGGGTTGCGCTGGGTTCGGATTCTCACACGGCGTTCACGCTTGGTGAATTTGCCGAATGTCGTAAAATCCTCGATGCCGTCGATTTTCCTGAAGACAGAATTCTTAACGTGACGCCGCGTCGCCTGCTTAATTTTCTTGAATCACGTGGAATGCCACCGATTCCTGAGTTTGCTGAACTGTAATTTTAAAAACTGGAATAAATAAATGAATGAGTTTTCCATCCTCTGCCGCGTGCTGGGTTCGTTATATTATCGTCAGCCGCAGGATCCGCTGCTGGTCCCGCTGTTTACCCTTATTCGCGAAGGGAAGCTGGCGGCGAGCTGGCCGCTGGAGCAGGATGAACTGCTGGAACGGCTGCAAAAGAGCTGCGATATGCCGTCTCTGGCCACGGAATACAATGCGTTGTTTGTTGGTAAAGAGTGCAGCGTTGCGCCCTATCGTAGCGCATGGGTAGATGGCGCAACGGAAGCGGAAGTTCGGGGATTTTTTACCGCTCATGGCATCCCGACAGGTGAGGGGATGGCGGATCATTTAGGATCGCTACTGTTAGCGGCCTCGTGGCTGGAAGATCACGCGACAGAGGATGAAGACGAGGTTCTGGAAACCCTCTTTGCTGAATATATTCTGCCGTGGTGCGGCTCATTCCTCGGCAAAGTTGAAGCGCATGCGGTTACACCGTTCTGGCGGACAATGGCCCCGTTGACCCGTGAAGCCCTCTCCGCAATGTGGGATGAACTGCAGGAACAGCATAACGATTAAGTGTGACTAGAATCACAATTTATATGCAACGAAATGTTCGCTATTCCGCATAATGTGCTTTGTATCTCATTTATGGGGCGCGTATCTGCTATGATACGCGCCATGAATATACTCTTCGCAATCGCATTAACGACCGGCATTCTTTCTGGTATTTGGGGATGGGTGGCGGTCGCGCTTGGCCTGCTAAGCTGGGCGGGTTTCCTCGGCTGTACGGCTTACTTTGCTTGCCCACAGGGCGGGCTGAAGGGGCTGCTGATCTCGACATGCACGGTAATGAGCGGCGTGGTGTGGGCGCTGGTTATCATGTATGGTAGCGCGCTGGCACCGCAATTTGAAATCCTGAGTTATATCATGACGGGGATCGTGGCGTTCCTGATGTGTATGCAGGCACGCAGGCTGTGGTTATCTTTTGTTCCCGGGACCTTTATTGGCGCCTGTTCAACGTTTGCGGGTAATGGCGACTGGCATGTAGTTGTGCCTTCCCTGGCGCTGGGCCTGGTATTTGGTTACGCCATGAAAAATAGTGGGCTGTGGCTGGCGGCGCGCGCGGAGAAAAATAAGCCGCTTGCTAATGAAAGCAACTGATCTCACATAGGCCGCTTTCATTACCTTAGTACCCAGCCCGTTCAGGTTACTGCTGCTCAGTTAAGCCACTCATCGGTTTTATTATCACCATAGCGCGATGCCTGTTCTGATGGCTGATTATCGTCAACATCTTCTTCGCCTTTCGTCATGAGGGCTGTCGTGTCATATTATCCACGAATATCAATCTTAAGACGTATGTCGGCAGGAGGATAAATGGCTGTTCAACCTGAGGTTATTCTCGGCGATATTACAAAACTTGCCGTCGATGTTATCGTGAATGCGGCAAACCCCTCGCTGCTTGGCGGCGGCGGTGTTGACGGCGCGATCCATCGTGCCGCAGGGCCGGAACTGTTGGCCGCCTGTAAAGTGGTGCGGCAACAGCAGGGGGAGTGTCCGCCAGGCCATGCGGTGATTACCCTCGCGGGAAATTTACCCGCCAGCGCGGTTATTCACGCCGTAGGGCCTGTCTGGCATGGTGGTAGCCAGCAGGAAGCGGAGCTACTGGCTGATGTTTATAAAAATAGTTTGCTGCTGGCCTCGGCAAATAACTACCGATCCATTGCATTTCCGGCGATTAGCACCGGCGTTTATGGCTACCCTAAACGTGCGGCGGCAGAGATAGCCGTACGGACGGTGACGGCGTTTCTTACCCGCTATACGCCGCTGGAACGTGTCTGTTTTGTTTGCTTTGATCCCGAAACCGCCGGCATCTACAGACAATTGCTTCAGGTGTAGTCGCGTATCGCGCGGTTGTTGAAGTAAACTATGCGTTTTTAGCCGGAAATTATCACCGCGGGAGAGTAATCGGTGGCTGTAGGGAAAGTATTGCAAAAACAACAGATTCGCCGAGGAGAAATTGTTAATGCGGCGCAAAAATGCTTCGCGGAAAAGGGGCTGCACGGAGCTTCGGTTGCGGATATTGCACGCCAGGCTGGCCTGAGCGTAGGGCAGTTGTACCGCATCTTTGCCAGTAAAGAAGAAATTGTTGAAGCGATTGTCACGGAAATCGTTAATGCCAGAGTCGGCGAAATGATTGCCGGAAATCACGATTTATCCCGGATGGCAGCGATTTTAGCGGGGGCGATCCCCGTGAATGAGCATACTAAAAATGATAATTATCTGTTGATGGAAATTAACGCGGAAGCGTCCAGGAACCCGCGCCTGCGAGACATTATGCTGCAGGCAGATCGCCGTTTGAAAGAAGAAGGGGGGCGGCTTACCCGGCACTACCATCCTGATATGAGCGATGAACACATTAATGCCGCCTGCGAATTTATCGCCATATTAACGGAAGGCGCCGCCTATCGACGTGAACTGGTCACATCGATAGTGGATAAAACGGCAATGGAAGGCCTGTATCGTGATGTCTTTCGTCTGCTGTTCGCGAAAAAGTAGGCTGGTTTACATGAAATACAGTCTGTCTTGCTGTTGGCGTTAGCAGGTCGACGTCTGCGATTTAGCCGCTTTTTGTGGGTATTTCCCGGAAAAAAGAAAGCGCAACAGCGGTATCCGCAGATGGATTTCATACAGAATCAGAGCAATTCCAACAACAAAAACCAGCCCGGTCATAAATCCCAGGATATTTGATTTAATTACCGGCGCTATCCAGGCTCCGTAGAGCAGAGTTAACGGGTGGTGAACCAGATAGATAAACAGCGATGCATTGACGAAATAGGTCACGCGTGCTGACTGAAAATTGAGTAAACGGTGTCCAAGCGAAAAGACGACATTGACCATCCACAGACCCAGCACCATGGTAATAATATATTCTATTTCATACATCCAGCCATCGCCGGAGCCATACTGTTGATTGAGGCGGTAAGCGATAAAACCCAACAGCGCCGCGGTAAAACACCCAGGTGACGGAGTGGTCAACATCGTTTTCAGGCGTGCGTTAATAAATGTCTGGGCGCCGAGTATAAAGAACGGCAGATAAAACAGCGTCTGCATGACGATAAAGTTGAACAGACCGTTGCTGAGAATCGGCGGATATAAAATGAATAGCGTGCGGCGAATGATGGCATATAGCACGCCGAGAACCAGGAAAATGACCGATAGCTGCCTTAATGTGACAGCGTCACCGAAAGTGGATGCTGCGGCAGAACGCCGCTGTGCCAGCCACTTAAACAGCACAACGCCTAATGTCGTCAGTACCATCAGAACTAATAAAAACCACAGGTGTGAGATGAGTTCCCAGGCCAGTGTGTTGAATTTTTCATAACCCGAGAGCGCATGCCAGTTCTCCGTTTTTCCATTGACATACTGCAGCATAATGAACTGCGGAAGGGTGAGTAGCGGAATGGCGGTTAACATGGGAATTCCCACCCGTTCAATGCGTACCTTCCACCATTTCTTAAGCGGATAGCGCAGAAAGAGCATGTAGGAAAAATAGCCGGAAATCACGAAGAACACCTGCATGCGAAAGGCGTGGATGAAGTCATTAAACAATGTCAACCACCATGAGGGCTCGACGCTATTAACATGCCAGCTGTGGCTGGAATAGATGAGCGAGATGTGAAAAGGGATACCTAACAGCATTAACCAGGCGCGGATGCTGTCGAGGAAATATTCACGCTGTACTGGAGTATTATTCATACGATTTCACGGCATTCTCAGACAATTCGTCTTACCACTCAATGCGATAAGCTTTAAATTCACTGTAACCCTACATGAACCCCGGGTATCTGTCTCCAGGATAAGTACGTAAAGTGCGACTGAGAGAGTGAACTGTTTGTTCCCTGTACCGCTAAGCTGAACAATACAGGGATTATGTTGTCGGATTGCCCGAGTTTCCATTAAAATAGATCGGATCGATTTAAGCACACAAAGGGGGAAGTGCTTACTTATATGAAACATAAACCACAGATGATGAAAATGCGTTGGTTAAGTGCAGCTGTCATGTTGTCCCTGTGTACTTCATCTGCATGGGCATTCAGCATTGATGATGTCGCAAAAGAAGCTCAAACGCTAGCTGGTAAAGGCTACGAAGCGCCAAAAAGTAACCTGCCCTCTGTCTTCCGCGATATGAAGTATGCTGACTATCAGCAAATTCAGTTTAATCACGATAAAGCCTATTGGAACAATCTGAAAACCCCCTTCAAACTTGAGTTTTATCATCAGGGGATGTATTTCGACACACCGGTGACCATTAATGAAGTCACTGCAACCAGCGTGCACAAAATTAAATATAGCCCGGACTATTTCAATTTTGGCAATGTCCAGCACGATAAAGATACGGTTAAAGATCTGGGGTTCGCGGGCTTTAAGGTCCTGTATCCGATCAACAGCAAAGATAAGAACGATGAAATAGTCAGTATGCTCGGCGCCAGCTACTTTCGCGTGCTGGGCCAGGGCCAGGTGTATGGGCTTTCTGCCCGTGGGCTCGCCATTGACACTGCGCTGCCTTCCGGCGAAGAATTCCCGCGTTTTCGTGAGTTCTGGATTGAGCGTCCAAAAGCCACGGATAAGCGTCTGACTATCTATGCGTTACTGGATTCCCCGCGTGCCACAGGCGCTTATCGCTTTATCATCATGCCAGGTCGCGATACTGTCGTGGACGTACAATCGAAAATTTATCTGCGCGATAAAGTGGGGAAACTGGGGATCGCTCCGTTAACCAGTATGTTCCTGTTTGGGCCGCATCAGCCATCTCCCACCATTAACTACCGTCCGGCGCTGCACGATTCCAACGGGCTTTCTATCCTGGCCGGTAATGGTGAGTGGATCTGGCGTCCTCTGAATAATCCAAAACATCTCGCTGTCAGTAGTTATGCAATGGAGAATCCACAGGGATTCGGCTTGCTGCAGCGAGGCCGTCAGTTCTCGCGTTTTGAAGACCTTGACGATCGTTACGATTTGCGCCCAAGCGCGTGGATTACGCCAAAAGGCGATTGGGGGAAAGGGAAAATCGAACTGGTTGAGATCCCGACCAACGATGAAACCAACGATAATATCGTTACCTACTGGACGCCGGATCAACTGCCGGAACCCGGTAAAGAGATGAACTTCAGATACACTATCACTTTCACCCGTGACGAAGATAAATTGCATGCGCCGGATAACGCGTACGTTATGCAGACTCGTCGTTCCACTGGTGATGTCAAGCAATCAAATCTGATCCGCCAGCCTGATGGCACTATCGCTTTTATTGTTGATTTTATCGGCGATGACATGAAAAAGATGCCTGCGGATACGCCGGTAACCGCGCAGGCCAGCATTGGTGATAACGGCGAAATCGTTGAAAACAGCGTGCGCTATAATCCAGTGACGAAAGGCTGGCGCCTGATCCTGCGCGTAAAAGTGAAAGATCCGAAGAAAACGACGGACATGCGCGCTGCGCTGGTCAATGCCGACCAGACGACGTTGAGTGAAACCTGGAGCTATCAGCTGCCTGCCAATGAATAAGATAACGAAGTACATCGACGCATTGCCGCTGTCGGAGGCGGAGAAAACCGCATTACCCGACGCGAGTCTACAGGCCGTCCATGAAGCGCTGGACGCGGAGCATCATGTTTATCATCGCGAAGACGATTCACCGCTGGGCTCGGTAAAGTCGCGACTGGCGCATAGCTGGCCGCATTCGCTGTCTGGTGAGCAGTTGATTAAAGATGATGAAGGTCGCACCCAACTGAATGCCATGCCAGAAATAAAGCGTTCCTCTATGTTTCCGGACCCGTGGCGAACCAATCCCATCGGGCGGTTCTGGGATCGTCTGCGTGGTCGTGATGTCACGCCCCGTTACCTCACTCGCCTGAGTAAAGAAGAGCTGGAGAGCGAACAGAAGTGGCGAACTGTGGGTACTATCCGCCGCTATATATTGCTGTTGTTGACCTTGTCGCAGACCATCGTGGCGACCTGGTACATGAAAACTATCTTACCGTATCAAGGTTGGGCGCTGATTAATCCGATGGACATGGTTGGGCAGAACCTTTGGGTGTCCTTTATGCAACTGCTGCCCTATGTGTTGCAGTCAGGGATTCTGGTTCTGTTTGCGGTGCTTTTCTGCTGGGTTTCCGCGGGGTTCTGGACGGCATTAATGGGGTTCCTGCAACTGCTGATCGGGCGCGATAAATACAGCATTTCTGCGTCGACCATCGGAGACGAGCCGCTGAATCCGGAACATCGTACTGCGCTCATCATGCCGATTTGTAATGAAGACGTGGACCGCGTTTTCGCCGGGCTGCGGGCGACCTGGGAGTCAGTAAAAGCCAGCGGTAACGCCAGGCACTTTGATGTCTATATCCTTAGCGATAGCTACAACCCGGATATCTGCGTGGCGGAGCAAAAAGCGTGGATGGAACTGATCGCTGAAGTGCAGGGTGAAGGGCAGATTTTCTACCGTCGCCGCCGTCGGCGCGTAAAACGCAAAAGCGGCAACATTGATGATTTCTGTCGCCGGTGGGGCAGCCAGTACAGTTACATGGTGGTGCTGGACGCTGACTCGGTGATGAGCGGCGAGTGCCTGAGCGGACTGGTTCGGCTCATGGAAGCGAACCCGAATGCCGGGATTATCCAGTCGTCGCCGCGCGCTTCCGGTATGGATACGCTCTATGCTCGTTGTCAGCAGTTTGCCACGCGTGTGTATGGTCCGCTGTTTACCGCGGGCCTGCACTTTTGGCAATTAGGCGAGTCGCACTACTGGGGTCATAACGCGATTATCCGCGTAAAGCCGTTTATTGAGCACTGTGCGCTGGCACCGTTACCGGGAGAGGGTAACTTTGCCGGTTCCATTCTGTCGCACGATTTTGTGGAGGCGGCGTTGATGCGTCGCGCCGGATGGGGGGTGTGGATTGCCTACGATCTTCCCGGTTCGTATGAAGAGTTACCGCCGAACCTGCTGGACGAACTGAAGCGCGATCGCCGCTGGTGCCAGGGTAACCTGATGAACTTCCGTCTGTTTTTGGTGAAGGGAATGCATCCGGTTCACCGTGCGGTGTTCCTGACCGGTGTCATGTCTTACCTCTCGGCGCCGCTATGGTTTATGTTCCTTGCGCTGTCTACCGCTTTGCAGGTTGTACATGCCCTGACTGAGCCACAGTATTTCCTGCAGCCGCGGCAGTTGTTCCCGGTCTGGCCGCAGTGGCGCCCGGAGCTGGCAATTGCGCTGTTTGCCTCGACTATGGTGCTGCTGTTCCTGCCGAAGTTACTGAGCGTTATTCTGATCTGGTGTAAAGGGCCAAAAGCGTACGGCGGCTTTATCCGCGTCACGCTTTCTCTGCTGCTGGAAGTGCTTTTTTCCGTGCTGCTGGCGCCAGTGCGAATGTTGTTTCACACTGTGTTTGTGGTCAGTGCGTTTCTCGGCTGGGAAGTCGTGTGGAACTCGCCGCAGCGTGATGATGACTCCACCCCGTGGAGCGAAGCGTTTATGCGTCACGGTTCACAACTGCTGCTGGGCCTGGTCTGGGCGATTGGCATGGCGTGGCTGGATCTGCGTTTTCTGTTCTGGCTGGCGCCAATCGTGTTTTCGCTTATCTTGTCTCCGTTTGTGTCGGCGATTTCCAGCCGTGCGACAATCGGTCTGCGTACCAAGAGATGCAAGCTGTTCCTGATCCCGGAAGAGTATTCTCCGCCGCAGGTGTTAAAAGATACCGATACCTTCCTGACGCTGAACCGTCAGCGTTCCCTGGACGATGGTTTTATGCACGCGGTATTTAACCCGTCGTTTAACGCACTGGCAACCGCGATGGCGACGGCGCGTCATCGTCACGGTCATATTCTCGATACTGCGCGCGAACGCCATGTTGAACAGGCGCTGAATGAGATGCCGGATAAGCTTAATCGTGACCGCCGCCTGGTGTTGCTGAGCGATCCGGTCACGATGTCGCGTATGCATTATCGTGTATGGGCCGCGCCGGAAAAATATTCTTCGTGGGTGACGGCGTATCAACAGTTGACGCTGAATCCCCTCGCGTTAAAACGATGAAAGCCGTACGTTAAGGAAAATACCGGCAATTGTGCCGGTATTTTTTTACCAGAGAGTCGAGGTTTTTGATGAGAGTTTTACTGGCTATCGCTATGACGCTGCTGCTTAGCGGCTGCGGTAGTATTATCAGTCGTACCGTGCCCGGACAGGGGCATGGAAATCAGTATTATCCAGGCGTTCAGTGGGACGTCCGGGATTCTTCATGGCGTTATATCACCATTCTCGATCTGCCCTTTTCGCTGGTGTTTGATACGTTACTGCTGCCGCTTGATGCCAGCCACGGTCCTTACAACTAATACGCTAGCGGTCATCCCACTCATCGGCTGCGGTCTGACCCTCTTCGCTATCCAGAGAGGGTTCTAACTGAAACTCGCCTTCATCCCACTCGTGCAGCGTATTGTCTTCAAGCCACTCCTGGCGTAGCTCAATTTCGTCATAATCGCCGTCAAAGACGCTTTGTGCCGCCTGGCCGATGAGTATAGGTTGACATTCTCCGTCCTCATCTTCATCGGCAAGAAATTCAGCCTGCCAGGCGATATCGCCATCCTGGAGTACGTATTTCTGAATATTTAATTGTTCGACGCTGGCATTCTCTTCATCGCTATCTGAATGATTAGCAAGAAACTCTTCGCGGGCTGCATCAATAGCTTCTTCAAGCGTGGCATAGAACATTAACTCCTTTGACATGGCTAACCCCCTAAGAAGAATAGAAATGAACACGATTCAATCTATAGAAGGCGTCGGGTCAGGCGTCAAGAGAGGAATGGGCTCGCAATATTAATTTACGGAATGCTGGCCGGAACCCGGATTATCAGAGGCGCGATTGCGGCGAGGGCGGCGAAGAGTGAGGGTTGAATAGATCGCGTTAAACAGCACCACAAAGGCGGTGACTAAAAAGACGGCACGGAAGCCATAGTTAGCGGAAACCGATGCGCCAATCAGCGGTCCGGTGACGTTGCCAATATCGCGAAATGACTGATTGTAGCTGAAAATTCTACCGGATATCTGGTTGGTGGAGTTATATACCAGTAATGTTTGCACCGCGGGTAATAACGCCCCGTCGGCCGCGCCTAACAGAAAACGCAGGATCCCCAGTTGCAGTGGCGTCTGCACGAACGACATCGGTATAAGGAGGACAACGGAGATCACCATCGCGGCAATCAGGATTTTTTCCGGCCCGATGCGGTCGCCCAGTTTCCCCAGACGCGGTGCGCTGAGCAGGGCCGCAACGCCGGGTACTGACGCAATCATACCGCTAATAAACGCAATATTACTGACATTACCCGCAAGATCGCGCACGTATAGCGTCAGAATCGGGGCAATTGAACCTGTGGCGACCTGAATAATCAGCGATGTGACAAACAGACTCAGCACCAGCTTCGGATTTTTCAGCGAAGAGACAACCGCCTTCGCGTTGAGCATCTCTTTTTTATTAACCGGCACAAACTGCTCGCGGATAAGAAACCAGGTAAATAAGAAACAAATAAACAACACAGTCGCAGTGATAAAGAAGACGGTACGCAATCCCCAGTTATCGGCCAGAATCCCCCCCACCAACGGCCCAAGCAGCGCACCGCTGACGCCGCCTGTCGATAGCGTTCCCAGCGCCCACCCGCTCTTTTGTCGGGGAACCTGGGTGGCAATCAGGGCATTGGCGTTAGGAATGAATCCGCCAAGCAGACCTAACAGTGCGCGCAGGATCAGAAATTGCCAGATTGTTTGCGCCAGTCCCATCAGCAACATGACGATCCCCATGCCGAGGGCCGAGCGCAGCAGCATAATTTTGCGGCCTTTACGGTCAGCCAGCCCACCCCAGAATGGCGAAGCGATAGCAGAAAATAAAAAGGTAATGCTGAAAACCAGACCTGACCACATATTAAGCGCGCTGTAGCCGGTTACGCCGAGTTGTTCAACATACAGAGGGAGAAATGGCATTACCAGGCTGAAGGCGGCGCCGGTTAAAAAACAGCCAAGCCAGGTGACGGTAAGGTTACGCTTCCAGTTAATCGAAGTATCAGCAGCCGGCATAGGTTCCCACTGGCCTGCAGCGCAGGTCAAATAATTGAAAATATGAGCATGCTAATTATGCGCCCGGGAAAGGGTTGCCGCAATGGAGGACAGCTTTTAAAGCTTAAAAAAGGCTGACAGATGGCAGAGTTATCCCACATCCGTATTCAGATGCGGGATAACCGCGTTGCTGGGCAGGATGCGGGAATCAATAGCGGGACGGGACGCCCTGGGGACGCGTTTTAAAGCGACGGTGCATCCACATATATTGCTCAGGCGCCATCAGAATGCACTGCTCGACAACCTTGTTCATCCAGGCGGCGGTGGTTTCCCCATCATCCAGCGGTGGGTCGCATTCCGCTGGCAGGATGATTAATTCATACCCTTTGCCACCCGGTTTGCGGCGAGGAACAAAGGGAACAATGCAGGCTTTTGACATTCTGGCCAGCATCCAGGTACCCGAAGTGGTGGCGGCCTGGTCGACAGCGAAAAATGGCACAAACACGCTGGATGCCGGGCCATAATCGTGGTCGGGGGCGTACCAGATAACTTCCCCTTTTTTCAGGGCACGAATCATACCTTTCAGATCTTTGCGATCGATCATGTCTTTATTCGAACGCAAACGCCCCCATGTCTGCAACCAGTCGATGACCGGGTTGTCATTTGGGCGGTAGACGCCAATACCAGGGGCATTAATACCAAACATGCGCGCGCCCATCTCCAGGGTCAGAAAATGGATGCCAATCAGCAAAATACCGCGCTTTTGCGCCTGCACTTGCCTGATATGCTCAACGCCAATGGAGTCAGTCCAGCGCGCAATACGCTTTGTCGGCCAGAACCAGGCCATGCCGGTTTCCATGAGTCCCATGCCGACAGATTCAAAGTTAGCCACCACCATCTGGTGACATTCCCGCTCACTTTTATCCGGAAAGCAGAGTTGCAGATTACGATAAGCAATTTTGGCCCGCCGCTTCATCAAATGCCGGGCCAGATGGCCCAGTCCGGTTCCCAGACGATAAATTAGCGGATAGGGGAGTTGTACAACTAACCAGAGCAGGCCAATACCTGACCAAAGCAACCAATAGCGTGGATGCAGCAACGCTGCGGAAAATTTAGGTAATTGGGTCATCTTATACCTGTTTAATTAAGCAACGCGTTCTATTATCGCATTTTTTTATGCTCCAGCCAAAATACCGCCGCCCAATGGCATTTAATGTTAATGTGGGCACCTGTGAGTGAGAGAAATGTAGCTCAAAATGTAGGGATGTAAATTAATCGTGTTTGCTATATGATGCCCGCCGTTTATTTTACTCATTGACTATGTTGAACAGGTACACCATGCCAGTGTTACATAACCGCATTGCAAATGAGACGTTAAAAGCGCAAATGTTGGCTGAGACCGAGCCGCGCACGACGATCTCGTTTTATAAGTATTTCACGATTACCGATCCTCAAGCGACGCGCGATGCGCTGTGGCTTGCGCTGACTAAACTGAATGTTTTTGGCCGTATTTATCTGGCTCATGAAGGCATCAACGCACAAATCAGCGTGCCGCAAAGCCGGGTCAATGCGTTACGTGAATTTTTGTACGCGTTTGATCCCGCCCTGAATGGTTTGCGCCTGAATATCGCGCTGGACGATGATGGTAAATCCTTTTGGGTTCTGCGCCTCAAAGTTCGCGATCGTATCGTTGCGGATGGTATTGACGATCCGACGTTCGATGCATCAGACGTGGGGGAGTATCTGAAAGCGGCGGAAGTTAACGCGATGCTGGATGATCCGGATGCCGTTTTCATCGATATGCGTAACCATTACGAATATGAGGTCGGGCACTTCGAGAAGGCACTGGAGATCCCGGCGGATACTTTCCGCGATCAGTTGCCGAAGGCCGTTGAGATGATGCAGGAACATAAAGATAAGAAAATCGTTATGTACTGCACCGGCGGTATTCGTTGTGAAAAAGCGAGCGCCTGGATGAAGCATAATGGATTCAGTAAGGTCTGGCATATTGAAGGCGGGATCATTGAGTATGCGCGACGGGCGCGGGAGCAGGGGCTGCCAGTACGCTTTGTCGGTAAGAACTTTGTCTTTGATGAGCGTATGGGCGAACGTATTACTGAGGATGTTATTGCGCATTGCCATCAGTGCGGCGCACCTTGCGATAGTCATACTAACTGTTTGAACGATGGCTGCCACCTGCTGTTTATCCAGTGCCCGTCCTGCGCGGAGAAATTTTCCGGCTGCTGCAGCGAAGCCTGCATGGAAGAGCATAAGCTGCCGGAAGAGGAGCAGAGAAAACTGCGCGCCGGACGTGAGAATGGCAATAAGATCTTCAATAAATCTCGCGGTCGGCTGAATACTAAGTTAGGGATCCCGGACCCTGAATTTTCAGAAAAACCATAACCAGATGAGATCGAGAATCGCCAGCAGCAGCCATAGCGCGAGATAAATCATAAAATGTTCGCGGATGTTGTTGACCAGCAGTTCAAAAAGGCGACGCATAATCTCTCTCTGCACATAACGGCCTCAATTGAGGCCGTTGTTTTTTGCTCACCAGTAAATCGGGCGCTTATAACGTAAATCGCGCCAGTGAAAAGGGCGTCAGATCAAACTCAAAGGGCGCTCCAAGCGCGAACCGGGTAGCCAGTTCCCCTAGCACCGGGGCGAACTTAAAACCGTGCCCGCTGAGGCCCGTAATCAACAGCGTATTGGGCTGACCGGGAAGAGTATCAATAATAAAGTCTTCATCGACGGTGTTATCGTAGGTACAGGATGCGCCATGCAGACAGCCGCCAATACCGGGCAACACGTTACGCAAGAAGTTGAAAGACTCCGAGCCATCCGTCGCCACGCTGCCAAACGCTGTACGCTCTTCCGGGGCGGAAATGCGCTGCCCGCCGTTGTGCTTTCCGATTTTCAGTTCGTTATCTTCCGCCGGAAAACCGTAAAACTGATCGCCGTTGGCTAACTCGCCGGTAAATGCCGGGAAGTTATTTTTGCTGCTGTAACGTCCATCCGCCTGGAACCAGGCGAAAACTTTACGTACGGGCTGAACAGGGAGCTCAGGCAGAAGGCGCGTGACCCAGGTTCCGGCGCTGACCAGCAATTTTTTACCGCTGTACTCACCCTCTATCGTCTCGACCGTCACGCCATGCGATTGCGGGTGAATGGCCGAGACCGGGCAATTAAACAGCTGTGCGGCTCCCGCTTCGCGGGCGAGACGAATCCAGGTTTCAACGGCCAGTTCGCTGCGCAGTACGCCGGAGGCGGGTTCAAATATCGCCCGATAATCATCTGGCACACGAATTTCCGGCCAGCGAGCCATAACCGCTCGTGCGTCCATTTCCTCGACATCTAGCTGGAACTGGGCTGCACTGCTGGCGACGTTACGCAGGAATTCAGAACCGGCAGGCCCCAGGTTTATGACACCGGTTGGTTCAAAAACGGTTTCGCCGCTGGCTGCGGCAAATTCATCCCACAGCTTTTGCGCGCGTAATAGCAGAGGGACATATTTCTCGCCTTCGCCGTAGGCATGACGAATGAGACGCGTACTGCCATGATGGCTGCCTTCCCGATGTGGAGGCTGATGCGCATCGATCATCAGGACGTTGAGCCCTGCCTGCCGTGCATAATAACCAGCTGCGGCGCCGACTGAGCCGCTACCGAGGATGATAAGATCGTATTGCATGGTGCGTTCCGGGTTATTGCTTTATAAGCAGGGTAATTAACAACCTGTTGTTATACAAGCCCGAAAATAATTCAGGCACCCTGGGGTGCCTGTTTAGTGAATATTTAGACATCATGGCGGTAATACTAATGTCTGCGATACTCATTTTCCTGGTATTCGCCAGATTCAATCTTCGCAATACCGGCTTGCAGAATAGAAATAAACTGACGTGCGACGTCCGTCGTTAGCCATAGCGTCTGGCCAATTTCTGCGTCTTTACTGCTTTCTTGAGTGGGGTTTTGGTAGTGTAAGCGCAACATCAGCGCATCGTAACTGTCTACGGTGCTGATGTCCCATCCGACGAGGGGATGGGTCTGGATGACTTCATTATTCTTTTCCATCATAACCCCTTATTCATATGTTAAAAGACAACAGTTATCGAGGTTTAATGCGCGTTTTCTGAAGCAAGTTAATTATATCAGTAGTCAAGAATAAACTCGAGAAATTAAATGGAACAGAAGGTACATACGCTATCATTTGTTGATTTTTTGCGCAAAAAAGTATCGGTTCTTTGTTATTTTTGAAGACACTAAACAGAAGTATCAGGAGGATGTATGAGTCTGAAAAATAAAAAAGCCGGGGCGACCCGGCAAAAAAACAGCACAATGAGGGAGCAAAGTTAATTGACTAGTCGTGGACAAACCAGTCATCGGCGCTTTCCCAGGTTTCTTGCAGGATTTCACTAATCCGGTCTTTATCTTCTTTCAGGCCGCCGATAACCGACAGATTATTATTAGCCGCATAGCGTACGCTCACCTCACTGGATATTGCGGGGAACTGCTGTTCGATACGGCGGGAGAGTTCATTGTTCAGCGCTTCTAAGGCACCATTGGGTAGAGCTGTTGATTTGGCGATGGACACTTCAATGCGCATAATTGCCCCCTGCGTAATGCACTGTTTATTTATACAGTTATTATTGCGCGTTTACAACAGGGAGCGAGATTTTTATTTTTTCATTGTCCAGCGCACGGTTTCACCGGCGAGGAACGGAACCAGCGCATCGCCTGGCAGGGGAATTGTTTCCGCCACCTTGCTTTCCTCGCGCACCAGCTCAACGTAGCCTTCATTGACCGGCAGTCCGTAAAAACGCGGGCCATTGAGCGAACAAAAGGCTTCAAAGTGCTGCAGGGCGTTCATCTCTTCAAACACCGTCGCGTAACTACCCAGCGCGGTTGGCGCGTTGAAACAGCCGGCGCATCCGCAACTGGCTTCTTTACGATGGCGGGCGTGCGGCGCGGAGTCCG
Organism: Klebsiella indica; assembly: GCF_005860775.1. Classification (GTDB taxonomy): domain Bacteria; phylum Pseudomonadota; class Gammaproteobacteria; order Enterobacterales; family Enterobacteriaceae; genus Klebsiella; species Klebsiella indica. Next base: position 17,967 of record NZ_VCHQ01000016.1, read on the forward strand.
TTCCGAGGAAAGTGCGGTTGAAACCGCTGGCAACCAGTTCACGCAAAGCTTGCTGGTGGATGTTGCGTTTCAGAATCGGCAGGCAGTAGAGATGAGGGCGCACCCCGCCAACCAGCATATGGTTACGGTTAAACATCAGGTGCTGCGGGGTGATGGTGGCCGCCAGCAGTTCATTGCCGTCGCGTACATATTCAGCGGCATCTTTGGTGGTGATATGCTCGAAGACAACCTTCAGGCCTGGCAGACGCTGGCGCAGCGGCTCCATGACCGTGTCAATGAAACGCGCCTCCCGGTCGAAAATGTCGATATCAGGATGGGTAACTTCCCCGTGAACCAGCAGCGGCATCCCCAGTTTTTCCATGCGCTCCAGCACCGGCATAATCGCATCGGTACTGGTGACGCCATGGCTGGAGTTGGTGGTGGCATTGGCGGGATAGAGTTTGGCGGCAGTGAATACGCCTTCGTTGAATCCGCGCTCCAGCTCCGCCGGTTCGAGCGTATCGGTCAGATAGCAGGTCATCAGCGGCGTAAAATCGTGGCCCGCAGGGACGGCAGCAAGAATACGCTGGCGATAGGCGATGGCGGCGTCTACGGTGGTGACAGGCGGCACCAGATTCGGCATCACGATCGCCCGGCCATAGAATTCACTGGTATATGGCACGACGGTTTGTAACATATCGTCATCTCGCAGATGGATATGCCAGTCGTCAGGGCGGCGGATTTTCAATACCTGGGATTGTGCTGTCATGGAAGGCTCCGGCTAGTAGGTTCAGTCATCAGGGCTGTTTTTGCCGGGCACTAAGGATAAGCGTAAACGTTTTCCTTTGCACCCATTTCCGCAAAAAAACGGGCGCGTCAGCGCCCGGAGAACTAATCGGTGAACGGGATAATGATTTCCCCTGGCTTCACCTCTATACCTTTAGCATATTTCTTAGCCAGCGCTTCACCGGTGCTGGCATCTTCGCGCAGTACGTAGGCAGGCTGTTGATTAAAATAGCTGCGCAGGGACTGATTGAGATAAGGGATCAGCGTTTGCACAACGGACTGGAGCTTCTCAGGCTGAACTTTTGCATCAACGACCTCCATCTCCTGCAGGAAAATGGCCCCTTTCTCTTGATTAAATACCGGCAGTGCCTTGAGCTTCAGGTCGATGGTTGCTTTCTGATTGCCGAATAATGAATTGAGATCTAAATTGGCTTCTCCGCTTAGCGTCACCTTGTTGGGTTCTTCCCGGCCAATGGCGCTGGTAAGGTTTTGCAGTTCAATATGGGCATCCGCTACGCCCGGCAGGCCAATGTCTTTGGCGAAATGGTTACGTTTCTGCAGCGCCTGGTTGATCTCCTGCTCGCTCACGGAATACTGCGTAAGCTGGTTACAGCCGCTCAGCAGGCCGATAACCATAAGCGCGGCCACGATAAACATCTTTTTCATTGGGTTCCTTAATGTCATGCCATGGGTTCATCCTGACATAAAGCAGCATGGTCGGCCAGCGCAGGAAGTGCTAGCGGAAAATACTGAAAACGCGCCTGAATGGCAGCGAACGGCCAGACCTTTCGCTGCCTTCTTTTTAGATGGCCATGGATGACAGCAGATTTATCTGCGTCTGTTTGGCCATATTATCACGATAGGCGGCCACGCGGCTTGGCCAGTTTACGCCGGCGACCAGCGTCAGGTTCCGCAGTAGCGGGAAGAGATGAATATCATCTTCGGACAGATCACCGTTGACGGCATTTGGCTGGACTATTCGTTTATCCAGCGCGCGCAGATCGTCGCTGATGTTCTTTACCAGACCGGGTGAATGCGCAAGATGGTCGGTGAAACTGCCGATTGCCGCTTCTTTATTATTCACAAACCAGGCACGCGCTTCTGGCGTTGAGAACTCATCGAACGCCGATTTTGCAAAGCGCGGGAGCAGCAGGCGGTTAACATAACCGTTGACCTTTCGCAGCCAGGTGTCGATGGCCGGGTTACGCGAGCCGGTAAGTAGCGGTTTGCCGTCCAGTTTATCGACATAGTGCACGATATCCATACTTTCAGGCATGTAACGGCTATCGTCTTTTTGCAGGATCGGAACCATTTTTTCCCCGATCAGTCGGGTGGGTGTTGATTCATCATCGTTCAGGAGCGTGATCAGCTCGACAGGAATGTTTTTCAGGCCGAAAATCATGCGGGCTTTAAGGCAGAACGGGCAGTGATCGTAGATATATAACTTCACGTTTCTCCTCCATTGGTACTGAACATCCTCAATTCAGTATGGAGGAGAAACAAAGGACCGGCAACTCAGGTACGCGGCTCCAGCATGCGGGGCGTTGAGCGCTTTGAACTGAATTGCCACCATAACGCGACGAAGGTGGCCAGTCCGATAACGCCCAGCATTAGCCACGGCAGCGCGGGCTGAGATGCCGCTTTACCGGCGTCGAACAACCAGCCGCCACCGGCATAGCCGAAAGCGCCACCAAAGGCCAGTCCTAAACGACTAAAACCCATATAGCTGCCGCGCGCCCTGGCATCCGCCAGCGAAGCGCCCAGCGTTTCACGTGCAGGTTCCGCAATAATTGAGCCAATATAAAACACACAGATCAGGGTAAACAGCTGCTGCAGGTTGCTGGTTAAGCCGATCGGCATCATCGCGAGGGTCATCACTAACAGACCGGCCATCAGGCGCTGCTCAAGGCGAAAACGCTTTTCACTCCAGCGGGCAATGGGGTAAAGCAGGGTGAGCGAAATGGTTGCTTCAATGGCATACATCCATTTCACCGCCGACGGCGAACCGGCAATGTCGTTAACCATGATCGGCAGCATTAACATCACCTGCACCGCCAGCATGTAGTAACCCGTCAGCGTCAGAACGTAAGTGACAAAGCGTTTGTCGCGCAGCACGCGCCCCAGCCCTTCGCGAACCGGTGCTTTTACCGTCGACAGTTTCCAGGCCGGGAGATACCAGGCATTGAATGCCGCACAGGCGATAAACAGCGCCGCGCCGGCGCTACAAACCAGACGAAAATCATATTGCAACAACCAGCTACCCAACAGCGCGCCGACTACCGCGCCCGCGCTGTCCTGCATCATCAGAACAGAAAAAAAACGCCCACGATGCTGAGGGCGCACCAGTTTGACCACCAGCGCGGCGCGAGGCGGATCGAACAACGTGCCGCCGAGGCCGGAAAGCACACAGGATAGCCACAATACCCACGGTTCATGGGCGATGGCCATGGCCGCGAAGCCGGCAGCGCGCATCAGCATACCGGTAACAATCATCGGTTTGGCGCCGAAACGGTCGGCAATTGCACCGCCAAATATACCAAATCCTTGCTGTACAAGCTGGCGCAAGCCAAGGGCTATTCCGACCGTTAGCGCCGCCCAGCCCATCTGGTCGACGAAGCGAATAGAGATCAGTGGGAATACAACGAAAAAACCGAGCACCACCAGCATGTTATCGACTAACAGGAAATATTTACCCAGGCTCCTTGCCTGCGATACGCGGGACATTTCCCCTCCCGGGAAAGATAAGAATAAGCGCTGATATTTTGCGGGGTTAATGGCTATTTTCCCAGCAAACTGGCGACAATATTTTTTTATCAAAATGCAAGAACGATAGACGCTATTCATCGAAAAGCAGAGATGGTGCAGAAAATGGTATGTTGCTGTTTTCACACCACCGTGCAGGACAGGTATAGTGAAGTTAGTATGTATTGCGTCAGGGGAACAGGAGAGGGAAATGTTTGGCTATCGCAGTAACGTACCGAAGGTACGTTTGACGACGGATCGGCTGGTGGTCCGGCTGGTTCACGATCGTGACGCCTGGCGTCTGGCCGATTATTACGCGGAGAATAAAGGGTTCTTAAAACCCTGGGAGCCCGTGCGCGATGACAGCCACTGTTATCCGTCCGGCTGGCAGGCGCGGTTATCGATGATATCGGAGTTTCATAAACAGGGTTCGGCATTCTATTTTGCGCTTCTCGATCCGGAAGAAAAAGAGATTATCGGCGTGGCGAATTTTTCCAATGTTGTGCGCGGGTCGTTCCATGCCTGCTATCTGGGCTATTCCATTGCGGAAAAGTGTCAAGGGCAGGGGCTGATGTTTGAAGCGCTGACCGCGGCAATTCGCTATATGCAGCGTACACAACATATTCATCGCATAATGGCAAACTATATGCCACATAATCAGCGCAGCGGCGATTTGCTGGCGCGTCTGGGCTTTGAAAAAGAGGGATACGCCAAAGATTACCTGCTGATCGATGGGCAGTGGCGCGATCACGTACTGACGGCGTTGACAACACAGGACTGGACCCCGGGTCGCTAAGGAGACATCATGAAATATCAGTTAACCGCGCATGAAGCGCGCGTCATTGGCTGCCTGCTGGAGAAGCAGGTCACTACGCCGGAACAGTACCCTCTGTCGGTCAATGCGGTTGTGACCGCCTGTAACCAGAAAACGAACCGTGAACCGGTGATGTCGCTAAGCGAAAGCGCGGTCCAGGATCTGCTTGATACGTTAGTGAAGCGGCATTATTTGCGTACGGTCAGCGGTTTTGGCAATCGGGTGACGAAATATGAACAGCGTTTCTGCAACTCAGAATTTGGCGACCTGAAATTAACCGCCGCTGAGGTCGCTATTGTGACCACCTTGCTGCTGCGCGGCGCGCAGACGCCAGGCGAGCTACGTAGTCGCGCGCAAAGAATGTATGAATTCAGCGATATGGCGGAAGTGGAAAGCGTCCTTGATAACCTGGCGGCGCGGGAAGATGGGCCGTATGTCGCGCGTCTGCCGCGTGAGCCGGGAAAACGTGAAAGTCGCTATATGCATCTGTTCTGCGACGATATGGATTCATTTATCGCTACGGTTGACGCCGTTTCGCTGCCGGGCGACGATCTTCAGGCCCGGGTTGAAGCGCTGGAGGAGGAAGTCGCAGAATTAAAAGCACGGCTGGATTCACTGCTCGCTCATTTGGGAGATTAAGTATGGCGGCGAAGCTACGCGTCGGCGTTGTGGGTTTAGGTGGTATCGCGCAAAAGGCCTGGCTGCCGGTCCTGGGCCCCGCGGACGGCTGGACGCTACAGGCGGCGTGGTCCCCGGGGAAAGAGAAAGCGCTGCGTATCTGTGAAACCTGGCGTATACCCTATGCCGATTCTTTGGATCTGTTGGCGGCGCAATGTGACGCCGTATTCGTCCACAGTTCGACGACTTCACATTATGACGTGGTGAGTCGGTTGCTTAATGCTGGCGTTCATGTCTGCGTTGATAAACCGCTGGCGGATAAGCTTAGCGACGCGGAGGCGTTGGTTGAACTGGCGTCCCGCCGCAATCTCACGCTGATGGTCGGTTTTAACCGCCGTTTTGCTCCGCTGTATCGTGAACTTAAAACGCAACTTACGCATGCGGCGTCGCTGCGAATGGATAAACATCGTAGCGATAGCGTGGGTCACGATCTGCGTTTCACGTTATTGGATGATTATCTGCATGTGGTCGATACCGCGCTGTGGCTGGCGGGCGGGCAAGCGCGTTTGCGCGGCGGGGCGCTACAAACCACGGCGCAAGGTGAAATGTTGTATGCAGAACATCATTTCAGTTCCGGCCCGCTACAGATCACCACCAGTATGCACCGTCGCGCCGGAAGCCAGCGGGAGTGGGTACAGGCGGTGAGCGATGGCGGATTATATGAAGTACGGGATATGCGGGAGTGGCAGGAGGAGCGGGGAAGCGGTGTGCTCCAGCGTCCTGTTCCCGGCTGGCAGACCACCCAGGAGCAGCGAGGATTTACCGGTTGCGCGCGGCACTTTATTGAATGTGTGCAAAATCAGACAGTTCCTGAAACATCCGGAGAACAGGCGCTTCTGGCTCAGCGCATCGTGGAAAAGCTGTGGCGCGAAGCGATGAGCGAATAATCCGTTGTAACATCTGACAGTAGTAATTCAGTATGAACCCGGTAGACTATCGCCACTTTCCCGCGCCCGCCATTGCGGGCGTTTTACTCCAGGGTTGTGGAATAATACGTTAATGAATCTTTTAAAATCACTGGCGGCAGTCAGTTCGATGACCATGTTTTCGCGCGTGCTGGGTTTTGCTCGCGATGCGATTGTGGCACGTATTTTTGGCGCAGGGATGGCAACTGACGCTTTCTTTGTCGCGTTTAAACTGCCAAACCTTTTACGGCGTATTTTTGCTGAGGGCGCTTTTTCTCAGGCCTTTGTGCCGATTCTGGCTGAATATAAAAACAAACAGGGCGAGGATGCAACGCGCGTTTTCGTGGCCTATGTGTCGGGACTGTTGACGCTGGTACTGGCGCTGGTGACCGTTGCCGGTATGCTGGCAGCGCCATGGGTGATTGCCATTACCGCGCCGGGCTTTGCCGATACGCCCGATAAATTCACGCTGACCACACAACTGCTGCGTATTACATTTCCCTATATTCTGCTGATTTCTCTGGCCTCGCTGGTGGGCGCGATTCTCAATACCTGGAACCGTTTTTCGGTTCCGGCCTTTGCGCCGACGCTTCTTAACGTCAGTATGATCGGTTTTGCCCTGTTTGCGGCGCCATACTTTCATCCGCCGATGTTGGCCATGGCGTGGGCGGTGACGGTTGGCGGCGTGTTGCAGCTCGCCTGGCAACTGCCGCATCTGAAAAGAATTGGCATGCTGGTACTGCCGCGAATTAATTTTAAAGATGCGGGCGCGATGCGGGTCATGAAACAAATGGGGCCGGCGATCCTTGGCGTGTCCGTCAGCCAGATTTCACTGATCATTAATACCATTTTTGCTTCATTTCTGGTTTCCGGCTCCGTTTCCTGGATGTATTACGCCGATCGTCTGATGGAGTTTCCGTCCGGTGTGCTGGGCGTGGCGCTGGGGACCATTCTGTTGCCTTCGCTGTCGAAAAGTTTCGCCAGCGGCGATCACGACGAGTACTGCCGCTTAATGGACTGGGGATTGCGCCTGTGCTTTCTGCTCGCGCTGCCGAGCGCCGTGGCGTTGGGCATACTTGCTAAACCGTTGACGGTCGCGTTATTCCAGTACGGCAAATTTACCGCTTTCGATGCAGTGATGACGCAACGCGCGCTGGTGGCGTATTCCGTCGGACTGATGGGGCTTATTGTAGTGAAAGTACTGGCCCCGGGATTCTATTCGCGGCAGGACATAAAAACCCCGGTGAAAATTGCCATCGTTACCCTGATTATGACGCAGGTGATGAACCTGGCATTTATTGGCCCGCTGAAGCACGCGGGCCTGTCATTATCAATTGGCCTGGCTGCCTGCCTCAACGCTGCGCTGCTCTACTGGCAACTGCGGAAGCAGAAAATTTTCACGCCTCAGGCGGGCTGGTTTATGTTCCTGCTGCGCTTAGTGATAGCGGTGATTGTGATGGCTGTGGCACTGCTGGGGGTGATGTCCGTGATGCCGGAGTGGTCGCAGGGGACGATGCCGTTTCGCCTGTTGCGTTTGATGGTCGTGGTGGCGGCTGGCGTCATCGCCTATTTTGCGACGCTGCTGTTGCTGGGGTTCCGCATTAAAGAGTTCGCCCGCCGTACCGTCTGAGTTGCCGTGTCGGGTTGAAAATGGAGCCGCTCTGCGTCATGGCAGAGCGGCTTTTGGTTATATGAACGGGAGAATGTTTATTTGTCCTCTCGCTGGGCTGAGAGCACTCTGGCGCTTTCGAGCAAACGAATACCAAGCGCAACCGCGCCGCTGATGATCCCCAGGATAACCACGCCGCCCCAGCCTGCCAGCACATACAATTTGCTGCCGAGGATTGAACCCAGCGACATCCCAATAAATACGCCGGTGAACAGCAGTGCGTTAAGGCGACCACGGGCCTGAGGCTCCAGGCCATAAACCAGATTCTGGTGGGCCACCAGGCTGGATTGCAGCCCAAGGTCAAAACCAACAGCCGAGATGGCAATCAGCATCAACTGGCCATGCGGAGGCAGGACAGGCAGCAGGAGCATCAGGGCGAACGATGCAGTCACCAGCGCCGCGCCCATTTGCGTGACTTTTCCCGCGCCCAATTTATCGGCCAGACCACCGGCCAGCGGCGCAGCGAGCGCCCCGGCGGCACCGGCAATACCAAAGCCGCCAGCCACCGCGCTGCCCATCTGATAGCGCGCCAGCAACATAACCGCCAGTGTTGACCAGAATGCGCTGAAGGCGACGGACAGGAAGCCCTGCGCCAGTGCGGCACGGCGCAGCGCAGGATAGCGCTGCCACAGGTGTGCCATTGACTTCATCAACTGCGGGTAGCTCAGGGTGGAATGAATCGCAAAACGCGGCAGGACGCGCCACATTAGCACGCCAATGAGCGCGATACTGATCGCAGCGGCCTGATACATGACTCGCCAGCCGAATATTGCCCCCACCAGACCACTGACGGTTCTGGAGAGCAGGATCCCCAACAGCAGGCCGGTCATGACTGTGCCAACCATTTTACCTTGTTTGCCCGCCGGCGCCAGGATAGCGGCTGCCGGTACGATATCCTGCGCCATGGTTGCCGCCATACCAATAAGCAGGCTGACAATCAGCAGAGTGCTGAGTTGCCCGGTGAGACTACATAACAACAGAAGTACGGCCAGGGCGGCGCTTTTCATCAGAATGAGCGTTCTGCGATCATGGCGATCACCGAGAGGAAGCAGAAAAAGGATCCCCAGCGCGTAGCCTGCCTGAGTCAACGTCGGCACCAGACCCATACCTTCGACGCTTAGTTGCATATTGGCCCCTATCAGCGGCAGAAGCGGTTGCGCATAATAGATTGAAGCAACGCTGAAGCCGGCGCCCAGGGCGAGGATGAAGATGACCCACCCGGCATTGCGGGAGGAGAGTGGAGTCGGTGTCATGGTATGTTCCTTGTAAAAACGATGGCGCTATTTTTCCCCTAATAGGCCAGATGCGGTAGATGGCCCGGTGGTAAAACGGTTATACGCTAAACGTATAGGAAAAATAAAAATGAAGAAGCAGGAACGTATAGATCGTATTGCGCTGATGCGTACATTTATTCGTATCGTTGAGGCGGGTTCGCTCTCCGCGGCGGCGATACAGATGAATACCACGCAGGCGACGGTAAGTCGACGGCTCCAGTCTCTGGAAGGGTTGCTGGGCGTCAAGCTGATTCTGCGTACCACCCATGCAATGAAACTGACTGATGACGGTGAACGCTGTTATCAGCATGCTCGTCAGATTGTCGATGCCTGGCTGGCGCTGGAGGACGATTTGCATATCGCCGATGACCGGCCTGTCGGAGTATTAAGAGTGCGGGCACCGCATGCATTTGGTCAACAGCAGTTACTGGGACCGCTGGTGAATTTTCTCCAGCGCTATCCTGAACTTTCTGTCGAGTGGATGCTGAATGACAAGACCGTCGATTTCCTGAGTGAGGGTATCGACTGCGCGATTCGCGTGGGGGCGGAAGTGGACCCGGCGACGGTATCAGTATTGCTGGCCGAGGTGCCACGTAGCGTGGTCGCCTCGCCGACGCTGCTGGCGCGCTATCCGGCATTAACATCCCCACGGGAGATGTCGGCATTACCGTGGGTGGCGATCAGCACCTTTTATCAGCACGAGGTGATGCTGCAATCTCAGGTTGATAACCAGCTTATCACCTTTGGCATTGCCCCCTGTCTGAGCACGGATAGCGTGCATGTCGCCCGTAATACCGCCGTAGCCGGGCTGGGCGCGGCGATCGTTTCGAGCTGGGCGGTTGTGGAGGATATCGCCGCCGGGCGACTGATTGAGCTATTTCCACAGTGGCGGGCACCTTCGCTGCCGGTGCATCTTGTGTATCCCTGGGCACGCTATTATCCGATGCGCTTGCGTAAATTTCTTGATCTGATGAGAGCGGTGATGCCGCAGGTTGCCGGAATGCAGAGGCCGGAAGCTGAATAAAAAAACCGGCCGCAGGGGCCGGTTTTCAGGTGCAGACGTTACTCTACAGGATGCGGGCGGGTTGGTTCCGCCGTGGCTGTACGGGTTGCGCTATGGCCGCCAGCGGCGCCTTTGCCATCAAAAGCAAATTTCGGGCGAACCCAGTCGCTCTGGCGAGGCGCCTCCGGCACGTAGTCAGGTGCCGGGGCTCGGGTCATCGGCGCGGTCGCATGACGATTTCCCACCACGACAACCGGAGCGGCGGTGTCAGGTTTTGGTTCAACAACCGATTCCGCAACCGGGGCTGCCACCGGCGCGGAAACCACAGGGGCGTCCTCAACGGCAGTAACCGTGTCTTCGACGACAACAGGCGCCTGAGCGACGATCGCCGCTTCCGCTCCGGCTGCGTCGTGTGCAGCGGTTTCAGTGGTAGCCTCTTGTGCAACGGCCTCTACGGCTTCGGCGGCAACGTCATCGGCGACGGCCTGGTCAACCTCTGCAATCAACTGCGGCTGTTCATCAACCGGGGCAGCGATAACGTCCGGATGAGTTGTTTCGACCACCGCAACGTCAGGCTCGCTGATCGTCGCCTGCGGCTCAACAACCTCAACCTCTGCCGGATTCACAGCATTTTCTTCAACAACGTCAGGCGCGATGACTTCCGCGACAACCGGTTCTGCGCTAACCGCGGGTGTAACTTCCGGCGCGACTGCCGCAGCGGTCAGTGCCTGATCCTGAACCTGGGCCTCTTCTTGCTGCTGGTCCTGTGGACGAACAACCGGGTAACGGATCCACACTTTGCCAGACGCCATTTCCGGCGATGCGCAGGCAACGGCCAGCGGCATCGGGGATTGTGTCGGGTAACGCTCATCACGGTAGCGACGGCGACGCTGGCCGCTTACGCGCAGATGGCGTGGTGAACGACGCGAACGACGCGGCATTCCGTTAGTCTCACGAGCTTCACCGTTATCGTCGCTCTCCGCTGTTGCTGTGGTCTCAACAACCGCTGGCAGATCGACTTTTGCCAGTTCAGTGCGTGGGGCAACGGCTTCCGGCTGAGCGGCGTCTGTTTGCCCGGCAACGACCGCTTCGGCGACGTCTGCCGCAGCGGATTCAATGCGCACCTTCTGTGCCAGCTGGCGCGGTTTGCGACGTGGCATCGTCTGAACCCGCTCTTCCTGCTCGCTATCCTGTGCTACCGGCTCTTCACGGGTTTGCGCTTTTGCTTCCTGTTGCGCCTGGCGCTTGTCATCGTTACGACGACGATTACGTTCACGACGCGGCTGCTGCTCGTCGCGGGTTTTGCCTTTTTCGCTGTCTTCGTTCACGGTCTGACGAGACTCGCGCGGCTCGACGTTTTGCGGTTTCTCACGACGATTGCGTCGGTTTTCTTCACGAGGTTCACGAACGTCGCCATTTTCAGCGCGATTATCACGGTTCTCGCGACGATCGTTACGATCTCGCCGGTTGTTTGCGCGAGGTTTGCGACGTTCCTGTTGACGACCGGATTTCTCTTCGCTTTTCTTCTCGACCGGCGTTGCGGCCGGTTTGGCCTCATCCGCGCCGGAGAACATATTTTTCAGCGCGCTGAAGAAGCGTGAAATCAGACCCGGTTGCGCAGGGACAGAAACGTGAGGCGCCACCGGGGCGCTGGTGACCACTGGCGCTTTAGCCGGGGCTTCCTGTGCCGGCGCAGGAGGCACATCCGGCATCACAAACGCGGCCAGCGCCGGTTGCTCAGGAAGTTTACGTTCGGCAGGTTCTTCATCCGAAGGTAACGCCATCTCTTCTTCGTGCAGCTTCGGCAGCAGATAGCTCAGGGTCGAGGTCTCTTCGCCTTTACGCACGCGCAGAACAGAGTAGTGCGGTGTTTCCATCTGGTCGTTTGGCACGATGATGACGCGCACATCCGTCTGACGGTTTTCAATCGCGCTGACCGCAGCACGTTTTTCGTTCAGCAGGTAAGAGGCAATCGGTACGGGCACAATCGCGTGCACTTCTTTGGTGTTCTCTTTCAGCGCCTCTTCTTCAATCAAACGCAGAATGGAGAGCGACAAAGACTCGTTATCGCGGATAGTGCCTGTGCCGCTACAGCGCGGGCAGACGTGGTGGCTGGATTCGCCCAGCGACGGGCTCAAACGCTGGCGCGACATCTCCAGAAGGCCAAAACGTGAAATATGGCTGATCTGGATACGCGCTCTGTCCTGACGCACGGCTTCACGCAGGCGATTTTCCACCGCGCGCTGGTGGCGTACCGGAGTCATATCGATGAAGTCGATTACGATCAGACCGCCGAGGTCGCGCAGACGCAGCTGGCGGGCGATTTCATCGGCCGCTTCAAGGTTAGTGTTGAACGCCGTTTCTTCGATATCGCCGCCGCGGGTTGCCCGTGCGGAGTTGATATCGATAGCGGTCAGCGCTTCTGTGCTATCAATAACGATAGAACCGCCGGAAGGCAGACGAACTTCGCGCTGGAATGCGGATTCAATCTGCGATTCGATTTGGTAGTGGCTGAACAACGGGATTTCGCCGGTGTACAGTTTGATTTTGCTGCTGAAATCCGGACGCCCCAGCGCCGCGATATGCTGGCGAGCCAGCTCAAGCACTTTTGGGTTGTCGATAAGGATTTCGCCGATATCCTGACGCAGATAGTCGCGAAAGGCGCGGACAATCACGTTGCTTTCCTGGTGGATCAGAAACGGAGCAGGGCGACTTTCAGCGGCTTTCTGAATGGCTTCCCAGTGCTTCAGGCGGAAACTTAAGTCCCACTGCAGCGCCTCGGCGGATTTGCCGACGCCAGCGGTACGTACGATAAGTCCCATGCCTTCCGGCAGCTCAAGGCTGGCCAGCGCTTCTTTAAGCTCGGTGCGATCATCACCCTCAATACGGCGCGAAATACCACCAGCACGCGGGTTGTTCGGCATTAATACCAGATAACTTCCCGCCAGGCTGATAAACGTGGTCAGCGCGGCGCCTTTATTGCCGCGTTCTTCTTTATCAATCTGCACAATAACTTCCTGACCTTCACGCAGCACATCCTTAATGTTTGGACGGCCATGGGAATTGTAGCTGGCAGGGAAGTATTCGCGGGCAATTTCTTTGAGAGGGAGGAAACCATGACGCTCGGCACCATAATCAACAAATGCGGCTTCGAGGCTCGGTTCAATACGTGTGATTTTGCCTTTGTAGATGTTCGCTTTTTTCTGTTCGTGCCCGGGGCTTTCGATATCCAGGTCGTACAGGCGTTGCCCATCAACAAGGGCGACACGCAACTCTTCCTGCTGAGTTGCGTTGATTAACATTCTTTTCATCGTAACTTACTCATTATTCTTACATTGACGACTAAGCTGCGGGCAGAGTAACGCCTTACCGGGAGAAACCGATGGCCTCGTGTCTGTTTCACGTCGCCAACCTCACGGTTGTCGCGCGCTTAAGAGGCGCAGAGTGTCGGTTGCCTGTATTTCAAACGGAAACACAATGCAATTATCAGGGGAACTGCCTGGGATGTATCACCAGAGAAGATTCCATTTATACTCAATGTTTTTCACGTTGCAGGCAAAGTGGCTTAACTTGCTCACCTTAATCATCAGACTGAGATGAACATCCGGGGAACCCGGAAGTTGACGCCTTCCTGCGATGTGAAATCCATAGAGCCTGTACCGGTAAGGACTGCAACCCGCAGCCCGCTAACTGTCTGAAAGATCAATACGTCTTACGCCATTGCTGCGTGGATGAACGGTCAGACAAAATTGGTCATTCCGCTAATTTCTTGTTCTAACAAGGTTCAGCACGGAAAACTGCACCATTATTCCATTGCTGAGCGCGTTATAGCAAGTTGACTTTCACCTTTTATTTCCCGCTTACTCACCGTTTTTTCACCTGTGTATACAGATTGTTCTAATAACCAACAAAATACCGGAGGAGCATGTGATGATATGCGGATGATGATAAATATAAGCATATAAAAATGAGTGGCGCTAATGCGCAGGGATATTTAGAATCGCGCACCATGAAAACTGAGATCCCAAGCGTAAAAATGGTTGCCATTGCTGATGATGAAGCCGGGCAACGTATCGACAACTTTTTGCGTACGCAACTGAAAGGCGTACCGAAGAGCATGATTTATCGCATCTTGCGTAAAGGCGAGGTGCGGGTGAACAAAAAACGCGTTAAGCCGGAGTATAAACTGGAAGCCGGCGACGAAGTGCGTATCCCGCCTGTGCGGGTGGCAGAGAAAGAAGAAGAGGCGGTGTCGCCGCATTTGCAAAAAGTGGCTGCGCTGGCTGATGTGATTCTCTATGAAGATGAACATATTCTGGTGCTTAACAAACCTTCCGGCACGGCAGTGCACGGCGGCAGCGGCCTGAGTTTTGGCGTGATTGAAGGCTTGCGGGCGTTGCGCCCGGAGGCCCGCTTCCTGGAACTGGTGCATCGCCTCGATCGCGACACATCTGGCGTTTTGCTGGTGGCGAAAAAGCGTTCGGCGCTGCGTTCGCTGCACGAGCAACTGCGCGAGAAAGGGATGCAGAAGGATTATCTGGCGCTGGTGCGCGGCCAGTGGCAGTCGCATATGAAAGTGGTGCAGGCGCCCTTGCTGAAAAACATTCTGCAAAGCGGTGAACGTATTGTGCGGGTAAACCAGGAGGGGAAACCCTCGGAGACGCGTTTTAAAGTCGAAGAGCGTTATACGCATGCCACGCTGGTACGCTGCAGCCCGGTAACCGGGCGTACGCACCAGATTCGTGTGCACACGCAATATGCTGGTCACCCCATCGCGTTCGACGATCGCTATGGCGATCGCGAATTCGACAAGCAACTGGCAGGAACGGGCCTTAATCGCCTGTTCCTGCATGCCGCCGCGCTGAAGTTTACGCATCCGGGAAGTGGCGAGGTGCTGCGTATTGAAGCGCCGCTGGATAATCAGCTAAAGCGCTGTCTGCAGGTATTGCGTAGCACGAAATAATCCGCAGCAGTTCAGGGTTTAAGCCACTTATCCAGCCAGGGGAAAACCGCATCCTGCTGCTCTTTATAAAAGACGTGGCCCAGTTCCGGCCACGTTTTCGTTTCAAGTCGGTCCTGCGCTTTTTGTGATGCCCAGACGCTGCGTACTTTTGCGAAGGCATCGTTTACGGCCTCAGCCGGGAACAGCTTATCCTGACCACCGCTATAAATAAGCATCGGTTTTGGCGCCGCAATGCTGGCGATATCGGGGATATCCAGACGCGTGGATAAGCCCGGGTGCAGCATATAAAATGCCGATTGACCGCGCAGGATGTTATTACCCGCTTGCATCAGGCCGCTCCTGGTGCCAAACCAGGAGATAACGGCAGTGGCGGCCACATTATCGGAGAGCGCGGCAAGTTGCCAGGCGCGAAAGCCTCCCATCGAGAAACCCAGCACCCCGATTCGTGTACTGTCAACTTTTTTGAGCGTAGTGAGAAAATTGACGGTGCGCAGATCTTCGTAGGCCATTTCACCGGCCAGCGAGCGTCCAAGATTAAAATAGTTGCTGGCCAGCGCCTGCTGCTGTTCGTAAACCATAGGCCCGCGATCTCCCCAGCCTGGGCTATCAATGGCGATCACGAGATAACCGCGCTTTGCCAGTTCGTCACCGATGAATCTACCGGTGAAAAATTTATCCGCCCACGCCTGGGCGCTGGCTAACTGCGCGGCATTATTCCATGGGCGAATGAGCTTTTCCTTACCGATATCAAACTTAGCGCCATGATCGTGAAGCAGAACGATCGCCGGGTGAGGGCCTGCGGATTTTGGCGTCAACATCAGGGCGGCGATTCGATTATCGTCGGTGATATTGAGCGCGATTTTTTCGGCGAGATAACTTCCGCGATCTTCCGTCATGATCGTCTGCGGATCAAAGGGGATGGTTGAATCAGGCGTGAGCAGAGATTGCCGAAGCAGTTGACGAGCATGCTGTCGCCAGTGATTAAAATCGCTATAGCGGCCAGAGAGCCAGGAATCCGGGTAAGTCATTTGTGCTTTCAACTGTTGCCAGGAGGCGGGGAGATTGCCGTCTACCACACCTTGACGCTGCCAGTCATCGGCGTTGGCGCTGGCGGCGGCCAGCAGGGTAATAGCTAAAAGCGCGACGCGACTATTCATCGGGGCTCCATTTTTAAAATAAAACGACGTTTCATTATTGTGTGGATTGTAATGGAGGCAGAGAAATAAACTGTGATCGACAAGACAATAAAGGAGTCGATAACACCCCGTAGTGTGGGCGTGTTGTGCTGCTTGCCGCACCGCCAGGCGGGCCTGTCGGATGAACGGGTCGCGCTGGCATAAAGAAAAGGGCGCAGGAATCGGGGGCGGGCGGTGAAATCCCTGATTCCCGTTTTCTGTCTCCTTAGGCAAGCAGCGGATTAAATCCTTCCCGACGCAGCATCTGACATAAGGCGATTAGCGGTAAACCGACCAGCGCGTTCGGATCGCGTCCTTCCAGGCGTTCGAAAAGCGTGATGCCTAAACCCTCGCTTTTGAAACTTCCGGCACAGGCTAACGGATTTTCTTTGCGAATATAGCTGTCAATTTCCTGGTCGCTTAAATGGCGAAAATGAACATCAAAGGGTTCACATTCGGTTTGTAAATGACCCCTGGCTGAATTGTATAACGCCAGCCCGGTATAAAACGTCACGATGGTGCCGCTGGCTTTCTTCAACTGACGATGGGCATTTTCCGCCGTGTGCGGCTTACCGGTAATTTCGCCATCCAGGACGCAAACCTGATCGGAGCCTATAATAAGGTGTTGTGGATAGCGCTCGGCGAGGGCCTGCGCTTTAGCTTGCGCCAGGCGCATCACCAGCTGGCGCGCCGGTTCGCCGGGCAGCGGCGTTTCATCAACCTCCGGCGCCGCGCAGGCAAAAGAGACCGACAGCTTTTCCAGCAGCATCCGCCGCCAGGGGGAGGTTGACGCGAGGATCAGTTCAGACATATTTTTTCATCCACATATAGCGCTTCGCAGTGCATCATTTTAAACTATGCGCCGCAATGTGTGCGAATAAATGGCAAAAGGCAACCTGAGGCTGCCTTTTTCTTTGACTCTATGACGTTACAAAGTTAATATGCGCGCCCTATGCAAAAGGTAAAATTACCCCTGACTCTCGATCCGGTTCGCACGGCTCAAAAACGCTTAGATTACCAGGGTATCTATACTCGTGATCAGGCTGTGCGTGTCGCCGATTCTGTTGTCAGCGTGGACAGTGATGTGGAATGTAGCATGTCGTTCGCTATTGATAACCAGCGTCTTGCCGTTTTACGCGGCGATGCGACGGTGTCAGTAACCCTCGAATGTCAGCGTTGCGGGAAACCGTTCTCTCATCATGTCCACACAACGTATTGTTTCAGCCCCGTCAGAAATGACGAACAGGCCGAAGCACTGCCGGAAGCGTATGAGCCGATTGAGGTTAACGAATTCGGTGAAATCGATCTGCTGGCGCTGGTTGAAGATGAAATTATCCTCTCCTTGCCTGTAGTTCCGGTGCATGATTCTGAACACTGTGAAGTGTCCGACGCGGACATGGTCTTTGGTGAACTGCCTGAAGAGGCACAAAAGCCGAACCCATTTGCCGTATTAGCCAGCTTAAAGCATAAGTAATTGAGGAGTAAGGTCCATGGCCGTACAACAGAATAAACCAACCCGTTCCAAACGTGGCATGCGTCGTTCACATGACGCGCTGACCGCTGTCACCAGCCTGTCTGTAGACAAAACTTCTGGTGAAAAACACCTGCGTCACCACATCACTGCCGACGGTTTTTACCGCGGCCGCAAGGTAATCGCTAAGTAATCACGCATTACTCCATGGATTTCGCGTTGCAAAAAGAGGCAAGCGAGAGCGCGCCGGTAGCATAGATGATGTAACTGGCGTGAATGCGCGCAGTCACCCCCTTGTAACGTGAAAGACAAAGAGTAAACGCGTGATGAAGCTTAGTGAGGATTTCCCTGGGTGACCGGGGAATAACTGAACCGGGCAGCGACGATACTTTGACACGTCTAACCCTGGCGTTAGATGTCATGGGTGGGGATTTTGGCCCTTCCGTGACGGTGCCTGCAGCTTTGCAGGCACTGAATTCTAACTCACAACTTACACTCCTTTTAGTCGGCGATCCCGACGCAATCGTACCATTACTCGCCAAAGCTGATTTCGAGCAACGTTCGCGTTTACAGGTTATTCCTGCGCAGTCAGTTATTGCCAGTGATGCTCGTCCCGCACAAGCGGTTCGCGCCAGTCGCGGTAGCTCAATGCGCATGGCGCTGGAGTTAGTGAAAGAAGGGCGGGCGGAAGCCTGTGTGAGCGCAGGAAATACCGGCGCGCTGATGGGGCTGGCCAAGCTGTTGCTCAGGCCTATTGACGGGATTGAGCGCCCGGCGCTGGTCACGATGTTACCGCATCAGTTAAAGAGCAAAACGGTGGTGCTTGACTTAGGCGCCAACGTCGATTGCGATAGTACGATGCTGGTGCAGTTTGCCGTGATGGGGGCCGTTCTTGCCGAAGAAGTTATCGGCATTAAGAATCCCCGCGTTGCGCTGCTGAATATTGGTGAAGAAGAGACGAAAGGTCTCAGCAGTATTCGCGATGCGGCAGCCGTCTTGAAAACGTTGCCGACCCTGAATTATATCGGCTATCTGGAAGCCAATGAATTATTGACGGGGAAGACGGATGTTCTGGTTTGTGATGGATTCACAGGCAACGTCACATTAAAAACGATGGAAGGTGTTGTCAGAATGTTCCTTTCACTGTTGAAATTACAGGGAGAGGGGAAAAAAAGGTCGTGGTGGTTGCTTTTATTAAAGCGTTGGTTACAAAAAAGCCTGTCGAGGCGATTCAGTCACCTCAACCCCGACCAGTATAATGGTGCTTGTCTGTTAGGATTGCGCGGCTCGGTGATTAAAAGCCACGGGGCTGCTAATCAGCGCGCTTTTTGCGTCGCGATAGAACAGGCGGTGCAGGCGGTGCAGCGGCAGGTTCCCCAGCGAATCGCCGCTCGCCTGGAATCTTTATACCCTACAGGTTTCGAACGGCCTGAGAGCGCCCAAACGGAAACGCCGGGTCACGGACCCGGGTGACCGGATACGATCGACGCCTCACAGTTTGACTAAACCAGGTATATTACCCAAGAGTGACTGAGCGTACATGTATACGAAGATTATTGGCACCGGCAGCTATCTGCCTGAGCAAGTGCGTACTAACGCCGATTTGGAAAAAATGGTTGATACGACTGACGAGTGGATTGTGACTCGTACCGGTATCCGCGAACGCCGTATTGCCGCACCGAATGAAACAGTCGCTACTATGGGCTTTGCAGCCGCTAAGAATGCGCTGGATATGGCGGGCGTTAAGCCGGAGCAAATTGGTCTGATTGTTGTTGCGACCACCTCCGGAACCCATGCGTTCCCCAGCTCAGCTTGCCAGATTCAATCAATGCTGGGTGTTAAAGGTTGTCCGGCGTTTGATGTTGCCGCGGCGTGCGCAGGGTTTACCTACGCGTTAAGCGTTGCCGATCAATACGTAAAAAATGGCGCGGTTGATTATGCGCTGGTTATTGGCGCGGATGTTCTGGCGCGTACCTGCGATCCCGCCGATCGCGGAACAATTATTATCTTCGGCGATGGCGCGGGTGCAGTGGTGCTGGGGGCTTCTGAAGAACCGGGAATTATCTCAACGCATTTGCATGCGGATGGCAGCTACGGCGAACTACTGACGCTGCCGAACGCCGATCGCGTCGAGCCGGAAAATTCAATTTATCTGACGATGGCGGGCAACGAAGTCTTTAAAGTCGCGGTGACCGAGCTGGCGCATATCGTTGATGAGACCTTAGCGGCGAATAATCTCGAACGTTCTGAGCTGAACTGGCTGGTGCCGCATCAGGCTAACCTGCGTATTATCAGCGCCACGGCGAAGAAACTGGGGATGTCGATGGACAACGTGGTGATAACCCTTGACCGGCATGGCAATACGTCGGCGGCTTCTGTTCCCTGCGCGCTGGATGAGGCGGTTCGTGATGGTCGCATCGAGCGTGGTCAGTTGATTCTGCTGGAAGCCTTCGGTGGTGGTTTCACCTGGGGTTCCGCGCTGGTTCGTTTTTAGTATAAGGATTTAAACATGACGCAATTTGCTTTTGTGTTCCCGGGACAGGGTTCTCAGAGTGTCGGGATGCTGTCGGATATGGCGGCGGCTTACCCGGTCATCGAAGAGACATTCCGTGAAGCCTCTGCGGCGTTGGGTTACGATCTGTGGGCGCTTGCGCAGCAGGGCCCGGCGGAAGAGCTGAATAAAACCTGGCAGACGCAACCGGCGCTGCTGACCGCGTCTGTCGCGCTGTATCGCGTCTGGCAGACGCAGGGCGGTAAAGCCCCTGTTCTGCTGGCGGGCCACAGCCTCGGCGAATATTCTGCGCTGGTCTGCGCGGGCGTGATCGATTTTGCCGACGCCGTGCGTCTGGTTGAAATGCGCGGTAAGTTTATGCAGGAAGCGGTGCCGGAAGGCACTGGCGCGATGTCGGCGATTATTGGCCTCGACGATGCGGCGATTGCCAAAGCCTGCGAAGAGTCTGCTCAAGGGCAGGTTGTTTCACCGGTGAACTTTAACTCGCCGGGCCAGGTGGTTATCGCCGGTAACAAAGAGGCCGTCGAACGTGCCGGCGCCGCCTGTAAAGCGGCGGGCGCTAAACGTGCGCTGCCGCTGCCGGTCAGCGTACCGTCACACTGCGCGCTGATGAAACCAGCGGCGGAAAAACTGGCCGTTGAATTGCAAAAAATCACCTTTAACGCGCCGACGATTGCGGTGGTGAACAACGTTGATGTGAAAAGCGAAACCGCGCCCGATGCTATCCGCGATGCCTTGATCCGTCAGCTTTACAGCCCGGTTCAGTGGACCAAAACCGTTGAGTTTATGGCAGCGCAGGGCGTAACGCATCTGTATGAAGTGGGGCCGGGTAAGGTCCTCACCGGTCTGACTAAACGTATTGTTGACACCCTGACAGCCTCCGCGCTTAACGAGCCGGCGGGCCTGTCTGCGGCGCTTGAGCAATAAAAGAGGAATACCATGAGTTTTGAAGGAAAAATCGCGCTGGTCACCGGTGCAAGTCGCGGTATTGGCCGCGCAATCGCTGAAACGCTCGTTGCCCGTGGCGCGAAAGTTATCGGTACTGCGACCAGCGAAAGCGGCGCACAGGCGATTAGCGATTATTTAGGTGCGAACGGCAAAGGTTTGCTGCTGAATGTGACCGATCCTGCATCTATTGAATCTGTTCTTGGAAATATTCGCGCAGAATTTGGTGAAGTTGATATCCTGGTAAATAATGCCGGGATCACTCGTGATAACCTGTTAATGCGCATGAAAGATGACGAGTGGAACGATATCATCGACACCAATTTGTCATCTGTTTTCCGTCTGTCAAAAGCGGTAATGCGCGCTATGATGAAAAAGCGTTATGGGCGTATTATCACTATCGGTTCTGTGGTTGGTACCATGGGAAATGCGGGTCAGGCCAACTACGCTGCGGCGAAGGCGGGTCTGATTGGCTTCAGTAAATCACTGGCTCGCGAAGTTGCGTCCCGTGGTATTACTGTAAACGTTGTTGCTCCGGGCTTTATTGAAACGGACATGACGCGTGCGCTGACTGATGAGCAGCGTGCGGGTACGCTGGCGGCTGTTCCTGCGGGGCGCCTTGGCTCTCCAAATGAAATTGCCAGTGCGGTTGCATTTTTAGCCTCTGACGAAGCGAGTTACATCACCGGTGAAACCCTTCACGTCAACGGCGGAATGTATATGGTCTGATCGAGTTTTGCGCAAAACGTTCAGGAACCGCGCAGTCCGTGCAGTTCCCTGCGATGTTTTGTGCAAAATGATTTGCGTTATTAGGGGATATGGCCTCAAAATAACGTAAAATCGTGGTAAGACCTGCCGGGATTTAGTTGCAAATTTTTCAACATTTTATACACTACGAAAACCATCGCGAAAGCGAGTTTTGATAGGAAATTTAAGAGTATGAGCACTATCGAAGAACGCGTTAAGAAAATTATCGGCGAACAGCTGGGCGTTAAGCAGGAAGAAGTCACCAACAATGCTTCCTTCGTTGAAGACCTGGGCGCTGATTCTCTTGACACCGTTGAGCTGGTAATGGCTCTGGAAGAAGAGTTTGATACTGAGATTCCGGATGAAGAAGCTGAGAAAATCACTACAGTTCAGGCTGCCATTGATTATATCAACGGTCACCAGGCGTAAGTGAGCATCTCCAGGCGGTCGTTCGACCGCCTGAGTTTTATCTATATTTTGTCCCACAAGAATCTATTTTCCCTCCCTGGAGGACAACCGTGTCTAAGCGTCGTGTAGTTGTGACCGGACTGGGCATGTTGTCTCCTGTCGGCAATACCGTAGAGTCTACCTGGAAAGCTCTCCTTGCCGGTCAGAGTGGCATCAGCCTGATCGACCATTTCGATACTAGCGCCTATGCAACCAAATTTGCTGGCTTAGTAAAGGATTTTAACTGTGATGATTTCATCTCGCGCAAAGAACAGCGCAAGATGGACCCCTTCATTCAATATGGAATTGTCGCTGGCATTCAGGCCATGCAGGATTCTGGCCTTGAAGTGACGGAAGAGAATGCGACCCGCATCGGTGCTGCTATTGGCTCCGGTATTGGCGGTCTCGGTTTGATCGAAGAAAACCACAGTTCGCTGGTAAAAGGCGGACCGCGTAAGATCAGCCCGTTCTTTGTTCCTTCCACAATTGTTAACATGGTGGCCGGGCATCTGACCATCATGTTTGGTCTGCGTGGGCCAAGTATCTCCATCGCGACCGCTTGTACGTCAGGCGTACACAACATTGGCCACGCAGCGCGCATCATTGCCTATGGCGATGCCGACGCTATGGTTGCCGGTGGTGCGGAAAAGGCCAGTACCCCACTGGGCGTAGGCGGTTTTGGCGCGGCGCGTGCGCTGTCCACGCGCAATGATAACCCGCAGGCGGCAAGTCGCCCGTGGGATAAAGAGCGTGACGGTTTCGTGCTGGGCGATGGCGCGGGCATGCTGGTACTGGAAGAGTACGAGCACGCGAAAAAGCGCGGTGCAAAAATTTACGCTGAAGTCGTCGGTTTCGGTATGAGCAGCGATGCCTACCATATGACGTCGCCGCCGGAAGATGGCGCTGGCGCGGCGCTGGCGATGGTGAACGCCATTCGTGATGCGGGCATTGAAGCCAGCCAGATTGGCTACGTCAACGCCCACGGTACTTCTACGCCGGCAGGCGATAAAGCAGAAACGCAGGCGGTGAAATCCGTTTTCGGTGACGCAGCCAGCCGCGTAATGGTCAGCTCCACCAAGTCAATGACGGGTCACCTGTTGGGCGCTGCGGGCGCGGTAGAGTCAATCTATTCGATCCTCGCCCTGCGCGATCAGGCGATCCCGCCAACCATTAACCTGGATAATCCGGATGAAGGTTGCGATCTGGACTTTGTTCCGCACGAAGCGCGCCAGGTCAGTGGTATGGCGTATACGCTGTGCAACTCTTTTGGTTTCGGTGGCACTAACGGTTCGTTGATCTTTAAAAAGGTGTGATGTGCGCCCGACGTAACATCGTTGATGTCGTCAATGCGCATCGGAAAACTGGCCCGCTTGTCGGGCCTTTTTTATTCGGTTTTCTCCGCTTGCTCCATACCTTTCCTCCTGCGACACTGACCGGTCAGCGATAAGGAGTCCTTTATGTTTTTGATAAATGGCACTAAAAGTGAAACGCTTGCGGTTAACGATCGTGGTGTACAGTTCGGCGACGGCTGTTTTACCACCGCCCGCATCGTCAGAGGCCGCGTTCAGTTCCTTGTGGCCCATCTGGAGCGGTTGCGGACTACCTGTGAAAAACTTTTTATTCCCTATAATGAGTGGGCATTATTACGTCAGGAGATGAAGCATCTTGCGCAATCGCAGCAGGATGGCGTACTGAAGGTGATGATCACACGTGGAGCGGGAGGACGTGGCTACAGTACCGCAGGGTGTGTGAATCCCACGCGTATTCTTGGCGTATCACCTTATCCTGCCCACTATACCCGCTGGCGCGAAGAGGGGATCTCTGTGACGCTGAGTCCTGTTCAACTGGGACGTAACCCTTCCCTGGCGGGACTTAAACATCTCAACCGCCTGGAGCAGGTGCTGATTCGTTCTTATCTTGAGCAGACGGACGCCGATGAAGCGCTGGTCCTTGACAGTGACGGGTGGCTTACGGAATGCTGTGCCGCAAACGTATTCTGGCGTAAAGGCTTTGACGTATATACTCCACGCCTCGAACAAGCGGGCGTTAACGGTATTATGCGTCAGCATATTCTCGCGCAGCTGGCACCCTCGCCGTTTCGTGTTGTCGAAACCACCGCACGCCCCGAGGCGTTACGCGATGCCGATGAGGTGCTTGTCTGCAACGCATTAATGCCGCTGGTGCCGGTTCGCCGCTGGGACGATATATGCTGGTCCGCGCGGGAGCTTTACCCTATTTTAGCCCCATTGTGTGAGCTGTCTGATTAGTTATGAAGAAAATGTTACGTTTCATCCTGTTGCTGGTGGTGATGCTGGGCATCGCCGCAGGCATCGGTATGTGGAAGGTTCGTCAACTGGCGGACAGCAAGTTACTGATTAAAGAAGAGACTATTTTTACTCTTGCCGCGGGTACCGGACGTCTGGCGTTGGGGCAGCAGTTGTATGGCGAGAAAGTGATTAACCGGCCCCGGGTTTTCCAGTGGCTGTTGCGCGTTGAGCCGGAGTTATCTCATTTTAAGGCCGGGACCTATCGTCTGACGCCTGAAATGACGGTACGGCAGATGCTGCAACTTCTGGTCAGCGGCAAAGAAGCCCAGTTTCCGCTACGCTTCGTTGAAGGGATGCGGGTGAGTGATTATCTGCGCGAGCTGCGCGATGCGCCTTATGTGAAGCATACGCTGGCGGATGATAGTTATGAAACCGTTGCTAAAGCGCTCAACCTGGATCATGCGGATTGGGTTGAGGGCTGGTTCTGGCCGGACACCTGGATGTATACCGCCTATACCAGCGACGTCGCAATCCTCAAACGCGCACATGAGAAAATGGTTTCTGAAGTTGAAAAGGCCTGGGCAGGGCGAGCGGATAATCTGCCGTATAAGGATCAGAATCAACTGCTGACGATGGCGTCGATCATTGAGAAAGAGACGGCGGTACCCGAAGAGCGCGATCGCATCGCGTCTGTATTTATTAATCGTTTACGGATCGGTATGCGCCTGCAAACCGATCCGACCGTGATTTACGGGATGGGTGAGCGTTATAATGGTAGGTTAACGCGTAAAGACCTGGAAACCCCTACTGCTTACAATACCTATGTCATTAACGGCATGCCGCCAGGGCCAATTGCTACACCGGGTGAAGCCTCACTGAACGCTGCCGCGCATCCGGCAAAAACGCCTTATCTCTATTTTGTCGCAGATGGTAAGGGCGGGCACACGTTTAGCACTAACCTGGCCAGCCACAACCGTGCGGTACAGGACTATTTAAAGGTACTTAAGGAAAAAAATGCGCAGTAACTATATTGTCATCGAAGGCCTGGAGGGGGCGGGGAAGACTACCGCACGTAATCTGGTGGTGGAGACGTTGCAACAGTCAGGCGTCAGCGATCCGCTGTTTACCCGCGAACCGGGCGGCACCATTCTGGCCGAGAAGCTGCGTAGCCTGGTGCTGGATATCCAATCTACCGGCGATGAGGTGATCAATGATAAAGCGGAAGTGCTCATGTTTTATGCCGCTCGGGTGCAACTGGTCGAAACGGTGATTAAACCGGCGCTGGCCCGTGGACAATGGGTGATTGGCGATCGTCACGACCTGTCGACTCAGGCTTACCAGGGCGGGGGACGCGGTATCGATCAAACAATGCTGGCGACGCTGCGGGATGCGGTGCTGGGGGATTTTCGCCCTGATCTGACGCTCTATCTTGACGTTACCCCTGAGGTCGGCCTGAAACGTGCTCGCGCACGCGGTGAGCTTGATCGCATTGAACAGGAGTCGCTGGATTTCTTTAATCGTACCCGCGCACGCTATCTTGAACTGGCGGCGCAGGACGCCACTATTCGCACCGTTGACGCCACGCAGCCGCTGGAGGCTGTTGCGCGCGACATTCGCGCTGCGGTCACTCAGTGGCTCGCGGAGCAGCGTGCATGAAATGGTATCCGTGGTTACGCCCCTCTTTTGAACAGTTAGTCTCCAGCTACCAGGCGGGACGGGGGCACCATGCGTTACTGGTCCAGGCCCTACCAGGAATGGGGAGTGACGCGTTGATTTATGCGCTGTGCCGCTTCCTGATGTGTCACCAGCCCCAGGGGCATAAGAGCTGCGGTCATTGTCATAGCTGTCAGTTGATGCAGGCCGGTACCCATCCTGATTATTATCTCCTGGCCCCTGAAAAGGGAAAGATTTCCCTTGGGATCGACGCTGTGCGTGAGGTAAGCGAAAAGCTTTATGAACGCGCCCGATTAGGGGGGGCTAAGGTAGTATGGATAGACGATGCCGCGATGCTGACTGACGCAGCGGCCAATGCATTACTGAAAACGCTGGAGGAGCCGCCGGAGAATACCTGGTTCTTCCTTGCCTGTCAGGAGCCCGCTCGCTTGCTGGCTACGTTGCGTAGCCGCTGCCGCTTGCATCATCTTGCTCCCCCGTCAGAACACTATGCGCTGGCGTGGCTGGAGCGAGAAGTGACAATGTCACAAGATGCATTGCTGACGGCGTTACGCCTCAGCGCCAATGCGCCAGCGGCGGCTCTGGCGCTGTTACAGGAGGCGCACTGGGCCTCACGCCAGCAACTGTGTCAGACACTGGCGACAACTTTAACCCACGGTGACTGGCTGACCCTGTTGCCGATTCTGAACCATGAACAGGCCGCCGTTCGTCTGTACTGGCTGGCATCGCTGCTGGTTGATGCGCAAAAAAGGCAGCAGGGGGTCACGCTGGTCAGCAACCCGGATGTCTGGCCCCTGTTGAATCAACTGGCCGCCACGTTGCCTGCCGCCTGCTTACAGGCGATTGCGGGTGATGTTGGCGTCTGCCGGGAACAGCTGTTGAGTGTGGTCGGCGTTAATCGCGAACTGCTACTAACCGAGCGTCTTCTGCGCTGGGAACACTATCTGCAACCCGGGGCGGTTTTGCCCCTATCCCACCTCTGAGAGAGACATCATGATTTTAGTCGACTCCCATTGCCATCTTGATGGCCTGAATTATCAAACGCTGCATAAAGATGTAGACGATGTGCTGGCAAAAGCCTCTGCGCGTGATGTGAAATTTTGTCTGGCGGTTGCCACGACGCTGCCGGGGTATCGTGATATGCGCAAACGGGTGGGCGAGCGTAACGATGTGGTTTTCTCGTGCGGCGTGCATCCGTTAAATCAGGATGAAGAGTATGACGTTGACGAGCTCCGCAAACTTGCGGCAGAGGAAGGGGTAGTGGCGATGGGAGAAACCGGCCTGGACTATTTCTACACGCCGGAAACTAAAACGCGTCAGCAGGCATCGTTTCGTGACCATATTCGCATTGGTCGGGAGCTGAATAAGCCGGTTATCGTGCACACCCGCGACGCCCGGGCTGATACGCTGGCGATTTTGCGCGAGGAAAACGTGATGGATTGTGGCGGCGTACTACACTGTTTCACTGAGGACAGGGAGACGGCGGGTAAGCTGCTGGATATGGGATTCTATATCTCGTTTTCCGGTATTGTGACGTTCCGTAATGCAGAACAGCTTCGTGATGCTGCGCGTTATGTGCCTCTCGACCGCCTGCTGGTCGAGACCGATTCACCATACCTGGCCCCGGTACCGCACCGGGGTAAAGAGAACCAGCCGGCGATGGTTCGGGATGTCGCCGAGTACATGGCGGTTCTGAAAGGTGTTTCGCTGGAGCATCTGGCTCGACAGACCACGGAAAATTTCATTACGCTTTTCCATATCCATCCCTCCAGGCTGCAATCTGTCTGATACCCCTATTATTTTAATGCTCGTAATTAATAGCTAAAGCGAGTAAAGTTCACCGCCAAAAATGCGGCGGTGAAGGGGTTATGACAACCTTCAAGACCATGATGTGTAAACTAACGTAAATTTTTATCTGATGTCTGTTTGAAACGTGATAGCCGTCAAACAATCATTCGGGGAATTATTTTACTCTGTGTAATAAATAAAGGGCGCTTAGATGTCCTGTCCACGGTGCGGTTCTCCCCCCGCGCCAATGCGTGAAAGCGTAAAAAAAGCACCAAATACTCAGGAGCACTCTCAATTATGTTTAAGAATGCATTTGCTAACCTGCAGAAGGTCGGTAAATCGCTGATGCTGCCAGTATCCGTACTGCCTATTGCAGGTATTCTGCTGGGCGTCGGTTCTGCGAACTTCAGCTGGCTGCCAGTCGTCGTCTCTCACGTCATGGCGGAAGCGGGCGGTTCGGTCTTCGCTAATATGCCGCTGATTTTTGCTATCGGTGTCGCGCTGGGCTTCACCAATAATGATGGCGTATCCGCGCTGGCATCGGTTGTCGCGTACGGCATCATGGTGAAAACCATGGCGGTTGTGGCGCCATTGGTTCTGCATTTACCCGCGGAAGAAATCGCGGCTAAACACCTGGCGGATACCGGCGTCCTTGGCGGTATTATCTCGGGCGCTATCGCAGCGTATATGTTCAACCGCTTCTACCGTATCAAACTGCCTGAATATCTGGGCTTCTTTGCGGGCAAGCGCTTTGTGCCGATTATTTCCGGTCTGGCCGCGATCTTCACTGGTGTGATCCTGTCCTTTATCTGGCCGCCGATCGGTACTGCTATCCAGACGTTCTCTCAATGGGCCGCGTACCAGAACCCGGTTGTGGCGTTCGGTATCTATGGCTTTATTGAGCGCTGCCTGGTGCCGTTTGGTCTGCACCATATCTGGAACGTTCCTTTCCAGATGCAGATTGGCGAATACACCAACGCTGCGGGTCAGGTCTTCCACGGCGATATCCCACGCTATATGGCGGGCGACCCGACGGCGGGTAAACTGTCCGGCGGCTTCCTGTTCAAAATGTATGGTCTGCCGGCTGCTGCAATTGCTATCTGGCACTCCGCGAAACCGGAAAACCGCGCGAAAGTGGGCGGTATCATGATCTCCGCGGCGCTGACCTCGTTTCTGACCGGCATTACCGAACCGATCGAATTCTCTTTCATGTTCGTTGCGCCGATCCTGTATGTTATTCACGCAATTCTGGCAGGTCTGGCCTTCCCTATCTGTATCCTGTTAGGGATGCGTGATGGCACGTCGTTCTCTCATGGGTTGATCGATTTCATCGTTCTGTCCGGCAACAGCAGCAAGCTGTGGTTGTTCCCGATTGTGGGTATCTGCTACGCGATCGTTTACTACGTCATATTCCGTGTGCTGATCAAAGTACTGGATCTGAAAACGCCGGGTCGTGAAGACGCAACGGACGACAGCAAGGCTGGCGTCGCCAGCGAGATGGCTCCGGCGCTGATTGCCGCCTTTGGGGGTAAAGAGAACATTACCAACCTGGATGCATGTATCACCCGTTTGCGTGTGAGCGTGGCGGATGTAGCGAAAGTTGATCAGGCGGGCCTGAAAAAACTGGGCGCCGCTGGTGTGGTGGTTGCAGGTTCAGGCGTTCAGGCGATTTTCGGTACCAAATCCGATAACCTGAAGACTGAAATGGATGATTATATCCGCAGCAACTAAGTTGTGATGTGGGGAGACTAAGGCAGCCAGACGGCTGCCTTTTTTAATGCGCGCAATAAATCTGTGGCGACCAGGCTGCAGAAGGCCGTAATAAATAACATTCTGCAGGCGGAAGCAGAGTAGACATTACTTTCGTCGTCCCATCCGTAAAAAGAGCGTTACGCCGGTAAGCAAAATAAAAACCGGATGACGCCCGTAACGGACCTGCTTTAGCCCGTTACTCCCTTTACGCCGCGAATAAGGGATCAGAACTGATAGCTGGCAGTGATACTAAAGTTGCGGGGTTCACCGTACACAATCGAACCATCAATATTGGTATCGTAGGTTTTGTCAAACAGGTTATTAACGTTACCCTGTATGGCAAAATTTTTGCTGACCTGATAACGGGTGAACAAATCAACCAGCGCATAGCTGCCTTGTTCGACACGGAAAGTACCGTATGGCGTCACCTTATCTGTATAAACGCGGTTCTGCCAGGTGACACCGCCGCCCACCGTCAATGCGGGCATAGCCGGCAGGCGATAGCGAGTGAAGAGTTTGACGCTGGTGCGCGGCAGATTCGGGTTTACCGTATTGCCTTCATTGTCTTTGGCGACAAAGCGCGTGGCCCCGAAGGTCATCTGCCAGTTATCGGTGAGCGCGCCGTTGATTTCAAACTCCACCCCTTTGCTTACGGTACCGTTGACGGTCTTATAAGCGTCTTCGCCGTTGCTGCCGGGAATTTGCGCGCCGGTCGCCTGGGCGAGATTATCCTGTTCGATTCGGAAAAGGGAGAGGCTGGTGGTCAGGCGGCTATTCATCCAGTCTGACTTCAGACCGACTTCATAGTTATTCCCGGTAATGGGCGTCAGATATTTTCCGGAAATATCGCGCTTATTCTGCGGCTGGAAGACGGAAGTATAGCTGGTATAAGCCGACCAGTTATCGTTGATGTCGTAGACCACACCGGCATAGGGGGTGGTATGATTTTTCTCCATAGTGTAGGTCAGCGTCTCGATACTCCAGTTGTTAAAGCGGACGCCAAGGATCAGATGCAGCGGGTCAAGCAGCGAAAAGCGCGTCGCCGCGTACAGCGACTTCATCCGCGTGGTATCGTCCTGCGCCAGGCTCTGCGGACCCCAGTTGGTTTCCGGGAAGTTGCTGCTATTGAAGTTATAGAAACTGCCGATCTCATCCGGGAAGACGTTCGCCCAGGCGCTGAAATAGCGGTTATTTTGTTTACTGTAGCTGCCGCCAATCATCAGATTATGCTGGCGGCCGAACAGGTCGTAGCCGCCGTCAACGAACAGATCCAGAGCATCAACTTTTCGCTTGCCGCTGTTCCAGCCGGTTCCGCCGACGTAGTCGTAGCCTGCGCCGTAATTACTGTAGGGGCCCTCCAGCATTCCGGTGTCTTTGTTGACGTACGCATCTACATACATCATTTTACTGTCGAACTTAACCTCTGAATGGGTTGCATTCAGGGTCGCCTGCCAGGTTTCGGCAAAGCGCTGTTTCAGCGTGACGAAAACTTTGTTGAACTCTTTATCGTTATAGGCCCAGTCCGGTGAGGTACTGTGGGCGCGATCGTAGTGGTTCTTGCTGCCATCCGTGTTCCAGCGCGGCAGACCGCCCCATGTCGGGCTATTGACGTCGATACGTTGATATTCGTAGCCTGCGGACAAGCGGGTTGATGTCCCGAGGTCAGCATCGATAATACCGGAGAAGAAGGTTTTCTCATTGTTATAGCGATCGAGCCATGAATCGTTGTTCTGGTAGCCCGCGATAATACGGGCGCGTACGTTGCCATCTTCAGTCAGCGGGCTCTGCAGATCGGCAACGTAGCGCTGCTTGTTCCAGCTACCATACTCCGCGGAGACATGACCTTTGAACTCACGGCTGGTTGCGTGTTTGCGAATCATATTGATTGAAGCGGCTGGGTTGCCTGTGCCGGTCAATAAGCCATTGGCGCCACGTACGATTTCGACCCGCTCGAAGAGGGCCATATCAGAAAGCGCGTCGCCAAGATTCCAGCGGGATTCAAACCATGTCGGGATGCCGTCAACCATATAGTTGTCGATCTGAAAACCGCGTGAGTAATAGGTGGTACGATCGGAGTCCGCCTGACTACCGTTGATCCCGAGCGTGTGATCCATCACGTCGCCGAGCGTTTGTAACTGCTGATCCTGCATCCGCTGTTCGGTGATGATACTGACCGATTGCGGAATATCGCGCTGGGTCATTTCCATTTTAGTCCCGGCAGCGGTGGTTTTGACGTTGTAATCCTGCGCTTGTGTATCGGAATCATTATTAGTGGAACCGTCTACAATAATGGTGTCTTCGCTATTGGCGGCGTGGCTGAGATGAGGGAAGAGCGCCAGGGTAATAGCCATAGCAAGCAGGGATGGTGCAATACGCCCATCACGAGAAGATGTGGAGAGAAACATTGTAATTCCTTGATCATATGAGTGTTGTTATTCGCCATGGATCTGTGTCCGCGGTCGATTGGGAATATTTCTACTTATGAATGCAAATGAGAAATATACGCATTAATATTTAATATGTAAACATAAGTAACATAGATGCTGTGAATGGTTTCCGCGAAGACTGCCGTAGGGGAAAACGTACGAAGTGATGAATCAACCAACAGCTAAATGGTTTGTTGCGTAAGAAAAAACGCATTCAGGTTGAAAGAGAGGGAGTAACTCGCTCATACTCTTAGGCGAATCCTGTGCATCCGCGTTTATCTGCAGAGGCAGGCCAGAGCACAGTTAAAAATTAAGAAGGAATCAGTCATGGCAGAAGAAACGATTTTCAGCAAAATCATTCGCCGGGAGATCCCGTCGGATGTGGTCTATCAGGACGAGTTAGTTACCGCCTTTCGCGATATCTCTCCGCAGGCGCCGACCCATATTTTAATCGTTCCCAATATTCTGATTCCTACCGTTAACGATGTGACCGCCGAGCATGAGCTGACGCTGGGGCGTATGATGACCGTAGCAGCGAAAATTGCCCGCGATGAGGGGCTGGCCGACGATGGTTATCGTCTGATCGTCAACTGCAATCGCCACGGCGGTCAGGAGGTCTATCATATCCATATGCATTTGCTGGGTGGTCGCCCGCTAGGCCCGCTACTGGCCCATAAAGGCTAATACTCGTGCGCGTGGTCCCTTTCTGTGTCTTCCTGGCGGCAGTGCTGTTGGCCGGATGTCGTTCGCATCCGGAAATTCCGGTCAGCGATCGGCAAAGTCTGGTGATGGAGTCCAACGTCCTTGCCGCAGGGATTAGCGCTGAAGTACCGACGGTGAGCGCATCCGAGATCCAGGCGAGGGCGACAACCAGAGTGTTTAATGAACGCCCGGTACCGGTCACCGTGCATTATCGCTTTTTCTGGTATGACGCCAGGGGACTGGAGATGCACCCGCTGGAGCCTGCGCGTAGCATAACAGTCCCTGCGCACGCTTCCGTTACGCTGTATGGCAGCGCCAATATTCTCGGGGCGCACAAGGCCCGACTTTATCTTTATCTGTAAGAGGTCTTCGTAATGACTAAAATATGTCGCTATGCATTCGTTACCGCACTGGCGATATTCCTTGCCGGATGCGCGGGGCAACGCCAGGAGCCCGCTCCCGTTGAGGAAGCGCAGCCGAAACCGCAGCAGCCCGTTCAGCCGCAGCCGGTAGTGCCGAGTATTCCGGTGATACCTACGCAACCCGGTCCGATTGAACATGGGGAGCAGCCAACTCAGCCGGCACCACGCGTGCGTCATTTTGGCTGGAGCGCGGCGGTTCAGCCCATGGTCGGGCAGATGCTGCAGGCAGGCGGCGTGAATGCAGGTAGCATTTTGCTGGTTGATAGCGTCAATAACCGTACGAACGGCTCACTGGATGCCAGTGAAGCCACAACGGCGCTGCGCAATGCGCTGACGGGGAACGGGAAATTTGTTCTGGTATCCCAGCAGCAGTTGAGCGTGGCCAAACAGCAGCTTGGCCTGTCGCCGCAGGATAGCCTCGGCAGCCGTAGTAAAGCGATGGGCATTGCACGCGCCGTTGGCGCGCAGTATGTGCTTTATTCCAGCGCGACCGGCAACGTCAATTCACCTGAGCTGAAAATGCAACTGATGCTGGTGCAGACCGGCGAAATTATCTGGTCAGGTAAAGGTGCCGTTCAGCAACAATAAACTCTCGCGCGATGAAGTGTTATCGCGCTTTTTCCCGCGTTATTCACCCGTCGCCGCGCAGTCCCCGTCGGGTCTGAGCGGCGGCAGTTGTATTCTCAGCGATGGTCGACGAAAGCTGGTGTTGCGTCAGCCGCATGATTTGCAGGCGCCCGTTTATCATTTTCGTCGCCAGTATCATGCGCTTTCCCGCCTGCCTGATTCTCTCTCGCCGGTGCCGCTTTTTTATTCTCCCGCCTGGATGGTGGTGGAATATTGCGCGGGTGAAATCGGAAACGTACTGCCAGCGTGTCCGGCGCTCGCAGGGTTATTGTATCATCTGCATCAGCAGCCGCGTTTTGGCTGGCGCATCGCGTTGAGGCCATTGCTTGAGTTGTACTGGCAGCAGTGCGATCCCGCCCGGCGTACCCCGCAATGGCTACGCTGGCACAAACGGCTGCTGCGCCACGGCGAGCCCCGTCCTCTGCGTCTTGCCCCCTTACATATGGATGTTCATACCGGCAATATTGTGCATGGCGCAGGCGGGCTGCGCTTGATTGACTGGGAATATGCAGGGGATGGCGATATTGCGCTGGAGCTGGCGGCGGTATGGGTCGATCCGGTTACTCGTCGCCGGTTAGCGGCAGAATATGCGAAACAGGCACATATTGATGAGCGTCAGCTCTGGCGACAAATACGGCGCTGGCGTCCGTGGGTGCGGTTGCTGATGGCAGGATGGTACGAACGACGCTGGCAGCAAACCGGCGACCGACAGTTTATCGCGCTGGCGGATGAAATATGGCGTCAGTCAGACAACGAATAAAAGGATAAAGAGAGGTTTATGTGGGGCCGGTAATGTTGGATGTCGAAGGTTTTGAACTGGATGCGGAAGAGCGAGAGATTCTGGCCCATCCGTTGGTTGGCGGGTTAATACTGTTTACCCGCAACTACCACGATCCGGCGCAGCTACGTGAACTGGTTCGCCAGATCCGTGAGGCATCGCGAAACCATCTGGTGGTGGCCGTCGATCAGGAGGGCGGTCGCGTGCAGCGTTTTCGCGAAGGTTTTACCCGTCTTCCCGCGGCGCAATCCTTCGCGGCGTTGCTGGGCATGGAAGAGGGCGGCAGACTGGCTGAAGAGGCAGGCTGGCTGATGGCCAGTGAAATGATCGCCATGGACATTGATATTAGCTTTGCGCCGGTGCTGGATGTTGGTCATATCAGCGCCGCGATCGGCGAGCGCGCATATCATGAAGAGCCCGAAAAAGCGCTGGCGATAGCCCGCCATTTCATCGACGGGATGCACGGCGCGGGCATGAAAACGACGGGTAAGCACTTTCCGGGGCACGGCGCGGTGACGGCCGATTCCCATAAAGAGACGCCGCGAGACCCGCGCACGGAAGCGGAAATTCGCGCCAGAGATATGGCCGTGTTTCGCACGCTTATTAGCGAGCAGCGGCTTGACGCCATCATGCCTGCCCACGTTATCTACAGCGATGTTGACCCACGACCGGCGAGCGGCTCCGCTCACTGGCTAAAAACGGTTCTGCGCGGTGAGCTGGGTTTTGACGGGGTGATTTTCTCTGACGATCTGTCGATGGAAGGAGCGGCGATTATGGGCAGTTACGCTGAACGAGGACAGGCATCGCTGGATGCGGGTTGCGATATGATCCTCGTTTGCAATAATCGTAAAGGTGCGGTCAGCGTGCTGGATAACCTGTCGCCGATCAAAGCAGAGCGTGTTACAAAATTGTATCATAAAGGTTCATTTAGTCGTCAGGCGTTAAGGGATTCCGCCCGCTGGAAGACGATAAGCGCGCAACTGGATCAGCTTCAGGCGCGCTGGCTGGAGGCGAAATCAGCATAATTAACCTGAACGGCGTTGTTGTCTGGTGAGGATGCGATGATTATTTATTTACATGGTTTTGACTCAAACAGCCCCGGTAACCATGAGAAGGTGCTTCAGCTACAGTTTATCGACCCCGATGTCCGGTTGATTAGCTACAGCACGCGGCATCCCAAACATGATATGCAGCACTTGTTAAAAGAGGTCGATAAGATGCTGCAGCTCAGCGCCGACGCTTGCCCGTTGATTTGCGGCGTGGGCCTCGGTGGTTTCTGGGCGGAGCGGATTGGCTTCCTTTGCGATATTCGTCAAACTATTCTGAACCCGAATCTGTTTCCCCATGAAAACATGGAAGGGAAGATTGATCGGCCGGAAGAGTATGCGGATATCGCTACCAAGTGCGTGGACAATTTCCGCGAAAAAAACCGCGATCGTTGTCTGGTTGTGCTGTCACGGCAGGACGAAGCGCTGAATAGCCAGCGTTCGGCGGACTTGCTGAGCCGTTACTACGAGATAATCTGGGATGAAGAGCAGACCCACAAATTTAAAAATATCTCTCCGCATCTTCAGCGTATAAAGGCCTTTAAAACCCTCGGCTGATCTCCCCGGCCCGCAGCGTTAAGATGCTGCGGGTGTTTTCACCTCTCCCGTCTTTTTCTGGTTGTCGACGCGTTGGCTACACGTTTTCACATTGCTGACGAAGCGCATTCTTCCGCCACCAGAAATGGTGGATGTTGTTGACCGTCATCCTGCAGAAATGTGCGCACGTTATGTCAGCGGGCACGAGCCTGTCATCAGCCTCGTTTTTGCCCCGTAAGGCGGATTATTTGGTGTATATGTGATTGTGTGCACAAAAAATATGCAGTAAAACTTGATGCATATCAATTTTGGTATGACCAATGCACCGTTCATGTTATTCTCGATCTCGCTGAATGGTTTCACTTCCGTAACCTGTTGTTAAATAAAGGCTATTTTAATAACTTTTAATTAACAATTGGTTAATAATTTTAGGGGGTTGCGTGACTACACCATTGAAAAAAATAGTGATTGTGGGTGGCGGTGCCGGAGGGCTGGAGCTGGCCACTCAGTTGGGTAAAAAGCTGGGCCGCGGTAAAAAAGCGAAAATTACGCTGGTCGATCGCAACCACAGCCACCTGTGGAAACCGCTACTGCATGAAGTCGCGACCGGTTCACTTGACGAAGGCGTCGATGCGCTGAGCTATCTGGCCCACGCCCGCAATCACGGTTTTCAGTTCCAGCTCGGGTCGGTGGTTGATATTAACCGCGAAGCGAAAACCATCACCCTGAGCGAGCTACGTAACGATAAGGGCGAGCTGCTGGTGGCTGAACGTAAGCTGTCATACGATACGCTGGTGATGGCGCTGGGAAGCACCTCAAACGATTTCAATACCCCGGGGGTGAAAGAGAATTGCATTTTCCTCGATAACCCGCATCAGGCGCGCCGTTTCCATCAGGAAATGTTGGATCTGTTCCTCAAGTACTCGGCGAATCTCGGCGCGAACGGCAAGGTGAATATCGCGATCGTCGGCGGCGGCGCGACCGGCGTTGAGCTGTCGGCCGAACTGCACAATGCGGTGAAACAGCTGCACAGCTACGGTTATAAAGGGCTGACCAATGAAGCCCTGAACGTGACCCTGGTTGAAGCCGGGGAGCGTATCCTGCCGGCTCTGCCGGAACGTATTTCAGGCGCCGCGCACAGCGAGCTGACCAAACTTGGCGTTCGCGTATTGACCAAAACCATGGTCACCAGCGCTGATGCCAACGGTCTGCACACGAAAGACGGCGAGTTTATTGATGCTGATCTGATGGTCTGGGCTGCCGGGATTAAAGCGCCGGACTTTATGAAAGAGATCGGGGGGCTGGAAACTAACCGCATCAACCAACTGGTGGTGGAAGCGACGCTGCAAACGACGCGCGACCCGGATATCTATGCGATTGGCGACTGCGCATCCTGTGCTCGTCCGGAAGGGGGTTTTGTGCCGCCGCGCGCGCAGGCGGCGCACCAGATGGCGACCTGTGCTCTGCACAATATTCTGGCGCAAATGAAAGGCAAACCGCTGAAATCATATACCTATAAAGATCACGGTTCGCTGGTGTCGCTCTCTAATTATTCAACCGTCGGGAGCCTGATGGGTAACCTGATGCGCGGCTCTATGATGATTGAAGGGCGTATTGCGCGTTTCGTCTATATCTCTTTATACCGTATGCATCAGATTGCCCTGCATGGTTACTTTAAAACCGGTCTGATGATGCTGGTTGGACGTATCAACCGTATTATTCGTCCGCGTCTGAAGCTGCATTAAAGTTCCCTGTCTCTGGCCGCTGTCCTGGCGGCCAGTCCTGGATGCGCGCCTGCGTTCTCGCCGGGTTTCCTTGGCGCGAACAACTCCCATGCGGTGAGCCCGTAATCAATCTGCGGCTACCCGGCTGCTGCATGCCATGAAAAAACAGGCGATATTCATCAGCCCTCGTACAGCATCAGAGCCGCAAATAAAACAGCATAAAACGCCGATGGCTCGCTTAACTGACCGGCATTACCTGCCAGAGGCCGGTTATTTTCTCGGATTCATCTTAATTGCACCGCTTTTACGGATCCGCACGCACTTTTCATCCTCTTTCTTATTTTCGAGCCTGACGTCTGAATTACAGAATGACGGACAATAGCAATAAAGGAGGATCTCCCGTGAATAAATCAATGTTGGCGGGTATAGGGATTGGCGTGGCCGCCGCGCTGGGCGTCGCAGCTGTTGCCGGTCTTAACGTGTTCGATCGCGGCCCGCAGTATGCGCAGGTGGTGTCCAGTACGCCAATAAAAGAGCGTATCAAAACGCCACGCCAGGAGTGCCGGAACGTCACCGTCACCCATCGTCGTCCGGTGCAGGATGAAAACCGTATCGCCGGTTCCGTTTTAGGCGCCGTCGCCGGTGGGGTTATTGGTCATCAGTTTGGCGGCGGACGCGGGCGTGATGTCGCCACCGTGGTGGGGGCGCTGGGCGGTGGCTATGCCGGTAACCAGATCCAGGGATCAATGCAGGAGGGGGATACCTACACCACCACGCAGCAGCGCTGCAAAACCGTGTACGACAAATCGGAAAAAGTGCTGGGTTATGACGTCACTTATAAAATTGGCGACCAGAAAGGCAAAATTCGTATGGAACGCGATCCCGGTAAGCAAATTCCGCTGGACAGCAATGGTCAACTGATTCTGACGAATAAAGCGTAAAAGGGGCATTTATCTCAGTACCCGGATAATGTGGGCTTACTTAATTCAGTGAGCCGGGTGACACAGCGTTGAACCCGGCTTGCCGGCCCCTGTAAGAGAGAAATGGCCCAAATAACGCATAAGTAATGATAGTAGCCCCTCAGGCGCACAGGCTGAGGGGCGCTTTATCAGAAACTCAGAGAATAATTCAGGCCAAAGGTGCGGCCGCGTCCTTTGTACTCGTATAGCGCGCTGCTGCCGTAGGTCGGGCTGTAAAGCAACTGTGCGCGTTGCCCCCAGAGAGTGACATAGTCTTCATTGAGCAGGTTCTCAATGCTGAAGGTGAGCTTACCGAGAGGAAGTGCGTAGCTACCGATAAAGTCCACGGTATTATAACCGTCGAGTTTATTACCGCTGGCGTCGCTTAAATCAAACACCTGCTGGCTCTGTACCCGCAGCGACCACGGATCCGGCGTCCAGCCTACCCATACGGTGGCTTTTGATGGGGAGGCGAGCGTAACATCCCACTTCTGCCAGCGACCGTGGCTCTTCACCTGGGATTTCAGAACATTAAAGTTTGCCCCTGCAAGCCAGTCGCTGTTCGGGAAGACGTAATCCACCGCACCTTCTACGCCATAAATGCGACGTTTGTCCGACTGTACGTTAATCGTCATATCGGTACGGTTGACGGCGATGGTTTTGTCGGAAGTTGAGTAGTAAGCCGCCAGTTGGGTCCGCAGATTATCACCCGTGTAACGCCAGCCAAGTTCGTAAGAGTTGACTTTAATTCCCTGCAGCGGCGAGTCGCCGATGTTCACACTTGAGAGCAGTGGAAGGTGACCATTGACCGCTGCGCCATATTTTCCGATGCCGTAGTATTTACCCGGATCCGGTAGTTCAACGCCTTGAGAGAAGTTAAACCAGGTCTGCTGACGCGCGGTAAGATGGGCGACAATCCCGGCGTTAAATAAAACGTTATCGTAATCGGTTTTTCCGCCGGGAATCGCATCCGCTGAATTGGCCGCGCCGCTGGCGACAGCCTGTTGCTGGGCGTAACCTACGAAATCGTCGACCCGGTTTTCCGTCCACTGATAGCGCACGCCGCCGCTGAGGGTAAAGATATCGTTCAGGTCATAGCTGGACTGCAGGAACGGCGCCAGGTTGGTAATACTGTAGCCAGGGTAGCGACCGGTGGTATAGATAGCCTGATTGCTGAGCCCGCCGGAAGACATCGCCTGGTCCAAATCAAAGAACATCTGGTTGGCATTGAAGGTTTCGTGGTCGGCATCCACTCCCCATGTCAGGTCCCAGCCATTCAGCGGCTGGCTATTCAGGGTTATTTTCGCGCCGTATTGATCGGTATCCTGCTTTGAAGAAGAGAAACTGCTGACCTGACCATTGCTGAGTGTAGGGAAAGGGTAAAAGGTCAGGGACTCGTCGCGATAATAGACCTGGCTTATCAGGTTCTGGCCGAAGAAATCGGCATCCGAGTACTGGAGACTCATCAGGTGGCGTTCAGTGCCGGGAACGCGGTCGGAATTCAGGCCGTTAGTGGTAAAGGCTTTACCCTTGCCGGTCACCGCCGACATATTTTCACCCAGGTACAGGCCGTAATCGTCACCCTGGCTTTTATAGTATTGGGTTATTAGCTGCAGTTGACGGTTATTGTCAATTTCAACGGTTCCCGTTGCCATCACATCCAGGCGATCGGAATGCTGAAGCCCGGTCTGAGTATTATCGAGGAGTAGCGCGTCGTTGTTACCATCATACCAGCCGCCAAAACGCTGATATGCCACGGACAGCCGACCGGAAGCGTGGTCGGTACCGCCGCTCACCGCTGCTGCGACGCGCTCGTCATGATCGTTACGATTGGCAAAGCCGGTTTTTCCTCCCAGTTCCAGGTCGACCTGGCGCTCCTGCTGGCCCTTTTTGGTGACAATATTGATAAGACCGCCGGTACTGCCGCCACCGTACAGCGATGTTGCTCCGGAGATCACCTCAATGTGCTCAATGTTAAAAGGATCAATGGCGTCGAGCTGACGGCTGTCGGTACGGGAGGAGTTCAGGCGAACGCCGTCAATCAACACCACAATGGCTCGACCACGCATATTCATACCGTAGTTGGTCCGTCCCTGGCTGCTGACGTCGATACCGGGGATCAACTGTGCCAGTACATCTTTGAATTCTTTACCGCCCTGAACCTGTTGTTCAATTTCCTGTCCTTCAATAACCCAGGTGGTCTGGGCCATTTCAGCGACGGTACGGTGCGTTCGGTTGGCGCTGACGATCATATTGTCATCAGCGGACCAGGCGGGGAGGGCGCTTGCCAGCAGCAGTGGGTTAAGCACCCAGAGACGTTTTTTCATGCTCATTCCTTTTCTGAATTTACGATATTGTTGTTTTAATTTCCGGCACAGGTGCACCGTTTGTTACAAACTGAAATAAAGAGAAATATTCAAGGCTGAAGTTTGCCCGTATTGATTATTGTTATCAATATCATTCTCGAAAATTAATCAAATAAGCTATTGAAAGTACTATTAAATGTGTGGTTAAGGCGGGAGGGGAAATTAAATGGAAAAGCCGGAAAGAAAAATCGGTGACAGTGATGATAAGCCTGTATCAGCAACTGCGCTCGCCTTTCTGCCGGGGGGCGGATGACGCCTTACCCGGCAAGGAAAATCACGAATATCAGCATGTCATGCAGTGAGCCAGTCCCGCACAGGCGAAGCGCGGCCGGAAAATTCCAGAATCCGCGCTTTTGTCAGACAGCCTGGTGGTGGAGAACCAGCGGCCACAGGCGCAGCGTCGTTTCGGCGATTTGCATGATTTTAGTGAAATCAGCGCCTTCCCGGGCACTGATCGACATCCCTTGTAATATGCAATTGAGGAACTGCGCCAGCTGATTTACATCGCCGTCTGGCGGTAATTCACCACGGCGCTGTCGCTTCAGAAGAAACTGGGTGAGTGTCTGTTCCTGCATTGCGTGCCGTGATTTTACGGTATTGGCAATATCGGTAGATGAGGCCGCCAGCGCCGCGGAAGTGTTGATCATAAAGCAGCCGGCTGGTGTTTCTTTGCTGGTGAAACAGGTGGCGACGGCGGTGAAATAATCGCGCAATGCCTGATCGACGGATTTGTCTTCATCAAGCAGTAATGCTTCATGTCTGGCGGCAAAACGAGAGATATAGCGATCCAGCACTGCGCGAAACAATCCCTCTTTATTTACAAATTCGGCGTATAGCGTTGGGGCTTTAGCGCCCGTCGCCTCAACCAAATCGGCGAGAGAAGTAGCTTCATAGCCGTGCTTCCAGAAGAGTGTCATGGCCTTATCCAGCGCCGCTTCCCTGTCGAACACTTTAGGTCGGCCACGGCTTTTTTTTGTGCAACTTTGAACATCAGTTGTCATGGTGCCGTTGTACCTGTGTTGGTATGTTGAAAGGGTATTATAAAAACAAACCTTACCGGCTACCAGCACTGTCAGATTAAAAATAAATAATTCATATCCGTATGAATTTCAAACTGTTTGTTAATATTGTAACGTTCATTATGAAAATGGTTTGACGCGTGATTTGCTTCACATTATCATTTATTTATCGATCGTTAATTTAATGTGTTGGTTCCAACAAAATCATTCATCTGCACAGGTATATCATCATGAAAAATAGCACTGTAGTTGCCATCGCCGCTGTCCTTAGCTCACTCTCTTTCGCCAGCTTTGCGGCGGTTGAAGTTCAGTCAACGCCGGCAGGGCAGCACAAAATCGGCACCGTTTCCGCCTCAGCCGGGACTAACCTGGGTTCGCTGGAACAACAACTGGCGCAAAAAGCGGATAAGATGGGCGCAAGCGCTTACCGTATTACTTCCGTCTCCGGTCCGAATAACCTGCACGGGACAGCAGTGATCTACAAATAAATTTGAGGCATGGCGTACACCCCTTCGGTTAAACGCTATTGGCCGCGCATAACCCGATTTGATGGTCAGCCAGAAGCGAATACTTAATCGGGGGTTCGGGGAAAGCGATATCGTGTTTCCGCGCATGGGCCCGAAGGCCGATGAAGGCCGCCTGTTTTTATGGCGCTGAACAGGCGGCGGGCTTCATCCGGCAAGGTGGCAGACAGACGATGAAAGTCTGTGGAATCGTGACCTATAGCGACTGTTGGGTAACGTAATCGTCGCGGGTGACGTCAACCAGCGCCATGGCGCGCACCATCACCTCTTCATCGGTTAACGGCGACTGTTTAAAAGCCTGCATGCTGTCGTCAAGCGTCATCGGCAGCGTTCGCGGATCGTCATCAATATGCTTCGACAGCGGCTGATGAATTTCCACCAGCCGGGTACCGTTGGGCTCAACGGAAGCCTTCACTGGCGTATTAATAATCGTGACTTTTGTTCCCGGCGTTATTTCGTTGTACAGCGTTTTAATGTCGTCATCGCGCAGGCGGATACAGCCGGAACTAACGCGCATACCAATACCGAAATCCGCGTTGGTGCCATGCAGCAGATACACGCCGCCGTATGCCGCCAGACGAATAGCGTGATGACCCATCGGGTTATCGGGTCCGGCGGGTACCACGGCAGGTAGTTCAATGCCCATTGCTTTATAACGGGCGCGGATATTGGCCGTTGGCGTCCAGGTGGGGTTAGCGCGTTTATCCGAGACGGTGGTAACCATCGTCGGAGTGACGGTATCGCTGCCCAACTGACCAATGCCAATCGGGTAAACGGTGACCTCATTTCTGTCCGGCGGATAGTAGTAGAGACGAAGTTCAGCCAGATTAATGACCAATCCTTCGCGCGGGGTATCGGGCAGCAGGGTCTGTTGCGGAATGGTCAGCACGCTACCGGCGCGCGGAACGTAAGCATCAACGCCGGGATTGGCCTGTAGCAGAGCCAGAAAACCCACGTTGTATTTTTTGGCGATGGCTTCGAGAGAGCCGCCGTTATTCTCAACGACGTGAAACTGGTTTTGTCCGACCAGACGGCTATCAGGCGGGGGAAGTGGCCAGGTACTGGCGTGCGCGGGTAGCGCCAGCGTGGCGGTAATGGCTATCATCCTTAGCCAGACGGAAATGAGTGAACAGCGTTTCATCACCCTAACTCCATAATCACTAACCATTTATTTTTATACGCAAAGTCACTGCATTATGGCGTAGCGAGTATCAGGAAGTGCCGGAAGAGTGCAAAATGTTTGTAAATTTTTCCGCTAGTGACGGGGAACGGACCGGGATACGGAATACCGCATCCCGGATACCCCTATGCGGCGGCGTTCTCTTCCAGCTGGCGCATAAACTGGCGCACCCAGTCCATTCGCATTTTACGTTCAGTAAGATCCTGCATAAACTTCAGCCTCGTGGGGCCATCCAGCCGGTAGTGCTGAGGCTGTTTCTGCAGCAGGCCAATTAACCATAGTGGATTAACGTTATTCTTCTCGTTGAACTCAATGATGCCGCCTTTTTCGTTACTCTCCAGCTTACGGATCCCCAGTTTCTGCGCCTGCTGACGTAACCGGGCAATATCAAGCAGGTTTCTTGCCGGGTCCGGCAACATGCCAAAGCGATCGATAAGCTCGACCTTGATCTCTTCCAGCTCATTTTCGTTCTTCGCGCTGGCAATGCGCTTATAGAACGACAGGCGGGTATTCACGTCCGGGATAAAGTCGTCCGGCAGCAGCGACGGCATGCGCAGTTCCACTTCGGTCTGCTGGCTGGTGAGATCTTCCAGCGATGGCTCGCGTCCGGCTTTCAGCGCATCAACGGCGTTTTCCAGCAGCTCCATATACAGCGAGAAGCCAATGGTTTCCATGGAACCGCTCTGATCCTCACCCAGCAGTTCACCAGCGCCGCGAATTTCAAGATCGTGGGTTGCCAGCGCGAATCCGGCGCCAAGATCTTCCAGCGAAGCGATAGCCTCAAGGCGTTTTTGCGCATCGGTGCTCATGGCTTTTGGATGCGGCGTCAGTAGCCAGGCGTAGGCCTGATGGTGCGAGCGCCCAACGCGACCGCGCAACTGGTGCAACTGCGCCAGACCGAAGTGATCGGCGCGCTCGATAATAATGGTGTTGGCGGTTGGAATATCGATCCCGGTTTCAATAATGGTGGTACACACCAGCACGTTAAAGCGCTGATGATGGAAATCGTTCATCACCCGTTCCAGCTCGCGCTCGCGCATCTGTCCGTGG
This sequence comes from Klebsiella indica, assembly GCF_005860775.1. Taxonomy (GTDB): domain Bacteria; phylum Pseudomonadota; class Gammaproteobacteria; order Enterobacterales; family Enterobacteriaceae; genus Klebsiella; species Klebsiella indica. Next base: position 62,918 of record NZ_VCHQ01000016.1, read on the forward strand.
CCGATGGCGATACGCGCTTCCGGCACCAGTTCAGCCAGCCTGTCCGCCGCTTTTTGGATATTTTCCACATCATTGTAGAGATAGTAGACCTGGCCGCCGCGCAGCACCTCACGCAGGATCGCCTCGCGAACCACCAGCGCGTCATATTCGCGAACGAAGGTTTTGACTGCCAGACGACGGGCGGGCGGCGTGGCGATAATCGACAGGTCGCGCATGCCGCTCATCGCCATATTCAGGGTTCGCGGGATTGGCGTGGCGGTCAGGGTCAGGATATCGACGTTGGCGCGCATCGCTTTGATACGCTCTTTGTGACGTACGCCAAAGCGGTGCTCTTCATCAACAATCAACAGACCGAGATCGCGCAGCTTTACGTCCGGCTGCAGCAGCTTATGGGTGCCGATAAGAATATCGATTTTCCCTTCCGCCACCTGTTCGAGGATCTGCGCCTGCTCTTTGGCGCTACGAAAGCGTGAAAGCATCTCAATGCGTATCGGCCAGTTAGCGAAGCGATCGCGGAAGTTATCGAAGTGCTGCTGGGCGAGCAGGGTGGTGGGCACCAGCACTGCCACCTGCTTATGGTTTTCGACCGCCAGAAAGGCGGCACGCATAGCCACTTCGGTTTTGCCGAAGCCGACATCGCCGCAGACCAGGCGATCCATCGCCAGTGGTTGACACATATCGCTCAAGACGGCGTTAATGGCCTGCGCCTGATCGGGCGTGGTTTCGAATGGGAAGCTGTCGCAGAATAGCTGATACTGCTCTTTATCATGTTTAAATGCGTAGCCTTCTTTCGCCGCGCGCTGGGCGTAGATATCCAGCAGCTCAGCGGCGACATCGCGCACTTTCTCGGCCGCTTTTTGGCGCGCCCGCGCCCACGCATCGCCGCCCAGCTTATGCAGCGGCGCATTCTCTTCCGCGCCACCGGCGTAACGGCTGATCAAATGCAAAGATGAAACCGGTACGTACAGTTTGGCATCGTTGGCGTAGGTCAGCATCAGGTATTCGCCGTTGATGCCGCCTGCTTCAAGCGTGGTCATGCCCGCGTAGCGCCCGACACCATGCTCAAGATGTACCACCGGCTGGCCGATATGCAGTTCCGCCAGATTACGGATTAAGGTGTCCGGGTTAATCGTGCGTCGCGAATCCTGACGGCGGCGGGCGACGCGCTCACCCAGCATGTCGCTTTCGCAAATCAACGCCAGATTACGCTGGCTGTCGATAAAGCCATGCTCAGCCGCGCCAATCATCAGATAGCGTCCGTCACCAGTCGCCTCTTCAAGGCGCAAAATATGTTTTGGCGCCACTTTAATTCGCGCCAGCATTTCACTCAGCGCTTCGCGACGCCCCTCGCTCTCTACGGAAAAAATAACCGGCCCGCTGAAGGACTCAAGGAACCGACGCAGGTTATCCATCGGCGCTTTGTTCTGCGCCTGAATCGCCAGTTCGGGTAAGGTTTGATAACCAAGATTGGTATTGGCGGCTTTATCCGCCAGACGTTCCGTTTTGAGCTGTACGCGCGGCCATTTTTTCAGCTCGCTAAACAGTTCATCACAGCGCAGCCATAGCTGTTCCGGCGGCAGAAGCGGACGCATCGGGTCGACGCCGCGATTTTCAAAACGCGCGCGGGTCTCATTGTGGAAGCGTTCGGCGCTGGCCTCCAGATCGCCGGTGTTAACGATTAACGTCTTCGGCGGGAAATAACTGAATAGCGGCGGCAGCGGCTCGTTAAAGAACAGCGGCTGCCAGTATTCGATCCCCGCAGGCAGCGTGCCTTTACTGACCTGCTGATAAATATGTTCGGCGTCGCGTTTCACCTCAAAACGGTCGCGCCACTGGCTGCGGAAGATCTCTATGGCCGCCTGGTCGGTCGGGAACTCGTGCGCCGGAAGCAGGTTGATGCTGGCGACTTCCTCCAGCGTGCGCTGGCTATCAACGTCAAACAGACGCAAGCTGTCGATTTCGTCATCGAAAAAATCGAGGCGGTAAGGCTGTTCGCTGCCCATAGGGAACAGGTCGAGCAATGCGCCGCGCGTAGCATATTCGCCGTGCTCCATGACCTGGTCGACATGACGATAGCCGGCGCTATCCAGTTGGGCGCGCAGCGCATCGCGCGACAGACGCTGACCTTTTTTCATCACCAGCGCGTGGCCGTGAAGAAAATTATGCGGACAGACGCGCTGCATCAGCGTGCTGACCGGGACAATTAATACGCCGCGTTCCATCGTCGGTAGCTGGTACAGGGTCGCGAGGCGAGAAGAGATGATGTCCTGATGCGGGGAGAAACTGTCGTAGGGGAGCGTTTCCCAGTCCGCCAGGCCCGCCACCATGCTGTCGGTAAACTGGCTGATTTCATCATTCAGACGCAGGGCATTTTGCATATCGGGGGCAATCAGAACCACCGGACCACGATGGCGTTCGGCCATTTCCGCCACCAGAGTGGCGCAGGCCGCGCCGGTAAGTTCGCCGAGCTGGCGCTGATCGCCAGCGTTAACCGGCAAGGAGTATCGATATTGTTCAGGCATAGACGGTATCATAGTCTCTTGGGGATTCGCTTTGCCGATATGGAGGGCAACTCGCTGATATTCAATAGGGTGATTATCCGCGATCGATCCGGATTCGCCAACCCGTATCGCCAGTGTTATGTTGCGGGCAAAAATGTAACGGACTCTGATAAGCGTAAAGATAAATCAGCACTGACCTTACTATCCTTATGTTTTTATTATGTTTATAGACCAATTGCTAATAAAACCGTCAGGTATCAGACATTTACGCTGTCCATAATCGCTTATATACTCGGGCATCGGCTATCAGCAATCAGATGGATTACATGTATCAACCTGCCGCACTTTTTATCGGCCTCCGCTATATGCGCGGCCGCGCAGCCGACCGCTTCGGTCGTTTCGTCTCCTGGCTCTCGACCATTGGCATTACGCTTGGCGTGATGGCGCTGGTCACCGTTTTGTCGGTGATGAACGGCTTTGAACGTGAACTGCAAAATAACATCCTGGGGCTGATGCCGCAGGCCATTCTTAGCGCCCAGAATGGGTCCCTGAACCCGCAGAAGCTACCGGAAAGCGCCGTTAAATTACAGGGTGTTACCCGTATTGCGCCGTTAACCACCGGCGATGTGGTGCTGCAAAGCGCCCGCAGCGTGGCGGTTGGCGTGATGTTGGGGATCGATCCGGCCCAAAAAGATCCTTTGACGCCATATCTGGTTAACGTGAAGCAGAGCGATCTGCAGCCAGGAAAATATAACGTGATCCTCGGTGAGCAACTGGCAGGGCAACTGGGGGTTAATCGCGGCGACCAGATTCGCGTGATGGTGCCTTCCGCCAGCCAGTTCACGCCGATGGGGCGGGTTCCCAGCCAGCGTCTGTTTAATGTGATCGGCACCTTTGCTGCCAACAGTGAAGTCGATGGCTATCAGATGTTGACCAATATTGACGACGCCTCGCGCCTGATGCGTTACCCGCTGGGTAATATTACCGGCTGGCGTCTGTGGCTGAGTCATCCTTTACAGGTCGATACCCTGAGCCAGCAGACGCTGCCGGCAGGCACCAAATGGCAGGACTGGCGCGAGCGTAAGGGCGAACTGTTTCAGGCCGTACGGATGGAAAAAAATATGATGGGCCTGCTGTTGAGCCTGATCGTCGCCGTTGCCGCGTTTAACATCATTACCTCGCTGGGAATGATGGTGATGGAGAAACAGGGAGAAGTGGCGATTTTGCAGACTCTGGGCCTGACGCCGCGGCAGATTATGCTGATCTTTATGGTCCAGGGGGCCAGCGCTGGCATCGTCGGCGCGCTGCTGGGCGCCGGGCTCGGTACGCTGCTTGCCAGCCAGTTAAATAATCTGATGCCGATTATCGGCGCGTTTCTTGACGGTGCCGCGCTGCCGGTGGCTATTGAGCCGCTGCAGGTGATTGTGATTGCCCTGGTGGCGATGGTCCTGGCATTACTGTCTACGTTGTATCCTTCATGGCGCGCTGCCGCCACTCAACCCGCTGAGGCTTTACGTTATGAATAAGATCCTGCTGCAATGCGACAACCTGTGCAAACGCTATCAGGAAGGCACCGTACACACCGACGTGTTGCATAATGTCAGCTTCAGCATTGAAGAGGGTGAGATGATGGCGATTGTCGGTTCCTCCGGTTCCGGCAAGAGTACGCTGTTACATCTGCTTGGCGGGCTGGATACGCCGACCGCCGGCGATGTTATCTTTTCCGGCCAGCCGATGAGCCAGCTCTCTGCCGCCGCCCGTGCTGACCTGCGCAACCGTGAACTGGGATTTATCTATCAGTTTCACCATCTGCTGCCCGATTTTACCGCCCTGGAAAACGTGGCGATGCCGCTGCTGATTGGTAAGCAGAAAGCGGCGGAGATTGAGCGTCAGGCGAAAGCGATGCTGCACGCCGTCGGGCTTGAGCACCGCAGCGCTCACCGCCCGTCCGAGCTTTCAGGCGGTGAGCGCCAGCGGGCCGCCATTGCGCGCGCGCTGGTCAATAAACCGCGTCTGGTGCTGGCGGATGAACCTACCGGTAACCTTGATGCCCGTAATGCCGACAGTATTTTTCAACTGCTCGGTGAACTGAATGCGGCGCAGGGCACCGCATTTCTGGTGGTTACCCATGATCTGCAACTGGCAAAACGCATGGGTCGTCAGCTGGAGATGCGCGACGGGCGTCTGACCGATACCCTTTCCCTGATGGGGGCCGAGTAATGGCTTCTCCGTTATCGTTATTGATTGCCCTGCGCTTTAGCCGTGGACGGCGGCGCGGCGGGATGGTATCGCTGATTTCGGTTATCTCCACCATCGGCATCGCGCTGGGCGTCGCGGTGCTGATTGTTGGCCTGAGCGCGATGAACGGCTTTGAGCGCGAGCTGAACAACCGCATTCTGGCGGTCGTGCCGCACGGCGAAATTGAACCGGTTAAGCAGCCGTGGAATAACTGGCAGGATGCGCTCGCCAGGGTTGAAAAGGTGAAAGGTATTGTTGCTGCCGCCCCCTATATCAACTTCACCGGACTGGTGGAGAGCGGCAGTAACATGCGCGCAATTCAGGTGAAAGGCGTCGATCCGCAGCAGGAGAGTCGCCTCAGCGCATTACCCCATTTTGTGCAGAATAACGCCTGGGCCAGCTTTACAGCCGGTGAACAGCAGGTGATCCTTGGTAAAGGCGTCGCCGACGCGCTGCATGTTAAGCAGGGCGACTGGATTTCCATCATGATCCCCAACGCCGACGCTGAGCATCAGCTGCTGCAGCCAAAGCGTGTCAGACTTCATGTCACCGGTATTTTGCAACTTAGCGGCCAGCTCGATCATAGTTTTGCCATGATTCCGATGCAGGATGCGCAGCAGTATCTTGATATGGGCAGCAGCGTAACCGGTATCGCCATTAAAGTGACTGACGTCTTCCATGCCAATACGCTGGTGCGCGATGCCGGCGAAGTGACCAACAATTATGTGTACATCAAGAGCTGGATAGGCACCTATGGTTATATGTATCGCGATATTCAAATGATCCGCGCCATTATGTATCTGGCGATGGTGCTGGTGATTGGCGTCGCCTGCTTTAACATCGTCTCTACCCTGGTGATGGCGGTGAAAGATAAAAGCGGCGACATTGCGGTGTTGCGAACGCTTGGCGCGAAAGACGGCCTGATCCGCGCGATTTTCGTATGGTATGGTTTACTTGCCGGTTCGGTAGGGAGCCTGATTGGCGCAGCGATTGGCGTTATCTCCGCACTTAATCTGACGGCGATGATTAACGGTATTGAGGCTGTGATCGGGCATAAATTCCTCTCCGGCGACATCTATTTTATTGACTTCCTGCCGTCTGAACTGCACTGGCTGGATGTCGTTTACGTGCTGGTGACGGCACTGTTGCTGAGTTTGCTGGCCAGCTGGTATCCCGCCCGCCGCGCCAGCCGTATTGACCCGGCGAGGGTGCTGAGCGGCCAGTAATTTATCGTCATCGTCAGCGTTGCTGACGACTCAAGAGGAATTGCTGAAATGTACTATGGATTTGACATTGGCGGCAGCAAGATAGCGTTAGGCGTTTTTGATAAAGCGCGGCGACTACGGTGGGAAAAACGCGTCGCCACGCCGAAAGCGAGCTATGAGGCATTTTTACAGGCGATAGAAGCGCTGGTTCAGGAGGCCGACCAGCGTTTTGGCTGCCAGGGTTCGGTGGGAATCGGTATTCCTGGAATGCCGGAAACGGAAGATGGCACGCTGTATGCCGCTAATGTGCCCGCGGCCAGCGGCAGGCGATTGCGGGCCGATCTGAGCGAACGTCTGGGGCGCGACGCGCGTCTGGATAACGATGCTAACTGTTTTGCGCTCTCCGAAGCCTGGGATGATGAATTTGCCCGGTATCCGCTGGTAATGGGGCTGATTCTTGGCACCGGCGTCGGCGGTGGTCTGGTGCTTAACGGTAAATCGATTACCGGGCATCACTATATCACCGGCGAGTTTGGTCATATCCGTCTGCCGGTAGATGCGCTGGACGTGGTAGGACGTGATTTTCCACTGGTCCGCTGCGGCTGCGGTCAACTGGGCTGCATTGAAAATTACCTTTCTGGCCGTGGTTTCGCCTGGCTGTACGACTATTTTTATCAACAATCCTTCACCTCGCCAGAGATTGTTGCACTCTGGCAGCAGGGGGACGCAAAAGCACATGAGCACGTTGAGCGCTATCTCGACCTGCTGGCGGTCTGCCTGGGAAATATTTTAACCATTGTCGACCCGGATCTGCTGGTGCTTGGCGGAGGATTGTCTAACTTTACTGCAATTACAGAAGGACTGGCGCAGCGCCTGCCGCGACATTTGCTTCCGGTCGCCAGCGCGCCGCGTATAGAGCGTGCGCGTCATGGTGATGCCGGCGGCATGCGCGGAGCGGCTTTTCTTCATCTGACTCATTAATGACAGAGGTAGCTATGCAGTCGCGCCGCTTACATCGATTAAGTCGATTTCGCCGCAACAAACGTCGGTTACATGACCGTCTGCGTCAGCGGATTTTTTTCGGCGAAGATAAGGAGACTTTAGCAACGATGGAAAAACCAAGAGTAGTGGTGCTGACCGGGGCGGGTATTTCGGCGGAATCGGGAATTAAAACCTTCCGCGCCGCCGATGGCCTGTGGGAAGAGCATCGGGTTGAAGATGTGGCGACGCCGGAAGGCTTCGCTCGCGACCCGGCGCTGGTGCAGGCGTTTTACAACGCTCGTCGTCGCCAGTTGCAAAGCCCGGATATCGTGCCTAACGCGGCGCATCAGGCGCTGGCGCGGCTGGAAGAGGCGCTGGGTGACCGTTTTCTGCTGGTCACCCAGAATATCGATAATCTGCATGAACGCGCCGGCAACCGTCGGGTGATTCATATGCACGGCGAGCTGCTGAAGGTGCGCTGTTCGTGGAGCGGACAGGTACTGGAGTGGACCGGCGATGTGACGGCGGATGACAAGTGCCACTGCTGCCAGTTCCCGGCGCCGCTGCGTCCGCATGTAGTGTGGTTTGGAGAGATGCCGCTGGATATGGATGAAATTTATCTGGCGCTGGCCGAAGCTGATATTTTTATTGCCATCGGCACCTCCGGGCACGTCTATCCGGCGGCAGGCTTTGTTCATGAAGCGCGGCTGCAGGGCGCCCATACGGTTGAGCTAAATCTTGAGCCAAGCCAGGTGGGCAGCGAGTTTGAAGAGAAGCATTACGGCCTGGCGAGCAAGGAAGTACCGCGTTATGTGGATAAACTGCTGAAAGAGATAGCCGGGTAACCACACAACGCGCTTTTAGGCGCGAAGGGCGTGAGCCTTTCGCGCAGATTTTGCCGGTAACTAGCGACCCGCTTTCAGCTTCTGATAATACTCTTCGTACAGGGCGCTGGCGCTGCCGACGTCATTCTGCCATTCGCCTTTTTGAATGGTCGCGGCATCAGGGTAGAGCGATTTATCGTTGGCGATTTCCGGCTTCAGCATTTTACGCGCGGCAAGGTTTGGCGTCGGGTAGCCGATAGTTTCTGCTACCTGTTTGGCGATTTCCGGACGCAGCAGGAAGTTGATCAGCTTCAGCGCGCCGTCGACGTTTTTGGCGTTGGCCGGAATCGCCAGACTATCCATCCAGAAAATACCGCCTTCTTTCGGCCACACCACTTCCAGCGGCGTACCGGCCTGGCGCGCGACCCAGGCGGAGCCGTTCCATACCATGCCGAGATTCACTTCGCCTTCCATATACGGGTTCGCCGGATTATCGGAGTTGAACGCCGCTACGTTTGGCATCAGCTTTTTCAGCTCGTTATAAGCCGCTTCGATCTCTTTTGGATCGGTGGTATTGCCGGAATAGCCCAGTTTACGCAGCGCAATCTGGAACACTTCGCGTGCGTCATCGGTCAGCAGCAGGCTATTTTTATACTGCGGCTTCCAGAGGTCGGCCCAGCTGGTCACGGTCTTCGGGTCGATAGCATCGCTATTAACGCCAATCGCTGTGGCGCCCCAAATGTAGGGAATCGAGTAGTCGTTATTCGGGTCGAAGGGTTTATTGAGCATTTGCGGATCGAGATTGCCGAAGTTGGTCAGCTTGCTTTTATCGATCTTCTGTAGCATGCCCTCTTTGCGCATTTTATCGACAAAATAGGTGGAAGGCACCACCAGGTCATAGGCGCCGTTTTTGTAGGTTTTGAGCTTGGCGTACATGGTTTCGTTTGACTCGTAGGTCGAATAGATAACCTTGATACCGGTCTCTTTGGTGAACTGTTCCAGCAGGCCTGGCGGAACATACTCGGTCCAGTTGTAGAAATAGAGCGTTTTGCTATCGTCCGCATGCGCGGTGCTCATCCCGATTGCCAGAGCGCCTGCAGCGAGCAGGTGGCGCGACCATTTTTTCATTTTAACGTCCCCTGAGTTTTATCACGTGCAATTAACTGGCTGGCAATAACCATCACCAGCGACAGAACCAACAGAATGGTCGCCAGCGCATTAACCTCTGGCGATACCCCAACTTTGACCATTGAATAAATTTTTAGCGGCAGGATCTCATAACCCGGCCCGGTAACGAACGACGAGACCACCACGTCGTCCATCGACAGGGTAAAGCTCAGCAGCCAGCCCGCAGCCACAGCGGGCAGCGCCAGCGGAAAAATGATTTTCCGCAGAATAGTCAGCTCGCTGGCGCCGAGATCTTTCGCAGCTTCCAGCATTCGCACATCAAAGCCTTTCAGGCGCGAAAACACCGTGACCACCACGAAAGGCAGGCAGAAAGTAATATGCGAAAACAGCAGCGACCAGAAGCCCAGTTGAATACCGATCAGCATAAACAGCACCAGAAGCGAAATGGCCATCACGATATCCGGTGACATCATCACTACAAATAACATCCCGCTAACGAACGGCTTGCCGCGAAAGCGATAGCGATACAGCGCTACGGCGGTCAGGGAGCCGATAAGCGTCGCGAAAGTTGCCGACAACACCGCCATGGTCAGCGAGTGCTGCGCCGCCTGCAACAGGCTGTCGTTGTTTATCAGCAGGCTATACCACCTGGCGGTGAAGCCCTGCCAGTTGATGCCGAATCGCGAACTGTTAAAAGAGTTAACGATCAGAATAATAATGGGAATATAGAGATACGCGTAAATGGCGGTCATAAAGCCGCCGCGCAGCAGTCGACCGATCATTCCAGCTCTACCTTTTTATTAAGCAGACGCGCCGCGCGCCAGTAAATCAGCAACATCAGGCCCATTACCAGCGTTAACGTAATGCTGGTTGCCGCGCCGAACGGCCAGTCGCGAATGTTAAGAAACTGGCTCTTAATCACGTTACCAATCAGCAGGTTTTTCGCTCCGCCCATCAGGTCGGAAACATAGAACAGCCCCATTGCCGGGAGCATCACCAGCAGGCAGCCGGCAATAATTCCCGGCATGGTCAGCGGAATGATAATGCGGATAAAGGTTTGCAGCTTGTTGGCGCCCAAATCTTTTGCTGCTTCCAGCAGCGGACGATCGAGCTTTTCAATGCTGGAATAGAGCGGCATCACCATAAACGGCAGCAGAATATAGACCAGACCTAAAATCACCGCTGAAGGGGTGTACATGATGCGTATTGGTGTATCAATAACGCCCAGCCACAGCAGGAATTCGTTGAGATAACCTCTGGTGCTGAGAAAAATCTTTAGTCCATAAATACGAATCAACGAGTTGGTCCAGAACGGTACGATCAGCAGAAACAGCATCAGGGGGCGCACTTTCTCCGGCAGCCTTGCCAGAAACCAGGCGAAAGGATAGCCCAGCGCCAGGCAGGCCAGCGTCGCCTGCAGAGCCATATTTAACGAGTGCAGCAGTACCTCGTAATAGAGCGGGTCGAGCAGGCGCGCGTAGTTGTCCAGCGTAAAGACCAGTTTGACGAAATTAGCATCGTCGCGGGTCAGAAAACTGGTAGCGATGATCATCAGGTTGGGCAGAAAGACAAACAGCACAAGCCAGCCCACGATAGTGGCGATCACCACACTCTGGAATTTACTTGTGTTCTTCATCGGCCAGCACAACCTCCCAGCTTTCTACCCAGTTAATCGCCATTTTCTGATTGAGAGAGTGGTCAAAATCGGGATCGTCTTCGTTAAAGAATTCGCTGACCATCACCATCTTGCCGTTTTCCAGTTCGACCACCGACTCCAGCGTCATGCCTTTATAGTTGCGTTCGCGGATATAGCCGATCAGGCCATCGGCTTCATTCGCGTGATGGATCTCGTCGACGCGCAGGTCCTCCGGGCGCAGTAAGACGTTAAGGCGCTGGTCTTTTTCAACGGCGAAGTTGACGTAAATATTACATTCGCGGCCTTCAACGCTGGCGCGGACCCGCTGTTCGTCAATACGTTCGATGACCGTGGCGCTGAAGATGTTAATTTCGCCAATAAAGCTGGCGACAAACAGATTTTTCGGCTCTTCATAGATTTCGCGCGGCGTACCGTCCTGCTCGATTTTGCCATCGCGCATTACCACAATACGGTCGGACATGGTCAGTGCCTCTTCCTGATCGTGGGTGACAAAGACGAAGGTGATACCGAGTTTACGCTGCAGTGCTTTGAGCTCGTTTTGCATCTGCTTGCGCAGTTTGTAATCGAGGGCGGAGAGCGATTCATCAAGTAGTAGCAGGCTGGGTTTGTTGACCACGGCCCGGGCAATCGCCACACGTTGCTGCTGCCCGCCGGAGAGCTGGTGCGGCTTACGCTGGGCGAACGCTTCAAGCTGCACCATCCGCAGGGCCTCGTGGACGCGCGGGGTGATTTCCGCCGCCGGAGTTTTCTGCATACGCAGACCAAACGCGACGTTCTCAAATACCGTCATGTGCGGAAACAGGGCGTAGCTCTGGAATACGGTGTTGACATGGCGATTTTCCGCCGGGATTTGGGTGATATCCTGATCTTCGAGATGGATTCGGCCGCTATCGACATTTTCCAGCCCGGCAATAAGACGAAGAACGGTGGTTTTACCGCAGCCGGAGGGGCCAAGCAGGGTGAGAAACTCACCGTTGTTGATGGTCAGATTGAGGTTGGATATTACCGTTTTACCATCAAAGCTTTTGCTAATTTCCGCCAGTTGAACCAGCGGCGCACGCGAACGCGGTTGCATATTCAATTTTTGACTCTGTCCCATGTAGACGCAACGGAAAGCTGACCGATGCGGGGTTTGTGGTTAACCACCTTTGGGGTTGCGCATAGAATAATAAGGGCCCGCATTCTACGGCAAACGTCTATAATCGCCAATGATTGATGCACCATGATGACCGACCTTTACAACATTATTGTGCGAAATGTATTAAATTCTCATTTGCCGGGCTAAAAATGACCTGACGCAATATTTGTCTTGTCCGGCTTATCAATAATGTTGTCACAAGAGAAGAGGGTGGCTACATGGATAAATTGCTTGAGCGTTTTTTACAGTACGTTTCTTTGGACACGCAGTCGAAGCCCGGCGTGCGTCAGGTACCGAGCACGGAAGGGCAGTGGAAACTATTACGTCTGCTTCAGACTCAGCTGCAAGAAATGGGACTTGTCAATGTGACGCTAAGTGAGAAAGGGACGGTCATGGGCACCCTGGCGGCCAACGTCGCGGGCGATATTCCGCCCATTGGCTTCATTTCCCACGTTGACACGTCGCCTGACTTTAGCGGCAAGAACGTCAATCCGCAGATCGTAGAAAACTACCGCGGCGGCGATATCGCTCTTGGGATCGGTGATGAGGTGCTCTCACCGGTGATGTTTCCTGTTCTGCATCAGTTGCTCGGTCAGACCCTGATTACCACCGAGGGGAAAACGCTACTTGGCGCTGATGATAAAGCGGGGATCGCTGAAATTATGACCGCGCTGGCGACGTTAAAGGCGAAAAACGTTCCCCACGGCGATATCCGGGTGGCCTTTACTCCGGATGAAGAGGTGGGCAAAGGGGCGAAGCATTTTGACGTTGCCGCGTTTGACGCTCGCTGGGCCTATACCGTGGATGGCGGCGGTGTCGGCGAGCTGGAGTTCGAAAACTTTAACGCCGCGTCGGTGACCATTAAAATTGTCGGTAACAATGTTCACCCCGGCACGGCGAAAGGGGTGATGGTCAATGCGCTGTCGCTGGCGGCGCGCATTCATGCCGAGGTGCCTGCCGATGAAGCGCCGGAAACCACTGAAGGTTACGAGGGCTTCTATCATCTGGCCAGTATCAAAGGCACGGTCGACCGGGCCGATATGCACTATATTATTCGCGATTTTGACCGTAAGCAGTTTGAGGCCCGCAAGCGAAAAATGATGGAGATTGCCAAAAAAGTCGGCAAAGGGTTACACCCGGATTGCTATATTGAACTGGTGATTGAGGACAGTTATTACAATATGCATGAGAAGGTGATGGCGCACCCACATGTGGTGGAGATTGCCCGTCAGGCGATGGTTGACTGCCAGATTGAGCCGGAGATGAAGCCAATTCGCGGCGGCACCGACGGCGCGCAGCTCTCGTTTATGGGGTTACCGTGTCCGAATCTGTTTACCGGCGGTTATAACTACCACGGCAAGCATGAGTTTGTGACTCTGGAAGGCATGGAGAAAGCGGTGCAGGTGATTGTGCGCATTGCCGAACTGACGGCAAAACGAGGCGAGTGACGGTTGTTTTCACCGGCTTGCGCTGTGCTTATCCCATGCTTCCCGCAGGCCCGGTAAGGCGCCAGCCGCCACCGGGCAAAACGAAGAGTCCGCAATATAAACCGCAGTGCGCTTTTGTAGGCCCGGTAAGGCGTTAGCCGCCACCGGGCAAAACGGAGAGTCCGCAACATAAACCGCAGTGCGCTTTTGTAGGCCCGGTAAGGCGCGAGTCTCCACCGGGCGAACTGACGACTCAGCACTCAAAGCCGCCGTATCTGCTGGAGAGGAGGGAACCTCTGATGTCAAATTATCGCCGTAGTTATATTCCCGGCGGCACCTGGTTCTTTACTGTCAATTTGCAAAACCGCCAAAGCGATCTTCTGACTCGTCATATGGATCAACTTCGTGTTGTGACAGCCCTCATTAAACGCAAAAATCCCTTTCTGATTAATGCCTGGGTTATTTTACCCGAGCATATGCACTGTATCTGGACGTTGCCGGAAGGTGATACTGATTATTCGGGACGCTGGCGGGATATTAAAAAAACGTTCACCCGCGATCTGGGAATGCGTCAGGTCTGGCAGCCTCGTTTTTGGGAACATACGATCCGCAGCGAAGACGATTACCGACGGCATATGGATTACGTTTATATCAATCCGGTGAAGCATGGCTACGTAAAGCGGGTTATTGACTGGCCGTATTCAACTTTTCATCGCGATGTGCGTACGGGATTGTATCCGGCTGATTGGGCAGGGGATGTTGTCGATTTTAACGCTGGCGAGCGCAGATAGAACGCCGGGTGGCGGCTTACGCCTGACCCGGCCTACCAAACCTAACCCGGAGTTTATCCCACAGGCCCGGTAAGGCGCCAGCCGCCACCGGGCAAAACAGATACGGATGCCTCAGTCCCCAAAGAACCAATAGCCGCTGTTGACCAGCGCGGCCAACAGGGCGAGAAAGGACGGATCTTCCAGCGCATCGCCGAAGTGTTCAGCTTTCAGCGTCAGGTGGGTTGCCAGCGCATCAAGGGCCGGGCGGTGCGGAGAGTTAATTTTTTCGCCATTGACGAACACCTCGCCATCAATGCGCAGCACGCGCAGCCCCCCGAGGCGCGAGAGTGTATCCCCCTGCTGCAGGGCATCGTATATCTCATCCGGCTGGTACGGTGGTTCGGGCGGCGCAACATCCAGTTCGTGACGGGACTGGGTGATAAACTCGCCAAACCACTGCGTAAAGTGCTCCGGCTGGTTAATTAAGTCCAGCATCATATCGCGCAGGCGATCCAGCTCTGATGGCAGAATATCTGCCGGATGATCGCGCGACGGCACATCGGGATCGGCATAGCGCTGGCTACCCAGTTCCCGTTGCAGAACATAATCGGCAAAGCCGCTGAACAGCTCGCGGGCGTTAGGCGCGCGATAGCCAACCGAATAGTTAAGCGAATTCTCCAGCGAATAGCCTTCGTGCGGGAATCCTGGCGGAATATAAAGAATATCCCCCGGCTCCATCTCTTCATCAATAATGGCGTCAAACGGGTCGACCTGCAGCAGGTCCGGATGCGGGCAGTGCTGCTTCATCGGCACTTTCTCGCCTACGCGCCAGCGGCGGCGGCCGGTGCCCTGAATAATAAACACATCATATTGATCGAGATGCGGGCCGACGCCACCGCCGGGAACGGAAAAGGAGATCATCAAATCGTCAATGCGCCAGTCGGGCAGGGCGCGGAAAGGATGCATGAGCGCCGCCGTCGGTTCGTGCCAGTGATTTACCGCCTGTACCAGTAACGACCAGTTATTCTCACTCAGATGATCGTAGCTCTCAAACGGACCGTGACTGACCTGCCATTTACCGTCCTGATGACTGACGAGGCGGCTGTCGACTTCGCTCTCCATAGCCAGTCCTGCCAGCTCGTCCGGGCTTAACGGATCGACGAAATTGGTAAAGCCCCGCTTCAGGACCACCGGGCGTTTTTGCCAGTAGCGTTCAATAAAGTCGGGCCAGTTAAGCGTTAATTGATAATCCATATTTATATTCCATAGCAGGTGTCTGTCAGGGATTATAACGGATAGAGCCCTGGCATGATGCAGGCGCCGTTAAAAAACGGGCTGGTTTAGCTCTCTTTATCTTCCGGGAACTGGCGGCCAAAAATAACTTCCATGCAGGCGCCGCCAAGTAAGCTCTCTTCGGTAAGGATACGACCATCGTACTGTTCAACGATATCACGCGCGACGGCCAGCCCCACGCCCTGACCGGGGCGCAGGGTATCGGCGCGCTGGCCACGGTCAAACACCACATTGCGCAGACTTTGCGGGATCCCCGGACCATCATCTTCAACCAGAATATGCAGGGCGTTGTCGTTGGTCTGACGCACAGAGACTTCCACAAACTCCAGACAGTATTTGCAGGCGTTATCGAGCACGTTGCCCATGACTTCCATAAAGTCATTCTTTTCGCCAACAAAACTGATTTCCGGCGATATATCAAGAGTAATGTTCACCCCTTTACGCTGATAGACTTTATTCAGCGCAGAAGTCAGGTTGTCGAGCAGCGGGGCAATAGGGTGCAGTTCACGGCTGAGCAGTGAGCGGCCGCTACGCATGCTGGCGCGGTGCAGATAATAACCGATTTGCTGTGAAATACGGCTAATCTGTTCCAGCATTATCGGCTCTGCCTCGTTGACGCCAAGCTTCCCGCCGCGCATGGAACGCAGCGTACTTTGCATGACCGCCAGCGGTGTCTTCAGACTATGAGTGAGATCGGTCAGCGTCGTACGGTATTTGTTATAGCGCTCACGCTCGCTTTTCAGCAGGCGGTTTAGGTTGCTGACCAGTCGCGTAAGCTCGCGGGTCGTGTTCGGGTTGAGCATTTCACGGTGATGCTCTTCCAGTTCACGTACTTCTTTAGCCAGCGACTCAATAGGACGCAAACTCCACCACGCGGCGACCCACAACAGCGGGATGACCAGCAGCAGGTTGGCTGCCAGCACGTAGATAAACCAGCTCCACACCATATAGGAGTTCTTAAGCTCCACGGGAATAGTGTCGACAACGACGATACTCAACTGCGGCATTGTGCTGGTCGCCGGATAGATATTGATCGCGACCGAATGGGTCATTTCGGTATCGTCACCCTCTTCACGAATAGCGTCCAACTGTTGTTGAATTTCATGATTGTTGTGCTGCAACATACTGCTCTTACTGATGTCAGTTTCAATCTCATGAAAGCCGTTGTTTTTAAGCCATTCCGGCTGAATGCGTTTTGTCAGCCAGGGGACATCGTGTTGCGCCCATAACAGACGGCCGTTGGCGTTGTAAATCAACGTTACCGTCGGGCTTTGCATATTGAGATTTTCGGGAATATCAACGACGATGGTATCGTTTTCCCACTTCGCCAGCATATAAAACAGGTTACTTTCGCCGCGCAGCAGGCGGAAAGTGGTTTTATCGAAGCTTACGCTATAACCAACCAGCGCGACCATGCCATAAGATAGCGACAGCACCAGAACCACGGCGGCCGTCGCCAGCAAAAAGCGGACGCGTAGCGACAACGGCAAAATATGCCGCATCAGCCCTTTCATCCGCGCAGTTCGAACAGATAGCCCTGGCCGCGCACTGTCGTAATGACATCCTGCGGATATTCGGCCTGGATTTTTTTGCGCAATCGCCCCATCAGGACATCAATCGTGTGGCTTTCCCGCAGTTCGGCATCGGGATAGAGTTGCAGCATCAGCGAATCTTTACTGACAACTTTACCCCGGTTACGGATCAGGGTCTCCATAATCGTGTATTCGAACGCCGTCAGTTTGATTGGCTGACCGTTAACTGAAAGCTCCCGGCGCGACAAATCCACCTGGAAAGGCGGAATAGAGATAATCTGCGATGCCAGGCCGCTATTACGCCGCAGAAGCGCCTGCATGCGGGCGGCAACCTCTTCGATATGGAACGGCTTGGTGACGTAATCATCGGCCCCGGCGCTCAGAACTTCGACTTTATCCTGCCAGCCTTCGCGTGCGGTCAGCACCAGCACCGGCACCGAAACGTCATGACTGCGCCAGCGGCGGATCAGGGAAAGTCCGTCTTCATCAGGCAGGCCAAGATCGACGATGGCGATATCCGGAACGTGTTCATCCAGATAGTAATCCGCTTCCTTTGCGTCTTCCGCCGCATCGACCTGATGGCCCAGCTCTTGTAGCTGAACTTTCAGATGATGGCGCAGCAGAGCGTTGTCCTCAACCACGAGTACGCGCATGCCAGTTCTCCATTTCATTGTGATTTGAATAGTTTAACGCTGATTTGCGGTTATGGGGATAAACATTGTATAAACCGAACGGCAGCGCGCTTTATTCAGCAGATTAATCCGCCACACGTCAGGCGCTGCATCTCTGAGACGCTTTCCGTGCAGAACCTATATCGAACAGGCGTTGACCAGCAGGCCCCTCTTCCCGGGCGGGAAGAGGGGAAGGGGAATTACTTCAGTTCGTCAACCAGGGTAATCGCGCGACCGATATAGTTGGCTGGCGTCATGGCTTTCAGGCGAACTTTCTCATCTTCCGGCAGCGCCAGGCTGTCGATGAACTGCTGCATACCTTCCGCGTCAACGCGCTTGCCGCGGGTCAGTTCTTTCAGCTTCTCATACGGCTTCTCGATGCCGTAGCGGCGCATCACGGTCTGAATAGGTTCCGCCAGAACTTCCCAGTTATGATCCAGTTCATCCAGCAGACGATCCTGATTCAGCTCCAGCTTGCTTACTCCCTTCAGCGTGGACTGATAAGCGATCAGCGCATAGCCAATACCTACTCCGAGGTTACGCAGTACGGTGGAGTCGGTAAGGTCGCGTTGCCAGCGGGAAACCGGCAGTTTGCTCGCCAGATGCTGCATGACCGCATTGGCCAGACCGAGGTTGCCTTCGGAGTTCTCGAAGTCGATCGGGTTAACTTTATGCGGCATAGTCGAGGAACCGATTTCGCCGGCAATGGTTTTCTGTTTGAAATGATTGAGCGCAATATAGCCCCATACGTCACGATCGAAATCGATCAGAATGGTGTTGAAGCGCGCAACGCAATCGAACAGTTCGGCGATATAGTCGTGCGGCTCAATCTGCGTGGTGTACGGGTTCCACTGGATGCCCAGCGAGGTCACGAACGTTTCGCTGAACTGGTGCCAGTCCACTTCCGGGTAAGCGGCGATATGGGCGTTGTAGTTACCCACCGCGCCATTGATTTTGCCAAGAATTTCAACCTGATTCAGCTGACGGTACTGGCGTTCCATACGGTAAGCGACGTTTGCCATCTCTTTACCCATGGTGGACGGCGTTGCCGGCTGACCGTGAGTGCGGGAGAGCAGCGGAATATCGCGATACTGCTGCGCGAGATCTTTAACTGCGTCGATCAGCTTGCGCCACCAGGGCAGGAGCACTTCATCGCGGGCGGTTTTCAGCATCAGCGCATGGGACAGGTTGTTGATGTCCTCGGAGGTGCAGGCGAAATGGATAAACTCGGAGACCGCATGCAGTTCAGGGACGTCGGCGACTTTTTCCTTGAGGAAATACTCAACCGCTTTCACGTCGTGGTTAGTGGTACGTTCGATAGTTTTGATGCGTTCTGCATCTTCTACGCTGAAATCGGCGACGATTTTATCGAGGTAACCGTTTGCGTCGGCAGCAAAAGCAGGAACTTCCTTGATCGCTGCGTGCGCGGCCAGTTTTTGCAGCCAACGTACTTCTACCTGAACACGGAATTTCAGCAAGCCGAATTCGCTGAAGATACCGCGCAGCGCGCTGACTTTGTCGCCGTAGCGGCCGTCGACTGGGGAAACGGCGGTCAGTGAGGATAATTCCATAGATCAAAACTCCGGGGTTAAATGAGCAAGAATTTGTTTTGCCTGGTTAACCAGACGATGACGAGAAAACATGAGCTGCAGGCGTCCACCGCCCACCTGGTGCCAGAGCACGGCGGAACGAATGCCCGCCAGCAGGGCTGAGCGCACCTTTGCCTGTACCTGAGGGCTTTGTAGCACGGCTGGCGAACCGGTGACCTGAATTCGCGGGCCCAGCGGGCTAATCACATCAACATAGATGCCCGCCATCGCGCTGAGCAGCGTTTCAGATTGCAGATCGAAATGCTCCAGTTGACGGCGCAGGCCACAGATACGGTTGCCAAGGGTATCCATAGCCTTTTTGTTGGCGGCAAGCTTACGCTCCAGCACCATCAGGCTTAAAGTATAGCGGGTGAGTTCCGCGTTCATACCCTGGCGACTGCTGGTATTCAGCACGCCGAGGAGGGTTTCCAGCCCGAGGCGAAGATTGGTTTCACTGCCGCCGAACACCGCCAGCGTTGACGCCGGGTCGAGGTCGATGATGCTGTTCAGCGATACATGCAGGGCATCGTTGTTACAATGTCCCTGATGCGCCAGTTCCTGAACCAGCCGCGCGGCCTGGCAAATTCCGGCCAGCGCCAGCGTAATGTCATAATAATTCTTCGCCACACATTCTCCTTGTAAACCGCCGCTCGCCTGACTGAGGCGTTCGGCGGCAAAAATGTCTGTCAGGCCTGCAGAGGCAAGCGTTGTTCAATAATACCGCCGCCAAGGCAGACTTCATCGCGATAGAAAACCGCTGACTGGCCTGGCGTGACCGCCGCAACCGGCTCATCAAAAATCACTTCGATGCGGTCATCGTCCAGCGCGTTTACGGTGCAGGAAATATCAGACTGGCGATAGCGGGTTTTTACCGTACAGCGCAGCGTTCCGGTTAGCGGCTCGCGATCGACCCAGTGAAGCTGCTGGGCGATCAGTCCGACGGACATCAGGCGCGGATGGTCATGGCCCTGAGCCACAACCAGAATATTGTTTTCCACGTCTTTATCGACCACATACCACGGATCTTCGCCGCCGTCTTTAATGCCGCCGATACCCAGCCCTTTGCGTTGACCCAGCGTGTGGTACATCAGCCCCTGATGTTCACCAAGTTCGTCGCCGTCAACGCTGACAATTTTACCGGGCTGAGCGGGCAGGTAGCGGCCGAGAAACTCGCGGAATTTCCGCTCGCCGATAAAGCAGATACCGGTCGAGTCTTTTTTCTTCGCGGTGACCAGGCCCAGATCCTCGGCAATTTTGCGTACCTGCGGTTTTTCCAGTTCGCCGACCGGGAAGAGGCTTTGCGCGATTTGCTCGTGGCTCAGGGTGTAAAGGAAATAGCTCTGGTCCTTATTGCCGTCGAGGCCGCGCAGCAACCGGCTCTTGCCGTTCACATCGGCACGGCGCACGTAGTGGCCGGTGGCGATGTAGTCGGCGCCGAGGTCTTCTGCGGCAAATTCGAGGAAGGCTTTAAATTTAATCTCTTTGTTGCACAGAATATCCGGGTTCGGCGTGCGTCCGGCTTTATATTCTTCGAGGAACAGTTCGAATACGTTGTCCCAGTATTCTGCGGCAAAGTTAACGGTGTGAAGTTCAATCCCGAGCTTATCGCAGACGGCCTGGGCGTCGGCAAGATCGGCTGCAGCGGTACAGTATTCCTCGCCGTCGTCCTCCTCCCAGTTCTTCATGAACAGGCCTTCCACCTTATACCCTTGCTGGAGCAGCAGCCAGGCGGAAACGGAGGAATCAACCCCGCCGGACATGCCGACGATCACTTTTTTCTGGCTTTCTGACATTGGAATACTCACTACATTCAACTTCGAGGCGGCGTATTCTAGCACGCGCCAACCGTTCAGGCACCCCCTGTGAACGGCCAGTTAAATTCCCCGATCAATGACAACGGATAACGTGGTTCCTGGTGATAGCTGCGAATACTCTCGGCAACCAGGGGGGAACGCAGGTTTGTTGCGTTAAGAATTTCCTCATCACTAAGCCACAGGCAGCGATCGATATCGCTGTCGTGCGGTTCGGTTGCGCACATAGCGTCAAGCTCGATAGCAAAAAGGAAACGCAAAAAAGGAGTGCGATCCGGCGCGATCCACTGATGCATGCGAATAAAATGCTGCGGCGTGGCGCGAATGCCGGTCTCTTCCCAAAGCTCGCGTTCTGCGGCCTGTACCAGGGTTTCATCGGCTTCGAGATGACCCGCAGGCTGATTCCATAGCGCTTTACCATGAATGGTTTCTTCAACGATCAAAAATTTGCCTTTTGCGTGCACCAGGCAGGCAACGGTAACGTGTGGTTTAAACATCGTTTTTCCTTATGAAGGTTGTTATTCGCTTTTGCGCCATTCGCCGTTGACCAGCCCATCCAGCGTATAGCCGCCCATGGCATAGCGAATCAGGCGCAGCGTCGGATAGCCGACATGCGCGGTCATACGCCTTACCTGGCGGTTGCGCCCTTCGTAAAGGGTGATTTTCAGCCAACGGGTAGGAATGGATTTTCGCTCGCGGATCGGCGGGTTACGCGGCCACAGCCATGCAGGTTCCTCCACCCATTCAACGCCTGCCGGCAGGGTCGGGCCATCATTCAACGTGACGCCGTCCCGTAGTGCAGCCAGCGCCTCAGGTGTGGGTTCTCCCTCAACCTGAACGTAATAAATTTTACCCGTACGTTTACCTGGCTGGGTGAGCGCCGCCTGCAGCGCGCCATCGTTGGTCAGCACCAGCAAACCTTCGCTGTCGCGATCAAGGCGGCCTGCGGCATAGACTCCGCTGACGGGAATAAAATCTTTTAGCGTTCGGCGTCCGGATGCATCGGTAAATTGCGGCAACACATCATATGGTTTATTGAACAAGATCACGGTTTTTACTTGGCGTTCTCTATTTTGTCTGGTGACTTGTCGGCGGCTGAATCGCTCAACGCGATGTTTTCTAAATGAAGTTTTTTGCATGGTATTTTCAGACTCTGTCAATTGCCGCATTATAGCCTAATTACGAATGCCTTTCATGGACGCAAACATTCAGGTAGTATCGACATGCCCATTACAAATTATTAACAAAAGTTGCTCACACCGATTCGCATCGCAGGAAGGCGACAAGGACGCGACATCTTCGGTTAGCGGAACATTCCGATAGCGGGAGGGGCGGATAAAGCCAACGCCCGGCTGGCGTGAAGAGGGAAGAGCAGAACCAGAAGCGCTCGAAGGAGAGGTTAATGGAAAGCAAAGTAGTAGTTCCGGCGGAAGGTCAAAAAATCACCCTACAAAATGGCAAGCTGAACGTTCCTGACAATCCGATTATCCCGTTCATTGAAGGCGACGGAATCGGTGTTGACGTCACGCCGGCAATGCTGAAAGTGGTTGATGCTGCCGTTGCGAAAGCCTATAAAGGCGAGCGTAAAATTTCCTGGATGGAAGTTTACACCGGCGAAAAATCGACCCAGATTTATGGCCAGGACGTCTGGCTGCCCGCCGAAACGCTTGATCTGATTCGTGAATATCGTGTTGCTATTAAAGGCCCTCTGACGACGCCGGTCGGCGGCGGCATTCGTTCCCTGAACGTTGCCCTGCGTCAGGAGCTGGATCTCTACGTTTGTCTGCGTCCGGTACGCTACTATCAGGGAACGCCGAGCCCGGTTAAACACCCCGAACTGACCGATATGGTTATCTTCCGCGAAAACTCGGAAGACATCTATGCCGGTATTGAGTGGAAAGCGGATTCTGCTGAAGCCGATAAAGTGATTAAATTCCTGCGTGATGAAATGGGCGTGAAGAAAATTCGCTTCCCGGAACATTGCGGTATCGGTATCAAGCCATGCTCTGAAGAAGGTACCAAACGTCTGGTTCGCGCCGCTATCGAATACGCGATCACCAACGATCGCGATTCGCTGACGCTGGTGCACAAAGGCAACATCATGAAGTTTACCGAAGGTGCGTTCAAAGACTGGGGCTACCAGCTGGCACGCGAAGAGTTCGGGGGTGAACCGATCGACGGCGGCCCGTGGCTGAAGATTAAAAACCCGAACACCGGGAAAGAGATTGTGGTGAAAGATGTTATCGCCGATGCCTTCCTGCAGCAAATCCTGCTGCGCCCGGCTGAGTATGATGTTATCGCCTGTATGAACCTTAACGGTGACTACATCTCTGATGCCCTGGCGGCACAGGTCGGCGGTATTGGTATCGCCCCGGGCGCGAATATCGGCGACGAGTGCGCACTGTTCGAAGCAACCCACGGTACGGCACCGAAATATGCCGGTCAGGATAAAGTGAACCCAGGCTCTATCATCCTGTCCGCTGAAATGATGCTGCGCCACCTGCAGTGGTTCGAAGCCGCAGACTTAATCGTTAAAGGCACTGAAGGCGCGATTGCCGCCAAGACCGTGACCTATGACTTTGAACGTCTGATGGACGGCGCGAAGCTGCTGAAATGTAGCGAGTTTGGCGACGCGATTATCGCAAACATGTAATCCAAATCTTTGCTTGAAAAACAACGGGAACTTAATAGTTCCCGTTGTTATTATTTTTATTGGAAGAGTTATCAAAATTTTATCAAAATAAATTATCAAAACCCCCATCCCTAAAAATTCTAAATGGCGACAGTGGTCCAGTCCTTTCCACGATCATCATGGTAGCGATCTGTCTGCTGTTGAGATTTATGTCCTGGCAGTTCCTTTGGCGGTCAACACCCTGAAACGTATTGCGCGCGGCATTCAGCGTTTCGTTATCGAAAGCGCATCGCCGTTTATCGTGAAGTGCAATCACACCACGACAAAAGGGAAATATGACTGTTTCCGGGGACAGTCGCTGGATGAACCGCTGCAGACGATTACGAAAACCCATGGCTACGCAATCGCGGTACCTCACCTGACAAAATTCCGTACCGGTGCAACAGGGCAGGAAGTCACCGAACCAGTACCGACTGTAACCGCTGGCACGTCGGCGCTCCCGGGCGGGAATGGTCATGCCCTCGGCATCGTTGAGGCAGCGCTGACGCCGTTTATTGTTGGGGCCGGTGGGCCAAAGTATTCGGCGAAGCCCCGCAGTATGGAAAGCCCGATGCACACCCTGTGCAATACGAATCATGCGTGCGTTATTGCGCCAGTTATCGCCCGGCAGTTTGGTGCCAGTGTAGGCCACTGCGCCGACGAGCCCAGCGCAACAATCACCGCGGGCGGCGGCGGTAAATCGCAACTGGTATCTGCATTCCTGGCGAAACACTACGGCGGGAACTATACCGGGGCGGGCGTAGGGCTGAATGAGCCAGCTCATTCAGTAACGACTGTAGACCATCACGCGGTGGTAGCTGCGCATCTTATGGTGAACAATACCGGCCATCCCGGCGGTTCCGTGGATTCCCCTGCGCATACAGTTACGACAGGAAATCACCATGCTGTGGTTGCTTCTCATCTGGTCAAATTGCGCGGTACCTGCCGCGACGGCCAGCGCACTGACGAGCCGATGCCGACAATTACGGCTGGTGGCCAGCATGTCGGTGAGGTTAAAACGACATTGGCGGTCGAGGACTACGACGAAGAGCGAGCGCAGCAGGTGCTGGCGTTCCTGCAAGAATACTGCGGAGAGGAATGCACCGGGCTGGTGGAAATTGGCGGAGTGACTTACCGCATCGTTGATATCGACATGCGCATGCTTCAGCCGCATGAGCTATACCGCGCGCAGGGATTCCCCGAGTGGTACATCATCGACCAGGACTACCGCGGCGTGAAGTACGCCAAAGATAAGCAGGTCGCGCGCTGCGGAAACGCCGTCCCTCCGCCGTTCGCGGAAGCACTTGTACGCGCAAATTTGCCGGAAATATGCCAGTCGAAAGATTTGGCTGCTTAACCTATAATCCCCCTCAGTAATTGTGGGGGAACAATGAAAAATATTAAATTGATGATGGGCATTACGATCATAGGAATGCTGTCAGGGTGTGCGGCAGTCCAATATAACGATGGTGAAAAGGTCAGTATTCAGTCCGATGCCTGGTATGGGCTGGATAGCTTACATGGCACAGCTGTTAAGGCATGTCAGCAGTATGGCAAGTCGAAAGCTGTGTATGTGCATAGCGCAAATATGAATCCGAACTTACCGAAAGGTAGTGGTGTGCAAAATACTATCTGGAAATGCGAACCCTAATCATGTCCAAATATGGTATTGCGGATAAATTGAAATAGATCTCGGCCTAATAATATTTGTTTACGCCGATGTGCTCTCCATAACATCAGAGAACACGTATCATTGAGTGTCAGGAGGACTTATGAGTGTTGGAAAGGCAGAACCAAAAAATCCGAATGCGGCCGATTACAAAATTTATGCTCGTCTTGACGCTGGAGAATCGCTGGAGAGCATCATCGCTAACCCACCGACAACGAAGTATGGAAGGCTTACTTGCGAGAACAATATTAGGCAAGAATATGGTTTCTGGAAGCGGTGGCGAAAGATGCATCCACGTCCGTAAACTAACCCAATGTGGCTGTTTTTAGTCCAAAATATTTTGATGCCAAATTTATAGAATGAGAAAAATAATCTATTCAGAGCTCCCGTTCAGGCGGCTATACGAAGGTGTGGCCGCTCCGATAAAATTTACGGAGTTCTGTTATGAAATCACAAAAGCGCGCTCTGCGCCGACATCATGCTGCAAGACTTAAATCAAAACGCAGACATTACCGCAATGCGTATTCTGGTGGGCCAGTTGCATTTGGTAAGGTATACCATACACCATGTCCGTGCTCCTGCTGGATGTGTGGTCATCAGCGCAGGTACCACGGTATGGGAAGACAAGAGATTAAAGCCCGGGCGCGATGCTCTTAATGATTAAACCCGCTTCAGCAGTCTGAGGCCCCCTTCCAGGGGGCCCCATTTAAAGCCACCTCTTCAATAGGTGGATTTTTACTGATGTCACCTCTGTATTTTTTTGTCAGCCGCCGGAGACGACAGCAACATAATCCTGCCAGTGCACAAACATGGTCAGCCCATTTTTATGCCTCATATGACACCATCAGGTCTCTTTTAACGATCGGCGTTTACCCACCGACGCTCAGTATTAAGGGATAAGGTAGTCGAGAGATGGCGAACTATTTTTTTTCTATTCCGAAAGTCTATTTTGGCGAAGATGCTATTAAGGCATTACGTCAGTTAGATCATAAACGGGTTGGGATTGTCACTGACAGCTTTATGGCGACTTCGGGTAAAACCCGCTATCTGATTAATGAGATGCCGCAGGCTTCCGTGTCTATTTTCAGCGACGTGAAACCCGATCCCAGCGTTGAAATCCTGCAAGCGGGGGCCGCCCAATTTAAAACATTTAAGCCGGATGTCATTATTGCGCTGGGCGGCGGTTCTTCACTTGATGCCGCAAAAGGGATTAAAGCCACGCTGGAAGAGTATTTCCCGGACCATGCGATTGCGCTTATTGCTATTCCCACCACCAGCGGTTCCGGTTCGGAAGTCACCTCCTATGCAATTATTTCCGATCCACAAAATGGGCGAAAATATCCGCTGATTGCCGACGAACTGGTGCCCGATTATGCCATCCTTGACCCGCATCTGGTGCTGTCTGTTCCCCGGCAAGTGGCGGTCGATACGGGCATGGATGTGCTGACGCATGCCATTGAAGCGTTGGTCTCCTCTGGCGCAAATGACTTCAGCGACGCGCTGGCGGAAAAAGCGATTGCCCTGACATGGCAATACCTTCCCGTGGTTTTCCGCAATGAACAAGATATTCAGGCACGCACCCATATGCACAACGCGTCCTGCATGGCCGGCATGGCGTTTAATTCCGCAGGCCTGGGGCTGGTGCACGGCATGGCGCATGCCATTGGCGGCATGCTGCATATACCGCATGGCAAGATCAACGCCATGTTGCTGCCTGTCGTTATTGCCTGGAACGCCAGTCATGCCGAACAAGCGATTCCGCGTTATTTAAAATGCGCCAGCATCATGGGTATTCAGGCTGCCACGGCGGAACAAACCCTCCGGGCACTGATCAACAGCATTCACGAGATTAATCGCTATTTCGGGATTCCTGCCACATTGCGGGAGCTGGGTAAAGATCTGACGGATTTCGAATCTTTACGTCAGCCGCTGATTAATGCGGCGTTAGCCGATGGATGTACCACGTCAAATCCCTGCCAGCCAGGGGCCGCAGATGTGGACCAGCTACTGACGCAAATTGTCGGGTAAATCTGGATAAGTTTGTCCTGTGAATACCGGACAGTCAAAAAAGTCCTGCGTGACGGCAAAAAGCACAATTCAGGACTGAATATTCTGAAGATCGTTTTATTCCTCTTTTTCAGGTCGTTGACATGATGAATGATAACCAGCTGCAAGCCGAATTGATTACCCGGCAGATCCTTCAGGAACTGGCGGCCCGCGGCGCGATAGCAAGCAATGAAACAGGTACGCCGCGGACGCTGGAAATCCCGGTCGGCATTTCCAATCGCCATGTGCATTTGAGCCGGGAAGACATGGACGCGCTGTTTGGCTACGGCTCAACGCTCACCCGCATGAAAGCGGTAAAACAGCCCGGACAATACGCCGCCGAAGAGACGGTCACGCTGCGCGGCCCGAAAGGCGAATTAAGCAAGGTACGCGTACTTGGCCCACTGCGCAGCGCCACCCAGATTGAAATCTCCGTATCCGATAGCTTTGCCCTCGGCGTGAAAGCCCCCGTCAGGATGTCAGGCGATTTGCAGGACTCTCCGGGCATTGAAATCATCGGCCCGCGGGGATGCGTGAGCAAACCGAGCGGGGCGATTGTTGCCTGGCGGCATATTCATATTTCGCCAGCCGAGGCGGAGCAGTATGGGCTGCGCGACGGTATGGAAATCGATGTCCACATTGAAGGTCACCGGGGCGGCATTCTCAGCCATGTAGTGGTGCGTGTAAGCGCCGATGCCGTGCTGGAAATGCATATCGACGTGGAAGAAGCCAATGGCTTCGGCTTACGTAACGGCGACTGCGTAAAACGTGTACTGACGGAATGCCGTTATGGCTAAGAACCCCGAAACCCGGCGCTTACACGAACTGGCGGAATTGGTCAGCCGTGGCGAATGTCGTCGCGGTGAGGGGGGACTGAAAGTGGGTGTCGATCCCGGTACGGCCAATATCGCGATAATCGTTGTGGATGAAAACGATCGTCCAGTTGCTGGCATCAGTCATCCCTCGCGGGCGATCAAAGATGGTGTGGTGGTGGATTTTCTGACCGCCAGTCGGGTGGTTAGCGGGCTGAAAGCGACGCTGGAGGAACGGCTCGGCAGGCCGCTAACCCATGCGGCAACCGCAATCCCGCCGGGCATCATTCCCGGCAATACCAAAGTGATCGTCAATATGGTGGAAGCGGCCGGTTTCGAGGTGACGGACGTGGTGGATGAACCGGTTGCGGCGGCGCGGGCGCTTAACATCCGCGACGGCGCGGTTGTCGATGTCGGTGGCGGCACCACCGGGATCAGTATTCTGCGCAATGGCGAAGTTATCTTTAGCGCCGACGAGCCTACCGGCGGTAATCATATGACGCTGGTACTTTCCGGCGCGCTGGGCATCACTTTCGCTGAAGCGGAAGAGATGAAGAAATCACCTGAAAATGAAGAGCAGGTCTTCGCGCTGGTGCGTCCCGTAGCGGAAAAAATGGCCCATCTGGTGGCGACCTGGCTGGTGGAATATCCGGTTGAAACGCTCTATCTGGTCGGGGGCGCAAGCAGTTTTCCGCAGTTTGCCGATGTTTTTCGCAAATCTACCGGCAAACGGGTTGTTCAGGCCACGCAGCCGCTTTTGGTCACCCCGCTTGGCATTGCGATGCTGAGCCGCTGAGAAGGAAAACTATGGACTCGCAACGACTCTCTCGCCTGCTGGATACCATTATTGATGACATCCTGATGCAGCGGAAACAACGCCTGCAATCGCGAAACCGAGTGATGCGCGTGGTGATCAGCGGGGAAGATCTCACCACACTGCCCACGACGCTGGCGTGCCTCGCGGCGCTGGATCGTAGCGGTTATTTACTGGTTATGACATTCTCCTGGAGCGCCAGACACTCGTCGTTGCAATCCTCCTGCCTGGACGCGCTGGCCCGGCGCGGTATTGATGTCGTGTGCGATAACCGGGACCCGCAACCAGCAGAGACCCCCGCCACCGGCGTCTATTTTCCGGCCCTCTCCAGTAATAGTTTAAGCAAAATCGCCCTCGGTATTCGGGATAACCTGGTCTGTCGCTGGGCCTGGCATGCGCTCAGCGTGAATCAATCCGTCATCGTAACGCTTAATGGCGAATGCCGCGATGAGACGCTGCCGCAAGCGTTCCGCGCGCGTCTGGCGAACTATGCCAGCACGCTGGTGGAATATGGTTTCACCGTCATGGGCCATCAACACACCCACGGGAAACACAGGTCACCTACGCGTCATCACCCGCGGCTGGTAACCCTTAGCGATGTGCGTCAGTACCCAAAGGGCCAGACGCTGTATATCGGTAACCATACGCTAATCACTCCCGCTGCCCGCGATGAAATCCGGGATCGCGGTCTCGTCGTTGTTCAGAACCACCAGGAGGATACATGTATCTGGCAAAGGTAACCGGCGCGTTAGTTTCAACCACCAAACACGCTTCGCTCAATGGCGCGAAATTGCTGATTGTCGCCCGTCTGGATGAGCACTATCAGCCCACGGGCAAGGCACAGGTGGCCGTGGATTTTGTCGGCGCAGGGAATGGGGAAACGGTGATTGTGACCACGGGCAGTTCTGCCCGCATGAGTACCAGCAAAGAGCACTCCGTTATTGATGCCGCGGTCGTCGGTATCGTCGATTCGCTCGACCTGAATGGTCAGTGAGAGTCCTGAGAGGAAAAGCCATGCGCATTGAGCAAAACCGCGACCTGGAACAGCGCATTAATGAGGCGATTTCACGTCAATTGCCGGTTCGGCGCATGTCGCTGAGCCTCGCTGACGCCAGGCGACTGGCGCAATATGCCAGCGATGCCGCCGACGCCGCCGATGTTCCCATTGTTTTCAGTCTGGTGGATGCCTGCGGTCAGCAACGCTACTTCTTTAGCATGGACAACGCGCTGCTTGTCAGCCACCGGCTGGCCGGGCAAAAGGCCTGGACAGCAGTGGCGCTAAAAATACCGACGCATCAGCTTGCGGGCGAAGTACAACCCGGTGCCAGCCTGTATGGTTTGCAAAATGAACCCGGCATCTGCTGTTTTGGCGGCGGATTGCCCTGCTGGTCAGACGGTGTGCTGCTTGGGGCGATCGGCATCAGCGGCGGCAGCGTTGAGGAAGATATTGCGATTGCCAGCGAGACGCTCGCGCGTTTCAGCCGTGAACGGTTTCCACTCACGCCTTTCAATAGATAGTTTTTGAAAAGACAAATACGGACAGAGGTTATCATGTCGCTAGCATCATTGGTTCTGGTTATTAACTGTGGATCATCGTCACTAAAATTTTCGCTTATCCCACTGGATGAGGAGACGCCATTACTCTCTGGTCTGGCTGAAAAGCTTGGACTGACAGACGCCTGCATCACATTCAAAGATGCGGCAGGGGGGAAAACCACGGCGCGACTTGCTGAATCCACCCATAACAGTGCGTTAAAAACGCTTTTCTCCCGGCTCGATAATATGGGGATGCTTGAACGCGTATGCGCCATCGGTCATCGCGTGGCGCATGGCGGCAGAGATTTCAAACAATCTGTTCTGCTTACACCGTCGGTGATTGCGCGGATTCGTGAGCTTTCGGCCCTGGCGCCGTTGCATAACCCGGCTAATCTGATTGGCATTGAGGCAACCCTGTCGTTGTTACCGCAGTTGCCCCAGGTGGCCGTCTTTGACACGGCATTCCACCAGACCCTGCCGCCAGAAGCCTATACCTACGCCATTCCGCTTGAGTATCAACAGCAACATCAGGTCCGACGATATGGTTTTCATGGTACATCGCATCGCTTTATCGCGGCGGAAGCCGTGGCGCGATTAAATCTTGATCCCGACGATCATGGCATTCTTATCGCGCATCTTGGCAACGGTTCGTCGGTATGCGCGGTGAAAAACGGGAAAAGCGTGGATACCTCAATGGGAATGACGCCCCTTGAAGGTCTGGTGATGGGAACGCGCTGCGGCGACCTGGATTTGGGCGCGGCAGCCTATATCGCCCGTTGTACAGGGCAGACCATCGAATCACTGTACAAAATGGCGAATAACGACTCAGGTTTATTGGGGTTGTCCGGTCTCTCCAGCGATTGCCGTACGTTGCAGGACGCACGCAGCAAAGGCGATCCCCGCGCAACGCTGGCTATTGATGTCATGGTTCACCGTCTTGCCCGCCATCTTGGCGCGCACCTCGCCTCGTTGCACCGCTTTGATGCGCTTATTTTTACCGGCGGTATTGGCGAGAACTCTGCGCTGGTGCGTGAACTGACGGCCCGGCGGCTGGCTATCTTTGGTATACGCCTGGATACGGCGAAAAATGCGCAGATTGTTGCTGGCCGTGAGGGCGTTATTTCACTCCCAGGTTCTCCCGTTGTGGCAGTGATCCCCACCAATGAAGAAAAAATGATCGCGCAGGATGCCGCCGGGCTTTCAGCTTCATTTGAGGGCGCGGCCTGAGTCGCCATTATTGCGGATGGGGAGGATTTTATTGTCCAGTGGAATAGTGAATAGCAAGAAAGTCTATCTGGCGAACAAAACATTTTGTCTTTAGTGCAATAACATCATAGTGCATGAATTTATTAGGTATATGAATTTCCCTTCAGCGTTAATTCATTACTGACTTTACACTTACCTGGAAATATTGAGGTCGTTATGCAACAAGAAGCATTAGGTATGGTTGAAACAAAAGGTCTGGTATCGGCAATTGAAGCCGCAGATACCATGGTTAAATCTGCTAACGTAACGCTGGTTGGTTACGAAAAAATCGGTTCCGGGTTAGTTACTGTTATGGTCCGCGGCGACGTCGGGGCAGTAAAAGCGGCGACTGATGCGGGCTCCGCGGCGGCAGGGAAAGTGGGTGAACTGGTATCCGTACATGTTATTCCGCGCCCGCATATTGAAGTGGAAAAAATCCTGCCGAAAGCTGTCAGTTAATAAAGCCAGAGGATACTGACTATGAGAGATAATCTTGTTGAACAGATTATATCTGAAGTAATGAATAAGCAGACTGACGCCCAGACAAATAACAAAACAGCAGCCAGCTTTACCGGTTGTAGTTTAACGGAATTTGTCGGTACAGCGTTAGGGCATACCATCGGGCTGGTTATTGCTAATGTTGATCATCAACTACATGAAGCCATGAATATCGACAAGAAATATCGCTCAATTGGTATTCTTGGCGCACGCACTGGTGCCGGTCCGCATATTTTTGCTGCGGATGAGGCAATTAAAGCCACCAACAGCGAAATTCTTTCTATTGAGCTGGCACGTGATACAGAAGGCGGCGGCGGTCATGGTTGCTTAATTATCTTCGGTGCATCTGATGTGTCCGATGTTCGTCGTGCGGTTGAAGTCGCTCTGGCGGAAATTGAACGCACAATGGGTGATGTCTATGGTACGCCGGCCGGCCACCTTGAGTTCCAGTATACCGCTCGCGCCAGCTATGCCCTTAACAAGGCTTTCGGCGCACCGATCGGTAAATCCTTTGGCATGACCTGCGCTTCCCCTGCGGCGATTGGTGTGGTGGTTGCCGATGCGGCGGCGAAAGCCGCGGTGATTGAACCTGTGGGTTATGCGAGCCCGGCGAAAGGCACCAGCTTTAGTAATGAAGTGATTTTCACTTTTGCCGGTGACTCGGGTGCCGTTCGTCAGGCGGTTATTGCAGCAAGAGATGTTGGAATGCAACTGCTGTCCACCCTGGATCCGGCGCCAATCAAATCGACAACAACACCGTACATTTGATGGCGGGCGGCAACGTGTGTGAAGTGAAGTAAGGAAAGTAGAGCATGAACGATCTTGAAATTACTCAGGCCGTTTCCCGCGTACTGAGTAAGTACACAAAAACAACGCCGGAAACTCAGGCCTCCGGCACGCCTGCTACAGCGCCCGTCGCCGATAGCGCCAGTATTGAAGCGATTGTCGCCAGCGTACTGGCGAGCCGTTTGGCAACGGCGCCAGCTGCGGAGAATGCCTCTGGCGACGGCGCTTTCGCGACAATGGATGAGGCGATTAGCGCCGCGCAGCACGCACAGATCCAATATCGTCACTGCTCCATGCAGGATCGTGCCAGTTTTGTTGATGGAATTCGCACGCTTTTTCTGCAGGATGATGTGTTGCAGGCGATTTCCAGAATGGCGGTAGAAGAAACCGGAATGGGCAATTATGCTGACAAACTGGTGAAAAACCGCGTTGCCGCGCAAAAAACCCCTGGCATTGAAGATCTGTCAACCGGTGCGCTCAGTGGTGACGGCGGTCTGACGCTGACCGAACACTCAGCCTACGGTGTTATTGGTTCCATTACGCCGACCACCAACCCGACGGAGACCATTATTAATAACGCCATCGGCATGCTGGCGGCGGGTAATACGGTGGTCTTTAGTCCTCATCCGCGTTCACGTAACGTTTCACTGCATTGCGTCGCCCTGATCAACCAGCAGCTGGCACGGCTTGGCGCGCCCGCCAATCTGGTTGTGACGGTAACGCAGCCCTCGATTGATAACACTAACGCCTTAATCAACGATCCCCGGGTCAATATGCTGGTGGCAACCGGTGGTCCGGGCATTGTCAAAACGGTTATGTCGTCAGGTAAAAAGGCGATTGGCGCTGGCGCTGGCAACCCACCTGCGGTGGTGGATGAAACCGCCAATATCGAGAAGGCCGCCCGGGATATCATCAATGGCTGCAGTTTTGATAATAACCTGCCTTGCGTGGCTGAAAAGGAGGTCATCGTTGTCAACGAGGTGGCGGATTATCTTATCCATTGCATGAAGAAAAGCGGGGCCTGGCTGCTGTGCGATAAGCAGCTTATTCAGCAGCTGCAGTCGCGGGTGTTGAATGAAAAAGGCACCGGGCCGAATACGGCGTTCGTGGGTAAAGATGCCCGCTATATTCTGCAGCAGATAGGTATTAGCGTACCGGAAGAGATCAAAGTGATTCTGATCGAAACCGAGCGTGATCATCCTTTCGTCGTACATGAACTGATGATGCCGATTCTGCCGGTCGTGCGGGTCGAAAATGTCGATGAAGCGATCGATCTGGCGGTGAAAGTGGAACACGGTAACCGCCATACGGCCATGATGCACTCCACCAATGTGGAGAAGCTCACCAAAATGGCGCGTCTGATCCAGACCACTATTTTCGTGAAAAACGGCCCGTCATACGCAGGTATTGGTGTGGGCGGCGAAGGTCATGCCACGTTTACCATCGCCGGGCCGACCGGGGAAGGGCTGACCTCTGCGCGCACCTTCAGCAGAAACCGCCGGTGTGTGATGGTCGAAGCGCTGAATATTCGCTGATATAAGCAGGACGGGTAACGCTGAGATGAAAAAACGGATTATCAACGCGCCGACGCCAGAAACGCTGGCCATGCTGAAACGACGAATGCCATCTGAGTCACGCAGTCGTCTGGAAAGGGTTCGTATTGACGCGGTCGGGTTGATTATGTTGCCAATACCGGATTTGTACTTTTATGCCGATCAGGCCAGTAAAAGCGCACATGTTGCGGTATCGGAAATCTTTGGCAGTTGCCCGCAACATATCACAACGCTGGCCATATTCGGCGAAGTCGCCGCAGTGAATGAAGCCATGCGCGTTATTGAAGATGATGACAATACATTCTGAGAGTTCGCTTATGAAAAGAATTTTGATGCTCGCAGGCGATTTCTCTGAAGACTATGAAGTCATGGTGCCATGGCAGGCATTAAGCATGTTAGGTTTCAGAGTGGATGTTGTTTGCCCAGGGAAACGCGTGGGAGAATATATTAAGACCGCAATTCATGATTTTGAAGGCGATCAAACCTATACCGAAAAACCCGGGCATTTATTTCGCTTAACTGCCTCCTTTGATGAAATCAGGATGCAAGAATACGGCGGCGTATACATTGTTGGCGGTCGTGCGCCAGAATATTTACGCCTCAATAAATCGGTACTGAATATTATTCATTATGCGAATAATTTTTCACTGCCCATTGCGGCAATCTGTCACGGTCCGCAAATTCTGGTGGCCGCCGGTATTTTGAAAGGAAAAAAATTAACGGGATATTTCACCCTGAAACCAGAGATTGAAATGGCCGGGGGGAGCTGGGTTACTGCAGCTGATGATGAAGCTGTTCAGGACGGAAAGCTGGTGACGGCCACAACCTGGAAGGCGCACCCGGCAATATTACGTTATTTCATTAGTTTAATAGGTGCCAACATTATTCACTAGTGTATTCAGCTCTGCCGTCAGATTAAACAATTCAGGTGTGGTTGATCAATCACGCTAATATCATTTCGGGAGTTATTGTATGTTAGAGAAAGGCTTTACTCATCCGACCGATCGTGTTGTAAGACTCAAAAATATGATTCTGCATGCTAAACCCTATGTGGAATCTGAGCGTGCAGTGCTGGCCACTGAGGCGTATAAAGAAAATGAACATCTTCCTGCAATTATGCGTCGCGCAAAAGTCGTTGAAAAGATATTCAATGAATTACCCGTCACCATTCGTCCGGACGAATTAATTGTCGGTGCGGTCACCATTAATCCGCGTTCCACGGAGATCTGCCCTGAATTCTCCTACGACTGGGTTGAGAAAGAGTTCGACACCATGGAGCACCGCGTCGCTGACCCGTTCATTATTCCGAAGAAAACCGCGGATGAGCTGCATCAGGCATTTCAATACTGGCCGGGCAAAACCACCAGCTCGCTGGCCGCCTCTTATATGTCTGAGGAGACCAAAGAGAGTATGGCCAGCGGTGTATTCACCGTGGGGAACTATTTCTTCGGCGGTGTCGGCCATGTCAGCGTCGACTACGGTAAGGTACTGAAAATCGGTTTTCGCGGTATTATCAATGAAGTCACCCGGGCGCTGGAAAATCTTGACCGCAGTTCGCCGGACTACATTAAAAAAGAGCAGTTCTATAACGCCGTCATCGTGAGCTATCAGGCGGCGATCAATTTCGCGCATCGCTACGCCCAGGAAGCGTCCCGTCTGGCACGGGAAGAACGCGATCCTACCCGCCAGCGTGAACTGGAACAAATTGCGCAAAACTGTACCCGCGTACCGGAATATGGCGCGACCACCTTCTGGGAAGCCTGTCAGACATTCTGGTTTATTCAGAGCATGCTGCAGATTGAGTCCAGTGGTCACTCGATTTCTCCGGGGCGTTTTGACCAGTATATGTACCCCTATCTGGCCGCGGACAAATCGATCAGCAATGAATTTGCTCAGGAACTGGTGGACTGCTGCTGGATCAAACTTAACGATATCAACAAAACCCGCGACGAAGTCTCTGCTCAGGCCTTCGCCGGTTATGCCGTATTCCAGAACTTGTGCGTAGGTGGCCAAACGGAAGATGGTCGCGATGCGACCAACCCGTTAACCTACATGTGCATGGAAGCCACCGCCCATGTGCGTTTGCCGCAACCCTCTTTCTCTATCCGCGTCTGGCAGGGCACCCCGGACGAGTTCCTCTATCGCGCCTGTGAACTGGTGCGTCTGGGCCTTGGCGTACCCGCCATGTATAACGATGAGGTGATTATTCCGGCGTTGCAAAACCGCGGCGTCTCCCTGCACGATGCGCGTGACTATTGCATCATCGGTTGCGTGGAACCGCAGGCACCGCATCGTACGGAAGGCTGGCACGATGCGGCTTTCTTCAACGTGGCTAAAGTCCTGGAAATCACCCTCAACAACGGGCGGGCCGGTAACAAACAGCTCGGTCCGGTTACCGGAGAGATGACGCAGTACACCTGCATGGACGACTTCTATACCGCTTTCAAAAAACAGATGGCGCACTTTGTTCACCAGTTAGTCGAAGCCTGTAACAGCGTTGACATCGCCCATGGAGAACGCTGCCCGCTGCCGTTCCTTTCCGCGCTGGTGGATGATTGTATTGGTCGCGGTAAATCCCTGCAGGAAGGTGGCGCAATCTATAACTTTACCGGCCCGCAGGCGTTCGGCGTCGCGGATACTGGCGACTCGGTTTATGCCATTCAGAAGCAGGTGTTTGAAGATCGCCGTATGACTCTCCAGGAGTTGAAAGGCGCGCTGGATGCTAACTTCGGTTATCCGGTTGGCGGCAACCCGCATAGCGCCGCGGAGAAATCTTCCCTGGGCGAGCAGGATATCTATGAGGTGGTCAAACGGATTATCGATCAGCACGGCTCCCTCAATCCGGCGGCGATTAAAAATGAAGTCTACCGTCAGCTCTCCGCTAACGGCGCTGGCGCCGAGTCCGCTTCAGGCAACGCGCGTTATGAAGAGATCCGCCATATTCTGGAAAACACGCCTTGTTTCGGTAACGACATCGACGACGTTGACCTTGTTGCCCGCAACTGCGCATTGATTTACTGCCAGGAAGTGGAGAAATACACCAACCCGCGCGGCGGTCGTTTCCAGGCCGGCATCTACCCGGTATCGGCTAACGTGCTGTTTGGTAAAGACGTCAGCGCGCTGCCGGATGGCCGTCTGGCGAAAGAGCCGCTGGCGGACGGCGTATCGCCGCGTCAGGGGAAAGATACCCTTGGCCCAACCGCTGCGGCCAACTCCGTGGCCAAGCTGGATCACTTCATCGCCTCAAACGGCACGCTCTATAACCAGAAGTTCCTGCCGTCGTCGCTGGCCGGCGAGAAAGGTCTGCGTAACTTTGGCGGACTGGTGCGCAACTACTTCGATAAGAAAGGGATGCACGTCCAGTTCAACGTTATCGATCGCAATACGTTAGTGGAGGCGCAGAAAAATCCGCAGCAGCATCAGGATCTTGTCGTTCGCGTTGCCGGCTATAGCGCCCAGTTCGTGGTGCTGGCCAAAGAAGTTCAGGATGACATTATCAGCCGTACCGAACAGCATTTCTGATTTTGTCTCTCCTGTCCGGGCCATGCCGGGAGGCATGGCCCGCTATCGGACCCGATTTTAGCGGCTGGCCTGTTTATTACCGCGTGGTCGCTTTTTTGATGAGTGATGTTATGAATAGAGTCGAATACGATACCGAGGGCGTTTTATTCAATATTCAACGCTATTCGCTGCACGATGGCCCAGGTATCCGGACAATCCCTTTTTTTAAAGGCTGCCCCCTGGCGTGCAAATGGTGCAGTAATCCTGAATCGCAACGTCCGCAACCTGAGCTAATTTATAAAAAGAGCGATTGTATTCAGTGCGGGAAATGTATTGCTACCTGTAAGCAAAAGGCGCTCTCTCCCGGCAACCCCTTTTTTATCGATCGCGAACGTTGTATCCAGTGCGGTGATTGTACGCGCGTTTGTCCGACCCAGGCGCTGGAGATGAAAGGTAAACGCATGACGGTGAGTGAAGTTATGCGTGAATTGCAGAAGGAAGAGAATCTGTTTCGTCGTTCCGGCGGCGGGGTAACGTTATCGGGCGGCGAGCCGCTGGCGCAGCCGGAATTCGCCCGTGAATTATTAAAGGCGTGCAAAGAAAAAGGCTGGCATACCGCAATAGAAACTACCGGGTTTGCCCGCAAAGAGGTGATCGAAGATGTCTTTCCGTGGATTGATCTGGCATTGACCGATATTAAAGCGATAAATCCAGCGGTACATAAAGCGAATACCGGGGTAGATAACAGTCAAATTCTGGAAAACCTACTGCGAATTTCATTTATCACCAACGTTATCGTCCGCATACCGGTCATTCCTGGCGTCAACGACAATCCGGAGGAGATTCGTAGCATTGCCGAATTTGCCCGCCTGATGTCCGGTGTCGATACTATTCATCTGCTGCCATATCATACGTTTGGCGAGAATAAATATAATTTGCTCGGCAGAATTTATCCAATGGGAGATGCCGCCGCGCACTCAGAAGAAAAAATGGACAGTCTTAAAAAAGTGGTTGAGTCAATGGGTTTTCACTGCCATATCGGCGGCTAAGCAGTAGCAGAAAGATGATTCTGGTTAATTTTAATTGTCCTCTCGTACCCACAATTCATTAAGCGATATACGGCGATAATATCGCTTAAGACAGGAAAATATTATGAGCGAATCAACTGAGACGTTAAAAGGGCAGTGCATTGCCGAATTTCTCGGTACCGGACTGTTTATGTTCTTCGGCACCAGCGTACTTTGCGCGACCAAAGTGGCTGGCGCCAGCTTTGGCCTTTGGGAAATATGTATCGTATGGGGCCTGGCTATATCCCTTGCCGTGTATTTGACGGCGGGGATATCCGGTGCGCATCTTAACCCGGCGGTGACTATTGCGTTATGCGTATTTGCTAACTTTGATGTAAAAAAAGTTGTGCCCTATATTCTGGCGCAGATGGTCGGCGCGTTTTGCGGCGCGGCGCTCACTTATCTGCTGTATCACAATATGTTTGCTGATTATGAACAACTCCACCATATGGTACGTGGAAGTCAGGATAGTCTGTACTTAGCCAGCATATTTTCGACTTATCCGGCGCCGAGTATTAGCGTCTGGCTGGCCGCGCTGGTAGAAATTGTGATTACCTCGATGCTCATCGGGCTAATTATGGCGTTGACTGATGATGGTAATGGTGTGCCTAAAGGCCCGCTGGCGCCATTATTGATTGGTTTACTGGTTGCGGTTATCGGCGCGGCAACGGCGCCATTGACCGGGTTTGCCATGAACCCTGCCCGTGATTTTGGCCCGAAACTTTTCACCTGGCTGAACGGCTGGGGATCGATTGCAATGACGGGAGGCCGGGAAATTCCTTATTTCCTTGTCCCTCTGATCGCCCCGGTG
This sequence comes from Klebsiella indica, assembly GCF_005860775.1. Taxonomy (GTDB): domain Bacteria; phylum Pseudomonadota; class Gammaproteobacteria; order Enterobacterales; family Enterobacteriaceae; genus Klebsiella; species Klebsiella indica. Next base: position 102,692 of record NZ_VCHQ01000016.1, read on the forward strand.
ATTGGCGGGCTTCTCGGCGCAGCCATTTATCGTTATGGCATCGGACGTAATCTGCCCGCAGCCAGAGGGGAGGAAATCGCGAAGAATACCGCAGTCTGATCCTAATAAATTCTCTGCGGGGTAGCGGTGAACGGAACCCGTGCCGTTGGGCTTATATTTATGGGGTTTGTAGGTCAGGTAAGGCGTCAGCCGCCACCTGACAGGAATACGGGCATGACAGCTAAAACAGGCCTCTCATCCCCCCGGTGAGAACAGTGCTGGTTCCTCACATTCTGACATTCTGGTTCAGTGGGCTGTTCCGTTCACTGTGAATACGCGGATAGTTTTTCTGTCCGTTGCGTGTGAACGGGCAGGGGGACGTTTCGCCCGTCCCCCTGCACCCCCGGCATGGCGCTGAAAACCTGCCGCTGCGCGGTCCGCTCCACTCCGGCTTCATCTGGCGGACCGGCTGAGACGCGGCATCCTTGCCGCGACTCAGCCTCTGGCCGCCGTCCTGGCGACCAGTCCTGGATGCGCGCCTGCGTTCCCGCCAGGTTTCCCTGATGCGCCCAACCCCCCGGCGGTAAGCCCGCAGGAAACCTGCAACTGCCTGACCGCTGAAGGTGATAAAAAACTGTTTCTTTAAGCAGCGACGAATACGCTGCTGAAAGCACAAAACTCACAGCGATGCCCTGGTGCCCGCTGAAACCGGCGAACCGGAGACCCGAAGACAAGGGCTGGACGCCAGGGATGGTGGCCAGAGGCGAATCGAGGCATGACAAAATTGCCCGGAGCAATTTTGAACAGCGCTTGCGCTGGCCCTGAAAGGGCGGGTCCCAGGGATGGGACGAGTAGTACCGAGTTGAGCCGACCGCAGGCTGAGGGTCGGGAGGTGAGCGCAGTGCGCAGCACCGGTTTCTCTGCGGGACCGCGGGGATAGTAAAGGGGGAGACGGTTTTCTCCCCCTTTACCCGTTCACGGGCGACGGTCATCCATTTTCTGAGGGGTTACGGTGAACGGAACCCGTGGCGCAGGGCTTATATTTATGGGGTTTGTAGGTCAGGTAAGGCGTCAGCCGCCACCTGACAGGAATACGGGCATGACAGCTAAAACAGGCCTCTCATCCCCCCGGTGAGAACAGTACTGGTTCCTCACATTCTGACATTCTGGTTCAGTGGGCTGTTCCGTTCACTGTGAATACGCGGATAGTTTTTCTGTCCGTTGCGTGTGAACGGGCAGGGGGACGTTTCGCCCGTCCCCCTGCACCCCCGGCATTGCGCTGAAAACCTGCCGCTGCGCGGTCCGCTCCACTCCGGCTTCATCTGGCGGACCGGGCGCGACTCGACGGCCTTGTCTCGACCCGCCCTCTGGCCGCCGTCCTGGCGACCAGTCCTGGATGCGCGCCTGCGTTCCCGCCAGGTTTCCCTGATGCGCCCACCCCCCCGGCGGTGAGCCCGCAGTAAACCTGCAACTGCCTGGCCGCTGAAAGTGATAAAACACAGTTTCTTTAAGCAGCGACGAATACCCTGCTGAAAGCACAAAACTCACAGCGATGCCCTGGTGCCCGCTGAAACCGGCGAACCGGAGACCCGAAGACAAGGGCTGGACGCCAGGGATGGCGGCCAGAGGCGAATCGAGACAGGCCGTCGAGTTGAGCCGACCGCAGGCTGAGGGTCGGGAGGTGAGCGCAGTGCGCAGCACCGGTTTCTCTGCGGGACCGCGGGGATAGTAAAGGGGGAGACGGTTTTCTCCCCCTTTACCCGTTCACGGGCGACGGTCATCCATTTTCTGAGGGGTTACGGTGAACGGAACCCGTGGCGCAGGGCTTATATTTATGGGGTTTGTAGGTCAGGTAAGGCGCCAGCCGCCACCTGACAGGAATACGGGCATGATAGCTAAAACAGGCCTCTCATCCCCCCCCGGTGAGAACAGTGCTGGTTCCTCACATTCTGACATTCTGGTTCAGTGGGCTGTTCCGTTCACTGTGAATACGCAGATAGTTTTCTGACCCTTGCGTGTGAACGGGCAGGGGGACGTTTCGCCCGTCCCCCTGCACCCCCGGCATGGCGCTGAAAACCTGCCGCTGCGCGGTCCGCTCCACTCCGGCTTCATCTGGCGGACCGGGCGCGACTCGACGTCCTGTCTCGACACGCCCTCTGGCCGCCGTCCTGGCGACCAGTCCTGGATGCGCGCCTGCGTTCCCGCCAGGTTTCCCTGATGCGCCCAACCCCCCGGCGGTGAGCCCGCAGTAAACCTGCAACTGCCTGACCGCTGAAGGTGATAAAACACAGAACCTCCCCTGAAAAAACGAACAGCGACGAATACCCTGCTGAAAGCACAAAACCCGCAGCGATGCCCTGGTGCCCGCTGAAACCGGCGAACCGGAGACCCGAAGACAAGGGCTGGACGCCAGGGATGGCGGACAGAGGCGAATCGAGACAGGCCGTCGAGTTGAGCCGACCGCAGGCTGAGGGTCGGGAGGTGAGCGCAGTGCGCAGCACCGGTTTCTTTGCGGGACCGCGGGGATTGTAAAGGGGAGACGGTTTTCTCCCCCTTTACCCGTTCACGGGCGACGGTAGTTCATTTTCTGCGGGATTAAGGTGAACGGAACCGGTGGCGCAGGGCCTGTATTTATGGTTTTCCAGGTCAGGTAAGGCGTCAGCCGCCACCTGACAGGAATACGGGCATGACAGCTAAAACAGGCCTCTCATCCCCCCGGTGAGAACAGTGCTGGTTCCTCACATTCTGACATTCTGGTTCAGTGGGCTGTTCCGTTCACAGCGAATACGCAGATAGATTTTCTGTCTAATTCGAGCTGCAGGACAAAACGGTTAACCGTTTTGCACAGCGCTTACGCTGGCCTCACAGAGGTGAGGCCACAGGCCAAATCACGCGGCAAGAGAGTCAATCTCCGGGAGCATAGATAGCTATGTGACGGGAGAAACGACAAATCTGTCAGCAACAGATTTGGACGTCGTAAAGCGACAGCCCGCAAGGGCGAGTCTCATGGATGAGACCAGTCACTCAGAAGCCAACACACATGCAACCTGAAGTATGACGAGTATAAATATTATTTTTAGCGCCGGGTGCTCTTTACCCTTGCCCGCAATGGCTTTTTATTGTCATTGGCCGTTTTTTCTGCCTTCTCTGTTATTAACAGAGAAGCCGGTACTGCCTCCACGCCACTCTGCGTGAGTTCAGACTCTGGCTGGGGAGAAACCGTGTCCGCCATATCCGTCACCACGTTCTCTTCTTGCGCCAGACAATCGGAGATAATCTCATCCGGTTCAACGTTAACGACCGGGATGATAGCTTCTTTATTTTCCTCTACTGGCGTGCTGCTTTGATCCACCGGCTTCATCGCTTCTACAGATTTCACTGGTTCCTGAGGCGCAACACCCTGCGTTTCCTTTGAGGCGATCAGTTCGTCAATGCCGGTTGCGGTACGGGCAATGACTTTCCAGGCGTAGACACTGCCCACGTTATTTGCAGCGGCAACGCCAGCGGAAACCGCCGCGTTCATCGCGCCGATTTCTCCCGTTAATTTCACCGTCACCAGACCGCCGCCTTTCGTCAACTCGTATCCGATCAGGTCGACATTCGCCGATTTCATTGCAGCATCGGCGGCTTCAATCGCCACCGTTAAGCCGACGGTTTCGATTAAGCCTAAGCTCTGTCCGGCCATAACTATCTCCTGTCATTTTTCAATTGAATGGGGTATCAGAGAGAGCACACGTCTGGCCTGCCGCTTCGTCACGCAGCAGTGCCGCTTTATCGGTGAGTTCCCAGGGAAAACCTTCGCGGCCAAAGTGGCCGTAACACGCGGTCTGACGATAACGGGGAGCCAGTAAATCAAGCTGGCGAATAATGCCATATACGCTCAGATCAAAATGACGTTCGACCATCCGGGTCAAAAACTCGGATGTGAGTCGCGACGTGCCGAAGGTATTAATACGTACAGAGACTGGCCGGGATAATCCGATGGCCCACGCCAGTTGCACTTCACAGCGCGTTGCCAGGCCGGCTGCAACGATATTTTTTGCTACATAGCGCGCGGCATAGGCGGCGGAGCGATCGACTTTAGACGGGTCCTTACCTGAAAATGCGCCACCGCCATGGCAGGCCGCGCCGCCGTAGGTATCGACGATGATTTTACGGCCGGTTAAACCACAATCCGCAGCCGGTCCGCCGTTAATGAATGGCCCCGCGGGGTTAATCAGCAAACGTGTTTCTGCCGTCAGCCAGGCAGCGGGAATGACGGGTTTAACGATCTCTTCGATAACCGCTTCACGCAGCAACGCAAGCGAAAGATCGGCACGATGCTGCGTGGACACCACGACTACTGCGGCATGGTGTATCTGGCCATTGCAATATTGCAACGTGAGCTGGCTTTTGGCATCCGGTAATAGCCCGTCAAGTTGGCCAGTTTTACGCAGTAGCGCCTGTCGTGCCATTAAGCGATGCGCATACAAAAGCGGGGCGGGCATGAGCTGCGGTGTTTCGTCGCACGCATAACCGAACGTGATCCCCTGGTCACCTGCGCCAGGCCCTGTCGGCGAGTTTGCGCGAATGCCTCTGGCGATATCGTCCGATTGTCGGCCCAACATGCTCATCACGGCACAGGTCGCACCGTCAAACCCTTTCGCGGAATCATCGTAACCAATGGATTTTACCGTCCGGCGAACAACGTGCTCGATATCAATATGCGCATCGGAGGCAATTTCACCGGCAAGGATCACCGCGCCGGTTTTCACCAGACATTCACAGGCGACTTTGGCCCAGGGGTCTTGCACCAGGTAAGCATCCAGAATGGCATCAGAGATCTGGTCAGCCATCTTATCCGGATGACCTTCGGCAACGGATTCTGAGGTAAAAAGATATTCAGACACGGCGGAACCACTGTTAAACAAGCGTATCTTATTTTAGCGGTTACCGTTTTGCTGGCGCGTAAACTATTTTGCCCGCGTGGCGGACTTTTTTGCGCTCGGCCATACTGCCAGCGCAAAAAATCCACGGTAAATCAGCACTACTCTGGTGATACAATGCGGCGGTAATCTGACGGGGCAATCCCCGTCTCTTTTTTGAAGATGCGGCAGAAATAATTCGCATCTTGCCACGAAAGTTCAAGTGCGATGGTGTTGATTTTTAAATCACTAAATTGCAACAGTGATTTCGCAATATTAATTTTACGGCTGGTAATGTAACTTGAAAAACCTGTCCCGGTACTCTTTTTAAATGCCCGGCTTAAATAGCAGGGACTCACGAACGCTTTCGCCGCTATGTCATCAAGGGTAAGGTTTTTAAGAATATTTTTCTCAATATGAAATTTTGCCCGGGAAACGAAATCCATCTCACCGTGAGTATTTTTTATCGCCTGTTCAAAAATGTCTTCGCTGAGACTTAACAAGCTGTTCATGGTATGCCAGTAGTGGCTGGCGGGTAGGCCTTTTTGATGGATATGTTGAACGATATCAGCCGCCTTATTGCGGCAGTGCTCATATTTTTCCCCTGATCCCGCAAGATATTGCTGGAGTAATTCAAGAACGTCGATCAGCGCCTTCGAGCGATCGCCGCCAAAAGCCCGGCCCGTACAGGCGGCATCAAGAATACTGAATAATAAAGTATGCCAGCCAGGATAGTCGCAGCGGCTAATCAGATCGCTAATATTTTGTCGCAGTTCGCGTATTGCTGACGCTTCTTCTTCATCGACCAGCAGGGTTTTGCGAATTGTGTCGCTCAGGGTGCTTTGCTTAACGGGCTTTAAAAGATAGTCGTCAATTTTCAGACTGAGCATATGGCGAACAATGTCAAAGTCATCGTTTGCCGTGGTGACAATGACTTTGGTCTCAGTATTCTTCTGTTTAAGATACTCAATGACCTGGTTACCATTGGGTAACGGGATGTTTATATCTACAAACATCATGTCTATTTGGTTAAGTTGATCAATGAGTTGAATGGCTTTTCTCCCCGTTGACGCTTCATGAATCACTGAATTTTCGACGCAGTGGGAAATGATGCGTTTTAACGCTTCCGATTCAATATACTCATCTTCGACAATGACAATATTATACATATTTATGCTCCAGACTCAGGCTGGCACCATCGGGAACCGTAGTTTTATTGTGGTACCCAGCATTGGCTTATGGGGACTGATGATTTGCAGGCCATAGCTTTCACCAAATAGCAATTGCAGGCGATTTTTAATATTATTGATACCTATTCCACCTTTTTGTCGGTTCTGGCTTCCTGAAAGGATATGTTCGATATTCTCCCGGGAAATGCCATCACCGTTATCAGTGATTTCAATAATCACATCCTTGCCATCGTCAGTTGCGCGCAGAATAATATAACTCTTGGTTTCTCGTGGCTCCACCACATAATTGAAAAAATTCTCAACAAGAGGCTGAAGGATTAAAAAAGGGCAAACAACATCCTTATATTTTTCGGGGATCTCGCAGATGTAATCAAAACGGTCATTCATTCTGACCTTCTGAATCGCCATGTAACAATTCACATAGTTCAATTCCTGACCAAGCGTAATCAGGCCGTTATTATTTTTACGCAAAAGGTAGCGCATCATATCTGAAAAATCGTGCACCATGGTTTCAGTACGGCTGGCCTCTTCAAGAAACGCCAGGCGACCTATCGTATTGAGTACATTAAATAAAAAATGCGGATTAATCTGGTAAGAAAGCGCTTTGAATTCCGCTTCATGTAATGAACGTTCAATCTCAACGCGTTTGCGTAATTCGCTGGTTAACTCCTGCTCTTTGTGGCGTAGCTCGCGTTGAATGTTGTTGGCATGCGCCTGTTCCACCAGATAAGAAGCCACATGAAGCAGCGTATACGCTGTGGATTCAAAGCGCTCATAAGGCATACGCGGGGTGTTTTCATGGAGGTTGATAAGCCAGGTGTTTTCTTGCCAGAGGTGGTTGTTGTCAAGGATATAGGGGATACTTTTTTCTTTCTCTTCTTCTACCTTCACCTGGCCTGATATAAATGCGCCAAGATAATGATTATTAATCATTATCGGTACCGCAAACTCGACAAAACCGCAGTAACAACGGTATACGACGGGCTTTCCGGCACGCATTGCGGCCTTACCGCCCGCGCTGTCGCTATCGTAGCAGTGCCGGGCTAACGTTTCATTCATTCTGGAGCGCGCGCAAAAATCTGAAAAGCCGCTGGGGCGGGTAACCGGCACCCCTTCCTGATCCACGACGACCAGAGCAATCATCATTGATTTACTGAAATTGTCTTGCAGTGTTTGTAAACGATTGACATCAAGAAATTCGTGTAATTTATATTTATTATTCATGATATCCACCAAATCAATTTACATACGCTGAAAGCATACCTTTTTCTACCGATAAAAATGATGAAATGGCTCACAAACAAAAAATGAGTTGTGATTAAAATGTTATCATAATGATGATTATGTTTTTATTTTATTTAAATAAATAGAGGTGTTGTCTTTATTAAATAAAAGCAAGCTTATGTTAAATAAAAATATCAGGAAAAATAAGTAAACATCTTGTTTCAATTATTTCCGTTAAACACCCGCGCATCAGCACATTGTCGGGAGTAACTCTGTTTATTGATGGTTCTCGCGCAGTGAAATTGCTGCAGACGATATTGATCCTCTTTCCTGAGCAAACTCTTGCACCTCAGTTATGGATTTTACTTAAAGCCAGGAAATGGGGCGGCCACGCCGGACAAGAACAACGCACGGTCACCGCGCATGCATCTTGCGAATGGCGGTGTAACCTCCTTGTCGCACGCCGTTATACCGTCAGGTGGATTATCTCTTCGCCATTCACTCTGTTTTCAATCTGCCAAAACTTACCACCCGCGATCTCCCCAGCTCTTTTGCCCGGTAGAGTGCCGCATCCGCCGCGCGCAGAAGACCTTCGCTTTGTGTGTTTTGCGGGTAGCTGGCGATACCTATTGATACATCGACCTGGCCAATTTCGGTCAGACCATAGCGCAGCGCCAGCAGATGAACACCGTTATAGATGTCGGTTGCGCAGGCCATCGCCGCCTCTTCGTTGGTTCCGGGCAGCAGCACCAGAAACTCTTCGCCGCCATAGCGGAATGCCATACCGTTATCGCACACGACACGCTGGATAATAGCCGCGATGCTTTTTATCACCAGATCACCTGCCTCGTGACCGTAATGGTCATTAATCGTTTTAAAGTGATCGATATCAATCATCAGACAGCTCAGCGGCGTGTCATTACGCACTGCCAGATTCATCTGCGTATGCAGCGCATCGTCCAGATGGTGGCGGTTACGCAGACCGGTCAGTGAATCGAACAGCGCTTTTTCCAACAGCGCATGACGTAAACGCTGGTTGGCCAGCGCCAGTCCCAGCGCTTCCGCCATCAGTTCGAGATAGGGGCGGGAAAGGGCGGTTGCAGAGGTGATATGGCTGAACGAGAGCAGGCCAATGGTTTCCCCCTGGGCAATGAGGGGGACGCACAGCGATTGCCCGGCCTGCGCATCCGGCAGATGATAACAGGCAATATCGGGTTCGCCATTCACCGGGGGATGGCTCAGTCCGCGCCGCACGGCCCAGCAATCATCTGGTTGAAAGACGGCGGTTTCTTCCGGTGGTGAAAGCCACTGTGCGACGCAGCGCATCTGCCAGGGGGCGGTGTCGAGAATATAGAGCCGGCCTGGGATCTCAGGCGCAATATTCGGCGCGAACAGCTCCGCGACTTTAATGATATCCTCGAACGACTCACAGCCCTGTAAGCGCTGGGTCATGCGCGCCAGCAGCGTGCGAATCGCCCAGTCGGCATCGCGCTCTTGTTCCAGCCGTTGGCGCGCGAGTCCATTTTCGCGAAAGATGCTAATCGCCTGGGCCATATCGCCAATTTCATCAATCTGGTTAAACTGCGGCGTCTCGACAGCATAATCCTGCGATGCCAGCCGCTGTACCACATCGCTGAGGCGGACCACAGGGTACAGTACCCGGCGTTTAAGAATAAAACCAAGCACAAACAGGAACATGAGCGCCGTGATTGCGACCATCACCTCAGAAAGCGTTCTCCAGTGACGCGATGTCTCGGTCGCCTGCAAAATCGCTTTATTTACCCGGCTTTCCAGCATCAGATGAAAATGGTCAAGCTGCGTCTGAATTTGCTCAAGCTGCTGCTCATAGGATGGGCCGTAAAGTAGAGTGATGGCCGCTTTATCTTCGCCTCTGGCAATCTGCGCCAGCGATGTTTGCTGCTCTGCCTGGAGCGCATCGGCAATCTGCAAACCGTCGCGCAATAGCGCCAGTTCATCTGCGGTGGCGCCGTTTTCTTTTAGTTTTTCCAGCCGGTGTTCAATGGTGGTGGTAGCCTGAGATTGTCGCCGGTATTCTTGTAGTACATCCGGATCTTTTTGGATGATGTAGAGCCGCGCGAGATCTGAAAGTTCCCAGGCGCCGCTTTCTACCTCTTCGCTTAATTGGTAGAACTGCTGGCGTTGTTCGACGGCCCGACGTTCGGCGTTATCGGCGCCGGAGGCCATCAACATCGCGATGCCGGAAGTGAGGGTGAGGGCGACGGTGATGCCGTACGCCCAGTTGGTTATGGTGGCGATTCTCACCGGATATGTCCTTGCGTAGAGATCAATTAATTATCTTTTTTAGAGCCTATCCCATTAGGGCTATTTTGCTTGTCATTTTGAACCTGGGCAGTGCTCAGAATCCTCACGTACTACGTGTACGCTCCGGTTCTTCCGCGCTGGCCGTGTTCAAACTGTCTGCGCCAATAACGCCTGGTGGGATAGGCTCTTAATCGTTGTATTCCCGCTTCACCAGAAGCGCGCCAGTGATTATGGGCGCGGTGTGTTAATAACGGCATGGAGCGTATCGGCATGCTGGTGCAAAACACGATATACATCGTTGTCTAACGCGCCATTTATAACATCAATCTCTATCAGCCGTAACGCCTGCTTATGGCTCATACCATGACGATAGGGGCGCTCTTCGGTAAGGGCGGTGAAAATATCAGCGATGGCGATAATCCGGTCCGCTTGTTGCAGATGATCCTTATTAAGATGAAGAGGATAACCGCTGCCATCCAGTTTTTCATGATGGTTAGCGGCCCAGTTGATGATCTCGCCGAGTTCGCTAAAAGCGCTAAGGATTTCGCCGGTCATATAGCTATGTTCACGAACCAGTAACCGCTCTTCGGCATTCAGTTCACCCTGTTTCTCCAGAATCGCCAGTGGAATGTAGACTTTGCCGATATCATGTAAATAACCGGCGATTTCAATTTTTTTACACTCTACCGCGGGCAGGCCTATATAGTCCGCCAGCATGTGAGAGATTTTCCCCACCATCAGACTATGGCTGGCGGTAAAACTGCTGTAGGTATCAACCACGTTAGCGATCAATAAGCAAATATCTTTCAGCCCGTCGATATCGATATAAACATCGTTGATGGGGCCAATAATTTCCAGCATCCGCTGGATATGTCCAGGATTAAGATGCAGCCAGAAATGCTCCTTTTGTGCGAGCTGGCATAAGATTTTACACAGTTCCGGGTCAATATCCTGGTGCAGCGAGCGAAATTTATCGATTATATCGGTTTTATATGTCGTTTCATTTTTACCGCCGGAAAGCAGGCGTTCGAAGACGTCAGCAAAATAAACGATATGTTGTTCCTGGCTGCCTTTGTGGGATGGGCTGAAATGGTGGTCGCGGATAATTGGCAGTATGGGGGACAGGGTGGTTAACCCGAGAAGCATTTCGGCTCCCCGTTGCTGATGCGGATCGTCGAGGTTATCAATGTCATTCAACGATGAGATAACTCTTTTATCGCCCAATACGCCGATATCGTGTAACAACGCGGCGCAAAAAATGACTTGCTGCTGCCGGTGTGAGAGTCCGGCAGCCAGCGCAAGCTCCAGGGCAATCAGCGCCGTTCTTTGCATGTGCAGGTGCAATTCAGGATTAATGATTTGGATGACGCGGCTGGTAAGCATCAATGCCGATTTTAAGGCGATACGCATTGTTTTTCTCCGTCGCGTTGCTCGTATCGTTTTACTTCATTTAGCGCGCGGCTAACTGAGGATGTCATGATTGCACGTTTTGCGTCTGTACGACAGGATACGCTGAATCGGAATTGTGCATTTTTATGCATGCTCATTTTGGGTGCGCTGTTGCACTGAAATGGTGCCATCCGACAGTGGCGACACTCTTTCTGCTTGAAAATTAATCACTTTACTAAGTAAAGCCGAATAAAGTGACGAATAAATTCTGGCAAGGCCTTTGCATTACCGCTGCGCAGGTTCGATTAATATCTATTTCGGGATGAGTAAATATGAATTTTAGAGCATTACTGGCAATTGGGTTACTGACGATGAGTGCTTTCGCGTTCAGTGAGACGCGTTTACCGCACATCGTGATCCTGGCGACCGGGGGAACCATTGCCGGTTCAGCGGCGAATAATACCCAGACTACGGGATATAAAGCCGGCGCGATTGGCGTACAGACGCTGATTAATGCCGTGCCTGAAATGAGCAAGGTGGCGCGCGTTGACGGTGAGCAAGTGGCGAATATCGGCAGTGAAAACATGACCAGCGATATTATTCTCAAGCTCTCAAAACGCGTCAACGAACTGCTGGCCCGCGACGATGTGGATGGGGTTGTGATTACTCATGGTACGGATACCCTTGATGAGACGCCTTATTTCCTCAACCTGACGGTAAAAAGCAATAAGCCGGTGGTTTTCACGGCGGCGATGCGTCCGGCGACGGCCATCAGCGCTGACGGCCCGATGAATTTGCTGGAAGCGGTAACCGTGGCGGCGGATCCGGCGGCAAAGGGGCGCGGCGTGATGGTGGTCCTTAATGACCGCATTGGCGCTGCGCGTTTTGTTACCAAAACCAATGCCACGACGCTGGATACCTTTAAGGCGCCGGAAGAGGGCTATCTTGGGGTGATCGTCGGTGGCAAACCGCAGTTTGAAACCCGTGTGGATAAAATTCACACTGTTCGCTCGGTCTTTGACGTGCGTAACCTTAACACGTTGCCGAAAGTGGTCATTATTTATGGCTATCAGGATGATCCGGAATATATGTATGACGCGGCGATTGCGCATCATGTTGATGGTATTGTTTATGCAGGGACGGGCGCGGGATCGGTCTCTGTGCGCAGCGCGGCGGGGATCAAAAAAGCGGAAAAAGCCGGGATTGTGGTGGTGCGCGCTTCGCGTACCGGCAGCGGCGTAGTGCCGGTTGATGATAGCCAGCCGGGTCTGGTGGCTGATTCGCTCAACCCGGCCAAAGCGCGTATTTTGCTGATGACCGCGCTGACTGAGACTAAAAATCCGCAGGTGATTCAGCAGTATTTCCACACTTACTGAGAAACGCAGGCGATGGCGTCCGGGGATTATAGTCCGGCGCCAGTCAGTTAAACGGTGGTTTTGGCGAAAATGGCGTATTTTGCGTTTCCTCCCATTTGATTCAGTGGCCTGTTCCGTTCACGATAAATACGCGGATATCCGTTATATCCACAGCGTGTGAACGGGCAGGGGGACGTTTCGCCCGTCCCCCTGCACCCCCGGCATTGCGCTGAAAACCTGCCGCTGCGCGGTCCGCTCCACTCCGGCTTCATCTGGCGGACCGGGCGGGACTCGACGTCCCTGTCTCGACCCGCCCTCTGGCCGCCGTCCTGGCGGCCAGTCCTGGATGCGCGCCTGCGTTCTCGCCAGGTTTCCTTGATGCGCCCAACCCCCCTGCGGTGAGCCCGAGTTAAATAAGGGAACGTCTTAGCCGCTGTCGGTCGTAAAAACCGATTTTTGCCACTGCATCAGGCGTTCGCCAAAACCACGCTAAAAAAGACATTTCCCCCTGGCAACGGGTCTGCTTAAAAATCCAGATAACGCATTTAACGGACCAGTATTACTTATACCGGCCTATTTCACTACGCACATCGGGCGCTGCGACACCGGTTCCGGATGAATCTCCGCCTCCAGATGAAAAACCTCACGCAACATCTCCGGCGTAAGCACCGTCTCCGGCGAACCCTGAGCCTGAATGCGTCCTCCTTCCAGCACAATCAGATGATCACAATAGCGGCTGGCCTGGTTAAGATCGTGCAGTACGGTGACCACGGTTTTTCCCTGCATTTGCAGCTCGCGCATCAGCTTCATCAATTCCACCTGATGATTGATATCCAGCCAGGTCGTCGGTTCGTCGAGCAACACCAGCGGCGTATCCTGCGCCAGCAGTAACGCCAGAAAAGCCCGCTGCCGCTGGCCGCCGGAAAGGGCGCTTAGCGGCTGCTCCGCCAGTGAAGCGACGCCGGTTCGCATCAGCGCGTCCTCGACTCGCTGGCGATCCCGCGCCGACAGTCGCCCCCATAGCGGCAGCCACGGGCTGCGGCCATAGCCGACCAGTTCGCGGACGGTCACGCCTTCCGGTACATGATGCTGTTGCGGCAGCAGCGCCAGTCGTCGCGCCAGTTGCCGCGTCGATATTCGGTTTAATGTCGTATTACCGAGCCAGATTTCACCCGCTGTCGGCGTCAAAAGACGAGAGAAGCACTTCAGTAAGGTGGATTTGCCACAGCCGTTTGGCCCCAGCAAGGCGGTGATTTTCCCGGCCGGTAGGGTCAGATTGAGATCGTTGATAATGCGCTTGCCGTTATAGCCAGCGGTCAGATTTTCCGTTCGCAGTTCCATTTAACGCATTCTCACAAGTAGCCAGATAAACCAGGGGGCGCCGATAATCGCGGTTAACACGCCAGCCGGTAGTTCCATCGGCGGCTGGAGGGTTCGCGCTAACAGATCGGCAAACAGCAGCAACAGTCCACCGGCCAGGGCCGAAACCGGTAATACATAGCGATGACGACCGCCGAAGAGACGGCGAACAAGGTGCGGCACCACGAGGCTGATAAAAGCAACAGGGCCGCAGACCGCGACGCTCACCGAAGCGAGAGCCACCGCCAGGGTTAAGCCGTAGCCGTTAAGCCAGCGCATATTAACGCCAAGCGTCCCGGCGCGGTCGCTGCCCAGTGCCGCCAGATCCAGATCGCGGTGGAGAGCGAAACTCAGAGGGAGCAACACGGCCAGCAGCGGCAGGGCGACGATGACGAATGAACCGTCTCTGGCCCACAGGCTGCCGGTCAGCCACAGCAGCGCGTTATTGATATCCTGGGGGCGTGACAATAAAAGGTAATCGGTTATGCTGGCCCAGCAGGTTGATAACGCCACACCGGTCAACGCCAGGCGCATGGGACGGGAAAACCCTGCCAGGAGACTCAGCACGCCCATCGCCGTCATTCCGCCGATAAAGGCCAACAGCGGAAGCCACAGCAGGGATAACGCGGGCAAAAACCACAGAGCGCACACTGAGGCAAGGCTGGCGGCGTGATTAATGCCCAGAATATCCGGCGAGGCCAGCGGGTTACGCACGATTCCCTGTACCAGTACCCCGGAAACCGCCAGCGCGGCGCCGATACACAGCGCCAGGACAACGCGCGGCAGGCGATATTGCATCAGCACATAATGAGAATCACTGCCGGGATGCCAGCCATCAAGCAGCGCCTGCCACGGCAGCGGCACTGCGCCCATTCGCAGGGACAATACGGTTAACAGCGCCAGTATGAGCAGCAACAAAATAATGCGGCGGAGTCTCATCCGCGCCTCCTTGCCAGCCAGACGAAACAGGGAGCGCCGACCAGCGCCAGTACCGCGCCGGCAGGAAGCTCGCCCGGCCAGGCCAGCGCCCTGGCGAGAATATCCGCCAGCAGCATGAACAGCGCGCCGAGTATGGCGCTCATAGGCAGAAGCACTCGATGATCGTGGCCCGCCCAAAGCCGCGCCAGATGCGGGATCAGCAGGCCAATAAACGCGACTGGGCCGGCCACGCTGACGCAGCTACCGGTCAGCAATAACGTTGCGGCGTTGATGAACAGACGCAGGCGGAACAAATTTACCCCCAGTGAATGGGCGGTGTTATCGCCGACATTGAGCAGATTAAGCGCGTTAGACAGCAGCAATACGCCGGGAATAATCAGCGCTGTAAAGGGAAAAAGCTGCCAGAATTCGGCCCAGCGTACGTGGGAAACGCCGCCCGCAAGCCAGGTGAGAATTCCGTACGCGTGATCTTCCGCCAGTAACAGGGTGATGCGGGTCAGCGCCATACAGAGTGCCGAAAGGGCAATACCGGCGAGGATCAGCCGATGACGATCCAGTTCCTGACGCCAGCCGCCGCCGGCGGTCATCACCAGAAGCCAGCTTATTCCACCGCCGCAGGCGGCGATCAACGCCAGCGAATAACCTGCCAGCGGCGCCGGGCTGAAAGCGCTGGTCAGGGCCATCGCCAGCGCGGCGCCGCTATTAATACCCAGCAGCGAGGGCGATGCCAGCGGGTTATGCGTCAGGGTTTGCAGCAGCGAGCCTGATATCGCCAGGCTGGCGCCGAGCATCATCGCCACCAGGCTGCGGGGCAGACGCAGATTAAGCACTAACGCCTCCGCAAGGGGAGGCGTGTCAGGGGCGAGCAGCGCGTGAAGAGCGTTGAGCGGGGAGATGGGGATCGCCGCATAGCAGAACAGACTCAGCCAGAACAGGCCGGTTAGCGTCAGCAGCGGCAGCCCCCAGATAAAAAACGAACGATGGAACGGTCTCATGGCGTGGTATCGACCGCCTGATGGTGGACAATTTTTACCATGTCGCTGGCGATACGTTCGGCGGCAAAGATACCGCGCATCCGCGCCCAGCTGTTGCTGTCGACGGCGACAACCTGCTGATTTTGCTGCGCCTGCAACATGGACCAGAGCGGATCTTGCTGCCATTTTTTAACGATGCTTTCAGCGCGGTAATGCGCCACCAGCAGCCACTGGGGATTTATTGCCAGCAGTTGTTCGAGATTAATCGCCGTCATCGGCGTACCGTTGATGGGCTGTGGAACCTTTAGCCCGAGCGCCGTCAGTACGCTGCCGGTATAGGTTTGCGCCGAGTGAAGATTAAATTGCTGTTCGCGCGACGTGCCAAACAGCACGCTGGCTCCGGCCGGTAACTGACGGGCAAACGCCGCCATTGTTTGCCGATGCTGTGCCAGACGCTGCTGCATCTGCGTATCTTTGCCGACGACTTTGCCGATAATGGCCGCTGATTGCAGATTTTCTGCATAGGTTTCATTGCGCGATTTTAACAGCAGTACCGGAGCAATTTGCCGCAGGGCGGGGTAAATGCCCGTATGACGACTGCTATCGGCGATGATCAGATCCGGGTGTAGCGCGCTGATTGCCTCCAGAGAGGGCTGAGCACGGGTGCCGACCGACTGCCAGGACTTCAGGCGCGCACGCACCTCCGGCAGAATCCGCGAGGGGTCGTTATCATCAGCGACGCCAGCCGGGCTAACGTTGACCGCCGCCAGCGCGTCGACAAAAGAGAATTCAAGCACCACGATCCGTTGCGGCGTTTTATCAAGGGTAAAAGTACCGTGCTCATCCTGCACGGTAACGGCAAATACCGGGCCTGCCAGAAGCAACAGACTGAAAAGAAACCTGCGAGCAAGGGTAAACATAGTGAACTCCAGTGGGCGGACAGGGCGCTGACGCCGCTATCCGCCAAAAACAATCATCAGAACTTCATTGAGCCTTGCAGATACAGCGTGCGCGGCTGACCGGCGTAAAGGCCTTTATTGTTATCGTCGTATGAGCGGATGTAATACTCATGATCGAAGATATTTTTTACCCCCAGGGCAAGGTTGAGCCTGGCCATCTGCGGACCGAAATCGTAGGCGACGCGCGCGCCCCATAGCATATAGCCGGGAATACGCCCGGTACTGCCGTCAGCGCTCTCGGCAACGGTATTGGCGTTATCCGCAAACTGACTGGACTGGAAGTCGCTGTTAAGGTTAAACGTCCAGTTGCCGGGCTTATAATCGACGCCAAAGGTGCCTTTATGCTTCGGCGAGAAGGGAACCTGATTGCCATAGGTGTCGCCTTTCTCACGGATCACCGCATTGACGTACGCGTAGCTGGCGTAAACCGAAAGGTTATCCAGCGCGGGCGACAGCTCACCAAGATCGTAACGGGTTTGCGCCTCCAGGCCGCTATGGCGGGTTTTACCGCGGGCGGTAACCGTGTCATTGATCTGATTGGAGTCGTACTGATTGTTGAAGTTAATCAGGAACAGCCCCATTTCAGCGCTCAGCGCGCCGTCGTCGTAGCGGGTGCCGACCTCCCATGTGCGTGCTTTTTCCGGTTCCACATTGCCGCTTTGCACAGCCTTGCCAATTTGGCTGTACTGTACGGTGCCGAATGATCCTTCTGTGTTGGCATATAAATTCCAGCTGTCGGTGAGGTGATAAAGCACATTTAGAGCAGGAAGCGGCGCATTGTAGCTGACCTGCTCATGTGTGCCTTTCAGGTTGTTGTTCTGGTAAGACTCGATGTGCTCGAAGCGCATACCCGGCGTAATCGTCCAGTTGCCGATATCAATACGATCATCAATATACCAGGCGTGGGCCTCGGTGCCGGAACGGGTATCGCGATCGTACGGGCTGGCGGTGTCGGGCAGCACGCCGCTGGCGGTCGCGGTGTAATAACGCATCTCGTGGGTCGATTCGTTCACATAGCGGTAGCCAACGCCGATTTCATGAGCGGAGGGGCCGATCATAAAGCTCTGGCTATAGCGCGGTTCGATGCCGCGGACCCAATATTCGCGCGGCGAAAGGGTAATGTGCGAACCCTGTTGCAGGTAACCGCTACGCAGGGTATGGGTATAGAACCCCAGGATGTTAAATTTATGCTGGGCATCGGGCTGATATTGATAGCCGAGACTGGCAAGCTGGCGGCGCCCCCAGAAGCGATCGTAAGGCCGCGTGGACTGCCAGCGATCGGCATTGTAGTCGGCGCGGGAGAGACCGCCTGGCATATCGGCTTCGCCATCGTAGTATTGCAGCAGGCTGTTAAAGGTATGCACCTGATTGGGCGCATATTTGCTTTTCAGCATCACATCGTCAATACGCGTCGCGCTGTGTTCGCGCCAGTCGCTGCCACGGGTGCCTGAGTAGAGCAGGGCGGAGCCGAAGCCGTTATCCGCCGTGCCGCCAATCAGCAGGTTATGGGTTTCTTTCGGATTGTTTTGCGACGAGGTGGGGCTGAGTTGCCCCTCGACGCCGCCCGCAATACCAAAATCCTGCGGAATGGCGCGGGTAACAAAGTTCACCACGCCGCCGACGCTTTGCGGCCCGTAGCGCACCGCGCCGCCGCCGCGAACCACATCAATGGCATCCATATTGCCGAGGGACACCGGCGCCAGCGAAAGCTGCGGCTGGCCGTAGGGAGCAAAGGGAACCGGGATGCCGTCCATTAGCACCGTGGAGCGGCTGGCAAGGCGCGGGTTGAGTCCGCGAATACCGAAGTTCATGGCCAGATCGTGACTGCCGGTACCGTTATTTTCCGGGGCGTTAACGCCGGGAATGCGGTTCAGGACATCGCGCATGGTTGTCGCGCCGGTTTTGGCGAAATCATCCCGACGAATAACATCGCGGGCGCCGGCGTGTTCAAAAACATCATTTTCACGCGCGTCGCCGAGCCAGTCACCCACCACGGTTAAGGTGGATTCTGCGCTGACAGGCGAGGGCTCAAGGGTCCAGACATTATTGCCCAAAGACTTGAGCTGCAGTCCGCTGCCGTTGAGCAGCGTGCGTAAGCCCTCTTCGGTTTCATAGCTGCCATGCAGGCCAGCGCTATGTTTGCCGCGTGTCAGACCGGCGTCGGCAGAGAGGGTAATACCGCTGCGAGCGGCATATTGGTTGAGTACGTTGTCTAAATCTCCGGCTGCAATATCAAACTGCGTGGCGGCAAAGGCCGACGCGGCAGTCAGCCCCACTAACGGCAGCAGGCTTAAACGGATTGCCATCACCAGAGGCATCGGTTTGCGTAAAACGCGTAAAGGTGTCATGACTTCTCCATGATCGTTTTTGGTTGTCTTCAATGAATAAGTCGAACGAGTGAGGGAAAAAGGACAACAGCGAATGAGAATTTTTTGTGTTTTTTTTATCAGGCAGGCGTAAGCGTGACCCAGTAGCGGGTGATAAAGTGCAATTTTATCGGCATTGTTTGCGCGATAACCTTAAGAATTGCGTCGGGATCACTCAACGGGAAGGTACCGCTCAGGCGCAATCCGGCTACGGCGGGATCGCAACGCAGTACGCCGTAGCGGTAGCGGGAGACGGTGGCGATAACGTCGCTCAGCGGCGTATCACGAAAGGTCAGAATGCCCTGGATCCAGCTCCCTTCACCGTCCTTAAGCTTTGTCAGGGGGGCAAAGCGATCGCGGGTAAACCACAGGCTTTCACCGGCATTGACGCGTTGGGTGCGGCCAGAAGGTAACATCGCTTCAACGGCATGTTGCAGCACCATCAGTTGGGTTGCGTCGACAAACTGGCGCACCGTAAATTCGGTGCCGAGCGCCGTCAGTATCCCTTCACGTGTCTGTACCCGAAATGGCCGTCGCTGGCTATCGCTGGCGGTTTTGATAGCGATTTCGCCATAGCGCAGGTGGACCAGACGCTGGTGAGCGTCAAACCGGACATCCGCCGCGCTTTCGCTATTCAGCGTAAGCAGCGTTCCGTCGGCGAGCCGCTGCTGGTGAGGCAGACCTTTCGCCGTACGGTAATCGGCGCGTAGCCCTTCCGCCAGTTCAGAATCCCATAGCCGCCATCCGCCACCGGCGGCCAGTAACAGTAGCAACCCTTTCAGCACATGGCGGCGGGCGAGGCGGCTATCGTGAAGCGCCCGGCTGGCCAGGCCACCCGGCAATTGTCCCATTTGCTGACGCAGGTTTTCCACCTGTTGCCAGGCCCACTGATGATCGTTGTTTTGCTCATACCACTGCTGCCAGCGCGCTTCCTGCTGCGGACTCACGCAACCATCGCTCAGGACGGCGTACCAGTGAGAAGCGGAGCGTAATGCCTGGCGGCGGGAATCGGTCAGCGTCCGGTTCACAGGCCATTCTCCAGACGAAACAGCAGACAGTGTTCGGTGGCTTTAGCCATATATTTTTTAACCGAACTGACGGAGACCGACAGGCGTCTGGCTATTTCAGCGTAAGTCAGCCCTTCAAGCTGCGAGAGCAAAAAGGCTTCCCGCGCTTTGGCGTTCAGCCCGTCCAGCATGGCGTCAATCTGCTGTAAAAGCTCAAGCTGGCTTTGCCGCAGTTCAGGCGACGGGGCCAGCGCCTCCGGTAACTCAGAGAGCATCTCCAGCCATGCGCGCTCCAGCGCATGGCGGCGGTACAGGTCGATCATCACCCGTTTTGCGATGGTGCAAAGGAAGGACTTTGGATCGCGAATCGTGGTCAGCGAGTCGCTCCCCATGATCCGCACAAAGGTATCCTGCGCCACATCATCGGCGTCAAACGCGGATTGTAGCTTATGGGTAAGCCAGTTTTTCAGCCAACTGTGATTGTCGCTATACAGCGAAGCAAGCGTTAGCGGTGACGTCGTGGCGGAAGGCTGGGACATGGCCGGGTTCAGAACAATTCATCAATAGGTGTATGTTAATATGAGAATGTTTCTCATTTCAATTAAAACAGGCGCGCACTTAACACGATGTAGCGCGCTCTGTATGCTAAGTAATTGTTAAATATTGAATAGATTTTTGGTCAATACGCGACATTATATGCCTGTGTGGCGCCATACCAATAAAATTTATTCACGGCATTCCCCCGGTAATCATAATGTTGTATTTATAATGCATCTTATAAAATCAGAAAGGGGATGCTGATGAACACAAGCGAACAAGCTGGACATACGTTT
Source organism: Klebsiella indica (assembly GCF_005860775.1). Lineage (GTDB taxonomy): Bacteria > Pseudomonadota > Gammaproteobacteria > Enterobacterales > Enterobacteriaceae > Klebsiella > Klebsiella indica. Next base: position 123,453 of record NZ_VCHQ01000016.1, read on the forward strand.
TTGGCCAGACTGGGGAAAACCCGTTTACGCCCTGGGGGAATAGAGGCAACAGAGTGGTTGTTTCAGCAGGCGGGCTTTACCGCGGAGAGTAAAGTCCTGGAGGTGGCCTGTAATATGGGCACCACCGCGATTGAGCTGGCGCAACGTTTTCGTTGCAGCGTCTACGCGATTGATATGGATAAAGAGGCGCTGGCGAAAGCCCGACAAAATATCGTCCGTGAGGGCGTGGATAATCGGGTTGTGGTGCTGGAGGCCAATGCTAATCGTTTGCCCTTTCCCGACGCTACGTTTGATGTGGTGATTAATGAGGCGATGCTTACCATGTACGCCGATAAAGCGAAGGAGAAGCTGGCGGCGGAATATTTCCGCGTGCTGAAACCCGGCGGTCGTTTATTGACTCATGATATTATGTATTCTCAGGATGCGCTCGATGACGAAACGCGTCTTCAGCTTCAGGGGGTCGTGAAATCTCACGTCAGCCCGTTAAGCGCCGCGGGCTGGCAGGCGATTTTCCAGCGGGCAGGCTTTGCTTCCGTGCGTTTTCATCATGGACCGATGTCGCTGATGTCGCCGCTGGGGTTAATTAAAGATGAAGGATATAAACAGGCGCTCAGGATTGCCTGCAATGGTTTGTTGAAACGTGAGAATCGTCCGAGATTTTTGTCTATGATGCGTTTTTTCCGGCGCCAGAAAAAACGCCTGAACTTTATTTCCTGCTGTTCGGTTAAAGGGCCGTAGATAAAAATCTGCAATAATGGTTGCGCTATGAATCGCTGCGCTGAAAATTAACTATCAGCAGCGATAAAATAAGTGGATTCTTATTTCAGACGTTATCTCGATAATTACATTGTTTAATGTGGCTGACGGCAGGGCGCGATAAATGAATAGCGTATTCAGGCCTACTGCGGATCCGCGCCTCGTTGCGTTTTATTTCGCGGCGCTAAGGTTTTGGTTAATGCGAACCGCCGCGGGGCAGGCGATCGCAGCGCCTGCCGTGGCGTCAGCCACCGGGGGTTTACGGCGACGGCGCATCGAAATTGAGGGCGTTACAGTAGAATGAATCATTAGCGTGATAATCATTTTTGAGGCTATTTTTTATTACTTATTTATTTGTATTTTACATTTTGTTACAACTGTGCGGGTGTTGTGTTTTTTTATGCTGTCGCGGTTTTTTACTTGCCGGAATGAATTTATCAGGATTATTATTGTCTCAACTGTTACACGTACCGCCTAATGACAGATGAAGGGACTCGTTTTTTCCTTAAGCGTTACCTCATGTTCAGATGTTTACAGGAAAAAACATGTCTTGCGCTTTTAACAAAAGTTTACTCCACCCGCGTAACTGGGGGACCTGGTTTGGCCTGTCCATACTCTGGCTTATCGTTCAGTTACCTTATCCCATTTTGCACATTATCGGCAGCAGCGCCGGCCGGGCGTCACGACGTTTTCTCCGACGCCGGGAGCATATCGCCAGACGAAATCTCGAACTCTGCTTTCCGGATATGTCGCCGGCCGCCCGTGAGAAACTCATTGAACAGAACTTTATGTCGCTGGGAATGGGGCTTATTGAAACGGGAATGGCCTGGTTCTGGAGCGATGAGCGGGTCAGGAAATGGTTTGATGTTGAAGGCATGGCTAACCTTAATAATGCCCTGAACGCCGGAAAAGGCGTGATGGTGGTTGGCATACACTTTATGTCTCTTGAACTCGGTGGGCGTACGATGGGAATTTGTCGCCCTATGATGGCAACTTACCGTCCGCATAATAGCCCGCTGATGGAGTGGGTGCAGACGCGTGGTCGTTTACGTTCCAATAAAGCGATGATTGATCGCCGCAATTTGTCCGGCCTGGTACATGCGTTGAAATCTGGCGAAGCGGTGTGGTTCGCACCTGACCAGGACTACGGTCCGAAGGGAAGCGTTTTTGCGCCGTTCTTTTCGGTACAACAGGCGGCAACCACTAACGGCACCTATGTGCTGTCCCGCTTATCCGGCGCGAAAATGCTTACCATCAGTATGGTGCGCAAGGCGGATCGTAAAGGTTACAGTCTGCATATCAGCGACGTGATGAGTGATTATCCTGGCGAAGATAAGCAGGATGCGGCCAGCTATATCAATAAGGTTATTGAGAAAGAGATTCTGCGCGCGCCAGAGCAGTATTTGTGGGTTCACCGCCGCTTTAAGACCCGTCCGCTGGGGGAAGCTTCGCTCTATTAAGCGATCCGCACTTACAGCGCTTTCAAAATGGTCCCTGTTGCGTTAACGTGCGCGGGATCATTTGTTGTTGTAAGCGAAGGAGTGCGTTGTGTTCGCTGAGTTTGGTGTGTTGAATTACCTGACCTATCTGGTCGGGGCTATCTTTATCATTCTTGTCCCCGGCCCAAATACCCTTTTTGTTCTGAAGACCGGCATCGCTCACGGCGTTAAAAAGGGCTATCTGGCCGCGGCAGGTGTGTTCTTTGGTGATGCGGTGCTGATGTTTCTGGCTTTTGCCGGTGTCGCGACGCTTATCAAAACCACTCCGGTGCTGTTCAATATTGTTCGTTATCTGGGGGCGATTTATCTGCTGTGGATGGGCGGTAAAATGCTCTATGCGGTGCTAACCCAGCGCGAGGGTCATTCGGCTTCTGGGTCGGAACCGGGGAGCGCTATCCTGAAACGTTCTCTGACGCTCAGCCTGACGAATCCGAAAGCCATTCTGTTTTATGTTTCATTTTTCGTTCAGTTTATTGACGTTAATGCCAGAACGCCTGGCCTGGCGTTCTTTATTCTGGCGCTGACGCTGGAAGTTATTAGCTTCTTCTATATGAGTTTTCTGATTCTTTCCGGCTCTTTTGTCACCCGCTACGTGAAAACGAAAAAGAAACTGGCGAAAATTGGCAACAGCCTGATTGGCCTTATTTTTGTTGGTTTCGCCGCCCGTCTGGCGACGCTCCAGTCGTAATCATCGTGCCGGTATGCGCGTGGCCGACCGTTCTTTGTTTGTAACAAACGCCTTCAGTTTTGATTGCATTGGTGTTACATATACAGCTGATTATCGCGCATAAAAGAAGGGAACCGGATGATTCTGCAGAAACTGACTCACAATAAAAACAGCAAGAAGTTCTTCTTGTCGATCGCCACGGTGTTTATTATCGCGCTGTTTGTCGTTGGTCGTGCGACCTTTGGTGGGGTGGTAAGTGAGTATAATATGCCGTACTCAGAGTGGACGACGTCAATGTTCTTCCTGCAGGGGGCGATGGTTATGGTCTACAGCCTCGTGTTCACGCTTTTATTCTCTATTCCGCTGGGATTTCTGTTTTTAGGTTCAGATCGTCAGGATTAAGCTCAGGCAACAAGGCGAACAGACGTTCGCCTTGTTATGTTTTCGCGTTATCTCCATCCTCTGTCATCACAATGATAGTGGGGCGGCGGCGGCCCGCGATGATAGCCTGGGTCGATAATACATCCCGATAACAGCGTGCAAAGCGCGAGAATCAGCGGCAACACAATCGGTTTTTTCATTCCTCACTTCTCCCGTTAAATCCGTCCGCCGGGGCCAGCCGGCGGAGTCGGCTGATGAAGTGACTATATTCTTTTAACCTATTGAGTAGATAAGATAATTCTGCAATATCCCGCCGATGAGGAAGCGATTATTCCTGGATTTACCACCAGCCAAATTGCGTGCCCGCGACGGCCACAATGGCGACGATGAGCATTATAAGGGTGCTTTTTTTCATTATGCTCCGCCCGGCGCTGCATAACCTCCAATAAAGAACCAGCCCAGAAAAATAACCGCGACGATAAAAATCACGACCGGAAATAGAATACCCAGTTTCATTATGGTGTCCCTGTAGATGCAAGTGAGGCGTCATATCATAGCGGATTTCGCGTTCAATTAGTCCAGGCAAGATGAAAAATTCGCTGACGATAAGACCGTTATTGTGCTAAAGCGTGCGGCGGGCGTGATGCGATTCGGGAATACGCCACAACCTTAAAGGGGAAGATCACGCCGTTAATGAAGCCGCTGGCAAGTCAGCGCAGCTTACTGACGGGACAATTTTTAAATCAATTATCTTATTTGGTGGGTTTAACCCTAAAAAAACCCCGCCGGGGGAGGCGGGGAAAAAACTCATTGATTATGGAATGATCTGTTCTCTGGTCAGTTCGAGAACAGGAGCTACTCTACGAGGTAAAAGTGTGGCTAAAATGGAGAAATCGTGAAGATTCAGGGCGAAAGGCCGTATCGAACAATGACAATGAAGGAGCCGAAATGAAGTGGATGATAGTGATGTTTCCTCTGGTACTTGCGGGATGTGCGCAACCTCAACCGACTCAGCCCGCTCATCCGCCAGGGATGGCTAATCCGGCTTCGGTGTATTGCGGGCAACAGGGGGGCGTTCTGGTCCCGGTTCAAAGCCCGCAGGGCGTACGTAGTGACTGCAAACTTCCCGGCGGCGAAACCATAGACGAATGGGCGCTCTGGCGTCGCGATCACCCGAAGAAGTCATAATTTTTATTTAAGCGCGGTCAGCCAGTCTGCCAGCACCCGGGCATGGTTTTGCCGGGTATTTTTCGCTGCATAGAGCAGCGTCAGCGGCTGCTGGCGGGCCAGTGCGACGAGGCGCAGGCCTTCATCGCGCTGGTCATCAAGCTCCTTGCGGTAGCATTGACTAAAGTGGGCGAAATCAATCGTCTCGCTGTGAAATGCCTTACGTAAGTCAGCGGACGGCGCGAGGGCTTTGCACCATTCATCATAATGCAGCGCCGCCTTTTTTATCCCGCGCGGCCACAGGCGGTCGACCAGAACGCGATAGCCGTCGCGCTCTTCCGCGGGATCATAAACGCGTTTACATTGAATCATTGTGATCCTCCCTTCGTACCCGTCAGACACGTCATTGTGTATTCGCGAAGCCGGGAAGCGGCGCCTGAATCTGTTCGCTAACGCTGTCATTGTAGAGCAGATAGTGTCTGTACGTCATACCATAACGCCTGTGAGATGACATTGTACGTCTTCATCCGTTTTAGGAAATAAGGATTGTGTTCGGCCGCCGGGATCGTTAATCTGAGGTTCCTTGTGTTGTCTGATAATCGCTGTAACATAAGGAACCTGCTATGAACTCTCTCTTGCGTATCGCCCTGGTTGGTGATTACAACCCCGATGTCCTCGCTCACAAAGCGATTCCCCTGGCAATTGACGATGCTGCCGCCGTGCTGGATCTACCGTTGCGCTATGACTGGCTGGCAACCCGTGAGATAAACTCCGCCGATATGCTTGCCCACTATGATGCTATCTGGGTGGTTCCCGGCAGTCCTTATAAAAATACCGAAGGCGCGTTTATCGCCATTCGTCACGCGCGTGAAAACGGTGTGCCGTTCCTCGGTACCTGTGGCGGATTTCAGCATGCGATTATTGAATACGCGCGCAATGTCCTGGGCTGGCGGGATGCCGCGCATGCGGAGACCGATACCGAAGGACGAATGGTGATTGCACCGCTAAGTTGCTCACTGGTGGAAAAGTCGGACACAATTGAACTGCGCGCCAGTACGCTTATCGCCAGAGCCTATGGTCGTGACAGTATTGAAGAGGGATATCACTGTAGTTACGGGATTGCCGATGCGTTTGCCCGGGAGCTGGAGCAGGGCGATCTGCGGGTGACCGGCTGGGATGATGAAGGCGAGATCCGGGCGGTGGAACTGGTGACACATCCGTTCTTCGTCGCCACGCTATTCCAGCATGAACGCAATGCACTGGAAGGGCGGCCCGCACCATTGGTACAGGCGTTCTTACGCGCGGCAAACCAATGAGCACGCGCCCGGCAGTGAAGATTGCCGGGCGTGGGCAGTGTCAGCCGTGAATTTCTCGATTGCGTCCGGCCAGGGCGCCAGACACGGCCATCATGACGGACATCATCGCTACGGCGATCAGCGGAATATGCCAGTCGCCGTTGGCATCATGTATTTTCCCCATTATCGGCGGACCACAAGCGGCCAGCAGATAACCAACGGTTTGCGCCATTCCTGACAGCGCCGCCGCCTGGTGTGCTGAGCTGGCGCGCAGGCCGATAAAGGTCAGCCCCAGAATCATGGTCGCACCGGAACCAAAGCCGAAGATAATCGCCCACACGGCCGCCTGAGCGGGGAAAAACCACAGAGCAAGCGAGCTGGCTGCGCACATCAGGGCCGTCAGAACGGCAATGCCGCGCTGATCTTGCAAACGATGAAGCAGTAACGGGATGACCAGTCCTGGTGCGGCGGTGGCCAACTGGAGCAATCCGTGTAGCGAACCCGCCTGCGTTTCACTGTAGCCGATGCTTTGCAGAATGGCGGGGAGCCAGCCGATGATGATGTAATAGACCAGCGAATTAATCCCGAGAAAAAGCGTTACCTGCCAGGCCAGCGCCGAGCGCCAGATACCGCGACTGTGCATCGCGCCTGACCCCGTCAGAGTCGCGGGAACCTGGCGACGTGATTGCGGCAGCCAGACAAACAGCGCCAGTAAGGGGAAAACCATTAACATCAACAACGCGCCATGCCAGCCCATTCCGGTAAGCGCCAGTGGCACCACCATTGCCGACCCCAGCGCCGCCGCAGCGCCCATGGTCAGGGAGTATGCGCCGGTCATTCTGGCAATGTGCCGGGCGAAGTCTCGTTTGATCAGTCCCGGAAGCAGGACGTTGCCGAGGGCAATGCCGCACCCGATTATCGCGGTGCCGAAAAACAGTAGCGCAACGGAGGGCAGGGAGCGCAATCCGATCCCGAGGCAAATCAGAATCATTGCCAACAACAGGCTGCGCTCCATACCGAAACGGCGTGCAATGCCCGCAGCCAACGGGGAAACCAGACCAAAGGCCAGCAACGGCAGGGTGGTCAGTAAACCGGTTTGCGCCGTAGTCAGGCCATATTCACCGCGAATGGCATCCAGTAATGGCGCGGCGCCGGTAAATGCCACGCGTAAAGTCGTCGCAATAAGCAGTATGCCGACAATGAATAAAAAAGGGGGGCGTTCGGCAGCAGGTGAAACAAAATTCATGGCTATCTCAGACAAGGAAACGGGGCGTTAACAATAGCGTGTTTGCCACCTGTTTGAATCAAGCTAAAATGACAGATTATCGCTAAAATCGGACAATTTTATGATCGGACTCGGTCTTGATGGCTACGATCCGGATAGCGATCGTGATGCGGCGCTGGCTTTTCGCATCCAGGTCGTTGCCGACGAGCAGTACATTCCACGCCATCATCATCGCAAAGGGCAACTGATTCTTGCGCTACGCGGGGCGCTAACCTGCGAGGTGGAGAATGCGATGTGGATGGTTCCGCCGCAGTATGCGGTATGGGTGCCGGGTCAGGTGCCACACAGTAACCGCGCGACACCGCAGGCGCAGATCTGTTTTTTGTTTATTGAACCTGACGCCGCGCCGATGCCGCGGCGCTGCTGCACGTTAAAGATTTCACCGCTGGTTCGTGAGCTTATCCTCGCGATGGCCCAACGTGGCAGGGCCGGGGCGGATAAGCCGGAGACAGCGAGGCTGGTGCAGGTACTGTTCGACGAACTACCGCAGCAGCCGCAGGAGCATCTTCAGCTACCGGTATCCGGGCACCCTAAAATTCATCAAATGGCGGAAATGATAGCCGCCGAGCCGGCACGCTGGAAAACGCTGACGCAATGGGCGGAGGCATTCGCCATGAGTGAGCGTAATCTGGCGCGGCTGGTGGTGCGTGAGACGGGGCTGAATTTTCGCCGCTGGCGGCATCAGCTACAGTTAATCCTCTCTTTGCAGATGCTGATCCGCGGTCTGTCGGTGCAACAGACGGCCCAGAGCCTGGGCTATGACTCCACGACCGCTTTTATCACGATGTTTAAAAAGGGACTGGGACAAACACCAGGACGTTATCTTGCCAGTCTGACTACGCCTTACCAATAAACAGGGAGACGATCCCCGCGGCGATTAGCGGCCCGACCGGGACCCCGCGGAAGAGGGCGACGCCGAGCACGGTGCCGATCAGCAACCCGGCAACCAACTGCGGCTGTGAGCCCATCAGGGCGACGCCTCGACCGCCCAGCCAGGATACAAATACGCCCACGGCAATCGCCAGTAGCGATTTCCAGTTAACGAATGAATGGAGCAGCGTTGAGGGCGGCAGTGTCCCGCTGGCGATAGGGGCCATCACGCCAATGGTGAGGATAATAATACCGATGGTCAGCCCCTGCTTTTCTATCCATGGAAAGAACGCGTTCAGCGGTGTAACGCGAATGATAATTAAAACCAGGATTGAAATAGCGACGGTGGTGTTATGGCTAATAAAGCCGAGCGCTGCGAGGCCCAGCAGAATGAGCAGGGTAGTATCGAACATGTGCAGAGGTCCTTGCCAAAATATCAAAAGAGAAGCCTGTTTACTTTACGCATAATCGCGTGAGTAAACAGGCTTTTTTACCGTATGTTCGCTATTTCTGGGCCCGTGCCTTGTGTTTCCCCGCGGCGGAGCTTGCGGGTATTAACATCGGGAGAGTCACCTTGACCTCAGGCCACTGTTTCCGGGCCGAAAAGGTTTCAGTCCTGGCGGCGAAATACGGCCAGTTCCGGACGCGCAATTCGTAAATAGTCGTCAGTATCAAGAATAATCGACGTATCGAGTCTGCCCGCGTTAAAGGCGATTTCTGGGAAACGCTCAAACAGCAGCGGGTCGGCAACCAGCCGCAACGCCGGGTGGAAACTAAAGGGGGGGATCGCGCCAAATTCACAGGCGGTCAGCGTTTCCACCTCTGCCGGGCTGGCCAGCGAGGCTTTGCTGCCGCCAATATATTCGGCCAGACGGGCTAAATCCGCCTGCCGATCGGCGGCGAGGATAGCCAGTACGTGCTGGTTCACACCGTGACCTTTAACTTTGCATACCAGCGCTTTCGCCCCCTGGCCCAGAGCGGTACCGCGGATCGCCGACACGGCCTCGCATTTGCCGACAGCATCATGCTTCATGAGCCGGTAGCGCGCATGGTGTACGTCAAGCAGATTGAGCAACTGCTGGTGGGGGTTCTGTCTTACCGATCCGTTCATATCGACCTTTATCTTGTACATAAAGCTGTGAGTGTAATCCTCTCCGCAACGGATGAAAACCGGCGATGGCGTGTCGCATCCGGAAGCTGATTCATTAATTCTGGTGGTGCGTGGAGAATCAGGATTGAGAACGGAAATAATGCATATTGCGGAACAAAATGGTTAAACGTTTATAACCGCGTTGGTAAGGGCAAGTGATGGGCCAACGCACATGAACGCGATATATGCAATCAAGAAGTATATATTCCAGGCATATTTTCCCCCTGTGCAGAAGGGGGATTGCCTTTATATCTTCCACATTAACTCCACATTTAATGCGTTTTTTCTTCAATAAGATATGCTGGAATAAAAAAACATATTACTATCCTGCCAGTATCAAACGCTCAACGATTTTACTTATCGCGAGAACTTTTTTTGTTTTTATTAGTCATTAGGATGGCTAATATCGATGCTATTGATGTGGTTACGAGGTTATGATGACGGAGAAGGTAGCGGTGCAGGTATCCCCCAGAAAGTTCCAAAAAATAAGGGAGTTGAACAGACGCCGTAACTATTTTACCAAGAGAGTCCGTAGCGCGGTTCGGATTCATCTCGCGAAGGCGTTCTGGGATAGCCGCACGCGGCATGAGGTTGATTTATCGTCAGCGAAAACCGTGTTGCTGATGCGTAATGAAGGCGCTTTAGGCGATGTGGTCGTCGATTCCGCGCTGGTTAAATGCCTGCATGAAGCGGGAATGACCGTTGACTTTCTGTTGACGAAGTCGAACAGTCAGGTGATGCGGCATAACCCGCGAATTCGCCATATTTACGAAGCTGACAATGTCAGCTCAGCGGATTTTTTGCGTAAATTCACCCATAACGTGCCTAAGTCCATTATTAATGAGCTTGCGAATAATAAGTACGATATAGTTATTGACCCGTCATTGTTTGATATCCCGGTACACAGGATGTTGCTGTTACGGCAGATAAATGCTAAATCGGTACTGGGGTTTAATAAATGGCCATCAATTAATCACTATTCAAAGTCTTTTGATTTTGATTGCGAAAAATTGCACGTCAGTAAGACATTTGATCTTATCGCCGACTATCTGAAGCTGGATAAAAAACATCTCGCGTCTTATGATCTGCATATTCCACAGGATGTGTATCAGGAAGTGGGCGACTACATGGCGGGCCGGGAAGGGCGCAAGGTGGTGATTAATATTTTTGCCGGCAATCAGGATCGCAGTATGTCGCAGGAGCAACTGGCAACGCTTATCGCCAGACTGCGTACAGACTATCCTGATGTCAATATTATCTTGCTCGATCACCGTAATGAAATTCGCATTCCCTTAGCGGAAAAAGTGAGCGTTAATCCGTTTAAAACGCTACACCATTGCATGGCGTTAATTGCGCAAGCGGATTTGGTTATTTCGCCGGATACGTCGGTGGTACATATGGCGGCGGCATGGAAAAAACCGCTAGTCGCAGTCTATAAAGATGTGCTTTTAAATAATCGGCTGTGGGCGCCCGGATACGATAACGCGCGACAAATTATTGTTAAATGCGGCAAAGTGCATCAGATGGACAACCTGCCGGATCTCATTATGTCAGCGATTGATCCTGATCTGCTGCAATAGGCGCGGCTGGATAAAGTCAGCGTAAAAAACAGCCAGCGAAGCAGGATGCTGGCTGTTTTGCGAAGGTTAACTGTCTGCTTTCGATGCCTGCCTGTGAAACAGTTCGCGGAACACCGGGTAGATATCTTCCGGGTCGCGAATATGCTGCATGGCAAAATTATCAAATGTTGCCTGCAGGTGTTCGTACTCGCGCCACAGCGTCTGATGCGCCCGACGGGTGATCTCGATATAGCTGTAGTAACGCACGATTGGCAGGATTTTCTTCGCCAGCAGTTCGTGGCACAGCGGCGAGTCGTCCGCCCAGTTATCACCATCCGATGCCTGTGCGGCGTAGATATTCCACTGCGCAGGGTCGTAGCGCTCTTTGACCACTTCATCCATTAATTTCAGGGCGCTGGAGACAATCGTGCCGCCGGTTTCCTGGGAATAAAAGAATTCGTGCTCATCAACCTCCTTGGCCTGGGTATGGTGGCGAATATAGACCACTTCAACGTTTTTATAAGTCCGGCTGAGGAACAGATAGAGCAGGATGTAAAACCGTTTGGCCATATCCTTCGTTGCCTGGTCCATAGAGCCGGAAACGTCCATCAGGCAAAACATCACCGCCTGGCTTGAGGGTTCTGGCCGCTTTTCATAGTTCCGGTAACGCAGATCGAACGTATCAATAAACGGTACGCGCTCGATTTTTGCCCGTAACTCTGCGATTTCTCTACGTAGCCGTTCCTCTTCCAGCAGTTGTGCGGGTTCGCTTTTGCTGATGATATCCAGTTCGTTTTCCAGCGTATGCAGTTCACGACGTTTACTGGCCGTCATGGCGGTACGTCGCGCCAGCGAGTTTTGCAGCGAGCGAACGATGCTGATATTGGCCGGCACGCCATTGGCGGTGTAGCCTGCGCGATGGGTTTTAAACTCCGTCAACTGCCGCTGCTGGTTTTTCTTCAGATTTGGCAGCGCAAGATCTTCAAACAGCAGATCAAGGTATTCGTCTTTCGAAATCTGAAAGACAAATTCATCTTGCCCTTCGCCATCGGCGCTGGCTTGTCCCTGGCCGCCGCCACCTCCGCCACCGCCACCCTGTGGCCGTTCAATTCGGTCATTCTGGACAAAGTGATCGTTGCCGGGGTGTACGCGGTTGCGAAGTCCGCCGCGACCCTGATGAAACATCGGTTCGTTAATATCGTCCGTTGGAATGGAGACGGACTCTCCGCTCTGAATATCGGTCACCGAGCGTTTATTGATGGCCTCGGAGATCGACTGTTTTATCTGCGCTTTGTAACGGCGCAGAAAGCGCTGCCGGTTGACGGCGCTTTTGTTTTTCCCGTTCAGGCGTCGGTCTATGAACCAGGTCATATGCCCTCCTGTACTGCATTTGCCAACGATACCCGTCCTGTTTCATTGAGGGGTTATACCGTCATACTTCACGTTGCCTGCGCGTTGGCCTTCACTCGGCCCCTTCCTGAGCCTTGCCCCGCGGGGCCAGCGTAAGCGCCGTTCAACACGGTTAGCCGTGTTGTCCTGCAACGTGAAAGAGTCAGGGTATATGCCCTTACATGTCCGGGCTTCAGCGCACTTTATCCCACAACCCGAGTTAACGAGTTCTTCGCCGCTGTTATTAACCCGACAGAGATTGCCTGCCGGGCTTATTATCAGGATGATTTACGTACCCGCAGATACCATTCGCATAGCAGACGAACCTGCTTACGCGTATAGCCTTTCTCCATCATGCGATCGACAAAGTCATCGTGTTTCTTCTGTTCATCGGTTGACGTTTTGGTGTTGAAGGAAATCACCGGCAACAGTTCTTCGGTATTGGAGAACATTTTTTTCTCAATCACCGTGCGCAGTTTTTCGTAGCTGGTCCAGTTTGGATTGCGCCCGCTGTTGTGCGCCCGGGCACGCAAAACGAAGTTGACGATTTCGTTACGGAAGTCTTTCGGGTTACTGATCCCGGCGGGCTTCTCGACTTTCTCCAGCTCCGCGTTCAGCGATTCGCGGTCAAACAACTGACCGGTATCCGGATCGCGGTACTCCTGATCCTGAATCCAGAAGTCGGCGTAGGTGACATAGCGATCGAAAATGTTTTGTCCATATTCCGAGTAGGATTCGAGGTAAGCGGTCTGGATCTCTTTACCGATAAACTCGGCATATTTCGGGATCAGATAGCCTTTCAGGAATTCCAGATAGCGCTCTGCCTGCTCCTGGGGGAACTGCTCGCGCTCAATTTGCTGTTCCAGAACGTAGAACAGATGTACCGGGTTAGCGGCGACTTCCGTGTGGTCAAAGTTGAATACCCGCGAGAGAATTTTAAACGCGAAGCGCGTAGACAGGCCGTTCATGCCTTCATCGACGCCGGCATAATCACGATACTCCTGATAGGATTTCGCTTTCGGGTCGGTATCTTTCAGGCTTTCGCCGTCATAAACGCGCATTTTCGAGTAAATGCTTGAGTTTTCCGGCTCTTTCAGGCGCGACAGAATGGAGAAGCGCGCCAGCGTTTCCAGCGTCCCCGGCGCGCAGGGCGCATGGCTCAGCTCGCTGCTATTGAGCAGTTTTTCATAGATGCGGATCTCTTCCGAAATGCGCAGGCAATAAGGAACTTTGACAATATAAACGCGGTCGAGGAAAGCCTCATTGTTTTTGTTGTTACGGAAAGTCACCCACTCTGATTCGTTGGAGTGGGCAAGGATGATGCCGTTAAACGGCAGGGCGGATATCCCTTCGGTACCGTTATAGTTACCCTCCTGAGTCGCGGTCAGCAGGGGGTGCAGCACCTTGATGGGCGCCTTAAACATCTCCACAAACTCCATCAGTCCCTGGTTGGCGCGGCACAGGGCGCCGGAATAGCCGTAAGCATCCGGGTCATTCTGCGCGTAATGCTCCAGTTTACGGATATCCACTTTACCCACCAGCGCGGAGATGTCCTGGTTGTTCTCGTCCCCGGGTTCGGTTTTAGCGATGGCTATCTGCGCCAGAATCGATGGCCACACTTTTACCACGCGGAACTTTGTAATGTCGCCGCCGAACTCATGCAGGCGCTTGGCGGCCCAGGGCGACATAATGGTCCCCAGATAGCGGTTTGGAATGCCGTACTCTTTCTCAAGGATCTGCGCATCTTCGCGCGGGTTAAACAGGCATAACGGATGATCGTTGACCGGACTGCGTTCTCCGTTAGCGCTAAGCACGTAAATCGGAACACACTGCATCAGGGACTTCAGGCGTTCGGCCAGCGATGATTTACCGCCGCCCACAGGCCCCAGCAAATACAGAATCTGTTTCTTCTCTTCTAACCCTTGAGCGGCGTGTTTTAAGTAGGAAACAATCTGCTCAATGGCATCTTCCATACCGTAAAACTCTTCAAACGCCGGATAGCGTGCAACGACCCGGTTTGAAAAGAGACGGGATAGCCTGGGTTCCAGGGCCGTATCGACCATGACCGGCTCACCGATAGCCATCAGCAATCTTTCTGCTGCGTTAGCATAAGCACTGCGATCTTGCCGACAAATGGTAAGAAACTCCTGCAGTGTGAACTCTTCGTCCTTGGCAGCTTCATAGCGCTGGCGATAGTGATCGAATATATTCATGGCATGCCGTCCTTTCGTTTTTAGCACAGGTTGAGAGCCGTTCATATGAATAGTGGGAGCCCCCGGAAGAGGTAAGCCGCACAACGCTCACTGATTCTCCAGCAACCCTTATGCCAGGTTGGCGAAGTCGGTGAATAACGTGCCCCGGATTTACTTCTTCTAAATTAAAGCTTAGATGCATTTGGAAAACTTGCATGGCATGGCGAATCAATTTCAATGACATATCAATAACTCATCCGGAATAACGTCCTGTTGTCGCCCGGGTCAGACTCGGGGCGTCATTGCACTGTCATTGGATTGTCAGCCAGCGGTCATCTGGTGGTGAGAAATTGGTGAGTTCAATGTAATGACAGGTAAAGAATTTGAGACATGTTGTTTACAACGTTAAACTGCGTGCGCAGATAAGTTGACAACAGGAATATGGATCGTGACTAAAATCAAACTTCTGGCATTGGGTGCATTGATGGCAACGTCAGCATCTGCTGTTCACGCCGAGGGAAAGCTCAGTCTGGGAGCGGGTGTGGGGATCGTTGAACGCCCTTATAAACAGTATGATACTGATGTCTACCCGGTGCCGGTTATTAATTATGAGAGTGATAACGTTTGGTTTCGGGGTTTAGGTGGTGGTTACTACCTGTGGAATGATACTAACGATAAGCTTTCGGTGACCGCGTACTGGTCGCCAATGTACTTTAAGCCGGGTGACAGCGACAGTCAGCAAATGCGTCGTCTGGATAAGCGAAAATCCACGATGATGGCCGGGCTTGCCTATATTCACAATACGCAGTACGGTTTCTTGCGTACCTCGTTGGCTGGCGATACGCTGGATAACAGCAACGGCATTGTGTGGGATCTGGCCTGGCTGTATCGCTATAGCAACGGGAATCTGACGCTTACGCCGGGCGTTGGCGTTCAATGGAATAGCGATAACCAGAATGAGTACTACTACGGTGTTTCGCGCCATGAGTCCACTCGTAGCGGTATGCGCAGCTACGATCCTGACAGCAGCTGGAATCCGTATCTGGAGCTGTCGGCAAACTATCGTTTCCTCGGCGACTGGAGCGTATACGGCGTCGCGCGTTATACCCGCCTGTCTGACGAAATCACCGATAGTCCGATGGTGGATAAATCCTGGAGCGGCCTGATTTCTACCGGAATCACTTACTCTTTCTGATTGTGCTTTATAACAGGGCAATTCATGCATCAAAACAGGGCGAAACGCCCTGTTTTGCATTATGGTTGTGCAATGAAATTGCGGGAGGTATGTATGGCAGAAAGGGCAATACGTTTTGGCGAGCATCCGACAGTTCCCGTCATTGGACAGGGAACCTGGTATATGGGGGAAAACCGGGCGCGGCGTGCGCAGGAGGTGGCTGCACTACGCGCGGGCATCGACCTCGGGTTAACGGTTATCGATACCGCCGAAATGTACGCAGATGGTGGCGCGGAAGAGGTGGTCGGAGAGGCGATTCACGGGCAGCGCGATCGCGTGGTGCTGGTGTCAAAGGTTTATCCGTGGAATGCCGGGGGGCGCAAGCTGGTCAGCGCCTGTGAAGCCAGTCTGCGTCGCCTGAATACCGACTACCTTGATCTCTATTTACTGCACTGGCGCGGTGATTATTCACTGCAGGAAACGGTGGAGGGAATGGAGGCCCTGGTTGCTCAGGGGAAAATTCGCCGTTGGGGCGTGTCGAATCTTGATTACGATGATATGCAGCAGTTGTGGCAGGTGGCTGGCGGCGAGCAGTGCGCGACTAATCAGGTGCTCTACCACCTGGCCTCTCGCGGTATCGAGTATGACCTGCTGCCGTGGTGCCAGCAGCAACGGTTGCCGGTGATGGCGTATTGTCCGCTGGCCCAGGCCGGTCGGCTGCGCAATGGGCTTTTAAATCATACTGTTGTGAAAAGTATTGCGCAGCAGAGAGGGCTGACGGCGGCGCAGGTGCTGCTGGCGTGGGTGATTAGCCATCGGGGCGTGCTGGCGATTCCAAAGGCGGCAAGTATTGAGCATGTAACGGAAAATGCCGCTGCGCTGGAGATCGTGTTGTCCGCTGAGGAACGGGCGAGCCTGGATCGCGCTTATCCGGCGCCAGGAAGAAAAACGCCGCTGGATATTGTGTAAAGACGGTGCCGGACGGGCGTAATGTCGTTCAGTTGAGTCAATCCCAGGGCGGGCTTTACCCGGAAATCAGAGGGAATTGTGTTTTTTGGGGATTTGGGTCAGAAGCCGTTCCGATCCCCCTGAGTGGTGCGGGAATTGATTATACCCGCCGTGTGAACCGGCCTGCGGACGCACACCTTTGAAGCCAGCGCAAGCGCTGTTCAGAACGGTGACGCGTTTTGAACAGCAACTCGAATTATTCAGAACACAGACAACGGTTATCAGCCCGCAGAGTTCGCCGTATTTAGTATTTCACCACGCGAATAGTTTGCGCCAGCCGCGATGGATTCTCCTCGCTGGCCTTCTGCGGCACGGTCACGCAGCTGGTTTCGACGCAAACGAAGGTCTTGTAACCCTCGTCCGGCATATCGCCCATGCTTTGTGAAAGCGCAGGCCCCGGGTTCCATCCCACCACGTTGCTGTAATGATGATGAATAACGTTGATATTGCGACGTAGCGCATCGTCATGGATCACGCTGCAGGATTCAGCATTCAGATAAATCCGGTCAGTACGGTCAGGATAGGTTTGTACGCCGTCGCTTAATACCCCTTCTTCTGAGTTGTTAACTTTGTCAATGTAACGGTCGCCCAGACCGCTCACTTTCACTGCCGCAATATCGCCGACGTTGAAATAAGAGTGCAGGGCGGAAGTGGTTTCAAATTCGCCGTGCGCTTCCAGCTCAATCTCGCAGCTCTGGCCCAGTTTAAAACGCGCATACAGCGTGAAATCATGGGGCCAGTATTTCCGGGTTTCATCGCTGCTGTGCAGAGCAAACGTCAGCATCACGCCGTGTTCATCTTCATCGTGGCCTTTAAGCGTCCACGGCAGGATACGCGCAAAGCCATGGGACGGCTGCCGGGCAGGGCCAAACCATGGCCAGCAAACAGGAATACCGCCGCGCAGGGCAACGCCATGTTTAAACGGCGTGTTGTCGCTGAGCCACAGCACGTCTTCTTCTCCGGCAGGTTTCCACGAGAGCAGATGAGCCCCCTGATAAGCAACAGATGCCTTGACCTGCGGATGGTCAATAACGATCAGCTCCAGGTCGTCAAGCTGGCGACGAGAGAGAACGGGGGTAAGCTGTTCGATAACCGGGAGAGCAAAAATTTTATTAATCATTACACAATCCTTTTTATCTTAAATCATGCGGGAACTGGACAAAACGCGTAACCGTTTTGCGCAGCGCTTAGCTGGCCCTGAGGGCAAAGTCACAGGTGAATCCTGCGGCGAGTGAAGGGCAAATTTCGTCAGTACCCGATTTGTCCAACCGTGGATTGTCTGCGATCAGGAAGCTGGATGTCCCTGATTACGCCCGATGAGCTTACATTAGTCAGTGATCCGGATGAGTGAACGCAGGCGATATTATACCTGCTACCTGAAGCATGACGGATAGCTCTTCAGATCAAAAAAAAGAGCGACCGAAGTCGCTCTTACAGATTACTTTCTCATCTCAGCTTATTTGGAGATGTGGGCAATCAGATCCAGAACCTTGTTGGAGTAACCGGTTTCGTTATCGTACCAGGAAACCAGCTTAACGAAGTTGTCGTTCAGCGCGATGCCTGCTTTAGCATCGAACACGGAAGTGCAAACTTCACCGTTGAAATCGGTGGAAACAACGTCGTCTTCAGTGTAGCCCAGAACGCCTTTCATCGGGCCTTCGGAGGCAGCTTTGATCGCTTTCTTGATGTCTTCGTAAGAAGCCGCTTTTTCCAGGCGAACGGTCAGGTCAACAACGGATACGTTCGGAGTCGGAACGCGGAACGCCATACCGGTCAGTTTGCCGTTCAGTTCCGGCAGGACTTTACCTACCGCTTTAGCTGCGCCGGTAGAGGACGGGATGATGTTCTGAGCCGCGCCACGGCCGCCACGCCAGTCTTTGTGAGACGGGCCGTCAACGGTTTTCTGAGTTGCGGTGGTCGCGTGAACGGTTGTCATCAGGCCTTCGATGATGCCGAAGTTGTCGTTGATGACTTTTGCCAGCGGCGCCAGGCAGTTGGTGGTGCAGGAGGCGTTGGAAACGATGTCCTGGCCTGCGTATTTGTCGAAGTTAGCACCGCGAACGAACATCGGCGTATTGTCTTTGGACGGGCCAGTCAGAACGACTTTTTTCGCGCCAGCAGTGATGTGCTTACGCGCGGTTTCGTCAGTCAGGAAGATACCGGTTGCTTCAGCAACGACGTCAACACCAACTTCGTCCCACTTCAGGTTAGCCGGATCACGTTCAGCGGTAACACGGATTTTTTTACCGTTAACGATCAGATGACCGTCTTTCACTTCAACGGTACCGTCGAAACGGCCGTGAGTGGAGTCATACTTCAGCATGTAAGCCATGTAGTCAGCGTCTAACAGATCGTTGATTGCAACGATCTCAATGTCAGAACGTTTCTGAGCAGCACGGAAAACAATGCGACCGATACGGCCAAAACCGTTGATACCTACTTTGATAGTCATATATTCCACCAGCTATTTGTTAGTGAATAAAAGGTTGCCTGTAAAATTACAAAAACCTTACGCAGCGTCAAGCGGAATCGTGTCAATCATTGCGACAAATCAATACTAAGCCGGCCTCTGCGCGATTGATTTGCCTCACTTTCCCTTTGAGCTCGATTCCATATGGGGGCAGCGCGCGGAATTTTAAAGGGCGATTAAGATAAAATTGTGATGTGCGTCGCAATTATCTGCCTGCCTTATGGCATTGCCTAAGTTTAGAACAAAAGTCTACATTTCATTGTTAATATTTTGTTAGAATCGGCGTAAAGAAGGTGTTCTTACATAGCGAAAAGCAAGAGCGAGAAGCAAGCCAATGTCGAATAAACCCACCGCGGATGCGCTTAAAAAAAACCTGACCGAGATGCAGTTTTACGTGACGCAGAATCACGGTACTGAACCGCCGTTCACCGGGCGGCTCCTCCACAACAAACGAGATGGCGTCTACCATTGTCTGGTGTGCGATGCCGCGCTGTTTCACTCCCAGAGCAAGTATGATTCGGGCTGTGGCTGGCCGAGCTTTTATGAGCCGGTAAGTGAGGATGCGATCCGCTACCTGAATGATGACTCTCACGGTATGCAACGCACGGAAATTCGCTGCGGAAACTGCGATGCGCATCTTGGTCATGTTTTCCCGGATGGCCCACAGCCCACCGGTGAACGTTTTTGTGTTAATTCCGCTTCCCTGAGCTTCACTAACGATGAAAATGGTGAGCAAATCAAGGGTTGAAAAAACGATTCAGCTAATTATTCCAATCTTAAGGCGCGACAAATGGATATCGAACAAATTATCAGCAGTATGACGCCGGAAGTTTATCAGCGCCTGGCGACGGCGGTGGAACTGGGAAAATGGCCCGATGGGGTGGCGTTAACCCCGGAGCAGAAAGAAAACAGCCTGCAACTGGTGATGTTGTGGCAGGCCCGGCATAACGTTGATGCGCAACATATGACCATTGATACGAACGGGCAGATGGTGATGAAAAGCAAACAGCAATTAAAAGTTGAGTTTGGCATCACGCCGGAGCCTATTGCGCGGTTTAAATCCTGAATCTCGACGGATCCGGTAGTGGCCTGGCTAAAGCGTCATTTGCCCGCGCTGTGTTGTTGTGAAAGTCGTCAGAAGGAAATCCGACCTGACCGCGCAGCGGCAGGTTTTCAGCGCAATGCCGGGCATGGGGGCGAACGAAAAGGGCGCGACTTTCGTCAAAACCACGTTAAAAAAGTGATTCACGCTGGCGAAAAAACCGATGGCTCGCTTAACTGACCCGCACTATGCGGTCGCCAGCCATCGGCGTTTATAAGCAGGGCGATTACTCCCGCGAGACTACCCCGGCTTTTTCCAGCATCGCGTGTAACAGTACGTTTGCGCCAGCCGCAACCTGTTCCGGTGATGAGTACTCCGTCTCATTGTGGCTGATGCCATCTTTGCAGGGAATGAAAATCATACCGGTCGGCGCGAGCATGCTCATATACACGGCATCATGTCCTGCACCGGAGACGATATCCATCGCAGAGTAACCTAATTTTTGCGCAGCCCGCCGTACGGCTTCTTTGCAATCCGGGTGGAAAGGGGCGGCAGGATAGTGTGAGACCTGTTTAAGTTCCACATTCAGTCCGCTCTTCTGGGCGATTTCGGCAATGTACGCTTTTAACGCCGCGTCCATGTTATCAACGTCGGCATCGGTCATGTTGCGAAAATCAATGGAGAATTTCACGCTGCCGGGCACCACGTTGCGGCTGTTTGGATGCACCTGCACCATACCGACGGTTCCCCGTCCATGCGGAGAAAATTGCCCGGCAATATTGATGACTTCCTGCATAATATGGGTGGCGACCTGCAAAGCATCTTTACGCAGCGCCATCGGCGTGGGGCCCGCATGGGACTCCATCCCGGTGACGATGCAGTCATACCAGCGAATACCCAGTACGGCCTGTACCACGCCAATGGCGATATCCTGATCTTCAAGAATAGGGCCTTGTTCAATATGCGCTTCAAAGTAGGCGCCTATCGGGTGGGTGCCGGGGACCACCTCGCCCGCATAGCCAATATTGGACAGTTCATCTTTTACCGATTTACCTTCGGTGTCGGTTGCCGCATAGGCCATCTCCAGCGGAAAGATGCCGGCGAAAACCCCGGACCCCATCATAACCGGCACAAAACGCGATCCTTCTTCGTTGGTCCAGAAGACCATCTCAATCGGCGCTTCCGTTTCAATATTGCGATCGTTAAGGGTACGGATAACTTCCAGCGCCGAGAGTACGCCGAAATTGCCATCGAATTTTCCTCCGGTTGGCTGGGTGTCGATATGGCTACCCGCGACAATCGGCGGCAGGGTGTTGTTCTGGCCAGGTCGGCGCATAAAGACGTTGCCGATTTGATCTATTTCGACCGACAGCCCGGCCGCTTTACCCCAGCCGACGACTAAATCACGCCCCTGGCGATCAAGGTCAGTCAGCGTTAAACGGCAGACCCCGCCTTTGGGCGTGGCGCCAATGTGTGCGAGATCCATTAATGACTGCCACAAACGTTCGCCATCAATCCTCAGGTCACTGATATCAATGCGGTTCGTGTCTGGTGAAATGACTTCACTGTTCATGATTGTTTCCTCAATGTCAGGTGATTAACGGGCGACGGCCTGCGGGGCGTGCTGGCGCTCCCATGCCGCTGCGGCGCTGAAATCCGGGCCGAATGCCGGACGTTTGATATAGCGACCCGCCCCTTCACGGGCGCGCAGTTCGCCATCGGCCCATACCAGATGGCCCTGGCTAATGGTAAAAACAGGGATGCCGGTGACCGTCCGGCCTTCGAAAATATTGAAGTCATTGCGCGAATGATGTGTGCTGGCGGAAAGCGTTTTGCTGCCAGCCGGGTCCCAGAGGACCAGATCGGCATCCGCGCCTTGTGCAACACAGCCTTTGCGCGGGTAGATATTGAAGAGACGGGCGGTATTCGTTGAGGTAATTGCCACGAATTCGCCTGGCGTCAGGCGTCCGCTATTAACCCCGGCATCCCAGATGACGGCCATGCGCTCTTCCACACCGCCGCAGCCGTTCGGAATTTTGCCGAAATTATCCCTGCCCGCCGCTTTCTGGCTGGCGCAGAAGGTGCAGTGGTCGGTCGCCGTCGTGTGAAGCTGACCGGATTGCAGGCCGTGCCACAGCGCCGCCTGATGGGATTTTTCGCGAAACGGCGGGCTCATAACGTGGGCGGCGGCGAAGCCAAAGTCCGGATGGCGATAGACGCTATCGTCAATCACCAGATGTCCCGCCAGCACTTCGCCATAGACGCGCTGCCCGTTGGCGCGGGCGCGGGCAATGGCTGCGGCAGATTCGCGACATGAGACGTGTACCACATAAATCGGCACTCCCATAATACTGGCCACCGTGATGGCGCGGTTAGCGGCTTCCCCTTCGACTTCCGGCGGACGAGAGAGCGGGTGAGCTTCCGGGCCAGTGATACCCTGCTTAAGCATCTCTTGTTGCAGGAGGTATACCATCTCGCCATTTTCCGCGTGTACCGTCGGCATTGCGCCTAGTTCGAGGCAACGACGAAAGCTGTTCATCAGCGTTTCATCATCGCACATAATGGCGTTTTTGTAGGCCATAAAGTGCTTGAAACTATTGACGCCTTCCTGTTGTACCAGCGTTCCCATATCCTGGCGCACGCTTTCGTCCCACCAGGTGATGGCGACGTGGAAGCTGTAATCCGTTGCCGCTTTTTCCGCCCAGCCCCGCCACTGCTGATAGGCCTCCATAAGCGGCTGCTGTGGGTTAGGGATGACGAAATCGAGGAGGGTGGTTGTACCGCCCGCCAGCGCGGCCGCAGTGCCGCTGTAGAAGTCATCGACGGTGGTGGTACCCATAAACGGGAAGTTCATGTGGGTATGCGGGTCGATGCCGCCAGGCATCACGTACAATCCGCCAGCGTCGAGGGTTTCGGTGTCAACGGGAATATCCCACTGAGATGCATCGCCGACGGCCGCGATGATGCCATCGACACAGAGCACGTCGGCGCGGCGCTGATGGTCCGCGTTGATGACAGTACCGCCTTTAATCAACAGGTTACGCATTCGTTTTCTCCTGTAGTGCTTTGTTTGATGGGTTATGGTCTTTTCCCCTCAGCCTGACTCGCTCCCCGGCGAGGCGGCGCTTGCCAGCGCCGTTCTGTTTTTCACCCTCTCCCTTGAGGGCGCCGGGGCAGGGTGAGGGGGAACCGACCGCGCCGCCGCCCATTACGCCGGGGTGGTCAGCGGGTTATTGGGGTGCGTGGTCCAGTTGGCGTAAACATCGGTCACCACTTTTCCAGTCCGTTTATCTTTTTCGCCAGGCTGCAGGCTGCGCAGTGAAATGCAGTTCTCAACCGGGCAAATTGAGGCGCAAAGGTTGCAGCCGACGCAATCCTCCTCACGCACTTCAAAATGCCGGGTTTCCCCGGTGATGGCGGTAATCGCCTGATGCGACGTGTCCTCACAAACCAGGTGGCAGCGCCCGCACTTGATACACGACGCCTGGTCGATGATCGCTTTATTCACATGATTGAGATTGAGATAGCGCCAGTCAGTGACGCTCGGCAGCGCCATGCCGCGGAAGTCCTCAAGGGTCCGGAACCCTTTCTGATCCATATAGTTTTTCAGGCCGCTTATCATGTCGCGCACGATCTGGAAACCATGCACCATCGCCGCGGTACACACCTGCACCGTCCCGCACCCCAGGGCGATGAATTCCGCCGCATCGCGCCAGGTCGCAATACCGCCAATGCCGGAAATCGGTAAACCGCGGGTTTGCGGATCGCGGCCAATTTCCGAGACCATATTCAGCGCTATGGGCTTCACTGCCGGACCGCAGTAGCCGCCATGCGAGCCCTGATTACCGGTGTGCGGTAACATCAACATCTGCTCAAGATCGACGGCGATGATCGAATTAATGGTGTTGATCAGCGAAACAGCGTCAGCGCCACCCGCCTTCGCGGCCCGGGCCGGATAGCGAATATCGGTGATGTTCGGCGTCAGTTTGACGATCGTCGGCAGGCGGCAATATTGCTTGCACCAGCGGGTGACCATCTCGATATATTCCGGCACCTGGCCCACCGCGGCGCCCATTCCTCGCTCACTCATGCCGTGTGGGCAGCCAAAGTTAAGCTCGATACCGTCTGCGCCCGTGGCTTCAACCTGCGGTAAAATGGTTTTCCACGCTTCCTCTTCGCAGGGCACCATGATCGATACCACGACAGCCCGGTCCGGCCATCGCTGTTTGATACGGGTAATTTCCTCAAGATTGATGGCCAGAGAACGGTCGGTGATCAATTCAATGTTATTCAGACCAATAACGCGGCGGTCGCCGCCAGCAAGAGTGGCGTAGCGCGGCCCGCTAACGTTAACCACATGGGGATCTAAGCCGAGCGTTTTCCATACCACGCCGCCCCATCCGGCCTGAAAAGCGCGTTCCACGTTGTACTCTTTATCTGTAGGCGGTGCAGACGCCAGCCAGAATGGATTGGGGCTTTGAATGCCGAGAAAATCACTGTGCAGACTAGCCATGGGCATGCTCCTGAAAAGAGATGGCGTTAGCGGCGTTGTTGATGGCGAGGGCCAGAGAGATAGAGCGGGCAGCGAGTTTGCCCTGGCGCACGGCGTCGACCGTCAGGTCAAGACCGCCGGCACAGCAGTCGCCGCCGGCCCAGACGCCGGCCAGCGAGGTGCGGCCATTCTCATCGGTGGCGATGCGTCCCTGTTTTAACTGCACGGCTTGCCCGACCGGGGAACATTCGAAAGTCTGACCGATGGCTTTAAGCACCATGTCGGCTTCCAGCGTGAAGGTCTCGCCGCTGGTCGCGGTCCCCTGAACATCCTCGCGCGTTACGCTGAACGTCACGCCCGTAAGCTGATGGTTGCGCTGTTCGAACCGCAACGGGGTGGCCCACAGACGCACCGTTACGCCGTTCAGTTGCGCCCACTGCCGCTCTTTTTCCGATGCTTTCATTTGCGCTTCGCCGCGGCGGTAAACAAGGGTAACGTCCTGCGCGCCGAGTTTTTTTGCCTGTACGGCGGCGTCAACGGCGGTCATACCGCCGCCAATGACCACCACTTTACGGCCGACAGGGATTTGCCTCAGATCTGTGCACTGGCGTAAATCGGCGATAAAATCCACCGCTTCAAAAACACCGTCAGGTTCTGTGCCAGTGTTTTCCAGTTGATTCACGCTCGCCAGCCCAAGGCCGAGGAATACCGCGTCATGGCTGGCCTGCAGTTGGGCGAGGCTGATCTCTTTCCCCAGGGTTTTTCCGGCGTGCAGCGTAATTCCGCCCACGGAGAGCAACCAGGCCACTTCCCGCGCGGCGAAACCATCGGTGACTTTATAGCGGGCCAGACCATATTCGTTGAGACCGCCGGCTTTACTGCGGGCATCGAAGAGATCCACGCTGTGACCCGCAACCGCCAGCTGGTGAGCGACGGTCAGCCCCGCCGGACCCGCACCAACCACGGCAATCCGTTTCCCTGTTTCAGGCCCACGGATGAATAGCGGCTGACCGGGATGTGCAAAGAAATCATCCGTGGCATAGCGCTGGAGCAGTCCGATATTGAGCGGGCGACCGTCTCGCGCGTGACGCACGCAGGCGTGTTCGCATAATGTTTCTGTCGGACAGACGCGGCTACAGATCCCGCCTAACACATTGGCTCGCAGAATGACCTCCGCCGCGCCGCGATTGTTGTTCTGGGCGATACGTTGAATAAAGCTCGGTACATCGATATCGGCCGGGCAGGCCCGGGAGCAGGGGGCATCAAAGCAGTAGTAACAGCGTTCCGCTTCAATCACCGCCTGCGAGGCGGTTAACGGGGGCGCGCAGTCCGCAAACTCACGCGCATACGCGTCGGGCGCCAGCCGGGCGGCCTGGCGTCCGGGGGCGTCGATACCTGAACAGTCGCTCATCATGCTTCTCCTGAATGATTAGCAGGGTTATCTCTCCCTGCGTTTAAAATCTTGACCAGATGGTTAAGTTTTCACGTAATAACCATGCTAATTATGTGCCATTTCCAGCAGGTTCGCCGCAGAGCGTGTAAATTAAGGAAGGTAGGGCGTTGTGAATAATGCAGCATGCCTTTTTGTGGTATTTTTTGGTGCAATTTGCACCATATTTGCCGCTGTTTGCTGCATATTGCGGCAGAAGTCGTCAATCATTCCAGGCCGCAGATGCGGCAAACGCAGCGCAATACATGTTCTGTTGTTCGCGACTGCGCTGCCGCACTGCGCGAATCTTCCCCCAGTACGGCGGCAATCTGAATATCAAAATCTGCGTAGGTTTGGGTTATCGCCCAGACGGTAAAAAAGAAATGGGTGGTATCCAGTTGCCGCAGCTTACCCTGTGAAATCCAGCCATCAAGAATGCGCGCCTTCTCCTCCACCAGTCGCCTGAGCTGTGTCTTTAATAGCGGATGAACAGCCTGCGCGCCCTGAAGGATTTCGTTGGCAAACAGGCGGGAGGCTTCAGGGCGAGAAAAACTAAAGCCAATCTTTTTACGGACATACTCTTCCAGCGCCGTTTTGGGATCCGCATGCGCCGAGATCCCTTCCAGCGGCGCCAGCCAGTCGTGCAGAATGCACTCCAGTACGCGCAGATAGAGGTTTTTTTTGTGACCAAAATAGTAATGAAGATTGGCCTTTGGCAGGTCGGCGGCATCGGCGATCTGTTGCATGGTGGCGCCGCGAAATCCGTAACAGGCAAAGACGCGTTCGGCGGCAGCCATTATGATGGCTTCGTTATCCTGGCGAATACGCCCTTTTTCCAGCGATACCTCAATGCCGCCCAGCAGACTTTCATTCATCATTGGCTCCGGTGAAATCCGCCGTCCCTGGCGGGAGGACTATTTCAGCTTTGCCGCGGCATCCCAGACGATATGGGTCATCGCACTGTCACCCGGGTCTTTTTTAATCACCGGGGTATCGCCGCCGCTATGTAGCAGGACATCAATCGTATGGCGATAAGCCGCCGGATCGAGATAGCCAATTTGCGGCGTGTTGGCATTAGTGATCAGTTTCGCCACGTTTTCCATCTGGCGAGTTTGCACCGCTTCGGTAGACGCGCCGGAAGCATCTTCCGCTACCACGATTTTCGCTGCCTCTTGCGGATGCTTCACCGCATAATCCCAGCCTTTAAACGATGCCTTGAGGAACTTCGCCATTCTGGCGACGAAAGCCGGGTCTTTCAGGCTCGGAGCCAGCACGTACAGCCCGTCTTCCAGCGTGGATACGCCCTGATCCTCGTACGGGAAGGTGATCAAATCCGATTCTTTCAGGCCCGCATCGATCAACTGCCAGTATTCGTTATAGTTCATGGTGGAGATACAGGCTGCCTGATCCTGTAACAGTGGGTCAACGTTAAAGCCTTGTTTGAGAATAGTAATATCGGTGCCGGGTTTCAGTCCAAGCTTGTTCATCCAGTTGAAGAAGGGGTACTCGTTGCCGCCGTACCAGACACCCAGGGTTTTGCCTTTGAAATCGGCGGGGGTTTTAATCCCGCTCGATTTTTTACAGGTCAGCATCATGCCGGAACGATTGAAGATCTGGGCAATATTGACCAGCGGAACGCCCGCTTCACGTGAGGCCAGCGCATCAGGCAGCCAGTTAACGATCACATCTGCGGATTTCCCGGCAATCACCTGGACCGGAGAAATATCCGTTCCGCCGGGTTTGATCGTAACATCCAGCCCTTCGTCTTTATAAAACCCTTTTTCCTGCGCCACGTAGTAGCCAGCAAATTGTGCCTGTGGCACCCATTTCAACTGCAGCGTCACTTTCTCTGCTGCGTATGCTGAAAAAGTCAATGCCGCAGACATTGCCGCCAGCAACAACCCCCGGCGAAAAGCGGAACGTTTCATCATGGGATAACTCCTCGGGTTAGTGTGTGCATCATCATGTTTTTATGTTGTTTTACTTTTCCGCCGCCATCCCGCGAATCGAGGGATGCCAGAAATTTATGCGTCTGTCGAGGCGCACCAGCACGGTGTAAATCAGCGAACCGGCCAGTGACGACACCACAATCGCCGACCACACCACCGGCATATGCATTCGCGCCGATTCTGTGGAGATGCGAAAGCCCAGCCCGGCGGTGGGGGAGCCAAAATATTCGGCGACAATGGCGGTGATCAGCGCCAGGGTGGCGTTCACTTTCAGGGCGTTAAAAATAAACGGCATTGCGGCGGGAAGGCGCAGCATGCGCAACTGCTGATGAGGCGTGGCAGCGTAACAGTACATCAATTCCTGCTCCAGCT
The DNA here is from genome assembly GCF_005860775.1 of Klebsiella indica. GTDB lineage: Bacteria > Pseudomonadota > Gammaproteobacteria > Enterobacterales > Enterobacteriaceae > Klebsiella > Klebsiella indica. The sequence continues at coordinate 151,599 of NZ_VCHQ01000016.1, forward strand.
TGTCGCTCGCTTTCAGTCCGGCCAGCGTGCTGACCAGCGCCGGGAAAAAGGTCACCAGAATCACCACCGCGGCTTTTGACGGCCAGTCGAAACCAAACCACATCACGGCGATAGGGGCGACGCCCACCAGCGGCACCGTGCTGGTCAGACTGGCGACCGGGAGCAGCCCGCGCTGCAGGAAGGGAAGCCTGTCGATAAGCAGCGCCACGCCAATGCCTGCGCCGCAGCCCAGCAGATAACCCGCCAGCACCGATTTGAGAACGGTCTGCACCAGATCGCCCGCCAGCAGCGAAGCGCTGTCGATTAACGCGGTGAGGATATCAAGCGGGGCGGGCAGGATAACCTGGGGAACGGCAAATCCGCTGACCAGAATCTGCCAGAACCACAGCAACCAGACGCCGAGTAACGCGGCGACGGCTGCAGGTGGAACCGGCGCGCTGGCCAGACGTTGTACGCTCACCGCGGCGAGCAGCGCCAGGGCCAGAGTGAGCATGCCATTAAACGGTAATACCGCCAGCCAGAGCGCGCTGACAACGAGCGCGACCGCAAAGAGCAGGTTGCGCAAACTTTTTGTTGAGCAGGCCAACAGCGCACAGGCAATGAGCAGCAGCGCATTGAGGCGGAGTGCAGAAAACGTATGGTCAGCGGCGCTTAACTGAATAAGCGCCAGGATAGCGATGATAAACGCGCTTACTAACAGTAGCGAGCCAGGAATCGCGTGCTTTTTCATTACGCCCCCTTACGCTGGCGCATCACCAGCCGTTCAGTCAGCGTGACCATCCCGGTCAATGTCAGGCCCAGCAGTGACGCCATCACCAACGCAGACCAAATCTGAATGGTATTGCCGTAATAGGAGCCGGTCAGCAGTCTCGCCCCCAGCCCGGCCTGTGCGCCAGTCGGTAACTCCGCCACCATTGTGCCGACCAGACCGCTGGCGATGGCGACGCGAAACGCAGGGAAAAGATAGGGTAGCGAGGAGGGAAGACGAACCATCCAGAAAATATCGGCGCGTCGTGCGGCGTAGGTATGCACCAGTTCCATTTCCATTTTCTGCGGCGAACGCAGTCCCTGCACCATGGCGATGGTGACCGGAAAAAAGCACAGGTACATGGCGATGGTCGCTTTTGGCAACATGCCGGTGATCCCCAGACTGCCGAGGATAATCAATACGATAGGGGCGATAGCCAGGACCGGAATGGTTTGCGACGCGACGATCCACGGCATCAGCGCCTTATCCAGTGTGGGCGAGTGCACTATACCGATGGCCAGCAGAACACCCAATACCACCCCCATTGCGAAACCGGTCAGCGCCGCGCTGGCGGTGACCCATGTGTGCAGTAACAAATTTCTCGGCGAGTCGATCGGCCACTGCGTCAGGCTGTTCCAGATATCGACAAGCAACTGATGCGGCGCTGGCAGCAGCGGGCGGGTGGCGTTCAGGGCGGCGACGATCAAATCACGGCTGGTCCATGCGCCGCGCGGGGTCAATACCCGGTCGATCACGCCCGGTGCGTTCAGCGCGAAGGCCAGTACATACCAGAGGAACAGTGCCACCAGGAGTACGCTGCCGACGGGCAGAGCATAGAGATGCAGGCGTTGGCTAATGCTCATGATGTCCCTCCACCAGCGCCTTGCGAACATCGGCGGCAAGCTGCAAAAATGCCGGCGTATCACGAATGGCAAGGGAACGTTCTGCAGGCAGCGGCGACTCAATTACCTTCACAATTCTCCCTGGACGTGGCGACATCACCACGATTTTGGTAGAGAGGTATACCGCCTCGGAAATGGAGTGCGTCACGAAGACCATTGTGCGTTGTTCGTTAAACCACAACTGCTGTAATTGCTGGTTGAGGTTGTCGCGGGTCAGTTCATCCAGCGCACCAAAGGGCTCGTCCATCATCAGGATTTTAGGTTCAAAACCCAGCGCTCTGGCGATGGAGACACGCTGCTGCATGCCGCCGGAAAGCTGCCACGGGTATTTTTTCTCAAACCCTTTCAGCCCGACACGCGCCAGTTGTTCACGGGCGATGTCGTCGCAGCGCTCCGGCGGCATACCCTGGATTTGTAGCGGCAGTTTGACGTTTGCCAGTACGGTACGCCATGGCAACAGCACCGGAGCCTGAAAAACATACCCGTATGCGCCCCCCTGCCGGGCCTCTGAAGGCGACATATCATTAACCAGCACTTCACCGGAGGTGATGGGTTCCAGGTCGGCAATGGCGCGCAATAAGGTTGTTTTACCGCAACCGGAAGGTCCGATAAACGAAACAAACTCCCCCTGGCGAATGGTCAGATTAATATCTTTCAGCGCATGCACCGGCTGATCGGCCGCCGGGTAAATCACGTTGGCCTGGTTTACCCTGATGGCAGGGCGTGCGGTGGCGGTTATCGGTTTCAACGGCACGACCGCAGATTCCTCTGCGTAGATCAACTGGCTCATTCCCGGTCTCCCCCTTTTTTTGACTAACTGGTTAAGTTTGTATCCCCATGCCATTTTTGTGCCAGTCATGAAATGGCGCTATTTGTGGCGCATTCGCCGCATAATAAGGTTTTTTGATGACCAGTTTGGTGCAAATGTCGACGCGTTTGCGTGTTTGTGGGGCAATGAAGGAAAGGGGGGATGGTGCCGGGCAAAAAAACATGGCAGTGCAGAGGTTATACTCCCGCTGTACAAAGGCGGAAGGACAGTCTGAACCGGTTGACGTGGCAGATGGGCGCATCCCCTACGTATGGACATAATATGCTCAGTGAGGCGATCCGGGCAGGTTAAAGGGCGCGGGATTGTTATCTGCAAGAGGAAGCGTTATCCGGCCCGCGAAACGCCAGTCAGGACGTAACATGTGCGTAATGGAGAGGCCGGATAAGCTGCTGGCGTTAAGGCTCAGCGTTGTGTTTCTTGCCAGTCTGCCAGGGTATACAGCGTTGCGCCAGCCGCAGCCATTGCCATAAACGCCTGGGCGCTGTCCTGCGGATGAATATTTACGCCGCGGCAACCGTCGGTAATGACGTTGACGCGATAGTCCAGAGACAGCGCATCCAGCACGCTAAACTTGACACAGTAGTCGGTGGCGAGGCCCAGCACCGTCAGCTCGGTTATTCCGCGTTCACGTAACCACGCATCAAGCTCTGTTTTTTGCCGCCGACCGTTATCGAAAAACGCGCTGTAGCTATCGATGGCCGGATTTTCGCCCTTACGGAACACCGCGGTAATATCCTGCTGTTTAAGCAGCGGATGCAGCGCCGCGCCTGCGCTATTTTGCACACAGTGATCTGGCCAGAAGGTTTGCGCCAGACCGTCAAGCTCGCCCTGGGTATAGGGCTCCGCCTGATGCTGGCTGGCGAAGCTACCGTGATTTGCCGGATGCCAGTCCTGGCTGGCGACGACGATCTCGCCGCGCGCCAGACTCCAGTCGATAAGCTGATTGGCGATCTCCACCGTACTGTCGCCCTGCGGAACGGCCAGCGCGCCACCGGCGCAAAAATCGTTTTGTAAGTCAATCAATAACAGTGCACGCTGTGTCATCTATTCCTCCTTAGAGTCTATCCCACCAGGCGTTATTGGCGCAGCCAGTTTGAACACGGCCAGCGCGGAAGAACCGGAGCGTACACGTAGTACGTGAGGATTCTGAGCACTGCCCAGATTCAAAATGACAAGCAAAATAGCCCTAATGGGATAGGCTCTTACTCATCGGGTGTCAGTTCGCCACGCAGGTTTTCCTGCATCGCGTGGCGGATTGCCGCAACGTCCAGATCCTGGCTCAGCAAATAGTGTAGCTTGGTTAGCGTCGCTTCGACGGTCATATCGAAACCGCTAATCACTCCGGCCTGAGCCAGCGCGTTTCCGGTGGCGTAGCCGCCCATATTGACCTTTCCGGACATGCACTGGGTTAAATTAATCACCACAATACCCCGCTGGCTGGCTTCGGTCAGCACCTGAATAAAATCGCCATTCTGCGGCGCGTTGCCGACGCCATAAGAGCGCAGGATCAGCGCTTTAACTGGCTGGAGCAGGAAGTTACGCACCACATCGGCTGAGATGCCGGGGTAAATCGTCACCACGCCGATCGGCTGCGGTATGATAGGGTGAACCACCAGCTCGCCATTACCATGGGGCGCGGGAGGCGTGGTGAGGCGGCGAATATGAATTCCGGCTTCCAGCAGCGGCGCCAGGTTCGGTGAGGCAAAGGCGTTAAAGCCGTCGGCGTGGGCTTTCGTGGTGCGGTTGCCGCGATAAAGGCGATTGTTGAAGAAGAGCGAGACTTCGTTAATCGGATAGTTGGCTGCGATGTACAGCGCGTTGAGCAGGTTGATTTGTCCGTCGGAGCGCAGTTCGGCCAGCGGTATTTGTGACCCTGTCACAATGACCGGTTTCCCCAGATTCTCCAGCATAAAGGAGAGTGCCGAGGCGGTAAACGCCATGGTATCCGTACCGTGCAGGATCACGAAACCGTCATACTGGTCGTAATGGTCGCGAATATCGTCGGCAATATGCTGCCAGTCCTGCGGCGTCATGTCGGAAGAGTCCATCAATGGCGCGTATTCATGGATGGTGAAGTCAGGCATCTCCGGGCGGTGGAATTCGGGCATTAAAGCCAACTGGCGTTGTAAATGGCCGGAAACAGGGATGTAACCATGTTCTGAACGCTGCATACCGATGGTGCCGCCGGTATAGGCAACGTAAATAGATTTCTTCTGCATAGCATCACTTAGATTATATATGGACCGGCGAAGTATATACCGGCGACGCGGCAAGTGGCATAGGCGCTGGCGGGTTTCCTTCATTTCAGTCTGTCAGAAGACAGGCCGCCCCGAGGATAGGGGCGGCGGAAGGATTAATGAATATTGGCGCAGGTTAAGCAGAAAGCGTAGCGGTTCTGCGGATCGTTGAACGCCGCCAGCTTGTCGCTCTCGGTTTTCACCGCGTTAGCCGCAGCGGCGACCGGGGCGGGTAAATAGGCCTGAATCGCCGCCGGCAGCGCTGCACGGACTGAACCGGTCAGACTATCCACTACCATTGAGAACAAGCTGGGCTCTTCCTGGTAAAAATCGAGATGCCACTGTTTCAGCTTCGCCAGCTCCGCGGCTTTTGCTACCGCGTCGTCAAAGTCGCCGAGGCTGTCGACCAGGCCGTTAGCTTTCGCGTCTTCTCCGGTCCAGACATGACCCTGGGCGATTTGGTCGATTTTCTCCGGCGTGCTCTTGCGCGAGGTCGCCACCAGGGTAATAAAGCGCTTATAGCCGTTTTCGATACTCAACTGCATCAGTTGCTGCACTTCCGGCGGCAGCGCTTTGGTGGTAGAGACATCAGCCAGCGGCGAGGTTGAGACGCCGTCGGTATGCACGCCAATTGCGCCCAGCGTATTTTCAACGGTATTGATTACCCCAAAAATGCCGATGGAGCCGGTGAGGGTGCTCGGGTTTGCCACGATATAGTTCGCCGGGGTTGAGATCCAGTAGCCGCCGGAGGCCGCCATGCCACCCATTGATACGACGACCGGTTTACCCGCTGCTTTCGCCGCCGCCAGCTCTTCGCGAATCACTTCAGAGGCGCTGACGCTACCGCCCGGACTGTTGACTCGCAGCACGATGGCTTTCACTTTCGGATCCAGACGCGCATCGCGGATCTGCGCCGCAGTGGTATCGCCGCCGACATTGCCCGGCGTTTCTTCCCCGTCCATAATCGCGCCGTTGGCAAAGATAACCGCAATCGTCGCGCCCTGATCGGCAGGGGTTTTCAGCGCATAGTCGTAATAGCTGATTGCGCTATAGTCGTTGTCCGCCTTGCTCCAGCCAAACTGCTTCGTCAGCGCTTTGTCCACCTCAGCGGCGGTGCCAAGCTCATCAACCAGCTTGTTATCCAGCGCGTATTTCGCCGTGTCGCCATCGACTTTACGCAGGCCGTCAATCACGCCCTGTGCGCCAGGAAACAGCTGTTGGGCGGTAATCTGCCGGTTAGCGGCGATGGTGTTGAGGTAATTCTGCCACAGCTCGCCAATCCAGCGGCTATCCGCCTCACGGGCGGCGGGCGACATATCGTCGCGGATAAACGGCTCAACCGCCGACTTATAGGTGCCGACGCGGAAGACATGGGTTGAGACTTCGAGTTTATCCAGCAGCGATTTGTAGTACAGGCCGTTGGTGGCGAAACCATGCAGGTCCACTTCACCCTGCGGCGAGAGCCAGATCTTATTGGCGAAGCTGGCCAGATAGTACTGCGCCTGGCTGTAGCTGTTACCGATAGCGTACACCGGCTTACCGCTATCGCGGAATTCGCGCAGCGCCTTACCGATATACTGCATTGATGGCTGATCGCCACCGGCAAAATTTTTCAGATCCAGCACGATACCGGTGATATTCCGGTCATCTTTCGCCTGGCGTATCGTTTGCACGATATCGAACAGCGAATTTTCCTGCAGACGATCGGAACTGGCGCCAAAAAGCTGGCGGCCAATCACGCCAAGCTTGCTGCTGGCGGAGGGCTTATCGACGACGACGCCGGTGATATCCATCAGCAGCGCGCCGCGGGTGGTGTGCTCTGTCGTGGTACCGCTGAACTGAGACCAGATACCGATGCAAACCAGTACCAGCAGCAGGAAAACCACGTTCAGTGCGAGCTGGCGAATGAAATTGAGTACCCGCCATGTCCATTTAATCATTCCGGCGAGTAGTCGCCAAAGAGTGCGCATGTATTCTCCCTTACCATTATTAAAAATGAGCGAGCCGCCGGGGCAGCCGCGTCTGGCTATCCTAAAGAGAGTGCCGACGGTTGTCAGCAGGAATCACCTGTTGGGCTGTAACAAAATCCTTGCGCATGTTAATTTTATGAAAAATGACATGACAGGAGTTATACAGGTGGATGCTCTCGAACTATTGCTTAATCGCCGCAGCGCGTCACGTCTGACTGAGCCCGCCCCGGCAGGCGAACAGCTGGAAAATATTCTACGCGCAGGCCTGCGTGCGCCGGACCACGGGACGTTGCAGCCGTGGCGTTTCTTTATTATTGCCGATGAAGGTCGCGAACGCTTCAGCCAGTTGCTGGAAAAGGGCGCCATCGCGGCGGGGGCAGATGAAAAAGCGATTGAAAAGGCCCGTAGCGCGCCGTTTCGCGCACCGTTGATTATTACCGTGGTGGCCCGCTGCGAAGATCATCCGAAGGTGCCGAAATGGGAACAGGAGATGTCGGCAGGCTGCGCGGTGATGGCCATGCAAATGGCGGCAGTGGCGCAGGGTTTTAATGGGATCTGGCGTAGCGGGGCGTTGACCGAGAGCCCGGTGGTGCGCGAAGGGTTTGCCTGCCGGGAGCAGGATAAAATTGTCGGATTTCTCTATCTGGGGACGCCGATGTTGAAAGCCTCAACCAAAATAGCTTTGCCGGATACCGCGCCGTTCGTCACGCGCTTCTGACGGCGCTTGCCTTTTGTCGGGAAACGGTTGACGCCAGGCCCGGCCACGTGCTGCGTGCGCCGCGAGGGGCGCACGGACAGGTGCGCAGCGCCGCCTCATGGATCCCGCGACGACGAAACCCTGTTCACCAGGTACTTCTGCCGTTTTGCAAAGTCGTTTTTTGTCTGCTTAATGAGCAACCATACGCGATTTAGGACAGTGATACTTATCACCCCGACGTTTGAGCGCTACCATAGCGGGATTGCAATGACAGGAGATGTCCATGAGCGAGCAAACCATTCGTTTAACGCAATACAGCCACGGAGCCGGTTGCGGGTGTAAAATTTCGCCAAAAGTGCTGGAAACGATCCTCAAAAGCGACCAGGCGAAGTTTATCGATCCGAATTTACTGGTGGGTAATGAGACCAGCGACGATGCGGCCGTTTATGATCTCGGCAACGGTACGTCCATTATCAGCACCACCGACTTTTTTATGCCGATCGTTGATAATCCGTTCGACTTTGGACGCATAGCCGCCACCAACGCCATCAGCGATATTTTCGCCATGGGCGGTAAACCGATTATGGCGATTGCTATCCTCGGCTGGCCGATCAATACCCTGTCGCCGGAGATCGCCCGCGAGGTGGTTGACGGCGGGCGTTTTGCCTGTCAGCAGGCGGGAATTGCCCTGGCTGGCGGCCACTCAATTGACGCCCCCGAACCGATCTTCGGTCTCGCGGTGACCGGCGTCGTGTCAACCGATCGCATCAAGAAAAACAGTACCGCTCAGGCGGGGTGTAAACTCTATCTCACTAAACCGCTGGGTATTGGCGTGCTGACCACTGCGGAGAAGAAGTCGCTGCTCAAGCCTGAGCATCAGGGGCTGGCGACGGCAACCATGTGCCAGATGAATCTTGTCGGTTCGGCGTTTGCCAGCATCGATGGCGTAAAAGCGATGACCGACGTGACCGGTTTCGGGTTACTCGGCCACCTGAGCGAAGTGTGCCGTGGCGCAGGCGTTCAGGCGCAACTCTCCTATGCGGATATCCCGAAGCTGCCCGGTGTGGAAGCGTACATTGCAGCGGGCGCGGTACCGGGAGGGACCGGACGTAACTTTGCCAGCTACGGTCATCTTATGGGCGAGATGCCGCCAGCGTGGCGCGATCTGCTGTGCGATCCGCAAACCTCTGGCGGTCTGCTGCTGGCAGTGACGCCGGAGGCGGAGGCGGAGGTGCAAGCGGCGGCGGCCGAGTTTGGTATCACGCTTGCCGCCATTGGCGAACTGCTCACCGCGCGCGGTGGACGCCCCATGATTGAGATCCGTTGATTTCATGCGGCTGTTTATTGCAGAAAAGCCAAGTCTTGCGCGCGCCATTGCCGATGTGCTGCCAAAACCGCACCGCAAAGGCGACGGCTACATTGAGTGCGGCAACGGACAGGTGGTCACCTGGTGTATCGGCCACCTGCTGGAGCAGGCACAGCCTGATGTCTATGACGGGCGCTATGCGCGCTGGAACCTGCTCGACTTGCCCATTGTGCCGGACAAGTGGCAGCTTCAGCCCCGGCCGTCGGTAACCAAACAGCTTAACGTGATTAAGCGCCTTCTTGGCGAGGCTGAGGAGGTGATCCACGCGGGCGACCCGGACCGGGAAGGTCAGTTACTGGTGGATGAAGTGCTGGATTATCTGCAATTATCGCCGGAAAAGCGCCAGCAGGTGCAGCGCTGCCTGATTAATGACCTTAACCCGCAGGCGGTGGAGCGCGCGATTAACCGCCTGCGCGCCAACAGTGAATTTATTCCGTTATGCGTCTCGGCGCTGGCCCGCGCCCGCGCCGACTGGCTGTACGGGATCAATATGACCCGCGCCTATACCATCCTCGGACGTAACGCCGGTTATCAGGGCGTGTTATCGGTCGGACGCGTGCAGACGCCGGTGCTTGGCCTGGTGGTGCGTCGGGACGAAGAGATTGAAAACTTCGTCGCGAAAGATTTCTTCGATGTGAAGGCGCATATCGTTACCCCGAAGGATGAGCGTTTTGTGGCGACCTGGGTGCCCAGTGAGGCCTGCGAACCGTATCAGGATGAAGAAGGGCGACTGCTTCATCGTGCACTTGCTGAACATGTCGTTAAGCGGATTGAGGGCCAACCGGCGACGGTGACCGCCTATAACGACAAGCGCGACTCGGAGCCCGCGCCGCTGCCGTTCTCCCTTTCAGCGCTGCAGATTGAAGCGGCGAAGCGCTTTGGTTTTAGCGCGCAGAGCGTGCTGGATATCTGCCAGAAGCTGTATGAAACCCACAAGCTGATTACCTATCCGCGTTCGGATAGCCGCTATCTGCCGGAGGAGCATTTTGCCGGGCGTCATGCGGTGCTGAACGCCATTGGCGTCCACGCGGCGGATCTGCTGCCGCAGCCGGTGGTGGATCCGGAGATCCGCAACCGTTGCTGGGACGATAAAAAGGTTGATGCGCACCACGCGATAATTCCTACTGCGCGTAGCACGCAGGTGAAACTCAATGACAATGAGGAAAAAGTCTACGGCCTGATTGCCCGTCAGTATCTGATGCAATTCTGTCCGGATGCGGTATTCCGCAAATGTCAGATCGATCTCGATATCGCCAACGGCAAGTTTGTCGCCAAAGCCCGTTTTCTGGCGGAGGCTGGCTGGCGAACGCTGCTGGGCAATAAAGAGCGCGACGAGGAAAACGACGGTATGCCGCTGCCGGTGGTGGCAAAAGATGACGAACTGTTGTGCGAAAAGGGCGAAGTGGTGGCGCGGCAAACGCAGCCGCCGCGTCATTTTACCGATGCAACCCTGCTGTCGGCGATGACCGGTATTGCCCGCTTCGTGCAGGATAAAGATCTGAAGAAGATCCTGCGCGCGACGGATGGCCTCGGTACGGAGGCAACCCGCGCCGGGATTATCGAGCTGCTGTTTAAACGTGGTTTCCTGACCAAGAAAGGGCGCTATATCCACTCTACCGATGCGGGGAAAGCGCTGTTCCATTCGCTGCCTGAAATGGCGACCCGCCCGGATATGACCGCCCACTGGGAATCGGTTCTGACGCAAATTAGCGAAAAGCAGTGTCGCTATCAGGATTTTATGCAGCCGCTGGTGGGCACGTTGTTCCAGCTTATCGATCAGGCGCGTAGCACGCCGGTACGCCGCTTCCGTGGTATTGTCGCGCCGGGAGAGGGTAAGAAAGGTTTTAGTAAGCGTAAAGGTCGATCTGCAGCGAAAGGTGAGAAACCGGCATCTGACGCTGTGGCAGAAGGCCCGCAATAAAAACCCCCGGGGAAACCGGGCAATGCCGTTCACTTCAGCAAATCATCGGTGTTGTCTTTTGTTTTATTTGCCAGCGGCAATCGCATTATCGGTGGTTTAAACGAAAATCTAATTCTGCTGATTCGCTTACTGAGCTGATACGGGCTGAAATATAAAGGATATAACTTTTTTTATGATTTTCAGCCACTGAAAAGCCACTGACGAATAACGGACTCACCGCATGGGGGTTGGGCGCATCAAGGAAACCTGGCGAGAACGCAGGCGCGCATCCAGGACTGGCCGCCAGGACGGCGGCCAGAGGGCGGGTCGAGACAGGACGTCGAGTCCCGCCCGGTCCGCCAGATGAAGCCGGAGTGGAGCGGACCGCGCAGCGGCAGGTTTTCAGCGCAATGCCGGGGGTGCAGGGGGACGGGCGAAACGTCCCCCTGCCCGTTCACACGCTGTGGATATAACGAATATCCGTGAATTTATCGTGAACGGAACAGACCACGGAATCTGAATGGGCGAAAACGAAAAACGCGCCATGTTCGCCATAACCACCGATTGACAGAACCGCTCAACCAGTTATAAACACAACTGACGGCCCTTAACGGACCAGCATTATGGGAAACCGGGGCATCGCGCTGATCACCCGCAGCCGAAGCCATCCGCTTCTGACGACTCTCAGCGTTAAATCACACCCTGCGCCAGCATCGCGTCCGCGACTTTGACGAAACCGGCGATATTTGCCCCGCGCACGTAGTTGGTCTGCTTCGCGTCGCCGCCGTACTCCACGCAGGCATGGTGGATATCCAGCATGATGTGATGCAGACGGGCATCCACTTTCTCCGCTTTCCAGCCCATGCGCGCGGCGTTCTGCGCCATTTCCAGACCAGAGGTCGCCACGCCGCCGGCGTTAGCCGCTTTACCCGGCGCAAATAGCACGCCTGCGTCGAGGAACAGGTCAGTGGCGGCAATGGTGGTCGGCATATTGGCGCCTTCGGCCACCGCTTTCACGCCGTTAGCGATTAACTGACGCGCGGCGTCAACATCCAGTTCGTTCTGTGTGGCGCAGGGCAAGGCAATATCCGCCGGTACGGACCACGGCTGCTTGCCTTCAAGATAGGTCAGGCCAAACTCGCGGGCATAGTCGGACACGCGACCATCGCGGCTGGCTTTGATTTCACACAGGCGAGCCAGTTTTTCAGTGGTAAAGCCCGCTTCATCCACCACGGTGCCGCTGGAGTCAGAAGCGGTGATCACGCGCGCGCCCAACGCCATCGCTTTTTCAATCGCATACTGAGCAACGTTACCGGAACCGGAAACCGATACACGCATTCCCTCAAAGCCCATGCCGTGGCGCTTGAGCATCGCTTCAGTGAAGTATACCAGGCCGTAACCGGTTGCTTCCGGGCGAATCAGGCTGCCGCCGAAGGAGAGGCCTTTGCCGGTGAACACGCAGGCGCTGTTGTTGGAGAGTTTACGCATCATTCCGGCCATAAAGCCGACTTCACGCCCGCCCACGCCGATATCGCCGGCAGGTACGTCAGTATCCGGGCCGAGGTGGCGATAGAGTTCGGTCATCAGCGCCTGGCAGAAGCGCATTACTTCGCCGTCGCTCTTACCTTTAGGATCGAAGTCGCTGCCGCCTTTACCGCCGCCCATCGGCAGGGTGGTCAGGGCGTTTTTGAAGGTTTGTTCAAAACCAAGGAATTTGAGTATCGACAAATTGACTGAAGGGTGGAAACGCATGCCGCCTTTATACGGGCCGATAGCGGAGTTGAACTGTACGCGCCATGCGCGGTTAACCTGAACCTGGTTACGGTCATCAACCCAAACGACGCGAAACTGGATAGCCCGCTCCGGCTCAACCAGACGCTCCAGCAAATTCAGCTGACGATAGCGTGGGTTTTCCTCAATGAAAGGCCACAGGGTGGTCATCACCTCGCGAACGGCCTGAGCAAATTCAGTTTGATGGGGATCGCGCTGTTGAACGCGGGCGAGAAAGTTTTCCAGAGTGCACATCTGATCCATTGATATAAGTTCCTCTTATGGTTGTGATCGCATCTATACCCGTCATACTTCAAGTTGCATGTGCGTTGGCTTTCCTCGTTCACCCCAGTCACGTACTGGAGTACGCTCCCGGGGATTCACTGCGTCGCCGCCTTCCTGCAACTCGAATAATTTAGGGTATATACATGTCATCCCTGTGCCCGCTTTATGATTAACGGCAAAGATGCGCGGCCTGTGCGTGAGCCTCGTCCTTGCCGCTATCGTGCAGGCAGAATGATTAGCTGTATATACTCGTCATACTTCGAGTTGCATGTGTGTTGGCTGCGATCGTTCACCCCAGTCACATAGCTATCTATGCTCCTGGGGATTTACTCTCTTGCCGCCTTCATGCAACTCGAATTATTTAGAGTATATTTATTATTATTCGGCCCTTGAAAAGGCCGATTTTTCGACTATACCACTGGAAATCGTTAGTTGAGCAAGGAAAAATTGTTCAGAAAGGAATTTTTATGATTGCGTATTGGTCATAATTAAAAACGATGACTGGCCCGGCATAAATCATCGGGTAACAATGCAGGACGCCGGGCGATAAAGGCTTCCAGCAGGGGAATGTCCGCTGGGGCGAGATTGAAGGTTAACGCGTCCTGCGGCGAGCACCAGCATAGCTGGCTGTGGTAGCGAGCAGTGGGGGCCGGGCTAAAATGCGGAACCCACCAGGCATGAAGGTGAATCAGGCGCGCGGACACTTCACGCTGATGGCTGGCGATATAACGCGCTGGATGAGCGTGGATCCCCAGTTCCTCCTGAAGCTCGCGGGTCAGCGCCTGCGCCTGGGTCTCGCCGGGTTCAACTTTTCCACCGGCAAATTCCCACATTCCCGGTTGATCGGCGTGCGGGGGCCGCTGCGCCAGCAAAATTTGCCCGTTATGTTCGATAATGGCGGCTACAACATCAATGGTTTTGAGCATGTGAGTCATCGTACTGTACGTAATAGGGGCTTATTATCGCCATCCTTATATCTTCCCTTCCAGACAATCTTAAATCCGCCTGAAAACCATTGATCAATGCCGCCGCCTTACTGACAGCAATAATTTACGCTTTGAAGGTCGCCCATACCGGCGCATGGTCGGAGGGTTTTTCCATCCCGCGGATTTCGTAGTCGATACCGGTTTCGATACAGCGCTGCGCCAGCGGGGTGCTGGCCAGCAACAGGTCGATACGCAGACCGCGGTTGTCGTCAAATCCTTTCGAACGATAGTCAAACCACGAAAAATGCGCGTTGTCTTGCGGGTTGGCGTGGCGGTATGTATCCACCAGACCCCAGCCCAGCAGACGATCCATCCATTCACGCTCTTCCGGCAGGAATGAACACTTACCGGTGCGCAGCCAGCGTTTACGGTTCTCTTCACCGATGCCGATATCGAGATCGGTTGGGCTGATGTTCATATCGCCCATGATCAGCACCGGATTGTCTTTATTCAGTTCGTTATCGAGATAGTGTTGCAAATTCTGATAAAACGCCGCCTTAGCCGGGAATTTGGTTGCGTGATCGCGGCTCTCTCCCTGGGGGAAGTAGCCGTTAATCACCGTAACATTGCCAAACGGGGAAGGGACTTCCGCCATGATAATCCGGCGCTGGGCGTCTTCACCATCGTTCGGGAAGCCGCGACGCACGGAGACGGGCGTTTCTTTGGTCAGCAGCGCGACGCCGTAATGGCCTTTTTGCCCGTGATAAAAAACGTTGTAACCAAGTTTCGCCACTTCTTCGAGCGGAAACATATCGTCGTGAACTTTGGTTTCCTGCAGGCCGATGACGGCGGGCTGGTGTTTATCGATGATGGCGGCCAGCTGATGAGGGCGGGCACGCAGGCCGTTGATATTAAAAGAGACAAATTTCATAGTCGCTGCCACTGTGCAAGGTGAATAGTGCAGGGATGGTAGCAGAAATTCGCCGCCCTGGCTTCGTTAAGGCAGTTTATTCTGCCAATTGCAGCCATTGGCGAGCTGGCCAACTGCGCACCATTATGCAGCGCGATGCGCCAAAAAAGGGCGAATATTGCCGGTAAATTTCGTCTCTGATCACAATTGCAGAATTATATCTTACATATGAATAATCTTTCTTTTTTTTCCACTATTAAATGTGTATTTTGTGTTTTTATTCACTTTTTATGCATTTTAGGTGAATAATAGGTGCTTGTAACTTATTGATATTTCGTTGTCGACTTCACTTTATGCATTTTCTTCTCTGGCTGGCATGAACCGTGCAATCTACATTTACAGCGTAACAAACATAAAATTTAACATTATTTAAACTTTTTATTTACCGGAGAGGTCGATATGTGTCAGTCAATTACGCGTAGCCATTTTGATGAATGGATGATGCCCGTTTACGCGCCAGCGGCTTTTATTCCGGTACGCGGCGAAGGGTCACGCCTGTGGGATCAGCAGGGGAAAGAGTATATCGATTTTGCCGGCGGTATTGCGGTTAACGCCCTCGGTCATGCGCATCCGCAGTTGATTAACGCATTGAGCGAACAGGCGGGGAAATTCTGGCACACCGGCAACGGTTATACTAATGAGCCGGTACTGCGTCTGGCGAAACGGCTGATTGATGCCACCTTTGCCGACCGGGTTTTCTTCTGTAATTCCGGGGCAGAAGCCAATGAAGCGGCGCTAAAACTGGCGCGCAAATACGCCCACGACCATTTTGGCAGCCAGAAAAGCGGTATCGTGGCATTCAAAAATGCTTTTCACGGGCGCACGCTGTTCACCGTTTCCGCTGGCGGCCAGCCTGCCTATTCGCAGGATTTTGCGCCGCTGCCGCCGCAAATCCAGCATGCCATCTACAACGACCTCGATTCGGCAAAGGCGCTGATTAACGACGATACCTGCGCGGTAATCGTTGAGCCGATGCAGGGTGAAGGCGGAGTAGTGCCCGCGGATGCGGATTTTCTGCGTGGTTTACGCGAACTGTGCGATGCGCACAATGCGCTGTTGATATTCGATGAGGTGCAGACCGGTGTCGGGCGCACCGGCGAGCTGTACGCCTATATGCACTACGGCGTCACGCCTGACGTGCTCTCTACGGCTAAAGCGCTGGGCGGCGGCTTCCCGATTGGCGCGTTGCTGGCAACGGCGCGCTGCGCCAGCGTAATGACCGTCGGCACTCACGGTACCACTTATGGCGGTAACCCGTTGGCCTGCGCGGTGGCGGGGGAAGTGCTCTCCATCGTTAATACTCCGGCGGTGCTCAACGGCGTTAAGCTGCGTCATCAGTGGTTCAGCGAACGGCTGAATGCCATTAACGCCCGCTACGGCTTGTTTAAAGCGATCCGTGGACTCGGGTTGTTGATTGGCTGCGAGCTGAAAGACGAATATGCCGGAAAGGCGAAAGCCATCAGTCATCAGGCGGCGGAAGAGGGGCTGATGATCCTGATTGCCGGTGCCAGCGTGGTGCGCTTTGCGCCAGCGTTGATCGTCAGTGAAGAAGAGATTAATCGCGGGCTGGATCGCTTTGATCGGGCCTGTGAGCACTTTCTCGCGAGGGTCTTATCATGATGGTGATCCGTCCTGTAGAAAAAGAGGATCTGCCGGGGTTGATGGCCCTGGCTGGCGAGACTGGCGGTGGCCTGACGTCACTGCCCGCTGATGAAGCCGCGTTGGCGGCGCGGATTGAGCGCGCGCAGCTAACCTGGCGCGACGCACTGCCGAAAAGCGAGCAGGGCTATGTGTTCGTCCTTGAAGATTGCGCCAGCGGCGATATCGCGGGGATCTGCGCTATTGAGGTGGCAGTAGGCCTCAATGACCCCTGGTACAACTATCGTGTCGGCACCCAGGTTCATGCCTCGAAAGCGCTGAATGTGTACAACGCCATGCCGACGCTGTTTCTCAGTAACGATCATACCGGCAGCAGCGAACTGTGTACCTTATTCCTCGCCCCGAAATGGCGTAAGGCGGGTAACGGCTACCTGCTGTCGAAATCGCGTTTTCTGTTTATGGCCGCTTTTCGCCAACGCTTTAATGAAAAAGTGGTGGCGGAGATGCGTGGGGTGATCGATGAGCATGGCTATTCGCCATTCTGGGAAAGCCTCGGTAAGCGCTTTTTTGCGATGGAGTTCACCCGCGCCGACTATCTGTGCGGTACCGGACAAAAAGCGTTTATTGCCGCGCTGATGCCGAAACATCCGCTGTATATCGATTTTTTATCCGCCGAGGCGCAGGCGGCGATCGGCGAGGTGCATCCGCAAACGGCCCCGGCGCGCGCGGTGCTGGAGAAAGAGGGATTCCGCTATCTGAATTACGTCGATATCTTCGACGGCGGGCCGACGCTGGAGTGCGAGATTGACCGGGTGCGGGCTATCCGTGAAAGTCGGCTGGTTACCGTTGCACAAGGACAACCTGCCCCCGGCGAGTGGCCGCTTTGCCTGGCCGCTAATGAACAGTACCAGCAGTTCCGCGCCATTCTGGTTCATGCTGACCCCGACAGCCATCGTGTCGCGCTGAACCCGCGTGAACAGGACGCCCTGAAATGCCGCGCTGGTGACCAAATCCGTCTGGTTCGCCTGTGCGCTGAGGAGAAAACATCATGAGTTTATGGATTAACGGTCAATGGCAACGCGGTCACGGCCCGGTGCGCAGTAAAAGTAACCCGGTGAGCCAGGCATTACTTTGGCAGGGTAATGACGCCGATGCTGAGCAGGTTGCGCTGGCGGTCAGCGCCGCACGTCAGGCGTTTCCTGCGTGGGCGCGCCAGCCATTTGTCGCCCGTAAGGCTATCGCGGAAAAGTTTGCCGCGCTGCTGGAGGCGAACAAAACGCAATTGACGGCGATTATCGCTCAGGAAACGGCTAAGCCGCGCTGGGAGGCGGAAACGGAAATTACCGCGATGATTAACAAAATCGCGATTTCGGTGAATGCTTATCATCGCCGCACGGGGGAAGCGCAGACCGCAATGGCAGAGGGGGCGGCGACGCTGCGCCATCGGCCGCACGGCGTGCTGGCGGTATTCGGCCCCTATAATTTCCCCGGACATCTGCCTAACGGGCATATCGTACCGGCGCTGCTGGCGGGGAATACCGTGGTGTTTAAACCCAGCGAACTGACCCCGCAGAGCGGCGAGGCGGTGGTGAAACTATGGACTGAAGCGGGTTTGCCGCCAGGTGTGCTTAATTTGCTCCAGGGAGGGCGGGAAACGGGCGAAGCCCTGAGCAGCCAGGCGGATATCGACGGGCTACTGTTTACCGGTAGTTCCGCCACCGGCTTTCAACTGCACCGGCAACTGGCCGGACAGCCGGAAAAAATTCTCGCCCTTGAGATGGGCGGCAATAATCCGTTGATTGTTGATGAGCCGCAGGACATTGATGCCGCTGTGTATCTGACGATTCAGTCGGCGTTTATTACCGCCGGGCAGCGCTGCACCTGTGCGCGCCGGCTGCTGGTGAAACGCGGTGAAGCGGGGGACGCCTTTTTACAGCGGCTGGTGACAGTGTCACAAAAAATAATCCCCGGCACGTGGGATGCGGAACCTCAGCCTTTTATGGGGGGATTAATTTCGCCGCAGGCGGCGCAAAAGGTGCATCAGGCGTGGCTGGATCATGTGGCAAACGGCGGCAGGACGCTGCTGGAACCGCGTCTGTTGCAGGCCGGAACCTCGCTACTGACGCCGGGTATTATCGAGATGAGCGAGGCGACGCTGACGGCGGATGAAGAGGTTTTCGGTCCACTGCTCTGCGTCTGGCGCTATGACTCATTCGATGACGCTATTGCCCTGGCCAACGACACCCGATTCGGGCTTTCCTGCGGGCTGATCTCTGCCGAGCGCGCCAGATTTGACCGTCTGCTGCTGGAGGCGCGGGCCGGTATCGTTAACTGGAATAAACCGCTGACCGGCGCCGCCAGCACCGCGCCGTTTGGCGGCACCGGGGCGTCTGGTAACCATCGTCCGGGAGCGTGGTATGCCGCCGATTATTGCGCCTGGCCGATGGCCAGCCTGGAGTCGCCAACGCTGTCGTTACCGACAACGCTGAGTCCGGGGCTGGATTTCCGGCAGGAGGTATCGCGATGAAAGCCTGGGAAGTGAATTTTGACGGGCTGCCGGGCCCGACTCACCACTATGCGGGATTATCCTTTGGCAACGAAGCTTCGACTAAGCATCGCTATCGGATGTCGAATCCCCAACTGGCGGCAAAGCAGGGGCTGAAGAAGATGAAAGCCCTGGCGGATGCGGGCTATCCGCAGGCGCTGATCCCACCGCAGGAGCGGCCAAATATCCCGTTATTACGCCAGATTGGCTTTCGCGGCAGCGATGCGCAGGTGCTGGAAAAAGCGGCGCGTCAGGCGCCGGATCTGCTTTCGGCGGCGAGCTCAGCATCATCAATGTGGGTGGCAAACGCCGCTACGGTTTCGCCCTCTGCCGATACGCTGGATGGCCGGGTGCATCTGACCGTCGCCAGTCTGCATGATAAATTCCATCGCGCCAGCGAAGCGCCGACCACGGAAGCGCTGCTGCGGGCGATTTTTCCCGATGAGCAGCAGTTCGCCGTACACGGGGCGTTGCCTCAGGTGGCGCTGTTCGGCGATGAAGGGGCGGCAAATCATAACCGTCTCGGCGGCGAGTATGGTGCGCCGGGCGTGCAGCTATTTGTTTATGGTCGCCAGCAGGGAGGCGAGGACAACCCGCGGCGTTATCCGGCGCGGCAAACGCTGGAAGCCAGCCAGGCTGTCGCCCGTCTGAACCAGGTTAATCCCCGGCAACTGATTTTCGCCCGACAAAACCCGGCGGTGATCGATAAAGGCGTCTTTCATAACGACGTGATCGCGGTAAGCAATCAGCAGGTGTTGTTCTGCCATGAACAGGCGTTTGTTGACCAACCGCAACTTCTGCAACAGCTGGCCCGGCAGGTTGACGGATTTACGCCGATCGTCGTGCCCGCAAGCCAGGTCTCCGTTGAAGACGCGGTGGCGACCTATCTGTTTAACAGCCAGTTGTTAAGTAAGCCGCAGGGCGGGATGCGGCTTATTCTGCCGCTGGAGGCACAAGAGCACCCCGGCGTCTGGCGTTATCTGAATCGGCTGGTTGATGGCGATAATCCAGTTGATGAGTTACAGGTGTTCGATCTGCGTGAAAGCATGGCTAACGGCGGCGGACCAGCGTGTTTGCGCTTGCGGGTCGTCTTGAATGAAAGGGAGCTACGGGCGGTGAATCCGGCGGTTATGATCAACGATGCGCTGTTAGCGACGCTTAATGCCTGGGTGGAACGCTATTATCGCGATCGCCTGACTCAGGCCGATCTGGCCGATCCCCAACTGCTGAGCGAAGGATGCGAAGCGCTCGACCGCTTAACGCAAATTTTGCGTCTGGGGTCAGTCTATCCGTTCCAGCAATAAGGAGGCGTTGTGGAAGATTTTCTGGCATTAACTCTGTCGGGGCGTCTGCCTCACCATTTTCATGGTCAAACCGCGCGCTTTCGCTGGCAGTGGATTGACTGGGGTATTTTACAGCTCATCCCCCATGAACCGTGTGAAGGTTCGCTGGTTTTGTCATCCGGGCTTCATGGTAATGAAACCGCACCGGTTGAAATCACTGATTTACTGCTGCGCCAGCTGTGCGGCGGGGAGTCGCCGCTGCGCTGGCGGCTGTTGGTGGTGCTGGGTAATCCGCCTGCGCTGAGAGCCAACCAGCGCTATATGCATAGCGATATCAACCGCATGTTCGGCGAGCGCTGGCGGTCATTTAGCCCCAGCGATGAAACCGCCCGTGCCCGGCAACTGGAGCATGTGCTGACCCGCTTTTATCAGGCAGGTTCCGGTGAACGCTGGCACCTTGATTTACATACTGCGATTCGCGGTTCTCTGCATACCCGCTTTGGCGTCCTTCCGGCGCGGGAAAAACCATGGGATGAGTTTTTTTTGCGCTGGCTGGGGGGCGCGGGGCTGGAAGCGCTGGTATTTCATCAGCGACCGGGGGGAACGTTTACGCATTTCAGCAGTGAACGTTTCGGCGCGTACTCCTGTACCCTGGAACTGGGAAAGGCGCTACCGTTTGGCGACAACGAACTGAGTCAGTTTAGCGCCACGCAGCATGCGCTACTACGTCTGCTGGCTGGCGATAGGGGGGCGGGAGAGGGGAATATGCCACTGCGCTACCGGGTGGTGCAGCAGATCACCCGCAGCAGCGACAAGTTTCAGTTATATATGTCGGCGCAAACCCTGAATTTCACGCCATTCAGAGCAGGGACGTTGCTTGCTGAAGATGGCGATACTCGTTACGTGGCGGCAAAAGCGCAGGAGTATGTACTGTTTCCCAACCCCGGCGTCGCCTGCGGACAGCGCGCCGGGCTGATGCTGGAACGCTGCTGAATATGCTGTCGTCCGGGCGGGCGACAGAATTTATTTT
Organism: Klebsiella indica; assembly: GCF_005860775.1. Classification (GTDB taxonomy): domain Bacteria; phylum Pseudomonadota; class Gammaproteobacteria; order Enterobacterales; family Enterobacteriaceae; genus Klebsiella; species Klebsiella indica. The sequence continues at coordinate 172,656 of NZ_VCHQ01000016.1, forward strand.
GTGGTTTGTTTTTATCCCGTAATGTTATTTTTTGTTCTTCTGTTGATTGATTACAGATTATTCCTGGTTTAATTCTTTTTTTTCAATCCCTGCTGTTTTATAATTCACTTGATTTATATATAAAACAGTCTGTTAGTTATTTTTTCTTGCGTTTATCTCCTTGTTTTCCATATTTCCTCCACAATTGATGAGAAAATGTTTTTTACACTTTCATTGTTTTACGCTTGTTCTGACTAATTGACGATAAATACCGTAAAGTTTATCTCGTCAACACGGCAACGCGCCGTAAGAATAACGCAAAGTAAGGATTTAACGATGAAGAAGATTACTGCACTGTTTGTTGCCTCTACTCTGGCGCTGGGCGCGGCTAACCTGGCGCATGCGGCAGATGCCTCCGCCGCACCAGCCGACGGCAAGCCGATGCTGCATCATAAACGCGGACCTGGCGCCCCACACGAAATGATGTTTAAAGGTCTGAACCTGACCGATGCGCAGAAAGCGCAAATCCGCGATATTATGAAGAGCCAGCGTGAGCAGATGAAGCGTCCTTTGCTGGATGAACGCCGCGCAATGCACGATCTCATCGCCAGCGATACCTTCGACAAGGCAAAGGCGGAAGCGCAGATTGAGAAGATGGAAGCCCAGCACAAAGAGATGGCGCTGGCCCGTCTGGAAACCCAGAACAAGATTTACAACATTCTGACGCCGGAACAGAAAAAACAGTTCAATGCCAATTTTGAGAAGCATCTGACAGAACGTAAAGCGCCGGAAGGTAAGATGCCTGCACCCGCTGAATAATTCAGCGCGCTGATTTAAGACCGCCGGTCTTGCCCAATTATGCCAACAGGCGTTGGGCAGGATCGGCGGTTTTTCTTTATCTGAGAACGGGGCCTGAACTGAGGGCGCTTCGCTTGCCCGGCAGAGTTTAACAGCCACGCCGGGACGTTTAGCCTTCACGACGCGAAAGGAGACGACTAACAATCCGCTATTTCTCACAGCGAATGGAGCGGATACTGGCCGCTTAACAGCGGCTTACACAGTATTTTATAACCGTCATGATCAAATTTTGCCGACAGGCGCGTCAGCGCCGGCGCGTGCGAAAGAGAATCTACGGCGCCCAGCCACAGCCAGTTATGAATGACGTGGTATTGGGTCATATCGTCACTCTTCTCTTCCAGCGCGATCGCTCCGGCCCACGGCCAGCATACCAGCCGCATCTTTTCCATATTTGCCAGCAGCCGCTGATGATGATCCTCGGGACGCTCTTTACCGCAACAGGCGCCGGCACAGCGGCCCAGCGCCGAGCGAAAACAGGCGCGACCGCGGCTTAGCGGCTCCAGCCCCATTAACCCATAGCAAAGGCGATGCTCGTCAGCGATTTTTTGCAATGCCTGCAGCGCCGCGCGTCGGTTGGCAAAGAGACCATAGAGATTACTTTCATGCGAGAAATCAAGCTCGCGGGCATAAACGACCTGCGGGCGTGCGTCAGTAAGGCGTAATGCGCACAATTGTCTGTTTTGCCGTAAACGTTTATTGAAAAGCGGCTGCTGCGTTTTAATCAACTGCGCTTCTAATAATAGCGCGCCGAGTTCACCCGCTGTACGTTGCCAGGTAATTCGCCGGGCCTGGCGCAGCATCGCCGCTTCGTCGGGGGTTCGCAGGTGCGACAGTACCCGGCTACGGATATTGACGCTTTTGCCGATATAGAGAGGCAGGCTATTGCTTTCGCCGTGGAACAGATAAACGCCGGGCTGCTTTGGCAATGCGTCGAGCCACGGACGCAGGTGTTCAGGGTATGTATAAATTGCCGCCGCTTCAAACTCAAGACGCGGCGCGGATTGCCTTCTTGCCACTCTTACTCCTGATGCTGTTTATCTGTACAGTATAGCAGGCGAGTAAAGAGGCGGGAAGTTCAAAACTCACCCCGATCAAAATCGGGGTGAAAAGAGCGGGAATTATTTTTTCCAGAAATCGTCGAAAACGGTAATCGGCGGCCGACGTTTATGTTCGGTTTTCAGATACCAGCTTTCGATGGTCTTAGCGATTTTTTCATCCAGCGTTTTGCCTTCCAGATAGTCGTCAATATTTTCATAGGTTACCCCCAGCGCGACTTCGTCCGGCAGGGAGGGGCGGTCATCTTCAAGATCGGCGGTCGGCAATTTTTTATACAGATGCTCCGGGCAACCGAAATGAGCCAGCAGCTGTTTGCCCTGACGTTTGTTGAGGCGGAAGATGGGGTTAATATCCGTACCGCCATCGCCGTATTTGGTGAAGAATCCGGTCACCGCTTCCGCTGCGTGGTCAGTTCCCACGACGACGCCCTGGGTCATGCCGGCAATGCTGTATTGCGCCTTCATGCGTTCGCGGGCTTTCTCGTTGCCGCGAACAAAGTCGCTAAGCTCGATTCCCGCCTCGCGCAGCGCCTGTTCGCTGGCGAGCACGGCCCCTTTAATATTGACCGTTAAAACGCGATCCGGCTGAATAAACGCGATGGCATCCTGGCAGTCCTGCTCATCCGCCTGTACGCCGTATGGCAGACGAACGGCGATAAACTGCAGGCTGCTGTCGCCGCTTTCCGCGCGCAGTTCGCTGATGGCCTGTTGACACAATTTACCGGTTAGCGTTGAGTCCTGGCCGCCGCTGAGGCCGAGCACCAGTGATTTAATAAAAGGATACCGCTGTAGATAAGATTTGAGAAAGTCTACGCTGCGGCGTATCTCGCTTTCGACATCGATCTGGGGTTTTACGCCCAGCGCCTGAATAATCTCTTGTTGTAGCGTCATCGCGCCCTCCCGGAAGTGAATCAGTTTGGCAATCAGCAAAGGTTTAAGCTACCTCTTTGACGGTAAAACAACAAGGATCACCGTTTTGAGTGGTGTAAAAGCAGGCGATCTCAATGGCATAGATTATTTTATTGGAAAGCTCTTAATTTTTGCTCATTTCTACCTTCGGCTTGAAAAATAACGACATTTATTCCAGGCTTATTAACACGCCAAAAAAAGAGGATGGAATATGAACAAGCATTTCGCAGGATTTCTCGGCGCAGCAGCAGTATTAACCATGCTGGCAGGGTGTACGGCCTATGACCGCACCAAAGATCAGTTCACGCAGCCGGTCGTTAAAGATGTTAAAAAGGGGATGACCCGCGCGCAGGTGATGCAGATCGCCGGTAAACCTTCATCAGAAGTCACCATGATTCATGCGCGTGGGACCTGCCAGACCTACATTCTGGGTCAACGTGATGGTAAAATTGAAACCTACTTTGTTGCCCTGGATGATACCGGCCATGTAATGAATTCCGGCTACCAGACCTGTGCTGAGTATGATACTGACCCAGCCACCAGCAAGTAAGATCTCGCCATACTGCTGATTTCCCCTAAGCCTGGCCTTTGTCCAGGCTTTTTTCATGCATGATGTTGCTTATTTAATTGCGCGAATTATTTGAGGGAAATGTGAAGGTAGTCATAACGTAAGGTCAATGAGAGACAATTCTGTTCAAGGAGGAATTATCCGCGCGAAGAACGATACTATATACTCACTGCATCAACAATATTAATTCGCAGCAATATTTCTTACCGCCTCTCCGGCATAAAAATGCTGAAGAGAGCAGGTCACAGCAATTGAGGAAGCGTTGATGGAAAAGAAACATATCTACCTGTTCTGTTCAGCCGGTATGTCTACGTCACTACTGGTATCTAAAATGCGAGCGCAGGCCGAGAAATATGCGGTGCCGGTTATTATCGAAGCATTTCCGGAAACCTTAGCCGGTGAAAAGGGACCCGAGGCCGATGTTGTTCTGTTAGGCCCGCAGATCGCCTATATGCTGCCGGATATCCAGCGTTTACTGCCAAATAAACCTGTGGCTGTTATTGATTCTATTTTATACGGTAAAGTCGATGGTTTAGGCGTTTTGAAAGAAGCCGTTGCGGCCATTAAAAAAGCGGCTGCGCAATAATTTTATTTTAAAACTCGATTTTTCCGGGTAATGCTGATAACCACACAAGGGAGGACAAATATACTGTTATCCGGAATGAAGAGAGTTTATTTTCCCGTCAAAGAGTAATTTTATCGGCCATCGCCGCAATAAATATATTGCGGCCTTAAAGGGTATTTATTATGAGTAAAGTGATTGATTCGCTTGAAAAGGTACTCCTTCCGTTTGCTGTTAAAATAGGAAGGCAGCCACACGTCAATGCAATTAAAAATGGTTTTATTAAGTTAATGCCATTGACGCTGGCCGGGGCCATGTTTGTTTTAATTAATAACGTATTTCTGAGTTTTGGTGAAGGTTCTTTCTTTTATTCAATGGGCATTCGTCTGGATGCTTCCACCATTGAAACGCTAAACGGTTTTAAAGCAATCGGTGGTAACGTTTATAACGGCACGCTCGGCATTATGTCGCTGATGGCGCCTTTCTTTATTGGTTCTGCGTTGGCGGAAGAGCGCAAAGTCGACCCGATGGCGGCAGGATTATTGGCTATCGCGGCATTTATGACCGTGACCCCTTATAGCGTTGGCGAGGCTTACGCTGTCGGCGCGAACTGGTTAGGCGGCGCCAATATCATTTCAGGTATTGTTATCGGCCTGGTGGTGGCGGAGATGTTCACTTTTATTGTTCATCGTAATTGGGTGATCACCCTGCCGTCCAGCGTACCGGCTTCGGTTTCCCGATCATTTTCCGCAGTCATTCCGGCGTTTATTATTCTGTCTATTATGGGAATTATCTCCTGGGCGCTGACGCACTGGGGCACTAACTTCCATCAGATAATTATGGATACCATCTCCACGCCGCTGGCCGCAATGGGCGCAGTTGTCGGCTGGGCGTACGTGATTTTCACCTCCCTGCTGTGGTTCTTTGGCGTACATGGTTCGCTGGCGCTGTCGGCACTGGACAGCGGAATTATGACGCCATGGGCGCTGGAAAACATCGCAATCTACCAGCAGTATGGTTCGGTTGACGCGGCGCTGGCTGCGGGTAAAACCTTCCATATGTGGGCCAAACCGATGCTGGACTCCTATATTTTCCTCGGCGGTACCGGCGCGACGCTGGGCCTGATTATCGCCATCTTTATCGCTTCACGGCGTGAGGATCATCGTCAGGTTGCGAAGCTGGCGCTGCCGTCGGGTATCTTCCAGATTAACGAACCTATTCTGTTTGGTCTGCCGATTATTATGAACCCGGTGATGTTCATTCCATTCATTCTGATTCAGCCCCTGCTGGCGGCTATCACCATGACGGCTTATACCCTGGGCGTTATCCCGCCGATTACCAACATCGCGCCGTGGACCATGCCAACCGGTTTGGGCGCGTTCTTTAACACGAACGGCAGCGTCGCCGCTCTGCTGCTGGCCCTGTTTAACCTTGCCATATCAACCCTGGTCTACCTGCCGTTTGTGGTGATTTCCAACAAAGCGCAGGGCGTGATTGAGCAGGAAGAGAGCGAAGAAGATATCGCTAACGCACTGAAATTCTGACATTACACGGTACGGGAAATCCCCGTACCGTCTGAGAAATGAGGGAGTCATTATGTTTGATCTGGATAACATTGCAGAGGAAGAGCGCCCGGCCAACGACCTCGAAGAGGTGGTGATGGGATTGATCATTAACTCCGGGCAGGCGCGTAGCCTGGCTTATGCCGCGCTGAAGGAAGCAAAGCAGGGGAAGTTCGCGTCGGCCAAAGCGATGATGGAGCAGTCGCGAATGGCGTTGAGCGAAGCGCACCTTGTGCAGACACAATTAATCGAGAGTGATGAAGGTGAAGGCAAAATGAAAGTGAGTCTGGTGCTGGTTCATGCGCAAGATCATCTGATGACTTCCATGCTGGCTCGCGAGCTGGTCGCTGAATTGATTGAGCTGCATGAGAAGGTACAATAGGTCATCGACACGATGAGGCAGCCAAAAATGATGACCACAGAAATCAGTACCGCCCGGGAGCAACAACTCTTTAACGGCAAAAATTTTCACGTGGTCATCTATAACAAGACGGAGAGCGTCAGCGGGCTTCACCAGCATGATTATTATGAATATACCATTGTGTTGACCGGGCGCTATTATCAGGTCATTAATGGTAAGCGGGTGCTGCTGGAGCGCGGGGATTTTGTCTTTATTCCAATGGGGTCGCATCACCAGAGTTTTTATGAATTTGGTGCGACGCGCATTCTCAACGTAGGCATCAGTAAACGTTTCTTTGAGAAACACTACCTGCCTTTACTGCCGTTTGGTCTGGTTGCCTCCCAGGTCTATACCGTTAAAAGTTCGTTTCTTAGTTATATTGAGTCGGTTATTGCATCACTGAATTTTCGCGAAACCGAGTTTGATGAATTTATTGAACTGGTATCGTTTTATACTCTCAATCGTTTACGGCATTATCGCGAGGAGCCAGAGGAGGATTTTATTCCACAATGGTTGAAAAATACCGTTGAAGGTATGCACGATAAAGTTATGTTTGCTGAATGTGCGCTGGAAAATATGGTGAAGTCCTCCGGGAAAACGCAGGAATATTTAACCCGGGCAACTCAGCGTTATTATGCGAAAACGCCAATGCAGATAATTAACGATATCCGTATCAACTTTGCCAAGAAACAGTTAGAGATAACGAATTACTCAGTGACCGATATTGCCTATGAGTCGGGGTACAGCAGTCCCAGTCTGTTTATTAAAACGTTTAAGAAACTGACTTCATTTACCCCCAGTAGCTATCGGAAGCATCTTACAAGTATTAATTAACCAGGCGCGAAATATTCGCGTAAGCAAAATATCCAGCTTAACTATCCGCATTTACGCGGGGAGTGGGTAACGTATAGTCAAAATCATTCGGGGTGCAGGACAAAACGGTTAACCGTCCTGAACGTTGCTGGCGGCTGCCCGTCAGGGAGCGTCATTCGCGGCCGACACATCTGCATTTTGAAATATGGCGGCTATATATGCGTAGTCCACAAGGGAGAAAAATATGAGCCAGAAATTAAAGGTCGTGACGATTGGCGGCGGCAGCAGCTATACCCCGGAATTACTGGAAGGGTTCCTGAAGCGTTATCATGAACTGCCGGTGAGCGAGCTGTGGCTGGTGGATGTCGCGGAAGGGCAGGAAAAGCTCGATATTATCCATGCGATGTGTCAGCGGATGGTTGAAAAAGCCGGTGTGCCGATGCAGGTCTACAAAACTCTCGACCGTCGCAAGGCGCTGGAAGGGGCTGATTTCGTTACCACCCAATTGCGCGTCGGTCAGTTGAAGGCGCGTGAGAAGGACGAACGAATTCCGCTGAGTCACGGTTATTTAGGTCAGGAAACCAATGGTGCGGGGGGGCTGTTTAAAGGTTTGCGCACCATTCCTGTGATATTTGATATTGTGAAAGATGTTCAGGAAATTTGCCCGAAGGCCTGGATTATCAACTTCACTAACCCGGCAGGGATGGTGACTGAAGCCGTCTGTCGCCACACCGATTTTAAGCGCTTTATCGGCGTGTGTAATATCCCTGTTGGTATGAAGATGTTTATCACCGATGTGCTGAAACTGAACCCGAGTGATGTGCTTAACATCGATCTGTTTGGCCTGAATCACCTGGTCTTTGTCCGCGATGTGCTGGTTAACGGCGTCTCGCGCTTTGACGAACTGCTGGACGGCGTGGCGTCCGGTCGTCTGACCGCTAATTCGGTGAAAAATATCTTTGACCTGCCGTTTAGCGAAGGGTTGATACGCGCGTTGCGCCTGATTCCATGCTCCTACCTGCTTTACTACTTCAAGCCAAAAGAGATGCTGGCAATTGAAATGGGGGAATACTACAAAGGCGGCGCCCGCGCTCAGGTGGTGCAGAAAGTTGAGAAGCAGCTGTTCGAGCTGTACAAAAATCCGGCGCTGAAGGTGAAGCCGAAAGAGCTTGAGCAACGCGGCGGGGCCTATTACTCCGACGCAGCCTGTGAAGTCATCAACGCTATCTACAATGATAAACAGACTGAGCATTACGTGAATGTGCCGCACCACGGTCACATCGACAACGTTCCGGCAGAGTGGGCGGTAGAGATGAGCTGCACGCTTGGCCGCGATGGCGCAAAACCGACGCCGCGCATCACCCATTTCGATGAGAAAGTGCTGGGGTTGATTTATACCATCAAGAGTTTTGAGGTGGCGGCCAGCGACGCTGCAATCAGCGGTAAGCTGGATGATGTTTTGCTGGCGCTTAACCTGAATCCGCTGATCCACTCCGATCGCGATGCCGAAAAACTGGCGCGGGAGATGATCCTCGCACATGAGAAATGGCTGCCAAACTTTGCGACGACTATCGAAACACTGAAACAGTAACGGGAGCTGTATATGGCGCGCGTGTTGATCGTGAATGCCGACGACTTTGGTCTCAGCAAGGGGCAAAATTACGGTATTATCGAAGCTTGCAAAAATGGTTTGGTTACGTCTACAACGGCACTGGTCAACGGTGAAGCGATCGGCCATGCCGTGCAGCTTCGCCGCGGTGCACCGGAGCTGGCGGTCGGGATGCATTTTGTGCTGACGCTGGGGGAACCGCTGTCGGCCATGCCGGGTTTAACGCGTGAAGGGCGTCTCGGCAAGTGGATATGGGAGATGGCGGAAGCGGGTAATCTGCCGCTGGATGAAATCGCGTATGAGCTGGAGTGTCAGTTTGCTCGGTTTGTCGAGCTGTTTGGCTGCGAGCCGACGCATATCGACAGCCATCATCATGTGCATATGATGGCGCAGATTTACCCCATTGTGGCGGCGTTTGCCGCCCGCAAGGGGATTGCGTTGCGTATTGACCGACAGCAAGTGGCGCCTTCAGCGCTGGCGCATGATAGGGTGCGCAGCAGCGATGGTTTTTCCCGCGACTTTTACGGCGAGGCGGTTTCCGAAGCCCTATTTTTGCAAACGCTGGATGCCTCTATTCAGCGTGATGAAAAATCGCTGGAAGTAATGTGTCATCCGGCATTTATTGATAACACGATTATGCGCAGCGCCTATTGTTATCCGCGTCTGAGCGAACTGGATGTGCTGACATCCGAATCGTTAAAGTATGCCATAGCCGGGCGTGGATATCGGCTCGGGACGTATTGCGACCTGTAGTGGTTGTCGGTGACAGCCGGCCCGGCGGCGGTGCTGCCGGGCCTTTTATACAGAGACTGCGGAAATTTTGTCCTTTTTCTGATATCCGGGTGGCAGTGATCGGCTTTTTATAGGGTTTACATCTGTACGGCGAGTATGCAAAGGGGCGACGAACGGAGGCTTTTTCGGCTATGATAGTGGTTTCTGTCCCCGCTTTGTTTAGTGAACCTATTTGTGATGAAACCTCTTCGCCAACAAAACCGCCAGATTATCAGCTACGTGCCCCGAGTAGAGCCTGCACCGCCGGAACACGCCATCAAGATTGAGGGATATCGCGATGTCTGGTTATTGCGGGGTAAGTATGTCGCTTTTGTGCTAATGGGCGAACATTTTCGTCGTTCACCCACCTTTAATGTGCCGGAAGCGGCGCAACGCTGGGCGACGCAAATGCGGCAGGAAGGTGAAATAGGCGCCTGAGGAGGCGGCGCCGTAAGAATAAAAAACGATTGAGAGTCCCCCGTAATACCGTTCGGTTAAGCGGTTCACAGTGTTTCTCGCTCTTTCGTTGGGGGCGGGTGAAACGCCCCCACACGGTTCGCAGGCCGTGGAGATGGCCAATATCCTCGTATGGGCAGTGAACGGAATAATCCACGGAGCAAAATCAGGCGAAAACAAAAACGCGCCATCTTCGCCAGCACCACCGATTCACTGATATCCTCTGACCCGTAATCATCCCTGCTTAAGCCCCGAACGGCGCTGAACTGAGGATATCAGCGCTGTTTGCGCTCTCAATCCTCATCAGGCCTGCCATTAGCGGTGTACCAGTTCAGCATCTTCTTCGCTATCGAGAATTGTTCTGTCTGTTTGACGTAGCCACTGGCTGGTCAGCGTGCCCGCCGTCATTGAACCGCTCACGTTTAGCGCGGTACGGCCCATATCGATCAGCGGCTCAACCGAGATTAACAGCGCCACCAGCGTCACTGGCAGACCCATCGCCGGCAGGACAATCAGCGCAGCAAAGGTTGCGCCGCCGCCCACGCCCGCGACGCCAGCGGAACTCACGGTAACGATGCCCACCAGGGTAGCAATCCACAGCGGATCGAGCGGATTAATACCCACAGTCGGCGCGACCATTACGGCCAGCATCGCCGGGTAGAGACCCGCACAGCCGTTCTGACCGATAGTGGCGCCGAACGATGCTGAGAAGCTGGCAATAGATTCCGGCACGCCCAGACGGCGGGTTTGCGTTTCAACGTTCAGCGGAATAGATGCCGCGCTGGAGCGGCTGGTAAAGGCGAAGGTGAGCACCGGCCAGACTTTTCGGAAGTATTTCAGCGGGCTCACGCCGTTGACCGCCAGCAGCAGCCCGTGTACCACGAACATGATGCCCAGGCCAATGTAGGAGGCGATAACAAAGCTGCCGAGTTTGATGATGTCCTGCAGGTTGGATCCCGCCACCACTTTGGTCATCAGCGCCAGCACGCCGTAGGGTGTTAACTGCATAACCAGGCGCACCAGTTTCATAACCCAGCTTTGCAGCGTGTCGATCGCAGTGAGTACGCGCTGGCCTTTTGCCACATCATCTTTCAACAGTTTCAGCGCGGCCACGCCGAGAAACGCCGCGAAAATAACCACGCTGATAATCGATGTCGGGTTTGCGCCGGTGAGGTCAGCAAACGGGTTTTTGGGGATAAAAGAGAGGATCAGTTGCGGGACGCTCAGGTCCGCGACTTTACCGGCATAGTTATTCTGAATGGCATTGAGACGGGCAGTTTCCGCGCCGCCCTGAACCAGCCCTTCGGCGGTCAGACCAAACATATTGGTCACCAGCACTCCGACCAGCGCGGCAATCAGGGTTGTGAATAGCAGCGTACCAATGCTCAGGAAGCTGATTTTACCGAGCTGTGAAGCATTATGCAGGCGGGCGACCGCGCTCAGAATTGAGGCGAACACCAGTGGCATAACAATCATTTGCAGCAGTTTCACATAACCGTTGCCGACGATATTGAACCACTGGAGAGAGTCCTGCAGCACCGGATGCCCGGAACCATAGATAATCTGCAGCGCCAGACCGAAAATAACGCCGATAACCAGACCAAGCAGCACTTTTTTAGCAAGACTCCACTGCTTATGCCGGGTTTGCGCCAGCGCCAGCAGTAAAACCGCGAACACAACAACATTCGCTATTAATGGAAAATTCATTCCTGTTCTCCTGATATCCTTTGTGACCGTAGGTCAATGTCGTATTCCTGTGACGGCAAGGGTAGCAGAAGGCGTCTTTCCTTACTTATATCCAAATGGAATTGATTATAACCGTTTTGTTTTTTTGCTGGTTTATTGCCTGAACGGGGGACCAATCAGACGATGAAACGTCATTTGCAGGGCGTTAATCATCTCCGACGACCAGCGTACTGCGCTGTTTTCGGCGACGTTTTGCGGCAGCCATACGGCGTAAACGAATAGCGCGATGCAGAGCACGCGTTCCAGTTGATTCCCCTTGCGCGGCGCAAGCACCGGCAAACGAAAACGCCAGCGACAGGGCCAGAGCAGTGGAACACCCGCCGGGGTCAGCATATCGGCGAGGATATGGCTGAGATAACCCAGTACCAGCCCCTGCAGCGCGTCTGCCGGAATGATCCAGCTCTCTGGCACTTTCAGTGAGAAAAGCGCGACCGCGGCAAATACCGCCAGCAGACTGTGGGTGAAACCACGATGGCCGAAGGCGCGCGCCACGGGCTTTGATATCCAGCTTAATCGCTGCCCAAGAAAAGATTTGGGGTGGTCGATATCGGGCAGCAGGCAGGTCAGCACGGCGGAAGGGATAATATGCCACCAGTCACCCTGGGCCAGCACGGGGGTTAATTCCGCATTTTTCGCAAATACCGCACAGGCGATAGAAAAAAGGAGGTGGCCTTCCGCTGTCATGATAAAAACCCTAAACTGTCAATTTATACAGTATAGGGTTTTTATACAGTGCGGGGAAGAGGTGACGGTGTAACTCTTTGTCACAAAACCGTCAACGTGCCAGCCATCCACCGTCTACCGCGAGGGTAAATCCGTTGATGTAATCGGCGGCGGAGGACGCAAGAAAGACCACCGGTCCTTGCAGATCGTCCGGAATTCCCCAGCGTCCGGCCGGGATGCGGTCAAGAATCTCTTTGCTGCGTTCAGCATCGTCCCGTAACTGCTGCGTATTGTTGGTGGCCATATATCCTGGCGCAATGGCGTTAACATTGATGTGATATTTTGCCCATTCATTGGCCAGCAGGCGGGTAATCCCCAGCACGCCACTTTTTGATGCGGTATATGAAGGCACGCGAATACCGCCCTGGAAAGAGAGCATCGAAGCAATATTGACAATTTTTCCACCATCACCCTGGCGAATAAACTGTTTCGCGACGGCCTGTGAAAGAAAAAATACCGATTTCAGGTTCAGATTGAGGACATCGTCCCAGTCCTTTTCGCTAAAGGAGATCGCATCGGCGCGGCGAATCGTGCCAGCGTTGTTGACCAGAATATCCACCCGTCCCATCGCCGCAACGGCCTGGTTTACGATGGCGTCGATGTCATCCTGACGGCTCAGATCGGCCTGAATGGGAGTAAACCGCCGGCCTAGCGCCAGAACCTTTTCCGCCGTTTCATGCGGAATGCGCCGATTAACGCCGACGATATCGCATCCGGCCTGCGCCAGACCCAGCGTCATCCCCTGGCCTAACCCGGTATCACAACCCGTAACGATAGCGACCTTATTCGTAAGGTCGAAGGCGTTCAGTACCATATGCACCTCTGTATGCTGATTTCATGCGTCAAATAGCGCCTGTGAAATCAGCATAGAGGGCAAAAGAGAAAAAAACAATTAAAATGAAACATTGTTTTAATTAAAAAGGTATAGCGGGCCGTTGATATATCCTGTACCGCAACTTCAGCCCAGCAGGTCGCGCACCGTGAGGGATTCCAGCGTCGCGAGCTTCACGTCAGACAACACAAAGCGTGGATCGCGGCTGTTTTCTGCCTCAGGAACGACGATTGAGCGCATACGCGCCGCCTTGCTGGCAATCATGCCATTTACCGAGTCTTCCAGCGCCACACAGTTCAGCGGACTGACCCCGAGTTTCGCCGCGCAGTCGAGATAAACTTGCGGGTGCGGTTTGCTGAAGGGCAGCATTTCGGCCGAGGCGAGGACGTCAAACTGGTCTCTTAGTTCAAACATGGTGAGGACTTTTTCCAGCATCCGCAGCGGTGAAGCCGAAGCCAGACCGATTTTGAGCCCCTGGGCTTTACACAGCGCGACGGCTTCTCGCACGCCGGGCAGGAGCGGGCGCGCATCTTCAACCAACTGGATGGCGCGGTTGATAATTCGCGCAGTGACCTCCGCGCGATCCGGACCTTGCCACGGCTGCTGTGCAAACCACAGGTCGACAACTAAATCGATTCGCAGCCCCAGCGTATCAGGCATTTCGCCGCGGCGGCGAGTATCTACGCCAAGGCTGGCTATCACCTCCAGTTCCGCCTTATCCCATAGCGGCTCAGAATCAATCAATAATCCATCCATATCAAAAATCGCGGCGTGAATCTGGTGCCTTGCTGACATAAGTCCCTCTCCGGTAGCGTAATCAGGTAACGAATCGCTCCTCATGGTATATCATACCGCGCATGATTGGGCGAAATTCGCCGATGAGGGTAGACTGAAAATGGATAAGGCGTCTTAACAAGGGGAACCCATGACGTATCAACAAGCTGGACGCATTGCAGTACTTAAACGCATTTTGGGATGGGTAGTGTTTATCCCGGCGGCGATCTCGACGCTGATTTCCGTGCTGAAGTTTATGTATGAGCATAGCGAGAAAAAACCAGGGATTGACGCGGTAATGATGGACTTTGCGCATGTAATGATTGAGATGGTTCGCTTTAACACGCCATTCCTCAATTTGTTCTGGTATAACTCGCCGTTGCCGGATTTTAAACACGGTATCAATATCGGTTTCTGGGTGATCTATATTTTGCTGTTCGTCGGCATGGCGTTACAGGCTTCCGGCGCGCGGATGGGGCGTCAGGCGAAGTTTCTGCGCGAAGGGGTCGAGGATCAGTTGATTCTGGAACAGGCCAAAGGGCCGGAAGGGCTGACGCGTGAGCAGATTGCTGAACGCATTGTGGTGCCACGCCATACGATTCTGGTGCAGTATTTCCCGCTGTACGTATTGCCGGTGATCGGTATTGTACTGGGATACTTTTTCTTCTCTTTGCTCGGTTTTCTGTAATCAACGGGCCCGGTCACGCCGGGCTGGCTGATTTACTGGGCAGGTAGCGCACGCGGTTTGCCCTGACTGTCGACCGCAACATAGATAAACAGCGCTTCGGTTGCTTTATAACGCTGGCCGATCGGCTCGGACGACACTTTTTTTACCCATACTTCAATATTGATTGTTACCGAGGTGTTGCCTCGTTTTATACAATTAGCGTAGCAGCACACCACGTCGCCCACGGCCACCGGGCGCAAAAAGGTCATGCCGTCGACGCGTACCGTGACTACGCGGCCATGGGCAATTTCTTTCGCCATAATCGCCCCGCCAATATCCATTTGCGACATCAGCCAGCCGCCAAAAATATCGCCGTTGGCGTTAGTATCAGCTGGCATGGCCAGGGTGCGTAAAACCATTTCGCCCTTCGGCGCGAGATCTGTTGTCGCCATTCTATACTCTGTACCCGTCAAAGATGATCAGGCGCGATGCTACTACGAAAATGGCGTGGAGAGAATAGGGGAATATGCCTGTCAGGGCGGGGCAAGAACAGATACCCGTTTCCGGACGCGGTACTCATTCAGCGTGGAGGATCCCGGCGTGCAGGAATAGACATGCCGACACGACTGACCGCAGGGCGTTGCAGAGAAAAACCGTCCACAGTCGGACTGCCTGGCAAAACAGCGTTTATGCGGCGGGGCTTTGTACCTGCGGGAAACGGCACGCGGGATACGTGCCGGGGAATCGCGCTTTAGTGGTTGTCGTCCTGAGGCATATGGCGATAGATGTAAACGCCGCTCAGCAGCGTGAATATCAGCGTCAGAGCCGTCAGGCCGAAGACCTTGAAGTTGACCCAGATATTTTGCGGCAGCCAGAAAGCGATATAGATATTCGCCAGCCCGCAGAGAATAAAAAACAGCGCCCATGCCAGATTCAGACGCGACCACACCTGCTGCGGTAGGGTCAGTTCTTTACCCAGCATGCGCTGGATCAGCGGTTTTTTCATTACCCATTCACTGAACAGCAGCGCGCTGGCGAACAGGACGTAGATAACCGTTACTTTCCATTTGATAAACTCATCGTTGTGGAAAAAAATGGTTAGCCCGCCAAATATCGCAACCAGCACAAAGGTAATCAGCGCCATCTTCTCGACTTTGCGATAGCGTACCCAGCTATAAATCAGCACGATGGCGGTGGCGATAATCAGCGCGCTCGTCGCGGCGTAAATATCGTACAGCTTGTAGAATGCGAAGAAGACTACCAGCGGTAAAAAATCCAGAAACTGCTTCATACATCAATTCCGTCGTTCAGAATGGCGCGGGGAGATACCTCGCGCCAGATTAAGTTAGTTACGAATAAGCATATACAAGCGGAATAAATAGATCAGCAACAATGCGGAGATCAGATTGCTGATGGTATTTATCACCACCGCGCCAACATTTGGCGTCAATACCGCGAAGCTGGAGGCAAACAGCAACAGCAGGGTTTTCGCCAGCAGCCAGCCGATTATCGCGGGTGCCAGCAGGCGCATATTGGCCCAGGCCAGGCGCATACTGCTACGCATGGCGCTAAAAATACCGACTTTATCCTGCACCAGCATGACAGGGGCGAAAGAGAGCACAATAGCCAGCAGTATGCCTGGCACCAGCACCAGCATCATCCCCATCTGCACCACAAATGTTGTCAGCAGAATCAGTAACAGCAGCTTTGGCAACATCGGCGCGGAGGCGCCAATTGCGCGAAGGGCGCTGACGCGCTGACCTGCGGAAATCATTTGAATCATCAACAGAACGCCGCCCGCGAGAATGGCGTTACCCACCAGGCCGGAGAACGTAGAGGCAGCGGAAGCCCGTAGTAAGATCTGCTGCTGCTCCGGCGTCATGTTCTGGACCAGCTCGAACAGCCCGCCGCTGCCTGCCAGGCTGTCGCCTTCGCTCAAAATTGATAATTGCTCTTCACTGGGTGAAAAGGCATGACCAAGCACTACCGTAATGAACGCGCATAGCAACGCAATCAGCAAGATAGTGACGAACTGATTGCGGAAAAAATTTCCAGTGTCACGGTAGACGGACTTTGCCGTGATAGACATGCATTCTCCTTGAGTATTGCCGATGTTAACTAGCGGGCGATTGTACCGCAAATCGCTGTTGGGTATCACTCTCTGCTCTGGCGCGCTGAGTATATCTTTGTAAATTGCTGCCGGGAGTGATGATTTATCCCATTACGACTGCAAAGGGAAATTTGATGTGGCTTATTGAACGTTGATTCCACTCATAATAGTGAAAATTAATCTGGATCAATAAATGTTAAATTTAGCGATTTAATGTGATCTATGTTGGATCAAACATACTTCATTATGGGTATATACTTGCGCTGAATAACCATAATGAGGAAGTGGATAATGAAAAAATTAGCAGCGGCGTTTGTTATTCTGGGTAGTCTCTCTGCCAGTAGCGTTTCGGCTCATGAGGCGGGTGAGTTTTTTGTCCGCGCGGGGACCGCGACGGTAAGGCCGACAGAGGGTGCTGGCGGTACGTTGGGGAGTCTGGGGGGCTTTAATGTTAGCAATAACACGCAACTGGGCCTGACATTCACCTATATGGCAACGGATAATATCGGTGTTGAACTCCTGGCGGCGACGCCATTCCGTCATAAGGTCGGGACGGCGGCAACCGGTAACATTGCCACCGTTCACCATTTGCCGCCGACATTAATGGCCCAGTGGTACTTTGGCGATTCCAGCAGCAAGCTGCGTCCGTATGTTGGCGTGGGGATTAACTACACCACTTTCTTTGATGAAAGTGTCAACGACAACGGGAAAAACGCGGGGATATCGGACCTGAGCCTGAAAGATTCCTGGGGCGCGGCGGGACAAGTGGGGATGGATTACCTGATTAACCGTGACTGGTTGATTAACATGTCGGTCTGGTACATGGATATCGATACCACCGCGAACTATAAACTGGCTGGCGCTCAGCAGCACGACAGTGTCCGTCTGGATCCGTGGGTGTTTATGTTCTCTGCAGGCTACCGTTTCTAACGTCGTCTGCAAAACCGGTCATTGCATGGCCGGTTGCTGTAAGCCACAAAAAAAAGCCCGCACAAGTGCGGGCAAAAATACTGGAAGCAATGTGAGCAATGTCGTACCGAATACCTGAGTTGTTTACTCAACTATTCGGTAGTGAGAAAGATAATATTTCTCATTTGAGATATCAACCCCAACTTTTGTGCGGAAGCGATTTTTTTCAATCGGCGTTAAAAACGTCGCTGTTCGGGCTGCCCTCTGGCGGTCTGGTCGCTGTCATAGCTCCAGGGAAGTGTGGAAAGAGGGGCAGGGTAAAACATCGGTTCTGAAAGCCTGTAACCTCCTTCGCTAACGGCCCATCAACCAAACTGAGCGATGCAGATGGTAGCAGTGCAGAACTGGGTTGATAGGGAACATTCCCGCTAAACCTCGCGATAACAATTCTGCCCGCGGGTTACGGTACACCCTGCCAACATGCGCTTTATATGAACGTTGCTGAAAAAGCTCGCATATAAATAAGGATTTTTTTCAGCGGTTCCTTCAGTGTGAGTGCTGTTTGCCCTGCGACTTAAATTAGTTGAGGCATATTACTATGCACAGAAATATTTAGTGGATTTATTAAAAGCGCCCATTTTAGGGAAAAATAGCGGCAATTTATGATTTACACAGGAATAAAGATATTTTTAATTTATGATATGAGTCCTGAAGAAACGGTCAGACGATTTTTTTGCGCGAACATTTAGATAGAAAAGTTGTGCAATTCATTTTGATTGTGATAAGAAATAGCAAATATATACCCGTGATCATTGAAGATGCTTGATTTTTCAGTAACAGGAGATCATGCTGTCCCCATGAAAATCTTCATCACTGACCAACAAAAAGCGGAACTTGAGCGTCTTCATGACTCCAGTCGTGACGGGCGAGTCCGGGATCGTATTAAAGCTATCCTTCTGGCCTCCGAAGGCTGGAGTTCATCCATGATAGCTCAGGCTTTGCGCCTGCATCAGACTACTGTTGACCACCATATCAGCGAGTTTCTGAACAAAGGCAAGCTGAAGCCCGAAAATGAAGGCTCAGACAGCAAACTCAGCGCTGAACAAACGGCCTTTTTAATCAGCCAGTTATCCGATAATTTATTTTACCATACCCGTGATATCGTCGCGTTTGTCGCACGGACATGGAACATCGTTTTCAGTATTCCGGGAATGAATAAGTGGCTGCACCGGAACGGTTTCACTTACAAAAAAACGTCAGGCGTCCCGCATAAATTCAGTGAAGAGAAACAAAAGCAATTCATTGAATATTATGAAGAACTCAAAGCCACCGCGGGTGATGAACCGGTTCTTTTTATTGATGCTGTCCATCCGACTCAGGCCACCAAAATAGGTTATGGCTGGATACGTAAAGGCCAGAGAAAAGCGGTAAAAACAACAGGCAGTCGTACACGGCTGAATATCATGGGGGCGCTGAATCTGAAGGCCCCGGAG